>NZ_LT546028.1:0-814533 GCF_900078305.2 Corynebacterium bouchesdurhonense
GCTGGCAAAACAAAAAATCCTTCAATTACAAAAGCATTGGCCCACATCCCGACGGGGACAAAACACAAGACCAACACCGTGAACAATCACATGCCCACAAAGCAGCACCCACCATCAAAGGTTCGCAGGCACCACCACCAGCACACACCAACCAACACCCAAAAAAGAGCACCAGCCAGCAATGCACCACACAGGCACACAACCAATCCACAAACAAAAAATGCATTGGCACACTATCGAGTTCTCAAACAACACACGCACGCTCTGATCCGATCTGATCTCAGCCCGTTTCAAAAGCGGCTTGCGCTACTTTACTGTTTCCCCGTCTCCGTGTCAAAACGCTGAGCGCGTTGTTCTCGGAGGCGATCTTCAGTTGTAGCTGCTACCTAGCGTTTCGGCTTCCGCTCTGCTCGCCGGCAGCGAGGAGAAACATTAACCAGAGGCCGTCAAGCTTGGCAAATCACCAGCTTGACGGCCGTTTTCGCAGTGTCGTTTTCGCAGTGCCGTTTTCGCGGTGCAGCTTACGCATGCACGAGACGCACGCCCGCGAAATTTTTCTTGCCGCGGCGCAGCACCAGCCATTGCCCGTGGAGGAACTGTTCGGGGAGGGCCTCGGATGCGTCGTCAAGCACGCGCTCGTTGTTGATGTACACCCCACCCTCCGAAATGGAGCGACGCGCGGCACCCTTCGAATCCGCGAGTCCGGCGCCGACCAGGAGGTCGACGATGTCGAGCGGCGAGGCGGCGGAGATCTCGTAGACGCCGGTCTCGGACAGTGCGGCCGCGAGCGTGGGCTCGTCGAGGTCCTGCAGATCCGCCTTGCCAAACAGCGCCTGCGCGGCGAGCTCGGCACCGCGGCGCGCCTCTTCGCCGTGGACGAGGTCGGTCATCTCCTGGGCGAGGCGGCGCTGCGCCTCGCGCTTGAAGGGGCGCTCCGCGACCTCTGTCTCCAACGCCGCCAGCTCCTCCTCGCCGAGGAAGGTGAACCACCGCAGGTAGCGGATCACGTCGGCGTCAGCGGTGTTGAGGAAGTACTGGTACCAGGTGTACGGGCTAGTCATCTCGGGGTCGAGCCACAGGGACCCGCCGCCGGTGGACTTGCCAAACTTCTTGCCTTCCGAGTCCGTGACCAGCGGGACGGTCAGCGCGTGGACCGACTCGCCGTCCATGCGGCGGTTCAGGTCCACGCCGGCAACGAGGTTGCCCCACTGGTCGCCGCCCCCGATCTGCAGGATGCAGTTGTACTCGCGGCGCAGCTGCACGAAGTCGTTCGCCTGCAGGAGCATGTACGAGAACTCGGTGTACGAGATGCCGTCCGATTCCAGGCGGCGCTTCACGGTTTCGCGCCCGAGCATGGTGGACAGCGAGAAGTGCTTGCCCACGTCGCGCAGGAGCTCGATGGCAGTGAGGTCCTTTGTCCAGTCGTTATTGTTGACCAGCAGCGCGGCGTTCTCCCCCTCGAAGGAGACGAAGCGGGAGAGCTGGCCCGCGATCCGCTCCGACCACTCTTTCACGGTGTCCTCGCTGTTGAGGGTGCGCTCCCCCACCTCCCGCGGGTCGCCGATCATGCCGGTGGCGCCGCCTGCCAGCACAATCGGGCGGTGGCCCGCGAGCTGGAAACGGCGCAGCATCAGAAGCGGCACCAGGTGCCCCGCGTGCAGGGAGGGGCCGGTCGGGTCGAACCCGCAGTACAAAGTGATCGGGGTGCCGGTGGCCTCGCGCAGCGCGTCGAGGTCCGTCGACTGGTTGATCAGGCCGCGCCACTCGAGCTCGCTGACGATGCCGGCGGAGGTCGCTTCGCTCATTCGGTTGCTCACACTCGTTTCTAGAAGTTTTGCTGGGCTTGTTGCATTGCTTGTCGACGCCCCCTACGCAGCGCCGCCCGCCTCGGGGTACGGCTGCGCCTCGCTGGACAGCAGCACCGGGATCCCGTCCTCGACGCGGTACGCCACGCCGAGGCGCTCGTTGATCAGGAGCTGCTCGGGCTCGCTGTAGGCCAGCGGGCCTTTGTCCTGGGGGCAGACGAGGATTTCCAGCAGCTGCGGGTCAAGGCTCATGGTGCGTAATGCTACCCGCCTACCCGGCGGGATTTTCGTCGAGGCCGGGCAGCGCGCCCAGCTGGGTGCGCAGGTACTGGGCCTGGGAGTCCATCGCGCGGAGGTTGTCGTCGAGGATGCCCTGCTTGATGCGCCCAGCGGCCTGGGACAGCGTGGTCAAAGAGCCCACCACCACCGCCACTGCGCGCGGGTCCCGGTAGTGCGAGCCGCCGACAAACGTCGCGGTGATCTCCGGGTAGTACACCTGGATGATGTTCCACATGGTCTGGCGGTGGTCCGGGGTGGGCTCGAGGTGGTCCCACTCGCCCAGCACGAAGCGGGCATTCGCGTCCAGCTCGCGCGCCCGCGTTTCGACGCCCGCGGGCGGCCCTGCGGCGAGGAGGCGCTGCGTGGTCTCCGCCAGCGTGCGGGCGAGCAGCTGCGGGGTGGGCACCACCGGGGCGGGCTCGAGCTCCGGCCGCCTCGGCGGCGGGGTCAGCGCCGCGCCCGCGCCGTAGGCAGCGAGCGCCGCGATGGGCCAGTACGCCCCGAAGCCGAAGACGATGTGGAGCACCACCACCACGATGGCCATGAGGAGGCCGACCTGGTTCTTGCGGGAGGCGAGGTAGGCCCCCACCGGGTTAGCGCCCTGGCTACTGGGTTTACTGGAAGCCACGGATCTCCTTAAAGGCCTGGTCGAGGTCGCCGTTCATGGCGTCGAACACCGCGCCGCCCGTCAGCTCCGCCAGCTTCTCCATCTCGGCGGTGTTGGCGCTGCCGTAGAGGATCACAAACACCGGGATCCCCCGCTTCTCGGCCGGCAGGTCGCGGTACCGCTCGGCGAACTGCCTGAAGTTCTCGCCGATGTTGGCCTGGCCGTCTCCGAGCAGGACGATCGACGGGATCCCCTCGCTGGTGTCGGCGCGCTCCATCGCCTCGAGCAGCGCCGGGTACAGCGCCGTGCCGCCGGCGGCGCGCAGGGACTCGACGTAGCCGCGGAGCTCGACTGCGGCCTGCGGGTCGGCGCGGTTGTAGGTGGCGGTGACGGGCGGGTGGGGCTCGTCGGAGAAGGACTGGATGGTCACCCGCTCGTTGTCGCGCAGTGAGACGTCGCCCACGTTCGTCGCTGCGGTTCCGTCGATAAGCGAAAGCATGATGGATTGCAGCGAGCTGATCCGCTCGCCTGCCATCGAGCCTGAGGTGTCGAGCACGAACGTGGTGGTGCCCGGCCGGCGGTACTGGTTGTTGTAGGTGTAGAGCAGCTCGTCCACCACGCCCTGGTTGGCGGGGAACGGCAGCTCGATGACCTGCTGGGACGCGATCTCCGCGGGCACCTCGTCCACCTGCGTGACCGGGCGGCGGTAGGTCTCGGCAATCTCCGGCTGGTGGTCCAGCAGCCACGCCGCGAGCCGCTCCACGCGCTCCGCCGCCTCCGGGTGCTTCGGCTCCGCGAGGGTGGAGAGCGGGTAGTCGGCGGAGATCACGCCGTCGTTGGGCACGATCACCCGGATGGGCTGCCCCTGCTCGCGCAGCTGGTGCAGCGTGGACTCGTAGTTGATTATGCCGTCGGCGCGGGAAGGGTCCGCCGCGAAGGCGTCGGCGAGCCATCCCGAGGAGCCGGAGACGAGCGACTGCGCCTTGAACAGCCCCTCGAGGGTGGGGCTGATGCGCTCGAGGTCCGCGGGCGCAATGGCCTCGCCCGTGTCCGCGATTGCGGTGGCGACGGACACGAGCGCGGAAAAGCCCGAATTAGAGGACGCCGGGTTGGTCATGCCGAAGCGGAACTCGCCGGCCTCAGCGGCCGCCGCGAAATCTGCCCACGTCGGCTGCTTCGCGTCCCAGCCGAGCTGGCGGGCCGTGTCCTCCCACACGCCGAAGGCAATGGGGCTGGTGGCAATCTTCGTCTCCGAGGCGAGCTTGGTTTGCGCCCCGATGAGGTTGGTGTAGCGGTTGGTGGCAAACCAGGTTGCGTCAACCACGCGGTCGAACTCGCCGCGGTGCAGCGCCTGCGAGTTGTCCAGCGTGCCGCCGGGGAAGTACATCTCGATGCTGAACCCGAGCTCGCGCGACGCCTGGTCCACCAGGTCGCGCAGGTCCTTCAGCTCGGTGGCGGCGACGATGACGAGATCCGCGCTGGTGTCGCTGCCGCCCCGGGAGCCGCCTGAGCCGCCTGAGCCGCCGTCGGGCTCGGCGGAGCAGCCCGCCAGCGCCAGCGCCGCGATCAGGCTGAGCACACCGAGGATGAGGGCCCGCACGCGTTTCACTGTTCTTCCTCCTGGGTCGGGGGCGGCGCGAGGGTGCCGTAGCGCATCCCCACGCCGTCGATAAGCTGCTCAAGGCGGTCGTAGTTCGGGGGGTCGATCGAGTTGACGTAGTCCGCCGGCGGGTTGAGCCCGCGCTGCTCCATCTCCTCGGCGAGCGAGCCGGACGTGCTCGGCCTGAAGCCGTGCCGGGCGGCGAGGCGCTGGAGCTCCTCATCCTGCGTGAGCAGGCGGGCGAGTTCCTTGCCTTCCGCCGACACGCCCACGATGCCGTGGTTGGCCAGCACCGTCGGGCTCAGCTGCAGCAGCACCATGTCGTCGCGGATGCGGGAGTTGGGCTTGAGCTGCTCTTCGATGAACTGCGCCTCGTAGACCATCACCATCGGCGCGGCCCCCATGCCCTGGCTCAGGTACTCGGCGAACGGCCCGGACGAGGAGGATTCTGAGTAACCCTGGCCAGTGAAAAACGGGGAGATCTGCTCCACCAGGTAGTTCACGTCGCCGGCCTTCGCTGGGTCGCGCTGCTCGAACTCGTAAGCCAATACGGAGAGGTACATCGCAGCCGAGTTGGAGGTGCGGATATCGGTGGAGCGGATCTGCACGGCGCGCGGCGAGGGGAAGGCGTCTCCGAAGTCCCGCCAGCGGGCGCCGGATTTGGCCAGGTCGACGTACTTGGCCATGTCCATCACGTACATGCCGTTGTCCTCGGTGACCACGCCCTGCTGCGCGAGGATGTCCACAATGGGCCGCCAGCTAGCCACCGCCATGGGGGTGAAGAACGGGTATTCAACGGACAGGCCGCTGCCCTGCTCGCGGACCTTCTGGGCGGCCGGCGCGGACGAGGGGAAGACAAAGTCCTCCGCGGCGAGGTCGGTGTTGGTGGCGATGCTGCGCGACCCCGCGGTGGAGAACTCCACCCGGTAGCCCAACTCGGCGAGCCGCGCCGCCACGTCCGGGTCCTCGAAGTAGCCGCGCTTCTCCGAGCCGATGACACCGTGGACGACGGTCACCCCGCCCGCATCGCCCGCACCACCGGTCCCCGGGCCGCCGTCGGCGCCGCCGATTCCGCCCCACCGCCCGAGCACCACGGCCGCCACCACCACCAAAAGAAGTACGGCACCAAGCAGGACGCTGAGACCGCGTCCGCGCTTGGTGCCGGAACTTGATGCGCTGCTGGGGACACTCATACCGTCATCGTAGAGTGCCGCTGCTGGTCGCGCCGCCTAGTTAGCGCCCGCGGGCCGCACTGGGGCCGCAGCCCACTCGCGGTGCCGCGCGTTCGCCGCGTCGACGCGCTCGCGCTGCTCGGCCACCCGCGGCCCGGCGGTGCCGCCGCGGGTTGCGCGCGAGGCCACTGCCCCATCGACGGTGAGCACCTCCCGCACCTCAGGAAGCAATCGCTTATCGACGCTCGCGAGCTCCTCGTCAGTCAACTCATCGAGGCCGACACCCCGGGACTCCGCAATGCGGACGCAGGCGCCCGACGCCTCGTGAGCCTCACGGAACGGCACGCCTTGGCGCACCATCCACTCCGCAAGGTCGGTGGCGAGGGTGTATCCGGCGGGCGCCAGCTCGCGCATCCGGTCCTCGTGGAAGGTCAGAGTGGACACCAGACCGGTAAAGGCGGGCAGGACGAGGCGCAGCTGCGCGACCGAGTCGATCACCGGCTCCTTGTCCTCCTGCAGGTCACGGTTATACGCCAGCGGCTGCGCCTTGAGCGTGGCCATGAGGCCGGCCAGGTTGCCGATAAGTCGGCCGGACTTACCGCGCGCCAGCTCCGCCACGTCCGGGTTCTTCTTCTGCGGCATGATCGACGAGCCGGTGGACCACGCGTCATCGAGGGTGACGTAGCCGAACTCCGGGGTGGACCAGGCGATGATCTCCTCGGCGAAGCGGGACAGGTCGACGGCGATCTGGGCGAGGACGTACGCCGCCTCCGCCGCGAAGTCGCGCGACGCGGTGCCGTCGAGCGAGTTGTCGGCGGAGGAGTCGAACCCGAGCTCCTCGGCTATCGCCTCCGGGTCCAGCTGCAGCGAGGATCCCGCCAGCGCGCCGGAACCGTAGGGAGAGACCGCCAGGCGCTTATCCAGGTCCTCGATGCGCTCGAGGTCGCGCAGCAGCGGCTGGGCGTGCGCCAGCAGGGAGTGCGCCAGCAGGATCGGCTGCGCGGCCTGGAAGTGGGTCTTGCCCGGCATGATCGCGTCCGGGTGGGCCTTCGCCTGGGCCGAGATCGCGTCGATCAAGTCGGCCACGTCCAGCGCCACGCCGCGGACCGCGTCGCGCAGCCACATGCGGAACATGGCGGCCACCTGGTCGTTGCGGGAGCGCCCCGCGCGAAGGCGTCCGCCGACCTCGGGACCGACGCGGTCGATCAGGCCACGCTCCATCGCGCCGTGCACGTCCTCGTCGGTGGGAAGCGGGCCGAAGGTGCCGTCGGCAACGTCACGGCCGAGCTGGTCGAGCCCCCGGAGCATGGTGTCCAAGGTTGCGTCGTCAAGCAGTCCGGCCCTGTGGAGGACCTTGGCGTGCGCCTTCGACGCGAGGACGTCGTAGGGGGCGAGCACCCAGTCGAAGTGGGTGGACACGCTGAGCGCGAACATCGCCTCCGACGGGCCGCCGGAGAACCGACCGCCCCATAGCGCGCCCTCGTTGGTCTTGTGCTGCTCCATTACCTCTTGTGCTCCTAGTTCTGCGCGCCGGCTTCGCGGTCGCGCTTGTTGGCGATCTGCGAGGACAGGCCGTGCAGGCGCACGAAGCCCTTGGCCAGGGTCTGGTCGAAGGAATCGCCCGTGTCGTAGGTGGCCAAGTTGAAGTCGTACAGGGAGTGGTTGGAACGGCGGCCGTTCACCGTCGCGGTACCGGCGTGCAAGACCATGCGGATATCGCCGGTGACGTGCTCCTGGGTGGACTCGATGAAGGCATCGAGGGAGCGCTTCAGCGGGCCGAACCATAGGCCGTCGTAGACCTCCTCGGACCAGCGGGCATCGATCAGACGCTTGTAGCGGGCCAGCTCGCGCTCCACCGTGACATCCTCCAGCGCCTTGTGGGCGGTGATCAGCGCAACCGCGCCCGGCGCCTCGTAAACCTCGCGCGACTTGATGCCCACCAGGCGGTCCTCCACCATGTCCAGGCGGCCGATGCCCTGGGCGCCGGCGCGGCGGTTGAGCTCCTCGATGGCCTCGAGCACGGTCACCGTGCGGCCGTCGATGGCCACGGGCGCGCCGCCCTCGAAGGAGATGATCACCTCGTCCGGGGCGTTGCCCAGCGCCGGGTCCTCCGTGTAGGAGTACAGGTCCTTGGTCGGCGGGTTCCACAGGTCCTCGAGGAAGCCGGTCTCCACGGCGCGTCCCCACACGTTCTGGTCGATGGAGAACGGCGACGCCGCAGACTGCTCGATGGGCAGGTTCTTGTGCTCGGCGTACTCGATGGCCTTGTCGCGGGTCCACGCGTAATCGCGGGCCGGGGCGATGATCTCCAGATCCGGGTTCTGGTTGAGGAAGCCCACCTCGAAACGCACCTGATCGTTGCCCTTGCCGGTACAGCCGTGAGCGACGTGGGTGCCGCCGAACTGCTTGCCGGCCTCCACAAGGTGCTTGACAATCAGCGGGCGGGAGATGGCGGACACCAGCGGGTACTGGCCCATGTACAGGGCGTTCGCCTTGATCGTGGGCAAGCAGTACTCCTCGGCGAACTCGTCCTTGGCATCCACCACGATGGACTCCACGGCGCCGCAGTCGAGGGCACGCTGGCGCACGGACTCCATGTCCTCGCCGCCCTGACCCAGGTCGAGGGAGACGGCGATGACCTCGCCGCCCGTCATCTCCGCCAGGTACGGGATGGCCACCGAGGTGTCGAGGCCACCGGAGTATGCGAGCACTACGCGGTTCGTCATGTTGGATTGAGCTCCTTAATAGCGTGTCTGTTAATAGCGTGTCTGTATTTGTTTAGTGCGGCGGGTTAGTCGCGGCGCCGCGGGGCGGCCGCGAACACATGCTCCACCAGATCTTCGCCCGTGTGCGGCTCGCGGGCGAGCACGAACACGGTGTCGTCGCCGGCGATGCACCCGACAACTTGGTCTAGCCCCACGCGGTCAATGTAGCTGGCCAGGTACTGCGCGGCGCCGGGCGGGGTGCGAAGCACGGCTGTGGAGTACGAGTGGTCCACGGAAATCACCAGCTCCTCGATCATGCGGCCGAGCTTTTCCCGCGGACCGGTCTGCGCATGATCCAGCGCCGCCGGGTCCGAGGCGACCGTGTAGAAGGACCGGCCGCCGTCTAGCGGCCGCACCTTCCGTGCCCCAAGCTCGTCCAGGTCCCGCGACAGCGTGGCCTGGGTAATGTCAATCCCCTCGGCGAGCAGCAGCTCGGAGAGGTGCACCTGCGAGGTCACCCGGTTCGACTCGAGCAGGTCGAGGATGAGTGCCTGGCGCGCGGTGCGCGATACGGGTTGAGTCACGTTAAGCATTTTATGCATTCGCGTTTATCACCTGCGCCAGGGTGTCCGCTAAGCGCTCGGCGGCCTGTTCCAGCTCATCATCCGTGATGATCAGCGGCGGCGTGAAGCGGAGCACCCGCTCGCTCGTGGCGTTGATGATCAGCCCGTGGTCCAGCGCCGCGGCCACCGCCTGCTTCGCCACCGGGGCGTCGAGCACCGCGGCCAGCATCAGACCCCTGCCGCGCACCTCGGCCACACCGCCGATAGTTGCGAGGCGCCGCGCGAAGGCGGCGCCCTTGCGGCGCACCTCGGCCAAGAACGCGTCGTCCACCGCGCCCAGCACCGCCTCGGCCGCGGCGCAGGACACCGGGTTGCCGCCGAAGGTGGTGCCGTGCGTGCCGGGGGCGAAGGTGGCGGCCACCTCGCCGGTGGCGATCACCGCTCCGATTGGCAGGCCGCCGCCGAGGCCCTTCGCCATGGTGACGATGTCCGGGCGGGTGTCGGCGGGCAGGTCGTGCTGGAACGCGAAGAAGTCGCCGGTGCGCCCCACGCCCGTCTGCACCTCGTCTGTAACGAGCAGGATCGAGTGGGCGTCGCAAAGCAAACGAAGCTCCTCGATAAACCCCTCCGGCGCCGGCACCACCCCGGTCTCGCCCTGGATGGGCTCGATGAAGATGGCGGCGGTGTCCGCCGGGTTGATGTCCACGAGTTTGCGTACGTAATCGATGTCGCCGTAGGGGTAGAACTCCACGCCCGGGGCGACGGGCTCGAACGGCGCGCGCTTGGCGGGTTGGCCCGTGAGTGCGAGCGCGCCCATGGTGCGGCCGTGGAAGCCGTGGTGCGCCGCGAGGATCCGGCGGCGGCCGGTGAGCCTGGCCAGCTTGAACGCCGCCTCGTTGGCCTCCGCGCCGGAGTTGCAGAAGAACACCCGCGCCGACGGGTCCCCGAACCGCGCAGCGAGTTCCCCCGCCACGCGCACCGGTGGGCCGGCGGCGAAAAAGTTCGACACGTGGCCGAGCTGCGCCACCTGGCGCTGCACCGCCTCCACCACGGCCGGGTGGGCGTGGCCGAGGGCGTTGACGGCGATGCCGGCCAGGAGGTCGAGGTACTCGTTGCCCTGCTCATCAACCACCGTCGATCCGCGGCCCGACACCAGGGCGCGCTGGGGGCGGCCGTAGTTGTTCATCAGGTGTGTATCCCACGCGCCGAGGATCGCGCCCGGCCCGCCGGCGGGTGTGGTTTGCTCGGTCACTGCTCATCCTTCCTGAACACCGCGCCGTGCGGGTACTCGCTGGCGTCGAACGCATCCGGCAGCACCATGGTGCCGATGCCGCCCATGGTGAACAGCTCCAGCAGCACCGAGTGCGGGATGCGCCCGTCGATCACGTGGGCGGCCTTCGCTCCCCCGGTTACGGCCCTAAGGCAGGCCTCCATCTTGGGAATCATGCCGGAGCCCAGCGACGGCAGCAGTGCCTCCAGCTCGCTCGCGCCGATCTTGGACAGCAGCGACTCCTCGCTGGGCCAGTCGGTGTAAAGGCCCGCCACATTGGTAAGCACCACCAGGCGTTCCGCGCCGATGGCCGCGGCGAGCGCGCCTGCCGCCTCATCCGCGTTGACGTTGTACACGGCGCCGTCTTTACCGGGCGCGATACTGGAGACGACCGGGATGCGGCCCGCCTCGATGATGTCCATCACCGCCGCCGGGTTGACGTCGGTGATGGTGCCCACCAGCCCGATGTCTTGTGGCTTCCCGTCCACCTCCACGAATCGTTTGGCGGCGGTGAACAGGCCGGCGTCCTCGCCCGAGGTGCCCACCGCATAGGGCCCGTAGGAGTTGATCCTGCCCAGCAGGTCACGCCCGACCTGCCCGAAGAGGACCATGCGCACCACGTTCAGTATCTCCGGGGTGGTCACCCGGAACCCGCCAACAAACTCGCCGCCGTCGAGGCCGAGCCGGCCCAGCATGTCGGTGATCTGCGGCCCCCCGCCGTGCACCACCACAGGTTTCACGCCCACGGTGCGCAGGAACACCATGTCCGCGGCGAAGGCGGACTTGAGCTCCTCGTCGATCATGGCGTTGCCGCCGTACTTCACCACCACAATCTTGTCGCGGTAGTGCTGCAGCCACGGCAGCGCCTCCGCCAGCACGTGGGCGCGCAGCTCGTTGCTCATGTCCGCGCTGATCGCATCAAAATCCACGGTATCCTCCTTCGTGCCTGTTTACGTGCTGTACGCCGAGTTGATTTCCACGTACGAGTGCGACAGGTCGGTAGTGCGCACCGTGGCCTGTCCCGGGCCGCCGGTGCCCAGGTCCACCTCCACGTCGATGTCTGCGCCGCTCAGGTCCACGTCGCGCGCGCCCGGTGCCCCCGCCGAGGCAACGCACACCGGGTGGCCGTTGAAGGACACCGAGATGTTGTCCGGGTCCATCTCCGCGTCCGCCATCCCCACCGCCGCCAGCGTGCGACCCCAGTTCGGGTCGGAGCCGAACATCGCGCACTTGAACAGGTTGTCGCGGCCGATGGTGCGCGCGGCGTTGAGCGCCTGCCGGTCGTCCGCCGTGCCGCGGACGGTGATGCTCACGCGCTTGGTCACGCCCTCGGCGTCCGCCTGCATCTGCCGCGCCAGGTCGGCGCACACCGCGTGCACCGCCTCGTCCACCTCGGCCTGGGACGGGGTGCGGCCGCTCGCCCCGGAGGCCATCGCGATCACGGTGTCGTTGGTGGAGGTGGAGCCGTCGATGTCGAGCGTGTCAAAGGTTGCGGCCGTGGCCTTGCGCAGGGCCTCACCGAGGGCTTCATTGCTTATCGACGCATCCGTGACGATCAACGCCAACATCGTCGCGAGCGAGGGGGCCATCATGCCCACCCCCTTGCCCATGGCTGCCACAGTCCATCCGTCGCCCTGGACACTCGCCTGTTTGGACACCGTGTCGGTGGTCAGGATCGCCTCGGCCGCAGCCGCGCCGTTGTCCCCGAGTGCCGGCACCAGGGTGTCCACCCCGGCCAGCACCAGGTCCATCGGCAGCGGCTCCCCGATCAACCCGGTGGAGCACACCGCCACGTCGCCCGCCTCGACGCCCAGGCCGGCCGCGGCGCGGGCCTGCGCCGCCCGCGCGTCGGCGTCGCCTTGCGCGCCGTTGCAGGCGTTGGCGTTGCCGGAATTGAACAGCACGGCGCGCAGCTGCCCGTCGGCTACGGCCTCGCGGCTCACCTTCACGGGCGAGGCCGTGACGCGGTTGCGGGTGAAGACAGCCGCCGCGCTGTACTCGGGGCCCTGGTTGACCACCAGCGCCATGTCCGGTTTGCCGGAGGGCTTGATCCCCGCGGTGGTCGCCGCCGCGAGGAAGCCCTGGGGCGTGGTCACCGTTGCGTTCACTGTTTGCTCCTTGTAGACGTCATGTTCTGATCCGCGTTTCTGATCTGCGCCGCGCGCATGCGGCGGCCCGGCGCTTAGGGCGCCACGCCTTGGCGGGGCAGCCCGGCGGTCTCACCCAACCCGAGCGCGAGGTTCATGCACTGCACGGCGGCGCCGGCGGTGCCCTTGGTCAGGTTGTCGATGGCGGAGGTCATAAGCACCACCCCGGCGCCGGCGTCCACCTCGACTTGGACGTGGCACATGTTGGATCCCACCACGTTCTGGGTCTGCGGCTGCTCGCCCTCGGGCAGTACCCACACGAACGGCTCGTCGGCGTAGAACTCCTCGTACGCTGCGCGCAGCTGATCGGGCTGGGCGCCGAGAGAGCCGGCGAGCGGGGCGGTCACGGTGGTCAGGATTCCCCGGGGCAGCGGGGCCAGCACCGGCGTGAAGCTCACCGTGACGGGCCCGTCTGTCACCTCAGCGATGTTCTGCGCGATCTCGGGGGTGTGGCGGTGCTTCCCCGCCGTGTTGTACGCCTTCAGCGAGCCCATGGTCTCAGCACCCAGCATGCCCACGGCGGCCTTCTTCCCCGCCCCGGAGACGCCGGTGATGGACACCACCCGCAGGTCCGGTTCCACCAACCCCGCCTGCACGGCGGGCAGCGCCGCCAGGGTCGCGCCCGTGGGGAAACACCCCGGCACGGCCACGCGCTTGGCTCCGGCGAGCAGCTCGCGGTGGCCGGGCATCTCCGGGATCCCGTACGGCCAGTGTCCCGCGTGCTCCGAGCCGTAGTAGTGCTCCCACGCGCCCGCATCCCGCAAGCGGTGGTCGGCGGCGCAGTCAATCACCACGGTGCGCTCCCCCAGCGCCGCCGCCACCCGCGCGGAGTGCCCGTGCGGGAGCGCCAGAAACACCACGTCGTGCCCGTCGAGGGTTTTCGGCGTGGTGTCCTCGATGGCCCGCCCGGCCAGCTGCGGCAGGTGCGGCAGCGTGGCCGCCGCCGACTGGCCCGCGCTGGAGTGGGCAGTGAGCGCGCCGATCTCCATATCTCCCGCCAGGTAGGCGGGGTGGTTGAGCAGGAGGCGGAGGATCTCCGCCCCCGCATATCCGGTCGCGCCGGCAACGGCCACTGTAAACGCCATGCCGCCACAGTAGCGAATTATGCACCCAGCCGCAAAATATGCGGCCAGGTGCCTACCCCGCTCGGTCTCCCCCTAACCGCGCATGACCGCACCGTGCGCGATTTCGGCCGCCTGGGCCGCACGCAGGCGCGCCTCGGACGCCTCGTCCTCGGTCAACGTCCGGTCGCCCGCGCGGAAGACCAGACCGAAGGCCAGGGACTTCTTGGCTTCGCCCAGCTGCTCGGAGCGGTAGACGTCGAACAGCGACACCGATTCGAGGAGCTCGCCCGCGGCCTCTTCAACGGTGCGGCGCACCGCTTCGGCCGGCACGGCCTCGTCCACCACCAGCGCAATGTCCTGGTGCACGGCCGGGAACGCAGAGAGCATCGGCGCCGGCAGCTCCGCGTCGAACGGCAGCGCGGTGAGGTCGATCTCCATCGCGCAGGTGCGCGCCGGCAGCTCGAGCGCCTCCAGCACCTGCGGGTGCAGCTCGCCTGCGTGGCCCACCACGGTCCCGTTTACCTTCAGGGCCGCGCAGCGACCCGGGTGCCACGGCAGGTACTCGGCCGCTGCAACCTCGAGGCGCACGCCCGCCGCCGCGGCTACAACCTGCGCGGACTGGATCGCGTCCGCCCATGTGTAGTCCCGTCCCGGGCCGAAGGGGCCCTCGAGCTCCTGCTTGCCCACTGCCACCGTGGCGGCGTGCAGGTGCTGCTCCGGCAGGGACTCGAGGAGCTCGCGCAGGGTCTTCTCGTCCGGGCGGGCGGCCACGCTCGGCAGCGGCGAGACGTCGCCGCGCTTCTGGGCCGTCTGCGCCACCGAGTAGAGCGCCAGGTCTCGGCGGCCGCGGGACACGTTGCGCCCCACCGCCTCGAGCATTGGCGGCAGCAGCGTGGTGCCCAGCACCCCGTACTCCGCGTCGAGCGGGTTCTGCACCTTCACGGTGTTGCGGCGCGGGTCTCCGGCCTCGAGCCCCCACACGTCGAAGGTGTCGTTCTTCATAAACGGCGTCGGGATGATCTCCGCGTACCCGGAGTAGGCCAGCGCGTGGGTCACGGCGCGGCGGCGGCGCTGCAGCGGCGACAGCCCGCGCCCGCCCTTCGGCGTGGGCAGGATAGACGGGATCTCGTCGAGCCCCTCGAGGCGCACGATCTCCTCCACCAACTCCACCGGCACGGTCAGGTCGCCGCGCCACGTCGGCGGCGTGACCTCCGCCTCGTCGCGGGCGATCTCCACCTCGCAGCCCACCTCGCGCAGGCGCCGGGCCACGGTCTCCGCCGAGTACTCCACGCCGATCAGCTCGGAGGGGCGGGACACGCGCATCGTGATCGGCTCGCGGGCCGGCACACCGCCCACGATGGTGCCGCGCGCGGAGATTTCGCCGCCGGCGATGTCCACCAGCAGCGCGCACGCCACGTCTAGGGCCACCTCGACCAGCTGCGGGTCTACGCCGCGCTCGAAGCGTCGGGAAGCCTCTGAGCTCAACTTGTGGTGCCGCGCGGTCTTCGCCACCGTGAGCTCGTCCCAGGTGGCGGCCTCGAAGTACACGTTCACCGTCTCGTCCGAGATCTCCGAGGTGGTGCCGCCCATCACGCCGGCCAGGGACTGGATGCCATTGTCATCCGCGATCACCACGTCCGTCGGCAGCAGGGTGCGCGTGACGTGGTCGAGGGTCTCGAACTGCTCGCCGGCCTCGGCGTTGCGCACGCGCAGGTTGCCGGCGATCTTGTCAGCGTCGAACGCGTGCATCGGCTGGCCCAGCAGCAGCATCACGTAGTTGGTCACGTCGGTCGCCGCGTTCACCGAGCGCACGCCGCTGAGCATCAGCTCGCGCTGCATCCAAAACGGCGTCGGCGCCGCCGGATCGATCCCCTCCACCTTGCGCAACCCGAAGCGCTTCGCCTTGGTGGAAGGCTCCAGGTCCACATCGATGAGCTTTTCGCTTATCGACGCAACCTTGCCCACCTCAACCCCAGCCACCGCCGGCGCCTCGGCCGGATCCGTGTACTCGAGGCCGAAGGCGGAGGCGATCTCGCGGGCGAGCCCGCGGGCGGACAGGGCGTAGCCGCGGTCCGGGGTGACGTTGACGTCGAAGACCGTGTCACGCAAGCCCAGCACCCCGCGCGCATCCTCGCCCGGGGTGTGCTCGCCGTCGAGGGTGATGATGCCCTCGCTCTTCGCGGTCAGGCCAAGCTCCGCGGCGGAGGCGAGCATGCCGTTGGAGATGTGGTCGTACGTCTCGCGGGCGGCGATGGCGAAGCCGCCGGGCAGGACGGCGCCGGGCAGGGATACGACCACGGTGTCGCCCTCGGCAAAGTTCCGCGCGCCGCAGATGATCCCCTGCGGCTCGCCGGTGCCGTTGGCCTGGCCCACGTCGACCTGGCAGTAGCGGATCGGCTTCTTGAAACCGGTGAGCTCCTCGATCTCAAGGACGCGGCCGAACACCAGCGGGCCGGTGGTCTCCTCAATGGGCGCGTAGCCCTCCGTCTCGAACCCGACGCGCACGAACCCGGCGTCGAGCTCCTCGTCGGTAACGCTCCAGCCCTCGTTGCCCGCGTTGTTCAGCAGGCGAATGATCCAATTCTTCGAAATCAGCATTGTTTCTCTCCTGCCTCTATGCCTGCACGCCGAACGGGATGGTGAAACGGACGTCGCCCTCGACCATGTCGCGCATGTCCGTCAGGCCGTTGCGGAACTGCAGCGTGCGCTCGAGCCCCATGCCGAACGCGAAGCCCGTGTAGACCTCCGGGTCCACGCCGACGGCGCGCAGCACATTCGGGTTGACCATGCCGCAGCCACCCCACTCGATCCAGCCCGCGCCGCCCTTCTTGTTGGGGAACCAGACGTCCACCTCCGCAGACGGCTCGGTGAACGGGAAGTAGTTGGTGCGCATGCGGGTGCGCGTCTCCGGGCCGAACAGGGTCTTGGCCAGGTGGTCGAGCGTGCCGCGCAGGTGCGCCATGGTCAGGCCCTTGTCCACCGCGAGGCCCTCCACCTGGTGGAAGACCGGGGTGTGGGTGGCGTCCAGCTCGTCGGTGCGGAACACGCGGCCGGGGCAAGCGATGTAGATGGGTACGTCACGCTCGAGCATGGTGCGCACCTGCACCGGGGAGGTGTGGGTGCGCAGCACCTGCTTCGAGCCCTCCTCGCCGATGTAGAAGGTGTCCTGCAGGGTGCGCGCGGGGTGGTCCGGGATGAAATTCAGGGCGTCGAAGTTGAAGTACTCGGCCTCCACCTCGGGCCCCTCGGCAACTTCCCAGCCCATGCCGATGAAGATGTCCGCGATCTGCTCGCTCAGCGTGGTGATGGGGTGCATCGCACCTGCCTGGGAGCGCGCGGTGGGCAGCGTGACGTCCACCGCCTCCTCGCGCAGCTGGCGCTCGCGGTGCTCGGCCTCGCGCAGCTGGCGCAGCTCCGAGTAGCGCTTCTCGGCCCGGCCGCGGGCCATGTTCACAAATCGGCCGGCGTCCTTGCGCTGGTCCTTCGGCAGGGTGCCCAGCGCGCGGCGGGCCTGCGGGATCGGCGCCTTCTCCCCCAGGTGTGCGCGGTGCGCCTCCTCGAGAGCCGCGAGGTCCGCCGCCGCCTCGAAGGCCGCAATCGCATCGTCGGCCGCCAGGTTCAGCGCGTCCTCGGTCAGTTCGATATCCGGAATGGGGTTCGCGTTTTCGGCCACGCTCGTGTTCACCCGCACCTTTCAACATGGGCGCCGCGCGCCCGCAAGCGGTCCGCGGCGGTGTCGGTTTTCAGCGTTCACTACTGTACCCGCGGGCCCTGCCCAGCCGGCGCGAGGGCGGGTTCTGCGGCGTTGGCCGCTTGCGCTCCGGGGAGGCGCGGAGAGGGAGCGTCGACAAGCAGCTCCGCTCAAACCACCGCAAGCCAAGCACTGACGGAGATGAACACTGAAACCGCTGGTCCGTACCCCGGTGACGGCTCCAACGGGCCGGATGTGCTTGAAAGGGTCGGTGTCCAGCGGCGCGATATCCGGTCTTCGATCGGCGGGGGCGCCACCGCCAGTGGAGTGCCGCTCACGCTGAAGATGAACATCATCGACATGGTGCAGTCGAACGCCCCGATGGCTGGCGCGGCGGTGTACATCTGGCACTGCGACGCAGCGGGTAGGTACTCGATGTACTCCTCCGGTCTTGAGGATAAGACGTATCTGCGCGGGGTGCAGGTCGCTGGAGAGGATGGATCAGTGGAGTTCACCACCATCGTCCCCGGCTGCTACGAAGGCCGGTGGCCGCACATCCACTTCGAGGTGTTCGCGTCCGTGGACGACATTGCGGATGCGTCCAACGCGTCCGGACGGGCCGGGTGGCGAGCCGCCTAGCGGCCCACCACCGGGCGGGATGCCGCCACTGGGAAGCTAGTTCCGGTCCCCCAGCGCCTTCGACGACTCCCAGAGGCAGATCGCCGCTGCGGTGGCCAGGTTGAGCGACTCGGCGCTGCCACGGATGGGGATGGAGATGCGGTGATCCGCGCCGGCCAGGAGCTCCTCCGGCAGGCCGTGGGCCTCGTTGCCGAAGAGCCATGCTGTGGGCTGGGAGAGCACCTCAGCAGCCTGGGCGAGGTTGGTTTCGGCTTGCATGGTGGTCGCTGCCGTCGATAAGCCAGCGCTCCTCAGTTGCCCGATAACGCGGTTAATGTCGCGGTCGCGGGCGACGGGGATGTGGAAGAGCGAGCCCGCGGTGGAGCGCACCACCTTCGGCTGCTCGGGGTCGACGGTGTCGCCGGCGAAGATCACGGCATCCGCACCCACGGCATCGGCGATGCGGATGATGGTGCCGGCGTTGCCCGGGTCGTTGGTCTCTACGCACACCGCCACCAGGCGCGGGCGGCCCTTCAGCACGGCTGGCACCGTCCACAGCACCGGCTTGCACACCGCGAAAATGCCGGTGTGGCTCATGGTGTCCGCGAGCGAGTCGGCGGCCTTGTCCGTGATGGGGTGGGTGTAGACGTCCATGTAGCGCGCGGTGGTGACCACCTCGCTGAAACGCTCGGCCGCGGCCTCGGTGACGAAGAGATCCGTGGCCGCGCCCGTTGCCACCGCGGCCTCAACCGAGTTCTCGCCCTCGGCCAAAAACGCCTTCGTCTTCTTGCGGCCGGCCGCCCGCTTCAGCTTTGCCGCGTTGACCACCCTGGGGGTGCGCTCCGTGAAGGGCTGCGTGAAATCCAACGTCATAGAGCACAGGGTACGTGGCGCCCGATACGCTACAACCCGTGCCTAACCCTGCCGCGAAAACCGCCGCGACCCCCGCTCCCACCCTCGCCGCCCCAGCGCCGCGCCGGCAACGCCTTGCTGCCGCCGCCGCGGCGCTGGCCACGGCGGCAGTGGCGCTGATCGCGGCCGCTGCGGCGCCTGCCGGGGCCGCAAGCGCACTGATCTACACCCTGGCGTGCGTGGCTGTGGTGGTGGCCGGCTGGTTCGCGCCGGCCAGCGCCGCCGCGGCGTTCGCCGTGTTATTGCAGATCGGGGCGGCGACCGAGGAGCTGCGCAGCCCCCTGACCGTAGTTGGTGCGATCGCGCTGGCGCTGATCGTGTCGCTGCGCACCGCTCCCCGGGTGAGCGCGGTGTGCGTGGCGGTGCTCTGGTACTTCATCCAGGTTGACGTACGCGGCGGCGTGCTCGTCCCGCTGGACCTCAACACGGCGGTGTTCGCGGCCTTGATGTTCGCCTCCGCCTGGGCTGGCGGCACCGCGTTGCGGGCCACGCTGACCACCCGCGCCAAAGATTCCGCGGCGTTCCAGCAGCGGCTGGAAGACGAGCGCGACCGGGCCGTGAAGGCCCTTCACGGCTCGGTGGCCACCTCGCTCACCTCCGTGGTGCTGCGCAGCGAGGCGCTCGCCATGGGCAGTTCCGGGCAGACCGCGGAATCCGCCCAGCTGATTGCCGACGACGCCCGCCGCGCCATGCAGGAGGTCCGCGCCCTGATCCGCTTCATGCGCGACGACGCAGCCGACCTGGAGGGCGCGGTAGTGAACCCGCAGGCACCCCAACCGCCGGGTGCTGCACCCGCCGCACCCATTTGCACGGCGCTCGCCGACCTCGCCGACGCGCTGCGCAGCCACGGCTTCACGGTGATCGAGACGGGTTTGAACGACCGCGTCCTGGGCGGCGTCCGCCTCAACCACATCGAGAGCGTGTGCCGGGAGCTGCAGACCAACATCTTAAAGTACGCCGACGCCGAGAAGCCGGTGATTGTGGCCGCGGTGCGCGACGAGGAAGCGGTAACAGTGGCCATTCAAAACGCCATCGCCGACCGCCAACGCGACGTGCACATGACCACCGGCATCGGCTTGGAGGACGCCGAGGAGCTGGTGGGCCTCGACGGCGCAGTCCTACGCCACGGCTTCGAGGACGACCTGTGGCGCTCGGACCTCATCATTCCTGCCAGCCCCGCCAGCCCAGCCAGCCCAGCCGGCCCAGCGGAACGAAAGTAGCTGCGCGGGTGGGAACTTTCGTACCGAGTTCCCCCGCCGCGTCCTGCTACGCTTGTCTGCCAGCAGATTCTTAAGAATACTTTGGTTGAGCCAAAGGTCGAGTCGAAAGAAAGGACCACACCATGAAGCGAGCACTGAAGCTCTCCTCGGCAACACTCGCCGCCGCGACCGCTCTCGCCTGTGCCCCGTTGGCCTCCGCCTCCGAGGCGCCGGCACCGGCACCGGCCGAGCAGGCCGAGCTGACCGTCACCACCTTCGCCGCCGGTGTCATCGGTGACACCTTCGAGTGCGGCGGGGCAATCGGGAAACTCTGGTGCAAGAAGTAACCCCCACCCCCGCAAACCCGGATACCGGCGCGGACGCGCCCCGCATCCGGGTTTTTCTTGTGGACGATGACCCTTTGGTGCGCGAGGTCCTCACCAGCTACCTGGCCAAGGCGGGCGACATCGACGTGGTGGGCACCGCGTCCAACGGCGCCGAGGCCCTCGAGCGCATCCGCCCCGCGGAGATCGACCTGGTGCTCTCGGACGTCTACATGCCCAAGATGGACGGCGCCACGCTGCTGCGCAACCTGCGGGAACGCCCGGACACGCCGGCCTTCCTCGCCATCACCTCGCTGGAGAACGACAAGGCAATGCTGGACATCCTCGCGATGGGCGGCCGCGGCTACATTCTCAAGAGCCAGCCGCCGGAGCAGATCGTCCTCTCGGTGCGCCAGGCGGTCTCGGGCGGCACGGTGGTCTCCCCCGCCGCCATGACCAATTTGGTGCAGTACCTCGCCCCCGCCGACACCACCCCGCCGGAGCAGCGGTCCCGCGCGTACGCGCCCGGCGTGAGCGAGTCCGAGCGAAACGTGCTCGATTTACTGTGTGAGGGCCTGAGCAACGCCGACATAGCCAAGCGCCTCAACTACTCCGAATCCACGGTAAAGAAGCACGTCTCCAACCTGATCGCACTCTACGGCGTCTCCTCGCGCCTGGACCTGGTGGTGAAGGTGCTCAACGGCCGCCGGTAGAGCACCGCTTGCCGACGCACCCTCATACACCCCCACCCGCACATGCACGACGCCCCCTGGTACACCGCGTGGTGTTCCAGGGGGCGTCGGCAAGCAATGCGCGATTACGCGGCAACCTTCGGCGCGTTCACGTCCTCCGGGAGGGCGTTCTTGGCCACCTCGCACAGAGCGGAGAAGGCGGCGAAGTCATTCACGGCCAGCTCGGCGAGGATCTTGCGGTCCACCTCGACCTCGGCCAGCTTCAGGCCGTGGATGAGGCGGTTGTAGGTGATGCCGTTCATACGGGCGGCAGCGTTAATGCGCTGGATCCACAGCTTGCGGAACTCGCTCTTGCGCTTGCGGCGGTCGCGGTACGCGTAGGTCTGGGAGTGCAGCCACTGCTCCTTGGCCTTGCGGTACAGGCGGGAGCGCTGGCCGCGGTAGCCCTTGGCGGACTTCAGAATTGCGCGGCGCTTCTTCTTGGCGTTGACTGCGCGCTTGACACGTGCCATAAGTCAATACTTCCTTTTCTCAGATCGTTGGTTCCGGCCGGGCGCCGGAGAGGGGATGATGAACAGGCAGTACTTAGGACATGCCGAGGAGACGCTTCGCGCGCTTCACGTCAGCGCTGGCAACGTCGGTGGTGCCGGAGAGCTTACGGCGGCGCTTGGACGAGAGCTTCTCGTTCAGGTGGCGCTTACCGGCCTGCTCGCGGCGCAGCTTGCCGGCGCCGTTGACCTTGATTCGCTTCGCGGTGCCCTTGTGGGTCTTCTGCTTCATGGTGTGAGCCCTTCCAAGTTGGTTATCAGGGGTGCTACTTCTTGCCCTTGCGAGCCGGCCCGAAGACCATGGTCATGTTCCTGCCGTCCTGCTTCGGTCGGGACTCGACCACTCCCAGCTCCCCGATGTCGTCCGCGAGACGCTCGAGGAGGCGGTAGCCGAGCTCCGGGCGCGACTGCTCGCGGCCGCGGAACATGATCGTGACCTTCACCTTGTTGCCCTTCTCAAGGAAGCGCTCTACGTTGGCCTTCTTGGTCTGGTAATCGTGCTCATCGATCTTCGGACGGAACTTCTGCTCCTTGACCACGGTCTGCTGCTGGTTCTTGCGGGCCTCGCGGGCCTTCTGATCCTGCTCGTACTTGTACTTGCCGTAGTCCATGATCTTGCACACCGGCGGCTTCGCGTTGGGGGCCACCTCAACAAGATCAAGGTCGGCCTCGTAGGCCAACTTGCGGGCGTCGTCGGTGCGGACGATGCCCACCTGCTCGCCGGACGGGCCGACGAGACGAACTTCCGGGACACGGATCCGTTCATTAATCCGAGCTTCAGCGCTGATGAGAACACTCCTAAACAAGAGAAACAAGGTTGACAGCTACCGAGCCGCGCAGCGTGCGTTCCCATCCACGAAAAAATCCCGCGCATGGCGGGATCTCTCCTTTGGGGCAATCGCTTTTCGACGATCACCCGCGTCAAACCCGTATCCAACCTTCAACGGCGGCATGGGGTGGGAGGAACTCCACTTGCGGCCCGCGCACCTGGAGAAGGTGCGCCGGGCGGTAGTGCGACCAAACGTAGCACGCCCGCCCCGCGCCGGCCAAATCGCTACCCCTTGGCCAGCACCTCTGCGAGGAACTGGCCGGTGAAGGAACCCTCCACCCCGGCCACGTGCTCCGGGGTGCCCTGGGCGACCACCGTACCGCCGCCGGAGCCGCCCTCGGGGCCCATGTCCACGATCCAGTCCGCGGACTTGATCACGTCCAGGTTGTGCTCGATCACCAGCACCGTGTTGCCCTTCTCCACCAGGCCGTTGAGCACCAGCATGAGCTTGCGGATGTCCTCGAAGTGGAGGCCCGTGGTCGGCTCGTCGAGGATGTAGATGGTGCGGCCGTTCGAGCGCTTCTGCAGCTCCGCGGCCAGCTTCACGCGCTGCGCCTCGCCGCCGGAGAGTGTGGTGGCGGACTGGCCTAGGCGCACGTAGCCGAGGCCCACGTCCACCAGCGTGTTGAGGTAGCGGTGGATGGAGCTGATCGGCTCGAAAAACTCCGCGGCCTCCGAGATCGGCATGTCCAGCACCTCGGCGATGTTCTTGCCCTTGTAGCGCACCTCGAGCGTCTCGCGGTTGTAGCGGGCGCCGTGGCAGACCTCGCAGGGCACATAGACGTCCGGCAGGAAGTTCATCTCGATCTTGATCGTGCCGTCGCCGCGGCACGCCTCGCAGCGCCCGCCCTTGACGTTGAAGGAGAAGCGTCCGGCCTTGTAGCCGCGCACCTTCGCCTCCTGCGTCTCGGCGAAGAGGTTGCGGATCTTGTCAAAGACGCCCGTGTACGTCGCCGGGTTCGAGCGCGGGGTGCGCCCGATCGGGCTCTGGTCCACCTGCACCAGCTTGTCTAGGTGCTCCAGGCCCTCCACCCGCTTGACACGCCCCGGAACCTGGCGGGCGCCATTGAGCTCGTTCTGCAGCGTCTTGGCCAGGATCTGGTTCACCAGCGTGGACTTACCGGAACCGGACACGCCGGTGACCGCAACCAGCACGCCGAGCGGGATGTCCACCGAGACGTTGTCCAGGTTGTTCTCGAGTGCGCCGACCACCTTGAGCATTCGGCCCTTGTCCACGGGGCGGCGCGAGGAAGGCACTTCGATCTTCTTGCGCCCGGAGAGGTAGTCGCCGGTCAGGGAGTCCTTCGCCTTCACAATGCCCGCGGGCTTGCCCTGGTAGACCACTTCCCCGCCGTACTCGCCGGCCTTCGGCCCGATGTCGATCAGCCAGTCCGCCTCGCGGATGGTGTCCTCGTCGTGCTCCACCACCACGAGCGTGTTGCCCAGATCCCGCAGCTTCTTCAGCGTCTTGATCAGGCGCTGGTTGTCGCGCTGGTGGAGGCCGATGGACGGCTCGTCCAGCACGTAGAGCACGCCGGCCAGGCCGGACCCGATCTGGGTGGCGAGACGGATGCGCTGCGCCTCCCCGCCGGAGAGCGTGCCCGCGGAGCGCGACAGGGTGAGGTAGTTCAGGCCCACGTCCAGCAGGAAGCGCAGGCGGGCCTGGATCTCCCGCAGCACCGCGCCGGCGATCATCTCCTCGCGGTAGCCCAGCACCAGGTTGTCCAGGTAGGTGGAGGCCTCCTCGATCGACAGCTCGGTCAGCCCGGCGATGGACTTCTCGCCGTGCGTGGTGGAGTTCAGCCGCACGGCGAGGATTTCGGGCTTCAGGCGGGCGCCGCCGCAGGTGGGACACGGGATCTCACGGGTGTACGCGAGCAGGCGCTCCTTCTGCGAATCTGACTCCGCCTGCTCCATTTTGCGCTCGAGGTAGCCGATCACGCCCTCGTACGCCGCGGTGTAGGAGCGCTGGCGCCCGTAGCGGTTCTTGTACCGGACGTTCACCTGTGTCTTCGAGCCGTGCACGAGGTGCTTCTGCTGCGTCTTGGTCAGCGAGCTGAACGGCGCGTGCGCGTCGAAGCCCTCCTCGCGCGCGAGCACCTCGATGAGTTTGGTGAAGTAGGCCTTGTTCGGGCTCGAGTTCCAGATCTGGAAGGCATCCACCGCCGGGGCGTCCGGGTCCGGGATCACCAGGTCGATGTCCACTTCCTTGCGCACGCCCAGGCCGTCGCAGGCCGGGCAGGCGCCGAACGGCGAGTTGAAGGAGAACGCGCGCGGCTCGTACTCCTCCACGTCCAGCTTGTGGCCGTTCGGGCAGGCCATCTTCTCCGAGAACACCTGCACGCGGTCCGGGTCGTCCACTTCGCGGTCGACAAAGTCGAATCCCACGAGGCCGTCGGCAAGCTTCAGCGCGGTTTCTACCGAATCGGTGAGGCGCTGCTTCTGGCTGGCCTTAACCGTCAGGCGGTCCACCACCACGTCAATCGTGTGCTTGACCTGCTTCTCCAGGGCCGGCGGTTCAGAGAGTTGGTACGTCTCGCCGTCGACGTTCACGCGGGAGTAGCCCTGGGCCGCGAGGTCCCGAAACAGGTCCTGGAACTCGCCCTTGCGCTGGCGCACCACCGGCGCCAGCACCTGGAACTTGGTGCGCTCCTCGAGCTCCATCACCTGGTCCACAATCTGCTGCGGCGTCTGGCGCTGGATCACCGCGTCGCACACCGGGCAGTGCGGGGTGCCGGCGCGGGAATAGAGCAGGCGCAGGTAGTCGTAGATCTCCGTGATCGTGCCCACCGTGGAGCGCGGGTTGCGGTTGGTGGATTTCTGGTCGATGGACACCGCGGGGCTCAGCCCGTCGATGTAGTCCACGTCCGGCTTGTCCATCTGCCCGAGAAACATGCGCGCGTAGGAGGACAGGGATTCCACGTAGCGGCGCTGCCCCTCGGCGAAGATGGTGTCGAAGGCCAGCGAGGACTTGCCGGAGCCGGACAACCCGGTAAACACCGCCATCTTGTCCCGGGGCAGCTCGACGTCGATGCCCTTGAGGTTGTGTTGGCGCGCGCCGCGCACAGTCAGCCGTTCAGCCACGTGAATCCCTGCGTCCTTACTCGAAGTTCTGCCGTTTCTACCCCCAACGAACCTACCAACGAGCCCGCCACCCCAACTATTCCGCGGCCGCACTAGCCTTGGGCCCATGAGCACCGACTTCACGCTGCACCAGATCTCCGTGTCCTCGATGGACAACAACTGTTACCTGCTGTGCAAGGGGAAGCAGGGCCTGCTTATCGACGCCGCCGATGACGCGCCAGCCCTGCTCAACCTCGCCGAGTCCAACGGGGTGGCCATCACCGACGTGCTGACCACCCACCGCCACCACGACCACGTCCGCGCCCTGCCCGAGGTCCTCGAGGCCACCGGGGCAACGCACTGGGCCCCGTACTTAGACGCGCCCGCCCTGCCCGCCGAGGTGGACCGAGAGCTGCGCGACGGCGACGTGCTCGAGTTCGCCGGCGAGCGCCTGCCGGTGGCGATCCTGCGCGGCCACACCCCCGGCGGTGCGTGCCTCTACGCGGAGGTGGACGGCGTGCCCAACATTTTCGTGGGCGACTCCCTCTTCCCCGGCGGCGTGGGCAAGACCGCCTCCGAGTCCGACTTCATCCGCCTGTTCAATGACGTGAAGGAAAAGATATTCGACCGCCTGCCAGACGAGACCGTGGTGCGCCCGGGCCACGGCCAGCCCACCACCGTGGGCGCTGAGCGGCCGCACCTGGACGAGTGGTGGGAGCGCCGCTGGTAGACGGAAACCTCTGCGGGCACCGCCCCGCGGGAGCCGGAAAAGTCTACAGTGGACGGTACTGCCACATTTCTATGAAAAGGATGGGTTAGACATGATCAGGAAAATCGCACGCCCGATGCTCGCATCGGCGTTTGTCATCGACGGTGTTCAGACGGTGCTGAACCCCGCCAGCCACAAGGAGAGCGCCGACAGCGTGCTGAAGCAGGTGCGCGCCGCGGTGCCGCGCCAGTACCGCGCCTTCATTCCGAAGGACCCGGAGACCGCCGCGCAGATCGTCGGCGGGGTGAAGGCCTGCGCCGCCTCCCTGTTCGCGCTGGGCAAGGCTCCCCGCACCGCCGCGGGCCTGCTCACCGCCACCTCGCTTGCGTCCCTCGCGGGCCGCAACGCGTTCTGGGACACCGATGACGAGGACGAGAAGACCCGCCGCAAGGCCGGCGCCCTGACCGATCTCGCCCTCACCGGCGGCGTGCTGCTGGCCACGGTGGACACCGACGGCAAGCCGGACATGAAGTGGCGCGCGCAGAACGCCGCCAAGGTGGCCAAGCGCAACGTGCAGCAGGCGCTGCCCACCCAGTCCGAGGCGGAGAAGGCGTGGGGCAAGGCCACCGACTGGTTCTCCGACGCCACCGACCAGGTCGGCGAGTACATCGACGACAACAAGGGCGATTGGCGCAAGGCCGCGTCCCGCGCGGGCGACAAGGCCTCTGACTTCCTCGGCGACGCGAAGAAGCAGACCTCCAAGTTCCTGAACAACGCCGGCGAGTGGCTCGATGATGCCGCGGACGAGGCCCAGGACAAGTACGAGGACCTGAAGCCGAGCAAGCTGCAGCAGTTCAAGGCGAAGCGCAAGGTCCACGGCGTGGTCAGTGACCTGCAGTCCTCCCTGGATGACCTCGCCCCCTCCGAGCTGGATAAGCTCAAGGCGAAGCACAAGGTGAAGAAGGGCTCCAAGAAGGTGCAGAAGAAGGCCCAGGGCGCGGTCGATGATCTGCAGGACGCCTGGGATAACTTGGATGCCTCCCCGTCTTGGATTCAGAAGCGCCGCTGGAAGCGCAAGGCCAACAAGGCCGAGAAGCGCGCGAAGAAGCTGGTGAAGAAGGCGCAGAAGAAGCTGAGCTAACCCCCGCCCAGCCCGAGCGGCCCCCGCACCGGAGTTATTCCTGGAATATTCCGGCGGCGGGGGCCGTTTCGCGTGAGTTGGAACCAGACGCAAAGGAGAGGAGCGCGGTTTTGACCGATCACCCGGAGGACCCTGCTAGCGCCGCTGCCGCTGCTAGCGCCGCGAACGCTGCTGTGGCCGCCGAGCAGGAGCACGTGGATGTCCTGTTCGACCACCTCGGCCGCGAGGTGGACGCAGCGAGGCGCAAGCTTGCTCAGGTGCAGGCGGACGTGGACCCGGACAACCCCGATTCGGACGCCCTGGTTCGCCGCGAGACGGAGTACCATGCCCTGAACGCGAAGCTGGACCAGCTCGGCGTGGCGGAGGTAGGGCTCGTCTTCGGCCGGGTGGACGTGGCGGACCCGGAGCCGGAGAACCCGGTGCCGGGCCGCGCCGGCTTGGACCGCCGGTACGTGGGCCGTATGGGCATCGACGACCGCCGCGACCACTACCGCACCCTGCTGCTCGATTGGCGCGCGCCCCAGGCGCGACCGTTCTACCTCGCCACCACCGCCCACCCAGAGGGCGTGGAGACCCGCCGCAACATCCGCATGCGCGGCCGCGAGGTCACCGCGGTGGACGACGAGGTGCTCTCGGGCGAGGTCGTGGACGCCACGGACGCGAACGTCGGTTCCGAGGCGGCTCTGCGCCGCGCCATGAACGCCGCCCGCACGGGCCACATGCAGTCAATCGTGGAGACCATCCAGCGCGAGCAGGACGAGATCATCCGGGATGCCACCCGCGGCGTGATGGTGGTCCAGGGCGGACCGGGCACCGGCAAGACCGCGGTGGCGCTGCACCGCGTGGCCTACCTGCTCTACACCTGGCGCGAGCAGCTCTCCCGCACCGGCGTGCTCATCCTCGGCCCCAACGACACGTTCTTGGAGTACATCTCGCGCGTGCTGCCCGAGCTGGGCGAAACGGGCGTGGTTCTGACCACCCTCGAGCACCTCGTGCCGGGGTTCGCGCCCACCGCGGCCGCCTCCAGCGAATCCTTCGCCGCGCGCGAGGTGAAGGGGTCCGCGGAGATGGTCACCGTGCTCAAGCGCGCGGTGCAGGCGTACCAGACCGTGCCTGAGGCCCCGGTG
This sequence comes from Corynebacterium bouchesdurhonense, assembly GCF_900078305.2. Lineage (GTDB taxonomy): Bacteria > Actinomycetota > Actinomycetes > Mycobacteriales > Mycobacteriaceae > Corynebacterium > Corynebacterium bouchesdurhonense. Next base: position 28,065 of record NZ_LT546028.1, read on the forward strand.
GAGCTGACCGTCGACGGCGTGGCCATCGAGGCGACGCCGGCGATGGTGAAGGCGGCGCGCACCCGCGCCCGCCGCTCGCGCAAGCCCCACAACCCGGCGCAGGCCGTGTACGCCGAGGAACTCACCCGGCTGCTCGCGGGCGCGCTGGCGGAGCGCATCGGCGCGGACCCGCTCGGCGGCGCCAACCTGCTCTCGGCGGCCGACGTGGACCAGTTGCACGACGACTTAGCCCAGCACCCGCAGGTGCGCTCGCTTATCGACGCCACCTTTCCCTTGCTCTCCCCCGCAGCCGTGCTGGATGCCCTGCTGACGGACCGCGACCGCATCGCCGACGCGGCCGGTGACTACGACGAGTACACCCAGGACGCCCTCTACCGCGTCCCCGGCTCGCCGTTCACGCCCTCGGACACCGCGCTGGTGGACGAGCTGGGCGTGCTCATCGGCGTGGCCGACGCGGAGGAGGAGCGCCGTCGCGAGGAGGAGGAGTGGCGCCGCCAGGTCGCGGACGCCGAGGACGCGCTGGACATCCTCGCCTCCTCGGAGTCCACGGACAACGACGACGACCAGTTCGAGGCAGAGATCCTCTCCGCCGCGGACGTAATCGACGCGGAGACGCTCGCCTCGCGCCAGCGCGAGCGGGACACTCGCTCCACGGCCGAGCGGGCGCGCGCGGACCAAGCCTGGGCGTACGGGCACGTGATCGTGGACGAGGCGCAGGAGCTCTCCCCGATGGAGTGGCGCATGGTGTTTCGGCGCTGCCCGTCGCGCTGGATGACCCTGGTGGGCGACACCGCGCAGACCTCGGCGCCGGCGGGGACGGACGACTGGTCCGCGGCGCTCGCGCCGTTCGTCTCCGGCCGCTTCCGCCTGCACGAGCTCACCGTGAACTACCGCACGCCGGCCGAGGTGATGGAGTACGCCGATGCGGTGCTGGAGCTGGGTGGTGGTGAAAAGGGGGCGTCGACAAGCATTCGCTCCACGGGCGTGCCTGTCGCGCACTTCCCCTCCGGCACGGAGGTGGGGCACGTCCGCTCGCTTCTCGACGCCCGCTCCTGCGCCGTGATCACCGCCGGCAACGTCGCCGACATGAAGGGGCTCGAGTTCGACCACGTGATTGTGGTGGAGCCGCGCAAAATAGTGGAGGCCTCGCCACAGGGGTGGCAAGACCTCTACGTTGCGGTCACCCGGGCCACGCAGACCCTGTCGGTGATCGGGGAGCTGTAACCGCGTCTACGCGGCCGCTTACTCGGTCCCTACTCGGTAACCGTGTGGACGATCATCACGTCGCAGTCCGACTGGCGGGCGACGTCCGCCGGGACGGAGCCCAGGAGGCGGCCGGTGAGCGAGTTGATGCCGCGGTTGCCCACCACGAGCAGCTCGGCGTTGTTGTCGTTCACGATGGCCATCAGGGCCTCGACCGGGGTGCCCGGACGGGTGGCGGTCTGCACGTTGGTGGCGCCGGCCTTGCGGGCGTGCTCGGCGGCTGCCTCGAGGTTCTTCAGCGCCTGGTCGTCGCCCAGGATCGTCACCGAGTCCTGGCGCAGCGCCTTGGACGCGTCCTCCTCGGACTGGTAGTAGGCGGTGCCGATGACCAGCGTCGCGTCGAACGCGGCGGCCAGGGCGGCGGCGCGCTCAACGGCGAGGAACGAGGACTTCGAGCCGTCCGAGCCAACGACGATGGTGTTGTAGAAGGAACCCATGGGTGAATCTCCAACCTTTCACATGGAGCGGGGTGAGTTTGTGGTGACCATTCTAGTCCCCCGCCGACGCGCGTGCGTTACGCCCTCGTGGTATCCACGAGCATGACGTCAACCGGCGCGCGCTTGGCCACGCTGCCCGGGACGTTGCCGAAGATGCGCCCGGCCATCGTGCGCATCCCCTTGTTGCCCACCACCAGCAGGTCCACGTCGTGCTCGGCCACGGACTCCACCAGCACGGCGGCGGGCTGGCCCCCGGCGGAAACCAGGTTGATCTCGGGCGCCTGCTCCTCCTCCGCCACCGCCTTGGCCCTGGCGAGGATCTCCTGCGAGGCCGTCTCGGTAACGATGTCCAGCTGGCGCAGCTCGTTGTTGGTGTTGCTTACCATCGAGCCGGACGCGGAGTAGTGGGCGCAGATGATCGTCAGCGTGGCGCCGTACGCCCGCGCCAGGCTCGCGGCCGCGCGCACCGCGCGCATGGAGGTCGGCGACCCGTCAGTGCCGACGGCGATGGACGTGTACGAGTGCATGGCTGCGAGCCCCTTTCCGTTAATTTCCCGTCTCTTTCATACCACGCAGCTCCTTGCGCAGATCCGCGATCTCGTCGCGCAACCGGCCCGCAAGCTCGAATTTCAGCTCCCGCGCCGCCTCGCCCATCTGCGCCGTGAGGTCGGTGATGAGCTGCTGCAGCTCATCGGACGCCATGGAGGACACATCTCGCTTCTCGACGATCCCGGATGAGCCGCCCGCCTGCCCCGCCGGCGCCGCCTCCCCGTCGGTGTCCTCGTACACCTGGTCAAGGATGTCCGCGATCTTCTTGCGAAGCGGCTGCGGGTCGATGCCGTGCTCCTTGTTGTACGCCAGCTGCTTTTCCCGGCGGCGCTCCGTCTCCTCGATGGCCTCCTGCATGGACTCTGTGACGTTGTCGGCGTACATGATCACCTCGCCGGAGACGTTGCGGGCCGCGCGGCCGATCGTCTGGATGAGCGACTTGGTGGAGCGCAGGAAGCCCTCCTTGTCCGCGTCCAGGATGGCCACCAGGGATACCTCGGGCAGGTCGAGGCCTTCGCGCAGCAGGTTGATGCCCACCAGCACGTCGTACTCGCCGAGGCGCAGCTGGCGCAGCAGCTCCACGCGCTGCAGGGTGTCGATGTCCGAGTGGAGGTATCGGACCTTGATGCCGTTGTCTAGGAAGTAGTCGGTGAGGTCCTCCGCCATCCGCTTGGTCAGCGTGGTGACCAGGACGCGCTCGTCCTTCTCCACGCGGCCCCGGATCTCGTGGATCAGGTCGTCGATCTGCCCCTTGGTGGGGCGCACGTCCACCTTCGGGTCCACCAGCCCCGTCGGACGGATGACCTGTTCCACGAACTCGCCGCCGGAGGCGGCCAGCTCGTAGTCGCCCGGGGTAGCCGACATGTAGACGGTCTGCCCCACGCGGGCCTCGAACTCGTCGAAGGTCAGCGGGCGGTTGTCCACCGCCGAGGGCAGCCGGAAGCCGAACTCCACCAGGTTGCGCTTGCGGCTCATGTCACCCTCGAACATGCCGCCGATCTGGGGCACGGTCACGTGGGACTCGTCGATGATGGTGAGGAAGTCTTCGGGGAAGTAGTCGATCAGCGTCGCGGGCGCGGAGCCCGCCGGGCGGCCGTCCATGTGCCGCGAGTAGTTCTCGATGCCCGAGCAGAAGCCCACCTGCTGGATCATCTCCAGGTCGTACTCGGTGCGCATGCGCAGGCGCTGCGCCTCCAGCAGCTTGCCCTTGCCCTCCAGCTCCTCCAGGCGGTCCGCGAGCTCGAGCTTGATCGCCTCGATCGCCTTCTCCATGCGCTCCTCTGTGGCCACGTAGTGCGTCGCGGGGAAGATGCGCACCTCGTCCTCCTGGCTCAGCACGTCGCCCGTGAGGGGGTGGATGTAGTAGAGCGCGTCCACCTCGTCACCGAAGAACTCGACGCGCACCGCGACCTCCTCGTAGGCCGGGATGATGTCCACCGTGTCGCCCTTCACGCGGAAGGATCCGCGCTTGAAGGCCACGTCGTTGCGCTCATACTGGACGTCGACAAGCAGGCGCAGGAAGCGGTCGCGCTCCACCTCCTCCCCCACGCGGAGCACGATCGAGCGATCCAGGTAGGACTGCGGCGTGCCCAGGCCGTAAATGCAGGAGACGGAGGCGACCACCACCACGTCGCGGCGCGAGAGCAGGGCGGAGGTGGCGGAGTGGCGCAGGCGCTCCACGTCGTCGTTGATGGAGGAGTCCTTCTCGATGTAGGTGTCCGTCTGCGCGATGTAGGCCTCGGGCTGGTAGTAGTCGTAGTACGACACGAAGTACTCCACCGCGTTGTTGGGTAGGAGCTGACGCAGCTCGTTGGCCAGCTGCGCCGCGAGCGTCTTGTTCGGCGCCATGACCAGGGTGGGGCGCTGCTGCTGCTCGATCAGCCAGGCCGCCGTGGCGGACTTACCGGTGCCGGTGGCACCCATGAGCACCACGTCCTCCTCGCCGCGGCGCAGCCGGGCGTCGAGCTCCTTGATGGCGGCCGGCTGGTCGCCGGAAGGCTGGTACTCCGAGACCACCTCGAAGGGCTTCTCCCGCCGCTCGATCTCCCCCACCGGGCGGAACTCGGAGTGGGCGAGGACGGGGTGTTCTGCAGCAAAAGCCATGGTGGCAAGCATACGCGCAGGGGCGCGGGGCAGGCCCCCGCGCTGCTTTTAGGAAGCGAAGCGGCGGGTGGCCTCGAGCCACTCGTCCAGCTCCCCGGCCTCCTCCCAGAGGTCGTAGAGCTCCGACCCGCCCCGGCGGGTGACTTGCGCCGCTTGTCGACGAATCCACCTGCGGTCATCCACGCTGAAGGGGAACGATAGGGCCCCCGCCTTCTCCGCGGCCGGGACGTGTCCGTTGAGCACGGCGGCGAGCGCGATCACGGACTCGGCGTCCTCCGCGCCCAACGGACCGCGGCCGCACTCGAAGCGGAACTGGTCCATACGGAACGTGCCGTCGGCGAGCGCCGCGACGGCATCGGTAGCCGGGTCGTTGTCGAACGGACCCGTGTCCCACGTTCCCATGGCGAGCAAAGGTACCGCCCGGAAGTAACGGCAATGTTGCGCCCGGGTGAATTTCGTTGGTCTAAAACCAACATTTTAGGTTTCCAACTATTTCCCCGAGCGCAGCCGGTTCGCGAGGGCCTCGACCTGCGGCCCGAGCTCCTCGACCGGGCCGTTGTTATTGATGATGACATCCGCCGCGGCGTTTCGCTCGGCGTCCGGGATCTGGCGGGCGATGCGGGCGCGGGCGTCCGCCTCGTCGAGGCCGCGGGAGGCCACGAGGCGGCGCACCCGCTCCTCGGGCTCCACATCCACTACCACGGTGAGGTCCATGGCCTTGTGCAGGCCGAGGTCCACCAACAGCGGCATGTCGTAGACGGCGGCGGCCTCATCCCGGGCCTCGGCCTCGTCCAGGCGGCGCATTGACTCGGCGCGGATCGCGGGGTGCGTGATGGCGTTCAGGCGGGCCGTGGCGTCCGCGGTGGTGAAGGCGCGGTGGGCGAGTTCGGCGCGGTTGAGGGAGCCGTCGGCAAGCACGAGCTCCTCCCCGAACTCGCGCGCGACCTCCGCGAGCACCGGCGAGCCCGGCTCCATGATCTCGCGGGCGATCTGGTCCGCGTCGACGACGGTGAAGCCCTCGTTGGCCAGCATGCGCGCCACCGTGGATTTGCCGCTGCCGATGCCGCCCGTGAGTCCCACTCTGATCATGCCCGCCACGGTAGCAGCGCCGGCTCGTACGCGAAACGGCCCGCGCACCCCGAGTGGGGCGGCGCGGGCCGTTTAAATCTCCTCGCGGGTCAGCGTGAGGCTAGTTGCCGGCCAGCTTCTCGCGGAGAGCGGCGAGCTGCTCGTCGGAAGCGAGCGAGCCCTGGGTCTCCTCGGACGAAGCGGCCGGAGCAGCGCCGTCGGTCTCGGAGGAGTAGTTGCTCTCGGAGGAGTAGTTGGCGGAGTCGGTGCCCTGCTCCGCAGCCTCGGCGGCCGCGGCGCGGTGACGCTCGATCTGCGCGCCGTGGGCCTGGTGGCGACGCTCCGCCTCGGCGTAGCGAGCCTCCCACTCCTGGCGAGCCTCCTCGAAGCCCTCCATCCACTCGTTGGTCTCCGGGTCGAAGCCCTCCGGGAAGATGTAGTTGCCCTGCTCGTCGTAAGAGTCGGCCATGCCGTAGCGGGACGGATCGAACTCCTCGGTGTAGTCCTCATCAGCCTGCTTGAGGGACAGGGAGATGCGGCGACGCTCGAGATCGATGTCGATGACCTTGACCATGACCTCTTCGCCGACGTTCACAACCTGGTCCGGGACCTCCACGTGGCGCTGGGCCAGCTCGGAGATGTGGACGAGGCCCTCGATGCCCTCCTCGACGCGGACGAACGCGCCGAACGGCACCAGCTTGGTGACCTTGCCCGGAACGATCTGGCCCACGGCGTGGGTGCGGGCGAACACGCGCCACGGATCCTCCTGGGTCGCCTTCAGCGACAGGGAGACGCGCTCGCGGTCCAGGTCCACGTCGAGCACCTCGACGGTAACCTCGTCGCCCACGGCGACAACCTCGGACGGGTGGTCGATGTGCTTCCAGGACAGCTCGGAGACGTGCACAAGGCCGTCAACGCCGCCGAGGTCGACGAACGCACCGAAGTTGACGATGGAGGACACGACGCCCTTGCGGACCTGGCCCTTCTGCAGCTGGTGCAGGAAGTCGGAGCGGACCGCGGACTGGGTCTCCTCCAGGTAGGCGCGGCGAGACAGCACAACGTTGTTGCGGTGCTTGTCCAGCTCGATGATCTTCGCCTCGAGCTCCTGGCCGATGTACGGATCCAGGTCGCGCACGCGGCGCATCTCGACGAGGGATGCCGGCAGGAAGCCGCGCAGGCCGATGTCGAGGATGAGGCCGCCCTTGACGACCTCGATGACGGTACCGGTAACCGGCTGGTCGTTGGCCTGCAGCTCCTCGATGGTGCCCCAAGCGCGCTCGTACTGGGCGCGCTTCTTGGACAGGATCAGGCGGCCTTCCTTGTCCTCCTTGGTCAGGACAAGCGCGTCGATCTCATCGCCGACCTCGACAACCTCGTCCGGGTCGACGTCGTGCTTGATGGAGAGCTCGCGAGTGGGGATGACACCCTCGGTCTTGTACCCGATGTCCAGGAGGACCTCGTCGTGGTCGACCTTGACCACGGTGCCGGTGACAATATCGCCATCGTTGAAGTACTTGATGGTCGCGTCAATCGCGGCGAGAAATTCCTCAGGGCCACCGATGTCGTTGATGGCTACCTGCGGTGCGTTGGAAGTGCGCATATTTGTAATGTGCTCCGAAAAGATAGGAGATCGAAATTGACATGGGCGCATCTCTCGCCCCTAAACATGCAGTTTGTAGACGTGCAGGGTGTTCGGGAGACGATCTCGCGCGGCGGTGGAGCAAGCCCTCCTATCACGGCTGCTGCCACCCCAACGCGTTGATACGCCCCAGCAACAGTAGTGCCTTTGCCCAGCTGGGGCAAATATTTGGCTCGCGTGGCGCGGGCGTGGCGCGGGCGTGGTGCGGGTGGGTTTGCGGCGGGGGGGGCCCCCCCCCGGCCCCCCGGCTCTTTTAAAAAACTCCCCGGCCCCCCGAAGGGGACCCCTCCCGTCTTGCCCCCTTTTTCTTGTAAAAAAAAAAAAACCAAACGGGGACTGCCGACGCACGTGAGACAAGCGCGATCACAACAACCACGAGGGTCAGGTGGTCCCCACGTCGCCGGCGGCGCTTCCCGTCCCGCGACGGGAAGACGCGGCGGGAAGAAAGGAAGCGCGCGAACGCGGCGCGGATGCCGGGCAGGCGGTCTGGGGTGCTGGGGTGCTAATGCGCCGCCTCGTCCCAGTTCCGGCCCACCCCGGCGGAGACCTCGAGCGGCACGAGCAGCTCAATCGCGCCGTCCATCTCCCGCTCCACAATCTCGCGCACCGCGTCGAGCTCGCCCGGCGCGACCTCCACCACCAGCTCGTCATGGACTTGGAGCAGCACGCGGGAGTTGTAACCCGTCAGCGCGTCGTCCACGCGGACCATGGCCACCTTGATGATGTCGGCCGCGGTGCCCTGGATCGGGGCGTTGAGGGCGGCTCGCTCGGCGTTCTCGCGGGCGATGCGGTTGTCGGAGTTCAGCTCGGGCAGGTAGCGGCGGCGGCCGAAGACGGTGGAGGTGTAGCCGTCGCGGCGGGCCTGCTCCACCACCTCGTCCAGGTAGCGCTTCACGCCGCCGAAGCGCTCGAAGTAGCTCTCCATGATCTGCTTCGCCTCGCCGGCGGGGATGCCGAGCTGGTTGGACAGGCCGTAGGCGGACAGGCCGTAGACCAGGCCGTAGCTCATCGCCTTCACGCGGCGGCGCAGCTCGGGGGTGACCTGGTCGATGGGCACGTCGAAGACGCGGGAGCCGACGAAGTTGTGGAGGTCCTCCCCCGCCTTGTAGGCCTCGATCAGGCCGGCGTCCTGGGAGAGGTGCGCCATCACCCTCATTTCGATCTGGGAGTAGTCGGCCGTCAACAAGCAATCGAAGCCCTCGCCCACAGTGAACGCGGAGCGGATCCGCCGGCCGGCCTCCGTACGCACGGGGATGTTCTGCAGGTTCGGCTCGGCCGAGCTGAGGCGGCCGGTGGAGGCCACGGTTTGGTTGAAGGTGGTGTGGATGCGCCCGTCCGGCTGCACCGATTTGATCAGCCCCTCGATGGTGGACTTCATCTTCTGGTACTCGCGGTGCGCGAGCAGGTGATCCAAAAACGGGTGCGGGTGCTTCTCCGCGAGCGCCTCGATCTCGCCGGCCGCGGTGGAGTATCCCGTCTTGGTCTTCTTGGTTTTGGGCAGCTCGAGCTTGTCGAAGAGCACCACGGAGAGCTGCTTGGGGCTGGAGAGGTTCAGCGCGGGCTCGTTCACCAGGGCGCGGGCCTCCTCCTCCACGCGCTCGACCCTGGCCGCGTAGTCGCCCCGCAGGCCCTCGAGCACGTCCACGTCGACGGCGATGCCGGCGTGCTCCATCTCCGCGAGGATGGTCACCAGGGGAATCTCCAGGTCGGAGTAGAGCTCGTAGGAGTCGATGCCGCGCAGCTGACCGCTCAGCTCGGCGGCGAGCTCGAGTACCGCGGCGGCGGCGTCGGTAAGCGAGGTGTCCCCCAGCAGGCTCAGCTGGTCCCCGCCGAGGGTGAGCTGTTTTTGCAGGTGCCGCTGGTAGACGTCTTCGAGGGCGTAGGTGCGCTGGCCAGGCCGAAGCAGGTAGGCAGCAATCGCCGTGTCGTGCGCGATTCCGCGCAGCGTGATCCCGCGCCCCTTGAGCATGTGGAACGCCGCCTTGGCCTCGTGGAGGTACTTCGGCGCATCCGACTCGGCCCACGCCTTGAGCGCCGCGTCCTCGGCGGCCGTGAGCTCGGATGCTTCCACCGCCTTCGCGCGCCGTTGCTTGTCGACGATCCCCATCGCCACCCAGTCCCCCGCCCCCGGCGCCGGGGTGCCGGAGACGTAGACGGCCAGGCCCTGGCCCTCGCGGGCGGCGAGCCACTCGTCCAGGGGGGCGTCCTCCACCACGACCTCGGGCAGCTGCACCGTAGTGTTCTCGCCGGACGGCTGCGCGTCCCCGCCGGTCGTCTTCACCGAGGCCAGCACGCGCTCGCGCAGGCTCGCGCCGAACTCCAAGTCGTCGAAGGCGCGGGCGACATCGCCCACCTCCACCGGCTTCAGCTCCAGGTCCGCCGGGCCGACGGGCAGCTCCACGTCGCGGATCATCTGGGTGAGCTCCCGGTTCATGCGCACCTGCTCGATGCGCTCGCGGAAGTTCGCGCCGGCCTGCCCCTTGACCTCCTCGGCGTGCTCGATGAGGCCCTCGAGGGTGCCGTACTGCACGATCCACTTCTCGGCGGTCTTCTCCCCGACCTTCGGGATACTGGGGAGGTTGTCTGAGGGGTCCCCGCGCAGGGCGGCGTAATCCGGGTACTGGGCCGGGGTGAGCCCGTACTTGCGCTCCACCTCCTCGGGCGTGAACCGCGTCATGGTGGACACGCCGCGCGTGGGGTACAGCAGGGTGGTCTGCCCGTTGACCAGCTGGATGTAGTCCCGGTCCCCGCTGACCAAGATCACCTCGAAGCCCCCCTCCGCGTTCGCCTGGGTGGTCAGCGTGGCCACGATGTCGTCGGCCTCGAAGTTCTCCTTGGACAGGGTTGCGATGCCGAGGTCCCCCAGCACGCGCTCGATGATGGGCACTTGCCCCTTGAACTCCGGCGGGGCGGCTTCGCGCTGCGCCTTGTAGTCCGGAAACTTCTCCGTGCGGAAGGTCTTGCGCCCCACGTCGAAGGCCACCGCCACGTGGGTGGGCTCCTCCTCCGCGAGGATGTTCGCCAGCATCGAGAGGAAGCCGTAGACCGCGTTCGTGTGCTGGCCCCCGGAGGTGGAGAAGTTCTCCGCCGGCAAGGCGTAGAAGGCCCTGAAGGCCATCGAATGACCGTCGATAAGCAGCAAGCGATTCTTCGAGTTCCCGTCAGCAGTCACGCCCGCCAAGCTTAGACGGGCGCCGAGCGCGGTGATATTTCCCCGCCCGGGCGGCAGCTGTGCCGTTGCACCCACTTCGCGCGCGTGCGCAGCGGTGCGGGTAGGTGATACCTAAAATGGTGGGAGCAATAACGAGATACTTATGAAAGGTACCAGCATGGCAACCACCACCGTCGGCCACTACCTGGCCACGCGGCTTCGCGAGATCGGCCTCGATCACTTCTTCCAGGTGCCGGGCGATTACAACCTGCAGCTTCTCGACGAAATGCTGAAGGTCGACGACCTCACAATGATCAGCTGCACCAACGAGCTCAACGCCGCGTACGCCGCGGAGGGCTACGGCCGCGCCCACGGCGCCTCCGCCTGCGTGGTCACCTTCAACGTGGGCGCCTTCTCCGCCCTCAACGGCATCGCCGGCGCTTACGCCGAGCGCGTGCCCACCATCTTCATCTCCGCGGGCTACAACACCAACGACGAGGCAAGTGGCCGCCTCCTCCACCACACCATTGGCACCACCGACTACTCCTACCAGGAGGAGATGTTCCGCCCGGTCACCTGCACCACCGTGCGGATCCTCGACGCCGCCGAGGCGCCGAGCAAGATCGACCACGCCATTGCCACCGCGCTGCGCGAGTCCAAGCCCTGCTACATCGAGATCGCCTCCAACCTCGCCGACGCCGAGTGCCCCGCGCCGCAGCCGATCGAGTTCCGCCGGGCCACCGAGCGCGCCGTCGGCGCGGAGGCCACCGGCTCCTTCTCCCAGGAGGCTATGGACAAGGCCACGAGCGACGTGGCCGCCAAGCTCAACGAGGCCGAGGCCCCGATCCTGATCGCCGGCCCCCACCTGCGCCCCTACGGCGCGATCGACGCCTTCCGCGAGCTCGCCGAAGCGCTCGGCTGCGCGGTGGCCGTCCAGCCCAACGCCAAGGGCTTCTTCCCCGAGGAGCACCCGCAGTTCATCGGCCACTTCCTCGGCAGCGCCTCCGCTCCGGGAGTTGAGGCCATGGTGGATTGGTCCGACATGGTGCTCGCCGCCGGCGCGATGTTTACGGACTACTCCACCGTGGGCTGGACCACCTCCGTGCCCGCCGACTCCGGCTACATCTCCGCCACCGAGCTCGCCGTGGTGACCCCGGACGCCGAGTACTCCCAGCTGCCGCTCGGCGAGTTCCTCTCCCAGCTGGCCGCAAAGGTGGAGCGTAACCCGAAGACGCTCGACCAGTTCAAGCGCGACGACGCCCCGGCGGCCGCCGCAGCGTACACCCCGGCCGAGGACGGCGCCAAGCTCACCCGCGCCGAGATGGTGCACCAGATCAACGAGCTGATCGACGCGGACTCGACCCTCTTTGTAGAGACCGGCGACTCCTGGTTCAACGGCATGCACATGGCCCTTCCCGACGGCGCCGGCTTCGAGATCGAAATGCAGTGGGGCGCCATCGGCTGGTCCGTGCCGGCCGCGCACGGCTACGCCGTGTCCAAGGGCCAGGACCACCACACGGTGCTCATGGTCGGAGACGGCTCCTTCCAGCTCACCGCGCAGGAGGTGTGCAACATGATCCGCTACGAGGACAACATCACCGTCATCGTGGTGAACAACAAGGGCTACGTCATCGAGTCCGCCCTCCACGAGGGGCCGTACAACTACTACAAGAACTGGGACTACGCCGCCCTGGTCAACGCCTTCAACGCGGAGGACGGCGACGGCATCGGCATCACCGCCACCACCGCCGGCGAGCTCCGCGACGCGCTCACCATCGCCCGCGCCCAGCGCGGCCGCCTCGTGCTCATCGAGGCCCAAATCGAGCACGACGACATGACGCAGGACCTGGTGAAGTGGGGCTCCCCGGTTTCCGCCGCCATTGGCCGCCCGCCGGCTGAGAAGGAGTAGTAGGAGCAGCTGACTGCCAGCTGAGCTTCGAAGGGCCGCCCGGTTTCGGGCGGTCCTTTTTCTCTGCCCCGGATGCGTGGGACCGCGCCGGTGACCAACGCTGGCGCTGCACATCGCCTGCGCAACCCATAAGCTACATCGGCGTACTGCAAAAGGAAGGAGCAACAAATGTCCCCGATCGACGTGCCCAGCTTTCCGCTCGGCAGCCGCCATCAACTGAATTACGCCTGGTGGAGACCGGTCCTCGAGATCATCACCCTCCTCGTGATCACCGTCGCCCTGGTGTTCGCGGTGGGGTACGCAATGATGTGGGCTGGGGCGGACCCGTCCAGTGACCAGTACGGAGAGCTGTTCCTGTACCTCACCGTCGCGGTTGAGGTGCCGGCGGCGCTCATCGCGGTGAAACTGGCCGGGCGGCGGCCGCTAGACACGGTCTTCGGCACCGGTCCGGCCCCGAAGCTGTGGACCGTGCTGCTTGCCTACCTCGTCGCGCTCGCGGTGATGTTCATGGTTCTTGGCCTGATCAGCGTGTACGCGTACGGATCCTCGTGGGATAGGTCGGTTGGCGGGGTGACGCGCACCTTTCCGCTCACCGTGGTGCTGGTGATGTGCGCCGCCCTCGGCGAGGAGTTGGCGTTTCGCGGCCTCGCCTTCCAGGCGTTTTCGGCGCTGACCAAGCGTCCACTTCTCGGCGCGCTCATCTCGACCCTGCTGTTTGTCGCGGTCCACCTGCCCGGCTCGGCGGCGGAGTTCGCCCACTATCTTGTGGACGGCGCCCTTTACTCGTGGTTGGCCTGGTATTTCGGCGGGATCGCGTTCCCCTTCGCCGCGCACGCGGCGTGGAACACCGTGGTAGATATGCAGGACTACGGCATTCCGGGATCCTTCGGCGCCATGCTGACGCAGTTTGCGGCCTCGGCGGCGGCTGTAGCGGTTCTCGCGTACGCCTTCCGCGGCGCGGCGAGGCCGGGGGCGTCGAAAAGCTAGCTCCGCCGCCCGATCTTCCTGGTCCGGGCGTAGAGCCAGAAAGCCAGCACCCACTGGAGCACAATCACAACCAGGTAGGCGGCCGCCTGGACTTCCTCGCTGACGAGCCCGGCGAGATCTGGCGACGCGTTGAACGCCCCGTGGACTACAAAACCGAGCGCGAACCAGCCCAGCATCCGGCCGATGCGCCAGCCCGCGGACTTGTCCGTTCGGGCGAGCAGGCATCCGATACCCCAGGCAGCCAGGCCGGTGTAGAGGCTGTGGGCGAAGGGGCAGGCGGAGAGCCGGACGAGGGTCCCTTCTAAAGCGCCGCCCGCATCGGACGTGAATGATTCGAGCGCGAACCGATTGATGTAGGAGATGTTCTCCATGATGGAGAAGCCTCCGCCGACGGCGATGCCCAGCACCGCCGCCTCGACGGGCCGCCGGATGCGCAGCCAACCGGCGGCAATGAGCAGCACCGCAAGGGCCTTGACAAGCTCCTCCTCGGTCGGTGAAACAAGCGCCGCAGCGTAGGTTGGCCCCCCCATCTGGGACTGGATGGCCACCAAGGCCGAATTCGAGGGCACGGCAATCCCGCCGGCGAAACCGCCGAGCAGACCCGCCCACACGAAGGCAGGATTCGCCGGGCGGCCGGGGTGGCGGCGGACCAGCGCCCAGATCACCAGCGCTTGGAGCAGGGAGAACCCGAGCGCGACCGCCCAAGCCACCGGCGCCACCGGCGCCTTGGCAAGGCTTCGGATCCCAGTGAAGAGCCCGACCGCCACAAAGAATGCGAACAAAACGCGGCTTGCAGTCCTACTGCTCATCGGCTCACTGCTCATCGTCGAACTCCCCTCCGCGGACGGCGTCGATCAGCGGCTGCGCCGCCGCTTCGGCATCGCCCTTGGCAAACTCGACGTACACACTGCCGTTGCCGCGCGGGACGGCGACCGCGACGAGGGTGCCCTCGGGCCGGTCAACGCGGGCAACCCTGGCGTCTCCGCCGAGGTCCTCAATTACGGAAGTGTCGGGCTCGCGCTCCAAGAGCCGGTAGCGCACGAACCGGGCCAGGGCGCGGCTCGGGTCATCGGTGGTTTGCCCGTACTTCGCGGTCACCTGCGTCTCTCCGCAGTCCCACTGCTGCTCGTTGGAGGCGAACTGCGAGGTGGGGCGGCACTCGAGGTCGCTGCCGCTGCGATCCGGCACGGTCACCCCGTGCAGCGCGACCGGCTGTGCGGCCTCCTCGGGGCGCTCGGCGGGCTCCGACAAGTTTGCCTGTGCGATCCGCGGTGCCGCGAGCGCGATGGCCACCAGCACTGCCGCGGCAACGACCACCGTGAGTGTGAATCTGTCCCGGGAACGGCCCGGGGACACTTGTCCAAAATTTCTTATAGCTTCTACCACTCGCAGAAGTGTAGGGCACCCGGGGCCGCTTCACCCGACGGGGGCTGCACGCCGCTACGCATACGTAGGTGGGGCGCACACCACACACCGCCCCTGCGCGGGCGGGTACAAAGGTGACGGAAAACTCGAAGGTTGCTCGCGAGGAGGAGGGTAAAGCTTCGACGAGCTAATACGAGCCGGGGCAAACGAACTTAATCTTGCTGCCGCTGGAAGATCCCCCGGCCCCGCCCCGGCCAACAACGGGGGTTTCGGAAAACTCTCTGACCACCACCAACGAGACCTTATTCCAGACCTAGTTCCACGACTTTCTCTGTTTAGTTCCAACCTCATTCGAGCTGGTGTCCGAATGTAGCCACACGTAGCGGGAATCGGGTAGTCTGCCGTCACGGAAGTTCCACACCGCAAACCCCCACGCCCCGTTGTGGCGAGGAGTAGGGCGAATAGGATATCGAGAAAACCAAAGGTACGCAGTAGTGGGACGGCTGCTTTGTGCCCCGCATTCCATGCCGCGTCGCTCGTCTTGGTCGCTTGAGTTCGAATTCCAGAACCATCGTTGCGCGAGTTCGTTCCATTTACCGTCCTTCTCCACAGTATTAGGGAATTCACGCCGAGAAAAAGGAGGGCCACGGCAGAAATCGCAAGGGCGGCACCCATTTGTAAAACCCCCTTAAATTCGAAACGATGGACCGTTTGCCTAATACTCACCATCACGTGAGGTGTGTTCGAAAGTTTGAACTGCGGATTCGTTGAGCTGTTTACATTTCAACAGCGCCTGACCGAATCGACGAGAGCTTGCACGCGCTGCAAAACGACTAGCGGTTCTTCTTATTCCAGCGATACCTGCGGAGATAAAAGATCGGCAAAATCAACAGGTAGTAAACGCCTAACGTAAACGCCACCGGCATGATCAAGTGATCCAAGCTCAAGTTGCTCCAGAATGAACCGCCCGCATTTGGGGACCGCGTGTTGGAATCTGTATCGACAGGAAAAACAACGTACATGGCGATCACTGCGAGAGGCACAATAACGAGGCTTTGCCACCATGGCGGAACCCACGGTGCCCCATTCTCCTCTCGTGCGGCGAGCGCCCCTCCGAAACCCATTTCAAACCGAGAACCCATGTAGCAAGTTCCTAACCAATGCGAATTTGTTCACTAACCGCCCACGAGCCGGACTGGAGAGCGGGTTGCCCGCCCACACTACCGGCCCCAGGGCTTCGATGCCGTATTCGAGGGACGTGGTCGCGCCGTTGTCCTGCTAGCTCGCGAAAATCTGCGCCTTATCAACGGTGTTCCATTTTCCGAGTCATTGATGACAGAAATGTTGCGCGGGTTTATCTAGTAACACCGTGGTGGGTTTCGAGTAACGCGATGGTGAGTATCCAGTAACGCCTTGGGGGACGATGCAGGTGACCGCGCGACTACAGGGCGCGCGGCATTGCCAGAGGAGTCCAGTTGTGACTGACTACCGGGCGGTGATGGACCTTGTGCTCAAAGGTTGGTCCGTCCGCCAAATCCGTACCACTGTGAAGCGTCCTGGTTTTCGTTCCGCTTATTGAACGCCCAACGGCGGGGCGTGTGATTGTCGATAGTAGGCGTCTTCCATCTCTTGTGGGGTGATGTATCCCAATGACTCGTGCAGGCGGTGGTTGTTCCACCAGTACACCCAGCGAAGGGTCGCGATTTCGACTTCCCCAACCGACGTCCACGGCCGGTGGGGATAGATCAGCTCGGTCTTGTAGAGACCGTTGACCGTTTCCGCCAACGCGTTGTCGTAGGAATCGCCGACGGTGCCAACGGACGGATCGATCCCAGCTTGAGCGAGTGCCTCACCGTAGCGGATGGACACGTACTGCGAGCCGCGATCGCTGTGGTGTACTAGTCCTTCAGCGCGAAGATCACCTGCGTGATACAGAGCGTGCTCAAAAGCCTCAAGAGGCAGCTCATCGGTGCGCATGCTCGCCCTGGTGGCAACCCCGACAATCTTGCGGGAGTACACATCGGTGATGAACGCGGTGTACGCAAACCCCGACAGGGTACGCACGTAGGTGATGTCAGCGACCCACAGCCGGTACGGCGCTGACGCGGTGAAGTCACGATTGACCAGATCAGGACGACGATCCGGGACATCAGCCCGAAGCGTTGTGATCGGAGTGCGGCCCCTTCTGCGGCCTTGGATGCCGGCGAGTTTCATCAACTGTGCCGTCTGATCACGACCGATGTCCCAGCCAGCGCGCTGCATGGCCTTCCACATCTTGCGTACCCCGTACACGCTGAAGTTGTCCTCGAAGACTCTCACCAATTCGGGGATAAGCAGCGCGTCTGACAAGCTCCTGGCCGACGGGGCTCGTGTTTTCGCTGCTCGGTAGCCGCGAGAGGTGATAAACCCACATTCTGTCTGCCATAACGTGCGACAGATGGCCTCGACCCCGAAGCGATCGCGATACGTGTCGATGTATTCGATCATCTTCTGGTGGGACGGTCGAGTTCCGCTGCGAAAAAAGCTGACGCGGTCTTTAAGATCTCGTTCGCCCTGCGCAACTCTTTGTTCTCCTGCCGCAGACGCTTCAGTTCGTCGTCAACCGACTCGCCAGTGCTCCGCTGAACATCGGGGGACGCTTTGACAGGTTTCAACCAGTTGTTGAGCGTGTGCGCCGAGACGCCGAGCTTCTCGCCGATCTCCTCCGCCGCCGCCCACTTCGAACACCCCTCAAGCTCAACGAGCTCCTCGGCTAACCTCACCGCCTTGTCCTTGAACTCGTCACTGAACTTCCTAGGCATGATCCAATCCTCCTCTAGAAACGATCGGAACTAAACCCAGGACGCCTCAGACGAGGACAGCACCGGTAATGACCCGACACCGCGCGGCAGTCGCGATGACCTCGAACGCAAGAGGAGTGAGAGGTCAATTGCCGGTACGTTCCCGAACGCCCCGCCAGTCGCCGCGTAAAGCGAGTAGGCCACACGCCACCAGAAAACCATTCTGGAGGGCGGTGGCCTAGAAGCCGTGTTTGGAGGCGTGAAAACGCCCCGTTCTGGGCGAAATCAATCCCAAAACGGGGCGTTTTTCACTGTCGGACCACGAGCTCGTCCGAAATTCAATGGAAGCAAGAGTCAGCCGACGTAGTCGCGGGGGCTCGGAGGGAGTTTTCCGAACACTTTCAGAAAGTTCTCCGAAACCCCCAACAACACAGCGTGCCCCAGGTGAGACTCGAACTCGCAGTGGACGTGTGTGAGAATGTGAGCGCTCTTCGAAATGTAGCCCACTGGCGCTCTTTGAAAAGTAGCCCAGTGTGGTCTTGGGTTATTGTGCCTGATGTGGTTGCGGGGCGGGGGTTGTTGCGGGGATTTCCCTGCCTTTGATGCGGTGGCTGGTGCCGCGGTGTTGGAAGATTTTGGCGTGGTGGACAATACGGTCAACCATCGCGGTGGCGACAGTGACGTCGCCGAAGCATTGCGCCCATTGGGAAAATGCCAGGTTGGACGTGACAATGATGGAGCCGTGTTCGTACCGGCGGGACACGAGTTGGAAGAACAGGTTCGCGGCGTCGGCCTCAACTGGGATGTAGCCGAGTTCGTCGATGATGAGCAGGTGGTAGCCGCTTAAGCGTTTCAAGGTTGGTTCCAACCTGCCCATCGCGTGTGCTTCGGTCAGCGTGTTGACCCACCCGGCGGCGGTGTCGAACAAGACCCGGTAGCCTTGCTGGGCTGCGGTGACGCCGAGTGCTGTGGCGAGGTGTGTTTTACCGGTGCCGGGCGGGCCGAGGAGGACGACGTTTTCGGCGGTGGCGACCCACGCGCCCGTTTCAAGACGGGCGATCTCTGCCCGGTCGATTGCGGGTTGGGCGGTGAAGTCGAAGTCGGCGATGGTTTTTATCGAGGGGAAGCCGGCGCGTTTGACGCGTTGGGTGGCGCCGGATTCTGCTCTGGCGGTGGCTTCGACAGACAGCACTGCGGCGAGGTATTCCTCGTGTGTCCAGGATTCGGCGCGGGCTTGTTCCGCGATGGTTGCGTGGATGCTGGCGATGCGGGGTGCTTTGAGCTGCCTGGCGTAGCGGTTAATTGTTGCGGTGGTGTCGTGTGCTGGGGTGCGGGTCATGCCGTGGTCCTTTTCGCAGGGCTTGAGGTGATGCGGTCATAGACGGTGAGGTCGGCGGCGGCGATGTCGAAGCTGGGTTTCGGTGCAGGCGTGGTTGCGCGCTGCTGGCGCATTGCTTTGGCCGCGGCCTGGTGGGCGGGGTCGGTGATTGTGCGGCCTTTCGCCCAGATTCTTTGGTGGGAGGCGATTGTTTCCCCGCCCGGGCCGGTCACGATGACCTGGTGCAAGGTGGTGTGCACCGTGACGAGTCGGTCGACGTAGGCGGGGTCGACGCTGTAGTGGTTGGTGTCGACGGTGACGTAGTAGTTACGCGGCAGCCGCACTGCGGGGCGGGTGCCGAAGGTCGGTGTGTATGGCGGTAGCGGCCGCATCCCGGCCCGATCTGTGGCGAAGGCTTCAGCTGGTGAAGTCTTCAACACCGCGTGTGTTCTCACGTTGGCAACGGTGGTGAACCAGTCGTCGAGCTGGGCTTGCACATCCTTCGGACTGCTGAAGCCCCGTGCCGGGAAGGACGCGGTTTTCATCTACCCGCTGTTGCTCTCCACGATGCCTTTGGGTGCCGGGTCCCTGGTCGGGCTTTGCACGATCTTGCAGCCCAACGCGCCGGCGAACGCGATCACCGGTTCGCACAGTCTGGCTCTGCCGATGCCGGATTCGCGGTCCCACACCAGTCGGGTGGGAACCCCTGTGAAGGTGTGCTCGAGGAGATCCCACATCCCGGCCAGAAGGTCGTCGGTGGTGCGCGACGGCAAGATCCGCGCCCCGGCGAAACGGGAATGGGAAGCAACCATCACCAACACCGGCAGCTTGCGAAACGCTCCGGTGTCATCGGGCAGCCCGCCCGGAGCGAACGTCAGGTCGCACTGGATCTCATGTCCCGGCAGGTGGTCCAGCGTGTCGACCGGATCTGGTGGAAGGTATTCCGGGCGTATTTTGGCTACGTTTTTGCGGAACCATGATTCTGACCCTTCCCAACCGACGCGCTGAGCGATGACTTTCGCGTTCAACCGGGGCGACTCGGCCAACAGGGCGCGCACCGCCGGCTCATAAGCGTCGAAACTCGTTGACCTGGCCGGGCGTGGAGAGTACTTCGGGGGAGAGTCAGACGTCAGAGCGCGTTCAACGGTTTTCTTCGCGCAGCCGACTTCCTCAGCGATCTTCCTGATTGATAGTCCCTGCCCACGCAGGAACCGAATTTGAGCCCATTGATCCAAAGAAATCACCCATCCAATCTTTTTCGGATGGGCTACATTTCGAGGAGCGTTTTGGGCTACTTTTCAACGAGCGCTGACAGAGAAATCGGCCGATTTTTGACTCACCGCGTCATGCGCAGTGGCCAGCGCAGACGACTAACAATCGAACGCCTGCGCGCATGGCCAACACCCGTAATGAGGGTCATAGAAGTGGGCCGGCATGCAACGAGGCCGCCCTTAAAGGGTGGATACGAAGGTGCCGGAAATTGATATTGGTCTGAGAGAGTGTTGCGTCGAAACTAGTGTCCATTAAGTACCTTGTTACATCCTCTCAACACCGGAAAGGCTCTGTATCATGCGAAAACCTACTCGCAAACTTGCAAAAACGGCACGCGTCGCGGCTTCGGCGATAATGGCCACTGGTTTCATGTTCTCAATGACGCTTGGCACCGCCCATGCGGCCGACTCACAGGTATCGGAGCAGACAGTCCTGCTCGACGTACAACCGAATGCTTTGGACCGGCTCACAATGGACATCTCAGCATCTAACGGGACCTTTGAAATCGACGGGTCGCAACCGCGGCTTATCGATGCCAACGGACAAGTAAGTCGCGTGTTCAAGACTGGAAAAGTAACACTCCCCGATGGCCAAGAAGCTGAGGTAACCTACACCGTGGCCTCAGACACGAAATTGGAGGCGCACGTTCGCCCAACCCGTGGATTGGATAGGGATTGTTTCGGGGATGCCCTAATCCTTGGGGGTACGGTCGCAGGTAGCCTGATCGCAGCACCGGAAACTTTGGGTGCGTCCCTCGCGGCGGGTGCGGTTGTTGCAGGGTCAGAGTGGAATGCCCTTAACTCATGCTTCGGAAAGTAGGGTGAAAGATGAACGTAAAGGCGCTGCGTAAATCCGCGCTAGTTCTAATTATGGCCTTGATCCTCGGCGTTTTGGTGTACGAAGTATTCACTGGGTCACTGACTGTTAGTACGACCGTCGTTGCAGTGGGTGCTTTGGCATTTATGGCCTGGGGGTATTGGAAGGTTTCCCACGAGCGGCCGAGCACGGTCACAAACGGCTAGTAAGAAGCTAAGGCGGGTGCTTTGGGCATCAGATTTTTTCCAAAGCACCAGCAAACGGCGCACGTCCCCATACCGGTTTCTAGGAACACTTCGGTAGCCCCTGAGCGAAAATCACAGGCCGCAAGCCGCCAGAAACGAGTTCTGGAGGTCGGCGCCCTAGAAGTCGTGTTCGAGTGACGAAAACCGCCCGGAAATCGGTCTTAATTTGCCGACTTCCGGGCGGTTGACGTTTAGAGAAGCTCTTTTTACCAGCGGGTTTCGTCTCTGTTTGCCGAAAACAAACGTAGAGGGGCCTCCGGAAAAAGTTTTCCGAAACCCCCTGCCAGGAAAAAGTTATGCCCCAGGTGAGACTCGAACTCACACTGGACGGGTTTTGAATCCGTTGCCTCTGCCAATTGGGCTACTGGGGCGAGTCCATGAAAACACATTAACCATCGTCGACAGCGAAAACTGCAGGCCCGCCCAATGTGTCTGTCATTGCGACGGGCCAGCCAGAGTACGCGCGAAACCCACGGCCCCTTGTTCATCGAGCTGTACGCTCAAGGTGAGAGAAGGGAGACCCTATGTCTACTGCTATCGGAGCTGATGGCGCATCGAATCCCGGGGCGGGCGGTTTTTCTGGTGAAGACATCGCCGCCAGCGAGAAGCTGTCCGGAATCTATCTGCGGGTGGCCGTCGGTGCGCTGCTAGTCAATATCGCGATGGCCGTGTCGTTCACGGCGATGAGCTTTTTCACCCCGGTGATCTTGTCGCAATTCCCGGAGTTCACGAGCTCGTCGTTCCTCGTCTACTACACGCTGCTCGGTGTGTCATCGGCTTTGGCGATGCCAGTGGCAGGTCAGCTGGTGGACAAGCTGAAGGCACAGGGACTGCTCATTATCGGCGGAATCATTGCTGCGGTGGGGCTAATCATCTTTGGGCTGTCAACGTCGCTGTGGATGTTCTACCTCGCCGGCATCGTGATCGGTGTCGGTGTGGGCCTTTCTGCACAGTATGTGCCCATCGTTGTGGTCAACCGATGGTTCTTCCGGAATAAGGGCACCATCATGGGTGTCGTCTTGGCTGGCTCCGGGGTGGGAGGCATGATCCTCGGAATCGGCATGCCATATCTCTTGGATTCAGTCGGCTGGCGCGCCGCCTCATTCTTCCTCGCGGCATTCATGGCGGCGTTCACGTTACTTCCGGCGATCTTCCTGGTGCGCAACTCCCCACTGGATTATCAAATCCCCGGCTACGGCGAGACGGCTGTCAACGCTGATGAAGCCGCCGACGTCTCCGGAGTCGAGCCGGGCTTGACCCAAAAAGAAGCGTTCTCGGTGCCCTGGTTCTACGTGCTCATCGCGTCCTACTTTCTCTTCGGCATGACGTACGCGATGACGCAGCACTTGGTGGCGTACCTGTCTGGCACTCCGTGGGGCATCTTTGTCTCCTCCAGCAAAATCTCCGCGGTGGTCATCACCGCGACTCTGAGTTTGATCGTGTTCAAACCGCTGATCGGCTGGTTGATCGACAAGATGGGGCTTCTACCGGCGATGTGGCTGACCTTGGGAGTGGCCGGTGTTGCGGTGTTCATCTCCACCTGGGTCACCTACTTCATTCCGTACCTTGTCCTCATCGTCATTATGTCCCTGGGCACTTCGAACGGTACGGTGTCTCCCCCACTCGTCGCGCAGGCGACGTTCGGGCAGCGTGACTTCTCTAAGATCTGGGGTGTGCTCGGCATGGCCTACCCCATCGGCTTGGCGGTAGGAACACCGTTGTGGGGAGCGTTCCCAGACAAATTCGGTTCTTATGGTGCCGGCTTCGTCCTCGTCCCGTTCGTGACGGTCATCTTCATGATCGGATTCACGCTCTCGGTCAAGAAAACCCGCAAGCTGTGGGCGAAGAATCAGAAGAAGTAGCTCGCAGACTTCAGCGCTAGCATCGTGCCGACACACGAAATCGGCCCCGAGGGGAAGCCTCGGGGCCGATAGTCGATAAGCGGGGGCGCGCCTTAATCCTTGGCCATGACCGTGGCTGCGGCGAGGAGCACAGACATGGAGCCGCGGTCGAGAGTCGGCTGGAGCTGCGGGAGGAAACCCTTGTTGTGGTTGGGCGGACCGTCGTGGCCCTCCTCGAATCCGGACCAGGCAATGAAGACATAGGGGGCATCCCAGGCGTTCGGGATGACCGGGAAATCCTCGGAGCCGGATAAGCCGGTGCCCCATCCGACCAGTTCTTCGCCGAAGTAATCGGTGAAAGTGTTCTTGAGGCGCTCGGTCAGTTCCCTGTCGTTGTAGATCACGGGGACGGAATCGAGGTATTCGAACTCAGGCGGTTCCGGACAGTTACCGGCCTCGCACTCGGCGGTGATGACGCGTTTCATGATGTCCTGGATCTGTTCGGAGATCTCGTCGGTTGAGGCACGCGTGTTGATTCCGAGCTCGACGAGATCGCAGATCGAGTTGGACGAGGTTCCGCCGTGGATAGATCCCACCGAGATCACGCCAATCTCGAGCGGGTCGATCTCGCGGGCTACCGCAGCTTGCAGTCGGGTGACAATCGTCCCCGCGGTTGGAATCGGGTCGATTGCGCGGTGCGGAAGGGAGCCGTGGCCGGATTTTCCGTGGATGCGGACCTTCCAGTTCGACGCGGCGGTAGTCATTCGTCCCGGCGTGAATGCGAAGCCGAGCGGCGGGTCTTCGGCTAGAACGTGCTGTCCGAACACGTAATCCGGCTTAGGCAACCGTTGAACAAGGCCGTCCTCCACCATTCGGCGGGCCCCACCCCCAGCTTCCTCGCCGGGTTGGAAAAGGGCGATGAAGGTACCCGACCAAGCGTCTTTGTTGCGGACGAGCGCATTCACGGCACCGAGATGCGCGGCGGTGTGCATGTCGTGGCCGCACGCATGCATGACACCTTTCTCGGCCGGCACGGCGTAATCGGCTCCAGTGTCTTCGGCGATCGGCAGCGCGTCGTGGTCGGACCGGAACAAGACGGTCGGGCCGTCGCCGTTCTCGATGACAGCGACTCTGCCGGTCCCCGCGAATGTCTGCACCTCGAGCCCCATGCGTTTGAGCTCTTCTTCGATGCGGGCGGCTGTCTCATGCTCCTCCATGGACAACTCCGGGTTCCGGTGGAACCACTTATACAGCTCTTCCCGCTCGGCACGAGTTTCCTCCAGCGTGGCTGATAATTTCTCGATGTTCTCGTTGACCATGAATTTCCCTCCGTTCTGCAAGTGGTGGCAGCACCACGTTCACGTTTAAGTCTAGGTCGATTCTGCGGAATGCAGGCGGGAAATACTGTTCGGTGAATTTGCGGGGCTTCAGGTGGGAGACCTTGACTTTGAACGGCACCATATCAGTATTAAGCGTCAGGCCGTCACGGTTGGCAATGAAGTGCATATCAAGGAAGCTCCCAAGACTGAGGGTGCAAGGCGTGTAGTTGCCTTCTCTTCGAAGCTGGACGACGAACTCAAAGAACTGTGCAAGGGGAAGAAGAAAACAGACTTCCTCTTCACCAAACAGGGAACAAAGGAGCCGTTAAAGCGACCGCAGGGGACTTGGTGCCCCAGGTGAGACTCGAACTCACACTGGACGGGTTTTGAATCCGTTGCCTCTGCCAATTGGGCTACTGGGGCGACGCCGAAACTATAACCCAGGGGCCCGCTCCGGCGTGAATCGCAGGCCTACTTGCCGGTCTTGGTCAGGACCATCATCTGCTTGTGGTCGTCGTCGGGCTGCAGGGTGAGCGTCTCACCGTTGAATTCGCCCTTGAACTTGAGGTCGGTTTTTGTGTTGACGTCGGCAAGCTTAATCTTTGTGCCCCCATCCTTCGCCTCGCAGCGCGCGTCACCGGTGTTGCCCTGGTTGTCGGTGAAGCTCCAGTGGCACTTGCGGCCAAGCTCGAGGGTGGCGGTGCCCTCCTTCTCGCCGGTGTCGATGTTGGTCACGTCGCCCGTGTAGGTGCCGTCGTGCGAGTTGCCGCACGCGGTCAGGGTGGCTGCGGCGGCGATGGTGGCGGCGCTCAGTGCGATTTTCTTCATCATTGGGGGCTCCTTCAACGTTGTACTTTCTCGAGGGTACTCGGGGCATTGCTTCTCGACGCCACCCACCCGCCGCTCCCGCGAAGTTCACCAACTGTTTGGGCTCGCAACATCGTCCGTTCACGGTGGGAAATTAAATGGGTTTTGCCAGCTTCTTTTTTGATACTTCTAAAGAAAGGCCAGCCCCGTGTCCAGAAACTCCCGCGTAATGGCAGAGACCATCCTCGTCGCCTCCGCGCTCACGACCGCTCTCGTCCCGCCCATCGCGCTTGCCGCAGAGACCCCTAATTTCACATACCTGAACGCCGGTGAGCACCCGAACGCGCCCCAGCCTGGCTTCCGCATTACCCCGTACCTTCAGAAACCGGCGTCGGACCAGATGACTCTAAACTTTTTCGGCGAGCTGGGAACCGACGCCACCGTGGTACTGCGGGAGTCGGGCGAGGAGATTGAACGCGCAACCGTCAAGGGCGAGCTCCAGGAGAACCTCCGCTACACCGAGGGTGAGCGCAACCAGAAGATTACGGGGCTCGCGCAGGGGTCCTGGCTGTACTCGAACAACAACTACAAGTACTCCGTCACCTTCACGGATCTGAAGCCGGGAACCACGTATGAGTACACCGCCACGCTCGACGGCCGCACGAAGAGGAACACGTTCACGACCGCCCCTTCGCGCGATGCGTGGGGGAACATCCGGATCATCGCGATGTCGGATACGGAGACCGAGCCCGCAGGCAGGCCGAAGGTGAGCGGTGCCCGCGAATGGGAGCGTAACCGAACGTTGGCGGAGGGTTCGCTTGAGCGCCCAGGCGAGAACTCCGCATGGTTCGAGAAGTTCGGGTCGAACAGCCGCCTGGGCAAGCAGGAACCCCGCTACCCGCTCACCCAGGACGAGGCGATGCAGTTCAACGTGCGGGAAATTCAGGAGCAGAAGCCCGATCTTCTGATGCTCCCGGGCGACCTCGGCCAGGGCGGCGGCTACCAGCCCGGTTGGGACGAGTACTTCAGCTACTTTGCCGGCAAGCACAGCGACCTCGCCGGGTCCGTCCCCATGCTCACCGCGTTGGGCAACTGGGAGACGTTCGGCGCGCTGAACGGCGGGTACGCCGACAAAGAGGGCGTGGCGTGGGGCGCAGCCAAGGGGCGCAACGCTTACATGACCTACTTCGACACGTTTGGTTCCGACAACCCAGACCACCAGGACTCCTACTACCGCGTCGACCACGGTCCGATCACCATCATCACCCTCGACTCCACGAACGGTCTACCGGATGAGAACGCCGGGGACGAGAAGAAGAAGGCCATCCCGGGCAAGGACACCGAGTTTCGCGCGGAAAAGGGCGACTGGGGTACTGACACCAACACCTCCTACTCCAGCGACAGCATGCACAAGGCCGGTGGGACGAGCCAGCCCGATTTCAGCGAGGGTTCCGAGCAGTGGGCGTGGGCGCAGGCGCAGCTAGCCGACGCCCGTTCCAAGGGCCAGTACATCCTCGTACAGTTCCACCACACCCCCTACTCCTCTGGCGTGCACGGCACCGCCACCGCCTCCGCCACTCCGGATGAGCAGCCTGGCACCCCGATGCGCGTGTACACCCCGATGTTTGAGAAGTACGGTGTCGCGGCGGTGATTAGCGGCCACGATGAGATGTTCGAGCGCTCGTTCATCGACGACGATGCCGACGGGATCGGCTTCCACAACTTTGACGTTGGCATCGCTGCTGACGGTCTCCGCGGCGACTACCTGACCAAGAAGGGCGACGGCACCTACGAACCCGTCGACTTCAACACGTACCGCGAATGGATGGCCCAGGCAGATGAGCCGGAGATGTGGGTCGACGACGAGAACGGTGTGCGCCAACTGAAGGACGGTGGCAAGCACTACGGGCACCTGCAGATGGATCTGGAACCGCTGAAGTGCTCGAACAACATCGCAGCCAAGTTGACCACCTCCCCCGTCTACCTCTTCCCCGTCCTCGACTCCAACTACGACTTGGTCCGGGTCGAGCGCCGCGTGTACCACGACGTGCAGGAGATCCTGCTGACAAAGGACGGCACCCCGGCGAAGCGCGACGCCGCCTGCGAGCCGATCACCGAGCAGCCTGACGGAAGCTCGAACGGGTCGACTACAAGCTCAGCCCTGGGCGGATCGTCCATCGCCGCGCGCGCAGCGATCGTACTGGGCATCCTGGCCGCACTCCTCGGCGGGCTCGGGTTCGCCGCACTGAACGCCGGCGCACTTCCCCTTCCCCCGGCTATCAAGGCCGCCCTCGAGGAAGGCCGCGCGGCGCTGCCCTTCTAGCCCGCGCACAACGCCGGCTTCAGGTTGCACCGCCGATTGGCTACACTGCCCGGCATGCGTAAGACCCTCACTTCCGGCCTATTGGTTTCGACGCTGGTTTTGGGTGCCGTAGAGGCACCGGTGGCCCAGGCGGCCCCGGCCGCAGCGAGCGACACCCGCGACGAGCGCACCGCGGAGTGGACGGACAACCTCGCCGTGCCGGACACCGCGAACCCGCGGGATCTGACCAAGCAGGAGCTGGCAGGCTTCCGCACGATGACGGAGGGCCTGCTCTCGGGCGACGCCGAAAAGGCAGCCAGCGGGTTCGGCCAGGCTGCATCGGTGATCTTGGCAGTGTTCGTGGGCGTGGTTGTCGTCGGCCAGCTGGTCGAGCTGGTGATGCGCGCCATCCGGAACGCGGGCCGGTAACGCCGCGCTTCCCTCCCCGCCCGGCGCTTCGTGCGCTGGGCGGGGTTTTGTGTTGGGGGGAGCGTCGACAAGCAATGCGCGGTGTATTATGCACAGAACCGTATTTTTTAAACGATTCGGAATCACTATGCACCTCAACTCTCCGCACCGCGCACTCCGCGCCGCCGCCTGCCTCGCCGCGGCCGCGACCCTGAGCGCGTGCGTGACCAACACCGAGGGCGGCAACCCGGACGGGTGGGAGCCGATCGTTCCCGGCACCGTCGCCGAGATCGCCGCCATGGTGCCGGCCGACGTGGCCGCGGACGGCACCTTCACCATCGGTACCAACCCCCCGTTCGCCCCCTTCGAGTTCAAGGACTCCAAGGGCGAGCTGATCGGCCTCGAGCTGGACCTCGCCCGAGCCCTGGCCGGCGTGATGGGGCTGGAGTACCGCCCACAGGAAATGGATTTCGCGCTGATCCTGCCGGGCGTGCAATCCGGCAGCATCGACGCCGGAATGTCCGGGTTCACCGACACCGAGGAGCGCCGGCAGAGCTTCGACTTTGTCAACTTCCTCACCGCCGGCATTCAGTGGGCCACCCAGCCCGGCACCGACGTGGATCCGGCGCACCCCTGCGGGCTCACCGCGGCCGTGCAGCGCACCACCGTTTCCGAGACCGACGACGTGCGGCCCAAGAGCGAGGAGTGCGTGGCCAACGGCGAGGACCCGGTGACCGTCCTGGCCTTCGACACCTCCGACAACGCCGCGCTGGCGGCGCTCGTGGGGCGCGCCGACGCGCTGAGTGCCGACTCCCCCGTGACGGCCTGGGCGGTGCAGCGCTCCGGCGGAAAGCTCGAGCTGGTGGGCGACATGTTCGACGCCGCGCCCTACGGCATCGCGGTGCAGAAGGGCTCCGGGCTGGCGCCGGCGCTGGCGGCCGCGATGCAGCACCTCATCGACACCGGCGTGTACGACCGCATCCTCGAGCAGTGGGGCGTGGACAGTGGGCACCTCACCCAGGCGCAGATCAACGAGCAACCCTACGGCGCACGCTAGGGCCACACTAGGGCCGCGCTAGGGCCGCGCTAGGGCCGAACTAGGGCCGCGCTAGGGACAGGCCTCGAGCTACAACTAAGACCAGGAGAAACCGGAAGAGACATGAGCACCCAAATCGCACATTCGGGCGGCAAGCCCGCACGCATCGAAGCCAAACCGCTTCGCCACCCGGGCAGGTGGATCCTCGCCGCCCTCCTGATAGCCCTGGTGGCGTGGTTTATCGTCGGCGCCGCGCGCAACGAGGCGTACGGGTGGGACACCTACTTTGATTACCTTCTGGACACCCGCATCGCTACCGCCGCGCTGCACACCATCGCGATCACGGTACTGGCCATGCTCATCGGCGTGGCAGGCGGCGTGCTGCTCGCGGTGATGCGCATGAGCCCGAACCCCGTGTTCAAGGCGGTGGCGTGGGTCTTCCTCTGGATCTTCCGCGGCACGCCGGTGTACGTGCAGCTGATGTTCTGGGGCCTCCTCGGCGCGATCTACGACTCGATCAACCTCGGATTCGCCCAGATCCCCCTGGATCCCTTCACCTCGTCCGCGTTCATGCTCGCGGTGGTTGGCCTCGGGTTGAACGAGGCCGCATACATGGCGGAGATCGTGCGCTCGGGCGTGTCCTCGGTGCCGGAGGGCCAGATCGAGGCGTCCAAGGCGCTCGGCATGGGCTGGGGGCAGACGATGCGCCGCACCGTGCTGCCCCAGGCGATGCGCATCATCATCCCGCCGACCGGCAACGAGTTCATCTCGCTGTTGAAGACCTCCTCACTGGTGGTCGCGGTGCCGTACTCCCTGGAGCTGTACGGCCGCTCCATGGATATCGCGGCGGCACTGTTTCAGCCGGTGCCGCTGCTTTTGGTGGCCGCCACGTGGTACCTGGTCATCACCTCGATCCTGATGGTTGCCCAGCACTACCTCGAGCGCCACTTCGATCGCGGCGCCACCCGCCAGCTCACCACGCGCCAGCTCGCCAGCCTCGCGGACGCGGAGGGCACCATCCCCCGCAACGTGCAAATCGTCGACACCCCCGGCTCGAAAGGACTGTAAACAGTGACCGTGAAACACACCCCGATGGTCCAGGCCGTGGACGTCTGGAAGTCTTTCGGCAGCCTCGACGTGCTCAAGGGCATCAGCCTCGAGGTTATGCCCGGCACGGTGACGTGCATCATCGGCCCCTCCGGCTCCGGTAAGTCCACGTTCCTGCGCTGCGTCAACCACCTGGAGAAGGTCTCCGCCGGCCGGCTCTACGTGGACGGCGAGCTGATCGGCTACCGCGAGCGCGACGGCGTCCTCTACGAGATGAGCGAGAAGGACGCCTCCAGGCAGCGCCGGGACATCGGCATGGTCTTCCAAAACTTCAATCTTTTCGGCCACCGCACGGTGCTGGAGAACATCATCGAGGCGCCCGTTCACGTCAAGGGCGAGGATCCGGCACGCGCCAAGGCCCGGGCCATGGAACTTCTGGCGATGGTGGGCCTCGAGTCGAAGGCGGACGCGTACCCCATCCAGCTCTCGGGCGGCCAGCAGCAGCGGGTGGCGATGGATCCGAAGCTTATGCTTTTCGACGAACCCACCTCCGCCCTCGATCCCGAGCTCGTGGGCGAGGTCCTGCGGGTGATGCGCAACCTCGCCGACGAGGGCATGAGCATGCTCGTGGTCACCCACGAGATGGCCTTCGCCAGGGAGGTTGCGGACCACATCGTGTTCATGGCGGATGGGCAGATCGTGGAGCAGGGCACGCCGGAGCAGGTCCTGGATAACCCCACGCAAGGGCGCACTAAGGCGTTTTTGTCCACGCTGTTCTAGCCCGCGAAGGCGTCGTCGGGCGGCGGGGGCGGGAACGCGAGGGATGGATCGGGCTGGTGCGGGTCGTCGCACTGGCACCGCCCGAAGGTTTTGCGCAGCCTGTTCACGGCCGAGCGCGAGGCCGGCACGGAATGGTTGTACACGGCCGTGGCCGCGCCGGGCCTCCGCAGCCCGGCCCGCCCGGTACCCGGGTCATAATCCATGTAGCCCTTGTTAAAGGAGCCATCTCTGCGGTCATTGTTGCACTTGTGGTGCTCCCGGCAGAGGCCAGTGAGGTTATCCAGGTCCGTGTTGCCTCCCCGGATCCACGCCAGGATGTGGTGGGCCTCGCATTCCGTCATGGGGGCCGTGCACCCGGCCCAGGAGCACACGCCTTGGACCGCGAACATGGCGATTCGCTGCTCGATGGAGGCGCAGCGCTCGGTGCGGCCGAGGGCGATCGGCACCCCGGTGACGCCGTCGACCTGCAGGACGAAGTCGGTGGTGCCGTGCATGCCGAGGCGGACCAAGTCGAAGCAGTCCACCTCGATGCCGGAGTTGGTGTCCCACAGCATCGCGGCGTCCCCATCGGCGAGGTCATCCAGCGTCATCGCCACGACCACCGAGGCAGCCCCGTTGTTGGCGGCCTGCTGCGCCTCCTCGTACTGGTTCACCATGGCCATGAGCTGGTCGAAGCGCCGCTGGCCTCGGGTGCGCGGGTCCTGCTCCCCCTGACGATCCTTGGGCAGGTTGGAATTCGGAGCGAGGCCCTTGTCCAGCAGCGCGGAGATGAGCGCGCCCTGGCCGGCCGGGGCACAGACATGGATGTCCACGGTTCCGTCGGCCTTGCGCTTTCCCACCGTGGCGCTGCGCTTCTCCATGGATGCGTTGGGGTTGTCCTTGGCGTGCTTCCGGTTCGCTGCGTCCACCTGCTGGCGCACGTAGATGCGGAGATCTTGGGCGTTCCGGCCGAGCGCCTCGGACATGGCCAGCCCGTAGATGCGGGCCCGCTCGCCGCGCGCAGCCTTGAGCAGCTTGTCCAGCTCGCGGCGGATGATGTCCTGCTTCTCGGCGCTGACCTCCGCAGCCCGCTTGCGGTTTTCCTCCTGCTCCTTACGCCGCTGCTCAGCCGGGTGGTCGGCGCCCGCACCCGCACCCGCACTGCCACCGGCATCGCCCGCGCCGCCGAAAAGGTCCTCCGGCGCAGGAGAATTGTCCCGCGCGTCCGGTTCGGGGGCGGGCTCCGGCGGCGCGAAGAGGTCGCGGCCGCGGGCGAGGCGGTTCCATGCCTCTCCGCGCGAGAGGCCGAGGCGCTGCTCGAGGTAGGTGGTGGCGTAATTGGCGCCCACCTGACGGCCTGCATCGTCGCGCTCGCAGATGTGGGCGAACGCAGCGTCAACGAGCGCCTTGGAGTTGTAAAACGCCTCGAGCCGCTCCATATCTGCATGGACGCCCGCGAACGTCAGGGCGGAGGGGTCCTGGAACACGTCGCGCAACTGCAGCATCGCGTTGCCGATCGTGTCAACGAGGCGCGTAATGTCGCTGGTCATGGGCCCTCCTTCCGCTTGCGTTGGCGTTATGCGAGAAGGGTAACAACCGCGTCCGACACAGGTTCGAACACCTAGCACACGTGTTCGATACGCTACAACACTGCGCCCGCAATGCCGCGGACCAACACGGTGACGCCGCCGAACACAGCCAGCGCAAGTGCCAGCGCGTACCCCTTTGCCGGGGATACCTTTGGGGCTACCTGCCTGCCCACGATAATGCCGGCGCACATCCCCCCTACTCCCGCGATCCACACCCCGGCCGGCACGGCAGCGAAGTCCGCAGCGCCAGTCGCCTCCTTCACAAGAAACGACAAAGCACCACTGACCAAAAAAATAGGTTGCAGCGTGGCGGCGTACATTTCCTTCGGCCAGCGAGCCGCGTGCGCGTAGACCGTGATCGCGGGCCCGGCAACCCCGGCGAGGGTATTCATAAATCCCCCCACAGCGCCCGCGGTAATCGCCGGCGCTGTTCCCTCGATATTGGGGACGTGGCGTTTGCCCAGTGTCACCACGCTGAGCGCAGCGAGAAGTAGGACACCGACGGTGATCGACAACGCGTCCGCGGACACCGCGCGGATGAGGAATGCACCTGGCACCACGCCGAGAACCAAGGAGGCCCCGATCGGCGCGAAACGGCGCCAGTCCACGGCACGGCGCATGGCATAGGTGTTCGCAGCGGCGTTCACCGTTGCCAGCACGTTGACCACCAACACACCGGCGACCGGGCCCAGCATGACGGACAAGGCGGGAGCCGCGATAAGACCCAAGCCCATACCGGCGATGCGTTGCAGGCTGGCCCCAGCGAAGGTTGCCAGCGCGATGCCGACCAGCGTGGCCCATACGGGAATGGTCACCGGAGCTTGTCCTTCATGGCCTGGCGCACCGCCTCGGGCACGAGGCCGGTGATGTCGCCGCCGTACTTGGCCACCTCCTTGGTCAGGGAGGAGGAGATGTAGCCGTACTTCTCGTCGGTGAGCAGGAAGTAGGTGTCCACCCCGGTCAGGCGGCGGTTCATCTGGGCCATCGGCAGCTCGTACTCGTAGTCGAGCGAGGAGCGCAGGCCCTTGACCAGGGCGGTGACCTGGTGGGCTGTGGTGTAGTCCACCAGCAACCCTCCCCAGCTGTCCACTGTCACGCGGGGGTTGTCGCGGGTGACCTCGCGGATGAGCTCCACGCGCTCGGCAACCGAGAACAAGCCGGTGGTCTTCGTGGGGTTGCCGGTCACCAGCACCACCACCTCATCAAAGTGGCGGGAGGCCCGGGTGACAATGTCGAGGTGGCCGTTGGTGATGGGGTCGAAGGACCCGGGGCAAACTGCGACGGTCATCTATTCCTCCGCTTCCGATGCGGCCGGGTCCGTGTGCGCCGAGTACACGGCCATGTCCATGCGCGCGATGCCGTAGAGGCGCTTCTTCAACTTTTGGCCGGTCGGGGTGAACGAGTCCGGCCAGTCGGTCTCGGGGCTGTCGCGGTGGCGCTCGACGACGACAACGGCGCCGTCGACAAGCAAAGGCTCCAAAGCACGCACCATCTCCGCCACAGCCTCGTCCGCGAGCTCGTACGGCGGGTCCGCGAGCACCATGCTGAAGTGTCGGTGCGGAGCGCGAGCAACGTACGCAGACGCCTTGACCGGCTCGATGCGCACGCGAGGATGGCCCACCACGGAGGCGTTGTGCTCGATGATCCTCACGGCCTCCGGGTTGTTCTCCACCAGGACAACCTCCTCGGCGCCGCGGGAGGCGGCCTCCAGGCCGAGGGCACCCGAGCCCGCGAAGAGGTCGAGCACGCGCTGGCCGGCGAAGCCGAAACGCACCTGGAGGGAGGAGAAGAGGCCCTCGCGGGCGCGGTCCGACGTCGGGCGCGTGCCCTGCGGCGGGACCTTGATCTTGCGGCCCCTCGCCTCGCCCGAAATGATGCGGGTCATCGACATGGTGTGTTGTCCACCTCTCTAGCTCTTATCCAGGTATTCAAAGTCCTCGGGGACGAAGTCCGCCGTCGCCGCCCGGGCGAAGGCGAGGTTGTCCGCCACGATGCCCGCGGCGTCATCGTACGCGCGCTTAACTATGTCGAAGTCATCGACGAGGTTCACCAGCCGCAAGGTGCGCACGATGCCGGACTGCTCGGTGCCCAGGACATCGCCCTCGCGGCGGTTGAGCAGGTCCAACTCCGCTAAGGCAAAGCCGTCGGTGGTCTGCGCCACCTGCCCCACGCGCTCGAACGCCGCGCTGCCCGGCTCAGCCAGGGTGTGGAAGAGGCAGAGCGACTGGTTGCCGCCGCGGCCCACGCGCCCGCGCAGCTGGTGCAGCTGGGAGATGCCGAAGTGCTCGGCCTCGCGGATCATCATCACCGTGGCGTTGGGCACGTCCACGCCCACCTCGATCACGGTAGTGGACACCAGTACGTCGATCTGCCCGGCGGCGAACGCCGACATCACCGCGTCCTTCTCCTCCCCCTTGAGGCGGCCGTGCAGCACGCCCACCTCGAGCCCGCGAAGCTCCCCGCCGTCGAGCGCCGCCGCCACCTCGAGCACGCCGCCCTCGCCATCGATGCGTGGGCACACGACGTACGCCTGGTGCCCGGCGGCGACCTCCTCGCGGATCTTTTCCCACGCGCGCGCCACCCACTTGGGCTTGAACTCCGGCACCACGGAGGACTGGATCGGCTTTCGGCCGCCTGGCAGCTCCCGCAGCGTGGACACGGCAAGATCCCCGAACACGGTGATGGCGATAGTGCGCGGAATGGGCGTGGCTGTCATCACCAGCAGGTGCGGCGTGGTCTCGCCGGCCTTGGCCCGCAGCTGGTCGCGCTGCTCCACGCCGAAGCGGTGCTGCTCGTCCACCACCACCATTCCGAGGCGGAAAAACTCCACACCCTCCTGGATCAGCGCGTGCGTGCCCACCACGATGTCCGCCTCGCCGCTGACGGTTTTCAGGAGCGCATCTTGCTTCGCCGCGTTCCCCATCGATCCCGTCAACGCCACCACCCGCGCCGGCACCCCGGCGCGCAGCAGGGTGTCCGTCAGCGACCTGGCGTGCTGCAGCGCCAGCACCTCGGTAGGCGCCAGCAGCGCGCATTGAGCGCCGTTGTCCACGGCTTGCAGCATGGCCAATAGCGCCACGATGGTCTTGCCCGAGCCGACCTCGCCCTGCAGCAGCCGGCTCATGGGCTGGGGTGTGGCGATGTCCTCGCTGATCTCGCGCAACACCTCGCTCTGGCCGTACGTGAGGGGGAACGGGAGGTGCTCGAGCAGGGTGTCCTGGTTGCGTCCCTGCTTTCGCGGCAGCTCGGGCGCGGTGTGGTGGGCCTGGTCGGCCCGGCGCACCCCCATGGCTAGGGCGACGGAGAGCGCCTCGTCGTACTTCAGGCGCTTGAGCGCGGCCGACGGGCCGTCCGGGCCAGGCTCGTGGATCTGCCGCACGGCGGAATTCAGCGGCAGGTAGCCGATGGGCGTGAACCCGAGCGGCTCCTCGATGGGCGGCAGGGATTTCAGCACGGCGTGGACCGCCCCCATGATGGTCCAGGTGCTCACGCCCTTGGTGGCGGGGTACAGCGGCAGCCACTCGCGCCCGGAGAGGATCTCCTCCAGGTCCCCGAAGTGGCCCAACTGGCGCAGGGATCCGGTGGCCTCGGTGGGGCCGTCGAGAAGCACAAAGTCCGGGTGCTGGAGCTGGGGCGATCCCTTGTAAAAGGAGAGCTTGCCCGTGAACATCGCGCGGCGGCCCGGGGTGAGCACGCGCATGGCGTACTTGGAGCCGAAGAAGGTGGCGCCGAAGGTGCGGCGCCCGTCGTCGATGCTCACCTTGAAGATGGGCCGCTCCGGGGTCTTGCGGTTGTCCAGCTTGGCGGCGGAGGTGACGGTGCCAACCACGTTGACGGTGTCGCCCTCGCGCAGGCCCTCCAGGTCCGCGCCGGAGCCGAAGTGGAGGTAGCGGCGCGGGTAGTAGCGCAGCAGCTCGCCGCAAGTGCGCAACTCCAGGTGCTTGGCCATGGCGCGGGCCTGCTTCGCCGGTATGACCAGGTTCAGGGGCCTGGTGTCGTCGAACCCGAGCATGCCGCTACTCCACCCCGATCTCCGCGATCGCGCCCAGCCCGTCGGCCGCGTAGGCCAGCGTCTCCACACCCAGGCGCTGCCCGATCTCCTCCAGCGCCTCCGCCTCCACCTCGTCCGGGTCGAAGAGGATGAGGATCTGCTCGCCGCCCCGCTCCAAGAACTGGTGGCAGGTGCGCTCGATGGCGCCCGCGGCATCATCCGCCACCAGCACCAACTGGCCGTGGGTGGTTACCACCACGTCGCCCTTGGCCACCGCCCCGCCGAGCAGCAGGCCCGCTCGCGGGGCCCGGTGCGCCACGGCCGTGCGCATCTCGCCCGCGGCCTCGGACATGGCGAAGGCCGCGGTGGCCAGCGGCTGATCTGGGTCGTGGATGGTCAGCGCCGCGATGCCGGACACCAGGCGCACTGTAGGCAGGATGGTCACCGCCTGCTCGAACGCGCGCGCGGCCTTCTCCACCGCCCCGAGCTCGCGCTGGCTCAGCAGGCCGTTGGGCAGCAGCAGCACCTCGTGCGCGCCGGATCGTCGCACCGTGGAGAGGATGTCGGAGACCGCGTCCGGCCCCGGGTGCACCGTGAGCGCGCCCGCCTGCCGGTACAGCTCCGCCAGGGAGCCGGGCGGGGTGAGCGCGAGGATCAGCCGCTCCGGCGCGCGGGTGGCCGGCTGCGGGGGCAGCACCTCGAGGCGCAGCTCACTCACCCGCCCCACTCGGAAGGCCAGCTCGATCACCTCGCCCGCGCGCCGCGTGTGGATGTGCACCTTGCCCGCGCCCTTGCCAAGGCGCGCGATGACCAGGCTGTCACCCAGGCCCCGCAGCTCGCCCTCCAGCGCGTCCAGGTCGCCCTCGAACATGAACATCACCTCGAGGTAGCCCGGCGCGCCGTGCCCCTCGCTCGAGGGGGCAACGCTTGTCGACGCCCCCCAGCCCCCCGCATTCTCACCGGAAAGCACGCCCACCAGCGCCTCGAGGAGGACCACCAGCCCGGTGCCCCCGGCGTCCACCACGTCCGCCTCGCGCAGCGCCTCGAGCTGGGATGGCGTGTGGGCCAGCGCCACCCGTGCGGCTTCCGCGGCGGCCTCGGCCACGGCGAGCATGTCCGGCTGCTGGGCGCTGGCCCCGTCTTCGTCGCCCTGTCCGTCCTGCCCACCCTGCGGCGCGGCGGCGTCGGTCGCGGCCGCGCTCGCCGCCCGCAGCACGGTGATCACGGTGCCCTCCACCGGGTCCGCGATGGCGCGGTCCACGAACTTTACGGCGGCGCGCAGGGCGTCGGCGATGACGGTCGCGCCGGGTGTGTCCTCGGTGACGGACTGGGCCACCCCGCGCATCACCTGCGAGAGGACCACTCCAGAGTTGCCGCGCGCGCCCTTCACGGCACCCACGGCCAAGGCCTCGGCGATCTGCTGCGCGCCGGCGCCCGCAGGCAGGCGGTCCGCCTCCGCCACCGCGGCGGCCATGGTGTGGGCCATGTTGGAGCCCGTGTCCGCGTCCGGCACGGGGAAGACGTTGAGCTTGTTTATCTCCACCCGCCGCGCGTCAAGCTCCGTGCTGGCCGCGCGGGCCCACGCCACAAGCAGGGCGCCGTCGAACGCGGGAGGAGTAGCCATGACGGCCTAGTTTACAACGTTTACAACGGCTTACAGCGACCAATCCACGGCCCGCGCCCCTTGCCGCTCCAACGCCTCGTTGGCGCGGGAGAACGGCCGGGAGCCGAAGAAGCCGCGGCTTGCGGACAGCGGCGAAGGGTGCGCCGAGGCGATCACCGGGGTCTCGCCCAGGAATCGCTGGGCCTGTTGCGCGTCGCGTCCCCAGAGGATGGCCACCAAGGGGGCGTCGCGAAGCGAAAGTGCCCGAATGGCGGCCTCCGTCACTGGCTCCCACCCCTTGCCGCGGTGCGACGCGGGCTTGCCAGGCCTGACGGTGAGCACGCGGTTGAGCAGAAGAATGCCCTGGCGCGACCAGGAGGACAGGTCCCCGTCCGGGCGCGGCGGGACCCCCAGGTCGCGCTCGAGCTCGGTGTAGATGTTCACCAGCGAGCGCGGCGGCGCAACCCCCGGCTGGGTGGAAAACGCCAGGCCCATCGGGTGGCCCGGGGTGGGGTACGGATCCTGGCCGACGATGAGGACGCGCACCTCGTCGAACGGCTGCTGGAAGGCGCGCAGGATGTCCTCGCCGCGCGGCAGGTAGGAGTCCTCGGCGCGCAAAAAGTCGCCCATGGCGTGGATCTGATCCTCCACCGGGCTCAGGGGCTCAACCCAGGAGGGGTGCACCGGCAGGCTCATGCGAAGCTCTCCCATCCTCCCGCGTGCGCGGGCTGGGCACCGTCCACCCGCACCCCCGGGGTGCGGGTGACCGTGCCGATGGAGCGGAACCCCACGGGTGCCGAGCCGTCCACGGTGCCCACCAGGGTGTGGTCCTCGCCGCCGGTAAGCACCCACTCCCACGGGTCGGTGCCCAGCAGCTCACCGGCGCGCACGAGCAGCGGGTCCGGTGTCAGGGCCACGCTGCTTAAGTCAATGCCCACGCCCGAGGCATTCGCCAGTGTGGTGAGGTCCTTGATCAGCCCGTCGGAGTTATCGGTCATGGCTGTGGCCCCGGCCGCGCGCGCCACCACCCCGCGCCCCGGCGTGATGGCGGGCGCCTGATGCGCCGCCACCAGCGGCGCGAGCTCCGCCGGGATGTCCACCCCGGACTGAAGCAGCGCGAGGCCCGCGGCCGAGCAGCCGATGACGCCGTGGGCCACCACCCGCTGGCCAGGCCGCGCCCGGTCGAGGCGCAGCGCGTCCAGGTTGCCGCCGAGCGAGCCAATGGCGGTGACGGAGACCACCAGCTCGGAGCTCGAGGTGACGTCGCCACCCACCAGCTCCGCGCCCCACGCTTGCGTCATCGCGCCGACGCCGCGGGCGAGCTCCTCCACCACCGCCACCGGCGTGCTCGGCGGCGCCGACAGCGCGAGCAGCGCCGCGATGGGGCGCGCGCCCATGGCCTCGATGTCTGCAAAGTTCTGCACCACCGCCTTGCGGCCCACCTGGTACGCGGTGGTGTAGCGGGGGCTGAAGTGGCGGTCCTGCACGAGCATGTCGGTCGACGCCACCACCCGCGAGTTGGGTGCCGCGGGCCCGAGCACGGCCGCGTCGTCACCGTTGACCGCGGACGGCGCCGCACCCACGATGGCCTGGATCACCCCGCGCTCGCCCACCTCCCCGAGGGTGGGGCCGCCTGCGGGGAAACCGGTGTGGATCATGACTGTGACAAGGCCTTTCACTAGACTGTGCCGCCATGACTACGGCAGCGAGCACCGAAGCAACCACCGGAGCGGGCTCTCAGGCGAGCGCGGCGGGCCCGTTCCAGAGTAACCGCAGGCTCGCCGGAATCCTGCTCGGCATCGCGGTCGCGTTCACCATCGCCGTGCTCGTGGGGGCGCGCTTGGTGCTACAGCGTGCCGCGGACCAGCCGGTGGCCATGCCCGTGATCCCCGCGCCCCAGGCCAGTTCCACCGAGTGCACCGAGTTCATCGACGCCCTGCCGGCGAAGGTGCTCGGATACGGCCGCGCGGAGCTCGCCGACCCCGCGCCCGCGGGCGCCGCGGCGTGGCAGAAGAGCTCAACCGAGCGCGTGACGCTGCGCTGCGGGGTGGACCTGCCCCTGCAGTACACCACCTTGTCTCAGCCGGAGGAGATCGGCGGCGCGCGGTGGCTCGAGGTGCGCGACACCGCCCCCGGGTCCACCCTGGCTACCTGGTTCACCACCGACCGCTCCCCCGTTATCGCCGTCACGGGCGACACGGCGAGTGGCCGCAGCCCCGTCGAAGACATCGACGCCTCCCGCCTCGCGCAGGTCGATCCCGCCCCCGCGCCCGCGCCCCTGTCGCAGCTGGCCAGCGGCGACGCCACCGCGTGCCGGGGCTTCGCCGAGGCCGCGCCGGAGCACATTGCGGAGGGCTTTTCGCTTGTCGACGCCCCCTTGGCCGACCCCGACACCAACACCGTCGCCTGGACCGCCCCCGGCCGCGAGCCCGTGGTGGTCCGCTGCGGCGTGGCCGCTCCCGAGCACTACCACGCCGGCGCTCGCCTGGCCCAGGTCAACGGCACGCCCTGGTTCGAGGACTCCGCATCCGGCGGCGCGGCCGGGGCCGCCACGTGGTACGCCCTCGGCCGCGCCGCGCAGGTAGCCGCGTACATCCCGGCCGCCGGGGGCAACGAGGTGATCACCAACCTCACCGACTTCATCGCCGGCACCGTTCCGCCCGCGTAGCGAGCTACCCGGCGCGGGCTACTCGGCGCGAACTACTTGGCGCGGGCGAGCGCCGTGTCCACCAGGCAGCGAACCAGCTCGGGGTAGCTCAGGCCCGTCGCCTCCCACACCTTCGGGTACATGGAGATGGCGGTGAAGCCCGGCATGGTGTTGACCTCGTTGAGCACGGGCCCGCGGTCGGTGACAAAGAAGTCGACGCGGGCGAGGGACTTGCAGTTCAACGCGCCGAACGCGCGGATGGCCATGTCCTGGAGCTGGCGGGTCAGCTCCTCATCGAACGGGGCGGGGATGGTGGCGGTGACGTGGTCGTCGAGGTACTTCGTCTCGAAGCCGTAGAAGCCCTCCGCCGAGTCGTCAGTGCCGTTGAGCTTGGCGGGGACGGACGCGCGCACGGAGGCGTCGACAAGCTCAAGCACCCCAACCTCTACCTCGTCGCCCACGAGCGCCCCCTCGACGAGCACCTTGGCATCGTTGTCGAAGGCGGTGGCGATGGCCCCGTCTAGGTCCTCCCATCGCTCAACTTTGGACACGCCGATGGAGGAACCGCCGTTGGCCGGCTTCACAAACACGGGCAGGCCGAGGCGCTCGCGCTGCTCACCGCTGAGGGTGCGGGGGCCCGACGCGCGCAGTGTGACGCCCGGCGCGACCGGGATGCCTTCGGCCGCCACGATCGTCTTCGTGCACTCCTTGTCCATGCCGCAGGCGGAGGCGAGCACGCCCGGGCCGACGTAGGGGATGCCGGAGAGCTCGAAGAGGCCCTGGATGGTGCCGTCCTCGCCGTACTTGCCGTGCAGGACCGGGAAGATCACGTCCACCTCTGCGGTGACCTCGCCGGTGAGCGCGTCGGTGAACTGGCCCTTGGTGGCGGGGCTGGCGGACAACGTCACCCTGCGGCCCGCGGTGACCTCAGGCAGCGTCGCGCCGCCGACCGGGTCAAAAGACCCCTCGACCCAGTCCCCGTCGCGGGTGATGCCAACCGGGTACACCTCAAACTCGCCGGAGGGCAGCTCGGCCATGATCGAGCCGGCGGAAATGCAGGAAATCGAGTGCTCGGTGGACTGGCCACCGTAGATAACTGCTATGCGAATCACACGACGAGCGTACCCGGCGAGCTACTCCGATTTCTTACTCCTGCCCATCAGCGCCGCGATCGCGTCGGTGACGCTGGTGCCCCGGTGGCACACGGCGTGCACGGCCTTGGTAATGGGCAGGTCCACCCCGTGCTCCTCCCCCAGCTGCGCGATGCTGATCGAGGATGTCACGCCCTCCGCCACTTGGCCCTTGGTGGCGGCCTTCGCCTCCTGCATGCTGGCGCCCGCACCCAGCGCGGCGCCGAAGGTGCGGTTTCGCGACAGCGGCGAGGAGCAGGTGGCCACCAAGTCCCCCAGTCCCGCGAGGCCAGCGAAGGTACGGTCGTCCGCGCCGAGGGCCAGCCCCAGCCGAGTGATCTCGGCCAGGCCGCGGGTGATCAGCGTTGCGATGGTGTTCTCGCCGAGGCCCTGCCCCGCCGCCATGCCGCAGGCCAGCGCGATGACATTCTTGGTGGCGCCGCCGATCTCGCAGCCCACCACGTCCGCGTTGGTGTAGGGGCGCAGATAGTGGGTGGCGCAGGCGGCCTGGACCAGCTTGGCGCGGTCCGCGTCCCGGCACGCGATGACGGTGGCCGCGGGCTGCTCCTCGGCGATCTCGCGGGAGAGGTTCGGCCCGCTGAGCACGGCGACTCGCTCCTCCCCTGCGCCCGTGACCTGCGCGATGATCTGGCTCATGCGCATGTGCGTCCCGGTCTCGATGCCCTTGGACACCGAGAGCAAGGTCGCGTCTCGACGCAACAGCGGCGCCCACTCCGTGAGGTTGCCGCGCATGGTCTGGCTGGGCACCGCGAACAGGGCGATGTCCGCCCGCTCCAGCGCCTCACGCGGGTTCGCAGTGGCCGTGACAGCGGCGGGTAGCGCGATTCCGGGCAGGTAGTCGGGGTTGACGCGGGTGGCGGTGATCGCGTCCGCGAGCTCTGGGCGGCGGGCCCACAGCTGCACGGCATTGCCGCCGTCGGCGAACACCTTTGCCAGGGTGGTGCCCCAGGATCCCGCCCCCATGACCGCCACGTTGACCATCCTCAACCCGCCTTCGCTCGTCTGCTCGTCTCGTCTGCTCGTCTGCTCGTCTGTTCGCTCTTGAGCGCCGCCGCGGCCACAGCCGGGCAGGACAAGGTTTCCGCGCACCACGCTAACACCTCCGCGCGGGTGGCACGGGGCGGGCGGCGGCGCCCACCCACCCGGCCCCTCCACCGGCGCGCTTCCTGCGCGGCGGGTGGTCCTGCGTCACAATGGTGGGTATGGCTCAACCCCAAGACGCGAAGTCCACCACTACCACCGGGCGGGACGGTGCCCGCACCGACCTGCACGAGCAGGACAAAGACACGTCGGGGGAAATGTTTCTCACCGGGCGTCACCAGGAGGTGCCGGTGAAGCCGGAGCAGGAGTTTGAGCGCACCACCCTCGCCGCCGGCGCGGTGCTGTGGCGCGGGGATCTCGCCGACGCGGAGAGCGTGGAGGTTGCCTGCATCCACCGCCCGCACTACGACGACTGGTCCCTGGCCAAGGGCAAACTCGACCCAGGCGAGTCCTTGGTGGCCTGCGCGGTGCGGGAGATCCGGGAGGAGACCGGCTACGAGGTGCGGCTGGGCAAACTCCTCGGCAAGACGGTCTACCCCGTGAAGCACTCGTCCAAGGTGGTCTACTACTGGACGGGCGAGGTCACCGGCGGCGAGTTCGCACCCAACGACGAGGTGGACGAGATTCGCTGGCTGCCCATCGAGGAGGCGAAGGCGCTGATGAGCTACGACCTCGACCGCGAGGTGCTGGCCAAGGCGCAGAAGCGCTTCCGCGCGCCCGCTGAGACGCGCATCCTCTACGTTCGCCACGCCCGCGCGCACGAGCGGGAGAAGTGGTCTGGCGACGACAACCTGCGCCCCCTGGACAAGAAGGGTCGGAGGCAAGCGGAAATGCTGGTGCCGATGCTCGCCCCGTTTGCACCCGAGCGCATCTACTCCGCCCTGCCGGACCGCTGCCAGGACACCGTCGAGCCGCTGGCGGACGAGCTGGGCATCGAGGTGACCGTGGACGAGCGCCTGGGCGACGACGCGTGGCTGC
This sequence comes from Corynebacterium bouchesdurhonense, assembly GCF_900078305.2. GTDB lineage: Bacteria > Actinomycetota > Actinomycetes > Mycobacteriales > Mycobacteriaceae > Corynebacterium > Corynebacterium bouchesdurhonense. Next base: position 71,486 of record NZ_LT546028.1, read on the forward strand.
GCAACATGGTCGAGGCGCAGCGGGCCTTCACGGACATCGTGGACCAGGGCGGCGTGAGCGTCATCTGCGCCCAGGGCGAGGTGATCCCGGCGATGGTGGCTTGGCTGTCCGCCCGCGGCACGTTGCCCATCGACACCGAGCTGCACGCGAAGAAAGGCTCCGTGTGGGTCTTGAGCTTCCGCGGCGGCGAGCTCACCGGGGCCGATTACCTGCCGTCCGCCCTGCCGGTGAAGTAACCGGTGAAGTAGCCGGTAGAGTGCACCGCCCAAAACGAAAGGAACGCCAGTGACAGAACCGACCGCAGCCACCGACGCGCTCTCCCCAATCACTCAGGAGCGCATCGAGTCCCAACTCGACGCGAACAACCTGCAGCACTTCCGCTCCGACGAAGGGATGACGCAGACCGCCTTCCCGGGGCTGGTGGTCTTCTTCCAGGTCTCCGAGGTGGGGTTCAAAGCCACCGCCCGCTGGATCCCGGTGGTTAGCGGCGAGGCGGACACCCGCACGGCCCGCGAGCTGGCCAACCGCCTCAACGCCTCCATGCCGCTGGTGCGCACGCACGCGGTGCGCCGCGAGGACGCCACCACCGTGGTGCTCATCGAGGCCCCCTTCTTCACCACCGACGGCGCGACCGACGGCCAGCTCAAGGAAATGCTGGAGTTCTACTTCTCGGCCATCCACCACGTGATGGGCCAGCTCGACCAGGCCCTGCCCCACCTCAAGGGCCAGACCCCCAACACGAAAGGCGAGGCGTAACCCGTGAGCGACACCGCACTGACACCACTCAAGCCACTGTCCATCGAGCGCGTTCGCGAGTACTTCGACGCTCAGGGCTGGAAGTACGAGGACGGCTCCTCGCCCCAGAGCATCCGCACCGGGTTCGCGGGCATGGGCCTCGAGGTGGCGTACCTCGCGCCAAACCTGGCCGTGACCTCTTCCGTCGCTGTAGACGCCATTACCGCCGACCGCTACGAGGAGGTGCTGAACTGGGCGGAGAGCTTCAACAACGCCAACGCTTTTCCCTCCGTCTCCGCTGTGAAGGATCCGCAGCGCAACCTCGCCGCACTCGGCGCGGTGTACTCCATGCCCGGCTTCTGGGAGTACACGGACACCCAGTTCGCCGCGCACCTGAGCTCCGGCATCGAGGGCGTGCTCAACGCCTCGCGGGACTTCCTCGCCCACTTCGCGCCGGAGGTGCTCGCCCGCATCGACGAGAGCGCGGGCCGGAGCTAGCGGGGGCTATTGCTTGTCGACGGCCGGCTTGAACGCCGGCCTCCCCGCCTCGAAGCACTCGATGGCGGGTTCGTCGCGAAGCGTGAGCCCAATATCGTCGAGGCCCTCCATCAAACGCCAGCGGGTGTAGTCGTCGATGTCGAACGTGTAGGTGTTCTCGCCGACCGTCACCGTGCGGTCCTCCAGCGAGACCGTGGCCTCAAGGCCCGGCTCTTGCTCGAGCTGTTTGAAGATGAGCTCGATGTCGGATTCCGCCATCAGCCCCGCCAAGAGCCCGGCCTTGCCCGCGTTGCCGCGGAAGATGTCCGCGAACCGGGGGCTGAACACGGCACGGAAGCCGTAATCCATCAGCGCCCACACAGCGTGCTCGCGCGAGGAGCCGGTGCCGAAGTCCGGGCCGGCGAAGAGGACGGAACCGGCGCGGTACGCGTCCTGGTTCAGCACGAAGTCCGGCTCGTTCTCGCGCCAGTTGGAAAACAGGCCGTCCTCGAAGCCGGTGCGGGAGACGCGCTTGAGGTAGCGCGCCGGAATGATCTGGTCCGTGTCCACGTTCGACCTGGTCAGGGGGACGCCAACGCCGGTGTGGGTGGTGAACTTCTCCATTGGTGTGCTCCTTACTGCTGCTGCTATGCGGGGGTGGCGTCTGCCAGGTCTGCGGGGCTGGCCAGGTGGCCGGTGACGGCGGTGGCCGCGGCCACCAGCGGCGAGACGAGGTGGGTGCGCCCGCCGGGGCCCTGGCGGCCCTCGAAGTTGCGGTTGGACGTGGACGCGGAGCGCTCCCCCGGAGCCAGCTGGTCCGGGTTCATGCCCAGGCACATCGAGCACCCTGCGGTGCGCCACTCTGCGCCGAACTCGGTGAAGATGCGGTCCAGGCCCTCCGCCTCCGCCTGCTCCTTCACCAGGGTCGAGCTGGGCACCACCAGCATGCGGGTGCCTTCGGCGATGTGGCGGCCGCGCACGACCTCCGCCGCCGCGCGCAGGTCCTCAATGCGCGCGTTGGTGCAGGACCCGAGGAAGACCGTGTCCACCGCGATGTCGCGCAGGGGCGTGCCAGGGGTCAGGTCCATGTACTGCAGGGCCTTCGCGGCGGCCTGCTTGGAGGCCTCGTCGGCGAAGTCCTCCGGGTCCGGGACGTTCTCGGACAGGGGCAGGCCCTGGCCCGGGTTCGTGCCCCAGGTGACAAAGGGGGTCAGCGCGGAGCCGTTGATCTCCACCACGGTGTCAAACTCGGCACCCTCGTCTGTGGGTAGCGTCTTCCAGTACTCCACCGCCGCATCCCAATCGGCGCCCTTCGGCGCGTACTGGCGGCCCTCCACGTAGTCGAACGTCTTCTGGTCCGGAGCGACCATGCCGGCGCGCGCGCCCGCCTCGATGGACATGTTGCAGATGGTCATGCGCGCTTCCATGGAGAGCTTCTCGATGGCCTCGCCGCGGTACTCAATGATGTGGCCCTGCCCGCCGCCGGTGCCGATCTTGGCGATGATGGCCAGGATCAAGTCCTTGGCCGTGACTCCCTCGGCCAGCTCCCCGGACACCTCCACCGCCATGGTCTTGAACGGTTTCAGCGGCAGCGTCTGGGTGGCCATCACGTGCTCGACCTCGGAGGTGCCGATGCCCATGGCGATGGAGCCGAACGCGCCGTGGGTGGAGGTGTGGGAGTCGCCGCACACGATGGTCATGCCCGGCTGCGTGATACCCAGCTGCGGGCCCACGGTGTGCACGATGCCCTGCTGGATGTCGCCCATCGGGTGGAGGGTGACGCCGAACTCCTCGCAGTTCTTGCGCAGCGTGGCCACCTGGGTGCGCGACGTCGGCTCGGCGATCTCACGCAGGTCGCCGGAGACAATGCCCTCGGTGGGCACGTTGTGATCCTCGGTAGCGAGGTGCAGCTCCGGGTGGCGCATCGCTCGCCCGGCCATGCGCAGGCCGTCGAACGCCTGCGGGGAGGTGACCTCGTGCAGCAGCTGGAAGTCGATGTAGATGAGATCCGGCTGGCCGTCTTCCCCCTTGGTCACGACGTGGTCGCGCCACACCTTCTCTGCCAGCGTCAACGGTTTGTCCGCCACCTGATCCTCCTGTCCTCGCGCGCCCGCACCGGCACCGCACCCAACGCCCGGCGTTCCAGTATGCGGAATGCTACTATCCATGTCGTGGGACAGTATAACGAAGACTCCGGCATCAAAGTGCTGGACCGCTCGATTGCGATTGTCAGCTCCGTAAGCAGGGGCGACAAGACCCTGGCCAGCCTCAGCGAGGATACCGGTCTGCCGCGGGCCACCACCCACCGCATCGCCACTGCGCTGGAGGTCCACCACGTGCTTAGCCGCACCGAGTCAGGGGCCTGGACCATCGGCCCCGCGCTGGCCGGCTTCGCTTCCGGCACCTCGCCGCGTCTGCTCACAGTTGCGGTGCCGATCATGCGCGGGCTCGTCGCCACAACCGGGGAATCCGTCCAACTCTACGAGCTCACGGGCGACACCCGCACCTGCGTCGCCTCCGAGGAGCCCGCCTCCGGCCTCACCTACACCGTTCCCGTCGGCTCACAGCTGCCGCTCACCGCCGGCTCCGCCGCGCGCGTGTTCGGGGCTTTTTCGCTTGTCGACGCACACTTGTTCCCGCCCGAAGAACTTCAAGCCGTCACCGACACCGGGCTCGCCGAGTCAGTTGCCGAGCGAGAAGTCGGCCTCGCCTCAGTCTCCACCCCGGTATTCCAGCCCGACGGCGCCCTCGCCGCGGTCCTGTCCGTCTCCGGCCCAGCCGAGCGCCTCAAGCCCTCCCCCGCCGGCAAGTGGGGCAACGCGCTCCTCGCCGCCCGCGCGGAGCTCGAGGCCGCGCTCTAGAGCTCGCTTTAGGCCTTGACGAATCCCTCGCCGATGCGCCACGTGCGCTTCGTGGCGAGGCCGACCGTGGCATCCGGATCCTCAACGTCGGAGACCCGGTAGTACAGCATGTCCACGTGGTTGTAGTTGATGCTCGCAACGCCGTAACCGTGCGAATCAAAGTCGATGTGGTTGACCCACGGGTTGTAGTCGCGGATGACCTTCTCCACCAGCAGCGAGGTGGAGTTGTCCTCCGCGTGGTAGGTGCCAAACGTGGTGGTGAGGATCTCGTCCACGTTCGGCGCGGAGATCGAGGTGGTGACCATCTCGCAGCCGATCTCGCCAAAACCCGACGGGGAGGAAATGGAGTTGGCCCACTCGGAGTGGATGTCACCGGTGAGGAACAGGGCGTTGGACTCCTGCTCGTCCAGCATGGTCAGCAGCCGATCGCGCTCCGCGGCGTAGCCGTCCCACTGGTCCGAGTTCACCGCAATGCCGGTGGCCCGCTCCTTGATGTAGCCGGAGGCGACGTTGGCCTTCTCGTTGTTCTGGATGGTGACGAAGCGCATCGGGGAAATCATCACCGAGTTGCCCAGCACGTCCCAGCGGGCGTTGGAGTTTTGCAGCTGCTCGGCGAGCCACTTGAACTGTTTATGCCCCAACATCGTGCGCTCATCGTCGCCGAAGTGGTCACCAGAGGTTTCCTGATCCCGGTAGGTGCGCAGATCCATCATGGTCAGCTGGGCCAGGGTGCCGAAGTTGAAGGTGCGGTAGAGCAGGCGCTCGTCCTCGGCGGACTGGGCGCGCACCGGGAGCCACTCGTAGTAGGCCTGGACCGCGGCCTCCATGCGCTCCGGCCACTCGCCCTCGACGCGGCCGTCAGTGTGGTTCTCCGCGCCCTCGCGCCAACTGTTGTTCGCCGTCTCGTGGTCGTCCCACACCACGATCCATGGGCACGCCGCGTGCGCGGCCTGCAGGTGGAGGTCGGTGCGGTAGCGGCCGTAGCGCTGGCGGTAATCCTCCAGGGTGGTGATCTCCCATTCGGGGTGGTGCATCCGAGCGACACCGCTCTTGCCGGCGTACTCGCCGGTGGGGTACTCGTAGATGTAATCGCCCAGGAACACCACGTGGTCGATCTCCCCGCCGCGGGCGCGCTGCGCCATGTCACCGTAGGCGTTGAAGAAACCGGACTCCCAGTTCGCGCACGAGGCGATGGCCAGGTTGAGGCGGTCGAGCTCCGTGTCCGCAGCCGGCGCGGTCAGCGCGCGCCCAACCGGCGAGGTCGAGCCCTTGAACGCCCCGCTCTTCACAATGAAGCGGTAGAAGTACTCGGTTCGCGGCTTCAGCCCCTCCGGATCCACGTGGACGGTGTGGTCGGATTCCGCCGTGGCCGTCACCGTGCCTGTTGTCGGGTTGCGGAACTCCTCCGAGGTATCAATCTGCCACTCCAGCTCCACGTCCTCACCAAGGCCGGACCCGGGCAGCGCCTCGCGGGAGGGGGTCACGCGAGTCCACAGCACCACGCGGTCGGCCAGCGGGTCGCCCGAGGCGACGCCGTGCAGGAACGGCAGGTCCCACTGGTCCGCGGGGGTGGGTTCCTCCGGGGTGGAGACGGTGCCGCGGCGGGCGGCGTACGCTCCGCCCGTACCGACGGCGGTGGCGGCAGCGGCGGCTGCGACGGCTTGGAGGAAGACGCGGCGGTTGGCGCGGAACTGAGGGCTCATGCAGCCCACTTTCAACCAGCTGCCAGACCCGCGCAATTTCAGCAGTGCGTAGTCACCTTAAATTCACCTTGATTTCAATCAGGTGACACGATGCTTGTAACCGGCTGTTAAAACCGGTGGAGTTGAGTACGTAGTCATGACCACCTCGCGCTCTTCTCAGACCCGCCCGCTGCGCCGCAGCGCCGTCGCCACCGCAGTTGTCGTATCGCTCCTCGCCCCCACCACCGCCGTCGCCGCACCGGCGGACGCAGTCAACACGAAGATCAGCCGCATTGTCCTCGGCATCGGCTCCGATGCCACCGAAGCGAACCTGGCCTGGCAGTCCAAGGACTCGGAGACGCAGCAGCTGCAGTACTGGCCCGCGAACAACCCGGGGGACGTGACCAACGTTCAGTCCAAGGCGGGCAGGTACAACGCGGCGATCTCCTACCCCCACGAGGCGACAATGACCGGGCTCGAGCCGAACACCGAGTACGTCTACCGCGTGGGCAGCGCTCAAAGCGGCTGGACCGAGCCGCGCTCGTTCACCACCGGGGCTAACACCGACACCTGGAACTTCCTCGCCATGGCAGACGCGCAGATCGGCGTGGACCTGAAGATTCGCGAGCAGGCCGCAGCCTGGAACAAGGCGGTGAACGTGGCTACCGGCGAGCACCCGGGTTCCGCCTTCATCATGCACCTGGGCGACCAGGCCGAGGGCTGGGGTGCGCCGGTCAAGCAGCTGGAGGCGTTCACCGCGCCGGAGAAGCTGCAGAACTACCGCCTTGCGGTGCTGAAGGGCAACCACGAGACGTACGCGCCGGACCGCCACTTCCAGGACACGTACTTCCTCCCCAACGAGGTGGGCACGTCCGCCAACTACTTCTTCAACTACAACAACGTGCTGTTCATCGGCCTGGACGGCAACCGTTCCAGCAAGTCGGACATCGACGGTCACGCGAAGTTTGTAAACGACACCATCGCCCAGCACGGTGCGGACGCGGACTGGGTCATCGTGGGCATCCACCAGGCACCGTTCTCCCAGGGCACTCACTACACGGACTCTGACGTGGTTGAGCTGCGCAACAGCCTGACGCCGAAGCTGTCCGAGGCCGGCGTGGACCTGGTCCTCAGCGGCCACGACCACATTTACACCCGCACCCACCTGATGGACGGCTTCAACCCGGTTATCCCAGAGGGTGCCGCCAAGTCCGGCGACCTGCTCCTCCCGGAGGACGGCGAGGTGCTCTACGTCACCTCCACCACCGCCACCGGCGGCAAGTACTACGACTTCCAGGACAAGTTCGGCGAGACGCACCCCAACATTCGCGAGCAGTACGCCCGCGACCTGGCGCACGCGTCCACCGCCCGCTGGCGCCAGGATTACAACCCTGACTACACCAACGTCGAGGTATCCCCGACCGAGCTGAAGCTCACCACCTACAACATCAACACCCCGTACGTGGTTGACCAGGTGACCATCCAGAAGAAGGAGCAGGAGAAGCCGGAAGAGACCACCACCGAGCAGACCACGCCGGCGGAGACCACCACCAAGCAGACCACCCCGGCGGAGACCACCACCGAGCAGTCCACCCCGGCGGAGACCACCACTGCAGCCCCGGTCACCACGACGAGCGCAGAGCCGACGCCTACCACGACCTCGGCCACCACGACTTCTCCGGCCACCACGACTTCTCCGGCCACCACGACGAGCACCGAGCCGACGACGACCTCGACGACCACGTCGACCTCGGAGTCCTCCGCGACTTCGGAGACCCCGACGAGCACGACGAGCCCGACGAGCACCGAGCCGACGACCAAGACCGACAAGCCGTCCACCGGTGACAGCGGCAGCTCGAGCGGCAGCAGCACCTTCGGCATCATCATCACCGTCTTCTCGGTGCTGGCAGCGATCCTGGCGGCGCTCGCCTCCATCGTGCTCATTGCCAACCCGCAGCTGATGACGGACATCCGCAACCAGTTCAATATCTAGCCCGGACCTGACCGAGCGCGATCGGCGCCCCGCCACTTCGGTGGCGGGGCGCTGGTGCTGTTGGGGGGCGGGTGCTAGCGACGGTCGATGTCGTCCAGCTCGCCCGAGGGCCACAGCACGTTCTTGGCCAGCGGGATCTGGTGCGAGGCGCTCTCAAGGATGTGCATGAAGTAGCCGGCGGTGTTCGGGATCGCGACGAGGTCTCCCGCCGCGACACCGCGGGGGAAGCGGATCTTCCGCCGCAGGATCAGTTCGTCCTCGATACAGTAGGCGCCGACCAAGAACGCCTCGATCTCCTCGCTCGGCGAGGTCCGCTTGACCAGGTAGGGGTCGATGAGGAAGTCATCCGACGTCGTGCGGCACTGGGTGCGGTTCATGGCTAGGCCCACCAGGGGCACGCCGTCGGAACGGGTCTTGGCGAAGGCGACTTCGGCAAGGGTTAGCCCGCAGCCGTCGACAAGCGAGCGCCCCGGCTCAAGATGCAGACGCAACCCGCGCTCGCGCAGCGCCTCTGCGACGCCGCCGGAGAGTACCTCGGTGAGCCACGCGCCGCGCGTCGGCTCCTGCCAGTACGGGTACGTGTTGCGCAACGGGTCGGTCTTCCAGGTAAAGGGCTCGGCGTAACCGCTGCGCTGCAGCGCGATCGCGTGCTGGTACGCGCGCCATTGCGCCTCATCCGCCAGGTAGGACATGGGCACACCTCCCCCAATGTCCACGAACGCGGGCGCGTGGCCGGATGCAGCCAGCGCGTCAACAAGCCGCATGCACTCGCGCAGCGCGGACGCGCGGTCCGCCGCCGCGTAGCCGTGCAGGTGCGCGTGGATTCCCACGACCCCGAGGTTTCGGCGCGGCGTGCGAAAGTACTCCGCCCAGGCGTCGAGGCGCTCGCCGAAGCGAGTCGGCGGCATCGTGCGCGGGTCCGGGGCGAGCCGGGGCGCGACCTTGGCCACCGCGCCGCGCGCGGTGGCGAGCCGAGCGATGCGCTCCGCCTCCGCGCGGCTGTCCGCGGAGATAACCACCGCGTTGTCGATGGCCAGGGCCAACAGCCGGTCGGGCTTGATCGCCGCGGAGCAGATGATCCGCTCCCCGGGCATCCCCCGCTCGAGCACTTGGCGCAGCTCGTTCTCGCTGGCGACGTCGACGCCGTGGCCCATCTCGCGCGCCTCGTCGGCGAATACCAGCGCCTTGTTGGCTTTGCGAGCGAAGAACACCTTCGTCTCCACGCCCGCCGCGGCCCCTGCGCGCACGAGCTCGTCGATGTTGTCACGCATCGGTGCGGGGTTGACGACGTTGACGGGGCTGCCAAACGTTTCGACGAGCCGGGCGCACTCCTGCCCATCCCCCAGCAGTTCACGCCACCAGCTCACCTCGCGCGGCCGCAGCGGCGGCAGGCCGTGGACCCGCTCCGGGTCGGCGAGCGCGGCACGTGTCACGCGACGCGCCCACGCGGGGATGACCTCGTGCTCGCCGCGGCGCAGCGTGTCGTGCCCGAGGATCCACCCCTCGCTCACTCTGCCTGCGGCGGCGATGTGGCGCTGGCCCGCGAGGGTGCCGTCGCGTTCGACCATGAGCGAGCCGGTCTCCGGGTGCTCCCGGCCGATGCCGCGGCGCACCAGCTCCGCCTCGAGGGTGCCCTCGACGAGGCCGGGCGGGGCATTGACGGCGTCGATGACGGCGGAGGCGCCGACCTCGCGGGCGAGCTGCGCCAGGTCCTCGTCCCCGCGCCCGAGCAGGTCCGTGCGGATGCGCCCGGAGTCGATGAGGGCGAGCACTTCCCCGGCAGTTTCAGCGGGAGGGCCGAAGGCGACGCGCTCGAGAGTGCGGGTGAGCCTGCCGAAGCGCTCGCCGCCGATGGAGTCGCGGCCGCCGAAGGAGGATCGCTCGATCACCGCGTCGTAGGCGGCGCGGAAGGCGTAGCCCACCGCCGCCTCGGGCGTCCAGGCGCGTTCACCGAGCGCGACCCCGAGGGAGGCGCGCAGATCCTCGACGGGGTCCGCGCGGTCCTTGCCGTCCAACACCGCGCGAACGCCCGCCTCGTCCGGGCCGGCCCCGCTCGCGGCGAGGACCTCACCGGAAAGCTCGACGAGGGCCTCGTACACGTCTTCAAAGCCCTCCGCCGTGCGGATCCGCTCCCGCGCGAGCGCCAGCGCCGGGCCGAGCTGCGCCGCGACGTCGTCGGGCAGGAAGGCCTTGACGGCCATGAAGCGCCCGCCCCGGGTCAACGGGTAGAACACCCCGGCCCGGGCGTGGCGCACGACGTCAACGAAAGTCAAGGCGGCACCCCTGACTATCGCGATATCCGCCTCGGTCACCGCGTCCAGGTCGCCGGGAGCGAAAGCGCTGAGCACCTTGCCCACACCCTCGACCCCGCCGCGGGTCAGGGCGCCGGGCCAGTCGTGGGCGTGGCCGGTGGTGAGCAGGGCTTCGTCGTAAAGCGTGCCCTCGACATCGACCCCCTCCCCGGCGGGTGCGACCTCCCGCACCCGCGCATCCACGAAGCTCAGCGAGCACGAGAGCGGCACGTGCGCTGCGAGCGCTGCCCAGGAGGCGGCGAGGAAGCGGGCGACCTCGCGGCGCGGCGGGAAGGTGTCGCCCGCCCCGCGCCAGTCGTTGAACGTCCCGAGGTGCGTCTCCACGACCTCGGAGGGGACGTTGAGCAGCCACTGGGCAGGCAGGCCGGGCTGGTAGGCGCCGGGCCCGCTCGCACCGCTGACGGGGCCGTCGTTGTAGACGTCCAGCTCGATCGCCGCGCCACGCTCGCGCGCCCTGGCCATGAGCTCCTCCGCGGCCCAGAGCCCGCGCGGGCCGGCCCCGATGATCGCTGCCCTCATCAGTTCACGTTCCTTTCGACCCATTCGTCGTTGTAGATCGTATCCAGGTACGCGCGGCCGTCGTCGTGGAAGACCGCCACGATCTCCGCCCCCTCGTTCTCGCGCGCGAGCTTCTCGACGCCCACGCACACCGCCCCGCCCGAGGCACCGGGCAGAAAGCCGGTTGACCGCGCGCAGCGCCGCGCCGCCGCCACCGCGTCGCGCGCGTTGACCCGGATCACCTCGTCAGGAACGGTCTCGCGCGACAGCTCGGTGACGACACCCGCCCCGTAGCCGGGGAGGATGCGCTCGCCCCGGGTGCCGCCGAAGAGGACGGAGCCCTCGGCGTCGACGGCGATGGCGCGGGTGGGCAGACCGTTGTCGCGGATGTGGCGGGCGGGCCCCCCCCCGGGGGCGGGGGGGGGGGCGGCGGGGGGGGGGGGGGCGGGGGGGGGGGGGGGGCGCCCCGCCCCCCCCCCCGCCCCCCCCCCCCCGCGGGGGGGGGGGGGGGGGCCGGCGGGGGGGGTCCTTTTATCCCACCCTACCCCCCCGCCGGCCCTACGCCCCACCAGCGCGCGTCGCGCGGTGAGCCAGTCCCCCGTCTCAGGGTCGGGCTCCTCGACCGGGTGGATGTGCGCGCCGAGGGCGCGCATGTGGGCGAGCGTGGCCTGGTTGGTGCGCGGGTCGACGACGCAGTGGAACTCCCCCCCGCCGACGGCCGCCTCGCGGGCGAGAGCCACGCCCAGATTTCCGGAGCTCGACTCCACGACGACGCCGCCCGGGCCGAGCACGCCGCGCTCGAGGGCGTCGGCGACGAGGGCGCGGGCTGTGCGGTCCTTGGCGCTGCCGCCGGGGTTGAAGGACTCGAGTTTGGCCCAGACCCGGGCGTTCCCGCCGCCGAGCTCGGGAAGGAAAACGAGGGGCGTGCCGCCCACTGCAGCGAGCAGGCCCGGGGATATTTCGGAAAGCATGAACGCCAGCTTATGCGTTCCGGGCCGGCGGGGCCGCCGCGGGACGTTTCGCCTAAGGCTCCGTTCGAGGGTACGCTCGCCACGTGAGAAAGAGCGGGCAGATTCTTGGACGAGACATTCGTCGCCTACTGCGCGTTCCCCGGGCCTTCATCATCATCGTCGGCGTGCTCATCATCCCCGCGCTCTACGCGTGGTTCAACATCAACGCCTTCTGGGACCCCTACGCCCACACCCAGAACATCCGCATCGCGGTGGTCAACAACGACCGCGGCGCCTCCGCCGAGCGCGTTGGCGAGGTCGACATCGGCGAGCAGATTACCGAACAGCTCAAGGGCAACGACAAGATCGGGTGGGTGTTCCTCCCCGAGGACGAGGCCCGCGACGGGCTCATGCGCGGCGACTACTACGCCATGTTCCTCATCCCGCCCGAGTTCAGCGAGGACATGCTGAGCCTGGTCAGCGGCACCTACACGCAGCCAGTGCTCGAGTACTACGTCAACGAGAAGAGCAATGGCGTCGCCCCCTCGATCACCGACGCCGGCGCCTCCGCCGTCGACACGGCCGTGTCCGAGGCCTTCAAGAAGAAGGTCGGCGAGGCCGCGGCGACCGAGCTGCGCAACACGGGGCTCGCGTCGCGCGACGACGCCGAGGAGGTCCGAGGCAAGGCCTCCGGGAGCTTCGGCCAAATTGCCGCCGACCTCGACGCCGCCCAGGGGCGGGTGGCCACGATGAAGCAGAGCATCAGCGGGGCGCGCCCGGTCGTCGCCGAGCTGAACACCCTCGTCGGCTCCGTCGACGACACCCTCGGGTCCGTGGACTCCTCCCTCGGCGAGGCCGAGGGGATCATCGCCGAGCTGCAGAAGTCCTCCGCCGGTTTCAGCGCCGACACGTCGACCGCGCTCGTCGAGTCCACCAACGCGCTCAGCCTCGGCGCCGCCTCCGCCAACGCCTCCATCGCGGAGGCGACGGGCCAGCTCGGCACCGCCCAGGGGCGGGTGCGCTCCGCCGTCGGCGAGGTCGACGACGTGGTCAAGCAGGGCGAATCCGCCGTCGCGCAGCTGCGCGCCATTTCGGCCGGGGCCGCCCTATCGCCCGAGGTCCGCGCTCAGCTCGACGCCGCGGTCAGCGCGCTGGAGGAACGTACCGCCGCCTCCCGCGCCATCCTCGACGGCCTGAACAACGTGGACCGCAGCGCGGGCGCCGCGCTGGCGTCGATAGGCGAGCTCGGCGACTCCCTCGAAGCCGCGACCGCCGACTCCAACGCCGCAGCGCGCGACGCGAGCACGCAGCTCGGCGAGTCCGTGCCCGCGATCAACGCCTCGCTCGCGCAGGCCTCCGGCAGCGTCGCCTCCGTGCGCGGCGCGCTGAGCAGCCAGCGTGCCCTCCGCGAGGAAACGACCTCCCTGCTCGCCGGGGTGGACAACCAGCTCGTGGCCAGCCTCGGCATCCTCGACGAGGTCTCGGGCAACCTCGGCACGCTTGCCGTTGGTGCCCGCTCCGCCCAGTCCGACATCAACGCCCTCCTGGCCACCTCCGACTCGGAGGCCCTCAACACTGTCACGAACCTCAACTCCGCGAAGATCGGCGAGTACATCTCCTCGCCCGTCACCGTCGAGCAGCAGGCCGTCTTCCCCACGGAGAACTACGGCAGCTCCATGGCGTCCTTCTTCACCAACCTGGCCCTGTGGATCGGCGCGTTCGTGCTGACGATCATCTTCCGCGTCGAGGTCGACACCGAGGGCTTCCGCCGCCTCACCGTCGGCCAGGCCTACCTCGGCCGTTTCCTCCTCTTCGCCACGCTCTCGGTGCTCCAGGCCGTCGTGGTGACGCTCGGCAACGTGGCCTTCGGGGTGCAGATGCAGTCCGTCACGGCCTTTCTCGCCACCGCAATCGCCATCGGGGTCGCCTACACGGGGATCATCTACTCCATCGTCTCCGCGCTCGGCCACATTGGCCGCGGCATTGCCGTCTTCCTCGTCGTCATCCAGATCCCGGGCGCGTCGGGCCTCTACCCCATCGAGCTCATGCCCGCCTTCTTCCGCCGCATCTACCCCTTCCTCCCCTTCCGCTACGGCATCGACGCGATGCGCGAGACCATCGCCGGGTTCTACGGCCATCACTACCTCCGCTTTTTGGCGGCGCTTCTCGCCATGTCCGCCGCGGCCTTCGCCCTGGGGTGGCTGTTCCGACTCACCTCCTCGCACGCCAACCTCCTGTTCAACCGCCAGCTCGCGCGCACGAACCTGATCACCAACGAGAAGGTGGAGGTCATGGGCTCGCCCTACCGCGCGTCCGACATCATGGCCGCCCTGTCGGACCGGGATGAGTTCCGCGAGCGCGTCGAGAAGCGGGCGCGGATGCTGCGGGAGAACTACCGCACCCTCATCTTCAGCGGAATCGGCGCGGGCGTTGTCGGCATCGCCATCATCACCCTGCTCACCATGCTCCTGCCCACCGACAAGACGATCATGCTCGCCATCGTCGTCGGCTGGTCGCTGCTGGTCATCCTCTACCTCGGCGCGGTGGAGTACTTCACGCAGAGCCTCGTCGACGCCGAACAGGTCTCGCGCCTCGGCGACACCGAGCGGCGCGAGGCCGTAATACACCGCCACGACTCCGCCGGCACCAGCTTCCCCATCGGGCCCGGGGACGCCGAAAGCGAGGGCACCAAATGAGAACCGTCTTCTCCATCGCCTACAACGACCTGCGCCGACTCTACACCAATGTCATGGCGGGCATCGTCATGGTCGGCCTGATCGCCATCCCCTGCCTCTTCGCCTGGTTCAACGTGCTGGCCACGTGGGACCCATTCGGCAACACCGAGCGCCTCGAGGTGGCGGTGGCCAACACCGACCGCGGCCACACGAGCGATTTCACCCCGCTGTCCGTCAACGTCGGCGACATGGTCCTCTCCCAGCTCTACCGCGACGACTCTATGGACTGGGTCATCACCGACGCCGACGATGCCATCGAGGGCGCGAAGTCCGGTGAGTACTACGCCGCCATCGTCCTGCCGCCCACGCTGAGCGACGACATGTTCACCTTCTACGCCGGAAACGCCGAACCCAGCCGCATCGACCTTTACGTCAACGAGAAGAAGAACCCCATCTCCCCGGTGCTCATCTCCAGCGGCACGCAGGGCGTCAGCGCCCAGATCAGCGCGTCGTTTACTAGAGTCCTCGCCGAGGTGTCCTTCGGATTGATCGAGACGACCTCGGACTTCTTCGACGAGGCGGAGACCAAGCAGGCACTCGACTCCATCGAGACGCGCACCGCCAGCGCCCGCGCCCAGCTGCTGTCCAGCGCCAGCACCGTCGACGCGCTCGCCGCGCTCACAGAGTCGAGCGTGCCGCTCGTCGACAGCGCCGAGCGGATCTCCGGGGCGCTGGGCGACTCCCTCGGGCAGGTCCGCTCCGTCGACCTCGGGGCCACCGGGGCGGGCCTCGGCGGAGACGGCGCGGCGCTTGCGGCGGCGCTGGGGGCAACTTCGGCAAGCTTTGTCGCCGTAAGCGACCGCGTCGACCAGCTGATGGCGGACTCCTCCGCCACCTCCCAGGCCACCGCCGCGAGCCTGACGGACATCGCCGCGCGCATCGATGTCCAGGTGAAGCAGTACACGGACCTGCGCGACACTATCAACGGCCAAGTCGCCCCAGCGCTTCCCCCCGACGCCCAGCCGGGGGTGCGCGCGGTGGTCGGCCACCTCAACGACGCCATCGCCCGCCAGACGGCCGTGCGCGACCGACTCAACGACGCCGCCGCGCGCCTCACCTCCGGGCAGGGCGGCCGGGACGAGAAGAACGCGGACCGGCAGGAGATCAAGGACTCGATCGCCCGGGCCCGCGAGGCGATGGACTCGGCCAAGAATTCCTACGACACCGGGATCCGCCCGCGCCTCGAGGCGCTGTCGGGCTCGCTGGACAACGTCCGCGCGAACGTCGACAAGGCCCGCTCGGACATGGACGGCGTCTCCTCGGCCCTGGCCAACCGGCCCGGCTCGCTGCGCGTCACCCTCGAAGCCTCCGGTTCGGACCTGCGCGACACGGCGGAATCTCTGCGCGCCAACGCGGCGAGGATGCAGGAGGCGCAGCGGTCGATCGCGCAGGCGCGCTCGAGCGGGGACCTGACGAAGCTGGCCGACCTCGTCTCCAGCCACCCGGAAGTGCTCGCCGACGCCCTCGTCGACCCAGTTAAGGTGGAGCGCAAGGAGGTCTTCCCCCGCGTCAGCTTCGGCGCCGGCATGGCCCCGCTCTACACGATGCTCGCCCTGTGGGTGGGCGCCCTGTTGACGTCGGTGGCCGTGCGCACGGACGACCGCTCCATCGAACAGAACGTGGTCGATCCCGACCGCCTCACCGAGGGCCAGAAGTACTTCGGCCGCTACCTGACGTTCGTGACCACCGGCCTGGCCCAATCCACGCTCCTCATGGGGGGGCTCATCGTCTACGTGGGCATCGAGCCCGCGCACCCCTTCCTCCTCTTCATGGCGGGGTGGGTCTCGAGCCTGGTCTTCCACCTGATCTGCTACACGCTGGTGCTCTCCCTGAGCAACGCCGGCAAGGCCGTGGGCGTGCTCATCCTGGTGCTCCAGGTCTCGGCGGCGGGCGGCGCCTACCCGCTGCAGCTGCTGCCGGGCTGGACGCAGGCGATCAGCCCGTGGCTGCCCGCAACCTACTCGATCCGCGCTATGCGCGCCGCGGTCTTCGGCACCTACGGCTGGGACTTCTGGCGAGCCCTCGGCAGCCTCGTCCTCTTCGCGCTGCCCTTCCTCTTCCTCGGCCTCTGGCTGCGCCACCGGCTGCACCACGCGATCAGCCGCATGGACGAGGCGGTCGCCAAGACCAAGGTGATGATGACGTAGGCCGCCCCCCTACAGCTCGATGGTGCCGCGCTCGCGCGCGGTGACCAGCCCGCCCACCCAGATGTCGCGGCCGTCGTCGGTGATCTCGACGCGACCTGCGCGCCCGACGTGCCGCCCCTGCCCCGCCACGTAGCCCTCCGGCCGGGGTGCAACAGGCCCCGAGCCGTGGCTGCGGCGACCATCGCACGCGCCGTGCGATCCTTCGCGCTGCCACCCGGGTTGAAGGATTCGAGCTTGCCCCACACGCGCCCGCGGAACCCAACGGAGAGGTCCACATGCGGCGTGTCGCCGATGGCGCTAAGAAGGCCTGTCTATGCGGAAACGTCCATGCGCACCACCTTATGCGCCACGCGCCTCCAGCCGCGCAACCTGGCGCTCCAACTCCTCACCGAGCGCGTTTCCCGGCAGGCGTTCCTGCACCAGGTCCGCCACCGAGCGGTACCACCACAGTTGGCGCACTTTGCCCGAGTTGAACCGGGACCACAACGCATCGCCGATGGCGTCCAAGTCCGCGTGGATGGACAACAGATTGTGCAACTTGTCAGCCGCAGA
Source organism: Corynebacterium bouchesdurhonense (assembly GCF_900078305.2). GTDB lineage: Bacteria > Actinomycetota > Actinomycetes > Mycobacteriales > Mycobacteriaceae > Corynebacterium > Corynebacterium bouchesdurhonense. The sequence continues at coordinate 88,428 of NZ_LT546028.1, forward strand.
AATGAGCACGCTGCCGTCCTCCGCCTGGCGCAGATGCGCGAGGTACGCGTCCGAGCGGTCCTGCCAGCTCGTAAGCGTGCTGTCTTTGGTCACGCCGCGAACAAGCTCGACGACCCGGTCGCCGAACTCCTCGGCCATGCGCTCGGGGCTGTACTCTTCCGGGACGTCCTCCAGGATGTCGTGAAAGAGCGCCGCGATGAGTACGTCCTCGTCGTCAGTGACCTGGGAAACGAGGTGCATCACGCCGAAGACGTGGGAGGCGTACGGAATGTCCGTGCCTTTGCGAACATGGTCGCGGTGCGCCCACGCGGCGGTGTTGATTGCATGGATGAGTCGCGGGGATGCGACGAGAGACTCGGCCATTATGGGCCCCTTTCTGCCGGAAACAGCTACCACTCTACGAACGCCGTCGACACCGCCCGCCAGGCGTTCAAACGCATGATCTATCGAACGGTTATCGCTCCCCGCACCCGCACCTGTGCCCGTCCACCAACCCACATGTCTCCGCCGTCGTCATGGATCTGCACGCGGCCGTCGCGGCCGAGCGACGCGCCCTGCGACACCGAGTATCGGGCGGGAACGTCTCCCCTTCCGCGCAGCCACTGCGCCATCGCCCCGTTTGTGCTTCCCGTCACAGGATCCTCAAAGGTCGGGGTGAACGCCCGCAGCTCGTACGCGGGATCCGTACCTCCGATCAGCGCCGCAAACGCCACTTTCAGATCACTGTCCGTCGGCTGCTCTAGGGACCTCAGCGCGTCTAGGCCATCCAAGAGCGCAAGCTTCCAGCCGGGTCCGTTGTCGCCGTAGGCTGCGTCGATAAGCACCTGCTTCTCAAGGCCAAAGGTCTCGCACACCGCGTCCCTGTCCTCCGCGGTGAGCTCGCCGCTGCGCTTGAGAGGCGGCGTGGCGAACGCGAGCATGTCGCCTTGGATGCGTACTTCGACGTTGCCCACGCCACACTCCTGCACCACGCGGCCAGGTTGGCGGGGTGTGTTGCCGAGCTCGAGCCACGCGCGAGTGGTGCCGAGGGTGGGATGGCCGGCGAAATCGAACTCCTCGACGGGCGTGAAGATGCGCACGCGGTAGTCCGCCTCCTGGCTTGTGGGCTGAAGCAGGAACGTCGTCTCCGAGAAATTGGTCCACGACGCAATCTGCTGCATCTGCTCACCGGTGAGGCTATCCGCGCCGCAGATTACCGCGAGCGGGTTGCCCGTGAACGCGCTGGAGGCGAAAACATCGATTTCGAAGAAGTCTAGGGAGGTCACCGCGCCGAGCGTTCCAACGCGAAAACTCCCGACCCGGGAGTCCGGATCGGGAGTTCTTTTTGTACCCCGTACGGGATTTGAACCCGTGTTACCGCCGTGAGAGGGCGACGTCCTAGGCCGCTAGACGAACGGGGCGCGCTCGCTTGCTTGCGACTCGTTAAAGATATGGGAGCCACCCATGTTTGCACAAATCGCCAGGTCAGAGGCCGTAATAAGCGCCTCTAGGCGTAGACGAGCGGACGCGTCACCGCGACACTCACCCGGTCCCCCACCTCCGGTCGCGGCGCTGCCGGCATCCGTCCGCGGAAGTCCACGCCGCCCGCCTCCAGCGTGACGGAGTAGCCAGTGACCTCGAATAACACGGAGGTGATGGTCGCCTCAAAGGAGCTGCCGCTTGTCGACGCCCCCATCTCGCCGCCTCCCCCAATCCCCACCGCTTCCGGCAGGACCGCCACCGTCACCGGCGCACCCTCCATCCCGGCACCGCCGCCGACCACCTCGAGGCTTTGTACCGGCCACGACAGCCCCGGGCGCTCGACCACCACCCGGCCACCCCGCACCTGGGCGGGCAACAGTGTCGCGTCAGAGATGAAGGAAGCGACCCACGCCGTGGCCGGGCGGGTGACAAGGGTGTCGGGGGCGGCGAACTGTTCGAGGCGGCCGTCGTGAAGCACGGCGATGCGATCGGCGATCGCGATGGCCTCCTTGCGGTCGTGGGTCACGTGCACGGTGGTCAGCTGCGATTGCCGCGTGAGCGTCACCAGCTCGCGGCGCAGCGAATCGCGCAGCGGCTCGTCGAGGGCGGACAGCGCCTCGTCCAACAGCAGCACGCTCGGCGCGGACACGATCGCGCGGGCCAGGGCTACACGCTGGCGCTGGCCGCCGGACAAGGTGGACGGGTTGCGTCCCGCGTAGCCCTCGAGCCCGACGGTCTCCAGCGTGCGCTCCACCCGTTCCCGTTGCTCCGCTCGCTTCACACCTGCGCGCCTCAGCGGGTACGCAACGTTGTCGGCCACGCTCATGTGCGGCCAGACCGCGTGCTGCTGGAACACCATCCCCATCCGGCGCTTCTCCGGCGGCGTTGCAGAGACGTCCGCGCCGCCGATTGAGATTGTGCCCGCGGACGGCCGGATGAAACCCGCCAGGGTGCGCAGCAACGTCGTCTTGCCGGAGCCGGATGGACCGATCAAAGCCACAAACTCGCCACTGCGGATGCCCAGGTTGATGTTCTCGAGCCCCACCGTGCCGTCCGGAAAAGTGACGCCGAGGTTGTCGATGGTGATGTCGCTCATTGCGGTTCCTTCCGGGGTGCCCGCACCGTCAGCGCGAGCGCGATAATGCCGATCACCGCGAACATGAGCGCGAGTGCCGAGGCCTGGTTGTAGTTGCCGGATTGCTGCAAATTGAACAGCTGCACACCGATGGTGGTGGTGCCCGGTGCGACGAGCAGGATGGAGACCGTCAGTTCGCGGACCGCCGTGACAGCCACCAGCACGGCGCCGGAGAGAACCGCCGGCAGTGCCATGCGCCCGCTGGTGTCAACGAGCGCCCGCAGCCGGCCGGCACCGGAAATCTGCGCCGCTTCCTCCACCGCACTGGGAATCTTGGACAGCGGCGCGCGCACGGCCTGGAGCACCATCGATGTGAACGCACACACGTAGGCCAGAAGAATCACCCAGCGCGTGTTGTAGATGCCCAGGTAGCGTCCGACGATCACCCACCCGACGCCGATGATCAGACCGGGCAGGGCCGCAGGCAGGAGCGTCACCAGAGACAGCGCCGTGTTGCTGCGTGCGCTCGTGCGCGTAACTAGGATGCCGATAACCCAGCCAAGCAGGCCGCACAGCAGTGCCGCGCCGAGGGCGAGGGTGACGGAGTTGCTGAATCCCTCGCGCACGCGCGGGTTTTGCACCGTGGCAGCGAAATTGTCCATGGTGATGGTGTCGAGTGTGAACGCGATGCCGGGCGCGGGCAGAAGCGCACGGTACGTCAACCCGAGCAGCGGCCCGAGCGTAATCGCCAGCGCCAGCACCCAGGAGACGACCGTGACCGGCCATTTCGCTCCGCCGAGCGCGAGCTTCATCGTGCCGTGTCCGCTCGTGGTAGACGATCCGCCTTTGGACACGAGATAGTCCGCTACCACCGCGGCGATGCCGAGCAGCATAAGCACCGCGCCCACCGTCGAGACAACCTGGAGCGGGTTGCCAACGGTGCCGGACTCCATGAATCGGTAGACCATGGTGGCCAGCGTTTCGAAGCGCACCGGCGAGCCAAGGATGGAGGGGATGCCGAAGTCCGCCAGGTTCGACACCGCGGTGAGAGTGAACGCGCTCAGGAGCGCCGGGCCCAGCAGCGGGATGGTCACGGTGCGCAGCACGGTGCCACTGCCCGCGCCGCTGACGCGGGCCGCAAGTTCCAAATCAGAAGGGATAGAGCGCAGCGCCGCGGAAACGATCACGTATACCACCGGGTACGAGTGCAGCGTCATCAGGAAAATGATGCCGTCCGCGCCGTAAATGTCCCACACGGGGCGTCCGAAAGCTGCATTCAACCCCTGGTTGCGACCGAAGAGCTGCAGCCAGGAGATCGCGCCGACGAACGGGGGCACAAGCAGCGGGGAGAGCAGCAGGAGGCGCAACGGCGTCGAACCGGCCACGTCGGTGCGCTCGAGGAGGATGGCGATCGCGCCGCCGATCAGCACCGCGCTAGCCGAGGACAGCAGCGTGGTGTACACCGAGTTCCACGTCGCCAGCGCGAGTCCCTGCTCTATGAGCACCGGGAACTGATTCCCGCCGAGCGCGAGGGAGACCACCATCGCCAGCGGGGCAAGAAACATCGCCGCGGCCACCAGCCATACGCCAATGCGCGCGAGGCTGAGGCCCGGCGAGAACCGCGTCTTCACAGCGAAGGTTCCGGCGTTTGCTAGTTCATCGCGCTCTGGAAGAAGTCCACCGAACGCTGGCGATCCTTGGTCAGGGTGTCCAGGCTGGCATCCATCAGCGCGATGTCCTCCAGCTTCGGCGCGTCCCCGGGGGTGCCCACGCTGTCGATCACCGGCAGGTAGTTCTGCTCCACGGCGAGCTTCTGCCCCTTTTCCGACAGCACAAAGTTGATGTAGCGCTGCGCTGCGTCCTTGTTGTCGGAGTCGTTGAACACAGCGATCGGCTCGGTGATGTACGGGGAGCCTTCGGTAGCGTAGACCTCCTTGATCGGAGAACCCTTGGCGGCCAGATCACGCACCAGGTAGTCCACCACCACGCCAACCGGATGGCCGCCGCCGGCGATCTCCTGGGAGGTCGGGCCGTTGGAAGCGGCGATCATCGGGTGATTCTTGCCGAGGTCACTAATCCAGGACTCGCCCAGCTTCTCATTGTTCATCCACACGGTGGCGTTGAACGCGGCCGCACCGGATACAGCCGGGTCCGGCATGACGATCTTGTCCGCGAAGCGCGCGTCGGTCAGGTCTGCCCAAGACTTCGGAGCGTCCGCCTGGTCGATGACGTCGGTGTTGTAGGCGATCACCGTGGGGATGAGGCGGGTGCCCACGTAGTAGCCCTCCTCGTCCACGACCTCCTCGAGGACATCGCCGGTCTCCACCGAGTCGAACTTGGCCAGCAGGGAATCCTTCTTAAAGCCCTCGAACGTGGGCGCGTCCGCCGCCCAGATCAGGTCCGCCTCCACCTTGCCGGAGGTCCGCTCGGCGTCGATGCGCGCCTTCAAATCGCCGGTGCCCGCGCGGTAAACCTGCACCTCCACATCCGGGTTCTCTTCCTGGAACGCGCGGTTGATCTCGTCCACCTTGTCCTCCGGCTCGGAGGTGTAGATGGTCAGCACAGTCTTCTCGCCGGAGGCGGCCGAAGTGCCGGAGGCGTTGGTCGAGGTCTCACTTTCGGTGGTCGGCTCCGAGCAGCCCGCGAGCGCGAGAACAGCGGCACCGAGGATGGCGGCACCGGAGATGGACAAGCGGGAAAACTTCATGGGAACTCCTTGCACGGTTCTACATTGGTCTCACAAAACGGGCCCACCGTATCACCGGCGCCCAACCCGCGCTGGGCAACCTTCTTTTCTAATCCCACACACGCGAAACGCCCCCCGGATTCAGTGCTGGGACTGAGCCGGAGGGCGTACGTTGTACCCCGTACGGGATTTGAACCCGTGTTACCGCCGTGAGAGGGCGACGTCCTAGGCCGCTAGACGAACGGGGCATAAGGACACAGAACTTCACAAGCTCTGCAGCTGGCCTACCAGGACTCGAACCTAGAATGACGGTACCAGAAACCGTAGTGTTGCCAATTACACCATAGGCCATTGTTCATCACTCTGACCTGCGCCTTCCCTCTCGGTTAAGCGCCTGTCCTCGTGAACAACATGGAGTACTATAACCACGTTGCGGGCAACCCACCAAATCTCCAGGCCACCGCGCGAAAACGGTGGCCAGGAAAGACGGCGAACAACACGGTTGTAACTACTCCGCTGCCTGGTACGGCGTCACCGCCCGGGCGGCGCGCAAGCGCGCCAGCGTGGACTGCTTGCCCAGCAACTCCATGGACTCGAACAGCGGCGGGGACACCGCCTCGCCGGAGATGCCCACGCGCAGCGCGCCGAAGGCCACACGGGGCTTCAGCCCGAGGTTGGCAATGAGCGCCTCATTGAGCGCCGCCTCGATATTCGGCGTGGTCCACTCGCCGTCGCCGATCGCCTCGAGCGCTGCGATACCGGCGTCCAGCGGCTCCACCGCGGTGTCCTTGAGGTTCTTCTTGGCCGCCTTCTCGTCCAACTGGAGCTCGGCGTCGCCCACCACGAGGAACCGCAGCAACCCGTAGGCGTCGGCAAGCACCTTAATGCGCGTTTGCACCAGGTCCGCCGCGATGGCGAACTTCTCCTCCGGGTAATCCTCCGGGAAGTCCGTGTACTCGGTGAGGTAGGCGCGCAGGCGGTTCTTGAAGTCCTCCGGCTCCAGCAAACGGATGTGGTCGGCGTTGATGGCCTCGAGCTTCTTCTGGTCGAAGCGCGCGGGGTTGCCCAGCACATCGTGGACGTCGAAGGCCGCGACGAACTCGTCCACCGAGAAGATGTCCTGATCGGCCGAGAGCGACCAGCCCAACAGCGCGAGGTAGTTGATCATGCCCTCGGGGATGATGCCGTTGTCGCGGTGGTTGAAGAGGTTGGACTCCGGGTCCCGCTTGGACAGCTTCTTGTTGCCCTGCCCCATCACAAACGGCAGGTGGCCGAACTGCGGGGTGAACTCGGCGACACCGATGCGCTTCAGCGCCTCGTACAGCGCCATCTGGCGCGGGGTGGATGCGAGCAGGTCCTCGCCGCGGAGCACGTGGGTGATGCCCATGAGCGCGTCATCCACCGGGTTGACCAGGGTGTACAGCGGCGCACCGTTCGAGCGCGCCACCACGAAGTCCGGCTGGGTCTCGGCCTTGAACGTCACCTCGCCGCGCACCAGGTCGGTCCAGGTCCAGTCCTGCTCAGGCATGCGCAGGCGCCACACGGGCTTGCGGCCTTCCGCCTCGTACGCGGCGATCTGCTCCTCGCTCAGGTCACGGTCGAAGTTGTCGTAGCCCAGCTGGGGGTCGCGGCCAGCGGCGATGTGGCGTTCCTGCACCTCCTCGTTGGTGGAGTACGCCGGGTAAACCTCGCCGGCCTCGATGAGCTTGTCCAGCACGTCCTTGTAGATCTCGGAGCGCTGCGACTGCCGGTACGGTTCGTGCGGCCCGCCGGTGACCACCCCCTCGTCCCAGGTCAGGCCGAGCCACTCCAGCGAGTCGATGATGGCCTGGTAGGACTCTTCCGAGTCGCGGGCGGCATCCGTATCCTCGATGCGGAAGACGAAGGTGCCACCGGAGTGGCGCGCCTGCGCCCAGTTGAACAGCGCGGTGCGAACCATGCCCACGTGCGGCGTTCCGGTCGGTGACGGGCAGAATCGGACGCGCATATTTCCAGCTTCAGTCATGCAGCTCATGCTACCGCGCGCAAAGTGGGCGCCCATAAGCATGATCCTCGAGCATGCTTATCGACGCCCACCTTGAAGCTCGCCGCTACTTCGGGTTGCGCATGAGGAACGCCCACATTTCGTCCGCGGCCGACGGCGAGTACCACCAGAAGTGGTTGGAGCCGTGGACCTGGATCACCTCGACGCCCTTGCTGCACCCGCGGGCGCTGACGCGCGTGGCGTTGTTGCCCACCGGTGCGCGGTCAACGCCGCCTGCGCAGCCGTTGCGGCGCTCGTAGGAGGCGAAGAGCTCCGGCACGGGCATCACGCGCTGGCCGCGGCGGATGGTGCCGTAGTACGGGGTGAGGGAGTCGGCCATGCCGTGGACGGCCATAAAGGCGACCGGGGTGCGCTGGCAGCCCTGGTTCACCGGCGCGTAGTAGGCGCCGGAGACGCCTGCCACGCCCGCGAAGATGTCGGGCATGTGGCAGGCGGACACGGCCGCCATGCCGCCGCCGGTGGACATACCGGTAGCGTAGATGCGCCGGCGGTCGATGTTGTAGTAGCGCTGCACGTCCGCGATCATCGCGCGCACGAACGCGATGTCTTGCCCCGGGCCCGTCGACGCGGTGGGCGAGCCCTCCCAGGAGGCGCCGATCGCGCGCGGGTAAAGGATGATCGCGTCCCGGCCAACGGAGGACTCCCGCAGGCGCGAGTAGTTCCGGAAGTTCTCGGTGGAATCCTCGAATGCCGAGTAGCCCACCATCACCGGCGTGGGGCGCGCCGGATCGTAGTTTCGCGGCACCCACACCAGGTAGCTGCGCCCGGCGGCGTGCACCTCGCCGTTGGATCCGTTGGCCACGGGCGCCGGAGCCTGCTGGCGCCACGGGCCCGCGGCGGGTGCCGGGGCCGGCAAGGGGGCGGGTGCCGGGGCGCCGGGCAGCGAGGAGCCCGGGGGCAGGGACTCGTTAGCCTTGCGCACGAAGGCATCCCACTCCGCATTCGCCTGCGCCACCGCGCCGTTGACCGCGTTCGTGGCGTCAGCAACCGCGCCGTCAATGTCGCGCTGCAGCTGCGACGAGAGGTCTTGCGCCGTCGCGTCGGGCGCGGCGGCGAGCCCGAGCGCCACAGCCGTCGCGGCCACAACTGCCGCGACGCGGCTCAGCTTCGATGTCATTGTCCTGGTACCCCTTTAAGTTCCCAATCTTCACTCAAGTCACATATGTAACACAGGAAACAATAACCACGCGGGAAGGAGGCGGCAACGCGGCGCACGAAGATAAGTGTGGGCGAGACTGTCGGCACCGGAACCCGCCGATACACTCATACCCCATGCCATCCCCCTTCTCCACCGCTCGGCCGGCAACCGCGCCCGATTTCCTGCTTTCGAGACCCTCGGGCTCGGTGCGCACCCAGGGCGCCCGGCGGACCTTCACCGCGGTAGGAGACGCCGCCCGCGCGCTGCGCGGCGGTGAGGCGGAGATCGTCGTCGGCGCGCTCCCCTTCGAGAAAGGCTCGGCCGCCGCGCTCACCGTGCCGGAAACGGTCGTCCGCGAGCCGCACGCGCTCGACCCGCACCCCTACTACCGCGAGGGCCCCGGGTCGGAACTGCACGCCCGCATCACGGGTTTCGACCCGGCACCCACCGAGCACCTGCGCCGCGTGGAGGCCGCGGTGTCCACCATCCAGCACTCCGGGCTGGACAAGGTGGTGCTCGCCCGCGCCGTGGACATCGCGTTCGACCCGCCCGTGGACCCGCGCTTGGTGGCGGCGCGACTCATCCGCTTGGCCCACAACGGCGACGGCTTCATCGCGGACCTCTCCCCCGCAGGCCGCAGCGGCCACATGCTGGTCGGCTCCTCCCCCGAGGTGCTCGTGCGGCGGCGCGGGTTGGCGGTGAGCTCCTACCCGCTCGCGGGCTCCGCCGCGCGGATCCCCGGCGCCCCCGAGGCCGACGTCGCGGCCGGCCGCGCCCTCGCCTCTTCCGCGAAGGACCTGGTGGAGCACGCCTTCGTGGTCGACCACATCCGCCGCGTGCTCGAGCCTGTGTGCTCCGAGCTCTCCGTGCCGGACCGGCCGGTGCTGGAGCAGACCAGCGAGATGTGGCACCTGGCTACCCCCATTACCGGTACCTTGCTCGACAGCTCCGCAAACCCGGCGCCCACCGCGCTCGAGCTCGCGGAGCTCATCTACCCCACCCCTGCGGTGTGCGGCACCCCGCCTGCCGCGGCGGAGGCGCTGATTACCACCGCCGAGACCGCCCGCGGCTTCTACGCCGGCGCGGTCGGCTACACCGACGCGTCCGGTGACGGCGAGTACGTGGTGGCAATCCGCTGCGCCGAGGTCAGCGGCGACGGCACCGCCGCCCGCGCCTGGGCCGGCGGCGGGCTCGTGGCGGACTCCGACCCGCAGGCCGAGCTGGATGAAACCACAGCCAAGCTCCGCACGATCATGCGGGCGCTCGGCTTGGAGACGCCGCCTGCCGGGCCGTAAGCCCCTGCGCTAGGCGCGCTCGACCGGGTTGCCCAGCTTGCCGATGCCCGGGATCTCGATCTCGATGTAATCTCCCGGCACCATCTCCGCGGTGCCCGCGGGCGAGCCGGTGGCCATGACGTCGCCCGGCAGCATGGTGAAGGACTGGGTGACCCACTCCACCATCTCGCCGATGCTCATGATCATCTGGTTGGAGTTTGAGTCCTGCTTCGTCTCCGTCTGACCGTCGTGCGTCAGGTGCGCCTTGATGGGCAGGTCGGTGAAGTCGAACTTGTCCAGATCCGTCTCGATCCAGGGGCCGAGCGGCCCGAAGGAATCGATGCCCTTCGCGCGCGACCACTGGCCGTCGGCGAACTGCAGGTCACGCGAGGAAACGTCGTTGATAATGGTGACGCCGCGGACCACGGACTTCCAGTCTTCCGCCTTGACGTTTTTGCACGGCACGCCGAAGACAATGGCCAGCTCGCCCTCGAACTCGACGCGGGTGGCAAACTCCGGGATCTTGATCGGCGCGCCGGGGCCGACCACCGATGTGGAGGGCTTGAGAAAGATCGTCGGCGGCAGGTGCTCGGCGGACTGCTGGAACACCTCGGCGACGTGATCGGCGTAATTGCGCCCGACGGCGACAACCTTGCTGGGCAGGGTCGGCGCGAGGAGCCGGACCTCATCGAGCGCCCACTGCCTGCCCGTGTACTCCGGCTCGGTGAATGGGGTGCCCGCAATGGCTTTCGCGGTTGTAGCTTCGTCGTCGATGACGGCGAACGTCATCCCTTCGGGGGTTGCAATTCGTCCAAAACGCATGAGCGCAAGCATACCCGCGCCGGGGTGGCGCGCATCACTTTTCACCGCCGCGTGCGGGCTTTGCCGAGGTGGTGAGGGCGAGGTAGAGCTCGGCGCAGGCGATGGCGTCCGTCAGCGCGTTGTGGTTGCCGTACGCGGGCAGCTGGTGGCGCTGCCGCGCCCGAGCCAGGCGGAGATCCTCGCCGCGCGGGTAGGTGCCCATGTGCTCCATCCGCCGCCGCTCGAGCGTGAGCGTATCCACCACGTCGCGGTCGTGGAAGCGGTATTTCTGGCCGCGCGTGTCCGCGTACAGCTTGGAGATGAAGGATGTTTCCATCTGGGCGAAGTGCGCGAGCAGCCGGCGGCCGGCAATCGCGCGGTCGAACTCGTCCAGCACCTCGGCCGGGTCCCGGCCGAGGCGAGCGACGTCGTCGTCGGTAACCCCGTGGATGGTGGCGGATTCCCCTACCTGCGCGCCGGCCAGGACGAAATAGCGGGCGCCGGAGAGGTCGATGACCCGACCGTTGACGGGCACCCACCCGATGGACACCAGCTGGTGGCGGTCGGCCTTGAGCCCGGTGGTCTCCACGTCCACCGCCAAAAGCGGCGAATCGGCACCTAGGCCGCGTTTACGGAAGAGCACCTCACACCGCCCGCGTGGGGTATTGGGTGGCGAGCGCGTTCTGGGTGCCCTTGATCACCCCGAAGGCGTCGCGCAGGGCCGCGCGGTCCCGCTCGCGCAGCTCCTTCGGATCCACGTGGTAATCCGGGGCGGCGCCCGCTCGCAGCTGGGTCGCCTGGTGCCGAACGGCGAGGTCTGAGAGGTACTCGTAGGCGTCGAGAAGCTCCTGAGCCCCCTTCTCCGAGATGCTGCGCCCGGCCGCGCCGCGCAGGCGCTCAACCGTGTTGACCTCGCCCACCCCCGCGGTGATGGCGTAGAGGCGCGCGAGCTGCACCACAGCCGCGAGCCCCCCGCGCTTGATGTCCAACGTGCGGGCGTAGTCGCCGCTGCGCTCCACCACCAGGCCCCGGAAGAAACCGATGGGCGGCTCCCGGAAGGTGGCCAGCGCCGCTAGGTGGGTGTGCAGGCGGCGCGATCCCTTGGCGGAGAGCAGCGCCGCGTGGTGCACGCGCTGCGCCATCTCCTCCCAGCCTTCGCCCCAGCCCGCCACCGGCCGAACGTCGAAGAACACCTGCGCGTGGAGGAGGGCATCCGGCTCGGGCGCGGTGACCCAGCCGTGGAACGTGCGGTCCCACTGCACCTCCGTCATGCGCCACTGCGGGTTGGAGACCATCATCTCCCCCGGGCACAGGGCCTGGCCCGCGCCCGCGAGGCCGGAGCAGATGAACTCGGCGAGCTCGGCGAAGTACGCCCCATGCGTGGCCTCGTCAAAGCTGTCGGCGAGCACGAACGCGTTGTCTTGGTCGGACGCCGGCCCCATCTCGAGGCGCGCCTGCGAACCGGCGGCGATCAGCGCCACCGGCACCGGGGGCGGGCCGAACCGTTCCACCCCGAGCTGGAAGAGGCGGCGGGCGACCGCGTCGGCGACCATGGTGAGCAGCCGCTGGGTTTCGGCCGCGGAGGCGCCCCGCTCGAAGAACTTCACGGCCACGTCCGCGGCCCGCGCATACGCGCCCGCAAGCTCCTCCGCGCTCGAGCGCTCCACATCCGCCGCAAGGAAGATGGGGTCCGCTTGCAGCAGCCGCATAATGTCGGCCGAGGACACCACCCCGGCAATCCCGCCCGCGCCGAGCACGGGCAGGTGGTGCACGCCGAGCTCGCTCATGGCCAGCATCGCCTCGAACACCAACGCGTCCGCAGCAACGGTGCGCACGGGCTGGGTCATCACGCTGCGAACGGGCTGCGAGGCGTCCACGCCGCGGGCCACGACCCGGGAGCGTAGGTCGCGGTCGGTGATGACGCCGAGGTCCCAGGATGCGTCGACAAGCACAAGGCACGAAACCCCGCGCTCGTCCATCGTGCGGGCCGCCTCGGCGATGCTCACCCCCGGGTCGCAGGTGGCGGCGGTGTGGCCCGCCACGATCTGGGCCAGCGGCGTGCGCAGCACATCCGACGCGGGGGCGTCCCGCAGCTCCTCCGCCGCAGCCCGCACGCGGCGCGACGCGGTTTGGAAGAAGCGCTCGAGGTCCGGGTGCTCTGCGAGCAGCGCCGTAAAAACGCTGCCCGGCAGCATCAGCAGTACGCTGTCCTCCACCGCCACCATCAGGTAGGCCGACTCCGGCTCGCCGACCAGCGTGGAGTAGCCGAAATTGAGCCCTGCTTCTCGACGATCAAGAAGCAGACCGTCCCCACCGACAATGTCCACCGCGCCCGAGCGGATGATGTAGAGCGTGTCGTTGACCTGGCCGGGGCTAACCACGGCCTCCCCGCGCCTGACGTAGGTGATGCCCATCTGCGCGGGCAGCTTCGCCAGCTCCTCCGCGGGCAGGTGCGAGAACGGCTCGTGCTCGGCGAGGAAGCGGGTGACCTCATCCAGTTCCACTGACATGGCCACACACTAGCCTGCGGGCGTGCGTCCCGGCGGCGTTTTCAGTACGCCTACATGCGGCTACTGGCGGCTAATGGCAGCGACTGGCGGCTACTGGTAGCTGACAAACCAGGGGCGCGGCACGACGTCCGCGTAGGTCTGCTCCGGGGTGAAGGTGGGGGTGTCCTCGTCGATGAAGTTCTTCCACGCCATGAAGAAGTTCGGGTCGAGGCCCTGGCGCAGCACGTCCCAAGTCTCGAACTTCTGGCCCGGCACGCCGTGACCGTCGGCGTGCAGCACCCACGCCAGCTCCGGCTGGCCGGTGACGATGTTCTCGCGGTCCGGGTACATCCCCACCTGAAACTGGTGCAGCACCATCGCCTTCTGCGGGAGGTGGTTATCCCGCACGAGCTGGGCCAGCCAGTCCGCCACCTCGTTGATCTCCGCGGCGGTGGCGCTGCCGATACGCGACAGGGGCGCCTCGCCGGGGTTGAGCTTCCACTCCGCGTCGAGCGCGAGGCCCACGTTGGGCCGCTTCAGCAGGTCCTCGTAGAGCTTGGCCTGCTGGAGGAAGTTGCCCTGGCCCGGCTGCAGGTCGATCACGGCGTAGCCGCCGGCGTTCACAATCGCGTCGACGTAGGGGGCGATGTCCTCCACCGGCGTCTCGTTGGAGTAGTTGCCGTCATCACCCGGGAACTCGGAGGCGACCGAGGCGATGACCTCGAAGGCCGGCACGACGGGTTGGGGGTCCAGCGGCTGGTACATGTCCGCGTACTGCCGGGCCAGCGCCGCCGCCTGCTGCGGCGGCTGCTCCCCAAGAAGCCCAAGGTCCGGGCCGTAGGGGTGACCGTAGAGGGCGATCATGCGCCGGCCCGGGAAGACCAGGCCGCCGCCGCCCGGCAGCTCGCCATTCGCTGCGAGCGCGACGCGGGCGGCGTAGTTGTCGGTGCTGCCCCACTGCCGCCCGAGCGCGATTGTGTCCTGTTCGGTAACGGTGCGCATGCTTTCCGACGTCTCGCGCGGGTCCGCCACCCCAAGCACCCGGATGTCCGCGCCGGCGGCGCGGGCCGTCGCCGCGGCGGCGCGGGAGGTAACCGCGGTGGCCAGCATCGGCGGGAGCTCGAGGTCGATCGGGTTGGCGGCCTCGAGGCCCGCGATCGCCGCGACGTCCTCGCCCGCGCCCGCCGTGGCCGGGACCGCTTCCCTTTCAATAGCCTCAGCGATGGCGTTCGCGTCTTCCTCGTCCGCGTCGCCCGGCACCTCAATTACCCGGCTGGCGCCGAGGCGGTCAATCTCGGCGTCCACAGCGCCCACCGCCTCCGGGTATCGCACCAGCATCGGTGCGCCCAGCTCCACGGCCAGCGCCGCAGCCGTGAGCTGGTGCTCGCGGTCCGGGTCGGACACCACCACGGTGTCGGCCTCGGTGAACAGCCGGGCAGAAACCTCGGCGCCGGTGCCGTCGGGGTCCTGGATCACCTCGGCGCCGTTGGTCTCTAGGCGCCCGCGCTCTTTGCCGGACCCGATCTTGCCGCCCAATCCTCCGCCGGCTGCCCCACCGCCGTTGCCGCCGTCGGCGCCGTCGACGCCGCAGCCGGCCACCACCGTCCCTGTAAGTGCAAGGGCGGCGGCGGTAAGGACGGCAGCACCTCGGCGAGCCGGGCGGTGGGTCATGATGCGGGTCCTTCCTTCAGGCGGGCGGCTATGCGGGCCTTACCCTACTTCACGCCCTGCGCAGGCCGGCGACGACCCTGTCGCCCACCTCGGCGGTGCGGATCGGGCTGCCGTCACGCGCGGCCACCTCCCGCTCCACCGCGTCCTCGATGCGGGTGGCGTTGTCCTCGTCGCCCAGGAAGCGCAGCATCATCGCCACCGAGAGGATCATGGCCGCCGGATCCGCGACGCCCTGGCCGGCGATGTCCGGCGCCGAGCCGTGGACCGGCTCAAACATAGACGGGGTCTCGCGGGCGGCGTTGATATTGCCGGAGCAAGCCTGTCCCACCCCGCCGGTCACAGCGCCCGCGAGGTCCGTGAGGATGTCGCCGAAGAGGTTGTCGGTCACAATCACGTCGTAGCGCCCAGGGTTGGTCACCATATAAATGGTGGCCGCGTCGATGTGGTTGTAGTCCACCTCCACCTCGGGGAACTCGGCTGCTACCTCGTCCACCACGCGCTGCCACAGGCCGCCGGCGTTAACCAGCACGTTGGTCTTGTGCACCAGCGTCACCTTCTTGCGGCGGGTCTGGGCCAGCTCGAACGCGTAGCGGACCACGCGCTCTACGCCGTAGTAGGTGTTCTGGGACACCTCGGAGGCAACCTCGTGGACCGTGCCCTGGCGCAGCGTGCCGCCGTTGCCGGCGTAGAGGCTCTCGGTGCCCTCGCGCACCACCACAAAATCGATATCACCCGGCTCGGCGAGCGGGCTGGAGGACGTCGGGTAAAGACGCGACGGGCGCAGGTTGACGTAGTGGTCCAGCTTGAAGCGCAGCGGCAGCAGCAGCCCGCGCTCGAGTACGCCGGCGGGGACGCGCTCCGGGTCGCCGATCGCGCCAAGCAGGATGGCGTCGTGGGACTTCAGGCTGTCCAGGTCCGCGTCAGTCAGCAGCTCGCCGTTGCGCAGGTAACGCCGCGCGCCGAGGTCGTACTCGGTGGTCTCGACGTCGTCTCGCACCGCGCGGAGAACCTTCAGGCCCTCCTCCATCACCTCGGGTCCGATGCCGTCGCCGGCGATCACTGCAATTTTCATGGTGTGGAACACCTTTCCTATATAGCGGAACACTCTCGGGCCACAGCGTAGCAGCCCGGCCCCACGCGGGCCGCGTTTCCGGCGCGTCCTACTCCAGGCCCTACTCCAGGCCCTAGTCCAGGTCGATCTGCAGGGACTGCGCGCCGATGGACTCGGCAATCTCGCGCTCGAGGTCCTCAGGCACCTCCGACTCGACGCGGAGGATCAGTGACGCACCGTCGTTTTTGGTGGTCTGGGTCAGCGCCGCGGCCTCGATGTTGATGCCGGCGTTGCCCAGCTGGGTGCCCACCTTGCCCAGCGCACCCGGGGCATCCGTGTAGCGCAGGAAGAGGTTACGGCCCTGCGCGCGCATGTCCACGCCACGGCCATTGATGCGCACGATCTTCTCCACGCCCTCAAGACCGGTCAGCGCGCCGGTCACGGTCGCGGTCTCTCCGTCGGCCGCAACCACCTGCACCTCGAGGGCGCTGCGGTGGGCGCGGGCCTCGGTCTCGGTAGCCACGGAGTAGGTCAGGCCGCGGGCCTCGGCGATCGACGGGGCGTTGACAAAGGTCACCGGGTCGGACACGATGCCGGAGAACAGGCCGCGCACCGCGGAGA
The DNA here is from genome assembly GCF_900078305.2 of Corynebacterium bouchesdurhonense. Taxonomy (GTDB): domain Bacteria; phylum Actinomycetota; class Actinomycetes; order Mycobacteriales; family Mycobacteriaceae; genus Corynebacterium; species Corynebacterium bouchesdurhonense. The sequence continues at coordinate 104,739 of NZ_LT546028.1, forward strand.
GGCCGAGCGCCTCGACGTCCTCGCTGGACAGCTCGCCGCGGGCGGTGACGTTCAGCGCAACCGGCGCGCCGCTGAGCAGCTTGCCCGCCAGCAGGCCGAGCTTGCGGGCGAGCTCGAGCCAGCGCGAGACCTCCTCGCCCACCTTGCCGCCGGTCACGTTCACCGCGTCCGCGACGAACTCGCCGGCCAGGGCCTTGAGCACGGAGTCAGCGACGTCGGTGCCGGCGCGGTCCTGCGCCTCCACGGTGGACGCGCCGAGGTGCGGGGTAACCACGACCTCCTCGAGCTCGAACAGCGGGGAGTCGGTGCACGGCTCCGTGGCGTACACGTCGAAGCCGGCGCCGCGGATGCGTCCCTCCTTGATTGCGTCGGCAAGCGCTTGCTCATCGACGAGACCCCCGCGGGCGGCGTTGATGATGATCTGGCCCTGCTTGGCCTTGGACAGCAGCTCGGCATCGAACATGCCGGCCGTTTCCTTGGTCTTGGGCAGGTGGATGGTGACGAAGTCGGCGCGGGCCATCAGCTCGGTCAGCTCCACCAGCTCGACACCGAGCTGCGCGGCGCGGGCCGGGTTGGCGTACGGGTCGTAGGCGATGACGGTGGTCTCAAACGCGCTGAGGCGCTGGGCGAAGAGCTGGCCGATGTGGCCGAAGCCGACAATGCCGACGGTTTTGCCGAAGATCTCCACGCCCTTGAAGGCCGAGCGCTTCCACTCGCCGTCCCGCAGCGTCTTGTCGGCGGCCGGGATCTGGCGCGCGGTGGACAACAGCAGCGCAATCGCGTGCTCGCAGGCGGAGTGGATGTTGGAAGTCGGCGCGTTGGCCACCATCACGCCGCGCTCGGTGGCGGCCGGAATATCCACGTTGTCGAGGCCGACGCCGGCGCGGCCGATGATCTTCAGCTTCGGCGCAGCCTCGATCACCTCGCGATCCACGGTGGTTGCGGAGCGCACGAGCAGCGCGTCAGCCTCCGGCACCGCGGCGAGGAGCTCCGCGCGGTTGGGGCCGTCGACCCACTTCACCTCCACCGCGTCACCGAGCGCGTCGACGGTGGATTGAGCAAGCTTGTCGGCAATGAGGACTACGGGTTTTGCCACGGCGGGTCAGCCTCCTGGATACGGGCGGTGAATAGCTACCCCCGAAACTCTATCCGCCCTGGGCCCCGGTAACCCGAGTTTGGGCGGAGTAATATTCTTCCGCCTGCATAATCCGGGACGACAGCTCCTCAGACGTCCCGAACTGGCTCCCGAGCGCCACCAGCGGCAGCTCGGCCAGGCCCGCCATGGCGAACAGCGTCTGCTCCGATTCGCGGGGATCCGGATCGTCCACCACCGTCACCGCCGCGCCGAAGCTGCGGGCGTTGGCTACGGCGGCGACAGGGCTCTCGCTCGTGGCCACCACCACGGGTGCCATCTGGGCGTCGCGCCTGGAGGAGATCGGAAACGGCTTCGCCTCCGCCCCGGGCATCACCACCGGGTCCGCCCACCCGGCGCGCAGCCACGTGGGGTGGTTGGGGTCGAGCCCGGCCACCGCCGCGGCGGCGTCCTCGGGGCTCTCCACCACGTGGGCGGTGAAGCGCTCGGCGGTCATTGCGCCCAGGGCATCCATCCCGCCGGGATCGCGGTAGACACGGACCCTGCCGGAGGTGCGCGCGAGCGACACGTCGCCAACGGTGAGCACGGTGTGCGTCTTCAGCTTCTCTATCTCGCGCAAGATCTCCTGCCGGTGCCCCGGGGAGTAGACCAGCATGGGGGCGTGGGCGGCCACGGCAATGGAGGCGCCGCGCAGCTGGGCTTCGAGTGTGGCGTCGGTGACAACCAGCGTCTCCGAGGCGGTGAAGAAGTACCGCAGGCTCTCCATGCCCCGCTCGCCGTCGATGACCACGGGGCGCTCCTCGAACGCGGTTGCCACGTGGCGCGACTCGTTGAGCGCGATCGCCTGGTCCAGCGGGTTGAGGTTCTGGCGGCTGTCGGCGCAGCCGACGGCGCAACCCCCCACCGCGGCCAGGACTACCGCGGCGACGAGGCGGCTGAGGTGGGTGCTACGCAAAGGTGTCCCGGCCCTCCCCCTGCATCGCGTCCGCGTCCAAGTCGCGCACCGCGGGCTTGTCCATGGCGTACTCGATCAGGCCCGTGAAGCGCTGGCGGCGGTCCTGAAGGAACGCCTCCCACTTGGACCCGAGCAGGTGCTCGGGGTTGATCTCGTGGCCTTCGATGACAGCATCGAACTCGGCGTCGTCCAGCAGCGACTTGGACTGCAGGCGCGGCAGGTAGCGCTTGGGCTCGTTGCCCTCGATGACCATCTCGGTGCGCCGCCCCATCGGGGTGCGGTTGAGCACGCTTGCCGACGCATCCTGCCGGGCGCCGATCCGCGAGCAGAACTCGGCCGGGAAGACGGTGTCAAAGCGGGGCTGCAGCTCGGCGTAGGTCCCGGCGTCGAACGGCTTGCCGGTGCGCCAGTCGCGCGCACCGCGTGCCATGAGCAGCGCGAACAGGCCGCGGTAGACGCCGCTCGTCTCGTCGGCGGTGATGAGCCGCGACTCCGCGAACTCCGCGTCGAGCACGGTGCGGGGCACCTCGTCGGTCTCCCCCAGCACCCAGGGGGTGACTTCCTCCAGGTCCACGGCGGCGCGGATGGCCGGCGAGTGCGCCCCGTAGAGCTCGCCGAACACGCCGGACCAGAACCACCTGTTGAGGCGGTCGCGGCCGCGCTGATCCTCCAGCGCGCCGGGCCGCTCCCCCAGCCGCGCGAGGATCGCCGCCAGCGGCACGATCTGCGAGGAGTACGGGACCTGATCCACCGTGAAGATGCAGCGCTCGCCCAAAAACTCCGCGGCTTCGCGGAACGCGCGGGTCAACTCGTCGGCGTGCGCCAGGTACTCGTCCAGGGAGATCGCCAGGATGTCGCCACGGTGCCCGCTCGCCTGCCCCTTGCGGCTGGAGACCAGCATCGCCATCGCGCGCAGAAACTCCACGCGCCCGATGCGGTCCAGCGCGGGGTATTCGCGCAATTGCTTCTCGACGCCCCCGAAGTGCTCCGCCAACACAAAATCCGGATCCTGCGAGGCGAACAGGGACGTGAGCAGCTCGAACACGTCCATCTGCACGCCAGCGGAGTTGGCGTGGGCGAAGATCTGCCCCACACCCACCTGGGAGGTACCCCGGTCGACGCGGATGACCGGGACGTCATAGGCGGGCAACCAGCGCAGCACCTGCCGGTGGAACAGCTTCACGGCCTCCAGCATCTCCGGGTCCCCCGCGCCGGCAGCCATATCAATAAGGAGGTCGCTGCCTTCCTTCCACAGCAGCAGAGACACCGGTGCGACCCCGTGGCGCAGCATGTCCGCCCGGTCCACGATGCCGCCGGGGATCTCCGGGCCGAAGTGGGAACGCACCCGCCCGTCCAGGTCGACGGCGAAGACGGATTCGACGGGCATCGGGTTCGCGGCGACCGCGGCGCGCACGTCCACGAAGAAGCGGCGCAGGATCGGCTGCCCCAGCGAGTCCACGGTGGGGATCACCCCGTCGCCTTTGAACGCGTGGTAGAGGGAGGTCAGGCGCTGTTGACCGTCGAGAAGCAAAAGCCCCGGCTCGACCCCGCCCACGTCCAGCCCCACAAGCGGGCGGGGGCGGAAGCGCACCGGTGAGTTGCGGGTATCCAGCGCGAGGAACGACCCGACGGGGTAGCCGCGCAGGACGGAGGTGATCAGGGTGCGGATGCGGTCGACGTCCCAGATGTATTCGCGCTGGAAGTCCGGCAGCTGGAGCTCGCCGCGTTCCGCCCGCTCGAACAGGTCAATCAACGAGTAACTCGGCGTGGTGAAGCCCATGGCCCCCGACTTTAGAGCAGTTTCAGCAAATGCTCTCGTGATCCTCGTGCTCCGGGCGCTCCAGCTGGATCGTGGAGTGGGTGATGCCCAGCTGGAGCAGCGCGGCCTGCGCCCGGTCGAGCACGCGGGCCTGGTCCGCGGCGCCGGCGGCGTCCCCGCAGTGCGCCTCATCCAGGACGAGATGCGCGGTGGCCAGGACGCTCAGGCCGTCGAGCGACCACAGGTGGATGTCGTGCACGTCCGCCACCCCCGGCACCGCGCGCAGCGCCGGCTCCACGGCCTCGACATCGAAACCCTCCGGCACCTGCTCCAACAGCACCGCCGCAGACTGGCGCAGGAGCTGCCACGCGCGCGGCACCACGAGCGCGGCTATGAGTAAGGAGGCGATCACGTCGGCCGCGGCGAACCCGGTGAAGTGGATGACAGCGCCGGCGGCGATGACCGCCACCGAGCCCAGCATGTCCACCACCACGTGGAGGAACGCGCCCTGCACGTTGACGGACTGGCCGCGGTGGGCTGCGAGCAGCCACGCGGACACGGCGTTAGCCACCAGGCCGATCACGGCGACGGCCATCATGGGGCCGGTGGCGATCTCCGCCGGCGCCCGCAGGCGGCGCACCGCTTCCACCACGATGACCACGGAGATACCCATGACGGTCGCCGCGTTGGCCAGCGCGGCCAGCACCTCCACGCGCCGGTACCCGTAGGTGGCGCGCCGGGAGGCGGCACGGCGGCCGGTGAGGACGGCGATGAGGGCGATGATCAGCCCGGCGGCGTCGGAAAGCATGTGCATCGCGTCGGCCAGCAGCGCCATCGAGCCGGAGAGCAACCCGCCCACAACCTCGGCGACGAAAATAACTGTGGTGATGCCGAGCGCCGCCGCGAGCGCGCGCAGCGGCGCATCTGCCCCACCGTTCGCGTGGCTGTGCTGGTGCGCGTCCTGGTGCGCGTGCGTCCCTGTGCTCATGCGACCCAGTGTAGGGCGGCGCCGCGCTTAATGACAACTTATTGAAAACGCTTGCCGCTCGCAACGAATCGTTCTGAGCTGGGCCGATAGGAATCCACCTCGGGAAACGCCGTGGCGATCAAAATCACACCCGCCCCAGTTTGCTACCCTCGATAGCGACGGCCGCTGTACCGCTACGCGCAAAGCGGCCTTGGCGCCAGCTGAGGTTTCACCCAGAAGGTTCAGAGGGAGCCAAAGCCAACTTAGATACGAAAGGAAGTTGCTATGACTACCGCGACCCCGAATCCGAATGACCCGAACCGCAAGCTCGACCCGAAGGTCGAGAAGGTTGAGACCCACGAGACCCGTCGCGTGGAGACCACCCCGACCACCACCAAGCGCGCTGTCGCTCCGACTGCCGGCTCCACCGCTGTGAACGCCGAGGAGAACAAGGGCGGCGGCTGGTGGAAGTGGCTGATCGGCTTGCTGGTCGCTCTGCTGCTGCTGTGGCTGCTGCTCTCCCTGTTCAACAACAACGACGAGGACACCGCCACCGTGGAGACCGCAACCTCCACCGTTGCCACCTCCACCGTGGAGAACACCGAGACCGTGACCGAGGGCACCGCTACTGCTTCCGCCTCCGCGACCGCGGCTGACGAGACCGTGACCGAGACCGAGGTTGTCTCCGAGGTCACCGAGACCGTCGTTCCGACCACCTAGTCGCCCCCCGCGATGAGAGCCCCGCCTCCTCCCTGGAGGCGGGGCATTTTGCTTGTCGACGCCCCCTTTCACCGCAGACACCCCGCCTCCCTCACGGGAAGCGGGGTGTCTGCGGTTCCGCGGTGCCGGTGCTACGCCGGTACAGCTGATACTGCTCGTACTACGCGGTTTCGTTGAGCGGGTTCTTCACCCAGCTCATCATGTCGCGCACTTTCCGCGACCTGATCTATTGGTTTGACCTGCACCTTTGCTTGTCCGGCGTGGCCGGGGTGGCCGGCCAAGCCGCCAAGAACGGGGGCGCGTGCGGGATTTCTGCGGGATCGGGGGCTCACTTCTCTCACTATGGCGTCACTCTTTACAGTGACGACGCCTTTTACAATGACGCCGCAGTGAGGAAGGTGACCTGCAACTCACTGCGTGCTACCCGACTTGCACATGCTAGTGCGGTGGCATATACTAGGGATGTAAGCAAGAGGGAAAGGGCAAAAACAATGACCACCATCACCACCCGCACCGGGCAGTACTACAACGAACCCGGCGACATGCGCATCATCGAAAAGCACAACGCAGACGGCACCCTCATCTCTGAGCTCTACGCAGACCTCACCACGGGCCAGATTATGAACATCGAGACCACCGACGGCTTCCAAGGCGAGGGGCACGCACGCAGCCTCATTGAATACGCCGTCGCAAACCACATTCCCCTGCTTCACTCCCCCGAGTGGGCGTGCACCGAAGAAGGCGCAGCCTTCGCCGCCGCCACCGCCGACCTCATTGACACCATCGATGACGAAGATGCATACGGCTACGAGGCCTACGCAGCCACCTTCGCCTAACCCCCCCCACCCACACCAGAAGGAGCCACCACCATGACTGACATTCAGACCCTCGCAATCCGCACCGCCGCAAAACTCGACCTCACCGACGACACAGCCGAAGACGCACTCGAAACCTACATCCGCCAAATTGAGGCTCTGGAGTCCCGCGAGATCGACCGCGGCAACATCAGCGACGACGACGCCGCTTTCCTCATCGAATCGATGGTGCAGGCGCAGCGCTCCGGCGACCTCGGACAGCGCCAGCTCGCAACACTGGAAGACCTCATGCCGCAGGTCCAGGCCGCGCAGGACACCCTGGAGACGATGGAGCAGCAGCGCAACGCCGCGATTCGGGAAGCGCTTAGTGCTGGTGCCCGCGTGAAGGACGTAGCCGCAGCGTCCGGACTGTCCCGCCAGCGCGTCGAGCAGATCAGGGCGCAGTAATGCAGGTCGGCGACCCGGACGGCCACGGGCGGTACGGCCACGTGGACGAGGAAGCCGACGGGCTTCTCTGCCACGAATGCGGCGGGCATTACCGCTCCCTGGGTGTGCACGCCTACACGGCGCACGGCATGACGGCGGACGAGTACCGGGCGGCGCATGGTATCCCGCAGCGGGTGCCGCTGATCGCCACCGAGACGAGGGAAGCGGTCTCAGCGGCGTCTGCTGCCCGTGTCGGGTCGGAGGCGTGGCTACGCATGGTGGAGAAACGAGACCCCACCGCGGCATCACACGCCCGCACCCGCGAGTCATTCCAGCGCAGGGGTAAGGACCGTGCCCGCCAGATCGAGGTAGCGAAGCGAAACATCGCGGGGGCGCGGAAGCCGATCACACGCCGCTGCGAGGTGTGCGACCGGCCCATCGTAGGCAGGAAGGATAGGTCCACGTGCTCCCCGCTGTGTGCCCGGATCAGCACGTACAGGTCTAAGTCTAGTGCCCCGGCGGAGGTGTGGGATCAGCTTCACGCGGAGGGGGCGGGCTGGTCGGAGATTGGGCGGCGGTATGGGGTGACGCACACGAATGTGCGGAACACTGTTCTGCGGTACCGGGCACACATGGCGGATGTGGAGTTTTTGGAGGCGCATGGGCCGGGTGATGTGCCGGAAAAGCGTGGGTAGAAACGCAAAAAGACCCCCACCACAAAAGGTGAGGGTCAAAGGTCTACTCGAAACGGTTTCGAGTAGCGAGACAAGCGCAGGTCAGTGCGGTAGCCCGCGTTTCGAGTAGGTTTCGAGTTACTGTCCCCGCTCCGCCTTGAATCGTGCCAGCGACGGGAACGGCGGGTCGGTGAACTCGTCCATCTGCTCCAGGTGCGCCACGTAGTCCCGGTGGTCGGTGAGGTCAACCTCCAGCGCCTCGATGCGGGCCGCGCTCTCTTTCGCTTGGGCCGTGAGCAGCTCCACGGTCTCCAGCAGGCGCGGCACTTCGGCGACGCGGGCTGCGACTTCCTTGTTCGCGTTTACCTGCTTGTCGGCTCCGGTTTTGGCGCGCTGCATCGCAATGTAGCCCAGCACCACGACGGTGACAGAGGCGACGAAGGCAATCGCTTGCCAGCCGTTATTGATCGCGGATACGTCAAGGTCTGGCATCGGCGGGCACCTCCCTCACGTATACGGTTTCGGAGCGGCCCCGCCACACGGTGTAAATCGTGATACCTCCGAGTGCGATGTAGACAACGCCCCGGCTAAGGAATGGCACGAGGTGCTCTAGTAGGCGCTCTATCCAGCCCAGCCAGACCGGCCACCACACCGGCATGTTCACGTCCTCTGGGGGACTCCATAGGTACAGCACACCCCACAGCACAAGTATGGCGGTGGCGAGGCTTAGGGCGAAACTGTCGAACCGGGTTCCCCGCGACACCAGCGCCAGGAGGAGCGCCAGCGTACCAAAAATCCAGATCGCGGGGGATAGCCACCGGCTTTGCAACTCGAACACGTGCTGAATGAGGGCTTTATGGTCGCCGAGGTAGGACACGGAGCGGCAGAAGAACACGGCCACCAGCACGAGCATGATGCCGTGGTCGGTGGCGATCCAGTCGCGGAAGCGCCGCACGCCGGGCTGCCATGTTTCGGGTAGGTGCTCAATCGGCATTGGTGGCCTCCTGGACGGCGAGGCGGTCGCGGAGATCATCGAGCGTGTCTGTGGTGGTTGTGGGTGCTGCGTCGGCGGCGCGCTCCACCATCGACGGGGTGAACCCGTCCTTCGTGCTCCGGTTGACGAGGGCGGTGATCACGGTGGCTGCGGCGGTCGCTGCGATGCCGACGGTGGTGCCGTCCCACTCCGGCAGCGTCGCTACTTGGCCCGCGATGGACGCGAGGCCAGTCAGGACGATGAGAATCGTGCCCTTGTACCGCAGCCACGTGGGCTGATCTTTGTAGGCGCGGGTTACCGCGTCAGCGGCAATTGCCTTGTTGTTCATCTACTTCACTCCCCTGTCTAGTGCTTTCGCGTCGGCCACAATCCGCGCCGGGTCGAGGCCCTGTTTGCGGCACAGCGCTTCGAGCAGATGGCGCTGCTCCCACACCTGCGCGTCCACGATGCGCAGCAGGTCGAGCGGCTCGTATAGCTTCTTCGGGTTGATGAGGGACGGGACGGGTGTGCGCAGCGTGTCCCGCGCCTCCGTCGCCGCGATTTTCGCTTCGTTGAGCGCGCCGGGGCCGTCCGGCCAGGCGATTGGTTCAGTCATGGTTGCCTCCAGTTTCGGTTTCATCGCGTCGTTGACCATCTCCAGGAACACGTCCCACGGGAAGCCGGGGCCGACATCGGTGTGCGTCGTTTTGCCGTAGGCCAGGCGGGTGCCGTTGTGGTCGGTGATGCCCCACGACCCGGCCTTGATCTGCTCCGCAGTGAGTCGGCGGATAGGGATGCCGTGCTTGGTGGACCAGTCGGCGACGATGCGGGCGGCGCGGCGCAGCATTTTCTCTTGTGCGAGCCATTCCTCACGCTTCCAAGACGACCAGCCGACGAGCGACAGGTGCAGGCCGTAGCTGTTCGAGATGTTGGCGGCGGCGGGAACTTTCTGATCGTCGGTGTTGGCGCGCAACGCGGCACCACGCGAGTCCACGAGGCCGGTGTAGGCGCCCTTCCAGGTGTTCTCCGGGCCAAGCTGGAACGTCGCCACACCTTCGACGGTTGACTTGGCGGAGTTCTCGGTGGTGTGGAGCACGATCAGGCGCTTGGGCGAGTAAGTGCCGTTTTCCCAGAACTTCTGGGACCAGTCGATATCGAAGATGTCGCGGGGGTTGACCTCCGGGGTGGCGACGGCGGAACTTGCCGCCTGCTCACCACCGGGCCATTTCGCCCCGGCAAGGACGGTTGTCATCGGGTCAATCTTCGCTGACGGGTTGTACCCCTTCGGCATCCAGGAAAAGTGCAGGTGCGGCGCCACACCACCGTTCGTGGCTTGGTTGGGGTTGATGTAGCCGATGCGCTGTCCCTCACGCACCTTTTGGCCCACCGCGACTTCGGAGATGATGTGGCCGTACTCGCTGGTGCCGCCGCCGACGCTGGCGGGGTGGTCGATGACGATCCAGCCTGCGGGGCCGGGGCCGCCGTAGCCTTGGGCCGCGCCGGTCATAATGACCGTGCCATCACGCACCGCGAAAATCGGCTGGTTCGCCGCGCCGCCTTGGCGGCCGAAGTCTGTGCCCTTGTGGATTGTGCCCCAGCGTGGGCCGAATGGTGATGTGACTTCGAAGCCCTTGGGTACGGGCATTGTGGCCATTGGTGTGCCCTCCTTTCGGGCATGAGAATGCCCCACCGACCTGGGCGGTCAGCGGGGCGTGGTGGGGTTAGCCGAGTTGGAGCCAGTGGCCGGTGCCCTTGTCCGGGGCGGTCTCCGGCCTGGTGGCCTCCAGCTTGTTCTTCTGCCAGACGTAGACTTTGCCGTCGGTGTAGCGGCGGGGTTTGCCCCCCTCTCTTTTTCACATCTTACGCGGCCGGCGACCCTACCCGTGCGGGTGTCCGTGGGGGGGGGGGACGTTGTAGAAAGAAGAAAAGAAAGCCAAGAAGAGAGCAGTTCACACTGAAACTATTGAAACATAAATAAAGTGGCGTATAACTCAAATAGGATCGGCTAGTGGTGATGTGCGGGGTCGTTTACCGGCTCGGTGATCAGTCCGGGCGCGTCGGTGCCTACGCCCGGGGCGTTGCCGTCCACCGCGTCCGCGAGGCGCAGGTACTCATCGGTCACATCCTCCCACCCAGAGAAAGCGGTGCCCGGCTTTTTGGTGTTGCCGGGGCGGCGGTTGCGCCACACCTTGCCGTCCAGGGCGGCCAGCTCGCTGCGCGGGTACCCGTCGAGCGGGGTGGCGGGCTGCGCCCACGGTTTGACCTGCGCCACCAGCTCCTCCTCGGTGACGGCGGGGGTGATCTCGGTGGTGCCCGTCTCGGGGCGGAGTTCGGGGCGGGCTTCCCACAGCTCCTCCACCAGCGTCGCCTGCGCCTCCTCGATCAGGGGCAGTGCGTCGCGGCGGGCACGCTCCACACCAGTCACCCACCCCAGAAACTCTGTCCACTGGTCAGGGGTGAGTTCCTGTACTTGCTGCTTCAATGTGTCCATGATTCTTTGCTCCTTATCGTTAGAGTTCAGATGGTGTTGCGTATGCGTCTCCGTCGGCCCAGATAGGGGAAATCCCTATCGCGTATAAGCGAGACGCGCCAGTAAATCGGATGTTGATACCGAGCGTGGTAGCAACCTCCTGACATTTTTGTGTCGCGCTGGTGCGAATCCCTGTGCCGTAGCGATCTCCTGCCCAAGAGTCGAGCACCTCCCCCGTTGACGGATGCAGGAACGCAATCGTCACCGTGCTCGACCCGCTAGCGGTTGCCACCCAGCCGTAGGGAGCTGGGGGGAGTTTGTAGATGACGCCGGGCCTTGCATCCGTGGTTGCGTATCCGCGTATAAGTCCGATGTGGCCTATAAGTCGTGTGGTGATGGCCATTTACACCACCACCACCTGGGGGGCTACTCGGACAGCTCGATAGCGACGGTGACTCCGTATTGGTTGGCTGTCACCGGGCCGGTTACCAGGGATAGGTTGTAGTCGGCGGAGTACGAGCTTCGGGAGATGACGAGGTAGTTCTTCCCCCTCTCGCCGATTTGCGTTCTCGACACGTCCGTAGCGTAGATTTTCCCCCCGCTGGCGGCGAGGGTTGCGATGATCTGTGAGCTTACCGCCATCTAGACCACCGCCCCGAGGATCACTCCAGCCGGTACCACGTGAGCGTGCCCGTGATGTTGCTGAAGTCCGTGGTCTCGCCTGCTGTGAGCACCCCCCCCGTTCATGTAGGCATAGTCCTTCAGATTCACAAAATTACTAAAAACCCGGACGTACCCCATGACCTTCCCGCTGCTGGTGAACACCCCTACGGCCTTCCTCCACCCGTCGGGGATACTCTCCCGGTACCCGGGGTCGGTCACGGTGGCGGTCTCCATTCCGCCCCCGAGTTTTCCTATGAGCTGTGTGCTTATTGCCATGTCATGCCTCCCTAGATTCCGGTGATTTTGTGTAGCTTCATCGTGGTTTCGTCCAGCCAGTAGTCCCCGACCCTCACCCCCGCTGGTGGTGCGTCCGGCGCGGAGAAGAACGCCGGGCGGGTGTCGATGCGTGCGTCTACCGCGTCCACGTACTGCTTATTCGCAATGTCCAGCGCGTTCACCGGGTTGTTGACACGTGCCCTGCCCCCACTGTCTCGGGACATGAGCGTGCTCGCGGTCTGCGCGCTGGTATGCGAGCTAGGGGCATTGCTGATCTGCGACAGGGTGTGCGTATGCGACGACGGGGCAAACGTGCTGGGCTTGCCCGTGATCTCCGACCATGCGTGCGAGTGCGTAGACGGGGCGAACGTGGACGGCTTGCCGGTGACCTCCGACCACGGGTGCGTGTGCGACTCCGGCGGGAACTGCTCCGGCTTGCCGGTGATCCCCTCCCACGCCGTCGTATCCAGCCAGTCGCTCCATGTGGTGTCGGATGTGCCCACTCTGCGCAGCACCCTATCCCCCACGTACGCGGTCTGCGACGGGTAGCCACCAGAGCGGTCACGCCACGGGGTCACGGTGTACACCATCGCGTACAGGCCCAACGCCCGGTCAATACCCACCGGGCCAGTGGACTTAAACTCCGACACCACGGACTGCGGGTAGGTGGACATGTACCACCCGGGGGTCTCGTTCGTATTGCGGGTGTCCTTGGTCTGTACCCGCTCCGCAGCCGTCGCCGGATCACCAGGCCGCCCCGGATCACCCTTCGGCCCCTGCGGCCCCGGATCACCCTTATCACCCTTCAGGGAGGCGCGCTGCGCCGGGGTCAAATCCTCAAACGTCATCGTGCCGTCGCGGCCCGGGTCGCCCCGCTCACCCTTCAGATCCGGGGACAGCTTCCCATTGACCTCTAGGCGGGTGCCGACCCAGCGGGTAGACCCGGCGATGGTCGCAGCCCTGTCGGCGCTCTGCTTGGCGCTGTCCGCGTGGCCGGACGCGGCCACCTCATGCCCCGCAGCCTTACTGGCGTGGTCTTCCGCGTTCTGCTCACTGGTGGCCGCAGACCGCGCCGACCCCGCAGCATTCGTCTCCGATGTCTTCGCATTCGTCGCCGACGTGGCCGCACCAGACGCGGACGTAGACGCCGCAGACGCAGACTTACCCGCATTGGTCTCCGAGGTCTTCGCATTCGTCGCCGAGGTAGCAGCAGCCGACGCGGACTGGCCCGCCGACGTCGCAGACCCAGACGCGCTCGTGGCGGACTGGCCCGCAGCGGTAGCCGACTGGCTAGCCTGCGACGCGGACTGGCCCGCAGCCGTAGCCGACTGGCCAGCCCTGGTCTCCGACGATTTTGCGGCACTAGCAGACGATGACGCAGCCGACGCAGACCCAGACGCCGCCGTAGCAGACTGCCCAGCCGACGCGGCCGACTGCCCCGCCGCAGCAGCAGACCCAGACGCGGCACCAGCCGACGACGCAGCCCGAGACGCAGACCCCGCAGCCTCCCCCGCCAACCGGCGCACCTCATCACGATCAGCCACCACCCCACCAGCCAGACGCTCCAACGTCCGCAGCTCACCCTCCGACGCCGCCTCCGCCGCCAGCACACACTGCTCCAACGTCGCCGCCGCCATGTCCGGCACCACCAGCCGCACCACATGCGAATGCCCACCAGTCACAGCCACATCCAGCACAGCAGGCCCAGGCAACACCTCCATCGTGAGCTGCCCGTCCTGCACCGTCACAGTGTCAGAAAACGCCGCCGTCAGACCACCCTTTTCGGCACGGTCACGGGCAGCACGCACCCGCACCTGCGACACCAAAAGCGGCCTATCCGTCACCACCCGCAAAGGCCCAGAAACACGAACCATTCTCACCCTCCTCAAGGCATTAAAAACACCCCTACACAGGGGTGAAACTACAAAGCACAACCACGCGGTCAGAGCTACACAGGCGGATTCGCCACACCAATAGCCACCAACGACAGCCCCTCCCGAGGCCACGAAAACGCAAACGCCGACAACACAGACTGACCCGCCACAAAACCATCACGCGAAACCGTCAACGGATACACCCTCATAGGCATTGCATCACTACGCACAAGCACGATCATCGACCCCTCCCACCCCTGCTTCAACTGAACCTGAAAAACCCAGTTGTCCCGCACATTCGGGTCCCGCCCACTGATAGACAGCCGGAAAAAATCATTCTCCGCCGACTCATTTTCCCCCTCCTTAATCGACGCGACCCGCGGCACCGCCAAAGCAATCTGCTGCGCCTGCGCGTCTTGCCTCGCGTCCAGCACTGCCTGCTCACGCTGCCGCGCCTGCACCTCCGCCTGAAACTCCCGGTTCAGGCGGTTAATGTCCTGCTGCTGCTCCCACAGCTTGGTGTTCAACCACAGATACGAGTTCAGCAACCCCGGTGCCGGTGGGGGCTCACCATCGTCCACCATGCCCGTGATCTGCGCCTGCACCGCAGCCAACTGCGACACCAACGACTCCTCCGACGCCCGCGCCCCACCCAACACCACACGCACCGAATCCACATCATCACGACGCTCCGCACGCTCCACAGCCACAGCGGAATCCGCATACGAACGCACTGCCTCCGCCTGGCGGCGAGCTTCGGAGCGAGCCTGGCGGCGCGACTGCTCCACCGCGCGCGCCGCCGACTCGTTGGCCCGTTGCTGCGCGGCGTAGTCCGAGACCAGCTCGTTACCCATGAGGACGCGCCAGTCGGTAGCTGCACCGACCTCCGAGGTCGCCTCGATACGCGACACCACCACATCCAGAACGAGTAAGTCCCAGACCAACACCGGCCACACGTCGCCGACGTTGAAATCGCGAAACGGCACCAGCGGGCCGAGGCCGGAGCGGGTGATTTCCTTCTGGAAGAGCGCCTCGCCGGAGACACGCGCCGAGGCTTCGTCCAAGACGGCCTCGAAGTCGGAGAACCCGGAGTCAGGGATGGGGGTCGATCGGCCGTCCTCGAAGTCGGCCGCGAGGATCGACGCGTCCGCACGCACCCACCTGCGGCCCATCCGGCCCACCCCGCGGTTGAGCCGGTACAGGTAGCCGAACTCGAATCCGTCCTCGATTTTCGGCTTGACTTCGTCCGGCATTTGCTCCGGCCAATCGACGCGCTCGCGGCCGTAGACGTCCGAGGCGAGCTCGCGCAGGGTAGTCAGCTCACCACCATCGGCGACCATCGGGACCTTGGTCATGATGAAGACCTCACTTTCACGATTTGCACGGGGTGCGGCCACGCGCGCAGTGCGCCGGAGCGCACCCGGACGGGAGCGTCACCGGGCCACCACAAATCCACCTGGATCGTCACGCCAGACTGCAGCGCGGTCGCTGCGACCGTGTCCCAGACGTAGGAATCATCCAGGCGGATAAGCACTTCCGGGGTCGTATCACGGCCGGTCTGCCCATAGTCCACATAGGCGTGCGGGTCGCTCGACCAGCCGCGCGCCGCGTTGACGGTATCGAAAGCATCCTGGATCACGTCGCGGATCAGGTCGCGGGCGGTGCCGCGTTTCGTGGTCGCGAGCGTATCGGTGGCGAATTGCACCTTCGCCAGAGACCGTGTCTTCCTGTACGGCAGGTACGACGCGTCGGTGGTCCAGTCGGAGAACTGGGCGTTTCTCCAATGCTGGGGGGCGGAGGGGCACGGCCACCACGCCAGCCCCTCGGTCAGATCTGTGCCGTGCACCGCCATAGTCACCGGGGAAGCATCGCCAGAGACGACAGTGTGCACCACTCGCGCGACGATTCGCTCCCCAGCCTGCCGGATCAGGCAGATGAATCGGGCCGCGCCCACCGCAGGGGTCAGCCGAGCGTTCGGCTCCTGCTTCCCGAGCCCGTCAGCGACGAGCTCATCGAGGAGCCGGCGCCCACCACCGGCAGACACGTCGGCAGTGACCTCGACCGAGGAGGCGGCCATGCGCGTCTCCGGCGCCTGGACGTTGACCACCGCCGGGAAGTCGAGCAGCGGCCAGCCGTTCTCATCGAGCAGACCAACCCATTGCCCCTCCGTGTCGACGACGTAGTCGATGTGGCGCCGCCACTGTGCTAGATCCACGGGTCATACACCCCCTGCGAGTACGAGACCTGCGCGCCAGCTGGGATCACCACCTCGGCTTCGCCGCCGACCGGCACCATCTCCGCGAACGCCCCAATCTGGCGCGACAGCATATTCGAGTACGAGCCGTCCGGGAGGTAAACCTCGCCGGCGTGGCGACGGTCGAGCAGCAAGGTGTGCATACCGGTCACCCGCGGGAGCGTAAAGCTCGCGCCAGACGGCATAGTCACCTTGCCGCCGGCACCCTCCCAATCGATGCGCAACCACACCGGAACGTCGCCGGCATTTGACACCACGACGCGGGGGCCGGGGTCCACGACTGGGTCGAGCCACACTCCCCCGTCGGCGATGAGCCGCACCTCGATACGCGACCCCTTCTCGGGGTGAGCATCGGGAGATGGGAGCGATTCGGCGAGTCGGACCGGCAAATACAGCTCGCGTACGGGACCCTTGAGCACCAGCTGACCTTCGTAACGTGACGAAAACGCGGCCCGTACCTTCGGCCAGATCTTCGGATCCCAGACGACCAAAGTGAAGCCGCCCTCCATCGGCTGCGTGACCCGGTCCCGGATATTGACGACCTGCCCCGGCACGCCGATAGCCTGCACGCCAGAGTCCTCGAACTGCCCAACAAAACCCGCGAGCGTGCCCGCTTCGATAAAGACCTCGGAGGATGGATCCGACGCGATCCGCAGCGTCTCGCCGGGACCATTGTAATCAATCGTGTAATTGAGTTTCACTCATCATCACCTCCGTGACATAGCAACATCGGCAGCGCTCGCGTTCCCGCGACGTTCCACCCCTTCCAGACGCATCTCCAAACCGGAGACCTGGCGGTTGAACTCCTCGGTGAGCTCCTGCATTTCCGCCGTCGTAAAGGCGGTCTTGCCGTTCGGGACGTTGAGCGAGATAACCCGCGGATTGGACTCCGCGATCCCGCGCATCTCCACCGCGCTCTTCTCGTACGCCTTCGCCAAATCGTCAAGGGCGGTGCGCACGATATCCGAGTCGGAGCGAGCCGCCTCGGCGCGAGCATCAAAGACGGCCTTATCCATCTCCGCTGCCTTGATCTGGATTGCCAGCGGCTCGGATTGGATCTGGTACGCCGCATCGAGCGCAGCTTTGCGCATCTGCTCATTCATCGCAGCCTGCTGATCCTTCAGCCCCTGCAGCTCAGTACGCAGCTGAATATCAGCCATCGCTCGACCTGGATCACCAATCGCCGACGTCTTAATCAGACGGTCGATGCTGGCGGAGCCGCCGAGCGCGCCCAGGCGCCTCGCCTGTGACATCACAGCATCGATGGACGCCTGCTGCGCCGGAGACCAGCCGGTCCACTCCGGCATCGCGTACAGACGCTGCAGCTCGGAGTCGATCTGCGACTTCCTCGTGTTCGCCGCCCGGTTCGCGCCGGAGGCGTGCCACGAGAAAAGCTTGAGGCGATTCGCGGACTGCTCCGCCTCAATCTGCGCCTTCTCGGTGAGCAGGTCGGCGACGCGCTGCCCCACCATCGCCCCGGCCTGGTCGAAGCCGAAGGCCTTACCGGACATAATCGCAAGGTTCTTCGCAGCGGATTCCAGCTGGCGGGTGACGGACTCCATCGACATGACGGCGCTGGCGTACTTGTACGCCGCCTCCAGGTTGGCCTGCTGTGCCTGCAGCTCGAGTACCCGCTGCTGCGCACGAGCGCCCTCGATCTCAATCTCGAGAGCCTCGCGCTCACGCATCCAGGCGAAGTACTCCTCCTGCGACTGCGCGATCGAGTCGGCAATCTGCTCCTGCGTCACACCGACGTACGCGCCGGCCTCGACCCAGGTATCGACGACCTTCTTGCCGGCTTCCTTCGTGCCGTACTGCAGGTCGGTGTAGAACCCGCGCCACGAGGACCTGTTTTCGTCCAGCGTTTTGCTGCCGTCCTTCATGTGCTTGTTCAGGTTCGCCTGCGCGACGGCAACGTCCTTAGCGCCCTTGAGCTGCGCGATGATCCCGTCCATCTGCGTGATGCGGACATTCCGGGACGCGGACTGCATGTCCAGCATCGCCTTGTTCCACGCCACGACCAGGCCGGCGACCTGCTCACGCTGCTTCGCATACAAGGCGTTGAGTTCCTTAACAGACCCCATCGCCTGCGAAAGACCCTGATACACCTCGACCTTCGCTTGCTTCACGCCGGACACGATGCGCTGCACAATGTCGTGCATGGTCTTGCCGATCTCGATGATCGACTTGACGCCAGTGACGACGACACCGAGGGACATACCCGCCGGGCCGGTCGCCGCAGCAACCGCGGACAACGCGCCGGACAGCGGTGGGAACGCCGACGTCGCCGCCGCCGCATTCTCGGCCATGCCGGACAGCTGCGGGAACACCGAGTGCACCGTCATGTCCAACGCTGCGGCGGACTTGCGGCGGGCGTCGAGCAGTTCACCCTCTGCCTTTTTGACGTCCTCGGTCGCCTTCGCGACCGCGTCTGCCTGGGCCTTGGGGTCATCGTTCTTCTCGGACTGCACCTTCGCGAGTGCCGCACGAGCCTCGTCAAACGCCTTCTCGTTCGCGGCGATCTTCGCGAGACGCTCGGCATGGCCCGCGCGGGCGTCGATCAGGTTCTTCTCCGCAGCCATGAGCGTGCCGGTGATCTGGGTCGTGTTCGTCATGCCCAAGCTGCCGACGATGTCAGCCAGCTCGGAGGCAAACGAACGCCCAGCGATACCCTCAAGCGACGTCGGATCAGCCATTTTGTCCAGCGACGCCGCACCGTTGACGATGGCCCGCGCCCACTCCTCGTTACGCAGGACAGCAGCGAGCGCACCATACCCGAAGTCACCGCCACGGAACGATACGCGGATCTCCTCCGCGGCGAGCTGCAGCGACCCGGCAGCGGCCCGCAGATCACGCACGCCCGTGGCGTCGCCGGTAGCGATAACGCCACCATTAGCGAATGCACCCGCGCGGTGCGGTACTGCAGTCCGCCCGGCGCGGGCTTCGCGGTTGAGCCGTGCGATGCCGGCGGGTCCACCGTTTTGCGCGGTGAACTCGGGCACCATGATCGCTTCGCCGCCGGAGAACATCAGCGGCGGCCCGGTGGGCGAGGTGTAGGCGTGAATGTCTCGGCCGGGCGACCAGCCGGGAAGGACTCCGCCGAGCGCGTAACCGTGGCCGTGGCCCCACGTGGTGGTGAGGTCGTTGCCGTAGCGGGCCTTGTAGTAGCGCAGCGCGGCGACCATGTTCGCCTCCGGGTCGCGGCGGTTGTTCGGCAGCGACGGGTCGCGGTAGGTGGCGAACGTGCCCGGGATGATCTGCAGGAGGCCGACGCCGGCGGATTCGCCGGTGCCGTTGATGTCCACGATCTGCTGGGCAATGCCCGGGTTACCGCCGGATTCGGACATGATTTGCTTCAGCATGGCGTTGACCTGGCGCGGGTCGTCGGCGTTGAAGCCGACGCGACGCATGGCCGCCATCGCCATTGGGCGCCACGATTCAGCCGAACCGACGGCACCCGCGGCCGGCGAATAATCATCGGCCTTGCCGGTGACGAACTCCAGGAGCTTGTCGCGGCCCCACGTAGCCACCGCGCGCGGGATCTGGCCCACGTAACCTGCGAATTCCGGAATGAGCTTGAGCATCGGGTCGGAAATCGCCTTGAACGCTGCTCCGACGATGTCGCGCAGGGGCTGGAAGAACCCGCCGAAACCGGCATCCTCCAACATCTCGACGGCGACCGACGGGTCACCCAAAGGTGCCGGTGCGGCCACGTGGACGTGGTTGCGGTGCGCACGCATAGTGCCCGCACCGTAAAGACCGAAACCGTCGCCGACGTTGCGGCCGTTTTTCACGTTGTACGGGCTCGGCGAGTGGATCAGCTCGTACAGGCCGGCGCGGTAGTTGTCGTGGAAGAACTTCGCGGCGGCCTGCATTTGCGGCGTCGTATCCGTCGAGTTGGAGAAGTCGACAGCGTTACCCGTGCCGTGGTGGCCCGGGTCGCCCCGGCGAAGCGTCGAGGTAATGGTCATCATCGGGAAGTGTTTTCGCACCAGGCCCGAAATGGAGCCGATGACGCCACCCGATGCGAACGCCTGGTGCGGCATCGCGCCGAGGACACGCGCGACTCCCCTACGCCCACCCACGCGAGCGGCGGCGTTGACCGCATCGACCCAGTCAGGACCAACTACGTCGGTGAACTCTGGACGCATGACTGCCTCGCGCCCTGACAGGTCGAGTACACCGCCCGTACGCGAGTAGAAGCGGTGAATGTCACGTCCAGGAGTAGACGGACCAGGCATGACACCACCGCGGGCGAATGCGAGCGGCACCGGCTCCAGCTTCTGCATTCCGATAAAGCCGGTCACCGCGTTCACAGCCTTGAGCAGGCCGTTGTTCCACACGGTGCCGACCACGAAACGGATGGGTGCGGCCGTAACTTCCTTCATGCGGTCCCAGATGGAGCCGATGGCGGAAACGGTCTTGTCGAACCAGTCTTTGAGGGTGTCTAGGCCGGCGCGTACCGCGCCGAATGCCGGATCAATGATGTTGTCGACAACCCAGCGGATGCCGGAGCCGAGAGAATCCCACGCGGGCTTAATGACCGACTCCCACACCCACTGAAAGCCGTTACCCACTGCCTCGAAGCCGGCGCTGATGAAGCCGAACGTGGGCATGAGCACGTCCTGCCACAGCCACGTAACACCTGCGGCGAGGGCATCGAACACGACCTTGATGACGTTCTCCCACACCCACTGCATCGCAGTACCGAGGCCTTGGAACCCAGTTTGAATAGCGGCGAACGTAGGCGTGAGGGCGTTCTCCCACAGCCACGTCGCGGCGTTGCCGAACCAATCGAACACCGGCTTGATGCTGTTCTGCCACACCCCCTGGATGAAATCACCAAGGGACTTGAACGCGCTCTTGACGGTCTCGAACCCTGCGGTGAGGGCGATCTGCGCGGTCTGCCACCCGTTCTTCAGCGCGTCAGTAAACTTCGTCCAAAGCTCGCGCCCCTTCTCCGTCTGGGTGAAAAAGTACGTCAGCCCACCGACCAGTGCCGCGATGGCGGTCACCATCAGCATGATGGGGTTAGCGTTCATTACGGCAGTGAACGCGATCTGCGCGCCCTTGGCGAGGTCGACCGCCTTCTTCCAGCCCATGATGGCGCCCTGCCACATCGCGACCGCGGCGGCGGCAGAGCCGATGGCTGCGGCGAGCGGGCCGAGCCAGGAAGCATTGTCCTGCACCCACGCGCCGAGTTCCTTGAACCGGTCCACCAGCTTGCCGCCAACGTCCCAGGCGGTTTCGAGGGCGGGCACCATTGCGTCGAACACGGCGGTCGCGATCGGCTCGATAGCCAGCTTGGCTTGCAGCTTCAGCTGGTCCCACCGCTCCGCGAAGTCAGCGGTTTCATCCGCCAGCCCGTTGATGGTGTCGGCAGACGCGCCGATGGAGTCCATGAAGTCGTCGTAAGCGAACTGCCCACTTTCGACGGCGGCGACGAACCCGGCACCGCCCTTAGCGCCGAAGATCGAGTTCGCTAGGTCAACGGCTTCCATGTTCTTCCCGGCGCGCTGGAGCTCCTCGATCTGCTGGATCGTGCCCCACAGTGCCTCCTGCGGATCCTTGCCTTCCTTGGCGAACTCGCCCAGGGCCTTCGTCATGGAGCCGAGGGTCTTCTCGGAATCGAGACCGGCCTTATCGAGGGCACCGAGCAGGCCGGCGGACTCGGTCAAACCGAATCCGAACTGCTGCAGCGCGGGGCCACTCTTCGACAGGTTGCCGACCAGGTCGTCCATGCTGCGGCCGGTGGCCTGCGAAATTTGGAACAGCGTGTCCATCATGTCCGGCATAGCGTCGGCCTCGACGCCGAACTGGGTGAAGGCGCCGGTGACCGCGTTGATGTCGGTCTCCATGCCCATGCCCTTGAGCTGCTGGAACTGGGTCGTGAGCTTCTCTAGCGGCTCGCCCGTCACGCCGAGGCGGGTATTCAGGTCGGCCAGGGTGGTGCCGATTTCTCCCAGGTCGGAGCCGACACCGATTGAATCGCGGGCGACGTTGCGCATGGACTCCTGCAGCTCAGCGAACGCCTCACCGCTGGCACCCGTGCCGATACGGATGGTGTCGTAGGCATCATCGAACTCGGCGCCGATGTCGTACAGGGCCTTACCCGCGGCACCGACGGCCGCCGCACCCGCCGCAGCGGCGGCAGCGACCTGCGTCATGGACAGCTCGAGCCCACGGCTCTTGCCGTCCGCCGCTTCTGTGGCGTCGCCGAAGTCACGGACCGCGTCAGCGCCCGCCTCGGTGGCGTTCTGCGCTTCGCGGGTGACCTTCGCCAGGTTGTCTTGGGCCTGCTCGTAGTTGCGGGTGGCCTGCTCGGAGGCCTTGACGGCTGCGGCCTCGTCGCGCTGCGCCTTCTCGTAGGCCGCGGTAGCGCTCGCGATCTGCGACTGCGTCGCCGTGCCCTTCTCCAGGGTCTCGTTGAGCTTCAGCTGCGCGATACGGGTCTTGTCGGCGGCGTCAGCGGCCCGGTTGTGGGCGCGCTCCTGCGCCTTGGCTGCAGAATCGACAGCCTTCTGCGCCTTGGCGGTGGAGCGCTCCATCTCCTGGGCGAACTTCTCGCCCGCGGACTTACCCGCCTGCGCCGAGGCCTTCTGGGTCTCCGCGAAGAACTTATCGAAGCTGGGGATGATCGGGACGAAGACTGCATCGCCGGAACTTCCGATTGCCATGAGGAGACCTCCGTTTCTAGGTCGCAGGTGGGGGTGAGAGCGCGAGCAGGTAGTCGACGGCTGCGGCCTGGTCTTCGGACGCGACGTTTCCGAGCCGGGTCTTGTCGTCCTCGGGTGCTTCGAAGGGGCTGGCCGGCCACTTGAACCGATCTCGATTCGGTTTAATGCCGAGCTCCGCCCGGTAGTAGCCATTTGCGCGGATCAGCTCACCGTAGATGGACCACAGCATCCAGTCCCGCATCGTCCAAGTACGTGTTGCCGGCACCTGCTCGCGTGCCTTATCTAGGGCCGTACCCTCAGGCAGCCAATCAATGAGGGCTTGGAGGCGCCGCGATGAAATCTCGCCGCGGTGCCATTGGGCGACGGGGTCGCCGCCGTAGTGGGCGCTTAACGCCGCTTCGCACGCGGTCGGGTAGAGCGCGAGCTCTGGGGGAAAGGGTTTTCCGCCACAGCCTCAGCCATGTTCTCAAGCGCCCAACGCAGCAACACTAACGGGTCGATGCCGGCCTTGTCTGCCGCCTCGAAGAAATCGTCCTTCTGCTCGCCAAGCAGGAGCTCTCCGAACTCATGACGGAAGTCTTGGGGCGAGATAACCTCCTCGCGCACGTCGTCGGTGAGCTCCTGGAATCGGTCATTCCAGTCAGCGGACTGCAGAGCTGGAACATTGAGGTTCCACGTCTTGCCGAAGCCTTCGATCTGGACGGTGCCGCCATCTGCGCCGACCGCGTCCGCGCGCTGCGCGATGAAATCATCGAAGCTGGGAAGGTCACGCAGATTCTTCGCGGGCTTAGTATTTTTGGAAGTCATTGGGGGTTCCTTTCGGAGTTGGGGTTACGGAAAGGGGTTCGATAAGAGGGGCCCAGGGCGAACCCCTTAAACTCCCTGGGCCCCGGCGTTACCTACTGGTCGACGCCAGCGGTGCCGCCAGTGTTGCCACCCGTGCGGGTAGAGCCGCCGGAAGCACCAGTGTCACCGGTGCCGGCGGCAGACAGCGACGCGTCCGACCAGTCACCAAGGTCGCGCACCTTCGCCGCCTCCAGCGACTTGTCGACGCCGGCCTGGCCCGGGCGCCAGCCCTCCTTGAAGCGGCGCAGCACCGAGTAACCGGCCTCCTGGTCGAAGTTCGCGCGCCAGGTCATGGGGTAACCAACCAGGCCGTCCTTGTTGTAGGTGACATCGCCGGGGTCGCTCACCGAGGCGTTCGGCAGGACGAAGCGGCGGTGCTTGCTGCCGTCGATGATGTCGAAGGCCAGGGCGAAGCGGAACTCTTCCGGCAGCTCCTTGCCTTGGATGAACTCGACGTACTCGCCGTCGGAGACAAACTCCATGTCGTCCTCGTGGATGCCGTAGCGCATCGCGGTCGCCAGACCGCCGATGGTCCACAGCGTGCCGTTGAAGGTGAACTCCTCGGAGGATGCGGCGTCGCGAACCGGCGAGTTGGTCTGCCACGGGGTGAAGCTGTTGGACTCGCGGGAGATCGCCTCGCTAATGCCCTCCTCGGACAGCCAGCCCATGTTTACCCACGGGGCCGGGTACTCCTCCATCCCCTTCGGTGCCGGGGTGCCGTGCGGCGCGTAGTGGATAGAGCCGGTAACGCCCATCGTCACCAGCTGCGAGTTGAAGTTCGGGTCGGTCAGGTCGACCTTGTACTGATCCGCCATGACGGAATCCTTTCTATGGGTGAGCCGGAATCATGACTTCGATGGTCATGCCGAGCCGGCGAGATTTCGGGTTACGGTCCGGCCACTTTTCGGGCCTGGAAACTTCGACCGCGCGCATGTGGCCCGCGCGGAATTCGTACAGGTGAAGCCGGAGTCGCTGGGCGAGCTCCGCAGCCGCCCCGGAGCGCCACATGCTCTCCGGGACAACCAGGTTCACGTCGACCCCGACCTGGTCCACGCCAAGACCTTGCAGCGCAGGCGCGCGCCTCGCCGGGCCAGCCGATTCGAGATGGACCAGGGGAAGCATGTTCGGGATCGCGTTGTGCGGCACTTCTTCGTAGACGGCCTTGACGCCGTCGACCTGGGCGATGTGACGGGTGAGCGCTGCGATTACATCCATGCGTCACCGTCCCCTCGCCGCGCGGCGCAGAGCGTTAATCCGCGGCACCTGCTCCGACCCGCGCTCTTCCGCCTCGTTGTCGGAGACCACGTCCACGTAGGCGCGGCCACCAGGACGGATACCGGAGCGCACGGAGTAGTTCGCCTTGCCGCCGTTCTGCCGCGAGATGCGGGTCGCGTCGGCGGCCAGGTCGCGCGCCGCTTTTTCGAGCGCGCCGGATTTCAGGACGGACTCGTTGATCGCGCGCCACATGTCGCCGGATTGCTTACCCATCGACCACCTCCAAGGTGGCTTCGAGGTGGTGCACCTTCCCCTTGTTCCAGGGGTCAGGCCAGCGCGCAGGCGCGCCGACAACGTCGCACACCATCACCCCGCCGACGCGCACCTTGGACTCGGCAGTCATCTCCGGCAGGTCAGTGCCCGGCGGGGTGATGAGCACCAGCCGCGACACGGTGACGGGCCGTTCGAGGTCGTCTTCGCTCGAGGTTTCCGGCTGGACGGACACCATGAAGGCGACCTCGTGCCAGACGGGGTTGTCGTAGTCAAAGACCGGCTCGGATGCGTAAGGGGACTCGATGCGGGCCGGCACCGCGATCTCGAGGTCCTGGTTGAAGATGATCTGAGGCTCGGTCACGGGATCGGCCCCAATCTGATCTGGTCCACGATGCGCCACTCCGTCGACTGCGGGGTGATCGCCCCCGGCGCGCCGACGTTGATGCGGCCGACGGTGTAGGACTGGCCGGGTGCTGCGGCGCGTCCGGCCATCGACCGCACAAGTGCGATGACGTCGCCGGGTCCTGTGTAGCCGTGCCGCACTTCTGCTTCGATGCGCCGTGGCCGGCCCTTGGGGTGCGGGCGTAGCCCGTCGATCCACAAGGTGCCGTCCGGTGACCAGTCATGCGGGCCGATCTTGACGGTTTTCCCGTCGACCTTGACTGATTTCACGGCGACGAGCCGTTTGGTCGGTACGAGCACAAGGGGGTCGCCGGGCGCGTCGAAGGTGAGTGTCTCGTCGCGTTCGGGCCACACGTGCCAGGCAGCGAGCCGGCGGATTGCTTCGACTGCGGCGTCGATTGCTTCCTGGGTGAGTGTGGCGCCCGGGAACGAATCGGGGGTGAGACCGTGATCCGGCTTCGTGGTTGGTTCGGTCACGGTTCACCTCCTATTTCGCTGCGGTCTTGCGGGTGCGCGGAGTCGCCTTCGGCGTTTCCGGCGTGACCGGCTCCGGCCCGATCTTCAGCTCGACTGCGTCAGGGTAGGCGCGCGCGGCGGTCTCCTCCGACAGGCGGAGGATCGTTTCGCGGCGCCCGATGGTCACCCGGTACGGCTTGAGCGTTGCCATGAGCGCACCTCCCCTTACTGGCCAGTGCCGGCAGCGACTGCCGGCACGCCCGGAATCTCAGCACCTGCGAGAGAGCCGGTGACGAACGCGGCGGGGCGCTCGACCATCAGGCCCAAGCGCTCCTCGCCGCGCAGGGTGATGAGGTTCTTCTCGAAGTCGTCCACGTTGGTGTTGGTGGAGTCGACGCGCAGGCCGCTCTTGCGCAGCACGGTCGCGCCCTGGCGAAATGCGCCGAGGACGTAGGTGCCGCGCTCGATGGCCGGGGTGTCCACGGTGCGCAGACCCCACATCTCCGGGTTGATCTTGATGCCGCCCTGGCCGTACTGGCCCACGAACGGGCCGCCGGCAAGGTACTGGCCGTTGGCGTCCTTCGCGAGGCGCACTCGCACGTAGTCGGCGGTGTTCATCACGAGCGCGTCGGCCTGGAGGTCGGTGAACTCCGGCACCTTCTGGGAGGCGATGAAGATGCCGTCGAACAGGTCGCCAGCAATGTCGTACTGCTGCAGGCCCTCGCGGTTGAGCAGGCCGGTGAGGTTCGCGCCGGCGCCGTCGCCGTTGAGGAGCTGTGCCTCCTCCACGAGAGACAGCTCGTAGATCAGCTTGTTGTTGATCCAGGAGCGCACGAAGGTGAGGTCCTGCGCGGTCTCGTCGGTGATCTTGGTCAGCGCGGCGATCTTGGTGATGCGCTCGGTCTCGATGTCGAAGAGGTTAAAGCGCACGTACGGCTTGCGCGCACCCTCGGCGACGGTGGCCGGTGTGCCCTCGGCGAGGCCGGGGGTCTTCTCCACAAGGTAGGAGATGGCCTGGGTCTGCGGCGCGACCTGGGCGGAGCCCATCAGGTCAGCGATGACCAGCTTGTCGCGCTTGGCGTTGACGATGCTGCGGCGAAACTCGGTCACCCACGGAGCGAAGTCGCCCGCTTCGGAGTCGGTTGCCAGCGGGGTGCGGAACGGGTCGTCCGCCGCGCGGGTTTCGTAGTCCGGGGTGGCGGTCTGCAGCTGCGCGCCGCCAGCCTGGCGGGTGAGCAGGTCACCTGCGTGCTTGACGAAGTGATCGCCGAGCGTCGCTGCGGCACGGTCTGCAGGGGTGTCCGCCGGGCGGTCCTCGATGGACGCGCCCTTGACGCGGTCAATGAGGTTGCCGGCCTTGGCGGCCTCCTTGATTTCGAAGTCGACCTTGTCGTACTCGTCCATGAGGGCGGTGGTCTTCTCGTAGACCTCCGGGGTCATCTTCTCGCCGTCGGCGGGGATCAGGTTGCGCGCCTCCGCCAGCAGGGCGGAACGGCGCTCGATAAGAGACGTAGTCATTAGGAGCTAATCCTTTCCATGAGTGCGAGACGCGCCCGTGCGTGGAGCGCGAGCGCGTCGTGGTTGGTGTTGTCGCCATCTGCTGGCGGGTTGGGGGGCGCTGCCGCCTCCGTGTCGGTGTCGCCGGCGGCTCGGGTGAGCGCACCGACGACGACCGCTTCGGTCGCGGCATCCAGGTTGGCCTGCTTCACAGCGGTCAAAAGTTCGCGCGCGGACTTGGCGGACAGGATCTCGGTGTCGCGGTTCGCGCCGACGGGCACGACGGACACTTCGTAGAGGTCGACCTTGCGGACCTCGTAGATGTCTTCGCCGTCTTCGGTGGCCATGCCGGCGTCGACGTAGCGGAAGGCGAAGCTCATTTCGGACAGTCGGCCCTTCTGGATGAGGTTGAACACCTGCACCGCTGTGGGGTTGTCCATGTCGAGGTCGGCGGTGATCTTCAAGCCGCGGTCGTCCTCGACCGCTTCGATGACGCCGCCAATGTTCTTGAACGGGTCGTTGAAGTCGTGGCCGTAGAGCAGCGGGATCGTCTTCTCCCGTGCGGCCCAGTCAGCGAGGGTGTCGGTGAACGCGCCGCGGCGCACGACGTCGCCGTAGGAGTCGACGGTGTCGAAGACGGAGGCATACGCCTCGATTCGCCCCTGCGGGGTGGTGCCGTCGGCTACCGCAGCGGTGGCTTCGGCGGTGTCGGGGGCGGGTGCTTTGACGGTGATGTCGGCTGTGAAATTCTTCAGGCGCACAGGCCCTCCTTTCATGGTGTGGCCGGGAATGTCCGGCGGATTGTCGTACCAGGCGCGAATGCGCTCCTCGGTGCCGTCCGGGCGGCCTTCGCGCACCGCGCGGGCGAGGCACTCCTCGAGACCGGGGTCGCACACGTGAAACACCGCGCCGACGCCTTGCAGGCGCTCGATAGTGGCCGGCGAGGGGTGGGCGTTGATCAGCCACACCTCCCCCGGTTCGGATTCGGGGTCGAGCAGCCACCCCATGAACCCGCGACGCATGGCGAGCACCGCCTCGGTCGCGCCGGCGGCCACCCCAAGGGAGTCCGTGCCGGCGACGACCTGGGCGACGCGGTCGAAGTCGAAGCGCGGCACACCCGGCGCGGCGGCAGCATCCACGAACGAGGACTTGCCAGAGCAGGGCGCGCCCACAACAACGTGCACGGTCATGGCGTCACCTCCAGATCTCGGTGCACCACGGCGACTTCGAGGCCGGCGCGGCGCATCATCGCGGCGACGTGCTCGGCGGCGAACGGCGAGCGATGCACACCTGCAGAGCAGGCGAACGCCACGGTGAACGAGGGGGTGATCTTCGCACGCGTGTAGATGAGGTTCGCGGCGAGCTGCAGCCACGAGTCGACCAGGTCGTTCATGCCCATGATCACTTCCGCCGTGGTGGCAGTGAACCCGGGCAGGTCATGCACGACCGGCGAGGGGTCGGGCAGGTCGAGGCAGTCAATCAGCAGGTCGTGCGGGGGTGGGGCACCGTTGGTGATGCCGTAGGAAACGAAGTGGATCATGCTGGGGCCTCCTCGTCGGCGTCAGCGGGTGGGGTGAAGCTGGCGTCCTCGCCGGTGGACACGTTCAGCGGGACGATGAGCTCGTCGCCGCCGTCGACCTTCGGCAGGTTGTTCATCACGCGGGCTTCGTTGCGGGTCATCCACGGCCCGCCGACGGCGGTCGAGGTGACAGCAGCTTGTTCCTCGAAGCGGCCGCGCAGGCGCTCCTCGATGTTGAACTCGGCGTACACCTGCGCGGGGTCGAGCGTGTGGTCGAGGGCGGCGAGGCGCGGCAGAAGCACGTGGTTGATGAGCTCCTCAATCTGCTTCATCATCGGGCCGAGGCTGTCACCGTAGAGCGACATGCGGAACTCGCGCACGTTGGAGTAGTTCGCGTTATCGAGCAGGCCGACCATCGTCGGGTTGATGTGGTACACCTGCGCCACCGTGGACAGGGACAGCTTGGTCATTTCCACGACCTGCTCGTCCTGGGCCTTGAGGTGGAACTGCTGGAACTGCATTCCGTCTTCGAGGACGGGAACCCCGCCCGCGCCGGAGCC
The DNA here is from genome assembly GCF_900078305.2 of Corynebacterium bouchesdurhonense. Taxonomy (GTDB): domain Bacteria; phylum Actinomycetota; class Actinomycetes; order Mycobacteriales; family Mycobacteriaceae; genus Corynebacterium; species Corynebacterium bouchesdurhonense. The sequence goes on from NZ_LT546028.1 coordinate 134,103, forward strand.
GGAGCCGGCGTAGGTGGCGCGCCAGGATTGTTTGAACCTGCGGCGAGCGATGTCGTCCCACTTCGCGTCCTGCGGGCGGGTGATCACACCACCCAGGCGGGGGCCGTTGTGCCACAGCTGCTGCCGGTAGGCGGCCGCCTCGATCTGCTCCTTGAGCACACCGCGCAGCGCGTTAATCGGCGAATCTCCCACCCGCACCGACGACGGCGAGTAACCGTGCGACCGGATCACCCGCTCCCCCGGCAACCACACGATCGGCTCGCGGGTCGGAAAGTTCACGCCCACGTGCGTCAGGTGCCAGGGGTCATCCCACTTGGTGTGCACGATCCACTGCGGCGGAATGCGGTACAGGTGGAACCGGGTGTCGCGGGCAGGGTTATCGTCCAGGAACCACACGAACTCGTCGTAGAGGCAGAAGTCCATCACCGAGTCGTAGAAGAACCGGTAGGCCGTCTCGAACTCGTTGGGCTTGCGCATCAGCTCGGCGAGGTAAGTACCGCGCACCCGCGCGCGCCCGCCGTCATCCATCCGCTCGTACACGTGCATGGACACGGTCGCGACCATGCGGGCGATGAAGCTAGTGACCGTGCGCAGGTGCGGCTGTTCGTGCCACAGCTGCTCGACACTCATCTCCGGCACCGCCGAGGCGAGTTCGAGGAAGTCGAGGTGGGTGTCGTAGTTGGCGTCGGCGGGCGCGTCAAGCGCAGACTTGCGCAGCCCGAGGCGTTCGAGAATGCCCATGCAGGCGCCCTCCCTTCAGGGTGTTGTGGTTAGACGATGAGCAGGCCGTCATCGTCCAGGTCGTCGTAGTCACCGTCGGATGCACCGTCCGAATCGGTGTCCCAGTCGTCGCCTGCGTAGGCGGAAACGAACGTGTCTTCCACCCGGTGGCCCATCCACCACGCGATATTCGTGGCGATGAACGGTGCGGCGTCACCCGTGGAGCGTTCGCGGTCCCACAAGGCGACGTCGCTGAGCTTCCGGTCGCGCACGCCGAGCGCGGAGGATTCCAGTAGGGTCGGCTCGTCCACACCGGGCGCGCGGCCCGGGTGGCGGATAAGGCCGTCACGGATGGCGGAGGTGTATGCGAGGACGGAGCCGGTCATTGCGGCGCCGCGCCACTCGGCAACGTCGATGCCGGCCTCCGCGAGGAGCGGCACGAGCACCGTTGCGGGTGCGTTGCCGGTGGATTGCAGCCCCACCTCGCCGGTGAACCATCCGCCGCGGCGTTCGTTGAGCCAGTCCGGCACCCATGCGAACCCGGCGCGCGAGGCGATCACCTCGACATGCCAGAGCCCGTCCGGGCGCTCGAAGGCGACAGCGATGTGCGTGCGGCGGGCCTCGAGCGAGCAGTCGATGCCGACGTGCACTTCCGTGCCCTCTGGCAGGCCGTCGAGCGGGTTGGCCAGAGTCTCCCACTGGGCGGAGGTGAACTTGCCGGGTTCTGTGGATTGCACCCACTGGCACAGGTACTCGGTGCGAAACGATGCTTCGTCCGCCTCTGGGTCCTCCGGGTCGAGCGCGGCGCGCGCGAGGGCGGCCATGTCCTCCTCGGTGGCGTTGCCCCACCCCAGCGAAGGGTTGGCTTCGTACCAGCCTTCGGGGTCGAAGATCGAGCGGTCCTGCTCGGCGGACCACTCCATGAGGCAGAGCTTCTCGCGGTCGGTGGTGTTCTCCTCAATCGCACGTAGTGCGAGGTTGCGAAGACGCTTCAGCACTACCGAGCGAGCGTCGCCAGCGTTCGAGAACGTCCAGATTTGGTTGCGGGGGCGTTCCTTCGTGGTCGGCTCGATCGCGTCCCACATCTCTGAGGTGCGGTGCTGGCGCAGCTCATCGAGCATTGCGAGGTCGGCCGAATAGGAGCGCCCAGCGCCGCCGGCCGCGACCACGTACCAAGCCGGCATCGCGCCCGAAATATCGAGCACCCCCTCTAAACCTGGCGGCACGCTCGCGAGCTCGATCTGCTTGCCGCCGTTGACCATGCGCATATAGGGAACCCAATTGCCACGCTCCATCCGGTACGGCAAGTACTTGACCAGCACTGGCGTATTCTTCGCCAGCTTGAACGAATCGCCGAGCGCGCGCTCCGCGTTCGACAGGTTCTGCGCCGAGGAGAGGATCTCCGAAGCCCCGTCCACGAACAGGCGCCACAAGCCCAGCAGGTTCATCACCACGGTCTTGCCGTTCTGACGCGCCACGAGCACCACGACTTGGCGGAAGCGGTAGTCGTACAGGCGTTGCGGCGGGGTGTCCGGGTCGAACACGTCCGAGCCGGGCACGGTGCGCATGTCCAGCTCGAGACCGTGGATCAGCGCGAACTTCTGCCACGGGCGAAGTGTCAGCCCAAGGATGTTCTCAGCGAAGTCGATTGCCTCGAAACCGAGGGAGGTTTCCGGTGTCAGCTCGCGAAGGGGCGGGGTGAAGATGCGGGGCTCGGCGTTTCCTTTACGCGCCGCCACGGTGGCGGCTCCGCAGCGCCGACAGCTCGTCGGTGACTGCCTGCTTCGGCGTTGTCTCCTCCGCCTCCTGCGCGGCCGGCAGCTTCACGGGTGTTAGCCCCAGCTCGACGAGTGCTTTGAGCAGGTGCGGTCCGAGGTACAGGGCTTTCGTGAGTGCTTGGCCCCCGACCTCGGCGGCGGCGTCGATGGCGTCGGCGTACTTCAGCGCCAGGTCGACGGCCCCACGGTCTTTCTCGCCGATGGCGTCGCCGGCAGCTTCGACACTGGCGAGCACCGAGCTTCGGAGTGTGGTGTCCATGCGGGGTCTCCTCTCGGTCGGTGGGGCCTCGCGCGCGCACGCGCACACGCGCGCGATGGGGGCTTCGCCGCGCGCGGGGAGAGATTGCCTCCCCGCCCCCCTCAGTTTTGGCGGCGTTTTCGTTTCGTGATTTCGAGGCCCCCTCCCCCCTGGTCACCAGTTGATGGTGGTTGGCCCGATCTGGAGGACGTCGTCCCGCGCGCCGCGTGACCGGTTGCACGAGGAGTGCGCGGGCCTGAAGTTCGATTCTTCGAGGGCGAGGTCGGGGTAGTCGCGGCGTGGGAGGTAGTGGTCGACCTCGAAGGCGTTGGGGTGGAGTGCGGCGGCTTGGTAGTCGATTGGTTGGCCGCAGAGCCAGCAGGGGGCGTGGTGTTCTTCGCAGTGTTGGCGGTAGCGTTTGCGCATTTGTGCGGCTTCGCCGGTGCGCCAGAGGTCGGTGGTCACGTGTGGTCCTCCGTGAATGAGTAACACCGCAGCCGTTTGTGGGCGTGCGGTGTCGTCGCGTCGAGGTTAGCAAATGGTCTTTCAGTTGTGTGGGGGTTGCACCTGTTTGGGTGAATGGTTGCGGGTGGCCCAGGCGTGGACTTCGGAGTACAGGTAGGTGTTTTTGCCGCCTTTCTTGCTGGTGGTGATGGTTCCGCCCGAGCGGTGGGCCCAGAGTGTGAGCAGGTCGGGGTTGGCTGTGATGCCGTCTTGGTGGAGGCGTTGGCAGATGGCTGATGCGTATTGGCGTGGTTCGGGTGGTGGGGTGGTTTGGTCGTAGCCGATGGTGCGGCGGACGCGGGCGGCGTAGTCGTTGAGGGCTTCGGTGAGGTCGTTGGCCCAGTCGATGGTGGGGGTGATGGGGGCGGCGGTGTTGGCGATCCAGGTGGCGAGGCGGCGGCCGTCGGTTGGGAGGATGTGTCCGGGGGCGATGGTGTCGCGGAGGTCGCGGCAGATTTCGTGGAGGAAGCCGTCGAGTTCGATGGAGAGGAGGATGGCGCGGGGGTTGCCGGGTAGGGCTGGGCCTGGGGTGGCGCGCATGATGCGGCTGGTGCGGTTTCCGCCTCTGGTGTTTTTCATGGTGTTGAGGAGGACCAGGGCGCGGGCGAGGTCGGCGGCGGTTTGGGCGAGGCGGGTTGCGGTGTCCTGGTCTTCGGGGGTCACTGGTGTGGTTGTCCTTTCGGTGCGGGTGTGACGCGGATTTTGGCGTGTGGTTGTTCGCCGAGGTTGGCGCGGCGTTTGTGGACGGTGAGGTCGGTGATCTGGGAGTCGTCTCGGTAGGCGATGCCAGCGAGGGCGTCTTCGATGGCTCGCTGGAGTTTGCTGCTGTCTGGGCGTTGGATCATTGGCGGGGGCGGGTCGGTGCGCATGGCTTTGGTTCGGGGCATGACGAACTCGAGGTCGAGGTGGACGGGGCCTGTGATGAGTTCGGCGTTTGCGGCGGTCATGGCTTGTTGGGCGCAGAGTGCGACGGTGCGGCGCCAGCCGGCGAGGTTCTTGTTGGCGTCGTAGGTGTAGCCATGCTTTGAGACGCGGTGGTTGCCTTGCACTTGCGGCACACCGGGGGCAGTGAACGTGATCATGCGTGTTTCTCCCATGGTGGTGTGTCGTCGTCTGGGTCGAGGTCTGCGGGTGGTTGGTGGTTGCAGCGGATGACGGCGGGGTGGCCGTCGATGGTGGTTTCGATGAACCCTTGGTCGTTGCAGCGCTCGCATTCGTCGCGGGCGGAGCGGCGGGCGTCGATGGTGGCGAGGGTGCGTGCGGCCGTTTGTTCGTCGCGCCAGGCGTCGTCGATGAGGGCGCGGAGGAGTCCGGGCCCTTTGGGGTGGGGGCGGCGGTCGAATTCACGGGTGCCGGCTGTGATGGCGCGTTCGGAGATGCCGGCGTCGCGGGCGCGCTGCGCAGCAGCCGCCAACGCGTCGAGGGGGTCGTGTTCTTCGGCGCCGCCGCCTGCCTCGCGCGCGGTACCACCGTAAGAAGGCTGGCTCGTTGTACCACCTATATAGGACGGGCCGGGTCGGGCCGGGCCGGGTATGGTACCGGACATTTCGGGGACTCCCTCGTTTGTCCCCTCGGGGGACATTTCGGGGACTCCCCCGTGGACATTTTCACTTTTGCGCCGGTTGTCGAGCTTTTGGCGGCGCGATTTACGCTTCTTTTCACGCCACGAGGCACGCTCTTCCTCACGCTCTTCGCGACTCGGCTGGTAGTCAAGCCAGTCACGGAATGAGTACGCTTTCGCACCCAAACTGGTAGTGGTTTCACACCACAACCCGCACTCAATTAGCGCTCGAATCTGACTCGCGGTGCCTTTGAGCGCCTTCACCCGGGACGCTGGGATCACCCCGTCCGTCTCGTGTTTGGCGCACCAGGTGCCCGCTTTTACCCACAGCCCAACGGCCGCATTCGGTAGCTCCTCAACCTTCGGGTGGTCATAGAAACCATCGTCGACTTTGAACCAGGACACGGTGGGTCACTCCCTCCCAGGGGCCGCGGTTTGCAGCGCCCATAGGAGCGCAGTGGACGCGTGCATCTTGGCGAGCGGGTCGCCGCGCTCGATGGCTTCTGCCACGCTGTGGGCGCGGGTATGCGGCACGCCGCGGGCGCACAGGTCGGCGAAGGCCATTGCGGCGCGGTGTGAGCTGGTGCTGGCGACCGTGGTGAGCCGCCCGTCCGCAGTCGGCTTGGCGATGAACCAGATGCCACGCGAGGCGGGCAGCGTGTACACGCGCCATTTACGTGGGTTCGGGGTCGGTGATTCCACAGAGCACCTCCAAATCGGCGCGGGTAAACGCGCCCTCGAACAGGTCGGTCAGGGCTTCGATGAGGCCCAGGGTGGGGAATATGTGCGCGTCCGCGCACACGTCCAGGGAGACGCGCAGCGCGAGCGTGCGGGTGGGGCTAAGAGCTGACACGGTCACGCATCCACGGGGGCTCATCCTCGCCGGCGGCGGCTGCCTGCGCGTCGCCAGCGTCCAGGTCGAGGACGTCGACGAAGATCCGGTCGGCCACGAATTCCGTGGCGTACACGTCATCGCCGCGCTTGTTGACGTACTTGCGGGTGTGGAACTGGCCGCGCACAACCACGGTCATGCCGCGGCGCAGCACCTTGTTCGCCAAGGTGGGCAGGTCGATGGTCTGGTCGCCCCGGCGTTGTGGCCACACCACCACATCGAAGTAGTGCTCCTTGGTGCGCTCCCACTGGCCGGACTGGTCGTTGTAGCGCGAAGCGGATTGACCCAGACGCAGGTTCAGACACGAGGTGCCGCTGTTCGGAGTAAACCGCAGCTCCGGGTCTTGCACCAGCGCACCCGCCCGGTACTCGTAATCAATCACTTGTTCGTCTCCTCGATAATCGGGTCGATGACCTCGCCCAGCCCCACACGGTGGAGGTGGCAGAGGTGCTGGCTGTAGAGGGTGAGCGCGGCGTTCGCCAGCTCCGGCAGCAGCCCAAGGGGGAAGCGGATCATCCCGCCTGTGTGGGCGGTGATGCCGGCGTGCTCGTTGTCCTCGTGGACGAACATCAGCAGTTCCTGGCCGCGCCCCACGGCTTGCACCGTCGGGTCGGCGGTGTAGTCGGGGCGCATGACCACCTTTGTGGTGCGCAGTTCCCGGTCCAGCCAGTCGATAGCGTCGGAGAACGTTTCCTCGTGCCGCACGCTGCCGAACGGGCCGAGCACGCGCCACCCGCCGAGGTAGGGGTTGTTCTTACGCACCTTCCACTTCTGCACTGTTGGTCACCTCCTCGGTGGTGACGGTCCGGGTGATCTTCTCGATTCGGACGTTCTGGACGTTGCTCGCGGTACTGATCCGGCGGGCGGCGTCCTGGGCTTCCTTGAGGGTGCGCACCTCATCGATCCGGTTGCGCTTCGTCTCATCCCACGCGACCCGGTAGGTGACGGCTTGATGGTTCATTTCCCCATCACCTCGATGTCGCCGGCGCGGCGCCGCACGATGCGGCAGTCGTCCCAGAACACGTCTGCGGACATGGCGCGCAGGGTTTCCTCGGCCTGGTCGAGGTCGCCCCAAAGCACCTCGTGCGGGCTGGAGGCTACGTGGTCGCCGTCGGTGAACCGCCACTGGCCGTCGGTGTCCAAGACTTGCAGGCAGTAGATGTAGCTCATTGGTCAATCTCCTCTGGCACCTCGCGCAGTTCGTACCGCTTCCCGTTCGGGGTTGTGTTTTCCGCGAAGTCGTGCGCATAGGCGTTCCCGTCAGCGGCGACCAGAACTAGCGCCCCGGTCTCGCTTACAGACCACACCACCCATTCACGGCCGTCCATCTCCACACCGTCCCACCTGCTCAGCTCGGGCATGTCCGGCGCGGTATTGGCGAGGATGAAATCGGCGGCAGCGTTCGCCTCCGGGCCGTAATTCACCTCCGGCACCGACTTAACCCGCTCCGCCCACTGGCGGGCGAGACGCTCCTGCTCGTTACTCACCGTCGATCACCTCCGCGCCAGTGGCGTCCTCGGCCTGGCCCTCGGCGGCCGGGGCGGGGGCGAGTTCCTTCCAGCGCGCGGTGCCCGCCGAGTACAGGAAGTCGTACTCCGCCTGCTCAAAGTTGCCCTTGAGCTGCTGCATGATGCCGGTCAGCGCGTCGCGGTCCTCGGCGTTGTCGATGTCAGACTTGGCGTGCAGCGCCATCTCGGACAGCTCGGCCTCGGTGGCCGGCGCGGGTTCCGCAGCCTCGAGCGCGGCACGCAGGCCAGAGGATCCACGGCCCGGGTTATCAACCCGGCGCGCCTCCGCGCGAACACGGCCGGGGTTGTCGGCCTGCCCCATCTCCTCCGGCGTGTACATGCCCGAGGTCAGCGAGTTGACCTTGCGGTGTGCCTGTGCCTCCGCGCACTTCGCCAGCATGGTCGGGCCCATCTTCTCCCACATGGAGTTCGGGGAGCCGTCGCGCTTCGTCTGTACGAATTCATCCCAGGTGGCGATGCCGTGGCCGATGGAGTCGCCCAGGCGCACGCTTACTAGCGCGGCCGCAGGATAGCCCCAATCTTTGAGCCAGACGCGGCGCTCGTTGCCCTCCGAATCGAGGAACACAGGCGCCCCAATTTCGTGGCCCAGGCCCTTGATTTCAGCGGTGCGGAACAGGACCTTGCGGAAACCGTCGATACCAGCCTGCACAGTCCACTTCGTTTCCCATCGCTCCGGCTCCCCGCGGTACCCGCCGGTCTTGGTCTTGCGGCCGACCAGGTAAATCTCCTTGAGGAACGGGTCGAGGCCGGTGCGTTGAGACACCGCGGCGAGCATGTCCAGATCGGCGTCGGATGCCTCGTCCAGGCCGGCGAGGGCGCGCAGCTGGTCGCGCTCCGAGGTGGAGTACTTCGACAGGTCACCCTCGCGGTGGATACCTCGGTCCTGCTCGGTGCCGACAAGGTCTCCGGCGGTCTGGGTGGTTGCTACTTCAGTCATTAGTGGTCTCCTTCGAGGTTGGCTTTCTTGTTGAACTGGACGTACGGGGTGCCCCCGGTTTTCGCGCGGCGGTCGGCGATCTTCACGTCGCCGCATTTGAGGTACTTCGCTTCGCCCATGAGCTCGGCGACCTCGCTGCGAGCCTCCTTGAATGCGCTCTCCGCCTCGTCCAGGCCGACGACGGTGTCGAGGAGGCGCACTGCGGTGGCGGCGTTGATCTGCACTTCCTCCCCGTCATGGATGTTCGGGTGCTTACCGCGGATCGCGACGTAGGTGGATTCCTGGTCATCCAGGGCCGGGGCGATGCCCATTTCCAGGCTGGCGACCCAGTCGACGCAGCGGTCCACGATGCGGGCGAACTCGTCATCGTTGAACGTCACGTGGTGGATTTCCGGGCGGGTCGAGGTGCCAAGCACCACCACATCCGCCGAATGGATGCCAGACACGCCCATCTGGAACTGCACCTGCGTGTAGTAGTCCGCGGGGATGGAGTCCTCCTCCCCCGGCCTGCCCCAGTCGGCAAGGGTGCCGGCGGTTTTCAGCTCGAGGATCCTAAACCGCTCCGCGCGCGGCGCGTCCGGGCGGTACGCACGACGATCCAGCGTTGCCATGTTCGGAAACGGCAGCTCCGGGTTCGTGTAGGCCAGCTCGAACGTGCCGCCACGCCGGGGATTCAACAGCCAGCCGGGGTTCTTGTACCGCCACCAGCTCGCCAGCGACGATTCGGCGACGTGGCCCCACTTCATGCGGTCCTCGTCCACCGGCGCCGGCGGCGTCAACCCGGCCATCTCGTGCCACTGCGCATACTGGCTCTTGAAGCGACTCACGCCCAGGATCGCCGGCACCTTCGACGCGGTGATCTGGCCCAACCACTCCGCGGTGCCCGGCGCGGGCGGGGACTTAACGATCGTTGGCATTGCCGAACGCCTCCTTCAGCTTGTCCATCTCGCCCGAGGTGAACTGGGGCTTCGGCACGTCGATCGTGACCATGCGGCGCTTCTCCAGCGTTTCGTTGAGATCCGCGATCAGCAGTCGGAGATCGAGCATCAGGTCCTCGTGCTGGCCGATGCGGGCGGCGAGGAACAGCGACGCCGCGGTGAGCGCGGTCAACCACAGCGCGATGACGAAATAGGCGATTGCGGTCATGCCGCACCTCCTTGGGTAAGGCCCGCCAGAACAAGGCAGGCGTAGGTCGATAGGGCTGTAATCGCCATCCACGCGATGTCGGCCAGGGTGGGCGGGGCGTCCGGGTCGTGGAGCACACCTACGGCCTCGGCGAGGGCGGTCAGTTCGTCATTGCTCATGCCGCACCTCCAGCGAGGTCGTCGATCACGGTCATGGGGAAGCGCAGGGCCTCCCCGACGCGGATGGGCTGCAGGTGGTCGGCGGTGCCTGCGCGCACGTGGTCGGTCAGCGTGGACTTGCCGATACCGAGGATGCGGGCGGTCTCCGCCGCCGAGTAGGTACGGCACTCGGGGGCCGGTTTGGTAGTATTCATGTGCGTTTTCCTTTCGGAGGATCGCGGCCGTCCAGGGGCAAGCTGGGCGGCCCATTTTCTTGTTGGGGACGGGGCGGGCGCAGGTGCAACCTCTCAGGCGGAAGCGGTACCCGGTCGTGGGTTGCCCTTTCAGGCGCATGAACCGCAACCCACCTGTTGACGCCCGCCCCTAGTACCCCGGCGCCGATCCGATCGGCAGCATCACGCCCTATGCCGAGGCAGGGTTGGGGGTTAGTCGAGTGCGCGCAGCAGCAGCGAGATCGCGGCGTCCACCAGTTCCTGGCTGGCGTCCAGCTTCAGGGCATCCTCGGGGGCCGCATCGGTGTTGTCGTCCTCGGCGTCCTCCTCCGGGTCTACGCCGGCGGCTGCGTCTTCCTTCGCCTCGACGTGATCGTCCTTGCGGCGCTGCTCCGCCTCCGCGACCCGGTTGTCCTTCTCGCACTCGCCCGGCGCGCAGTCGCACTCCTCCCCGACGCCGAGGATGTCATCGAGCAGCGAGCGGATCACCACCACGCAGGCCGTAAACGTTTCCGCGGCGGAGTCCTCATCGAACGTCTTGCCCTCCTTCTCCAGGCGCTTCTTCACCTCCTCGCGCACGACGAGCGCCAACGCGAAGCGCATCAGCGAGTCGTGCTCGAAGTGCTTGAGGTACATTTCCGCGTCTTCGCGTACCTGGGCGTCGGTCTTGATGGTTTTGGTGCTCATGGGTGGGGTCCTTTCAAAGGGTGGGTTAAGGGGTTTCGGTGGTGCGGCGCTGGTGCATGGCGACGGTTTCCAGCTCCGCGCGGTACGTGTCACGGATCTCTGCGACCCGGTTGTTCCGGGCCGTGAGGAACCGCTCCCAGTAGCGGCCATAGCTGCCGCCGGCGAGATCTAGGAAGATGCGGGCGTAGGCGACGGCTTCGCCCTGGGCTTGCTTGCGAGTCGCGGCGTCAACTGCGGCGTCCAAGTCGTGGGCTCGGATTGAGGCTTTCGCCCAGCCGGTCAGCCACTTATCGACGGTGGCGTTCTTGACGAGCTTCACAGCGGCTCACCCGCCCCTTCCTCGTTGAGCTTCACGCGCCAGGCCGGGTCGATCTCGCTGAGCAGGTCGTTGAACACGAGCGACACGTCCTCCGGGTCGTGCACCGCGGCAACCTCACGGACGAGCGCACGGATCGCGCGGTGCAGAACACCCTCGCGCTCCTCCCCCGCCAGATTCGCGAGGTGCAGCACATCCAACGTGAACGCGCCCTCCGGGGAACGGGACTGACGAACAGCAGCATGCATAATGGGTTTCTCCTTGTAGGTGGTTAGGCTGCGGTTTTGGGGTTGAAGCGGCCGTCCAGGAACCGCTCGATGAAGTACTGCTGGCCCTTGCCGGTGACCTTCGGCGTCTTATTCACCGTCACGTGACCGTCCGAGTGGGTGATGGCGGTTTCCTTGACGCGGAACAGGCCCAGTTCCATTGCCCGCTGGGTGGGCATGTTCCAGTCGGTGCCCTTGCGGTTGATCAGGAACCCGCTCGTGCGCATCCACGAGAACAGGCGGTTCGCACCGATGTCGATGCCGTTGCCCTTGAGAATCTTTGCGAGGTCACCGACGAGGATCTCGGACTTCGAGGTGGCGACCGCGTTGGCGAACAGCACCTTCGGCGCGTCCTCACGCTGCTGCGCCTCGAGCTCGGCGCGGCGGGCGCGCTCCGCCTTAAGGTCAGTCGCGAGCTTGATGATGGTGTCCGGGTCCGCGAGCACGTCCTCGATCTTCTGCTCCGTGAGGTATCCACCATGTCGGCGGATCGAGGGCAGCACCTCGTGGGTGACCCAGCGTGAGAACTCGCGCGCCTGCGGCTTGTCGCTTCGAAGCACGACTTCGTAGAGCGCCGACTCGTTGACGGTGACCATGTTGCGGACTTGGCCGCCAGACCTGACATCCATTCGGCGGATGTCAGCTTTATCGAGCCTGTTCACGACGTTGCCGATGTTCCTGATGCCGAGGACGTTCGCCACGTCGTTGAGCACGAACATCGGTGTATCGGCGTCGCCGACCACGCGCACGTTGGTGCCGTTGAAATCGAACGGTGTAATCTCGACGTTGGCTTCCTGCTGCATTCAGGGCGCCTCCTTTCGTTTCTAAGGGGGTTAGGCGGCGGTTGTCTTGACCATTCGCGCGCGCCTGACCCTCACTTGTTCTTCCGTGACGTCGAAAGCGTCCTGGAATGTGACGGGGTAGTTCACCAGCACAGCTCCAATGAGCCGGGGGCTGGCCTCCGCTTGCTCGCGGTACTGCCGGGTGATGGTGGACGGTGAGACGCCGAGGCGCTTGGCCAAGTTTGTGGCCGAGCCTTCGGCTGCGACAGCTTCATCGAGCCACTTGAGGTTCACCCGAACGGTGTGAATCGTTTCCATTGAACCTCCGTTGTTCTTGCACATCTCCGCGTTGCTTTGCAACAACAGCCACCCTACACACAACGTTGTTGCTGCGCAACACCATGTTGGGTTGGGCCTACCACTTGCAGAATTGCACGCACGCAACGTAAGCTAAGGGCATGGAAAGCACTAACTGGTGGAACTACGTAGAAGCCCTAATCGGCGAAGACACCTACTCGGAAGCGGCGGCAAAGGCTGGTTTCGATAAGTCCGCGTTTACTCGCTGGAAGCAGGGCGCCCGCGCCGACGCAGATTTCGCCGTAAAGCTCGCGCGCGCCTACGAAGCCAACGTCCTCGACGCTCTCGTCGCCGCGGGCTTCATCACCCCGGAGGAAGCCGGCGCCACCGGCGACAGCACACTCGATGAGCTGCGCCAAGCGGTTCGTCTCGCCAGGAACGCGAGCGTCGATGTCACGGCATCCTCTATCCGCCTCGAGCAGGTCATCACCGCTCTCGAAGAGGAGGCTGGGCACAGGAGTTCGACAAAGCACCTCGAGGTTGTCGAGCCGCTTCCCTATGCTGCGAACCGACGTGCACCGGAGCCGGAGGAAGGGGACGACGATTTTGGATCTGGAGCTTAAGCTTCTGCAGCTCGCAGACGAGCTGGGCGTGCGGGTGGAGGACGACACGGGCCACCTCCGCGCCGGCGATTTGGGCGCGTGGTACCCGTCGCAGCGGCTCATAGTGGTCGCCCCGTCGCTCGGGCCGCGCAACCGGGTCCACACGCTCGCGCACGAGCTCGGCCACGCAGCACACAATGACCCCGCCGGCCACCACCCCAAGTACGAGCAGCGTGCGGACTTGTTCGCCGCACAGTTGCTCATTGATCCGCGCGAGTACGCGGAACTTGAGAGAATCTACGACGGCCAGGCCGGCGCGATCGCCGCCGAACTCGGCGTGACTGTTTCCCTGCTCGCCACTTGGCGGGACCACATCGAAAGGACCACCGCAGCATGAAGCGCGCCCCCGCTGCCCTGTTTGCCGCACTAGCCCTCGCCCTAGCGGGGTGTAGCGGTGAAACCACTTCAACCGCAACCTCAACCACGTCAGCGTCGAGCACCACGACCATGGCGACCACTACCTCGGTACAGGCGAAGGAGTATGCACCCGGCGACAGCCACCTGCACCCCGTGGACGCGCTGGGCACCGTCGGTTTATTCATCGACCCCGACACCGGGAACTACTACGTCTGTAACGGCGGCAAGGTCACTAAGGCCGATGGATCTCCCGTCGAATCCGGTACCTGCGAGGGGCCAATGGAGTACGAGAAAGCAGGCGATCTAACGCGACGTCTCGGCGACGCCGTTGCAGCGAAGATGGAGGCAGAACTCGGGCAGCCGGCAGCAGAATCGGCCATTCCAGCGCCCGCGCCTGCGCCCGCAGCGGGTGCGGCGCCGTACGTGGTGCGCTGCCTGGAGGGCACGCCTGGGCCGGCTGAATGGTCGGATGGGTCTACCCGCTACTCGGAGGAGTGCTTCCAGAAGATGGGCGGGTCGGCGTACGTCGAGCAGGAGTCGCAGTCCGGCCTGCAGCCCGGCGGCGCTGCGGTCAATGGGTACGGCACCGACGCGAACGGTAACCCGCATCGCTCGAGCGGCGACCTTCAGGCCGAGTGGGGCTGCCAGCAGGGCTACATCACAGATCCGGCGATCTGCTCCCAGTACCAATAAAAATGCGCCCCACGGCAGCTGGCGGGCTGACCGTGGGGCGACTTTAAAGTGTCCCTTAGACGAGAGACAAGGTGAGTTTACATGGCGATTCAGCGACGCCAGACGAAGACAGGCCAGGTGCGGTGGGTGGCGCGTTGGCGCGACAAAGGCGGCAAAGAACACTCCAGGAGCTTCGACACGAAGCGGGAGGCGAAGACGTTCCTCGCCGACGTCGAGGTGCGCGCCGCACGCGGCGTGAACACCGCACCGCAGAAGATCACGGTGCTCGAGCTCTACAACCGCTGGCTGGATTCCCGACCCCTTCGCGATTCCAGCCGCACCCTGTACGAACACACCCGCGACAAGAACCTTGTGCCGCTGCACAACTACCCCGCGGTGGAGCTGTCGAACACTGACGTGCAGGCGTGGGCGAACCAGCTCGCTAACGGTCGCCCGTGGGTAAGTAGCAGCGATGCGGGCCTCGAGCGCGCCGGCGTGACCATGGGGCTGCGGCACCTACGGTCAGCCTACGAGTACGGGCGTCGCGCGGAGCTGGTGGCGCGTAACCCCGTCCACGTCCAGATCGACGACGAGGCGGTCGACCCAGTGGAGATCCCCACCGTGGACGAGATACGCCGCGTCGTCGACCTGGTCCGTGAGGGTGGGGCGCCGTACGAGGAGAGCAGCCGGTCGAAGTTTCCCGAGAAGCGCGGCACGAAGTACACGGCCTATCAGCGGCCACGGCCCGACATCGCCGACATGATGCTCGTCGCGGTCGGTACGGGCGCGCGGGTGAGCGAGGTTGCTGGGTTCAACGTCTCGGAGGTGGATTTCGATTCGGGCGTCCTGCTGGTGCGCAAGCAGCTGGGTAAGCAGCCGCCGCGGTCGCGGGTGGAGTTGAAAACGCGGCGGTCCCGTCGAGACTTGCCGATCCCCGAGGAGCTGGTGCCCATGCTTGAAGAGCGCACCGCGGGACGCGCGCCGGAGGATCTCCTTTTCACCACCAAGACGGGGCGGCCGATTAACACGTCGCACGCGTCGGTGGTGGTGAAGCGCGCCGCGGTCGCGGCGGATGCGGAGCGGGTGCATTTCCACGCGCTGCGGCACTACTACGCGTCGAGCCTTTTGACGTCGGGTGTGCCGGTGCAGGACGTGGCGGCGGTGATGGGGCACACCGTTGCGATGACGATGAAGACGTACGCGCACGTGCTCGCTGGGTATCAGGAGCGGGTGCGTGCGGCGTCGTCTTTGGCGGGGTGCGGGATTTTTGCGGGATCGCCCCACCTCCGGGTGGTGGAGGGCGGGGCGTGACCTGGGGAAACTACGCGGTTTCGGTCAAAGGCGACTTGACCCAGCTCATCATGTCGCGCAGCTCCGCACCCGTCTTCTCGATCGGGTGCTGGGAGATCTCGGCGCGCAGGCCCTCGAGCTCCTTGTTGCCGCCCTCCACGTTGGCCACCAGGCGGTTGGTGAAGGTGCCGTCCTGGATGTCCTTCAGAATGCCGCGCATGCGGTCCTTCGCGCCCTCGTCAATCACGCGCGGGCCGGACAGGTAGCCGCCGAACTCGGCCGTGTCGGACACGGAGTAGTTCATGTTGGCGATGCCACCCTCGTAGATCAGGTCCACGATGAGCTTCATCTCGTGCAGGCACTCGAAGTAGGCCATCTCCGGCTCGTAGCCAGCCTCGGTGAGCACCTCGAAGCCGGCGGTGATCAGGTACTCCAGGCCGCCGCAGAGCACAGCCTGCTCGCCGAAGAGGTCGGTGACGGTCTCCGCCTCGAAGGTGGTCGGGATGACGCCGGCGCGCGCGCCACCGATGGCGGCCGCGTAGGACAGCGCGAGGTCGCGGCCGTTGCCCTGCGGATCCTGCTCGACGGCGATGAGGGACGGCACACCCTTGCCGTCGACGAACGTGCGACGGACCAGGTGGCCCGGGCCCTTCGGCGCAACCATAGCCACGGTGATGTTCTCAGCCGGCTCGATCAGCTTGAAGTGGATGTTCAGGCCGTGTCCGAAGAAGAGCGCGTCGCCGTCCTTCAGGTTGGGCTCGATGTCGTTCTTGAAGATCTCGGCCTGGGAGGTGTCCGGGGCGAGCAGCATGATCACGTCGGCCCATGCGGCGGCGTCGGCGTTGGACTTGACCTCGAAGCCGGCCTCCTTCGCCTTCTCGGCGGACTTGGAGCCCTCCCGCAGGCCGATCACCACGTCCACGCCGGACTCGCGCAGGTTCTGCGCGTGGGCGTGACCCTGGGAGCCGTAGCCGATGATGGCCACCTTCTTGCCCTGGATGATCGACAGGTCTGCGTCGCGGTCGTAGAGCACTTCAATAGCCATGAGTGGAACACTCACCTTTCCTATAGGTTGGGACGGTTGTTTCATATTATGACACACACCCCGTCGCCGGAGGGCCTTTCCCCGCCCTTCGCCGCGCCGGGTGCGCGAAGCTCGCAAAGCGCCGGGGTCTAGTGGAGCTTCCTCGACGGCGCCATCGTCTTCGGGCCGCGGGTGAGCGCCACCTGGCCGGACTGGATCATCTCGCGCACCCCGAAGGTCTCCACGACATCAATGAACGCCTGGAGCTTCTCGGGGGTGCCGGTGGCCTCGAGCACGAGCGAGTCGGCCGAGACGTCGACCACGCGGGCGCGGAAGATGTTCGCGGTCTCAACCACCTGGGCACGGTTCTGGTTGTTTGCGTTTACCTTCACCAGCAGCAGCGACCGGGCAATTGTGGTGTCGTCCTCGAGGCGCACCACCTTGATCACCTGGATGAGCTTGTTCAGCTGTTTGGTGATCTGCTCGATGGCGTACTCGGAGGCGTTGACCACGATGGTCAGCCGGTTGATGCCCTCGGTCTCGGTCTTGGCGGACACCAGGGAGACCAGGTTGTAGCCCCGACGGGTGAACAGCGCGGTGACGCGGGTGATGATGCCGTCCACGTCCTGCACCAGGACGGAGAGGATGTTACGGGTGTGCTCGTCTTCGTGGGCCATTACTCTGCCCCCTCCTCGTTCTGGATGATTCCTGGTTGTGCTTCTTGAAGCTGCTCGACCACCTCGTCGATGTCCTCGGGGGCCTCCCCCGCCGACTCCTCCATGTCGAAGAACGGGCGCATGCCGAGTGCGTACTGCATGTCGGAGTTGGACGCGCCGGCCGCGATCATCGGCCACACCTGGGCGTCCTCGCCCACGATGAACTCGACCACCACCGGGCGGTCATTGATTTGGCGGGCCCGCTCAATGGCCGGGACCACCTCGTCCTTGGTGGTGACGCGGATGGCCTCCGCGCCCAGCGCCTCGCTGAGCTTGACAAAGTCCGGAATGTAGTCGCTTTCCCGGCCCAGCTTCGTGTGGGAGTAGGTGCGGTCATAGAACAGCGTCTGCCACTGGCGCACCATGCCCAAGTTGCCGTTGTTGATCAGGGCGACCTTGATGGGGAATCCCTCCATCGCCGCGGTGGTGATCTCCTGGTTGGTCATCTGGAAGCAACCGTCACCGTCCACGGCCCACACCTCTTTCTCCGGGCAGGCTGCCTTCGCGCCGAGGGCGGCGGGGATGGCGTACCCCATGGTGCCGGCGCCGCCGGAACACAGCCAGTGCCGCGGGCGGTCGAAGTCGATGAACTGGGCCGACCACATCTGGTGCTGGCCCACGCCCGCGGCGTACACGGCATCCGGGCCGACCACCTTTGACAGGGTCTCGATGACGAACTGCGGAGACAGCGAGCCGTCCTCCTGCTCGTCGTAGCCGCGCGGGAAGCGCTCCTTCAGGGTGCCCAAACGCTCAATCCAGGCGTCAATCTTGGGGGCCGCGTTGCGGCTGGAGTCCCGGAAGGCGTCGGTGAGCTGGTTGAGCACGCGCTTCGCGTCGCCGACGATCGGCACGTCCACCGCGCGGATCTTGCCAACCTCGGCCGGGTCGATGTCCGCGTGAATGGTCTTCGCCTCCGGGGCGAAGGAGGCCGTGTCACCGGTAACGCGGTCATCGAAACGTGTGCCGATGGCAATGAGCAGGTCGGACTCCTGCAGGGCACCGACCGCGGGGACGGAGCCGTGCATCCCCGGCATGCCCATGTAGAGCGGGTGGTGCTCCGGGAACACGCCGAGGGCCATCAAGGTGGTCACCACTGGTACGCCGGTCAGCTCCGCAAACTCCAGCAGCTCACGGTGGGCCTCCGCCTTGACCACCCCGCCGCCGATGTAGAGCACCGGGCGCTTCGCCTCGGAGATCATCTTCGCGGCCTGAGCGATCTGGCGGTTGTGCGGCTTGGTGTTCGGCTTGTAACCCGGCAGATCCACCTGCGGGGGCCAGGAGAACTGCATCTGAGCCGCCTGCACGTCCTTGGGAATGTCAACCAGCACCGGGCCCGGGCGGCCGGTGGAGGCGATCTGGTAGGCCGCCGCAATGGCGGCCGGAATGTCCTCCGTGCGGGTGACCATGATGTTGTGTTTGGTGATCGGCATAGTGATACCGCGGATGTCCGCCTCCTGGAAGGCGTCTGTGCCGATGAGCGGCGAGCCGACCTGGCCGGTGATCGCGATGATGGGCACCGAGTCCAGGTAGGCGTCGGCCAACGCGGTGACCAGGTTCGTGGCGCCCGGACCCGAGGTGGCCAGGCACACGCCGACCCTGCCGGAGGCGGCGGCGTAGCCCTCTGCGGCGTGGCCGGCGCCCTGCTCGTGGCGGACCAGCACGTGCCGCAGCGTCCGAGCCTGGGAAAGAGCGTGGTAGAGCGGGAGGACGGCGCCGCCGGGCAGGCCGAAAATAATGTCTACGCCAAGCTCCTCGAGGCTTCGGACTACCGCGTCGGCGCCGGTGATGATCTCGGTGGCCCCGTCAGTGTCGCGCCCGGCCGGCGCGGCGGCCGCAGCCTCCGCGTCGCCTGCTGTTGATGGTGCAGTTGCCACGATGCAAAGCTCCTTTTCACAAACTCGTACAAACTCGATGTGGTGCGTCGGTGCTGATCACGAAACGCTGATCACAAAACAAAAGCCCCCGAGCGAGCCGAAGCTCTCGAGGGCGCTTGGTTTGGGCGGCTTACAGATGTGACTGACCGCTACGGCAAGCGCCGCATCGGAATAAGTACTACAGCAAGTCGCGTGTTGATCATGTGCGCAACATTACACGCCCTGCCCCCGCGGGGGCGGGAAATGCGGGGGAAAGTTTTGGCGCGGGTTGGTAGGGGGCGTCGCAAAGCAAAAATGCTCCTGACTAGCATTGCACGCATGAACGACGCGCAGAAGGTATTTCGCCCCTCCCGCGAGCACGTCATCGCGATTGCGGTGATGACGGGCATCGCGCTGATTGGCATCCTCTGGGCGCCGCTCAAGCTCGGCTGGGTGCTGCTCTTCCCCGTCGCGGCGCTGGCGTGGATCTACACCGCCTCCACCACCGTCGGCGAGGACGGGATCGCGGTGAAGTACCTCTTTCGCAAGAACGCTCGGATTCCGTGGGAGGACCTGCGGGGCATCGGCTTTAAGGGCACCCGCGCGCTGGCCACAACCCACAGCGGCGACGAGTACCCCATGCCCGGCGTCACGTTCAACTCCTTGCCGGACTTGGCCGACGCCTCCCGCGGGCGCATCACCGACGTGGTAACCGCGGCGAGCGAGGCCGCGGACGGCAAATACGAGATCATTAACAAGGAGGGCTACGGCGTGCTGCTTGACCAGGGGCAGTACGAGGAGTACCTCAAAGAGCACCCGGACACCCCGGGCCCGCGGCCGACCCCGGGCGCGTAGCGAAACGCAGCTAGAAGGAGAACCACCGTGATTCCGCTTCGATCGCGAGTAACCACCGTCGGACGCCAGGCCGCCGGGGCGCGCGCCCTGTGGCGCGCCACCGGCACCGAGGAGCGGGAGTTTGGCAAGCCCATCGTGGCCATTGTCAACTCCTACACCCAGTTCGTGCCCGGCCACGTGCACCTGAAGGATGTGGGCGACATTGTGGCCGAGGCCGTGCGCGCCGCCGGCGGCGTGCCCAAGGAGTTCAACACCATCGCCGTGGACGACGGCATTGCGATGGGCCACGCCGGTATGCTCTACTCCCTGCCCAGCCGCGAGATCATCTCGGACAGCGTGGAGTACATGTGCAACGCCCACACCGTGGACGCGATGGTGTGCATCTCCAACTGCGACAAGATCACCCCGGGCATGCTCAACGCAGCGATGCGCCTGAACATCCCCGCGGTGTTTGTCTCCGGCGGACCGATGGAAGCCGGCAAGGCCATCAACGCGGGCGGTGTGGTCAAGCCCAAGTCCGACCTGATCGACGCCATCGCGCTGTCCGCGAACGACGCGGTCTCGGACTCGGAGCTGGACACCATCGCCAACGGTGCCTGCCCCACCTGCGGCTCCTGCTCCGGCATGTTCACGGCAAACTCCATGAACTGCCTCACCGAGGCGCTCGGTCTCTCCCTTCCGGGCAACGGCACCACCTTGGCCACCCACACCGCCCGCCGGGACCTGTTCACCCAGGCCGGTACCCGCATCGTGGAGCTGTGCGAGCGCTACTACGGCCAAGGCGACGAGTCGGTGCTCCCCCGCTCCATTGCCACCGTGGACGCCTTCCGCAACGCGATGGCGCTGGACATGGCCATGGGCGGCTCCACCAACACCATCCTCCACATCCTCGCCGCCGCGCAGGAGGGCGAAGTGGACTTCGACCTGGGCGACATCGACGAGCTCTCCCACCGCATCCCCTGCCTGTCCAAGGTGGCGCCCAACGGCGAGGCGCACGTGGAGGACGTGCACCGCGCCGGCGGCATCCCCGCCATCCTGGGCGAGCTCAACCGAGGCGGCCTGCTGAACAAAGACGTCCACACCGTGGCCTACGACTCGCTAGATTCGTGGCTGGCGGACTGGGACATCCGCGGCGGCAGCGCCATCGACGAGGCCTTCGAGCTCTTCCACGCCGCGCCCGGCGGCCAGCGCACCACCAAGGCGTTCAGCCAGTCCGCGCGCTGGGAGAGCCTGGACACGGACTCGGCCAACGGCGTGATCCACGACGTGGAGCACCCCATCACCTCCGACGGCGGCCTGGTGGTCCTGCGCGGCAACCTCGCCCCGGACGGCGCCATTCTGAAGACCGCCGGCGTTGAGGAGGGACTCTGGGAGTTCTCCGGCCCCGCCCGCGTGGTGGACTCCCAGGAGCAGGCCGTGTCGATGATCCTGGCCCACGAGGTGCTGGAAGGCGAGGTAGTGGTGATCCGCTACGAGGGGCCGTCCGGCGGCCCGGGCATGCAAGAAATGCTGCACCCCACCTCATTCCTCAAGGGTGCCGGCCTGGGCAAGAAGTGCGCCCTGATCACGGACGGGCGCTTCTCCGGCGGTACCTCGGGCCTGTCCATCGGCCACATCTCCCCCGAAGCGGCGCACGGCGGCCTGATTGGCCTGGTGGAAAACGGCGACACGATCTCGATCTCCGTGTCTAACCGTTCCCTGACGCTGGACGTGGACGAGGAAGTGCTACGCCAGCGCCGAGAGGCAATGGAGGCATCCGAGCACCCGTGGACCCCGAACCGCGTGCGCGAGGTGTCCAAGGCGCTGCGCGCCTACGCCAAGATGGCCACCAGCGCCGACAAGGGCGCCGTGCGCCAGGTGGACTAGGGGGCTCTCGGGGGCTCTAGGGGCTTACGCGAAGGGGTTGACCTCGGTGCCGAACCACCACATCACGCCGGCGAGGGCGATGGCCACCACCGCCCAGATCCAAGAGGACGCGAGCGGGCGGCGGGCCCAGCTGCGGCCGGCGTCCACGCCGTAGAGGCCCGGGCCGGTGAACTGCAGCGCCAGCGCGATGCCGAGGAGGACGACCGGCAGCCACACCGCGGCGTCCCAGTTCAGCACGTTCCAGTCGCTGCCCGCGGCCACCACCGCGTGCAGCGCGTTGAAGGCGGTGACCACGAGCGCGACGGCGGCAGCGACCGGGGTGATCAGGCCGAGCACCAAGAAGACGCCCGCGGCCAGCTCGAGGGTGGGCACGATTACGGCCAGGCCGCTGCCGAAGGGGTACGCGGCGTACGCGGCCTCCAGGCCGGAGATGCCCTCGTTGGCGCCCCACCGGAAGAACGTGGACAGCGCGGTGATGATCAGGTAGGCGCCGAAGCATAGGCGCAGCAGCAGCAGGCCAAGGTCGATGGTGCCGCGCTTGGGTGCCGGCTCCTCCACCACGGTCTCGGCGACGGGCACCGGCGTCTCGTACACCGGCTCGGCCGGCGGGATGTAGGCGGGCTCGCGGCCCACGGAGATGGTTTCGGTAGCCGGGTACTCGGTGGTTTTGTACTCGGAGATGGTCTCGGTAGCCGGGTACTCGGTGCTGTTCGCCGGGGTGTAGGCGGGTACGTCGACGTGGTCGAAGTCGTCTGCGGTCACGTCGTGCGTGCTGTCGGGCGTATTGTTTTGGTTGTTTATGGCCATAAAGCCAAGGTATGCGAACGCTCGGTCTTCTTCCCGGACCGGAACCGGCGTGGCTGGGGATTTTTGGCGGTGGCTGGGGGCGTCGACAAGCAAACAAGCCCCATTGCTGTGGGGGCAGTGGTTTAAACTCCTACCCATGCAGCGCATTGACTGGCTCGAGGAACGCGACTTGGAACTCTGGATCGCGCTGTGGACGTTCATTACCTGGGTGCCGGAACAGCTGGACGCGCACCTGAAGCGGACGTCGAGCGTCGCGCTGACCGAGTTTTTGACCATGCTGGCCATCGCGCGAAACGAAAATACGATCACCATGTCCAGGCTCGCGCGCTGGACGCGGATGTCCCCCTCGCGGCTGTCGCACGTGATGGACCGGCTCGAGCGGCGCGGGCTGACCGAGCGGCTGCGCAGCGCCGAGGACCGCCGCTCCACCTACGCGGCGCTCACCCCCGAGGGCCAGGAACTGCTCGCCGCCGCCGCGCCCCCGGTGATGGAGCGGATGCGCGAGTCCATCTTCGAGGTGCTCACGCCGGAGGAGGCGGAGCAGCTCACGGGTCTGCTGCGAAAGATGCTCAAGCGCGGCAAGCAGCAGATCATCGGCTAACCGCCCCCACGTTTCCCGCCGTTCCCCGCCGTTCCCCGCCGCGCAAAGTCGCACCCCGGGCACATCGTTGTTACCATCGTCGGGCTTAAGGTTCGTATTCGTCAACCTCATTAGGGAAACATATTAATGGGTAAAACTCTGAAGGTGGCCCTCGCCCTCGTCGGCCTCACGGTCGGCGCCGGCTTCGCCTCGGGCCAAGAAGTGATCCAGTACTTCCTCTCGTTTGGCTACTGGGGCATCGTGGGTGCCGCGGTGGCCGGCCTGACCATCGCGGTGTTCAGCGGGTGGGTCTACCAGCTCGGCTCATACTACCTGGCAGACAACCACAGCGTGGTGTTCAAGAGCGTCTCCCGGCCCTGGCTGGCCAAGTACATGGACATCACCACCATGTTCACCCTGTTTTGCATCGGCTTTGTCATGATCGCCGGCGCCGGCTCCAACCTGGAGCAGCAGTTCGGCTTCCCCACCTTCGTCGGCTCGCTGATCATGGTGGTGCTGCTCGTGCTGTCCGGCTTCCTGGACATTGACAAGCTGACCAGCGTCATCTCATTTATCACCCCGCTGCTGATCATCTGCCTGCTGGGCGCGTTCGTGATCACCCTGGGCAACATGCCGGACAACATCGGCCACCTCAACGAGATCGCGCAGACCAACCCGCACGCCTCCGGCACCTTTGACAACTGGCTGATCACCGCGCTGAACTACGCCACCCTGGTGATGATCATGGATACCTCCATGATGCTCGTCTTCGCCGGCTCCCACATGAACCCGGCCCAGGCCGGCAAGGGCGGCCTGCTCGGCGGCATCATGTTCGCCGTGCTGCTGATGATCCTCACGTTCATCCTGTTCATGAACATGGAGGACATCATGGGCGCGGACATGCCGCTGCTCAAGGTCTTTGACACGATGCACCCGGCCGTGGGCGTGTTCGTGTCCATCGTCATCTACCTGATGATCTACAACACCGCCGTGGGCCTGCTGTACGCCCTCGGCCGCCGTCTGAGCAACAACAAGCCGGGCAAGTTCCGCCCCTACTACTTCGCAGCGGTGCTGGCCGGCTTCGCGCTGTCCTTCATCGGTTTCGCCGACCTGGTCGGCTGGGTCTACCCGCTGCTGGGCTACCTGGGCCTTATTCTCGCCGTGGTGATGGGCGTGGCCTGGTTCCGCGACCGCCAGAACATCAAGGACGAGACGGGCCGCCGCGAGCGCCTCGCCGAGCTGGCCGAGACCCAGCTCGACCCGTCGGCGGAGGACCTCACCCGCGCCGAGCGTGCCGAGGTGGAGGAACTCACCTCCGACTCCCACGTGGCGGACCAAGAGCTGTGGCAGTCCGTGCAGGAGGAGGTCGCCGCCGACCTAGACGCCGACTCCTCCAGCGACTTCAGCTTGAAGGATGTCCCCGCGCTCGACCCGGACTCCAAGTCCTATGACGGCGCACCGGACACCCCGGGCGACGAGATCCACTGGAAGGCCTACGAGGAGATGTACAAGACCGGCGAGTTCCCCGCGGTCAAGCCCACCGAGAAGCAGTAGCTTTTCGACGCTCCCGCAAGCGAAACCGCCCCGCCAACCAGCACCTGTGGTGCCGGTTGGCGGGGCAAACTCATCTGCGGCGGTTACTCCGCGAGCTTCTTGGCGATGAGCTGGTTGACCTGGCCCGGGTCCGCCTTCCCCTGGGTGGCCTTCATGACGGCGCCCACAATCGCGCCGGTGACCTTGGTGTTGCCGGAGCGGTACTTCTCTACGATGTCCGGGTTGGCGGCCAGCGCCTCATCCACGGCCTTCTCAATGGCACCGTCGTCGCGCACGACTTCCAGGCCGCGGGCCGAGACAACCTCGTCCACGGTGCCCTCGCCGGCGATGACACCGTCGATGGCTTGGCGGCCCAGCTTGGTGGTCAGCTTGCCTTCCTTGACCAACTCCACCACGCGCGCTACGTCTGCCGGGGTGACACCGAGCGCGTCGAGGTCCTTGCCAGCCTCGTTGGCCTTGCCGTTGATGTAGCTGACCCACCATGCGCGGGCCTCGTCCGGGGTGGCGCCCGCCTCGACCGTGTCCACGATCAGGTCCAGCGCACCGGCGTTGACCAGGTCGCGGAACTCCTTCTCCGGCAGCTGCCATTCTTCCTGGATACGCGCGCGGCGCACCCACGGCAGCTCCGGCAGGGTCTGGCGGATCTCCTCCACCCACTCGGGCTTGGCAATTACCGGCGGCAGGTCCGGGTCGTTGAAGTAGCGGTAATCGGAGGCCTCCTCCTTGGGTCGGCCCTTGGAGGTAGTGCCGTCCTTTTCCTGGTAGTGGCGGGTCTCCTGCACGATCTCCTCGCCGTTGTCCAAAGCGGCGGCCTGGCGTTGCATCTCAAAACGCACGGCCTGCTCCACGGACTTGAGCGAGTTGATGTTCTTCGTCTCGGTGCGGGTGCCGAACTTCTCCTGGCCGATAGGGCGCAGGGACACGTTCGCGTCGCAGCGCATGGAGCCCTGGTCCATGCGCGCGTCGGACACACCGAGGGCCTTCACCAGCTCGCGCAGCGCCCCCACGTAGGCCTTGGCCACCTCGGGGGCGCGCTCGCCGGCGCCGGTGATCGGCTTGGTCACGATCTCGATCAGGGGGATGCCGGCGCGGTTGCAGTCCACCAGCGACGCGGTAGCGCCCGTGATGCGCCCGGAGGAGGAGCCCAGGTGGGTGAGCTTGCCGGTGTCCTCCTCCATGTGGGCGCGCTCGATCTCCACCCGCCACTCCGTGCCGTCCTCCAGCACTACGTCCAGGTAGCCGTCGTACGCAATCGGCTCATCGTACTGCGAAATCTGGTAGTTCTTCGGCTGGTCCGGGTAAAAGTAGTTCTTACGCGCGAACCTGGAGCTTTCCGCGATCTTGCAGTTCAGCGCGAGGCCGATCTTGATCGCCCACTCCACGCCCTTCGCGTTGACCACCGGCAGCGCGCCCGGAAGCCCCAGCGAGACCGGGTCAACGTTCGAGTTCGGCTCCGCGCCGAAGTGGGCGGAGGAGGTGGAGAACATTTTCGTCTCGGTGGCCAGCTCGACGTGGACCTCGAGCCCCATCACCGGGTCGTATTTCTCCAGCACCTCGTCGTAATCCATCAGGTCGTACGCAGTCATGGTTGCCTATTCTAATGCGCCGGTTGCGCGAGCCGCGCCTGCAGCCCCGCCTTCACCTCCGGCCACTCGAAGTCCAAAATGGAGTACACGCACGTGTCGCGCACCAGGCCGGATTTCAGCACCTTGTGGCGGCGCAGCACTCCGTCCAGCTTGGCCCCGAGCTTCTCAATCGCGGCGCGGGACTGGTGGTTCATGAAATGGGTGCGGATCTCCACCCGCCCGCACCCGAGATCTTCGAAGGCGCGCGTCAGAAGCAGCAGCTTCGCGGCCGGGTTCACGGCCGTGCCCTGATACTCTTCACCGATCCACGTCGATCCAACTTCCAGGCTCCGGTTCGGCGGGTCGATGTGCAGATACGTGGTCACGCCCACCGCGCGTCCGTCGGGGGCGACGATTGCCCACGCGACTCGGTTTTCGCTAAGAAGCATGTGCTCGATCATCCCCTTCACCTCTCCGGGCGCCGGAATATGGTCTTGGTACCACAGCGTGTGCAAGTCCCCCACCGCCGCCGCAAGGTCGGCTGCGTGGCCTAGCGCGAGCGGTTCCAACCTGACGTGAAAGTTTTCAAGAACGGGCGCATCGAGGTACATAGGGCAAGGCTACAGCTCACCTCGCAGTCCCATTACACTGTGGCGTTTTTGCGGTCCTTCGCCCGGAAGAACATGGCCAACAGCGCGCCGGAGAGGTTGTGCCACACCGAAAAGACCGCGGCGGGCAGCGCGGCGAGCGGGCTGAAATGCGCGGCCGCGAGGGTGGCCGCCATGCCGGAGTTCTGCATTCCCACCTCCACTGCCATGGTGCGCGCAGATGTTTCCGGCTGCCCGGTCACTTTGCCGGTGAGGTAGCCCAGCAGGTAGCCCATCACGTTGTGGATGACCACAGCGGCGAGCACGATCAGGCCGGCCTGAACCAGCTTCTCGCGGGAGCCGAACACAACGTTGGCCACGATCATGGAGATCGCAATAACGGAAACCCACGGCAGCGCGGGCAGAACCGCCTCGACAAGTTTCGGAGCGAAGACGTTGATCAGGATGCCGAGCGTGACGGGCACAAGCACCATTTTTACAATCGAGACGGCCATCGCCCCGGCGCTGACCGGCATTTGCTGGCCCGCGAGCCAGAGGGTGAGCAGCGGGGTCATGATCGGCGCGAGCAGCGTGGATACGGCGGTCATGGTGACGGAGAGCGCCACGTCGCCCCGCGCCAGGTAGCTGACCACGTTGGAAGACGTACCGCCTGGGGCGCATCCGACCAAGATGACGCCCGCGGCCAGCTCGGGTGGCAGGTGCAGCAGTTTGGTCACCACCACCGCGATGACGGGCATGATGACAAACTGCGCCACCACGCCGATGACCACGGGCAGCGGCCGCTTGGCAATGAGGGCGAAGTCGGCGGCCTTGAGAGTGAGCCCCATGCCGAACATGACGATACCCAGCAGCCAGGTGGTCCAACCGGAGATCGGCTCCACCACCGCGGGGGCAAGGTAGCCGAGCAAGCCTCCGATAATCACCAGCACCGGGAATCCGAGGGTGGCGAGGAACGCGGAGCGGTCTTGGGTCGAGGCAGCGTTTGCTGATTGCGCGCCTGAAGTTGGCTCGTGTTGCGGTTCTTCCATAGTGTGGAACAGTACTCCCACATAATGGACGTTTTGCCGTCACCCCCGCGCCGCCACACTGACGACTGCGCCAAAACTCGAAACCTGCAGCTCGAAAAGACCGGTTTTAGGGGCGTTAACGAGCTGCAGGTTTCGAGTTCCGCGGCGCTGCGCCGGAGCCCGCGCCGCCGAAGGAAGCCGGGCGGGCTAGCGCAGGGAGTCCCAGACCTCGCGGTAGCTCGCGGCGAGCGTGTCCACCGTCTCGTGAGCGTTGAGGCCAGAGGGGTTGCCCACCACCCACACGGCGGCGCCGCCGATGCGCTCGGGTTGGGGGCCGCGGGTGGCTCTGGGGCGTCGAAAAGCAATGCGGTACGCGCCGATACCTGCAACCATGAGCGCCTGCGGCTGGTAGCGCTCCGCCTTCGCGGCAAGCGCCGCGCCGCCGTCGCGCAGCTCCACGTTGTCCAGCTCGCTCGCGCGGGCGGTGTAGCGGTTGACAATGTTGGTGAAGCCGATGCCCCGGCCGTAGAGCATCTGCTCGTCCGCCGGGCTGAGTCCATCGCGGGCATCAACCAAGTACGGCGTCATGCCGGCGGCGTGCAGCGCGGGCCAAAAGCGGTTGCCCGGGTAGGCGAAGGGGGCATCCACCTCCTCGGAGCGGCCGCCGGGGTTGATGCCCACGATCCAGAGCTTCGCGTCAGCGAGATTTCGGTCGTGCATAACCGGGGCTCTAGCCGAACATGCTGCGGGCGGTGCGGTACCGCTCCTCCGGCACCTGCTTCAAGTGCGCCACCGCGCTCTCCAGCGGCACGAGGTCAATGTTTTCGCCGTGCAGCGCCACGCAGGTGTTGAAGTTGCCCTCGTGCGCGGCCCGGGCGGCGTGCACGCCGTAGCGGGTGGCCAGCACGCGGTCATACGCCGTGGGGGTGCCGCCGCGCTGGATGTGGCCGAGCACCGTGGTGCGCACGTCGTAGCCCAGGCGCTGCTTGATCTCGTCGGCGATGATCTGGCCCATGCCGTTGAAGGTGATGTGGCCGAACTGGTCCTCCTCGCCCAAGCCGGCATCCATCGTGCCCTCCTTCGGCACCGCGCCCTCGGCGACCACGATGATGCCGTACTTCTCCCCCATCTGGAAGCGGCGCTCCATGGCCTTGCAGATCTCGTCGATGTCGAAGGGCTCCTCCGGGATCACCGTGTAGTGAGCCCCGCCGGCCATGCCCGCGTGCAGCGCGATCCATCCCACGTGGCGGCCCATCACCTCGACGATGAGGATGCGGTTGTGGGATTCCGCCGTGGTGTGGAGGCGGTCGATCGCGTCCGTGGCCACGGATACGGCGGTGTCGAACCCGAAGGTGTAGTCGGTGGCCGCGACGTCGTTGTCGATGGTCTTGGGTACCCCCACCACCGGGATCCCGTTGTCCGCGAGCCACTTCGCACCCTTCAGCGTGCCCTCGCCGCCAATGGCGATCAGCGCGTCCACGCCGGCGTCCTCGAGGTTGGCATTGATCTGGTCCAGGCCCGCCTTGAACTTGTCCGGATGCAGGCGGCCCGTGCCCAGGATGGTGCCGCCGCGCAGCAGGATGGAGTCGATGTACGCGTCGTCGTACAGGTCCACCCTGCGGTCCTCCATGAGTCCCACCCAGCCGTCAAGGTAGCCCACCACGGTGGAGCCGTACTCCGCATTCGCCGTGCGGACAATGCCGCGGATCACGGCATTGAGCCCGGGGCAGTCACCGCCAGAGGTCAACGTGGCAAGTCGCATACACTTCACCCTAGCGCGCAGTTGGGGAGCTCGCGCGGGGCTTCATGCTTATCGACGCCACCGCCCCCACCACCATCGCCCCCACCGGCAAAGCGAGTGCGCGGCCGGCGGTATCCGCGACATCCCCCGCCGCGAGCACGGCACCCACCAGCGCCACGCCGATGACGCTACCCACCTGTCGCGCGGTGTTGTACAGGCCCGACGCCGCGCCGGTCTCGTGCTCCGCTATGCCGCGCATAGTCACCGCGGCGTTCGGCGCCCACACGAAGGCTCCGCCGATGCCCAGCAGGGATGTCACGGCCGCAAACCACCACAACCCCGCGCCCGCCTGGATTAGCGCGACGCCCAGCCCCAGGCCCGCAGCGCTGACCGCGAACCCCGCAGCGGAGAGCTTGCCCGGGTCCAGGCGGTCCGCCAGGTGGCCGGCGATCGGCGTGAGCACCAGGGCGAACACCGACATCGGCGCCGTGATCAGGCCAGAGCTCGCGGGCGAGGCTCCCGCCACCGTTTGCAGCCAGTACATCAACGGAATGAACATGGAGGCGACGGTGAACCCCATCATCGCCACCCCGAGCGTGCCGAGCGCGAAGGAGCGCTGGCGCATGAGACCGAGCGGGAGGAACCCGTGGTCCTCGCCCGCGATAGCGGAGGCCACCAGCACGACCAGGCACCCCACGCCGACCAGGGCCGTGGACAGGTGGCCGAACTGCAGGCCGTAGACCAGGCACCCAAGGCCCGCGAAGGAGAGCACCACCGGCATAAGGTGCACCCGCTGGCCCGTCGTGCGCAGGCGCGGCAGGGCAACGAGCCCTGCAACCAGCGCGGCCGCGCCGACGCCAGCTTGGGCGAAGAAGGCCGCGCGCCAGCCCTGCGCCTGGGCGATCGCGCCGCCGGCCACAGGCCCAATCAACGACGCCACCGAGCCGATCACGCCCCAGGCAGCGAACGCCTTGCCCTGGGCATCCGGGGCGAACACCCGCGGGATGAGCCCGAAGGCCTGCGGGAGGAACAGGCCCGCGCCGAAGCCCTGCAGCCCCCGGGCGGCGATCAGCGCGCCGAAGGACCACGACGCGCCCGCGAGCGCGAGCCCGGCGACGTAGACGGCCAGCCCGGCGAGGAAGACTCGGCGCTGCCCGTGGGCGTCGCCAAGCCGGCCCGCCGCGGGCATCGGCGCCACGGTGGAGAGCAGGTACACGCTGGTCAGCCACACCGCGCCGCTGACGTCGAAAGGCAGAAGCGGCGTGATGACCGGCATGAACCCCTGGTCAATGAGCACAAGAAAATACCCCGCGGCGAGCGCCGCGAGGGTATTCCAGGGGTTAGCGGCCGGCTTCAAACGCGGCGCCCACCTTGTAGAGGCGATCGTCCTCGAAGGCCGGGGCGATCAGCTGCAGGCCCACCGGCAGGCCGGTGTCCGCCGCGTTGCCCGCGGGCACGGACATGCCGGGCAGGCCGGCGAGGTTCAGCGGCAGCGTGAACAGGTCGAAGTTGTACATGGCCAGCGGGTCATCCACCTTCTCCCCCAGCTTGAACGCGGTGGTGGGTACGGCCGGGCCGGCGATAACGTCCACCTGCTCGAAGGCGCGCTGGAAGTCCTGCGCGATGAGCGTGCGCACGCGCTGCGCTTGCAGGTAGTAGGCGTCGTAGTAGCCCACGGACAGGGCGTAGGTGCCCATGATCACGCGGCGCTTGACCTCGGGGCCGAAGCCCTCGCCGCGGGACTGCGCCATGACCTCCTCGGCGGAGTGCTTGCCGTCGTCGCCTGCGCGCAGGCCGTAGCGCATGCCATCGAAGCGGGCGAGGTTGGAGGACACCTCGGACATCTGAATGATGTAGTAGGCGCCCATCACGTCGTCGAAGCTGGGGCAATCCACCTCGACGATCTCGGCGCCCTGGCGCTCGAGCTGCGCGAAGGCCTCGTCGATGCGCTCGCGCACGCCGTCCTGGGTGCCCGGGCGGTCGAACTGCTTGACGCGGCCGATCCTCACGCCGCTCAAGTTTCCGGACGCGCCCTCGCGCGCGGCGTCCGCCAGCGCCTTGACCGGGGAGTCCACGCTGGTGGCGTCGAACTCGTCGTGGCCGCCGATGATCTCGTGCAGCAGCGCGGTGTCCAGCACCGTGTTCGCGCAGGGACCCACCTGGTCCAGCGAGGACGCGCAGGCGATGACTCCGTATCGCGACACGCCGCCGTAGGTCGGCTTGACACCCACCGTGCCGGTGAGCGACGCGGGCTGGCGGATGGAGCCGCCCGTGTCGGTGCCGATACCCAGCGGCGCCTGGCCGGCCGCGAGCGCCGCGGCGGTGCCGCCGCCCGAGCCGCCCGGCACGCGCTCGAGGTCATGCGGGTTCTTCGTTGCCTGGTAGGCGGAGTTCTCAGTGGAGGAGCCCATGGCGAACTCGTCCAGGTTGGTCTTCCCCAGGATGGGGATGCCGGCAGCGCGCAGCTTGGCCACCACGGTTGCGTCGTAGGGGCTGATGTAGCCCTCGAGCATCTTGGAGGCGGCGGTGGTCGGCGCGTCGGTGGTCACCAGCAGGTCTTTGAGCGCCAGCGGCACACCCGCCAGCGCGGAGGCGGGCTCGCGGCCCTCCTTCACCTGCGCGTCCACCTCGTCGGCCGCTGCCAGCGCGGCCTCGGCGCCGACGTGGAGGAAGGCCTTGATCTCGCTATCGGTCTCGTCGATGCGGTCGAGGAACGCCTGGGTGACCTGGCGGGAGGTCACCTCGCCTGCCTGGATCATCCGTGCGAGCTCGTGGGCTGGCTTGGACACGAGCCCCTCGTGCGGGAGCGTGTACTCGGTCATTTACTCTCCACCCTCTCCGAGAATCTGGGGAACCACAAAACGGTCGTCCTGGGCCGCGGGCGCCTGGTCCAGCGCCTGCTCCTGGGTCAGCGTGGTGCGCTGAACGTCCGCGCGCATGCCCGCCTCGATGGAGTGCGGGTGGCTCATCGGGGTCACGCCCTTGGTGTCCACCTGCTGCACCTTCGACACCGCGTCAATAATGGTGTCCAGCTGCTGGGAAATCTGGTCCAGCTCTTCCTCATTGAGCGCGATACGCGCCAGGCGTGCGATGCGGGAGACCTCATCGCGTGAAAACTCAGCCAAGGTGATTCCAATCCTCTCGCGGGTTTAGCTAACGGGGCCCAATCCTACGGCACGCCCGCCGCCGCGCCTTTGGCCGGGGAGCGAAGATGGCCGGTGTTATAAATGTGGGCATGTCTTATCTCATCCGCGTATCGCTGCCGGACGTCCCCGGCAGCCTCGGCGAGCTCGCGGTCGCGTTCGGCCTCGCCGACGCGAACATCCAGTCCGTGGACATCGTGCAGACGGGCACGGACGGCCCCGTCACCGACGATATCGTGGTCTCGCTGCCCCCCGGCACGATGGTGGACGCAGTGGTCACCGCCGCTGCCTCGGTGGACGGCGCGGAGGTGGATTCAATCCGCCCGTTTACCGGCCGGGTCGACCGCCGCGAGCAGGTGCAGATGCTCGCGCGGATCGCGCGCCAATCCACCAACCTCTCCTCCGCCATGGAGGAGCTTGTGGACGTCATGCCCCGCACCATGACCTCCTCGTGGGCGGTGGTGCTGCGCAACACCGCCTCCGGCTTGGTGCGGGTGGCAGCCTCGCAGGCAGCCCCGGCGGACGACGGCTCCTCGCCCCACATGCTCGACGTGGACGGCCCGCGCATCCTGTTCCAGGACACGGACACCTGGATGCCCGGCAGCTGGAGCCTGCTCGACACCGCCTTGGCCATCACCCCGCTCGACGGCACGGACCTAGTGCTGGTGGTCGGCCGCATCGGCGGCCCGGACTTCCTCGCCTCCGAAGTCTCCCAGATCGGCGACCTCGGCTGCATCATCGGCGCGATTTTGCGGTAGCCCCGGGCTTTCGGGCTATTGCTTGTCGACGCCCCCGAGCGCCGCCTCCCCACCATCCAGCAGACGCACAAACTCCTCCTCGCCCAGGATGGTGACGCCGAGCTCCTCGGCCTTCGCCGCCTTGGAGCCGGGGTTCGCACCCACCACCACGTAGCTGGTCTTCTTCGACACCGAGCCGGCGGCCTTGCCGCCGCGGGACAAGATTGCCTCCTTGACCTCGTCGCGCGAGAAGCCCTCGAGTGTGCCGGTCACCACCACTGTGAGCCCCTCCAGGGTCTGCGGGGCGGTGTTTTCCGCCGAGTCCTCCATGGTCACGCCCGCGTCCGCCCAGGCGCGCACGATGTCGCGGTGCCAGTCCACCTCGAACCAGTCCTTGAATGACTCGGCGATGATGGTTCCCACGCCGTCGGTTTCCGCGAGGTCTGCAACGGGGGCGTCGACAAGCGAGCTCATGGCCTTGTACCGCGCGGCGAGCGCGCGGGCGGCGGTGGGCCCGACGTGGCGGATGGAGAGGGCGACGAGCACCCGCCACAACTCCGCGTGCTTGGCGGATTCCAGGTTGGCCAAAAGCTTCTTGCCGGCGGCGTTGACCTGGCCGTCCTTGCGCGTGTAGGCCTGGGACTTCCGCAGGTCCTCCTCGGTGAGGTCGAACAGGCGGGCCTCGTCCACCAGCACACCGGAGGCGATGAGGTCGGCGGCGCCCTTCTCGCCGAGCGCCTCGATGTCGAACGCGCCGCGCGAGGCGATGTATTCCAGGCGCGCGCCGAGCTGCGCCGGGCAGGAGCGGGTGTTGGGGCAACGCCAGTCCGCGTCGCCCTCCTTCGCCGGCGCGAGTTCGGTGCCGCAGACCGGGCAGGCCGAGGGGAAGACAAACTCGCGCTCGGTCCCGTCGCGCAGGTCCGCCACGGGGCCTAAGACCTCCGGGATGATCTCGCCGGCCTTGCGCACCACCACCGTGTCCCCGATCAGCACGCCCTTGCGCTTGACCTCGTGCTGGTTGTGCAGCGTGGCCATGGAGACCGTGGAGCCGGAAACGAAGACGGGCTCGAGTACGGCGAAGGGGGTCGCGCGGCCGGTGCGGCCGATGGACACCGCGATGTCGTTCAGCTTGGTGGTGACCTCCTCCGGCGGGTACTTGTACGCGATGGCCCAACGCGGCGCGCGCGAGGTGGAACCCAGCGAGCGTTGCGCGGCGATGCTGTCCACCTTCACCACAAGGCCGTCCATCTCGTGGATCGCGTCGTGGCGGTGGTCCGCCCAGTACGCCACCGCCTCCTGCACCTCTGCCGCCGTCTCGGCGCGGCGCGTGTACTCGGATACCGGCAGTCCCCACTCCGCCAGCTTCTCGTAGGCCTCGTGCTGGGTCTTTGGCGTGAAGCCCTCGCGGGCGCCGATGCCGTGGCAGATCATGTGGAGCTTGCGCTTCTCCACGTCCTCCGGGTGCTTCTGCCGCAGGCCGCCGGCGGCGGTGTTGCGCGGGTTGGCAAACGGCTTGCCGCCTTCCGCAATGCGCTGCTCGTTGAGCTCCGGGAAGTCCTCGGGGCGGATGAACACCTCGCCGCGCACCTCCACCAAGGCCGGGAAGTCGCCTTTGATCTCGTGCGGGATGTCCTCAATCACGCGCGCGTTGGCGGTGATGTCTTCGCCCACCCGCCCGTCGCCGCGGGTGGCCGCCCGGGTCAGCTTGCCGTCTTCGTACACCAGGTCGATGGACAGGCCGTCAATCTTCAGCTCGGTCAGGTACGGGCCCGGGGTCTTGTCCAGCCACTCCTGCATCTCCTCGGCCGAGAAGACGTTGTCCAGGCTCATCATCCGCTCGAGGTGGGTGACGTCCGCGAAGGCGTCGCTCGTGGCCGGGGCGCCGACCTCCATCGTCGGGGAATCCGGCACCGCCAGCTCCGGGTGCTCCGCCTCGAACTGTTGCAGGCGGCGAAACAGCGCGTCGAACTCGGCGTCCGAGATGACCGGCTGGCCATTGTAGTACAGGTCCCGGTGGTGGCGGACCTCCTCCGCCAGCTCGTCCCACTCGCGGTGGAGGTCCTGCGAAACCTCGTCGGTCTTGGCGGTGAGCGATTCCGGCGTTTCCGGCGTTTCCGGCTGGGGTCTGGTCATGCCGATGGAGTGTAGTTCCTCCACCCACATGACCGGTTCGCTGCCGCTCTAATCCTGGTGAAGGGCGAAAACGCGGGAGGTGATGCTCGGCGCGTCCTTGATGTTGGCCGGGCCAACAACGATCACTGCTCCGGTCGCCGGGACTTCGGCCAGGTTGGCCAGTACCTCCACCTGGTAGATGTTCTGCTCCAGCACGTACAGCTCACCGTAGAGGAATCCGCTCTCCGCCATTGCGACACCCGGGTCAGTATCGAGGGTCTCATGCCCCACCGCCGCTACCTTGCGGTCCTCCACCAGGAACTTCAACGCGTCAAGCGACCAGCCCGGCGTGTGCTGGACGCCCTGCTCGTCCAGGTTCACAAACGCTTCTGGGTCATCCCAGCGCTTGGACCAGTCGCTGGAGAACGCAACGAAACTGCCCTCCGCGATCTGGCCATGCTCTGCCTCGAACTGCTTAATCGCGTCGACGGTCACCGCGTAATCCGGGTTCGCGGCCACCTCCTCCTCGAGGTGCAGTACATACAGCGGGAGGACCAGCTCGTCCACTCCGATCTCGGACACCAGCCGCTTGCCCGCGGCGAAGTGCCCCGGGGCATCGATGTGCGTGCCGTATGGGGTGGCGAAGGTGTACTCCTTGGCAAAGAACCGATCCTCCTCGATCGTCCGAATCGTCCGCTCCTGCATCGGCTCGAACGCGGCGAAACGAGGGATTCCAGGGTGCACCTGGTGGGTCAGGTCCACTCGCTTGGCGTTGAGGATCTGAGATTGGAAGTCATTGAGTTGTGCCACGGTGTAAGCCGCCTTTCTTTGGTTCAGCGTCGGTAATCCCTCGACTATCCACCACTAGACCGCTCGGTACAATAATTGCATTCAGGCTTGCCCAACCGGCGCTGTTCGAACAAGCCGAACGGGGTGCGTGGGGTGCCTCGATACAATGGCGCACATGGCTCCCGCACCCGGCGCATTCAACGCGTCCCGCATGCTCTCGTTCGACCTCGAGACCACGTCCGCGAATGCGCTCGAGGCGCGCATTGTCACCAGCGCCCTGGTGCGGATCGACGGAAAGGACGTAACCGCGAAGGAGACCCTCGCCGACCCGGGCGTGGAGATCCCAGAGGAGGCCGCCTCAGTCCACGGCATCACCACTGAGAAGGCCCGCGCGGAGGGCCGGGACCACGTGGAAGTCTTACGAGAAACTGTCGCCGCAATCAAGCAGGCATGGGAGGACGGGCTTACCCTCGTGGTCTTTAACGCCCCGTATGACCTCACTATTCTTCGCCGTCTCACCGGTGATTTCACCATCACCGGCCCGGTGTATGATCCGCTGCTCATTGACCGCGCGAAGGATCGCTACCGCAAAGGTCGCCGCAATCTCACCGCGCTCTCCGAGTTCTACGGGGTGCGCCTCGACAACGCGCACGAGGCCACCTCAGATGCGATGGCCGCCGCTCGCATTGCCTGGAAGCAGGTCCGCAGGTGGCCGGAGCTTGCAGACATGAGCACTGGCGACCTTATGGAGTACCAGGCCGTTGAGTACTACCACCTCCAGGACAATTTGCGGAAGTACTTCGAATCCCAAGGCCGCAACACCAAGGGGTTCTCCTCAAGCTGGCCGATGCAGGGGTAGAAAGTTAGTATGCGCGGCAGAAATGCCGACCGTCTAGGCCAACCCGTCCGCCATCTGCCGCGCCTCGGCCAAGTTGCTCGCAGCTTCGCGAAGGTTACTCGCAGGCCGCGCCCACACATCAAGCCGCGCCTCCCCGGGATCGAGCTGCAGCTCCTCGAAGTAGCGCCACAGCCACGAAGGCTCAACTGACGCGATGGCCAGCCGCGCACCGGAATCAACGAGGCGCGCTACCCGGTCTCGATCCTCCGGCGATGTGAGTTGGGCAAGGTCTGCGGTTTGCCAGGGGGCGTCGATAAGCAACGGCGCGTGCAGCAGAAACTCCCCGAACGGCGCGAGCCGCTCCCACGGCTCGGGCACCGCGGCGATCTCCTCGTAGCGCGTCGCGCCGGCGAGGGTGCCCGCAGTGACGTCCGCCAGCCGCGGCTCGTCCAGCTGGAGCACGGTTGGAGCAATGCGCTTCTCGACGTCCACCCGGTGCCGCCCCACCGCCTCCCCCAACGCGTCGGTGATGTCGCGCAGCGCCCCGGGGTCCGTGATCATGCGGTGGCCGTTGGGCATCTCGATCTCCGCGGCCAGCGTCCACGGGCCGGTGACCTGCACCTTCACCCGATCGACCTTGCCGGACCACAGCTCCTCGAGGGTGTCCAGGTCGCGCGACATGAGGTCCCGGGCGCCCCGATGCCGGGTGGCGACGCGCCAGCCGCGCGGGCCGCGGTCCACGGGGATCTCCAACAGCGCGGCGGTGCGGCCCACCGCGTCCGAGCCGACGCCGCGGTCAGGCAGCTGCGGAATGTGCGGCAGCGGGGACTCGGAGAGAACGACGTCCGCCGCCTGCACCAAGTCGGTGCCGGGCAGGGGGCCGAGACCGAAGGCGGTTGGGGCTGCGGGCGCGGTTGAGGCTGCGGGGGCGGTTGTGGCTGGGTTGGTCACGGGGATCCATGCTACCGGCGGTGTTGCGGCCGGCACTGGCGACCGCTTGCGCCGCACGAGCCCCACATTCCCCCAAAACTCGTTACTAGGGCATCGTTATCGTGCTAAATACAGGCCTTAACGAGCTGCTACTTTCGAGTTCCGGCGAGGCGAGGGCGCAGTGGGCACGCCTACGCCGCTTACGCCGCCTACTCCGCCTACGCCGTGGCGCAGATGGTGCCCGAGCCGAGGACGATGTCCCCTTCGCCATCGGGGTCCGGGAGGTAGAGTACCGCGGCCTGGCCGCGGGCCACGCCCTCCAGCGGCTCGTGGAGGGTGAGCGTCATGCGACCATCGCGGATCTCGGCGCGGCACGGCACCACCCCGCCGTGCGCCCGGATCTGCACATTCGCCTCGAACTCGCCGTGCATGGCCGGGTGCAGCACCTTGAGGCGGTCGGCAGTGATCGTCGACACGCGAAGCGCCTCGCGGGGGCCGACGGTGACGGTGCCGGTGGCGGCGTCCACATCTGTGACGTAGCGGGGCTTGCCGTCCGCCGCGGGCACCCGGATGTTCAAACCTTTGCGCTGGCCGATGGTGTATTGGAAGGCACCGTCGTGCTCCTTCAGCTCCGTCCCGTCCACGTCGCGGATCAAGCCAGGGCGTACGCCGATGGAGCGCCCGAGGAAGGCCTGGGTGTTGCCGTCGGGGATGAAGCAGATGTCGTAGGAGTCCGGCTTCGTCGCCGTGGAGAAGCCGTGGCGGGCGGCCTCCTCGCGGATCTGCGGTTTTTCGGTGTCGCCGACGGGGAAGAGGCAGTGGTCCAGCTCGTCGCGGGTGAGCACGCCGAGCACATAGGACTGGTCCTTCTTCGGGTCCGCGCTGCGGCGCAGGTTGCCGTCTGCGTCGATGGTGGCGTAGTGGCCCGTAGCCACGGCGTCGAACCCGAGGGCCATCGCCCGGTCCAGCAGCGCCGCGAACTTGATCTTCTCGTTGCAGCGCAGGCACGGGTTCGGGGTCTCGCCGTTCTCATACGACCACACGAAGTTGTCTATGACCTCTTCCTTGAAGCGATCCGAGAAGTCCCACACGTAAAACGGGATGCCCAGCTTGTCGCACACGCGGCGCGCGTCAGCCGAGTCCTCGAGCGAGCAGCACCCGCGGGCGGACTCGCGGGTCTGGCGCGCGTCCTGGCTCAGGGCGAGGTGCACGCCGACCACGTCGTGGCCGGCCTCAACCAAGCGCGCGGCGGCGACGGAGGAGTCCACTCCCCCGCTCATGGCCGCCAAAACACGCATGTCGC
This sequence comes from Corynebacterium bouchesdurhonense, assembly GCF_900078305.2. Taxonomy (GTDB): domain Bacteria; phylum Actinomycetota; class Actinomycetes; order Mycobacteriales; family Mycobacteriaceae; genus Corynebacterium; species Corynebacterium bouchesdurhonense. Next base: position 173,135 of record NZ_LT546028.1, read on the forward strand.
GGGAGTGTACGCTTACCACACCATGGCCGCCAAAAGTGAGTTCCACGAGATCGACACCGGCGTGGCCGAGGTGCTCCACGAGCCGGACGGCTCCATGGTGCTGCTGGTCAACGGCGTGCCCAGCTCGCACATCGTGCCGGGCGATCCGGCGCGCCTCGACTTCGAGTACATGCGCTGGATCGCGGACTTCTTAGACGCCGCGTACCCGGACGAGGCGAAGCCGAAGGCCCGCCTCACACACCTCGGCGGCGCCGCCTGCACCCTGCCCCGCTACTTCGCCCACACGTGGCCTGGATCGCGCAGCACGGTGGTTGAGATCGATTCGGAACTTGCGGTGCTTGCGCGCATGCTTTTCGACGTCCCCCGGGCCCCCGCCGTAAAAATCCGCGTCGGGGACGCCCGCGAGGTCACGGACGCGTTCAAGCCGGCAACCCGGGGCGTGATCATCCGCGACGTCTTCTCCTCCGCTACTACCCCGCGCACTCTGACGACGGTGGAGTTCTACGCTGCGGCGCGGGCGTCGCTAAGCGAGCGCGGCTTTTACATCGCCAACTGCGGCTCGCACGCGGACCTCAGGGAGGCGAAGGAGGAGCTTGCCGGCATGCTGGAGGTGTGGCCCCACGTGGCGGCGATCGCGGATCCGCCGATGCTCAAAGGGCGCCGCTACGGCAACATCGTGCTCATCGGCGCGAATAGGCCGTTGGAGGCGACGCCGGAGCTCACCCGCGCGCTGCTCATGGGCGCGGTGCCTGCGCAGTTCAAGGACGAGGAGTGGTGCCGGAAGCTGGCTGCGCAGGGGCAACCTCGGCGTGATGAGGCGCAGCATGAGGCCGGCGGGCCAGAAACTCCTTGACCACGGCCGCGGCGTCGGTGGCCTTCATCTCCGGCAGATAACAGTGAACGACAGCCAGCCCGATGTTGGCCAGCGCTATCTCATCGTCATACGCGAGATACCAGCTGCGGTGCTCGGGATTGAACTTATGCTTCGATGCTGCGAGCGAACGGAACCCGTAGAGCGGTTCGATGGTGGCGCCGGCTTTGTCCAAGAGGATTTCCAGGAAGTCCGTCGGCGCGTCAGTGCGCGCGAGCGGTGCGCCGGAAAGCGATACCCAGCCGAGCCCTTCCCTACCGGCGATGACCGCAGCCTCCGCGAGGAGAAATTCAATAACGGGACGAAACCCCTTGGCGTCACGACGCATGAAGTCCAGGGTGTAGCCAGCGAGCGCCCCGTTTTCATAAACGGGCAGCCAGCTAGTCACGCCGTGGAGGCGGCCGTTGTCGTCGAGCGCGAGCAGAAGCTTCGTGTCTTCGAGCTTCAGCTCCTCGAGGGCTCCCAGCGTGAAGCCCATCTCCGGCAGCGCCTTGTCGGCCACCCATTGCTCCGACAGCGCGGCGATCTTTTCCCGTGTTTCAACATCGCACTCGTCCCACGTGGTCCACACAGCGCGCACGCCTTCCTTCGCTGCGCGGTTGCGGGCGGTGCGGACGTTCTGGAATTTCTTGCCCTTGAACTCAACGTTGTCGGTGCGCAGCAGCGATTCCTCAGCGACGTGTATCCGCTTGTATCCGTCGCGAGTGAATTCGCCGTCCACGGAATACCAGGCCACGCGCCAGCCCTGCTGCGCCACAAAGGTCTCGAACGCTTCCGCGACGCCTTCGCGTGGTCGCGTTTCCCCGACCACCGGCCCTCCCACCGTCACCGCAATGCCATTAGCCACGCGGTAGGCCACGTAAGAGTCGTCGATGAAGAAGTAGGCGTTGCCTTCCCACAGCGTCATCCACGCCAGGTGGTCGCCGGTTCCGGCCATGAGCAGGCTCCGCGCCCGCTCCCGGTCTCTCTCTGCGGCCGGCGACGGCGCTGAGGTGAGCACTTTCCACAGCTGCCAAAAGGCGATAGCCCAGAAGACAATGCCGACCCATTCGTAGAGCACCCAAGCGGGCGCGGTGTGCGGGAATAGGTGGTGCGGCAGCTGCGCTGCGAGGACGGGGGGCAGGTAGCGGCTCGGCAGCTCCGCGACGGCGGAGGAAAGTGTTGGGGTGTTGAGGAAGCCGTCGCAAAGCATGAGCGAGCCAGCAAGCCACGCCGCCGCGGAGACACCGAGTGCCGCGGCGACTGGTGCCACCGCCGGACGCCATGCGGAACTGACGCGGAAGCGTGTGCGGGTCGAAATCAGCGCCACCGCCACGAGCGCGAAAGGCAGCACGACGAGCAGAGTGTTCCACACGCCAAAGACGCCGACGTCGAGGCGATGGGCTTCCGATAACGCCTGGCTTCCAACCACCGCGGCCGAAACCAGGCTTAGAATGAGCGCGCCAATCCACGCCAAACGCCTGCCCCGCACAAGGCCGAACGCGAGAAGCACCGCCAAAATAAACGGAACGCAGTTGAGTACGAACGGGCCGAGGCCGTTCTGCTGGTTGATGGCCTGGGCCTCGAGGCACGCGGTGGACGTAGGGTCCGCGCATGCGCGCGCCACGTCGCGGGCTGCGACTGTCGGCTCCCACATCAGTTCGCTCGTTGCCGCGAACGGGCCCTGCGCGGCCGGGTTCAGCGCGGTCACCGCTGGCCCGGCGGCCACAGCCATGACCACCGTGGCGACGAGCACGCGGGACTCACGCAAAGAAATCGCGCGCCGCGGGCGGTTGAAGCCAGTTGCGACTTCGCCGGCGACCCACCCAACCGCGACCGCAGTCAGTGCGGCGACAGACGCGAGCGACCCAGCGTAGAGCACCAGCGTCGCAGCGAGTGTGGTGGTTACCAAGCGCACCCGGCGGCGCCACAGCAAGTTGAACCGCGCGCTAGCGAAGGCGAGGGGCCCGAAAATCCACGCCACGGGCGTGCAGTAGACCTCGTTGACCAGGTTCGGGCCCCACAGGTTGAAGCCGGCGCGCTCCACTGCCGCGCCGATGACGCAAGCAAGCGGCATGGTCACCGCCTGCGAGGCGATGGCGGCGAGCGCAAAGCGGCGCGAACCCATCACACGCTCAGCAGGCGCGGCGAAGGCGATCGCTGCGACGCTAAGGTAACCCAGCGTCGTCAGGTGCGCGGCGGTGAAGCCGCAGGAGAGCAGGTGCCAGAGCGCCGGATCGGCGGGCAGGTTGTAGCCGAAGGCGCGTCGCGGATCGCCGCCGGAGGCACCGAAGGCGAGCCACATCACGAGCGTCAGCGCCAGCGTGAGTTTAATTTGGTATTTCACTTGATATCTCCTCGCTCAGCCGCGAAACCGAAGTTATCGCGCAGCGCGACGCGCCACACTTGGTACGAATGCCCTCCGGGCAATGCCGTGTAAGTGGAGACCATTCCCGCTTTCTGGGCCAATGCGTTCAAATATGGCAACGCCCTCGACGCCATGGGGTCGCTTTCGCCCGCCACGAAGCGCCCGGCGATGTGGGTGTACTTCTGACTGCCAGCCGCGCGCACGAGGAGGGTCGAGGGGTTGATATTGCTAAAGGCCTCCTCGTCACCTCCGAACAATTCGTTGACGGTTTTTTCATGGCTGCCTATCGAAGGCTCCGGCTCCCCCGAAAAGTCCAAAAACGTCCCGTAGGCGTCGGGTGCGTTGGTGATCACCTGCAGGGCACACGTGCCGCCGTAACTCAATCCCCCAATCGTCCACTTCGACTGGTCCTGCACCACCCGGAAATTCCTCTTCATCATTGCCGGGATGTCCTCGGCCAGGTAGGTCTGCATTTTCGCGTTTGGCCCGTCTACACAGGCGGGGTTGCCCGTGGTGGAGCCGGTGCCGTCAACACTGACCACGATCGGGGCCCGGCCGCCGTGCTCCTGTTGGAAGTCGTCGGCGACTCGATCGGCCTGCCCGTCGGTGAACCACCCCGAAGGCGTGCCGGGTTGGCCGGCGAGCAGCACCACCACGGGCAGCGCTACTCCGTGGAAGTATGCGGGAGGCACATACGCAATCGCGTCGCGCATCGGCTCGGCGGGCAGGGTGACGAGGGCACCGACCTCCCGGTCTCCGAGATGCGGGGCGCTCGTGCGCGACTGGAACTCGTCCAGAGACATCGCCACCGTCACCGGATCTGTGTGGAAAGAGCCTACCGTGGGGTACTGCTGGTACACCAGGTTCGTGCCGAGATAGCCCAGGAAAAGCGAGGGCACGGCGAGCAGCACCAACGGAAGCCGGCGTCTAGGAGCGAACACCGCCGCGAACGCAATGAAGGCGGCAGCGGCCCCGGCCGCGTAGATGCGCACCGGCACCGCGTCAGGGAACGGCTTCGGCCACACGGTGAGCGCGAACACGCTTGCAGCGAGGAGCAAGAGTGTCGAGCCAGCCGCCCATGCGATGCGTCGCGGGCGGTGCGAGAGCACGCAGAGCGCTCCCACCACTGCCACCGCGAGCAGCACATAAATCACCGCTGCGGCGGTGTTTCCCACCACAGATATCTGCCGGATCGTGTTCACGTGAGTAGGTTTACTCCGCATGAGTCTCGCTGGCCTCGTGCCGAGGGTTCTTCCGGATCCTTCCACAGCTACTTCGCAGCCCAGCGGCCGCCTGGTGCTCGCACTTCACGGCACGTTGGCGGAACCCGCCGCATTCCGCGTCCTCGCGCGCGACTGTCCCGTTCCGCTCATTGCGCCGTTCTACGGCAGGCGCGGCACCGCACCGGTTGACGTATGCGCAGCTGAAATCTCGGGGTTAATTCGCTCACTTCCGCACCAAGTGACTCGTGTGGATGTGGTCGGGCATTCGTTCGGCGGGCTGGTGGGCCTGGCTGCGCTGCGTGATCCCACTGCCCGCGCCCGCGTGCACTGCCTAGTGGGACTCGGTGCGGCGTGGCGCGGCACCGATAACGGCGCGTGGTACCGCCCCGAATTGCTCATCCGTGCCATCGCAGGCGAGTCCATCGTCGAGCTCGATCATCCCATCCCGGAGCCGCTGTGCTACCGCGACGTCCCGGTCATCTCTATCACCTCTACCGCTGACCGCGTCGTGCCAGCGTGGTCCTCTGAGCTCGGGCGGGTGATCCGGCTCGATCGCGTAAGGCACAACGAACTTCCGCAGCGCACCGGGGAGATTCTCGGCGCGCTGGGCCTAAACTAGCCTTGCGCCTGCTTCGCGGCGTTGTCCAGCAGGATGAGCAGGTCCCCGACCTGGTAGCGGCCGGTGACCATGTGCTTGAGGTCGTCTACCGGCAGCTCGCCCTGCTGGACCAGCTTCTGCACCACGCCGGCGATGTTGCGGGCGTCCGTGTCGTTGAACCCGGCGCGGTCCGCCGCGTGCGCCAGCTGGTTGGCACCCAGTGCGCCCGCCGCGAGCGCGAGGATGGCCAGCACCAGCTTGGTGTTGTCCTGCTCGAGCACCTTCAGCTCGCCCGAATCCGACACCTGGAAGGTCTCCAGCACGCCGCCGCCGGCCTTCAGGTTGCCCGCCGCGAACTGGTTGAGCTGGCCCACGTTGCCGTTGAACAGGTTCATGTCCACCGGGGTGTTGATGCCCAGCACACGGCCGGACTCGCTGCGCTGCCAGAAGCTCAGCTTGTCCCAGCCGCCGACCGGGCGCGGCGGCTGGTTCTGGTACGCGGCCAGCCACAGCGGGTACGAGGTGAACGCGCTGGTGTTGTCCATGTGCTCGTACCAGAAATAGCGGTACGTGTAGATCATGGGGGTCTTGCCCGTGCGCGCCTTGAGCTCGGTGAGGAACAGCTGCGTCCAGGCGGCGAGGCGGGTGGGGCTCAGGCCCTCGTCCACCTCCAGGTCCAGCACCGGCGGCAGCTGGAGGGTGGGGCCGGCGTTGATGACGTCGGCGAAGTAGCGGGCCTGCGCGACGGGGTCCTCCGCGGGGCGGGCGTAGTGGTAGGCACCCACTTTCATCCCGGCCTCGGCGGCGGTGCGGGCGTCCTCCTCGTAGAAGGTGTTCTTCCAGCCCGCGCCTTCGGAGGCCTTCACAAACGCGAACTGCTGGCCGCCGGGGCCCGCCACCATCTTCCAGTCGATGGGTGCGCCACCCGGGCGCTGGTGGCCCGCGACGTCCACGCCGGAGACCAGGCCGGGGAAGGACTGGGCGTGCGCCGCCGGGGCGGTGGCGGCGGTTACGGCCAGAGCCGCCGTAACTGCGGCAGCTGTGGCGGGGGGGGGGGGGCGGGGGGGGGGGCGGGGGGGGGGCCGGCTCTTTTACACATCTCCCCGCCCCCCAGACGGGCTCCCCTCTCGTATGCCGGCTTCTTCTTTGAAAAAAAAAAAAAAAAAAAAGAAAAAGAGAAAGAAAAAAAAAAAAAAAAAAAGAAAAAAAAAAAAGAAAAAAAGAAAGACAGCCAGAACTACGACATCTTTTGAGGGGTCTAAACATGATAGCTTGTATTGCAGTGTTAGGGGTCGGCCTCTGCCCGTATCAACAGCGGGTAGGTTCGTCGGCAGCTTGAGAGTTGTATAAGGGACGGGCGCCAGCCCAGCCGAGGCGAGCCCCCGCGTCTACCGCACCGCCCCGGCGGCGCGGGCCCGCTCCACCGTGTCGGCGATCACGGCCAGTAGCGCGTCCACGTCCTCGCGGCGCGTGGTCCGCCCCAGGGTGACGCGCAGGGCGCCCATCCCCTCCTCGCGGCCGACCCCCATGCCCTCGAGGACATGGGAAAGCCGCACAACACCCGCGGAGCAGGCGCTGCCGGCGGAGGCCTCGATGCCGGCGACGTCGAGCAGCATGATCATGGAGTCCGCGTCCGCGCCCGGGAACATGAAGTGGGCGTGGCCGGCCAGGGCGGGCTCGGCGGTCGTCACCAGCGTGTCGGGCACCGCGGCCACAACACCGCGCACCAGGTAGTCGCGCAGCTGCGTCACCCGGGCGGTCTCGACCTCCATGTCGCGCACCGCCTCGGAAAGCGCCGCGGCCGTCGCCGACGCGGAGGCCACGTCTACGGTGCCGGAGCGGATGCCGCGCTCCTGCCCGCCGCCCACGATCACCGGCTGCGGGGCCGGCGAGCGGCGCGCGAGCAGAATCCCCGCGCCGCGCGGGCCGCCGAACTTGTGGGCGCTGGCCGCGAGCGTGGTTGCGCCGAGCGCGTGGAAATCCACCGGGATCTTGCCCACCACCTGCACGGCGTCCACGTGCAGGGGCGTGCCGGAGGCGGCCGCGCGCTCGGCAGCCTCGCGGACTGGCTGGATCGCGCCCGTCTCGTTGTTCGCCCACATCAGCGCGGCCACCGCCGCGGGCCGGTCCAGGGGGCTGAGGTCGCGCACGTGACCGTCGCGCCCAGCGGTAAGCCACTCCACCTCGGCGCTGTCGACGGCCTCAAGCGTTCGCACCGCCTCGAGCACCGCGGGGTGCTCGATGGTGCTGCACACGACGCGCTTGCTTGTCGACGCCCCATACAACCCCCGCACCCCAATATTGTCCGCCTCCGTCCCCGAGCCCGTGAAGATCACCTCGACGGGTTCGGCACCGAGGAGCTCCGCGACCTGCTCGCGGGCCTCCTGCAACACGGCGTTGGCGCCGCGGCCCGAGGCGTAGGCGCTGCCGGGGTTGACCGCGCCGGCGTGGGCGAGCCAAGCGTCGATGGCGCTTTGGCGCATGGGGGTGGTTGCTGCGTGATCGAGGTAGACCATGCGGCCAACCCTAGCCCCCAACCCGATCCCCGCGCCCGAGCCCCCAACCCGAGCCCCGCGCGGCGGTGCGGGGGCCGCAGATGTGGGCCACGGCCGCGTCGCCTACCCGCGCAATGACCACGGCGTGCGGTTCTGTGCCCTTGAGCTTGAGCTTTGCGCGCAGCTGGTCCGGGTCCTGGTCCACGCCGCGCACCAGGATCTCCAGGCTGCCGGCGTCGCGGGCGGTCAGCGCGGCCTTCAGCTTCTTCAGGGGCACGGCCTCCAGGAATTCGAAGCCGGTGTAGCCGTCGGGGATCGTGTCGCCGGTGCAGAAGGCGATGTGCTCGTCTAACAGCCAGAGGCCGTGGCGGGTGGCCCAGTGGTTGACCAGCCCGGCGCGCACCACGGCGCCGTCCGGTTCCACGATGTAGCGGCCGGGTGGGCCGGCGGGGGCGTGGGCGGGGTGCGTCGACAAGCAATGCTCCGAAAACCCGCGCTTGATCACCACCGCCTCGCGTCCGCGGCCGAAGCCCGGGGTGTAGAGGCAGGCTTCCTTGACGCCGCCGTCCAGGGAGACCACGCTGACCAGGCCGTCCCAGCCCGAGTAGTCGATGCCGGGGGCGCACTTCACGGCCAGCTCGCGGCCCCGGTAGGCCTCGAGGAGATCGGGCAGGGGCGGGACGGGCTTGGCGGGGTCGGTGATGCGACGGCCGTCCGCGCGGCGCGCGGGGTCCGCCACCACCACGTCCGCGGCGGAGACGGGCGCGAGCGCATCCGCCTCGGCGAGCCACGCGCCGGGGCCGAGGTTGTGGCGGGCCATGGCCAGGCGCGAGCGGTCCAGGTCGGAACCGAGCCACGCCACGGATGCGTCGAGGAACGCGGGGGCCTCAGAGCCGACGGAGCAGGTCACGTCGTGTACCACCCGTGCACCCGTATCCGCCACCTTCGCCGCGCGCACGTCCGCCACCGCCCGCGGGGTGGCCTGCTGCGCCGCGTCGGCGTCGGTGAGCCAGTGCTGCGGGAACTTGCCGGCCGCCCCGCGCTGGGCGGCGATGAGCACGCTCACGGCGCGGGCGTAGCCGCCGAATTCCCGCTCGAGCACCGCACGGTCTGCGAACACGGTGCGCTTGCTCAGCTCGATGCCGGGCGCCACCTCAGCGATGCGATGCGCCTTGGCCGCGAGGAACGCCACCTCGTCCACACTGAAGCTCATTCGCGCCTGCCTATCCGGTCGCTGGGAGCGCGGTGGAAGTACTCCGCCATCCGCTCGTCCTCCAGCGGGTCCCCCACTATGGGCAGGATCGTCTTGCCCCGCGCGGCGGCGATCGCGTCCTCGGCGGCGTCGAACGCGCACAGCTCCACGAGGTGCAGCCAGGTCGAGGGGGCAAAGCGCACAAGCCCGGCGCGCCATCCGTCGATGAGCAGCGAGGGGCGGAACCAGTTCGCGTCGTCCGCCTCGCCGGTGTTGCCGTCCGGTTCCTGGCCTTGCGGGTTCAGGGCGAGGAAGCTGAAGGTGTCGAACCAGGTGCCGATCTCGGATTGCCCCACCCAGCGCCCGTACGGCACGAGCAGGTCACCGCATACTTTCAGCCCGTGGCGGTCGAGCACGTCGGTGAGCGAGAGCAGGTGAGATTCGAGCGCGAGGCGGTGCTCGTGGTACTCGCTGGCGTCCTCGAGGAGCTTTTGCTGCTTGTCGACGGCCAAGAAGATGCCCGTTTCCTCGAACAGCTCGCGCACCGCCGCGAAGATCACCGCGTGGGTTTTGTACTTGTTCAGGCCCAGCTGGCGGGCAAGCGAGATGGCGGAGCGGCCCTCCCACAGCGCGCCGTCGTCCCAGGAGCGGCCCGGGAAGTCGCGGGTGTCCACGCCGCCGCCGGGGAAGACGGTAATGCCGGGGAAGTTAGGCATGCTGAGCACCCGCTCCTGCACCCAGGTTTCCAGCCCGCCTGCGCCGTCGCGCAGCAGCATCACGGTGGCGGACAGGCGCGCGCCGAAGTAGCCGCTGGTCTCGGTGACGTCGATGGCGTCGCCGGCGTCCGCGGACACCGCGCCGGTGGTCCCGCCGGCGCCGGCACTGCCGGTACCAGTGGTGCGCTTCACCCGCTCGCCCACGGCCTTACGCGCGGTGCGCGCCCCCGCGGCCGCGGCGCGCCCGGCGGGCGAAGTAGCGCCCTGCATCGACGCTCACCTCGATCGGCTGGTGGTAGGCCTTGGACACGTTTTCGGCGGTGAGCACGTCCTCGATGAGGCCCTGGGCCACGATCTCTCCCTCGTCTAGGAGCATTGCGTGGGTGAACCCGGGCGGGATCTCCTCCAGGTGGTGGGTGATCATCACGATGGCGGGCGCGTCCGGGTCCAGCGCCAACTCGCCCAGGTAGGCCAGAAGGTCCTCGCGGCCGCCGAGATCCATGCCGGCGGCGGGCTCGTCCATGATGAGCAGCTCCGGGTTGGTCATCACCGCGCGGGCGATGAGGACGCGTTTCTTCTCGCCGTCGGAAAGCGTGCCCCACGTGCGGTCCATCAGGTGGATGGCGCCGACCTGCTCGAGCACCTCGAGGGCTTGGGCGTAATCCATCTCGTCGTACTCCTCGCGCCAGCGGCCCATGATGGCGTAGCCGGCGGAGACCACCAGGTCCCCCACTTTCTCCCCGTCCGGGACGCGCTGCGCGACGGCGGAGGAGGTCAGGCCGATTGAGGCGCGCAGGTCCCGCATGTCGGTGCGGCCGATGCGCTCACCGAGCACGAACGCGGTGCCGGCGGTAGGGAATTCCTGCGCCGAGGCCATGCGGATCAGGGTGGTCTTGCCGGCGCCGTTGGGGCCGACGATGACCCACCGCTCGTCCAGTTCCACCTGCCAGGTCACCGGGCCGACCAGGGTGCGCCCGTCGCGCACGAAGGTCACGTCCCGGAAATCAACCAGCAGGTCCGGGTCGGTGGTTGGGGCGGTGTCGACTGCATCTCGGCTCACCCGTCCCATTGTGGCCTATTTCCCGTTCGCGGTGTGGGAGCCGGGCCGGGGCGGGCTCGCGCGTGTGGCGCTAGTGTTGGCGGGGAGGCGCGCACGGGCGCGCAACGGCACAACACCCGCTCAATTCGAGGTGAGGAGTACTCCAATGGTTGCACGCTTCGGCATCGACGACGTCCGCCCCCAAGTCTCCGGGCGCACGCTGCCCTCCAAGGCGGTGGTGGGCGAGGTGGTGCCAGTCTCCGCCCTGGTGTGGCGCGAGGGGCACGACGCGGTTGGCGCGACCCTGTTGCTCACCTCCCCCAGCGGCGAGCAGCACTCCGTGCCCATGCAGCAGGAGGTCTACCGCCCCGACTACGTCCACGCGGTGTTCGCGCCGGATGAGCAGGGGCTGTGGCGCTTCCGGGTGGACGCCTGGAGCGACGTGATGGCCACGTGGAGAAACGCCGCGTCCAAGAAGTTCGCAGCTGGCCAGGGCGCCGCCGAGATGGCTAATGACCTCGCTCGGGGGCTGTTGCTTTTCGACGCAGCCGTGGAGCAAACCCCCGAACCCGAGCGCACCGTGCTCGCCGAGGCGCGCGACGCGCTGGCGGACGAGTCGCTGGACCTGGGCGAGCGACTCGCGCCCGCCCTGGGCACCGAGGTGCGCGAGGTGCTCGACGCCTTCCCGCTGCGTGAGCTGGTCACCCACGGGCCGGTCTGCGACATTCAGGTGGAGCGCCGCGAGGCCCTGGTGAACTCCTGGTACGAGCTCTTCCCGCGCTCCACCGGCGGCTGGGACAGCGCGGGCGAGCCGGTGCACGGCACCTGGAAAACCACCGCGGCGGCGCTCGACCGCGTGGCCGCGATGGGCTTCGACACGGTGTACTTCCCGCCGATCCACCCCATCGGCGAGGTCAACCGCAAGGGCCGCAACAACACGCTGACTCCCGACGCGCACGACGTGGGCTCGCCTTGGGCGATCGGCTCGGCAGACGGCGGGCACGATGCCTTCCACCCCGCGCTCGGCGGCGAGGCGGACTTCCTGGACATGCTGGATCACGCGGCGGACCTGGGCCTCGAGGTGGCGCTGGACCTCGCCCTGCAGGCCGCGCCCGACCACCCGTGGGCGGCCGCACACCCGGACTTCTTCACCGTGCTGGCGGACGGCACCATCGCCTACGCCGAGAACCCGCCGAAGAAGTACCAGGACATCTACCCCATCAACTTCGACAACGCGCCGGAGAAGCTCTACGCGGAGATCTACCGCGTGGTGATGTACTGGGTGGACCTGGGCATAACCACCTTCCGCGTTGATAACCCCCACACCAAGCCGGTGAACTTCTGGCACTGGCTCATCTCTAAGGTGCACGAGACGGACCCGGACGTGATCTTCCTGGCCGAGGCCTTCACCCGCCCGCCGCGCATGTACGGGCTGTCCAAGGCCGGCTTCAGCCAGTCCTACACGCACTTCACCTGGAAGACCACGAAGGAGGAGCTCACCGACTTCGCGCAGCTGCTTGTCGACGTCTCCGATGTCTCCCGCCCCAACCTCTTCGTGAACACCCCGGACATCCTCCACGAGTCCCTGCAGAAGGGCGGCCCGGCGATGTTTGCCATCCGCGCCACCCTGGCCGCCACGATGAGCCCGCTGTGGGGCGTGTACTCCGGCTACGAGCTCTACGAGCACGAGCCGGTCGCCGAGGGGTCGGAGGAGTACCTAGACTCCGAGAAGTACCAGCTGCGCCCGCGCGACTTCGAGGCGGCGCTTAACCGCGGCGAGTCGCTCGAGCCCTACCTGGCCCTGCTCAACCGCATCCGCCGGGAGAACCCCGCCCTGCAGCAGCTGCGCAACATCGTCTTCCACGACATCTCCAACGAGCAACTGCTGGCCTACAGCAAGGTGGACGCGGTGACCGGCAACGCCGTGCTGGTGGTGGTGAACCTGGACCCGTACTTCACCCAGGAGGCCACGCTGCGCCTCGACCTGGGCGAGCTCGACCTCAACCCGGGCGAGCCCTTCGAGGTTGCCGACCAGATCACCGGCGCGCGCTACACCTGGGGCAGCGAGCCCGGCGGGGCGGCCTACATCCGCCTCGCCCCGCAGGAGAACGTGGCCCACATCTTCCGCCTGCCGGACGTCGTCCCGGAGCGCCGCGAGCCGCTGGCGTACCGCCGCATCTCGGACCACGACTACCGGCCGTAGACTCGCCCGCAGTCACCAGCAATTCCCACACCCGCACGCGAACCCACAAAGGACACACATGACCGCGCAGGACCTCAACCCCTCCCTGCTCATCCCGGAGCAGGACCGCCGCCGGCTGCTGGAGTGCAAGCACCACGCCCCGCACGACTTCTACGGCTGGCATTCGATTGGGGGTGGAAAGGGGGGGTCGACAAGCGAAAGCCCCGCCTCCGTGGTGCGCACGCGGCAGCTGGGCGCGGAGCGGGTGGAGCTGTTGGTGCACGGCGAGGCGCGCGAGATGCACGACACCGGCGACGACATCTGGGTGGCTGGCCTGGAAGACGAGCTTGCCCCCGACTACCGCTTCCGCGTCACCTACCCCGGCGCCACCCCGCGCGTGATCGCCGACGGCTACCACTTCCTGCCCACGCTCGGCTCACTCGACCTGCACCTGATCAGCGAAGGCCGCCACGAGCGCCTCTGGGAGGTGCTCGGCGCCAACGAGCGCAGCTACACCACCACCCTGGGCCAGGTCAACGGCACCTCGTTCGCCGTGTGGGCACCGAACGCGCAGGGCGTTGCCGTGGTGGGCGAGTTCTGCGGCTGGAACCCCAACCAGTACCCCATGCGCACCCTCGGCTCTACCGGCGTGTGGGAGATCTTCATCCCCGGCATCGAGGCCGGCGCGCAATACAAGTTCGCGGTGCACACCGCGGACGGCACCCGCGTGGACAAGGCCGACCCGCTGGCCAAGCAGACCCTCTGCCCGCCCGAGACCGTCTCCGTGGTGGCGCCCAAGGGCGGCTACGAGTGGGGCGACGAGGAGTGGATGCAGCGCCGCGTGGGCGTCGACGCCACCAACGCGCCGATGAGCGTCTACGAGTGCCACATCGGCTCCTGGAAGCAGGGCGCGACCTACACCTCGCTGCGCGAGGAGCTCGTACCCTACCTGGTGGACAACGGCTTCACCCACGTGGAGTTCCTGCCGGTCGCAGAGCACCCCTTCGGCGGCTCCTGGGGCTACCAGGTGTCCGGCTACTACGCCCCCACCGCGCGCTGGGGCACCCCGGACGAGTTCCGCGCGCTGGTGGACGCACTGCACAACGCGGGCATCGGCGTGATTGTGGACTGGGTGCCGGCGCACTTCCCCAAAGACGCCTGGGCGCTGGCCCGCTTCGACGGCACCGCACTCTACGAGCACCCGGACTGGCGCCGCGGCGAGCAAAAGGACTGGGGCACCTACGTCTTCGACTTCGGGCGCAACGAGGTGCGCAACTTCCTGGTGGCCAACGCGCTGTACTGGTGCGAGGAGTACCACCTCGACGGCCTGCGCGTGGACGCCGTGGCCTCGATGCTCTACCTTGATTACTCCCGCGAACCCGGCGAGTGGCTGCCCAACCAGTACGGCGGGCGCGAGCACTGGGAGGCCGTGCAGTTCCTCCAGGAGATGAACGCCACCGTGCACCGCACGCACCCGGGCGTGGTGACCATCGCCGAGGAGTCCACCGCCTGGCCGGGTGTGACCGCCCAGACCGAGGCGGACGGCCTCGGCTTCTCCTTGAAGTGGAACATGGGCTGGATGAACGACACGCTGGAGTACTTCTCCCTCGACCCGATCCACCGCTCCCACCACCACAACGAGATCACGTTCTCCCTGGTCTACGCCTTCTCCGAGCGCTACGTGCTCCCGTTTAGCCACGATGAGGTGGTGCACGGCAAGGGCTCGCTGTGGCAGCGCATGCCGGGCGACGACTGGAACAAGGCCGCGGGCCTCCGCGCCCTCTACGGCTACATGTTCTCCCACCCCGGCAAGCAGCTTTTGTTCATGGGCTGCGAGTGGGGCCAGACCACCGAGTGGGACGAGGCGCACTCCATCAACTGGGACAACGTCGCCGAGACCTGGGGCCACGAGTACCACCGCGGCATCCGCCGCCTGGTGCGGGACCTCAACCTGGTCTACCGCGACACCCCGGCGCTGTTCTCCCAGGACAATTCCCCGATGGGCTTCCAGTGGCTGAAGGGCGACGACGCCGCCAACAACCTCCTCGCCTACACCCGCTGGGGCGCGGACGGCCAGCCGCTCATCGCGGTGGTGAACCTCTCCGGCACCTCCCTGCCCGCCTACCGCCTCGGCGCGCCGGTCGCCGGCGAGTGGGAGCTGGTGATCAACACCGACGACGCCATCTACGGCGGCGCCGGAAACGACCTGCCCCGACGCGTGGCCACCGAGCCCACCTCCTGGGACGGCCTCGAGCAGTCCCTGCAGCTGCACGTCCCCGCGCTCAGCGTGCAGTGGTACAAGCTGGCGCAGTAGGGGGCATTCGCTTGCCGACGCCCCCTCCTGCGCGCTAAAACAGCGCGCTGGCCAGCTTGGTGCGCGCGGCGATCACGCGCGGGTCCGCCGGGTCAAACAGCCCGAACAGCTCGATCAGGCGCGCCTTGGCCTCCGGGTGCGCCTTCACCAGCGCGAGCAGGCGGTCGAAGGCCAGCTCCGGCGCCCCGGCCACCACCTCGGCATCCGCCGCGGCTAGCTGCTTGGCTACGTCCTGCGGGTCTGCCGCGGCGTCCTGGATCGGGTCGGTGGACCGGCTCAACGGGTCGAGGCGCTTGATCACCGCCACGGTGGCCTTCGCCTGCTTCACCTCCGCGTTTTGGGGGTCGGCGGCGAGGATGTCGTCGTAGGCGGCGGCCGCGGCGTCATAGTCGCCGGCGGCCAGCGCCGCCTCCGCCGCATCGAGGCGCGGGTCCCCCGCCTGCGCGCCCTCTCCCCCAGCTGCACCCTCGGGTTCTTCCGTACCCAGGCCCTGCAGCTGCGGGCCGATCTGGCTCACCAGCGCGTCCACCCACTGGCGCAGCTGCTCCTCCGGCTGGTTGCCTTCGAAGCTGGTCACCGGGCGTCCAGCGGCCAGCGCAACCGCGGTGGGGACTGCGCGCACGCCCAGCGCCTGCGCCAGCTGCGGGCTGGCGTCCGCGTCCAGGTAGGCCACCAGGAACTCGCGCTGGCCCTGCGCCAACTGCTGCAGCGTCGCCTTCAGCGCCTCCGACTCGGCCGAGCGGGAGCTGCCCACCAAGAGCACCACCGGCACTTGCATGGAGCGCTCGAAGGCTTTGGCCTCCACGTCGCGCTCGGACACCGTGATGAAGGGCTCGAACGCGGTGCCCTCCATCTCGCGGCGGGCCTGGGCCTGCTGCGCAAGGGCGGCCAAGTCCACCGCGCCGCCCGTAAATGACTGGTTGAATTCGGCCACGCCGATCTCCTTAATCCTGGTGCTCTTCGAAGTGCTTGTTCAGTGAGTCGATCTTCTGGTGCAGCATGTCCGTGTAGCCGGGGCGGATGTCCGCCTTGATCACCAACGATACGCGCGGGGACACCGCCTCCACGGCCTCGGTGGCGCGACGGATGACGTCCATGACCTCGTCCCACTCGCCCTCGATAGTGGTGAACATCGACGTGGTCTCGTGCGGCAAGCCCGATTCGCGGACCACCCGCACCGCGCGAGACACCGCCTCCGACATCTCCCCGTTGGGGTTGTCCGTCACCGTCGGGGCTACTGAGAACGCTGCAATCATGGACCTAAGCCTACAAGCGGGCGGCCTACCGGCGCTCCCAGCAGTGGCGGTGCCAGTGCCGGCGGTCATCCACGCCGCGGCCCGAGTCCCTGGGCCAGGCCACCACGTGGGCGACCCCGGGCGAAATGTTCTGGTTGCACCGCGGGCAGACGTAGAACTTCACCGCCGCCGCGGCACCGATCTGGCGCACGCAGTACATCTCCCCGTGCGTCCAGCTGGGGCCCTCCATCTCCTGGGTGCCGATGAAGGTGGATCCGTCCCGCGGCAGGATGTAGCCGGGGGTGCGCGGCGCGCGCCGGTTCTTTCTGGGCATAGTGCGATCCCGTTTTCTTAGAAGAGCCGCAGCTCGTTGGACTCGATACCGCGCAGTTCGCCGTAGTCGAGGGTGACGCAGCGGAAACCCCGGTCCTCCGCCAGCGTTCGAGCCTGCGGCTTGATCTCCTGGGCGGCGAACACCCCGGAGACCGGGCGCAGCAGCTCGTCGCGGTTCAACAGCTCCACGTACCTGCTCAGCTGCTCCACCCCGTCGATCCCGCCCCGTCGCTTCACCTCCACGGCCACAGTGCCGCCGCGCGGGTCGCGCGCGAGGATGTCAACCGGCCCGATCGCCGTGGGATACTCGCGGCGCACCAGCGAATAGCCCTGGCCGAGCGTGGTGATGTGCTCCGCCAACAGCTCCTGGAGGTGCGCCTCCACTCCGTCCTTGACCAGGCCCGGATCCACGCCCAGCTCGTGGGAGGAATCGGAGAGGATCTCCTCGATGGTGATGCGCAGTTGCTCCCCCTTCGGATTTTCCACGATCCACAGCTGCTCGCCCGTGTCAGCTCCGTCGAGGTCCACCACGGCCTCCTCGCGGAGGGAGCACGGGGGTGTCATCCAGTTCAGCGGCTTATAGGCCCGATCATCGGCGTGGATCGACACGGAACCGTCCGCCTTGATCAGGATGAGGCGCACCGCCGCGGGGAGGTGCGCGTCCAAGCGGCCAACGTAGTCCACGGAGCAGCGGGCGATGACTAAACGCATGACAGCCAGCGTACCGCCGGGCCGTGCGGCCTCCCCAGCCAGCCCCGGGCCGCGCCCCCTACTGCTCGCGGCGGCCGCGGTTGGCCCGCTCCGCCAGCGCGTTCATGTCCTCGCGCTGGTCCCGGCTATCCGGCGCGGACTCCAGCCAGGAGATCAGCGCCATCTCCACGTGGCGCGCACCCGCGAACTCCATCTCGCCCTCAGGGCCGCCGAGCACCAGCACCGACTCCACTCCGGGCATAAAGTCGCGTTCCTCCGCGGTGAGCTCGCGCACCCCGTTGAACGTCACCGTGCGGCGGTCCAAGGAGAGGTCGTAGTTGAAGGACAAGGAGCGCAACTTGTAAAAGCGGGCCTGCTCCCCCACGTAGCGCAGCACGCCGTGGCGCCAGCCGTGCGAGCCCTCCGCAGGCAGGCCGCGCAGCAGGCACTGCGCACCGTGTCCGCGGAACATGGTGAAACGCCACGCCGAGGCGATGCCCGCGGTGGCGGCGAGCAGCAGCAGGACGTACTCCAGGATTTTCATGCCGTCCCGCCTTTCCTCAGGGCACGCGCCGCAAGGTCCGCGCGTTGTAGGGTTTTGACTCATCCTAGTCCCAGTTCCCACGCAAACAACGGGTGCGGCACGGGGAGTTTTGCGGTTGTGCTCAGGGGGGCGTCGACAAGCAAAAGCGCGAAAACGCCGCCGCCCCGAGGAGGGCGGCGGCGCTTCGAAGAGATGCGGCGGGCGCTTGGCCTAGTGGGATGCGCGACGCACCGCGGCAAGCTCGGCCTCCGAGCGCGCCTTGGTCACAGCGTCATCATCCTGCAGGTGCGACTCCGCGTCGGCGGAATCGACCTCGCTGGCAAAGATCGCGTAATCCGCGAGGATTGTCACGCGTTCGCCCTGTACTGCGAGGAACCCGCCCTGGACAGCCGCGACGATGCGCTCGCCGTCGACCGGGCGGATGGTCACAACACCGTTGTCCTTGAGCTGGCCCAAGAGCGGCTCGTGACCGGGCAGGATGCCGATCTCACCCTCGGTGGTCTGCGCGGTGACGATGCTTGCCTGGCCGGACCAGAGCATGCGGTCGACGGAGACCAGCTGCGCGGTAAGTTCAGCCATGGTGCCCTCCTACGCTTCCTGCAGCTTCTTGTACGCGGCCTCGACATCGTCCAGGCCACCGAGGTTGCTGAACGCCTGCTCCGGGTACGCGTCGAACTCGCCCTCGCAGAGCTTGTCAAAGGCCTCGATCGTCTCCTCGAGCGGCACGTAGGAGCCCTCGTCGCCGGTGAACTTCTTCGCCACGAAGAAGTTCTGGCCGAGGAAGCGCTGGATCTTACGTGCGCGCATGACGGTGATCTTGTCCTCTTCGGACAGCTCGTCCATACCGAGGATGGCGATGATGTCCTGCAGCTCCTTGTTCTTCTGCAGGATGCCGATCACCTTCTGGGCGACCGCGTAGTGGCGCTCGCCCACGATGCCCGGCTCCAGGATGCGGGAGGTGGAGGTCAGCGGGTCCACAGCCGGGTAAATACCCTTCGAGGCGATGGAACGGCTCAGCTCGGTGGTTGCATCAAGGTGGGCGAAGGTGGTCGCCGGCGCCGGGTCGGTGTAGTCATCCGCAGGCACGTACACGGCCTGCAGCGACGTAATAGAGCGACCCTTGGTGGAGGTAATGCGCTCCTGCAGCACGCCCATCTCGTCCGCCAGCGTCGGCTGGTAACCCACGGCGGAAGGCATGCGGCCCAGAAGGGTCGACACCTCGGAACCGGCCTGGGTGAAGCGGAAGATGTTGTCGATGAACAGCAGCACGTCCTGGTTCTGCACATCGCGGAAGTACTCCGCCATGGTCAGGCCGGACAGGGCCACGCGCATACGGACCCCCGGCGGCTCGTCCATCTGGCCGAACACAAGCGCCGTATCCGGCAGCACGCCCATGTCCTCCATCTCGAGGAACAGATCGGTGCCCTCACGGGTGCGCTCGCCAACACCGGCGAACACGGAGGTACCGGAGAATTCGCGGGCGATACGGGTGATCATCTCCTGGATGAGCACGGTCTTGCCCACACCTGCACCGCCGAACAGGCCGATCTTGCCGCCCTTCACGTACGGGGTGAGCAGGTCGATGACCTTGATGCCGGTCTCGAGGATCTCGGTCTTACCCTCGAGGTCCTTGAAGGCCGGCGGCTCGCGGTGGATGCCCCAGCGCTCGCCGTCCTGGCCCACCGACGGGTCATCCAGGCACTGGCCGAGCGCGTTGAACACGTGGCCCTTCACCTGGTCGCCCACCGGCACGGAGATCGGGTTGCCGGAGTCGATCACCTGGGCGCCGCGGACGAGGCCGTCCGTCGGAGCCATGGCGATGGTGCGCACGAGGTTGTCGCCGAGGAACTGGGCAACCTCGAGGATGATGGTCTTGGACATCTCGCCGAGGTCGATGCCCACCTCGAGCGCGTTGTAGAGAGCGGGCAGCTCGCCGCGGGGGAACTCGACGTCCACGACCGCGCCGATGACGCGGACAACGCGGCCGTTCTCGGAACCACGCGGGTTCTGCGTGTTCTCTACCGGGGCCGAGGGGCGGGCCTCAGACTGGGTCTCAGCCGGGATAGTGGCCTCGCCCGCCGCCTCATCGTTGCCCTCAGTAAATGAGTAAGCAGTAGTCATGATTTAGTCACTTTCCTCACTACCGGACAGCGCGCCGGCGCCGCCGATAATCTCGGTGATTTCCTGGGTGATTTTAGCCTGGCGGGCCTGGTTCGCCTCGCGGGAGAGGTTGTTGGCCAGCTCCGTTGCGTTATCCGTCGCGTTCTTCATGGCGGTGCGGCGCGAAGCGGACTCCGATGCCGAGGCCTCCAGGAAGATCGAGTACAGCGAACGGGAGACGTACACCGGAAGCAACTCGGACATCAGCGTGTCCGGATCCGGCTCGAAATCCATGTCCGGTTGGACGTTTCCGGACGTCTCCAGCATGGACTCCTGCTCGTACTCCACGTCCTTGATCACCGGCTCGATCGGCAGCAACTGGTGCACCCGCGCCTCCTGCGAAAGCATGGAGACAAACTCGGTGTAGACCACGTGCACCTGGTCGAAGCCGCGCACAGCGGTCCCCTCGGCGCCGTTGACGCCCTCGCGCCACTTGGTGGTGCCCTCGGAACCGGCCATGAAGCCGTCGATCATGTGGCGGCGCACCTCGTGGGTTGCCTCCCATGACGGCTGCTGGGACCAGCCGGTCCACGCACCCGCGACATCCATGTCGCGGAACCGGTAGTGGGTCACACCCTTGTTGCCGGTGACGTAGCGGACCACGTCATAGCCTGCGTCGCGGAGCATGCGCTCCAGCTGGGCGGCCTTCTTCAGCACGTTGTGGTTGTAACCGCCCGCCATGCCGCGATCAGAAGTGACCACGAGGATCGCCGCAACCTTGCCATTCTCCCGCTCGTGGAGCATGGGGTGGTCGAGGGAGCTCGTAGCTGCGAGGCGCTCCATGACAACCTGCAGCTCATCGGCGTAGGGCTTCGCCGCATCAACGCGCTGCTGCGCCTTGGTGATCTGCGACGTAGCGATCAGCTCTTGAGCCTTGGTGATCTTCTTCGTGGAGTTGACGGACCTGATTCGGTCGCGCAATTCGCGAAGTGTAGCCATGGTTTACTTCCTCCCTTCCTTGTTATTCGTTTCCTTCATCTGGGTGGGTAGCACTGGCCAGATTTAGGAGCGGCTGACGTTGAGCTGGTTCTTGGACACCTGGGAGGCATCCAGCGCGCGCTCCTCCGGCTCGCGCACGATGCGCTCGCCGGTGGACGCCTGGAAGTTGCGCGCGAACTGCTCGTTCACTCGCAGGATCGCCTGCTGGGACGCCTCGTCGAGAGCCTTGCCGCCGGCAATCTGCTCGTACACCTCGGGCGCGGAAGCGTGGATCTGCTCCTGCAGCTCGCGCTCGTAGCGGCGGACATCCTCGACGGGAACGACGTCGAAGACACCCTGGTTCGCGGCCCAGATGGACACGATCTGGAACTCCACCGGCTGCGGGGAGTTCTCCGGCTGCTTCAACAGCTCCACCAGACGCTGACCGCGCTCGAGCTGCTTCTTGGAGGCAGCATCGAGGTCGGACGCGAACGCCGCGAAGGACTCGAGGTCGCGGTACGCGGCCAGGTCCAGACGCAGGTTACCGGCAACCTTCTTCATACCCTTGGTCTGCGCGGCACCACCGACACGGGACACGGAGATACCCACGTCGATAGCCGGGCGCACGCCCTGGTTGAACAGGTCGGACTGGAGGAAGACCTGGCCGTCGGTGATCGAGATGACGTTGGTCGGGATGAAGGCACCCACGTCGTTCGCCTTGGTCTCGATGATCGGCAGCGCGGTCAAGGAGCCGGCGCCGAGCTCGTCGTTAAGCTTGGCGGCGCGCTCCAGCAGGCGGGAGTGCAGGTAGAACACGTCGCCCGGGTACGCCTCGCGGCCCGGCGGGCGGCGCAGCAGCAGGGAGATGGCGCGGTAGGCCTCGGCCTGCTTCGTCAGGTCATCGTAAATAACCAGGACGTGCTTGCCCTGGTACATCCAGTGCTGGCCAAGGGCCGCGCCGGAGAACGGCGCGAGCCACTTGAAGCCCGCGGAGTCGGATGCCGGGGCGGCCACGATGGTGGTGTACTCCAGCGCGCCCGCGTCCTCGAGGGTCTGGCGCACGCCGGCGATGGTCGAGCCCTTCTGACCCACGGCGACGTAGATGCAGCGCACCTGCTTCGACGGATCGCCGGACTCCCAGAACGCCTTCTGGTTCAGGATGGTGTCGATGCACACCGCGGTCTTACCGGTCTTGCGGTCACCGATGATCAGCTGGCGCTGGCCGCGGCCGATCGGGGTCATCGCGTCGATTGCCTTGAGGCCGGTCTGCATCGGCTCCTCGACCGGCTGGCGGTCGAGAACGCCGGCAGCCTGGAGCTCCAGGGCGCGCTCCTCAGTGGACTCAATCGGGCCGAGGCCGTCGATCGGCTGGCCCAGGGGGTTGATCACGCGGCCGAGGAAGTTCTCGCCGACCGGGATGGACAGGACCTCGCCGGTCCTCTTGACTTTGTCGCCCTCGGTGAGGGTCTCGAAGTTACCCAGCACCACCACACCGATCGTGTCGGTGTCGAGGTTCTGTGCGACGCCAATCACGCCGTTGGGGAACTCGAGCAGCTCGTTCGTCATGCAGCCGGGCAGCCCGGAAACCTGGGCAATACCATCTGCAGCCGAAGTCACCACGCCGACCTCCTCACGGGAGGCCTCCGCGGAGTAGCTCGAGGTGTAGTTCGCTATCGCGCTACGGATCTCATCGGAGGAGATCGTCAGCTCCGCCATGTTCTTCCTGCTCTCGGTAGATTCTTCCAGCATTTGTTACTCGTTAAAGGGTCGTGCTCGCGGCGAGGTCGGTGCGCAGGCGCGTGAGCTTGCCACGCGTGGAACCGTCAATCTCCTCGTCGCCAACCCGGACGATCATCCCGCCGAGGAGGCTGGGGTCAACCTCGGAGTGGATGGCCATCTCGCGACCGTAAATGTTCTCAAGCTTGCGTGCGAGGGCTTCGCGCTGGGAGGAGGAAAGCTCCTCCGCCGCGACGACGCGCGCCACAGTCTTGCCTCGCAGATCAGCCACCTCATCCGCCAGCGACGACAAGTCGTCGACCGGGTTGTGCTCGCGGCGGCCGATCACCTGCAGTGCGAGAGCCTCGGTGAACATGGTCACCTTGCCGTAAATCACGCTGGCCAGCAGGCCGCGCTTTTGCGCTGCGGTGGCGGTTCGGTCCGCCAGGAGCTGGGTGAGCTCGGTCTCGGACTCGAGCAGGACGGAGAGCTGGTACAGCTCGTCTTCGACCTGCTCCAGCTGGCCCTGCTGCTCTGCGCCGCGCATGAGTGCGCGGCGGCCCAGTGCGACCAGCCCAGTGCGGAACTCGCGCGGGGTGGACCACTCCTGGGAAGCGGCGTCCGTGATGATCTGCTTCGTCGGCTCCGCAACCTTGTCGCCAAAGACCTCGCCGATGATGCCGGCGCGCTGCTCGGGCTCGAGCGACGCGTCTGCGACGGCGACGCGCAGCGAGCGGTTAGCGTCGAGCTGGTCCACGATCAGGAACAGCTCGGTGCCCACCTGTGCGGCCACGGCGACGGCGTTGTCGGAGGAACGGATCAGCTCATCGAGCTTCTCCGCCACGTGCGTCTGTGCTTCGCGACTAGCTGCCTTCATGTCGCCTACTTCCTCGTCGAAACGTTGTCGAGCTCCGAGAGGAATTCATCGATCGTGTTGGAGCGGCGGGTGGAATCCGACAGCTCGGTGCCGAGCAGGCGCTCGGCCAGGTTGATCGAGTTCTGCCCCATCTCGTTGCGCAGCTCAGAAACAACCTGCTCGCGGGAAGCGAGCAGCTGCTTCTCGCCGGCCTCGACGATGCGGCGGGACTCCTCCTCGGCGCGGGCGCGGGACTCAGCCTCGATCTCCTTGCCGCGTGCACGCGCGGCCTCGCGGATCTCGGCGGCCTCGGCGCGTGCCTCGGCGAGCTCGGCGTTGTTCTTCTCCAGGGCAGCCTTGGCTTCCTTCTGGGCGACCTCAGCACGCTCGATGCCGCCCTTGATCCGGTCCTCGCGCTCCGCCAGCACTTCCTGGAACTTCGGAAGCACGTACTTCCAGAAGAGCAGGAAAACGATGATGAAGACAACGAGCGACCAGACCACGTCGTACGCGGCCGGCAGGAGAATGGACGGTTCCTTCTCCAGCGGCAGCGTCTCGTGGCCGGCCTCAGCCGCCACGAAAAATGCGTTGACGTTAGTCATAGGGTTGCTCCTGATCTAAAAGGTGTACGGGGTGAAACGCGTGTTGCTTTTAGAACAGGAAGCCGGCAACGAGGCCGATGAGGGCGAGCGCCTCGACGAAGGCGATACCCAGGAACATGGTGGTGCGGAGCTGGCCGGCCATCTCCGGCTGGCGGGCCATGCCCTCGACGGTCTTGCCAACGAGCATGCCGATGCCGATGCCGGGGCCGATGGTGGCGAGGCCGTAGCCGATGGTGCCGAGGCCGGTGTACTCGTTCACGGTGTTGGCTGCGTCAGCTGCAAGGATGATCTCGTTCATTGAAAGTCGTTCCCTTTCTTGGTGCACCTGCGGCCTTGAGGTTGGGACGCCGCGGCGCGAGTGACAATGTTTTGGGGTTATTCAGTTTGGCCGGTGATTCGCGCTTTGTTAGTGCGCATCTGCGTGGAGCGACAGTTCGATGTACACCGCCGTCAGAAGGGCGAAGATGTACGCCTGCAGGAAGATGATGATCAGCTCGTACAGGGTGAACAGCAGCGCCGCGATCAGGGTCAGGCCACTTACCGCCGTCCATGCGTTCAGCTGCCAGAAGAAGAAGTTCGTGGCGGAGTACAGCAGGACGAGGATGATGTGGCCAGCCAGGAAGTTCGCCATAAGACGAAGCGCCAAGGTGATCGGCCGCAGGATGAAGGTCGAGAAAATCTCGATGGGCACCACCAGCAGGTGGAGTGCCGGGGGCAGCCCCGGAATCACAGTCGAGTGCTTGAAGTAGGCCAAGCCGTAGCGCTGCACGCCGGCGTAGATCATCGCAATGTACGCAACCACCGCCAGCACGACCGGCATGCCGATGCGCGCGTTCGGCGAGATGTTGAGGAAGGGGATGATCGTGGCCGCGTTCATGAACAGAACCGTGAAGAAGATGGTGGCGATCACCGGAAGGAACCGCTTGCCATCTTTCTTGCCCAAAATCTCTTCGGCGATGTTGACGCGGACGAAGTCCACGCCGAGCTCGGCGAAGTTTTGCAGGCCCTTGGGAACCAGCTGCGGTTTCCGAAAGGCGATAACAAAGAGGAGCACCAGGATCGCCGCGATGAAGAGGCGGACAATCATGATGCGATCCAGCGCGAACCAGCCATTGGCAAAGTCTTCACCAATGATCTGGCCGAACGTCTGCCCCGGGAAAAATTCTGGACCAAGTTGGGGTGCGTGGAAACTACCCTTCATGGCCAACGTTGTAACGCTCAGCGTTCTCTCCCGTTCTCGGGCCGCACCCGTTTGCGGGATGCGGTGCGATGGACGTCTTCAACAAGGTCTGCCCGCGCGGCGGACTCCGTCGCACATCTGCTACCGCGGGGCAGGGGATGTTGCTTTCGGCAGCCATGCCCGCTGGGCGGGCAGTCTCCACCTCAAGTAAACCCAGCGGACAGCCTAACAGGTGGGGGCTCGTTCTCGCGCTTTTGGGGCTGGTTGTCCCAGCCCCAGCTCACCCCCCGCAAGCCCCCCGTTCATTGAAGCTGGGTACAGGCCAGATCCACCCCGCACCCACCCCGTTGTTATTTATCTCACAGCCGCACCGCAGGGCGGGGTTTAGCCCATGTAGGCCGTACGCGTGGTGATGGTCCCCCACGCCTCCGCCGCAAGCGCCACCACCAGCGCCGCGATGGTGGTGACGCCGAACGCGCCCTGGTCATAGAAGTCGAACCCGCGCAGCCACAGCAGCAGGAGGACCACCACAGCCATCTTGACCAGCCACCCGCCAAGCACCACGGCCATGGTGGTGGTCGGCGACGAGTTGGAGGTGGCCAGCACCGAGGCCGCGGTGGCCAGCACGAAGCCACCGCCGATGCCCACACCGAGCAGCACGCCCCAGATGCCGGGCAGATCGCGCGCGTAGCCCCACCCGATCAGGGAGAGCAGGGTAAGCGCCACCAACGCCCACGCACCCGCGCGCAGGGCCCGCACAAGGGGGCGTCGCTGATCCTCGAACTCGGCGGCGTCGCGGACGGTTAGCTCTTCACTCACGCCCGAGCAGTGTAGTCGCGCCCTCGGAGCTTTTGCTTACCGACGCCTCCCCCGCCCCCGCCTTCACCGGGCCAATCTTGCCCTTGGCCAGGGGCACGAGCGTGGCCAGAAACGCAAGGACCACGGCGGTGGCCGAGAAGGCCGCGGCGTAGCGAAGCGGCACGATGGAGAAACTCACCGCGCCGAACGCCACCGCGGCCACCCACATGTAGAGCACCAGCACGGTGCGACGGTGGGTGTGGCCGAGGCGCAGCAGACGGTGGTGGATGTGGCCCGCGTCCGCCTGGAACGGGCTCTGCCCCCGGGCGGTGCGCCGGACTACGGCCCACACCAGGTCCACCACCGGCAGCGCCACCGCAGCGAGCACTACGATGATGGGGCTGATGAGGGCCACCAAGTCGGCCGCGCCGTAGAGGGACATGTTGATCTTGCCAGAGGCGGACACGCTCGCGGCGGAGAGCAGCAGGCCGATCAGCATCGCGCCCGAGTCCCCCATGAAGATGCGGGCGGGCTCGAAATTGTGCGGCAGGAATCCGCCGCAGATACCCACGAGCGCCGCGCAGATGATGGCGGGCGGGTACGCGGACACGGCCCCGCCTTGGTCGTGCAGGACGGTGAGCGAATAGAGCAGGATCGCGGTGCCGGCAATCACCCCGGTGCCGGCGGCGAGGCCGTCGATGCCGTCGACGAAGTTCACGGCGTTAATGAGCAGCACGGTGAACACCGCACTCAAGGCCACACCCTGGACTTGGTCGAGGATGAGGGTGGTGCCCCCGCCGAACGGGACGTAAAAAACGGTGAACGCAATACCCATGAACGCCATCAGGAGGGCCGCGAAGAACTGCCCCACCAGCTTCACCAGCGCCCCCAGCTCGTAGAGGTCGTCGACCACGCCAACGAGGACGATGGCGAAGGCCCCGGCCACCACGGCGGTCATCTCCGGGGTCACGGGGGCGAAGCCGCGGGTGAGCGCCGGCAGCTGCTGGGCCAGAAACACGGAGCACACCAGCCCGGTGAACATGGCCAGCCCACCCACGGAGGGCGTGGGCTGGGTGTGCACGTCCCGCTGTCGGATCTCCGCCACCCGGCCGGTGCGCACGAGCGCGGAGCGGACCAAGCCGCTGGCCAGGTAGGTGATGGCGGCGGCGACGAGCAGCACCAGGCCGAGCTCGCGCAGCGGCACGCCAGCCCCGCTCACCTACTTCCTCCGCAGGGACTCGGGGTCAAGGTCGAGCACTTCACCGATGCGCTCGGCGGGGATCGCGCCCTCGCGCAGGATCACCGGGTGGCCGCGGGAAATGTCGATAATGGTGGACGGCTCCCCTACCTGGGCCTGACCGCCGTCGAGGTACGTGCGCACCGCGTCGCCGAACTGCTGCTTCGCCTCGGCTGCGGTGAGCGCCGGCGGGTTGCCGGAGATATTGGCGGAGGACACGGCCATCGGGCCGGTTTCGCGCAGCAGCTCGAGGGCGAGCGGCTGGTTGGGCATACGCAGCAGCACGGTGCCGCGCGTGTCCCCGAGGTTCCAGGGCAGGCTGGGCGCCTCGGGCACCACAATGGACAGCCCGCCGGGCCAGAACGCCTCCACCAGGGTCTTCGCCGTGTCGGAGAACTCGCGCACCAGGCCTTGGATGGTGGTCCAAGACCCCACCAGCACGGGCACCGGCATGTCCGGGCCGCGGCGCTTGGTGGCCAGCAACGAGGCCACGGCCGCGTTGTTGAAGGCGTCGGCCCCGATGCCGTACACCGTGTCCGTCGGCAGCACCACGCATTCGCCAGCGCGCACCGCTTCGGCGGCGGCGCGCAGGCCCTCCTCGCGCCCCTGGGGGTTCAGGCAGTTGTGGATGGTGCTGGCCATGGGTCCTCCGTTGGTTGGTTGGCGGTTACCTTACTCGCCGTGACAAAGCGCTGGCGGCCGGCGAGGTCTTCGAGGGGGGTGACGGCGGTGAGGGAGGCGTCGGCAAGCAACAAGCTCCGAACCGCGCCCGAGGTGGTGTCGTCGTGCTCGATGCCGAGCGCCCCGCCGGGCGCGAGCAGCCCGGACGCGACTGGGATGAGCCCGCGGATCTCGCGCATGCCGTCCGCGCCGGAGAACACCGCCTCGTGCGGGTCGCGGTAGACCTCCGGGTCCAGCTCGCCGGTCTCCGGCACATACGGCGGGTTTGTCACCACCACGTCCACGCGCCCGCGCAGCTCGCTGAGCAGCTGCGGGTCGGTCATGTCCCCCGCCACGATCTCCACCCGCGCGCCGACAGCCTCGGCGTTGCGTCGGGCGTACTCGCGCGCCGCGGGCGACTTCTCCACCGCGATAACCCGCGCGTGCGGGCAGCGGGTGGCCACGGTCAGCGCCAGCGCGCCCGTGCCGGTGCCGAGGTCCACAACGAGGGGCTGAAGCTTATCGACGCCCCCCACCTCACGCACAGCCCACTCCGCCAGCAGCTCCGTCTCCGGGCGCGGGATGAACACGCCAGGTCCCACGGCTAAGTCGAGCAGGCCGAAGGGCGCGCTGCCCGTAATGTGCTGCAGCGGCTCGCGTGCCGCGCGGCGGCGCACTACCTCGGCGTAGCGGGCCTCGAAGTCACCGGCGGGTTGGGCGAAGCCCACCTCGAGCGGCGCGACACCCAGCACGTGCGCGGCGAGCAGGCGGGCGTCCACCCCGGGGGTGGGCACGCCGGCCTCCGCCAGCGTGCGCGCCGCTTCGGCGATCCGCTCGCGCGGGCTGGGCCGGCTACTCGGCCTCAAGGCGCTCCTGGCGCTCGTGGGTCTGCAGGGCGCCGATCAGGTCATCCATGTTGCCGTCGAGCACCGAATCGAGGTTGTTGGCCTTGTAGTTGATGCGGTGATCCGAGATGCGGTTCTCCGGCCAGTTGTACGTGCGGATGCGCTCCGAGCGGTCCATGGTGCGCACCTGCGAGGCGCGGCCCTCGGCCTCGGCGGCCTCAGCCTTCTCGCGCTCCAGCTGGTCCAGGCGGGCCTGCAGCACCTGCATGGCGCGGGCGCGGTTCTGGATCTGGGAGCGCTCGTTCTGGCAGGTCACCACGATGCCGGTGGGCAGGTGGGTGATGCGCACCGCCGAGTCGGTGGTGTTCACGCCCTGGCCGCCCTTGCCCGAGGAGCGGTACACGTCCACGCGGATGTCCTTCTCGTCGATGTCCACGGACTCGATCTCGTCCGGCTCCGGGAAGACGTACACGCCAGCCGCTGAGGTCTGGATGCGCCCCTGCGACTCGGTGACGGGGATGCGCTGCACGCGGTGTACGCCGGCCTCGAACTTCAGCTTGGACCACGCACCGTCGCGCGACGGGTTCTTCGCCTTGACCGCCACGGTCATGTCCTTCACGCCGCCGAGGTCCGATTCGGCCACGTCAAGCACTTCCCAGTTCAGGCCGTGCTTCTCGCAGTACTTCTGGTACATGCGCGCCAGGTCGCCCGCGAACAGGGCGGCCTCCTCGCCGCCGGCACCGGCCTTGAGCTCCATAATCACGTCGTCGCCGTCGCGCTCGTCGCGCGGGGCGAGCAGGTCCGCGAGCTCCTCCTCGAGACGTACGATCTCGCCCTCGAGGCGTTCGGCCTCCTCGGCGAACTCCTTGTCCTCCGATGCCATCTCGAGGGCGGCCTCGCGGTCCTCGCGGGCCTGGGTCAGGTCGTTGTTGACCTTGATAATGGGCTGAAGCTCCGCGTAGCGCTTGGAGAGTTTGCGGAACTGGTCCTGGTCGGCGGCCACGTCCGGGTCGCCCATCTGCGCCTGGATGCCCTCGTACTCGGCTACGTAGTCGTCGACAAGCGAAACGCTCGATCCGTTAGCCATTAGACGTAATCCTCCTCGCCTTGGTCGGCGGCCATGGGCGCGGACTTGGCCACACCCATCAGGAATTCGCCGTTGGTCTTGGTCTTCTTCAGCTGCTTGATCAGCATGTCGAT
This sequence comes from Corynebacterium bouchesdurhonense, assembly GCF_900078305.2. Classification (GTDB taxonomy): domain Bacteria; phylum Actinomycetota; class Actinomycetes; order Mycobacteriales; family Mycobacteriaceae; genus Corynebacterium; species Corynebacterium bouchesdurhonense. The sequence goes on from NZ_LT546028.1 coordinate 203,086, forward strand.
GGACTGCTGCGGGTCAAGCGCGGAGAGGATGCGGCGCAGCTTGTGCATCACGCGCGCCTCCTCCGGGCTCATCAGCAGCTCGTCCTTGCGGGTGCCGGACGGGTTGACGTCCACGGCCGGGAACACACGGCGCTCCGCGATCTTGCGGTCCAGCTTCAGCTCGGCGTTGCCGGTGCCCTTGAACTCCTCGAAGATCACCGTGTCGCCGGCAGAACCCGTCTCCACCATGGCGGTGGCGATGATGGTCAGCGAGCCGCCCTCCTCGATGTTGCGGGCAGCGCCCAGGAAGCGCTTCGGCGGGTACAGCGCGTTGGAATCCACGCCGCCGGAGAGGATGCGGCCGGACGCCGGCGAGGAGTTGTTGTAGGCGCGGCCGAGGCGGGTGATGGAGTCGAGCAGGACCACCACGTCCTGGCCCATCTCCACGAGGCGCTTCGCGCGCTCGATGGCCAGCTCCGCCACGGCGGTGTGCTCTGACGGCGGGCGGTCAAAGGTGGAGGCGATAACCTCGCCGCGCACGCTGCGCTGCATGTCGGTGACCTCCTCCGGACGCTCGTCCACCAGCACCACCATGAGGTAGCACTCGGGGTTGTTGGTGGCGATCGCGTTGGCGATGTTCTGCAGGATCGTGGTCTTACCGGCCTTCGGCGGGGAGACAATCAGGGCGCGCTGGCCCTTACCGATGGGCATGACCAGGTCGATCACGCGGGTGGTGAGGATGTTCGGCTCCGTCTCCAAGCGCAAGCGCTTGTTGGGGTAGAGCGGGGTGAGCTTGTGGAACTCCTTGCGCCCGCGCGCCTCTTCAGGCGTCATGCCGTTGACGCTGTCCACGCGCACCAGCTGGTTATAGCGCTGGCGGTTGCGGCCGTTGCCGTGCTGGTGGCCCTGGCCGTTGGCGCGCACTTGGCCCACCACGGCGTCGCCCGAACGCAGGCCGTTTTGGCGGACCAGCTTGTTGTTCACGTACACGTCCGCCGAGTTCTGGCGGTAGCCCGTGGTGCGGATGAAGGCGGTGTTGTTGTCCACCACGTCCACGATGCCGGCAACCTCCTGGAGCTCCTCCGGGGAGAAGTTCTGGTTGTTGTCGTTCTGGTTGCCGCCGTTGTTGCCGTTGGTATCGCGGTTGTTGTCGCGGTTGTCGCGGTTGCGGTTCCGGTTGCGGCGGCCCCGACGGCCCCGCCGGCCGCCCTCGTTGTCGTCGCGGTCCCCGCGGTGGTTGTCGCGGTTGTCGCGGTTGTCGCGGTTGTCGCGGTGGTTGTTGTCCCGCTGGTTATTATCCCGGTCCCCCCGGTCGTTGGCGCGCGAGCTGGTATCCCGGTTGTCGCCGTCGGCGTGGTCGCGCCGCTCGGCGCGCTCGGCCTGGCCACTGCGCTCTTCACGCTCCCCGTGCTCTTCGCGCTCCCCGCGGTCGTGCTGGTCCTGGTCCTGGCCGCGGGACCGGTTGCGGCGAGCGCGGCGGGCGGCGGAGCGGGACTCGCCGCGCTGCTCGCCGGTTTCCGCCCTGTCCTCGGCGCCGTTGGCGGCTCCGGTCTCCGCGCTCTCTGCGCTGTTGCGCTCAGCGCCGCCGGCCGTGTTCGCGCGCTCCTGCGCCGGCTCGTCGTGCGCAGCGCGCTGCGCCGGGGCACCGTCGCTCTGCACGGAGCCCTGGTCGGCGGCCTTTGCGGCCCTAGCCGGCACCTGGCCGGTGGTGATCGCCTGGATCAACTCGCCTTTGCGCAGGGTGGAGACCCCCTTGAGCCCCTTCTCCGCCGCGATCTTGCGCAGCTCCGGCAGTTTCAGCGTGCTGAGATCCTGGCCTGCGGCCGTATTGCCCGATTCGGTCACGGATATCCTTTCGTGGATCTGCCGCCCCCGAGGCCCGCGCGTTGCAGTCTGTCGGCCCGGCCGGCGGCGTGCGTATTGAGATATGTCGGCGCGCCCGCACATGTTCCGGTATGGCGCGGCGCGTCCGCCGACGCGCCGCGTGTCCGTGCGCGCTCCCCCGCGCGATGTGCACCCGTGTACCGCTTGTGCACCGAACGCGCCCGCCTAGTGCGGAACCCGGCAGCTACCGGGCAGAAACGTTGGGGGTGGATCTCGCCTCACAACTCCCGTAGTGCGGGAGGCGGGTAAAGGCTCGGGCGACGCATCTGTGGCGGCGCCCGCAGCCGTACTGCGGGAATCCTGCCGGGAAGTATAACGCATGCCCGCACGGCGCACGTTTTCCGGCCCACCCGGCGCGCCCGGCACCGGGGCCGGCACGGCGCTAACGCGGCCCCAGCGCGGCGCTACCATGGTGCGCATGCTTTCAACGATGCAGGAGGTGCCGTTCTCCGTCGCGCGGATCTTGGAGTACGGATCCACCGCGCACGGGTCCACCAAGTGCACAACGTGGCGGGGCGATAGTGCGGAGGAGACCACGTTTGCGGCAATCGCGGCCCGCGCCGCCGCGTTTGCCAACGCGCTCCACGAGGACTTGGGCGTTGACGGGGACCAGCGGGTGGCCACACTGTTGTACAACTGCGCGGAGCACATCGAGGTGATGTTCGCGGTGGCCGCGAAGGGCGCGGTGTTTACGCCGCTCAACGCGCAGCTGATGGAGGATCAGATCGCCTACATTGTCAACCACTCTGAGGCGAAGGTGATTGTGGCGGATCCGCGGTTGGCCGCCAAGCTCGGGCGAATCCTGGCCCGCTGCCCGCTGGTGGAGACGGTCGCGTTCATCGGGGCCGGACCCGCCTCGCACCTCGCCGAAGGGTTGCCCGGCGAGGTGGAGGTGCACAGCTACGAAATGCTTCTCGACGGCCGCTCCACGCTCTACCCCTGGCCCATCCTGCCGGAAACCACGGCGGCCGCCTTGGTGTATTCCACCGCCACCACCGGTGCGCCGAAGGGCGTGGCCTACTCGCACCGCTCCCTGTGGCTGGAGGCGATGAGCCTGCGCGCCACGGACTCGCTGGCGGTCACGCACGGCGAGTCTTTCCTGTGCTGCATCCCCATCTACCACGTGCTGAGCTGGGGCGTTCCCTTCGCGGCCTTCCTCGCCGGCGCCCCGCTGGTGCTGCCGGACGCGGACGTCTCCGCGCCCACGCTGGCCAAGCTAATCGCCTCGACCCGCCCGCGCGTTGCCCACGGCGTGCCCACCCTGTGGATCCAGCTGATGGTGCACTACGTGCACAACCCGCCCGAGCGTATGAGCTTGCAGGAAATCTACGTGGGCGGCTCCCCTGCCCCGCCGGCGCTGATGAAGGTGTGGGAGGAGCGCTACGGCGTGGACATCGTCCACGTCTGGGGCATGACGGAAACCTCGACGGTTGGCACCGTGTCGCGCCCGCCGTCGGGCGCAGCTGGCGAGGCCCGCTGGGCCTACCGCGTCTCGCAGGGCCGGTTCGCACCCAGCATCGAGTACCGGGTGGTCAACGACGGCCGCGTGGTGGCCTCCAACGACCTCACCCAGGGCGAGATCCAGGTGCGGGGCAACATGGTGGCGCAGAGCTACTACCACTCACCCACCCAGGAGGCGGGGCAGCTGGCGTCGTCGTTCCGCGGCGAGGACATCACCGACGAGGACGACCACTTCACCGCGGACGGCTGGCTGCGCACCGGCGACGTCGGCACCGTGACGCACGACGGGTTCATGACGCTGTACGACCGGGCGCGCGACGTGATTCGCTCCGGCGGCGAGTGGATTTACTCGGCGCAGGTGGAGAACCTCATCATGGAATCGGAAGACGTCATCGAGTGCGCGGTCATCGGCATTCCGGATAGGAAGTGGGGCGAGCGCCCGCTCGCCGTCACCGTGGTCCTGCCCGGCGTCGAGCCGTCCGCCGAGACGGCGGCGCACCTGCGTAAAGGGCTGGCGGACGTGCTGCCGCGCTGGATGGCGCCGGAGTACTGGACGTTCGTGCGGGCCATCGACAAGACGTCGGTGGGCAAGTTTGACAAGAAGGACCTGCGCAAGCACCTTGCCAACGACGAGTTCGACATCATCGCGCTGCCCGGCCCGGGCGGCCGGGCCCCGGCGGACGGGCAGGCCCAGGCGAGCCCGGCGCCCGAGGCGGGTTGACGCGCCGTTTATCATGGTGAGCATTATGGTCTCACCTCAATTCCTTCCCACCCCGGTAGCGGCGGCGGGGGGCACGGGGGCGTCGACAAGCACAAGCCCCGGCACCGCGCGCACGCTCGATGACGCGTACGGGCGCACCGCGCGCGACCTGCGCGTGAGCCTCACGGACCGCTGTAACCTGCGCTGCACCTACTGCATGCCGGCCGAGGGGCTGGACTGGATGCCCACCGAGCAGGCCCTGTCCGACGACGAGGTGATCCGCCTGATCCGCCTCGCCGTGGAGTCGCTTGGTGTGCGGCAGGTGCGCTTCACCGGCGGCGAGCCGCTGCTGCGCAAGTCACTGGAAGCGATCGTGCGAGCCACCAAGGCGCTGCGCACCGACGAGGGGGTGGCGCCCACCACCGCGCTGACCACTAACGCGCTCGGCCTGGCCGTGCGGGCCGAGGGGCTGAAGGCGGCGGGGCTAGACCGCATCAACATCTCGCTGGACACCACCAGCCCGGAGCTCTACGCGGAGCTGACCAGGCGGGACCGGATCCGGGACGTCTACGCGGGCATCGACGCCGCGCTCGCCGCGGGCCTGACCCCGGTAAAGGTCAACGCGGTGGTTATGCCCGGCATAAATGAGGACGGCATCGAGGACCTGGTGGACTTTGCCTTGGACAAGGGCCTGCAGCTGCGGTTCATCGAGCAGATGCCGCTGGGCCCCCGCGAGCACTGGAGGCGCGCGGACATGGTCACCGCCGGCGAGATCCTCGAGCGGCTGGGGCGGCGCTTCACCCTCACCCCGGCCGCGGAGCCGCGCGGGGCCGCCCCCGCCGCGCTGTGGGACGTCTCCGACGGCGCGCGAAGCGGCAAGCTGGGCATCATCGCCTCCGTCACGCACCCGTTCTGCGGCGCGTGCGACCGCACGCGGCTGACCACCGACGGCGCGGTGCGCTCCTGCCTGTTTTCCTCCCAGGCCGATGAGGTCTCGCTGCGCGATCTCATGCGCGCAGGTGCCTCCGACGCGGAGCTCGCGGACGCGTGGGCCGGGGCGATGTGGCGCAAAAAGCCTGGCCACGGCATCGACGACCCGGGCTTCCTGCAACCGGAGCGGCTCATGAGCGAGATCGGCGGCTAAATGCGCACCATCGCGGAGCACACCGACGCCGCCCTCGCGCTCGCGCGCCCGCGGTTGGAGAGCTTTTCGCTTGTCGACGCCTCCGGGCTCGCGCTCGCCTCCCCAGTGGCGGCGCGGCTGCCGGTACCCCCCTTTGCCAACTCCGCCATGGACGGCTTCGCGGTGCACGCGGCCGACCTGGCGGGCGGGGCTGGCGCTGTCGAGGCTTGCGCTGTCGAGGCGGGCGCGGATGATGCCGGCGGGCTGCGGCTGCCCGTGGCCGGCGACATCCCCGCCGGGAGCGCGGCGATTGCGTGCCCGCCCGGCCACGCCGTGCGGGTGATGACGGGCGCCCCCGTCCCGCCGGGGGACGACATTGCCGTGGTCCCCGTCGAGCAGACCGACATTCCCGCCGGCCCCGTACCCCTGCCTGACGCGGTAACCATCCGCCGCTTCGACCCGGCGCGCACGCACGTGCGGCCCGCCGGATGCGACGTGCGAGCCGGCGACACCGTGGCCGAGCCGGGCACCGTGCTCGACGCGGCCACGCTCGCCGCGCTGGTGGCCACCGGGGTGCGCGAGGTGGAGGCCTACGCCGCCCCGCGGGTAGCGGTGATCAGCACCGGTGACGAGCTGGTGGCGTGGCCGGGCGACATCGCCGGCGCGCAGATCCCAAACTCCAATCTGCCCATGCTCGCGGCAATCTCCCGCGCCGCCGGCGCCGGCGAGGTGAGCACCTTCCAGGCGGGCGATTCGGCTGGCGTTTCGGCTGGCAACGCCTCCGCCGCCAACGGCTTCGCGGAGGCCTTCGACCGCGCCGCTGCGGGCGCGGACCTGGTGGTGACGTCCGGCGGGGTCAGCGCCGGGGCCTTCGACGTGGTCCGCACCACCACCCAGGGCGCGGGCGGTATGTGGTTCGGCCACGTGGCGCAGCGCCCGGGTGGCCCTCAGGGCATCGGCACGTACAAAGGCGCGCCGCTTCTTTGCCTGCCGGGCAACCCGGTGGCGGCCTTCGTCTCCGCGCACCTCTACCTCGTGCCCCTGATCCGGGCGTTCGCCGGGCACACGCGGGGGCTGCGCGTTCATGAGCGCCCGCGCTTCGCCGCCGAGGTGGGTGCCGGGTTCCCCGCCCCACTTCCCGGTCGCAGCCTGGTGGTGCCGGTGCGCCTGGACTTCGCGGGCCCGCACCCGTGCGCCCAGCCCGCGTTCTCCGGCACGGGCTCGCACCGCGTGGCATCGCTCGCCGGCGTGGACGGGCTGGTTGTTTTGCCGCCGGCCGAGGATGCCCGGGAGACGCCGGCGCCACGCGGCGCGCCGCGCACCGTGAGCGTGCTGCCCACCCGCCCACCCGCCTGAAGTAGGGTCGTGAGCCATGCAGTTCACCCACCTCAACTCCGGCGGCGAGGCCTACATGGTCGACGTGACCGCCAAGCAGCCCACCGTCCGCCAAGCCACCGCCCAGGGCGAGGTGGCCTGCTCGCCCGAGGTCATCGCCGCGCTGCGCGACGGCACTGTGCCCAAGGGCGACGTGCTCGCCGTGGCCCGCGTGGCAGGCATCGCCGCGGCCAAGCGCGTGCCGGAGCTGCTCCCGCTGGCCCACACCATCGGCGTGCACGGCTGCGCGGTGGACATTGAGCTGCGCGAGGACCACGTCTTTATCGAGGCCACGGTGCGCACCGCGGACCGCACCGGCGTGGAGATGGAGGCGCTCACCGCCGTCAGCGTCGCCGCGCTCGCCGTGATCGACATGGTCAAGGGCGTGGACCGCTCCGCCTACATCCGCCGCACGGGCATCACGGCCAAGTCCGGCGGCCGCTCCGGGGATTGGTCCCGCGAGCTGCCGGGCGAGGCGTAGGTCGACCTGAGGTGCAATTGCTTGTCGACGCCACCCAGCTCGGCGTCATCATCCTCGCCGGCGGGCGCTCCACCCGCATGGGCGCGGACAAGGCCGCCGTGCGCGTGAACGGGACCCGGCTTGTGGACGCGCTGTTGGCCACCCTGCCCGCGGCGAGCCCGCGGGTGGTGGTCTCCCCCTTCGACTTAGGCATGCCCACCATCTGCGAGGACCCGCCCTTCGGCGGGCCCGTGGCCGGCATCGCGGCCGGGTGCGATGCGCTGGAGACCGAGCTGGTGGCGGTCCTGGCCGTGGACGCGCCGAACTCCGCGGCGCTTCTGCCCGCGCTCGTGGAGGCGGTGGCCGGCGGCGCGGACGCGGCCGTGGTCGAGGCCGGAGACGGCCACGTGCAACCGCTGTGCGCCGTGTGGCGGCGCGAGGTGCTCGCCGCGCAGCTCGACCGGGTGGGGGCGCGTGATGTGGCGGCGAAGGCGCTGCTCGGGGGCGTCGACAAGCTTGCGCTCGTCCCCGGAACCGGTGCCGAGCGCGATTACGATTCGCCGGCGGAGCTGGCCGCGCTGGGCGAGGTGGAGCTCTAAACCAGCCACTCCGCGATGCTGGGCCACAGCGACAGCACCACCGCGAGGGTGTCGGCGGCGCCGCCGCGGGACCCGGGCGAGTTGACGATGAGGCTGCCGCCCGGCTCGCGCGAGGTGAGGCCCACTACGCCGCGGCACAGCGCCGCCCGGTCGGAGTGCTTCAGGCCGGTGAGCAGAATCTGCGTCTCCACGCCGTGCAGGCGGGTGGTGATGCGCTCCTGCGTTGCCTCGGGGGTGAGGTTGTTCGGCCCGAGCCCGGTGCCGCCGCAGGTGAGAATCAGGTTCGTGCCGGCGGCGATCGCCTGATCCAGTGCGGCCGAGACCGCCTCTTTCCCCTCCGGCACGACCTGCGCGCCGGCGACGTGGAAGCCCGCCTCGGCCAGCAGCGTTTCGGCGACAGGGGTAGTCGAATCCTCCCGATCACCCCCGTGGACGCGGTCCGAGACCACGATGATCCGGGCGGTCGGTTTGACTTGTTGCACGTTCCTCGAGCCTTTCCGCTGCGTACAGCCCCGGGGTCTCCGGCGGGCCGCATTTACGTCACGTTAATGTGCGCTAATTATTTCTAAACTTTTCCGGTTTAAAATTGAGAGTAGCAGGTCAGAGGCGCTAAATTCGAAGGGGAAACATCCGTTACCTTTTGAGAGGATGCACCCCTATGTCGACCATCGACACATCACAACGAGTGCTGCACGGCTGGGACCCGGAGGACCCGGAGAAGTGGGATTCCGGCATCGCCTGGCGCACGCTCTGGATCTCCACCATCGCGCTCTTCTTCGGCTTCGTCACCTGGTACCTGGTGGCGGCCATCGCTCCCCACCTCAATGAGGTGGGTTTTGATTTGAGCGCCTCCCAGCTCTACTGGCTCACCGCCAGCTCCGGCCTCGCCGCCGGTATCTTCCGCCTGATCTGGATGTTCCTGCCGCCGGTGATGGGCACCCGGAAGCTGGTCACCTTCTCCACCCTGCTCTTCCTCATCCCGCTCGTCGGCTGGTTCTTCGCGGTGCGCAACGACACCCCGTACCCCGTGCTCCTGCTGCTCGCGTTCATGACCGGTATCGGCGGCGGCGTGTTCTCCGGCTTCATGCCGTCCACCGGCTACTTCTTCCCCAAGTCCAAGTCCGGCACCGCGCTCGGCCTGCAGGCGGGCCTGTCCAACCTCGGCATGTCCGTTGTGCTGCTGAGCGCTCCGTTCCTCATCGGCACCACGCTGTTCGGCTTCGGCGGGCTGGAAACCATGCACAACACCGAGACCGGCGAGGTGATGAACCTCTACAACGTCGCAGGCTTCTTCGTCCCGTGGGTGATCGTCATGGCCGTCCTCGCGTGGACCATGCTCAAGGACGTCCCGGTCACGGCGAATTTCCGCCAGCAGATCGACATCTTCGGCAACAAGAACACCTGGATCCTCACCATCATCTACGTGATGACGTTCGGCGCCCTCGCCGGCTTCGGTGCCCAGCTGACGCTGCTGATGAAGAACAACTTCGGCGAGAGCGCCACCGGGCTTTTGGGCTGGGCCTTCCTCTTCGCCATGGTCGGCGCCGTGGTGCGCGCCCTGTGGGGCCCGCTGGCCGATAAGTACGGCGGCGCAATCTGGACCTTCATCGGCGGCGCGGGCATGACCGTCACCGCCGCCATCGCCGCGATCTTCCTCGCCCGCGGCGGCAACGCGGCGTTGCCGTTCTACATCACCATGATCGTCATGTCCTTCTTCGCCGGCCTGGGCAACGCCGGCACCTTCAAGCAGATGCCGATGATCCTGCCCAAGCGCCAGGCCGGCGGCGTGATCGGCTTCACCGGCGCGATTGCCGCCTTCGGCCCCTTCATCGTGGGCGTGCTTTTGACCATGATGCCGGCCACCACCTTCTTCTGGGGCTGCGTGGTGTACTTCGCCATCGCCACCTCGCTCGCCTGGATCTTCTACGCCCGCCCGAACGCCCCCTTCCCGGGTTAATCCCGCACTGATCCGAGAGGAAACCCGTTTCACATGTCCGACACCAAATCCCCCAACCCGCTGTTCGACCTCGGCGGCTTCGTGCGCAAGGGCGAGGTCACCCCGTCCGGCCAGCAGATCATCCTGCAGGGCGGCCGCCAGGCGGACGTCTTCTACCGCAACCGCTGGTCCTTTGACAAGGTTGTGCGCTCCACCCACGGCGTGAACTGCACCGGCTCGTGCTCCTGGAAGGTCTACGTCAAAGACGGCGTGATCACCTGGGAATCCCAGGCCGTGGACTACCCCACCACCGGGCCCGACTTCCCCGAGTACGAGCCCCGCGGCTGCCCGCGCGGCGCGTCGTTTTCCTGGTACACCTACTCCCCCACGCGCATCCGCTACCCGTACGTGCGCTCCGCGCTGCTGGAGATGTACCGGCAGGAGAAGCAGGCCCACGACGGCGACCCGGTGCTCGCGTGGAAGGCCATCCAGGAGGACGCCCTGAAGCGCCGCGCCTACGTCGGCGCCCGCGGCAAGGGCGGCCTAGTCCGCGTCTCCTACGAGGAGGCCATCGAGATCGCCGCCGCGGCCCACGTGTACACCATCCGCCAGTGGGGCCCGGACCGCATCGCCGGCTTCACCGTGATCCCCGCGATGTCCCAGGTGTCCTACTCCGCCGGCACCCGCTTCCTCGGCCTCATCGGCGGCGCGATGCTGTCCTTCTACGACTGGTACGCGGACCTGCCGCCCGCCTCCCCGCAAACGTTCGGCGACCAGACGGACGTGCCCGAATCGGGTGACTGGTACAACTCCAGCTACCTCATGATGTGGGGCTCGAACATCCCGGTCACCCGCACCCCGGACTCGCACTTCATGACGGAGGTGCGCTACAAGGGCGCGAAGATCGTGGTGGTCGCCCCCGACTACAACGACGCCGCCAAATTCGCCGACGAGTGGGTGCGCATGTCCCCCGGCACCGATGGCGCCCTCGCGTTCGCCATGGGCCACGTCATCCTGAGCAAGTTCCACGTGGCGCAGGCACCCGAGCAGTTCATGGACTACATGCGCTCGTACACCGACGCGCCCTTCCTGGTCGAGCTCGATCAGCTTGCCGACGGCTCCTACTCGCCCGGCAAGTTCCTCACCGCCGACAAACTCGCAGGCGATCCCCTCGCGGAGACCGACAACGCCAACTACCGCCTGCTGAACATGGAGGCGGACGGCACCGTGGTGGACCCGGGCGGCACGCTGGCGGACCACTACAAGACGGACCCCGGCAAGTGGAACCTGAACCACGAGGGCGTGGACCCGGTGATGTCGATCGCGGACACCGGCGAGTACCGCACCGCCGAGATCGCCTTGCCGCGCTTCGACCTGGACGCCTCGCGCGAGGCCATTGACTCCGACGGCCCGATCGGCGCCGGCGTGACCCGCCGCGGCGTGCCGGTGCGCGAGGTGGGCGGCCGCCTGGTTACCACCGTCTACGACATCATGCTCGCCCACTACGGCGTGAACCGGCCGGACCTTCACCTGCCCGGCTCCTGGCCGCGCGACTTCAACGACGCCACGGAGATGGGCACCCCGGCGTGGGCCGAGGAGCTCACCGACGTCCCGGTGGCCCAGATCGAGCGCATCGCCACCGAGTTCGCGCAGAACGCCCTGGATTCGGGCGGCCGCTCCCAGATCATCATGGGCGCCGGCGTGAACCACTACGTCAACGCGGATTCCCACTACCGCACCTTTTTGGCGCTGACCTCCATGTGCGGCACCCAGGGCGTCAACGGCGGCGGCTGGGCGCACTACGTGGGCCAGGAGAAACTGCGCCCGCAGTCCGGCTGGAGCCAGTACGCCTTTGCCAACGACTGGAACCGCCCGCCGCGCCAGATGATCACCACCGGGTTCTACTACCTCACCACCTCCCAGTGGCGCTACGACAACTCGAAGGCGTCGCGCCTGTCCTCGCCGCTGGCCCGCAAGGGGGCGTCGGAAGGCAAGTTCCTCTCGGAGACGCTGGTGGAGGCGATGAAGCGCGGCTGGATGCCGTCCTACCCGCAGTTCAACCGCAACCCGCTCCTGCTCGCCGAGCAGGCGGAGCAGGCCGGCATGGATGTGAAGGACTACATTGTCAACCAGCTCGAAACCGGGCAGATGGAGTTCGCGTGCGAGGACCCGGACGCCCCGGAGAACTGGCCGCGCATCCTGCTGAACTGGCGCACCAACCTGATGGGTTCCTCGGCCAAGGGCACGGAGTACTTCCTGCGCCACATGCTCGGCGTGGACTCGGATGTCTCCGCCGAGGAGCTGCCCGAGGGCGACCGCCCCGCCGCCATCCGCTGGCGCGACGAGGCCCCCGCCGGCAAGTTGGACCTCATGATGACCACGGACTTCCGCAACACGTCCACCACCCTGGTCTCGGACATCGTCTTCCCCGCCGCCACCTGGTACGAGAAGAACGACATATCCACCACCGACATGCACCCGTTCGTGCACACCTTCAACGCGGCGATCAACCCGCCGTGGGAGGCGCGCAGCGACTACGAGATCTTCCGGGACCTCGCCGACGCCGTCTCGCGCCTGTCCGTGAAGTGGCTGGGCAAACAAACCGACGTGGTGGCGGCCCCGCTCAACCACGACTCGCCGGACGAGATCAACCCGGCGATGGCCAACGGCGCGGTGCCGGACGTGGACAAGGTAGGCCTCATCCCGGGCCAGACCATGCCCAAGCTCGTGCCCGTGGAGCGCGACTACACCAAGGTGTTTGAGAAGTGGATGTCCTTCGGCCCGCTCACCGAGAAGGCGGGGACGAATGTGCACGGCACGCCGTTTAACGTCGAAAAGCAAGTGCAAGAGCTCTACGGCATCAACGGCACCGTCAACACCGAAAGCGCCGGCCCGCGGCCGTCGCTGGACACAGCGGTCAAGGCGGCCGAGTCCATCCTGCACCTGTCCGGTGTGACCAACGGCGCCGTGGCCCGCAACGGGTTTGAGAACCTCGGCGAGCTCATGGGCACCGACACCACCGAGATGTGGGAGGGCACCGAGGACTTCCGCCTCGGCTGGGACAAGGTCAAGGAGCGCCCGCAGGAGGTCATCACCTCCCCCGAGTGGTCCGGAGACAAGCGCGACGGGCGCCGCTACACCGCGTTCTCGCTCAACCTGGCCACCGGCAAGCCGTGGAACACCCTATCCGGCCGCATGCACTACTTCATCGACCACGACTGGTTTATCGACTACGGCGAGCAGCTGCCCGTGTTCAAGCCGCCGTTGGACCGCCTGCGCCTCAACGGCGAGGTGCCACCCGGCCAGACCATCCAGGGCGCGAACGGCGACCCGGAGATCACGGTGCGCTACCTCACCCCGCACAACAAGTGGTCGATCCACTCGCAGTACTTCGACAACCTCCACGTGCTGTCCATCTCTCGCGGCGGCCAGGTGGTGTGGATGTCCGAGGCCGACGCAGCGAAGATCGGCGTGAAGGACAACGAGTGGGTGGAGCTCTATAACCGCAACGGCGTGGTGTCCGCGCGCGCGATTGTCACCCACCGCATCCCCGAGGGCACCGTGATCATGAACCACGCCCAGGAGCGCACAGTTGGCACCCCGGTCAACGAGCACACGGGCCGCCGCGGCGGCACGCACAACTCGCTGACCCGCATCACCATCAAGCCGCTCCACGTGGCCGGCGGTTACGGCCACCTGAGCTACTACTTCAACTACATCGGCCCAACGGGCAACAACCGCGACGAAGTCACCCGCGTTCGCCGCCGCTCCCAGGAGGTGCAGTACTAATGCGAGTTATGGCGCAAATCGCCATGGTCATGAACCTGGACAAGTGCATCGGATGCCACACCTGCTCCGTCACCTGTAAGCAGGCGTGGACCAACCGGCAGGGCACCGAGTACATCTGGTTCAACAACGTGGAAACCCGCCCGGGCGTGGGCTACCCGCGCTCCTGGGAGGACCAGGAGAAGTGGAACGGCGGCTGGACGCTGGACGGCAAGGGCCGGCTGAAACCGAAGCAGGGCGGGCGCGTCAAGCGCCTGGCCAGCATCTTCCACAACCCGAACATGCCCTCCATCGAGGACTACTACGAGCCGTGGACCTACGAGTACGAGAAGCTCATGGCCGCGCCCGCGGGCCAGAAGACGCAGCCCACCGCCCCGCCGGTCTCCCAGATCACGGGCAACCCCATCAACAAGGTCTCCTGGTCCTCCAACTGGGACGACAACTTGGGCGGCTCGCCGGAAATTGTTAATGATGACCAGGTGCTCAAGCAGCTGAACATGGAGGTCAAGCGCGAGATTGAGGAGTCCTTCATGTTCTACCTCCCGCGCATTTGCGAGCACTGCCTGAACCCCACCTGCGTGTCCTCCTGCCCCTCGGGCGCGATGTACAAGCGCACCGAGGACGGCATTGTGCTGGTGGACCAGGACGCCTGCCGCGGCTGGCGCATGTGCGTGTCCGGCTGCCCGTACAAGAAGGTCTACTTCAACCACAAGACGGGCAAGGCCGAGAAGTGCACGCTGTGCTACCCGCGTATCGAGGTGGGCCAGCCCACGGTGTGCTCCGAGACGTGCGTGGGCCGCCTGCGCTACCTGGGCGTGCTTTTGTACGACGCGGACCGCGTGGCCGAGGCCGCCTCCACCCCTAACGAGCAGGACCTGTTGGAGGCGCAGAAGTCGCTCTTCCTGGACCCGCGCGATCCGGAGGTGATCCGCGAGGCCACGGCCGCCGGCATCCCGCACAGCTGGATCGACGCCGCGCAGCAGTCCCCGATCTACGACCTCATCTTCACCTACGGCGTGGCCCTGCCGCTGCACCCGGAGTTCCGCACCCTGCCCATGGTCTGGTACATCCCCTCGCTCTCCCCGATCGTGGACCAGGTGACCAAGTCTGGCGCGGACGGCGAGGACCACCGCGTGCTGCTCTCGGCCATTTCCAACATGCGCATCCCGCTGGAGTACCAGGCCGGGTTGTTCACCGCGGGTGACACCGTGCCGGTGGAGCTCGCTTTGCGACGGCTGGCAGCCATGCGCTCCCACATGCGCAACATCAACCTCGGCCTGCCGCAGAACGCCGAAATCGCCTCCGCCGTGGGTATGGACGGCAACGACCTTGAGTCCATGTACCACCTGCTGGCCGTGGCGAAGTACGACGACCGCTACGTCATCCCCTCCGCCTCCCCCGAGACGCCGCGTGGCGTGGCCGAGCTCGACCCCTACGGCGGCGTGGACCCCGCGGCCAGCGGGCTGATGGACAACCTGGGCATGGGCGCGCCCGCCGCCTGCCACGAGGAGGCCGGCAACGCCTCCGCCGGCAAGGTGAGCCTCATGTCCTGGACCGGCGAGCGGCCCGACGCGATGTTCCCCACCAAGCCGCTGGAAACCTACGAGCCGGAGGACCGCCGCAACCCCAGCGGCCACTTCGAGCCGGGCTCGCCCACGCCCGACGTCCCGGCGCCTGGCGCCGCGCAAGGCGGCCCCGGTGCCGCGCCGGAGGGTCGCGGCTCCTCCGGCGCCGCCCGGCGAGAGGGCGAGCAGTGATGCGCGGGCGCGGCGCGGGCCAGGCTGCGCAGTCGGCGCAGGCGGTGCAGTCGGCGCAGGCGGTGCCTACGGTGCCACCGGTGCCGCACACCGAGGAGCAGCGCCGGCTGGCCGCCATGGCGGTGTCGCTGCTGCTGCGCTATCCCGAGGCGCGGAACTGGGCGCTGTTCGGGGACGTCGAGAAGCAATTGCCCCTCCTTCCGCAACCGGTAGCGGCCGCGCTCGGCGAGTTTCTCAAACGAGCCGCGCAGCTGGGCCCGCTGGCGCTGCAGGAGCACTACGTGGAGACCTTCGACCAGCGCCGCCGGTGCTCGCTGAACCTGAGCTACTACGCGGTGGGCGATACCCGGCAGCGCGGTGCGGCGATCCTGGCGTTTCGCCAGCAGCTCGAGGCCCTGGGCGTGGAGGAAACCTCCGAGGAGCTGCCGGACCACCTGTGCGTGGTGCTCGAGGCGCTCGCGCTTGCCGACGCCGCCGTGCACGACCAAGCGCTCGCCATGGTGGCCAGCCACCGCGACGGCATTGAGGTGCTGCGCAACGCGCTTGCCGGCCTGGACTCGCCCTACGAGCGGGTGCTCGCCGCGCTGTGCATGGCGCTGCCCGAGATGGACCCGGAGACCGTGGACCGCTACATCAACCTCATCCGCCAAGGCCCGCCCGCCGAGATGGTGGGGCTGGACACCACCCCGCTGCCGTTCCCCACGGCTGTGCCCCAATACTGACGAAAGGACAACACAATGACCGGTATCCAAGAGTTCTTCTGGGTGGCGTTCCCGTGGCTGGCCATCGCCGCGTTTGTCATCGGCATCATTTGGCGCTGGCGCTACGACCAGATGGGGTGGACCACCCACTCGACCCAGATCTACGAGTCCAAGCTGCTGCGCCTGTCTTCCCCGCTGTTCCACTGGGGCATGATGTTTGTGATCATCGGCCACATTATGGGCTTGGCCTTTCCCAAGTCCTGGACCCGCGCGGTGGGCATTAACGACCACGCCTACCACCTGATTGCCACCATCCCCGGCACCATCGCCGGCATCGCGGTGGTGCTGGGCCTGATCGGGCTGCTGTACCGCCGCGTGGTCAACCGCTCGGTGTTCCTGTCCACGGCGACGTCGGACAAGATCATGTACATCTTCCTCACCGCGGCGATCCTCTCCGGCTTCATCGCCACGGTATCCACCCAGGTCTTCGGCGGCGCGGAGGGCTACGACTACCGGGAGACCATCTCCCCGTGGATCCGCCAGCTGCTGATCTTCAACGCCCACCCGGAGTGGATGGTGGACGTGCCCTGGGAGTTCAAGGTGCACGTGATCGCGGGCTTCACCCTGATTGCCATCTGGCCGTTCACCCGCCTGGTCCACGCGTTCTCCGTGCCGGTGGGCTATTCCACCCGCCCCTACGTGGTGTACCGCTCCCGCGGCCGCGACGTCACGGGCCGCCGCACCGAGGCGCAGTGGGAGCCGATCCGCTCCAACACCCGCCAGGTGAAGAAGGAAGGTATCCGCCGGTAGCGCCCGAGCGGCGCGGGCCCGGAGCTCTCAGCCAGCCACTCCGCGATGCTAGGTTGAACCCATGCGTATCGCCCGATCCCTCGCGGCGGCCGCCGCGGCCGCCCTCGCCTCCGCGGCGCTCGCCGGGTGCTCCCCGCACGAACCCACCACGGACCACGAGGCGACCCCGGACTTCACGGTCTTCGGCGCAGCCTCCACCCGAGTGATCAACGAGGGCTTCCAGGCCCTCTCCCCCAACAACCTCACATTTGTCAACGCCGGGTCCACCGACCTGGTGCAGCAGCTTAAAGACGGCGCCGAGGCGGACGTGCTGATCACCGCGGACCGCCGCTCCATGGATGCCGCCGTGGACGCGGGCGTGGCGCGAGCCCCGCAAGAGGTGGCCTTAAACTCGATGGTCTTGGTGGTGCCCAAGGGCAACCCGGCGGGCATCGAAAGCGTGAATGACGTGCAGCGCGAGGGCGTGAACCTGGTGCTGTGCGACGCCCAGGTGCCCTGCGGCGCCACAGCCCAGGACCTGATCCGGGCCAACAACCTTTCGGTGCAGCCGGTCTCCCTCGAGCACAACGTCACCGACACACTGGGGAAGGTGACCTCGGGCGAGGCGGACGCAGCGTTTGTTTACCGCACCGACGCGCAGGCCGCGGGCGACGCGGTGGAGACCATTGACATCCCGCACGCAGAGGACTACCGCAACGCCATCATGGCCGCCGTGGTCACCTCTACCGCGCGCGACAGCGACGCCTCTCAGCTCGTGGCGCTGCTGCGCAGCGCGGAGATGGCCAAGGTGTGGAGCGAGCACGGCTTCACCCCCGCCGAGGGCTAGCGCCCGCGCCGCCGAAGAAGCATGCGCCACCGCGATCCCGCACACCACCGCGACACCCACCGCGACACCCACCGCGACACCCTGCGCGCCGCCCGAACCCACGCGCCGCCTGCGGTCGCGGCGCTGGCCGCGGTGGCGCTGTTCCTCCTCGCCGCCCCCATCATCGCGCTGGGTGCCCGCGTGCCGTGGGGCGAGCTGGGCGCCATCGCCCAAACCCCGCAGACCCGCGAGCTGCTGCGGGTGACGCTGGCGTCCTCCCTCATCGCCGCCGCCGTGTCGCTGGCGCTGGGCACCCCACTGGCGCTGTGGATGCGCCACGCCCGCTTCGGCGCCCAGCTGGCCCGCTTGCTGGTGCTACTGCCGTTAGCCATGCCGCCCGTGGTGGCGGGGCTGGCGCTCTCCGCCTTCATCGGCCGCCGGGGCCTCGCCGCCCCGCTCCTTGACGCCCTGGGATGGCAGTTCGCCTTCGCGTTCCCCGGGGTGGTGGCCGCCCACGTCTTCGTCACCCTGCCCTTTGTGGTGATCACCCTCGACGCGGCGCTGCGCCAGCTGGACCGGGAGGTGACGGACTCGGCGGCCTCGGTGGGCATCCCGCCCGGCGTGGTGACCAGGCGCGTCGTGATACCCTCCATCGCCCCCGCACTGGCCACCGCCGCCGGCCTGGCCTTCGCCCGCTCGCTCGGCGAGTTCGGCACCACCCTCACTTTCGCCGGCTCTATGCCAGGGGTGACCCGTACCCTGCCGCTCGGTATCTACCTCGAGCGCGAGATCGACCAGCGCGCCGCCTACGGCCTGTCCGCCATCCTGGTGGGGATCGCGGTCGCGGCCCTTGCCGTGTCGCTCCTGCCGGCCATCGCGGCGCGCCGCCGCCGTCCGCGGCCGAAGCCGCGCGCCACCGGCCCTGTCGACGCCGCGGAGCTGCGCCGCCTCACCCGCCCCGCCGCGCCCGCGGAGCCGATCCGCATCGGCGAGACGGTGTTTCCCGCCCACGCCACCACGGCGCTGATCGGCCCGAACGGCGCGGGCAAGTCCACGCTGCTCGGGCGCGTCGCCGGCCGGCTACGTGCCGATGCTCCCGTCGCGCTCGGCGACCGCGTCCTGGACGCCCCTGGCGCCCGCCCCGTGCCCCCGCACCGCCGCGGGGTGGTGCTGCTCACCCAGAACCCGGGCCTGCCGCCCACCACCACCGCGCTCGGCGCCGTCTCAATGGTGTGCGACAGCCCCGCGCCGCCGAGCTCCTGCGCGCCGCGGGGCTCAGCCAGCTTTCCGGCGTCCCCGTCACCGCGCTCTCGGGCGGCCAGGCTGCCCAGGTTGCGCTCGTTCGCGCGCTCGCCGCGCGGCCTAGGGCATTGCTTCTCGACGAACCCCTCGCCCCCCTCGACACCACCTCAGCGCGCCAGTGGCGGGCGCTGCTCGCCGCGGCCGCGGCGGACCGCACCACCGTGATGATCACGCACAACCGCGAGGACGTGGCCGCCCTGTGCGCCCACACCGCGGTGATGGAGCGCGGCGAGGTGGTGGCGCTGCGCCCGACCGCCGCGGAGGCAGCCGACCCGAGCACGGCGTTCTCGGCCCACCTTCTGGCCTAGCCGCCGGCAAACGGCGGGAGCACGTCGACGCGGCTGGCGCCGGCCAGCGGGGTGTCGAGGTCGGCGCGGCGGCCGTCCACCAGGAAGGTGCAGCGGGTGAGCACCTCGCCGAGTGTGAGGCCGGTCTGGGGGGCAGGGTGGCGCAGGGAGGCGTCGGCAAGCAAGAGCCCCAAGGTGGGGTACTCGCCGACCTCCTCCTCGGCGACACCGGCGGCGGCGCGGGCGGCCGCGAAGTAGTGGATGCGCATGTCACTACAGTATCTTCCATGGCCAGAACTCCCGAAGCCCACCTCGCTGCGGTGCGCGAGCTCGTGCCCGCCCTCCCCGCGGAGGCCGTGGTGAGCGCCACGCCCATCGACGCGGCGAAGCGGGGCGCGCGACTTGCCGCCGAGGTGCGAGCGGTGCGGGACTCGCCAGCCTTTGACAACTCGCAGATGGACGGCTACGCGCTCCCGGCCGCCACGGCGGGCACGTACACCACCGGCCCCACCGTGGCGGCGGGCGCGGACCCGGACGCGCTCTACCCGCACGGGCTCGCCGGCCTGGCCGCACCGGTGATGACGGGCGCGAAACTGCCGCGCGGCACCGCCGCCGTGGTGGCGGTGGAAACGTGCCAGCCGGGGACCTTCGTGGCGGACGGCGAGGTGGTGCGCGCCCCCGCGGCCGCGCCAGGGCAGTACATCCGGCGCGCCGGCACCGACATCGCCGCGGGCGAGGTGCTCGCGCCGGCCGGGGTGCGGGTGACGCCGGCGCTGGTGGGGGCGCTGGCGGCGCAGGGCGTGGAGGCGGTGCCCGTGCACCGGGCCGCGCGCATCCTCGTCGTCACCGGCGGCGCGGAGATCGGGCGGCCGGGTGCCGCGGCGATCCCGGACTCGAACGGCCCGGCGCTGGAGGCGCTGGCCGCCCGCCACGGCATCGAGGTGGCCGGCCGGCTGCGCACCGACGACGACCCGGACGCCTTGCGCCGCGCCGCCGCGGAGGCGGTGGAGGTGCTTGCCCCCGACGCGGTGGTGACCTCCGGCGGCATCAGCCACGGCAAGTTCGAGGTGGTGCGCCAGGCATTCCCGCACGGCTGGTACGGCCACGTGGCGCAGCAGCCGGGCGGGCCGCAGGGGCTGAGTAGCTTCCGCGGCGTGCCAGTGATCAGCCTGCCTGGCAACCCGGTATCCACGCTGGTGAGCTTCCGCCTCTACGTCGCGCCCGTGCTTGGCCACGCCCCCGCGCCGGTGTGGGTGCCGCTGGGCGGCGCGGAGCCGGTGGAGGGGTTGGCGGGGCGCGAGCAGTTCCTGCGCGGGCGCGTGGAGGACGGCCTGGCCGTCCCGCTCGGCGGGGCGGGTTCCCACCTGCTGAGCCAGGGCGCCGGGGCGGACTGCCTCATCCGCGTGCCGGCAGGCGCGCGCCTGCGCCCGGGCGAGCTGGCGCTGGTCTACGCCGTGTAGAGCCCTTGTAAGGTGGGCGGGGATGAACACCAGGGAACACACCAAAGAGCACGCAGTAGTCATCGTCGCCTCAACCCGCGCCGCAGCCGGTGAGTACCGGGACCGCTCCGGCGCCGCAGCCGTGGACTTCCTTCGCGGCCAGGGCTTCGAGGTGCCGGACGCCACGGTGGTGCCAGACGCGGAGATCGGCGCCGCGGTGCGCGAGGCCCTCGCCGCGGCGCCGGCCGTGTTGCTCACCTCAGGCGGCACCGGGCTCACTGCCGACGACCTCACTGTGGAGACGGTCGCTCCCCTGCTGGACAAGGAGCTGCCGGGCGTCACGCAGGAGTTCTTCCGCCGCGGGCTGGCCAACACCCCAACCGCCGTGCTCTCGCGCGCAGTGGCGGGGCTCGCCGGCCGCACCTTTGTCATGACGCTGCCCGGCTCCCCGGGCGGGGTGAAGGACGGGTGCGCGGTGCTCGCGGACGTGTTGCCCCACATCGTCGAGCTCACGCGCGGCGCGGGCGATCCGCACCCGGCCGGCGCGCGGCCCGCCCACTCGGACCCCGCCTACGTGGCCGCCCAGACCGGGCAGCTGTTCACTTCCACTGTCACCGACCGCCCCCTCGAGGAGCTCACCGCCGGCGCCGCCCGCGAGGTGATGACGCACGCCATGGGCGCGCTGGTGCGCTTCGACGGCGTGGTGCGCGACCACGACGGCGGCGCGCGCGTCGCCGCCCTGCGCTACGAGGCCCACCCCACCGCCGCCGCCGAGCTGGAGCGCGTGTGCGCCGAGGTTGCCGCCGCGCACCCGGTGCGCCTCGCCGCCTTCCACCGCACCGGCCCCGTGCCCATCGGCGAGCTGGCCTTCGTGGTGCTCGCCGCCGCCGCCCACCGCGGCGACGCCTTCACCGCGTGCCAGCAGGCCGCGGACCGGGTGAAGGCCGAGGTGCCCATTTGGAAGGAGCAGGAGCTGGCTAGCGGCGTCACGCAGTGGGTGGGCATCGATGGATAGGTACGCGCGCCAGGTCACGCTCATCGGCGCCGACGCGCAGGCCCGCATCCGCGGCGCGCGCGTGGGCGTCATCGGCGCCGGCGGGCTCGGCTCGCCGGCCTTGCTCTACCTCGCCGCGGCGGGGGTTGGGAGCATTGTGCTTGTCGACGACGACCAAGTCTCAACCTCAAACCTCCACCGCCAAGTGATCCACTCCAGTGCCTCGGTGGGGGTGGACAAGGCCGCCTCAGCGGCGCAGCGCCTGCGCGACCTCAACCCGGAGGTCCAGGTGATCACCCACGCCCGCCGTCTCACCTGGGACAACGCCCTCGACACCTTCGCCGGGTGCGACGTGATCCTGGACGGCTCGGACAACTTCGACACCCGCCACATCGCCTCCCACGCCGCCGCCCGCCTGGGCGTGCCGCACGTGTGGGCCTCCATCCTGGGCTTCGAGGCGCAGATGTCGGTGTTCTGGGCCGGCCGCGGGCCCGTCTACGAGGACATCTTCCCCGCCCCGCCTCCGCCCGGGTCGGTGCCGTCCTGCGCCCAGGCCGGCGTGCTGGGCCCCCTGGTGGGCGTGGTGGGCTCCGCCATGGCCATGGAGGCGCTGAAGATCATCACCGGTCTCGGCGAGCCCATGGTTGGCCGCCTCGGCTACTACGACTCGCTGGCCGGCACCTGGGAGTACGTGCCGGTGGCGGCGGACAGCGAGGTCCTCGCCAGCGTCCTGCGGGCGGAGCCCCCGCGCGGGCCCGCGGAAGTCACCGAGGTGGCGCCTGGCGCGCTGGTGCTCGACGTTCGCGAGCCCGAGGAGTACGCCGACTTCCACCTGCCGGGTTCCATCAACGTCCCCCTCGGCGAGATCCTCGCCGGCGCCACCCCGCCCGAGCTGGAGAACGGCGCCGTGGTGGTGTGCGCCGGGGGCGTGCGTTCCGCCCAGGCGGTGGCGGCGCTCGAGGCCCGCGGCGTGGCGGGCCTGGCCAGCCTGCGCGGCGGCCTCAACCGCCTGCGGGGCCTGTAGCCCCGTCCCGCCAGCTAGCCTGCCCTGCCCCGCCCCGCGCCCCCCGCGTGAC
The DNA here is from genome assembly GCF_900078305.2 of Corynebacterium bouchesdurhonense. GTDB lineage: Bacteria > Actinomycetota > Actinomycetes > Mycobacteriales > Mycobacteriaceae > Corynebacterium > Corynebacterium bouchesdurhonense. Next base: position 225,559 of record NZ_LT546028.1, read on the forward strand.
CCATACGTCAGATGTGTATAAGAGCCCGCCCCCGCCCCCGCCCCCCCGCCCCCGCCCCCCGCCCCCCCCCCCCCCCCCCCCCTGCCCCGCCCCGCTCGACGACGCCGCGAGTTGTCTGCTAGCAGCCCGCTAGCAGACAACGCATAATCCGTCGTTATGTCAAGCTGCGACCTGGGGAAACGCCGGGCTCGCCTCACTGTCTGCTAGCACGCCACGGCGGGCACTAGCAGACACGGCCCGTGCTAGCACACAATCGCCATGAGGGCGCGCAGCGCTCGCAGCTGCGCTCGGCTCCCAGCTGCTATGAGCGGCTCAGCTCGGCCGTGGCCGGCCCGGCGATGTCCAGTTCGAGGACGCGGAGGCCGGCCTCCTTGGCGTCGTCAAGCAAAGAGCTCTCAACCTGGGAGGTGGTGAGCACCATCGCCGTGGGGCCCGCCCCGGAAAGGTAGGCGGCGTGGCCGCGGTTGCGCAGGCGGTTGACCCACTCGGCTGTTACCGGCAGCACGTCGGCGCGGTACGGCTGGTGCAGGCGGTCGCGGGTGCCCTCCCACAGCAGCTCGGGGTGGTGCTGCAGCGCGGCCGTCATCACCGCGGTGCGCGAGACGTTGAAGCGCGCGTCCGTGTGCGTGACGTGGCTGGGCAGCACCTTGCGCACGGCGTTTGTGGAGGCGTGGAAGTTGGGCACCAGCGCGATCGCCCGGATGGACTCGTCCACCGGGATGCGCACCGCGCGGTACTGGGGCTTGGAGCCGTCCACCGGGATCTCGGTCCAGGACACCACGCCGCCGCCCAACACGGAGGCTCCCGCGTTGTCCGGGTGGCCCTCGAACTCGGAGGACAGCTGCACCACCTCGTCGGTGGACAGGGGCGAGCCGGCCAGCGTGTTGGCAGCCACCACGCCCGCCACCGCGGCCGCCGCCGAAGAACCCAGGCCGCGGGACTGCGGGATGGTGTTGTGGCAGATCACGCGCAGGCCGGGCGCCTCCACGTCCGCGGCCTTCAGCCCGGAGCGGATCGCCTTGACCACCAGGTGGGAGTTGTCGCGCGGGAGGTCATCCGCTCCCTCTCCGAAGATTTCCACCTCGAGGCCGGAATCCGTCACCTCCACCTCAACCGTGTCGTAGATGCCCACGGCCAGGCCCAGGGTGTCAAAGCCGGGGCCGAGGTTGGCCGATGAGCCGGGCACCGTGACGGTGGCCTTCAGGCCGGGTTGGAGATCTGTTGCCATGGCGTGCGCCTGCCTTTCTTCGCTGGTGGGGGGGATGCGCGCGCTAGTCCTGCAGCCGCAGCACGGAGTTGACGGAGCGGACATCCTCGTGGTCGGCGAGGCGGCGAACAATGTCCTGCAGGTCGCGCTCGGTGGCCTGGTGCGTCACCACCACCAGGTGGGCGCCGTCGCCGGCCTCCTCCTGGCGCACCGCGGAGAGCGAGACGTTGGAGTTGGCAAACTGGCGGGCCAGGTCCGCCAGCACGCCCACGCGGTCATTGACCGTCATGTTGATGTGGTAGCGGGTGGTCACCTCCTCGAAGCCCACCACGGGGTAGTCCGCGTACGGGTTCTCTGCCGGGGCGCGGCCGCCGTGGATCTTGTTGCGGGCCGCGCCCACCAAGTCGCCCAGCACCGCGGAGGCGGTGGGCGCGCCGCCGGCGCCGTTGCCGTAGAACATCAGGCGCCCGGCTGCCTCCGCCTCGACGAAAATTGCGTTGTAGCTCTTGTCCACGGTGGCCAGCGGGTGGTCGTTGGGCACGAGCGTCGGGTGGACGCGGGCGTTCACGGCGCGGGTCTCCCCATGTTCGTCGTAAAGCCGCTCGCAGATCGCCAGCAGCTTGATGGTCTGGTTCGCGCGCTTGGCGGCCGCGATGTCCTCGGCGGTGATGTTGGTGATGCCCTCGCAGTACACGTCGTCGAAGGTCACGCGCGTGTGGAAGCCCATGGAGGCAAGGATGGCGGCCTTCGAGGCGGCATCGTGGCCCTCCACGTCCGCCGTCGGGTCGGCCTCGGCGTAGCCCAGGCGCGTCGCCTCCGCCAGCGCGTCCTCGTAGCTCGCGCCAGTGGACGCCATCGCATCCAGGATGAAGTTGGTGGTGCCGTTGACGATTCCAGCGATGCGCTCCACCTTGTCGCCGGCCAGGGAGCGGCGCAGCATGCCCACTACCGGGATCGCCGCCGCCACCGCCGCCTCGTAGTAGAGGTCCACGCCGGCCTCGTTCGCGGCGTCCGCGAGCTCGGAGCCGTGCGCGGCTACGAGCGCCTTGTTGGCCGTGACCACGGACTTGCCTGACCGCAGCGCCTTGAGCACCAGCTCGCGCGGGTAGTCGATGCCGCCGATGACCTCCACCACCACGTCCACGTCGTCGCGGTCGATCAGCTCGTGCGCGTCGTCGGTCAGGTACAGGCCCTGCACTTCGGGGGCATTCTTGTGCTTGTCGACGTTCGACACCGCAACGCCTCGCACCTCAATCGGGCCGCCGATCCGGTGCTCGAGATTCGACGAGAACTCGGCGATCAGGCGCAGCACCTCGGTGCCGACGGTGCCTTTGCCCAGCACCGCCACGCCGACCGGCTGGCCGATGCCCTTGCCCGGGTAGTTGCCGTTGCTTTCCACCGCCGCAGCGTGTTCGAGGCTCATGCGTTCCCTTTGCGTTTGTCTAGTTGGTGTCTCGTTCATTGACTGGTTGTGCGCTTAGCTGCGCGCAAGTGTACAGCTTTGTCTACTACGCCGGCGCCCGCTTCTGCGCAGCGCGCGGCGGTCGCCCGGCTACGCCTCGCGGGCGAGGAGGTCCTCCACCGTCTCGCGGCGCAGCATCGGCGTGACGCGCCCGGCGCGCACCGAGACCACGGCGGGGCGGCCGAAGGCGTTGTAGTTGGAGCTCATGGAGTAGCAATACGCGCCGGTAGCGGCCACCGCGATGAGGTCGCCGCGGGTAACGTCGTCGGGCCACGCGGCGTTCTCCACCACGATGTCGCCGGACTCGCAGTGCGAGCCGACGAGGCGGGTGGCGGTGGGCTCCCCTTCGGCGAAGCGGTTGACCAAGCGGGCGTCGTAAAGCGATGCATATAAAGCCGGGCGGATGTTGTCGCTCATGCCCCCGTCGACGGAAATGTAACGGCGCGTGGCCGTGTCGCTGACGTGGACATCCTTGACCACGCCGGCGGAGTACACCGTCACGGTGGAGGGCCCGACGATGGCGCGGCCCGGCTCCACCACCACGGTGGGGGCGGCGATGCCCAAGTCATCGGCCACCTCCTGCACCTCGCGCAGGAGGTCCGCGGCCACGGCGCGCACGTCGAGCGGGGCCTCGGACTCGGTGTAGGCGATGCCGTAGCCGCCGCCGAGGTCCAGGTAGCCCAGCGCCACGCCCAGCTCGCGGAAGATGTCGGCGTAGAGCTCCAGCACGCGCTCGGCGGCCAGCTTAAAGCCCTCGGCGTCGAAGACCTGGGAGCCCACGTGGGCGTGCAGGCCCGTGAGCTCGAGGTGGGGCGAGGCGATGGCGTCTCGCGCCGCCTCGTACGCGTCGCCGGAGGCGAGCGAGATGCCGAACTTCTGGTCCTCGTGGCTGGTGGCGATGAACTCGTGGGTGTGGGCGTCCACGCCCGGCTTCACGCGCACGAACACGTCCTGCACTGCGCCCAGCTCGGCGGCGATCGCGGCGAGCTCTGCCAGCTCCTGGCGCGAGTCGATCACCACGTGGCCCACGCCGGCCTGAACGCACAGGCGCAGGAAGGAGGCGGACTTGTTGTTGCCGTGCACCGTGACACGCGCCGGCGGGAAGTCCGCGGCGAGCGCGATGCGCAGCTCGTTCTCGCTGGCCACGTCGAGCGCCAGGCCCTCCTCGTCCACCCACTTCGCCACCCGGCGGGTGAGAAAGGCCTTGGAGGCGTAGTGCACGTGCTCCGGCGCGCCGAAGGCCTCGGCCATGTCGCGGCAGCGGGAGCGGAAGTCATCCTCGTCCACCACCATCACCGGGGTGCCGTATTCCTCCGCGATTTCCGTCAGCGGCACGCCGGCGACGGTGACCACTCCGTCCTCTTCGCGGCGCGCGGTGCGCGGCCAGACGTGGGCGGGCAGCCCGTTGAAGGCTTCGGTGGTCGCCGCGGCGGAGGCCGCGGAGCGGCGTCGCGGCGCACCGGCGCCAGGGCGCTGGGAGGCGGGCTGGTCTTCGCGCGGGCCCGGGGTCATCCACTGTTCCATCTCGGCCGCCCCCTACATCCGCTCCGGCGCGCTCACGCCGATCAGCTCGAGTGCGTTGGCCAGCACCTGCCGCGTGGCGCGCGCCAGCGCGAGGCGGGCGGCGTGCACGGGCTCGGGGGCCTCCCCCGCCTTGGGCAGGATCTGGCAGGAGTCATAGAACTTGTGGAAGCTGCTGGCCAGCTCCTCGCTGTAGCGAGCGATGCGGTGGGGCTCGCGCAGCTGGGCGGCGGCGCGCACCACGCCCGGGTACTCGCCGAGGGTGCGGATCAGGTCGCCTTCCTTCTCGTGGTCGAGCAGGGAGAGGTCGGCACCTGCATCGCTGCCCAGGCCGGCCTCGGCCGCCTTGCGGTCGATGGAGCACAGGCGCGCGTGGCCGTACTGCACGTAGTAGACGGGGTTGTCGGAGGACTGCTTCGTCCACAGATCCAGGTCGATGTCCAGCGTGGAGTCCACCGAGGAGCGCACCAGCGAGTAGCGCGCGCCGTCCACGCCGATGGCGTCCACCAGGTCATCGAGGGTGATCACGGTGCCGGCACGCTTGGACATCTTCACGGCTTCGCCGTCGCGCACCAGGTTGACCAGCTGGCCGATGAGCACCTCCACGGCCTCCGGGTTGTAGCCCAGCGCCTGGGCCGCGGCGCGCAGGCGCGCGATGTAGCCGTGGTGGTCCGCGCCCAGCATGTAGATGGCCAGGGTGTGCCCGCGGTCGAACTTGTCTGCCACGTACGCGATGTCACCCGCGATGTAGGCCGCGTTGCCGTCGGACTTGATCACCACCCGGTCCTTGTCGTCCCCGAAGTCGGTGGAGCGCAGCCACCACGCGCCCTCGGACTCGTAGAGGTTGCCGTTGTCCTTGAGCGTCTGGATCGCGCGGTCCACCGCCCCGGACTCGAACAGGGAATTCTCGTGGAAGTACACGTCGAAGTCCACGCCGAAGTCATGCAGGGACTGCTTGATCTGCGCGAACATCATCTCCACCCCCTCGCGGCGGAAGGTTTCCTGCACCTGCTCGGGGGTGCCCTCGAGAGCATTGCTGTGCTTGTCGACGATCCCTTGAGCGATCTCGCGGATATACGCCCCGCCGTACCCGTCCTCCGGGGTCGGCTCGCCCTTCGCCGCGGCCACCAGCGAGCGCGCGAAGCGGTCGATCTGCCCGCCGTGGTCGTTGAAGTAGTACTCCCGGGTCACCTGAGCCCCGGAGGCCTCCAGCACGCGGCCGAGGGAGTCGCCCACCGCGGCCCAGCGGGTGCCGCCCAGGTGGATCGGGCCCGTCGGGTTGGCGGAGACGAACTCCAGGTTGATCTTCTGGCCCGCGTAGAGGTCCGAACGGCCGTACTCGCGGCCCTGCTGGAGGATCTGGGCGACGAGCTGCCCCTGGGCGCCGGTGGCGAGTCGCAGGTTGATGAAGCCGGGGCCCGCGATCTCGGCGGCGGCGATGTTGGGGTTTGCTAGGAGGACGTCGACAAGCAACTGCCCCAATTCGCGCGGGTTCATGCCGGCCTTCTTGGCCACCTGGAGCGCCACGTTGGTGGCGTAATCCCCGTGCTCGGGGTTGCGGGGGCGCTCCACCGTCACGGTCTCCGGCACGGTCGATTCCGCGGCGGCGGCATCCATTCCGCGCTGGCCCAGTACGTCCACCGTGGCCTGCCTAATTACTGTTGCTAAGTCAGCTGGCGTCATGGGCCGACAGTCTAGTTCAGCCCCGGGGGGCAGAAAACTTACCCGCACGCTATGGAATGTCTGGCCGAGGTGTCATAATTCGCTGTGGATCACAAGGGCACCGCGGTGATGAGCGGCGGCACAGCCCTGTCGTTCCTCCTTTTCCAGCCCGGTTCCGGCGCAGCGCCGGTGCCGGACCGAACCCATCTAGACAAGGAACGCGTTTATGGAACAATTCCAGGTGTTCACCGACGCCGTCGGGGGCAGCGTCGGGCTTTCGGCACTGGTTTCCACCCTGCCGCTTCTCACCTTCTTCATCATGCTGCTGGGCTTCAAGGCCCGCGCGCACACCTCTGGCCTGGTCGCCTTGATTGTGGCGATCCTGGTGGCCATCCTGGGCTTCAACATGCCCACCGGGATGGCGCTGTCCTCCGCCCTGCGCGGCGGTCTCTACGGCCTCTTCCCCATCGTCTGGGTGATCCTCACCGCGATCTGGTTCTACCAGATCACCGTGGCCTCCGGCCGCTTCGAGGACCTGCGCCTGGTTTTTGACAAGATGGGCAACGGCGACGTGCGCATCCAGGCCATGCTGATCGCGTTCTGCTTCGGCGGCCTGCTCGAGGCGCTCGCCGGCTTCGGCGCACCCGTGGCCATTACCGCCACCATGATCCTGGCGCTGGGCATCGAGCCGCTCAAGGCAGCCACCGTGGTGCTGATCGCCAACACCGCGCCCGTGGCCTTCGGCGCCGTGGCCATCCCGATCACCACCGCCGGCGAGGTCGGCGGCCGCACCCTGGAGCAGACCGAGAACATCGCGGCCATCATCGGCCACCAGACCCCGCTGCTCGCCTTCTTCGTGCCCTTCATCATCGCCTTCATCATCGACGGCTGGAAGGGCGTGAAGGACACCGCGCCGGCCGCGTTCACCATCGGCCTGTCCTTCGGTATCGCCCAGTGGTGGACCTCCAACCACTTCGCCTACCAGCTCACCGACGTCATCGCCTGCATCGTCTCCCTCGGCGCTGCGTTCCTGCTCCTGCGTTTCTGGAACCCGCGCGGCCTCGAGGGCATGCGCTCTCGCCTCGGTCTCGAGGACACCCGCGGCTCCGAGGAGATCCACCTCCCCGCCAACCGCGTGGCCATGGCCCTGTTCCCCTACGCCGTGGTGGTGGTCATCTTCGGCCTGGCCAACCTGGGCAGCACCATCCCGACCTGGCTGAAGAGCTTCAAGATCTCCTTCCCGTGGCCGGGTATTGAGACGGGCAAGCTGCTCAACGCCACCGGCGGCGAGGTAAAGACGGACTACTCGTTCGCGTACCTGAACAACCCGGGCACCCTGCTGGTTATCTCCGGCCTGATCGTGGCCATCGTCTACATGATCTTCAACGAGAACGGCCGCTACTCCCTCACCTGGGGCCAGGTGGGCAAGGAGTTCGTGGACACCGTCTACCGCATGCGCTGGTCCGCGGCCACCATCTTCTTGGTGCTGGCGCTGGCGTACGTGATGAACTACTCCGGCCAGACCGTGACCATCGGCGAGTTCTTCGCGGGGCTCGGCGGCGCCTTCGCCTTCTTCGCCCCCATGCTGGGCTGGGTGGGCGTGGCCGTCACCGGCTCGGACACCTCCGCCAACGCGCTGTTTGCCAACCTGCAGGTCACCGCCGCCGACCGCCTCGGCCTGAACCCGGATCTGATGCTCGCCGCCAACACCACCGGTGGCGTTGTGGGCAAGATGATTTCCCCCCAGTCCCTCGCGATTGCCGCAACCGCGGTAAACATGGAGGGCAAGGAGTCCGAAATCTTCAAGAAGGTCGTGGGCTGGTCGTTCGGCTTCCTGATCGCCGTCTGCGTGATCGTCTTCCTGCAAACGAACATCTTGAGCGGTCTGGCTCCCGTTGTCCCGTAAGGCTGCTCTAAAGTAATACTTTGCAGCCAAGCTCGACTGCCAAGCGTCTATCAACCGCCTTTCTAAGGAGTCCCAATTGCGAGTAGCGCTGTTTTCTACTTGTATCGGTGACGCCCTCTTCCCCGACGCGCACAAGGCTTCGGCACTTGTGCTCTCGCGTCTCGGTTTCGAGGTCGTGTTCCCGGAGTCGCAGACCTGCTGCGGCCAAATGCACGTCAACACCGGCTACCAAGAGCAGGCGATGCCCATCGTCGAGAACTACGTTGACACCTTCTCCGACCCGTCCATCGACTACGTGGTCGTGCCCTCCGGTTCCTGCACCGGCGCCGTGCGCGAGCAGCACGTGATGCTCGCTGAGCGGTTCGGGAGCAAGGCGCTTGTCGACGGAGCCAAGCAAACGTCAAAGAAGACCTACGACCTGTCCGAGTTCATCGTGGACGTGGCCGGCACCTACAACGTGGGCGCCTTCTTCCCCCACCGCGTGACCTACCACTCCTCCTGCCACTCGCTGCGCTTCATCAAGGTCGGCGAGCGCCCGAAGGAGCTGCTGCGCAATGTGGAGGGCCTCGAGCTGGTGGACCTGCCCAACGCGGAGGAGTGCTGCGGCTTCGGCGGCACCTTCTCCGTGAAGATGCCGGAGGTGTCTGCGGCAATGGTCTCGGACAAGACCCGCCACATCAAGGAGACCAACGCGGAGTACGTCACCGCGGGTGACTCCTCCTGTCTGATGAACATCGCCGGCGCAATGAGCCGCCAGCACAACGGCGTCCGCGCCCTGCACATGGCCGAGATCCTCGCCTCCACCAAGGAGCACCCGTGGACCCCGACCTCGGCCGCGTACTCGAGGGAGAAAATGCTGTGAAAGTTGCACTTGGCAAGCCCCAAATGCCGCCCCACGCGGTGGGCCCGAACCACCTGCGCGGCACCGAGAAGTTTCAGAAGGCCGCTCACCACGAGCTGGACAACGTAACCAAGCGCCGCAACCTGCAGTACGCCACCACCACCATCCGCGTGAAGCGCCAGAACGCCGTGGACGAGCTGGATGACTGGCAGGATCTGCGCGAGGCCGGCTCCACCATCAAGCAGGACGTCATGTCCCGCCTGCCGGAGCTGCTCGAGGAGTTCGAGCGCAACGTGACCGCCCGCGGCGGCCACGTGCACTGGGCCCGCGACTCCAAGGAGGCCAACGAGATCATCGCCCGCTTGGTCAAGGAGACCGGTGAGAGCGAGGTGGTCAAGATCAAGTCCATGGCCACCCAGGAGATCGCGCTGAACGAGGAGCTGGAGAAGCACGGCATCCACGCGCAGGAGACGGACCTGGCGGAGCTCATTGTCCAGCTGGGCGATGACTTCCCCTCCCACATCCTCGTGCCGGCCATCCACCGCAACCGCGCCGAGGTGCGCGACATCTTCGTGGACCGGATGCCCAACACGGACGACACGCTCACCTCCGACCCGACCGAGCTGACCAACGCCGCGCGCCAGTACCTGCGCGACCAGTTCATGAGGGCCAAGGTGGCCATCTCCGGCGTCAACTTCGGCATCGCCGAGACCGGCACCGTGTCCATCGTGGAGTCCGAGGGCAACGGCCGCATGTGCCTGACCCTGCCGGAGACCCTGATCTCCGTCATGGGCATTGAGAAGATCCTCCCCTCCTTCGATGACCTGGGCGTGTTCCTGCAGCTGCTGCCGCGCTCCTCCACCGCGGAGCGCATGAACCCGTACACCTCCCTGTGGACCGGTGTGACGGAGGGCGACGGCCCACAGAACTTCCACATCGTGCTGATTGACAACGGCCGCACCGCCGCCATGTCCAACGAGATCGGCCGCGAGGCGCTGAAGTGCATCCGCTGCTCCGCCTGCCTGAACGTGTGCCCGGTCTACGAGCGCGCCGGTGGCCACTCCTACGGCTCCGCCTACCCGGGCCCGATCGGCGCCATCCTCACCCCGCAGCTCACCGGCATCGACTCCGCGGAAGACCCGAACAGCTCCCTGCCGTTCGCGTCCTCCCTGTGCGGCCGCTGCAACGAGGTCTGCCCGGTGAAGATCCCGATCACCGACATCCTGCTCGACCTGCGCTACCAGAAGGCCAAGGAGGAGCCGACCCGCTGGGAGCAGGGCGCCTTTGCCGGCATCTCCCTACTGTGGGGCAACCCGAAGCTGTGGAACCGCGCCGTGCGCATGGTGGCGCTGGGCCGCATCCTCGGCGGCCGAAACGGCGAAATCGAGACCATGCCGCCGCCGATCTCCGGCTGGACCGAGTACCGCGACGTTGCGGTGCCGCCGAAGAAGTCCTTCCGCCAGTGGTGGGACACCGACGAGGCCCAGGAGCTTCTGGCCAACGCCCGCAGGGAGGGCATCCCCAGCCAGAAGGGCCACGCCGACGCCGACAAGCTGATTGAGACCCCGGAGGAGTTCAAGTAGTCATGACCACGAAGATTTCTTCGGACGCCGGCGCCGCGCAGCCGGGCTCCTTCGGCGACGACGAGCGCCGCAACGCCGACGCGAAGCAGGAGATGCTCAAGCGCATCCGCGACGCGCAGCAGCTCTCCGGAACGCCCAAGCACGTCGACGTGGTGCGCAACTACAACACCACCTCCGACAAGGGTGCAGATGAGCTGCGCGAGCTGCTCATCGACCGCCTGGTGGACTACGGCGCGGCCGTGGTGGAGACCACCGAGGCAGACCTCGCCGCCGACATCAAGAAGGCGATCGAGGACCGCGACTGGAAGAACCCCGTCTACGCCCCCGGCATGGACGAGAAGCTCTTCGCCGAACTCCCCGGCGCCCGCCCGGACGACACGTCCAAGGACCCGCGCGATCTCGGCGACGTTGTGGCGGTCACCGACTCCCACGTCACCTGCGCCGTCACAGGCACCATCGTGCTGCAGGCCGACGACGTTTGCGGCCGTCGCGCCCTGTCGCTGGTGCCGGACCACCACGTGTGCGTGGTCCGCCCCGAGACGGTGGTCTACGGCGTGCCTGAGATGATCGGCCGCCTGGACCCCCTGAAGCCGAACACGATGATCTCGGGCGGCTCCGCCACCTCGGACATCGAGCTCGTGCGCGTCGAGGGCGTCCACGGCCCCCGCGACCTGGTGGTGATGGTGCTGCACTAGCACCTGCGAGCTGAGCGCAGCTGAGCGCAGCTGAGCGCAGCTGAGCGCAGCTGAGCGCAGCTGAGCGCAGCTGAGCGCAGCTGAGCGCAGCTGAGCGCACAAAACGGCCGGCCCTTCCTTTCGGAAGCGACCGGCCGTTTTGCTGTCATTGTTTCCCGTGCCACGCTTTGTATCGCGCGCAGGAATGAGTATGGCGGGCCAACGTTCGAGGAGCGTTGAATCGGGCTGTGTGTTCCTCCCCGGTTCTTTGTCATTGCGCTGGGTTGCCCCGGGGGCCGGAGCGCGGAGGGCGATTTCAAGGCGGAGGCCCCCGGGTGCTAGGCTTTTCACGTTGGCAGCTGCCGCTGCCGGCGGATGTCTTCGTAGCTCAGTGGATTAGAGCATCGGTTTCCGGTACCGAAGGTCGCAGGTTCGAATCCTGTCGGGGACACAGTGTGTCATCAGTCGCGACATAGTTGACAGTTCAGTCGCGACATGGTGGACAAACCGGCACCTTGGTTTTTTGTTTTCTGGGGTGCCGGTTTTGTTGTTTGTTAGGCCAGGGGTGGTTGGCCGTGTTTCCAATATGGTTTTTGGTAGTTGCGGGATGTGTCGATGTAGTGCTCGGTGATGATCTCGCCGGTTTCTTTCAGTGATGTGGTGATGTGGTTGTCGGTGATGACCATTAAGACGGGTTCGCCGGCGTATTTCCTGCCGATGCCGAGTTGGTAGAGCTTGCCGGCGTAACGCACGGTGACTTTGCCGTTGGGGGTGACGATGTCGTTGCGGATGCGCCATTCTTCGGTGGGGTTGTCGTTGGGTTCGGCTTTTGTGCCGGTGGTGTAGACCTCGGCTGGGGTGCGTCTGCCGAGTGCTCGGTGGGGGCGTTGGGTGTTGTAGTAGTCGGCGAATTCGTCGAGGAGGCGCTGCAGTTCGCTGATGGTGGTTGCTGGGGGTTTGGCGGCTATCCATTTTTTGAGTGTTTGGTGGAAGCGCTCAATTTTGCCCTGGGTTTGGGGGTGTCCTGGGCGGCCGTTTTTCTGTTGGATGCGGTGCTCGTTGAGGGTTTTCTCGAATGCGTTGCGCCCACCTTTTGCCCCGGCTAGGCGGGCGGTGAAGACCAGGCCGTTGTCGGTCAGTGTTGATGCTGGTGGGCCGTAGGTGGTGATCAGGCGTTGGAGTTCGGCGGCGACGGCTGGGCCGGTGAAGGCGTGTCTGGCGGTGATTGACAAAAGGTAGCGGGAGTGGTCGTCGATGAAGTCGAGGACTTCGATTCGGGTGCCGTCGAGCAGGTAGAGGTGGGTGATGTCTGCTTGCCAGCATTCGTTGGCCATAGCGGCTTCGAACCGAATGTAGGCGCTGCGCGGTTTTTTCTTCGGCTGCGGGCTCACTAGCCCGGCGTCGGTGATGATGCGGCGGATTGTAGAGGTTGACGGCACGCGCATTCCTTGCCGTTCCAGGTGGAAGGCGATGGTGTCGGGGCCTGCGTCGAGGCCAGATTTCACCAGCTCTTTGCGCATGTCGATGATGCGGTTTCGCAGTGCCTGCGGCACTGCTTGAGGGTGAGTGTGGGGTGCGCGGGATTTCGGCGCGATGGCCTGCGCACCGCCGGCGTCGTACTCGGCGAGGATTTTGTAGACGCGTTGTCTGGAGATGCCGAATCGTTTCGCAACCTTGGCGACGGGCTCTCGTTGCTCCCGGACGGCTTTATGTGAGCGCTCTTCGAAATGTAGCCCACTGGCGCTCTTTGAAAAGTAGCCCAGTGTGGTCTTGGGTTATTGTGCCTGATGCGGTTGCGGGGCGGGGGTTGTTGCGGGGATTTCTCTGCCTTTGATGCGGTGGCTGGTGCCTCGGTGTTGGAAGATTTTGGCGTGGTGGACGATGCGGTCAACCATCGCGGTGGCGACAGTGACGTCGCCGAAGCATTGCGCCCATTGGGAAAATGCCAGGTTGGACGTGACAATGATGGAGCCGTGTTCGTACCGGCGGGACACGAGCTGGAAGAACAGGTTCGCGGCGTCGGCCTCAACTGGGATGTAGCCGAGTTCGTCGATGATGAGCAGGTGGTAGCCGCTTAAGCGTTTCAAGGTTGGTTCCAACCTGCCCATCGCGTGTGCTTCGGTCAGCGTGTTGACCCACCCGGCGGCGGTGTCGAACAAGACCCGGTAGCCTTGCTGGGCTGCGGTGACGCCGAGTGCTGTGGCGAGGTGTGTTTTACCGGTGCCGGGCGGGCCGAGGAGGACGACGTTTTCGGCGGTGGCGACCCACGCGCCCGTTTCAAGACGGGCGATCTCTGCCCGGTCGATTGCGGGTTGGGCGGTGAAGTCGAAGTCGGCGATGGTTTTTATCGAGGGGAAGCCGGCGCGTTTGACGCGTTGGGTGGCGCCGGATTCTGCTCTGGCGGTGGCTTCGACAGACAGCACTGCGGCGAGGTATTCCTCGTGTGTCCAGGATTCGGCGCGGGCTTGTTCCGCGATGGTTGCGTGGATGCTGGCGATGCGGGGTGCTTTGAGCTCCCTGGCGTAGCGGTGGATTGTTGCGGTGGTGTCGTGTGCTGGGGTGCGGGTCATGCCGTGGTCCTTTTCGCAGGGCTTGAGGTGATGCGGTCATAGACGGTGAGGTCGGCGGCGGCGATGTCGAAGCTGGGTTTCGGTGCAGGCGTGGTTGCGCGCTGCTGGCGCATTGCTTTGGCCGCGGCCTGGTGGGCGGGGTCGGTGATTGTGCGGCTTTGCGCCCAGATTGTTTGGTGGGAGGCGATTGTTTCCCCGCCCGGGCCGGTCAAGATGACCTGGTGCAAGGTGGTGTGCACCGTGACGAGTCGGTCGACGTAGGCGGGGTCGACGCTGTAGTGGTTGGTGTCGACGGTGACGTAGTAGTTACGCGGCAGCCGCACTGCGGGGCGGGTGCCGAAGGTCGGTGTGTATGGCGGTAGCGGCCGCATCCCGGCCCGATCTGTGGCGAAGGCTTCCGCTGGTGAAGTCTTCAACACCGCGTGTGTTCTCACGTTGGCAACGGTGGTGAACCAGTCGTCGAGCTGGGCTTGCACATCCTTCGGACTGGTGAAGCGCCGTGCCGGGAAGAACGAGGTTTTCATGTACCCGTTGGTGCGCTCAACGACGCCTTTGGATTCCGGGTCCCTGGGTGGGGTTTGCACGATCTTGCAGCCCAACGCGCCGGCGAACGCGATCACCGGTTCGCACAGTCTGGCTCTGCCGATGCCGGATTCGCGGTCCCACACCAGTCGGGTGGGAACCCCTGTGAAGGTGTGCTCGAGGAGATCCCACATCCCGGCCAGCAGATCATCGGTGGTGCGCGACGGCAAGATCCGCGCCCCGGCGAAACGGGAATGAGCAGCAACCATCACCAACACCGGCAGCTTGCGAAACGCTCCGGTGTCATCGGGCAGCCCGCCCGGAGCGAACGTCAGGTCGCACTGGATCTCATGTCCCGGCAGGTGGTCCAACGTGTCGACCGGATCTGGTGGAAGGTATTCCGGGCGTATTTTGGCTACGTTTTTGCGGAACCATGATTCTGACCCTTCCCAACCGACCCGCTGAGCGATGACCTTCGCATTCAACCGGGGCGACTCGGCCAACAGGGCGCGCACCGCCGGCTCATAGGCGTCGAAACTCGTTGGCCTTGCCGGGCGCGGGGAATACTCCGGTGGCGATTCGGATGCTAGTGCGCGTTCAACGGTCTTTTTCGCGCAGCCGACTTCCTCAGCGATCTTCCTGATTGATAGTCCCTGCCCACGCAGGAACCGAATTTGAGCCCATTGATCCAAAGAAATCACCCATCCAATCTTTTTCGGATGGGCTACATTTCGAGGAGCGTTTTGGGCTACTTTTCAAAGAGCGCTGACACTTTAACAATGGCGAGGTTGCGGTTGGGGCTATTCATTTGTCAACTATGTCGCGACTGAGGTGTCAACCATCACCCCAAGTACTTTCGGGGGGCTAATTGTCGCCTATGTCGCGGCTGATCTGACAACCATCAAGAACCTTTTCCCAGGCACACGGTGTCAACTATGTCGTGACTTCAGACACTGTCGGGGACACAGTGTGAGCCGGGGGTTTCGATTAACTTTCCGAAATCATGAAGTCTCGAGACATCGTTCCTACGGTGCCTCGAGATTTTCGATTTCGGGTTTCCCGAGTTCGTTGTGCGTCTTGTTGTTGTAGATGAACAGTAGAGGCGCTTGCACTCAGAGGCTGTGGCTTCGTTCGCTCGATGGCGGGGTTTTGCAGCGCTCCATGGCGGTCTTGTTGCTGCGATCACGCAAGACTGGCCGCGGGTAGTTGTTGGGGTCTGAACCGAGAGGGATGCGCCCGGTCGGGGCCGTTTGGAACGCTGCCCCTACGTCAGAGCCCGAAGGCTCCGCCGCTGACGAGGATCACGATACCGAGGCCGATGAGAACGGTGGGAAAGAGGATGTGCTCCCAGCGTTCGAGCACTTCCGCGATCGGGGGGCGAGTGGCGACGAACTTTGCCAGGGCCACCAGGACCGCAACGAGCGCGAGGAAGATAACGCAGTAGGTGACTACTGCGAGAGGTTCCACGCTGAGGAATACAGGGGTGTAGACGCCGATGTTGTCGCCACCGTTGGCAAAGGTGACGCCTGCGACTGTCCCCACGCCGACCTTCTTGCCGGAAACCTTGGCCTCGTCGTCATCGTCGTCATCGTCCCCGCGCCAGGCCTCCCATGCGGCCCAGAGGCCGATGCCCAGAGGGATGAGACCAAAGTATGGAATGGCTGCCGGGGGCAGGAATGCTCCGGCGCCGATGGTCACAAGGATCGCGGCGACGAGGATGCCGGCAAATCCGAGGTACTGGCCGGCCAGAATACGGGCGGTAGTGCCGCTCTGGCCTGCCCCTCGCGCGAAGAAAAGGGAGAGCACGATGATGTCGTCGATGTTGGTAGCTGCGAACAGGCCTATCGCCTGCAAGACCGTGGTGAGCATTACGCGCCCTCCCCAGCTGCGTAGCACCCGGGAAGCGAGCAGGCGGGATCGATGCACGGGGCGTCTTCGTCTACTGCCAAGGTGGCATCGACCAATGCAGTCAGCGCCTGCGCCAGGTGCGGATCGGCGATCTCGTATCGCGTCCGACGACCCTCGGGCTCGGAGACGACGATCCCGCAATCGCGCAGGCATGCCAGGTGGTTGGACACGTTCGGGCGCGTCAGGTTCAGATCTCGGGACAGTTCCGCCGGGTAAGCGGGATGGTCGAGCAGGGTCAAGATGATCCGGGATCGAGTGGGGTCGGCCAGTGCACGACCCAGGCGGTTCATCACGTCGAGACGCGAAGTAATAGTCAGCATGCACTGAACTATACAGCGAGCACTGAACTAGTCAAATTCCGGGTAGCGGTGCAGCTGTGTGTGCTGCCTAAGAGACAGTGGAAGTAGCAGAGATGGCAGAGTTTCCAGCAAAAGTTGCGAAAACAGCCTCGCCAGCTCGAGATTCACGTTGCGCACGAGCCTGGCGCAGTTCGGGAGATCGGTTTTCAGGCCCCAAGCAATGACCCGAACGGGACAACACTCGATGGCCTCATCATCTTGAACCGGGAAGGCCCAAACAAACTTATCTACCTCATCCGCAGCCTCGACTCGATTCCCGTTTGCAGCGGGGGCACCTCGGGGTTCGACGACGGTTCGCGCCGCCAAGGAGAGCCTTGCCGGATGGAGTGCCGAGAGGGACAACGAGGGAGACAACACTGGCGGCGGTGCTTACTTGGTTGAACCACGCTCGTTTCTGGTAATCGGCCCATGTGCGATTTGTGCCGCGCCGAAGGCAACCGAATTGGCTCCAAGTTCCGTAGCTTTGAAAGTTTCCGCTCGAACGGTAAGTCACCGGAAGAGCTCAACTTTGACGAACTTGTCGAGCGTTCACGGTGGAGCAACCCGGTGTAGCCGGGGTGTAGCCACTAACCCGCTACAACTGGTCGCGGAGTTAACTGAAACCGCCGGGTCGGAGGTCGCGCTACGCGCCATCTGTCTCCCCCAGATCGCACCCAGCGACACCCAGCGCGCCTCCCCTACCCGCTGCGCCGTCGCATCTTCGCGCGGCGCATGTCGATCGCCAGCGCGATGCCGATCACCGCGGCGTGCTGGCGCTCGTCGAGGCCGGGCTCCATGCGTACCCGGTAGCTCGTCTTGCCCGTAACCGCGCGGCCGAGGCCGCTGAACTCCGCGTCCACCCGGGCAAAGGGCCGGCCCTGGGATGTCAGCACGTAGTTGAGCTGGAACACCTCACCCTGGATCTCCACCCCCGGAAAGCCCGCGATCTCCACGTCAAACTTGGACCCGATCCACGCGAAGCGCTTGGTTAGGCGGGCCAGCTGCATTGGCGGCTCCACCAGGTGCACGACGTAGGTGTCGCGGACGAGGTCGATGGGGTCCTCGATACTGAGCACGTGCGCGCCGGACGCGTCGAACACCTCCACCCCGCGGGAGGCCTTGACCACGTCGCTCATTTTCAGCGTCTGGCGGGCCGTGAAAAGTAGCTCGCCGCCGGGCGTCTGGATGGCAAACTCGTCGCGCCCGAGCGCCTTCGTCTGCGTGACCACGATCTCTTGTTGCGTCAGCATGGCCCCGAGCGTAGCGAGCGCAGCGACTCCCCGCCCCCTCCCCCGGGCCCTAGCGCCCGCGGCGCTTCTGCGCCAGCGTGGCCAGCATGGCCGCCACCGCCAGGACCACGGCGGACAGGAAGATAGGGGACTTCCAGGCCGCGGATACATCGCCGCCCGCCACGAGCAGGGATGTCAGCATCCCCGCCACCAGGCTTGCTGCCGCAAGGACGGCCGTCTTCGTGCTGTTCATGTCGCTTACCTCCTTCGACAAAGCTTCGTCAAAACCGGGTTCGCGCTAGCAGGCGGCCGCGGCGCCGGTCAGCGCGCCGGCCACGCCGCCCACCACAGCGCCGGTTGCGGTGCCGATGCCGGGCACGGCCGAGCCCACAGCTGCGCCGCCGAGGGCCTCAGTGCCGGCGCCGCCGGCAATGCCTGCGGCGCACTTGCCCCAGTCGCCCCACCAGCCGTAGGTGGTCACGCCGTTGGCGCTCACCACGTCCACGCGCAGCTGCGAGTCGGAGCGCTGGGTGTAGACGAAGCGCACGTCAGAGCCGTCCTTGTCCTTCGCGGTCGCGGGCAGCGCCTCCACAACGTTGCCGGCAGCGTCGAGGACCTCGATTGCGTTGTGGGACTGCGCGAAGTGGGTGCCGTCGACAAGCGAAATCTCCAAACCCGCGCCATCCGCGGTCGGGGTGTAGGTGGCGGCCTCCTGCGGGGCCGCAGTCTCGGCGTGGGCGGTGCCGGCGGTGAGGATGGTTGCCGCGGCCAGGGTGGCTGCGGCTGCGCTCTTGAGGTTCATTGGTTCTCCTATCGGTGCGTGCGGCCAGCGTTTCCGGCCTTGCTTCCAGACGCTATGCCCACCCGCCCAGCACCCGCCAGCCCACGGGCCGGACTCGGTACGAAGGCTGTCTCCTTTACACATCTCCCAGCCCCCGCAACGCGGGCCGGACTCGGTACGAAGGTGCATGGATTGTGGCGTTTCGTGCCGCGCGCGCAAAAAGAGCAGCAAAAAGAACACCCGCGCCGACGCTGGCGCGGGTGCGGAGGTGCCGGGCGGACGCTAGAACTCGGCCGGCATAACGATCCAGGCCACGATGTACGCCAGGACACCCGGGAGGATGCCGGCGAGCACGAGGACGCCGAAGACCAAGCGCACCAGGGTCGCGTCGACGCCCAGGTACTGGGCAATGCCGCCGCACACGCCGGCGATCATCTTGTCTGTCATGGAGCGGGTGAGCTTGCGCTCCGGCGGCTGGTTGTAGGTGGGGTACGGGGAGCTCATGACATATGCCTTTCTTTTGAACACAATCTCGGTTACACCACCCATTAAACGGATGCGCGGGGAAGCCGGCAACGGGGTTTACCCCGATTTCGGCCCCGAGTTTTCCTCGGCTTCGACGATGGCCCGCAGGAAGCGCAGGGCGCCGGCGCGGTCCTGCTCGCCGGTGGGGTCGAACACGAGCCTGCGCACCGTCTCCACGTGGTCCGGCACCGCGACCTCGAGGCGGCGCCACCCCTCCTCCGTCAGGGAGACCATCACGCCCCGGGAGTCGTCCTTGGCCGTGCACTTGGACACCAGCCCGCGCTTTTCCATGCGGGTGATCTGGTGCGACGCGCGGGAGCGGTCCCACCCCAGCTCGACGCACAGGTCGCGCAGCCGGATCTCCCCGCCCGGGGCCTCCGACAGGTTCACCATCACGGCGTATTCGGGCGACGAGAGGCCGGAAACCTCACGCAGCGCGTCGTCGATGCGGCGCGTGATCTTGACCGACGCCGCGATCATGTGGCGCCAGAGCTGCTGCTCTTCCTCACTCAACCAGCGGGTCTCGTTTGCTTCCGACACCGTTCACACCTCTCCGGGAAAAATTGTTGTTGACACGTCATACTAGGTTGCTACTATGGGGCCCGACGCCGAGTGGCGCAACTTACACAATCAGAACACACAGGAGCGATACGCAATGGCAAATCTGCACGGAACCTGGAACATCGACCCCGTCCACTCCACCCTGAGCTTTGTGGTCCGCCACGCCATGGTGACCAAGGTGCGCGGTTCCTTCACCGACTGGAACGCAACCGTGACCGTGGATGGCGACGACCTGGCGCAGTCCCGCGCCGAGGCATCCATCAAGGTGGCATCCGTGGACACCCGCATGACCGACCGCGACGAGCACCTGCGCTCCGCGGACTTCTTCGACGCCGAGCAGTTCCCAGAGGCGACCTTCACCTCTACCGCCGCGGACATCGACGCCGAGGGCAACGGCACCGTGACCGGCGACCTCACCATCAAGGACGTGACCAAGCCGGTCACCCTGAAGGTGGAGACCCTCGGTGTGGCGGAGGACCCGAGCGGCGAGACCCGCTGGGGCTTCGAGGCCAGCACCACCATCGACCGCACCGAGTTCGGCATCGACTTCAACGCGCCGATGAACTCCGGCGGCCTGCTGCTATCCAAGGACATCAAGGTGGAGATCGAGGGCTCCGCAACCCGCGCGTAGCCGCGGGCGCCCGCCTCTTCCCCTACGCTCCACGGGCCGCCTTGAGCTCGTCCATGGAGTAGGTGCGCGCGGCCGCCACGCGGTCGAAGCGCTGGGGGAAGCAGGTGAGCACCAGCACTTGGGCGTTCTTGCCCACTTGTGAAAACAGCGCGTTCATGCGCGAAAGCCGCTCGGGGTCGGTAGCCCCGAGCGCGTCGTCCACCACCACCGGAACCGGGGTGGTGGATCCACTGTCTGTGACCACATCCGCGATGGCGAAGCGGGTAAGGATGGCCAGCTGCTCCCGGGTGCCGCCGGAGAGCTCAGTCAGGGGGACGGTCACGCCGTCTACGGTGCGCTCGCTGATAGTGAGGTCCTCGCCCAGGTTGAAATCCACGCTGGGGCCGAAGAGTGTCCGGGCGCGGTTGCGAATCGCCTCGTTAAAGGGGGCGGCGTAGCGGGCGCGCGCCGCGTCGCGGTGGGCCCGCATGGTCTGCCAAAGCAGCTTCGCCGCCTCCGCGCGGCGGGTGGCGCGGGCCAGCTCCGTCTCGGCGGCGTCCAGCTCCGCCTCCGCGCGGTCGGCGCGCTCCGCGGCACCGGCGGCGAGGTCGATGTGGCCGGAGAGCTCCGCCACCCGGTTTTGCGCCTCGGCTCGACGCGCCTCGAGGTTGGCCAGGCGCGCCGCGGCACCCTCCAGCAACTGCTGGGCGAGTTCCGGATCGGCCTTTGCCAAGTCCGCGTCCAGCGCCTCAACGGCGGCGCGTGCCTCCTGTTCCGCGGCCTGGGCGGCGACAACCGCGGCATCCAGGTCCGCCGCCGCGGCCGCCTCCGCCGCCTTGGCCAGCTCAGAGGCGGCGGCTTGCGCCTGCGCCGCCTTCGCCTCCAGGCGCGTCTGGAGCACCGTGAGCTCGTGGGCCGCGGTCTTCTCGGAGTATGGCTTGAGGGCGGCCTCGGCTACCTCAACGTCGCGCTCGGCCGCGGCGAGGGCCTGCTGCGCCTCCTTTAGCGTCTGCTCCGTCTCGGCCTCGCTCGGCTGCTCCGCGTTGCCAGCGGTTTCGGCCGCCGCGGCGAGGCGGTCGCGCTCGGCGCGCAGCTCGTCGGCGTCGGCACCAGCGCCGGCCAGGGCGTCCTCGCGGCGCTGGCGGGCCGCCTTCACCTCGGCGGCGTGGGCGGTGCAGGCGTCTCGGGCGTCGCGGGCCGCGGCCACGGTGTCGCAGCCGGCCTCCTCTAGCAGCGCGGCCAGCTCGCCCTCGGCTCGCTCAACGGCCTCGCGCGGATCGCCCGCGCCCTGCGCTGCGCGGAAAACCACGGCAAAGTCGCCCAGGGTTAGGGTGGTGCCTTCGAAGACGGGGACGGCCTCGGTGCCGTCGATAAGCAGCTGCTCCCCCTCCACCACCGCAGTCTGGCCCGCGGCGGTGATCTCCAGTTTGGCGGAGGCGGCGTCGCGCAGCCGGCGCTGCAGCGTCACCTGGTTTTCGGCCTGCTCGAGGGCGCGGACGTCCTTGTCGCTCACCTCGCGCTCGGGGGCGCGGCGCAGCAACTCGGCGTACGCGTCCTCGGCGGCGGCGATGCGCTGGAGCTGCTCGTCCACCACCCGCAGGCGGTGCTGCGCGCGCACCCGCTCGCGGCGCGCCTCAGCCACCTTCACCCCCTCGCGGGCGGCGCCCAGGTGGCGTTTCGCGTCCTCCACCGCGCGCGTGAGCTCACCTATCTTTTCGGCCTCGGCGTCGCGCGCCTCGGTGGCGGGCCCGAGCTTGCCCTGCAGCTGTTGCTCCTGCTCGGCGGCCTCCTCCGCGCGATCCCGCAGCGCGGCCCGCGCGGCTACGTCCTGCTCAGCGCGCTCGCGCGTCACCGTCGCGAGCGCAAGCCGCTCCCGGGCTTGCTCGGACTTGGCCACCACCTGGCCCGCGGCCTCGTGCTCTGCCTGGCGAACGCGCAGCTCTTCCTGCGCCTGCGGCAGCTCCTCTCCGATCGCCTCGATCTCGGCGCGCTTGCGCTCCACCTCCTCCACAAACCCGGCGAGGCGCTCCACCTCCTGCGCGTGGCGGCTACACTCCTCTCGCGCCTCGTCCACGGCCGTGAACAGCGCCTTGTAGCTCGCCTTCTCCTTCGGCGGCTCGGCGGCGGTGAAGTAGCGGGCGTACTCGGCCTCGATCGCCTGCATCAGCGCGGTGTCCTCCTCCCCCGCCTGCTCGCCGCCTGCCTGCGCGTCGAGGGCCTTGCTTATCGACGGTATGCCCGCCGCCGCAATCCCCGGCTCCAGAGCGCCCTGGCGCAAAAACAGCGTGGTGGCCAACGAGGTGTCCATCTGCTCCGCCAGGATGCGCTCCAGCTCGTCGTCCGCCTCGCGGCCGGTGAGGTTGCGGCGCACGGGTGCGGTGACGGTGAGCTCGGCAAGCTTGGCCTTCAGCCAGCGTTTGTGAATGGTAAAGCTGTACTGCCCCACGGTGGCGCTCAACGTCACCTCAGGGCCGGTGTCTTTGCCGGCCGGCGCGTAGATCTTCATTTTCTTGCCACCCGCGGTGTGGCGCTCGCGCAGGACCGTGTCGATCGCATCCAAGATGGTGGATTTCCCCGCCTCGTTGCAGCCGTGGATGATAATCACCCCGGTATCCGGCAGGTTGGCCAGCTCGAGGTGCTCGATGCCGCGGAAGTTATCAATGGTCAGGGCGTGGATGCGCATGGTTAATTGGCCTCCTTGGACAGGCGGAAGAGCAGGTTGACGGCGTCCTTCGCGGCTTGGGTGTCCGCGCCCGGCGCGGCGGCGAGCTCGACCAGCTCGCGCATCGCGTCGCGCGCGTACCCGGTCAGCGGCAGGTTTTCCATCTCCTCGGCGCCCGGCTCGAGGTGCAGGCTCATCAGCCGCTCGCGCGGGTAGAGGGCAGCGAAGACCGGCTCGAGGGCCTCCAACCCCCGCTGCAGGGTGCCGGTGGCCTCCAGCCCCAGGGTGCCGGTGAGCGCGTACTTGATCACGGTGCGGTCCTTGACCGGGTACTCGCGCAGCTCCGCAAGCACGGCGTCCACGTCCGCGGCGTCCGCCACCTCCCAGGAGCGGACCTCGAACGCCCAGCTGCCCGTGGCCGCCTTCTCCACCTCCACGGTCGAGTTCGTGCCCTGCTTGTCCACGCTCACCACTAGGGCGTTGCCGGAATCCACCTCGCCGCCGGCTACTTCCCCCGCTCCGCGCTCCAGGTAGTCGGTGGTTTCGGGCGAGCCGGAGTACCAGATCTTCCCGGTCCGCCCGAGGCTGTGGGTGGAGTGCGTGTCGCCCAAGGCGACGTAGTCCAAGGTGCCGTCTCTTAGCAACGGCTCCAACACGCCGATATCAATCACGGCCGCGGTGTCCTCGTCACCGAACCCCTCCACGGCGCCGTGGCCCACTAGCACGCGGATGCGCTCGGTCGGCTCGAGGCCGCGCACGGCCCTAGCGCAGAGGTCCTCGGCGGCGTGCTTGGCAGTGAGCGGCGCGCCGATAAGCTCCACCCCCTCGGCCACCTCCAGCGGCTGGGAATCGGTGATCACGTGCACGCCGTCCGCCTCGGCGGCGCGGGCGAGGATGGAATCCGCCACGAGCGGGTCATGGTTGCCGGGTAGCAGGTAGACGGGCACCGGCAGGGCGCGCAGTACCTCCTTTGCGCGGCCGAAGGTGGAGCTCTCCAGCGAGTTGTGTTCGAAGACGTCGCCCGCGACAACGATGAACTCCGCGCCGCGCTCCCGGGCGAGCTCCCCCACCCGCTCCACGGCGCGCAGCCGTGCATCGTCAAACCGCGATTGCGCCTCGGGGCGGAGGAACTTGCGCTTCATGCCCAGCTGCAGGTCCGAGGTGTGGATGAAGGTGGTTTTCGTCATGCCCCAACCTTTACCAGCCCCGCCCCACACGCACCCCACCCGATCGAACACACGTACGATCCGGGTGGGTTACTCGCGGCCGCTCATCAGGTCGTAGAGGTCCTCGATGTCCGCCACGGCGTTCAGCAGGTCGATGTTGGTGAAAGAGACGGTCTCCAGCGCGTGCCGCAGAAGGTCCGTGTCCGAATCGTCGATCATCGGCGCCACCTTCGGCCGCGGCAGGTCCGGCAGCTCGCGCCCGGACCAGAAGAAGGGCGAGCCCTCGCTCGCGTTCTCCTGCGCCAAGGACCGCGCGCTGCTGCGCACCGTCTCCTCCACCACGGTGGGGCTCAAGTTGCGCAAGGTGAACAGGGAGAGCGGCTCCGCGTCGATGTTTTGGGCGAGCACCTCGGCGAGCGCCACCGAGTGCTTGCACACCGCGGCGGAATCCGGGCAGTCGCAGTAAAAGCGGAAGTCTCCTGCCTCCGGCGCCAGCAGCGCGTCGAGCACCTCCGGTGGGAAATCCCCGCGCGCCGCCCGCTCAGACGCCCCGGGGTGGGCGGCCATTGCGCGCAGCGCCTCCTGCAGCTCCTGCGGTGTGCGCGGGGGCAAGAGCAGGCCGGTGGCAAAGGGCTCGTTCTGGCTGCCCATCACCTCCGCGTCCACGCGGCCCGCGCCGAGACGGAGCGCAACCACGTTGCCGCCCTCGGCGTAAGCGCGGCCGCGCTTTACCCGCCCGGCATCCGTCTGGCTCGCCGCCGCGTTGACCACCCGCTCCGCCGCAGCTGACAGGCCCCCGCGCGCCGCATCTTTCAGGCCGCCGCGCGACGGGTGGACCGCCCCAGCAACTGACGGGCCCGTCTCCGCGGCTGACGCCACACGCGTCTTCGTGGTGAAGTTGGCGTAGATGACGTTATCGTCCCGGCCGTCCCGGCCGTCCCGGTCACCCCGGCCGTCGTTCGGCTTACTCATCCTGCCCCCTGTACTGGATCAAGGTGGCCAGATCATCCGAGTCCAGCTCGGTGATCCAGCCCTCGCCTTCACCGACCACGGTGCCGGCGAGCTCCAGCTTGCCGTCGAGCACCTCCTGGATGCGCTCCTCCATGGTGCCGCGGGTAATCATCTTGTACACCGTCACGTCCTTATCCTGCCCGATGCGGTACGCCCGGTCCGTGGCCTGGTTCTCCACAGCCGGGTTCCACCAGCGGTCCATGTGCACCACAATGGACGCCGCCGTGAGGTTGAGCCCCGTGCCGCCGGCCTTGAGGCTGAGCAGCATCGCCGGCGGACCGTCGGCCGCCTGGAAATCCTCCACCATCGCGTCGCGCCCGGACTTGCCCACCCCGCCGTGCAGGAAGGGGATCTCCCGGCCGTAGCGGCTGGAAAGGTAGGGCTGGAGGATGTCGCCGAAGGCCTTGTACTGGGTAAAAATGAGCACCCGCTGCCCGCTCGCGGCCGCCTGATCCAGGATCTCCACCAGCTTCTCCACCTTGCCGGAGCGGTGGCGGCCGTTCTCGGTCACCGCCGAGCCGTCGCCCAAAAAGTGCGCCGGGTGGTTGCAGATCTGCTTGATGCGAGTCAGCATCGACAGCACCAGCCCCTTGCGCGCCATGCCGCGGCGCACCTCGAGCTCGCGCTGCATCTCGTCCACCAGCGCCTTGTACAGCGCCGCCTGCTCCGCTGTCATGTCCACGCCGATGACGTGCTCGGCCTTCTCCGGCAGGTCATCAATAATCGCCGGGTCCGTTTTCAGCCGCCGCAGGATGAACGGCGCGGTGAGCCGCTGCAGCCGCTCCCCCATCTCCTCCGCCAGCGGGTCCCCCTGGCCGCGCTCGATGGCGCGCGCGAAGTGGTTGCGGAAGAACGCCTGCGAGCCGAGCAGGCCGGGGTTGACAAAGTCCAGGATGCTGCGCAGCTCGGAGAGCTTGTTCTCGATCGGCGTGCCCGTCAGCGCGAGGCGGTGCCGGGCCGGGATGGAGCGGGCGCTTTTCGACGCTCGCGTCCCCGCGTTCTTAATCGCCTGCGCCTCATCGAGCACGAGATGGTTCCAGGACACCCGGGCCAGGTCGGCCACGTCCCGGTTGAGCACGCCGTAGGAGGTGACCACCAGGTCCGCCTCCAGCGCGGCGGCCACCAGTTCGTCGCCCTTGGCGCGCTGGGCGCCGTGGTGCACCAGCACCCGCATGCCGGGCACGAAGCGCCCCGCCTCGCGCGCCCAGTTGCCCACCACCGAGGTCGGCGCGACCACCAGCGTCGGCCCGTCGGCCACGCCCGCCTCCTGCTCCACCGCCAGGAGGCTGAGCAGCTGGAGGGTTTTGCCGAGCCCCATGTCGTCGGCAAGCACTGCCCCCAAATTGTTCTTGGACATGAAGTAGAGCCAATCCACCCCGCGGCGCTGGTAGTCCCGCAGCTGCGCCTTGACGGTTGCGGGTATCTCCACCCGCTCCGGCGCGGGGCTCTCCGCGCCTCCGATGAGTGAGGAGAACCACGGCGAGCCCGTGAACTCGATAGGCGAGGCCGACCCCGCGTCCGCGTTGGAGTCCAGCGCAAGCTCCCGCAGGTCCGAGGCACTGACGGTGCCGGCCGCCGCCGCGTCCGCCTCGGCAAGCTCCTCGTACTCCGCGCGGGCGGCCTCGGCTGCGCGGGCCAGCTCCGCCGCGTCCGCGCTGCCCGCCTTCTCGGCCATCGCGGCGAGCACCTCCGCCGCGTCGAGCGCGGCCTTGGCCTTCTTCAGCGCTTGGGAGTGCAGGCTCTCCATGTATTTCCTGGTGCGCGCGAGCTCTGCAGTGTCCGCCAGCACCCACTCGTCGCGCAGCTTGACCAGCCCGGACTTCGAGCGCACCAGCTGTTCCATCTCCGCGTCGGTGAGGTCCACCCCGCCGACCGAAAGTCGCCAGTCATAGGCCATGAGGGTGTCGAAGCCGAGGTGCTTGACCGTGGAGGAATCGTACGGGTTCTCCTGCCGTGCCACGTTCAGCGTGGCCTTGGTCTGGGCGGTGGTCCAGGCCCTGGGCAGCATCACCGCGAAACCGGCCAGGCGCAGCCGCCCTGCCTCGGTGGTGGCGAAGCGGACAATCTCGTCCGTGGTGAGGTAGATGTCCCAGTCCCCCTCGTCCGCGGGCGCCGGCACGTGCGCGGGCCGCGGGTGGCGGGCGGGGTCGATGAGGTCCGAGCCGGCGGCGGCGAGCGCGCGCTGCAGCTCGGCCCGCAGCTTCTGGGCGGTCTGCCCGTCATAATCCAGCTGGCGCACCGGGCGCGGCGCGTCCGAGCCCGAGCGCACCTGGACGCGCACCGGCCACATCGCCGGCGCCCCGCCCCCGTCCGGGCCCCCGTCCGCGTCCTCGTACGGCTCGGTGGCGATGAACACCAGCTGCAGGTTCACGGCGGTGATCGAGCCGTTCCAGTCCCCCACCCGCTTGGACAGGGCGGCGCTGCCGCGGCGCAGCGGCAGGCCCAGGAGCAGGGAGCGGATGAAGTCGTGCTGCGCGTGGGGGCGGATGTGCTCCTCCGCCCCCAGGGACTCCAGCTTGGCCGCCACCACGTCGTGCGTGAGCGTTTTGGCCATGTCCTCGCTCAAGCCCGCGTTGTTGGCCACCAGCACACCCGGCGCCGCGGCCGTCATCTCCGCCAGCCAGCCGCGCTCCTCCACACCGGTGCCCAGCTGCCACTGCGCGTACCAGTGCCCGTCCCGGCGCGGCACGTGAATGCTCACGCGCCCGGCGGAGGCGAAGCGGTCCAGGCCGCGGTACATGCGGATCAGCCAGTACAGGTCCGGTGCGATCGCGGCGCGCTGCGAGGCGGTGGCTGCCGGGGAGCCGGCATCCAAGGGCTCCAGCGCGGCGAGGAACGCCACGGCTTGGCGGGGCGCGAGCGCCACAGTGGGGGCGAGGAGGTGCACCGTTTTGCCCCGCGGGGTTTGCAGCTCGATGCGGTTGCGTTGCGCGAACAGGGCTCCGTTAAGAAGCGAGTGCACAATCGGCGGAAAGGTGCCGGAAGGCACCTGCTCGAGGGTGACCACCCTGTGGCCTTCGACCTGCTCAATCCACAAATTGAGGCCGGACTGCGGCAACCACAGACCGTGCAACAGGTAATCAGGCATACCCCTCCTTATACCACCGGCCCCCAACCCTAACCCCGACACAGCCTCACACAGCGTTTATTTCGCGCGTGAAGCGGGTTTTAGCAAGGCCCCAATGCAGTAAACTCTAGCCATTTGCAGCACTGGCCGCGCATCGGCCACCGGACCTAGGGAAACGAGGTTGCGCGCGTGAGCGAGAACTTCTGGCTGGTTTTGGCCATCGTCTTGTATTTCGGCCTTATGGTGGCCATCGGGTTCTACTCCTGGCGCAAGACCGCGAAGTACGACGACTACGTGCTCGGAGACCGCGGGCTCAACCCGCTGGTGGCGGGCTTGAGCGCCGGGGCCTCCGACATGTCCGGGTGGCTGCTGATGGGCCTGCCCGGCGCGTTGTTCGTCTCCGGATTCAGCGAGCTGTGGATTGTGGTGGGCCTGTTCATCGGCACCTGGGCCAACTGGAAATGGGTCGCACCGCGCCTGCGCTCCTACACCGAGGTGGCCAGCAACTCGATCACCCTGCCCAGCTTCTTTGAAAACCGCACGCACGACGCTTCCCGCGTGCTGCGCGTGGTCTCCGCCCTGATTATCATCTTCTTCTTCACCTTCTACGTCTCCTCCGGCATGGTCTCCGGCGGGCGCTACTACGAGTCCACCTTCGGCGGCAACTACACCACCGGCATGCTCATCGTCGGCTCGATCACGGTGCTCTACACCTTCGTCGGCGGCTTCCTCGCCGTGAGCTACACCGACGTGGTGCAGGGCGCGCTGATGTTCCTGGCGCTGGTGATCGTGCCCGTGATGGCCCTGGTTGCGCTGGACAACCCCGGGGACATCTTCAGCTGGGCCACCAACCACGCCTACGGCCCTTGGCCGGAGGGCAACCCGGACTACTTCAACATGGTCGCGGGCGTGTCGCTGGCCACGGTTGTGGGCAACGTGGCGTGGGGCCTGGGCTACTTCGGTCAGCCGCACATTATCACCCGCTTCATGGCGCTGCGATCCCCCGCCGAGGCCAAGCAGGCGCGGCGCACGGGCATGGTGTGGGTGCTGATCTGCTACCTCGGCGCCGTGTTCACCGCGCTGGTGGCCACCGTGTACTTCTCGCAGAAATCCGCGCGCGTGACGGACCAGGCGGGTTTTGAGACGGTCTTTCTGGACCTCGCGCGCCTGATGTTCCCCCCCCTGATCGCCGGCGTTATCCTCACCGCCGTGCTGGCCGCGATCATGTCCACCATGTCGTCCCAGCTGCTCATCACCTCTTCCGCCCTGATCGAGGACCTCTACCGCATTGCAAACAAGCAGCCCTCCCAGCGGGTGCTGCTCTTGGCCTCGCGCGCCATGGTGGTTGCGGTGGCGCTGGTGGCCATGCTCATGGCGCTCAACCCCTCCGACACCATCCTGGGCCTGGTCGGCTTCGCGTGGGCCGGCTTCGGCGCGGCGTTCGGGCCCGTGGTGGTCGCTTCGCTCTACTGGCGCAGGCTTACCGCACCCGGCGCCATCGCGGGCATGGTGGTCGGTGCCGTGACCGTCTTTGTGTGGGGCTCCGTGCCGGCGCTCGCGGATACCATCTACGAGATCGTGCCGGGGGTCGCCTTCGCCACCATCGCAATGGTGCTGGTTTCCCTGCTTACCAAGCCGAAGTCCGGTGTGGTTGAGGAGTTTGACCGCGCCGTGGCCGTGACCGACTACGCCGTGTCGCACCCGGAATCCACCTTTTCTGAGGCGCTGCGGAACCACGGAGGTGTTTCGAACGTCTAATTGGTGGTGAAGCGCTACATCATCATTCTCATCTGCTGCTCCGCCGCAATTGCCCCGTTCCCCACGGGGCTTTTGCTTATCGACGCCCCCGTAGCCCAAACCAGATTCACCGTGACCGGGTACGACCGCCAGCGCGCCTTCGGCCCGGGGTGGGCCCAGGGCCCCGGCGGCTGCGACAGCCGGCAGATCGCGATGGCCGAGGCTTGGGCGCAACCGTGCGCGGTGCCGTACACCCAGTGGGGCGCCGCCCCGATCTCGGATCCGTACACCAACGAGGACCTCCTGCCCAGCGACGTGGAGCTGGACCACCTCTACCCGCTGGCGGCCGCCTGGGACATGGGCGCGCACGCCTGGCCGCAGGAGAAGCGCCTCGCCTTTGCCAATGACCCGCTGAACCTGGTGGTGACGTCCTCTCGGGCGAATCAGGCCAAGTCCGACAGCCTACCGTCCGAGTGGATGCCCCCGGCCAGGCGCAACCGTTGCGCGTACTCGCGGCGCTTGGCCCAAGTGGCCGCAAAGTACGAGCTCGCCCTGCCACGCGCGGATAGGAAGGTCATGCGCCGCTCTTGCGCGGGCTTGCGGGGGCTGACCTCCTCCAGCGTGTGGTGAGAGCTTTACCCACATCTGCCGTACAGTAGGCACACATGAATACCTTCTTTACCTTCCTCCACGTCGCCGCAGCGATCATCCTGCTCGGGCCCGTGGTTGTGGCAACCTCCATGTTCCCGGCGGAGGCCGGCAAGGCCCGCTCGGGCGGTGAGGAATCCACCGGCCGCGCCTCCGTCCTGCACCGCATCACCAAGACCTACGGCATGCTCTCCCTCTTGGTGCCGCTGCTCGGCGGCGTGGTCATGGCCTTCGACTGGGACACCCACGAGACCAACTACTGGCTGCATACCGCCATCGTGCTCTCCGTGATCGCGTGGGGCATCCTCTACGGCATGGTCATCCCGCAGCAGCGCAAGTTGATGGGCTCCCTCGGTGCCCTCGATCCCGCTGACGCAGACCCGTCCGACGTGACCAGCAACTTTGAGAAGTCTAAGGCGCAGGCCGCAGCCGGCGCCGGCATCTTCAACCTGCTGTGGTTCCTGGTGCTGATTCTCATGTTCATCCCGGCACCGGCCTAACAAGCCGCGCAAGTCTACCAGGCCTCACGCAGCGCACTCAAACAGGCGTCACGCGCGCACCCGGTGCATGCAAAAGCCGCACTCCCCGGAAACGATCCCGGGGAGTGCGGCTCTTTTCGTGCGCTGTAGCGGTGCCAGCAGCACCGGCGGCGCCGGCGCCGCCCGTCCTGGAGCTAGTCGCGGTCCCAGCTGCGGCCGCGGCCGCCACGGTCATCGCGGTCATCGCGTCCGCGACCGCCACGGTAGCCACCGCGATCGCCTCGGTCCCCACGCCCGCGGTCGTCCCGGTCATCGCGCCCGCGTCCGCCGCGGAAGCCGTCGCGGCCCCCGCGTCCACCGCGGTAACCGTCGCCGTCGCGGAAACCGCGGCCGCCCCGATCGCCGCGGCCACCGCGGTCACGCGGCGGCGCACCGTGGTCGCGCTGGATGTTGATCAGCTGGCCGGAGATGCGGGTGTCCTCCAACCTGTCGAGCACCGCCTGGTCCAAGTTCTTGGGCAGCTCCACCAGGGTGAAGTCACCGCCGATGGTGATCCGGCCGAAGTCCTTGGAGTTCAGGCCGCCCTCGTTGGCCAGGGCACCCACGATGGCGCCCGGACGCACGTGCTGGCGCTTGCCCACGTCGAGGCGGTAGGTGTCAAAGTTCTCGTTGTCGCCCTCAAAGCGGCCGCGGCCCCGCTCGCGGCGGTCGTCGCGGTCGAAGCGGTCCCGGTCGCGCCGCCCACCGCGGTCCCGGTCGCGGCGGTCGTCGCGGTCGAAGCGCTCGCGGTCGCGGCGGTCGCGCTTGTCCTTCGGCGGCTCCTTCATCAAGAACTCGTCGCCCGCCTGCGCCTGGGTGGCCAGCGCCGCGGCGATATCGTCCATCGGTACGTTGTTGGCCGCGGAGTACTCGCGCACCATGGACTTGAACACCTGCAGGTCGGACTCCTCCAGGGAGGCCGTGATGGAGTCCATGAACTTGCCCTTGCGGGACTCGTTCACCTCATCCACCGTCGGCAGGTCCATCTCGTCGATGGTCGCGTTCGTCACGCGCTCGATGGAGCGCAGCATGCGACGCTCGCGCGGGGTGACAAAGAGGATGGCCTCGCCGGAACGGCCCGCGCGGCCGGTGCGGCCGATGCGGTGGACGTAGCTCTCCGTGTCGTTCGGGATGTCGTAGTTCAGCACGTGGCTGATGCGCTCCACATCCAGGCCGCGGGCGGCTACGTCGGTGGCAACCAGGATGTCCAGCCGACCGTCGCGAAGCTGGTCCACGGTGCGCTCGCGCTGCGCCTGGGCAATATCGCCGTTGATGGCGGCCGCGGAGAACCCGCGGGCGCGCAGCTTCTCGGCCAGCTCCTCGGTCTCGTTCTTCGTGCGCACGAACACGATCATCGCCTCGAACTCCGTCACCTCGAGGATGCGGGTCATGGCGTCGAGCTTGTTGCGGTGCGCGGTGTAAAGGTAGCGCTGGGTGATGTTGGTGTTGGTGCGCGTCTCGCTCTTGACGGTCACCTCTACCGGCTCGTTGAGGTACTGCTTGGAAATGCGTCGGATTGCCCCCGGCATGGTTGCCGAGAACAGGGCCACCTGCTTGTCTTCCGGGGTGTCCTCGAGGATGCGCTCCACATCCTCCTGGAAGCCCATGTTGAGCATCTCGTCCGCCTCGTCCAGCACCAGGAAGCGCAGGTTGGAGATATCCAGCGAGCCCTTCTCTAGGTGGTCGATCACGCGGCCCGGCGTACCCACAATCACCTGAGCGCCGCGCCGCAGCCCGGAGAGCTGGATGCCGTACGCCTGGCCGCCGTAGATCGGCAGGATGTGCACCCCGCCGAGGTGGTCGGCGAAGGACTGGAAGGAGTCGGACACCTGCAGTGCCAGCTCGCGGGTGGGCGCGAGTACCAGCGCCTGCGGGTGGCGCTGCTTGGGGTCGATCTGGGAGAGCACCGGCAGCGCGAACGCGGCGGTCTTGCCCGTACCGGTCTGCGCGAGACCGACCACGTCGCGGCCTTCCATCAGCAGCGGGATGGTCTCCGCCTGGATCGGGGAGGGCTGCTCGAAGCCGACGCGCTTCACCGCGTCCACAACCCGCTCGGGCAGGCCCAAGTTTTCAAACCCGTGCGCGTCGTCGCCGGTCTCCTCCGCCGGCTCGGCCTCCTCCGCCGGCTCGGCCTCTTCTGCAGCAGGCTCCTGCGGCTCGTCAGCAGTTACACCGACAACATCGGCGACGCTCAGAATCTGCTCAGTCTCTTCAGTTTCGGCGTTGGCTGCGGCATCCACAGCGCCGGTGAGATCAGAAGCTCCCGCATCCCTGGTGTCCTCTGCGGCCTGCTCGGCCGCGACATCCTGCGGGTTTTCCTGATTTTCCGACATGTTCACATCCGGCTCATTTTCGCCGCCGGTGGCGTTTTCGGAATTCATCATTGCCTTGCCACCCTACGCCACATGCCCGCTGTTCTGCTATTTCTCGGTTTGGGAGCACGTTTGCTTGTCGACGCCCCCTTCACACCACCTCCCCACCCATGACCGCGGTCATGCTCGAGCGGTGACTGTGATTTAGGATGCACCTCATGACTTCATCGCTGGCGCTGACCCTGATCGGGCTGACCATCATCGTGGTCACGGTGGGCCTCCTCCTCACGGGCAAGACGCACCCCATCGTGGCCATGACCCTCATCCCCATCATCGGCGCGGTGCTCACCGGCGCCGGCGTGGCCGAGATCTCGGACTTCTACCTCGAAGGCCTCGACCGCGTCATGAAGGTCGTGGTGATGTTCATCTTCGCCATCATCTACTTCGGCGTCCTTTCCGACGTCGGCCTGTTCGACCCGGTAATCGCCAAACTCATCCGCTTCACTCGCGGCGATGTCGTCCGCGTCACCCTCGGCACCGCCGCGATCGCCATCGTGGCGCACCTGGACGGCTCCGGCTCCACCACGTTCCTGCTCACCATCCCGGCGCTCCTGCCCCTCTACGAGGCGATGGGCCTGTCGCGATACACCTTGATCACCATCGTGGCCCTGTCCGCCTCCGTGATGAACATGCTGCCGTGGGGCGGGCCCGTCGGCCGCGCGAGCTCCGTCATCGGCCCCTCGCCCAACGAGATCTGGGCGCACTTGCTGCCGATGCAGGGCGTGGCCATTGTCATGGTCTTCATCGTCGCGGCGGTGTTCGGCATCGTGGAGCGCCGCCGCACCCGAGGCGCCGACGGCAGTTCGGGGCGCGTGGATGTGCACGAGATCGCCGACCAGTTCCTCAGCACCCAGGCTGAGCAGCGCGCCCGCCTGGACCTGAAGCTGCGCCAGGGCACGTGGGTCACCTGGGCCAACTCCATCATCACCCTAGCCCTGATCGGACTGCTCGTCTCCGGCATGGTCTCACCGGCCCCGGCCTTCCTCGTCGGCACGGCGGTGCTGCTCGTGCTGAACTTTCCATCCATGGAGGGCCAGAACGATGTCTTGCGTCGCCACGCGCCCACTGCCCTATCCATGGCCGGCGTCATCCTCGCCGCAGCCATGTTCCTGGGCATCCTTGACGGCACGGGTATGCTGGAGGAAATCGCGCTGTCCCTGATCGCCATCCTGCCGGCTGCCGTAGGCCCATACATCCACGTCATCGTCGGCCTGCTGGGCGTACCGCTGGACCTGGCCACCTCCACGGACGCCTACTACTTCTCCGTGTTGCCCATCGTGCAGCAAACCGCCGCGGCCTTCGACGTCTCCGGCATGGGTGCCGCCTCCGCCATGATCGTGGGCAACGTGATCGGCACTTTCGTCAGCCCCTTCTCCCCCGCCCTCTGGCTGGCGCTGGGCCTGGCCCGTGGCGAGATGGGCAAGTACATCCGCCTCGCCTTCCCACTGTGCTGGGGCTTCTCGGTGGTGCTGGTGCTCGGCGGCTGGGCCTTCGGCCTCTTCGCCTAACCGGTACCGATATGCTCAAAAGGTGCACAGGCCGATGACTTCCCCCGCCGTACCCGCCAAGCCGCCCCAGAGTGCGCGCGGCCTCACCCACCGCCACATCCACTTCATCGCGCTCGGTTCCGCGATCGGCACCGGCCTGTTCTACGGCTCGGCCGGCGCCATCCAGGCCGCGGGCCCGAGCGTGCTGCTGGTCTACCTCCTCGGCGGCGCGGTGGTGTACTTCATGCTGCGCGCCCTGGGTGAGATGAGCGTGCGCCACCCCGTGCGCGGCTCCTTCGCCGTGTACTGCCGCGAACACCTGGGCGGCCTGGGCGGCTACATCACAGGGTGGATGTTCGCCTTCGAGATGATGATCGTGTGCTTGGCAGACCTCACCGCCATCGGCATTTACATGAAGCTGTGGTTCCCCGCCACACCATCGTGGGTGTGGATCGCGGTCACGCTGCTCGTCATCGGCGCAGCCAACCTGGCAAGCGTGCGGTGGTTCGGCGAGCTGGAGTTCGCCTTCACCATTATCAAAGTCGGCGCTGTGGTGGCCATGATCCTCGGCGGTGCCGCCATCCTGGCGTTCAACCTCGGCGAGAACCCGGAGCTCACCGGCATAGACAACCTCTGGAATGACGGCGGGTTCTTCCCAAACGGCGTCCAGGGCATGATCGCCGCCTTCATCCTCGTGCTCTTTGCCTTTGGCGGCACGGAGATCATCGGCGTGGCCGGCACCGAGGCGGATGACCCGGATAGGGCCATCCCCAAGGCCGTCAACACCGTCCCCGCGCGCATCCTGCTCTTCTACGTCCTGGCCATCCTGGTCATCCTCATGCTCAACCCGTGGCGCACCATCGACGGCGAGCAGTCCCCTTTCGTGCAGATCTTCTCCACCCTCGGCGTGTCCTGGGCCGCGGGCCTGCTCAACCTCGTCGTAATCACGGCGGCCCTGTCCGCCATCAACGCGGACCTCTTCGGCACCGGCCGCGTCCTCACTGGCCTGGCCAAGGAGGGACTCGCGCCGAAGGCGATGAGCCGCACGGTGCGCGACATCCCCGTGATGACCACCGCGTCCCTCCTGCTAGTGCTCATCCTCGGCGTGGTGCTCAACGCCGCCTTCCCCAACGTCTTTGAAACCATCGCCGCGCTCGCAACCTTCGCCACCGTCTTTGTGTGGCTGATGATCCTCCTCGCACACCTTGCTTCTCGACACAACATGACCCCCGACCAGGTCGAAGCCCTGCGCTTCCCCGTCCCGTTCTGGCCCTACGGCCAGTGGTTCGCTGTGGCGTTCATCCTCTTCACCTTCGGCATCATGGCGTGGCTGCCGCAGTACCACCTGGCGCTCGCGGTCGGCGTGGGCTTCCTGGTCCTGATGACGGCCCTGTACTTCATCACGGGCCGGAACAAGGCGGTCGCGCCCGCGGCTTCCGCGCACAATCGGAAGTAAAGGGGCATGATGGGGTTTGTAGGTAATACGAACCCCATTGCCGCGTAGCCGGCGAGGAGAGAAGGGAACGAACCCGATGACTGCCCCCACCAACCAGAACCAGCAGCCCGTCACCCCGGGCACCAAGGTCGTCCTCATCGGCGCAGGCGCCGTGGGCATCGCCTACGCCTACGCGCTTTTGAACCAGGGCTTGACTGACCACCTGGCCATCATCGACCTCAACGAGGAGCTGACCTGGGGGCAGGTCGAGGACCTCAGCCACTCCGTGCCGTTCAGCGGCAACAACATCAAGGTTTCCGTGGGCACGTACGAGGACTGCCGCGACGCGGCCCTCATTGTCAACTGCGCCGGTGTCGCCCAGCGCGACGGCGAGACCCGCCTGGACCTGGTGGCCCGCAACGTGAAGATCTTCGATTCCATCAACTCGCAGATCATGGCCAACGGCTTCAACGGTATCTACCTGGTGGCCACCAACCCGGTGGACGTGCTCACCTACGTCACCTGGAAGCAGACCGGCCTGCCGTCCAACCAGGTCATCGGCTCCGGCACCGTGCTGGACACCGCCCGCTGGCGCCACAACCTCAGCAAGCACTTCGACATCGCCCCGTCCGCCATCCACAGCTACATCATCGGCGAGCACGGCGATTCCGAGCTGCCCGTGATCTCCACCGGCTCCGTGGCCGGCGTACCCCTGGAGAGCATCCTCGACGACGAGGCGAAGCAGGACCCCGAGATCTACACCAAGATCGACGAGATGTTTGTGCGCACCCGCGACGCGGCCTACGACATCATCAAGGCCAAGGGCAACACCTCCTTCGGCATCGGCTCGGCGCTCGCCCGCATCACCAAGGCGATCCTGCGCAACGAGGACGTGGCCCTGCCGGTCTCCGCGCTGGTCAACGGCGAGTACACCCACAGCGACATCTACATCGGCACCCCGACCGTGCTCAACCGCAGCGGCGTGCGCAACGTAGTCGAGCTCCGCCTTTCCGAGGACGAGTTTGCCAAGTTCGACGCCTCCGCCAAGACCCTGCGCGAGGTCGTCGAATCCACCGGCCTGACCGACTAGTCTCCGCTCACCCAAAAGCCTCCTCCGGGGGGCTTTTTGCTTATCGACGCCTCCCTCCCCCGCTTCCCCTAAGTTAAACAGCATGGCGAAACACATCGATGTCGTTGGAGCCGTCATCGTCCGCGACGGGCTGGTCCTGGCTGCCCGACGCGGCCCCGCTATGTCCATGGCGGGCTTGTGGGAGTTCCCCGGCGGCAAGATCGAGGCTGGCGAAACCAAGCAGGAATCCCTCGCCCGAGAGATCAGCGAGGAGCTCGGGGTAGCCATCGAGGTCGGCGAACACATCGTCACCACAAGTTACGAATACGGCTTCGGAACGGTGAACCTCTCGACGTACTACTGCGCGCTGGATGACTCGACCCCAGTAGCCCGCGAGCACGCCGAGCTTCGGTGGGTGGAACCTCGCCAGCTGCTCTCGCTCGAATGGGCGCCTGCCGACGTGGAGGCAGTCAACCTCGTCGTTTCGAGGTTCGGATAGACGATGGGCCGCTCTCTCGAATCGCTGCAAAGCGATATTCAATTCGGATTTATCGATCGGAATGCCGAGGCCGCCTTCATCGAGAACCCGGCTCTCATCGCCAACGAAGACGAATCCACGATGTTCAGCTTCCTGCGCTCGGAGCTGGCAACTGCGGATAGCTTCATTTTCTCGGTCGCGTTTGTTTCAGCTGATGGCGTGGGTGCAATCAAACAGGATCTGCAAACCTTTAACGGCCGCGGCGTGATCGTCACCGGTACTTACCTCGACTTCAACGAGCCTGCGGCATTGCGTGAATTACTCACGCTGAAAAACGTTGATGTGTTCGTTATGGAAGGTGTGCCCCACCACGCCAAGGGCTACATTTTCACCCATTCAGATCACATCACCGCGGTGATCGGGAGTTCTAACCTCACTCGAACTGCGCTGATCTCGAACCGGGAGTGGAATGTACGGTTCTCCACCCACAAAGACGGTGATATTGCCTGGCAACTGAAACAGGCCGCGCACAACCACCGTGCGAATGCGGTCCCACTGACCGAAGAATGGATTGCCAACTACGAACGGGAGCGCGAACCCAGACGCATTGTCATCAGAGACTCCCAGCCGGTAGCAATAACACCGGACGGAGAACAGATCGAGCCAAACGCCATGCAGGTGGAAGCGCTCTCGGCCCTGGATGAAGTCGTCCAGAAGGGCGGGAAGCGTGCACTCATCATCTCGGCGACAGGAACCGGCAAGACCATTCTCGCCGCACTCGCGGCGCGTCAGCTGCAGGCAAGCCGCATCCTGTTCGTAGTGCACCGCGAGCAAATCCTCCGGAGCGCCGCAGACTCTTTCAAACGAGTGCTCGGGCTTGAAGACGGTCATATTGGATTTCTCGTCGGAAATCAGCGCGAAACAAACAGAAAGGTGGTCTTCTCGACTATCCAATCGCTGTCCAAGATGGAGACACTCGCCGAAATCTCACCCGTTCATTTCGACCTGGTGATCATCGATGAGGTTCACCGTTCCGGCGCTATCTCCTACCAGCGCGTACTGGATTATTTCCACCCAAAGTTCACGCTGGGCCTCACAGCGACTCCGGAGCGCTCCGACGGTTTCAACATTTACAAGCTCTTTGACTACAACGTGCCGTACGAGATCCGACTCGAGGGCGCGCTCGAAAACCACATGCTGGTCCCGTTCGATTACTACGGGGTCACGGACTATCAGAACGCCCGCGGCTCCATCGGCGATTCCTCGAAGCTGTCTGATCTTCTTTCAACGGAGCGTGTCTCCTACATTGTGGAGGCAATACAGGACTATTCCTTCGCCGAAGGCAGCAAAGGGCTGATCTTCTGCAGCAGTAATAAGGAAGCCGCAGGCTTGTCGGCAGCGCTCAATATGCGGGACGCCCACGGGAAGCGCTTGCGAACGGAAGCGATTTCGGGATCCACCCCGGTCGACGAACGCCTTCGGGTCGTCAGCAGACTCGAATCTGGTGAGCTAGATTACATCCTCACCGTCGATATCTTCAACGAGGGCATTGATATCCCCGCGGTTAATGTGGTGATCTTCCTCCGCAGCACAGAGTCTTCCATCATCTTCACGCAGCAGCTCGGGCGGGGGCTGCGGAAGGCCGACGGAAAGAAATCACTGCGAGTCATCGACTTTATCGGGAACTACGCGAACAACTACCTCATCCCGATTGCTCTTACAGGCGAGCACTCCGCAGATCCGGACAAAATCCGTGAGAAGGTCCGGAAAACCAGGCGGAACCCGGTAGCGGGAGGATCGACTGTCAGCTTCGATGAGGTTTCCACTGCCCGCATTGTCGAATCGCTGAAGAAAGCCCGCCTGACCAGTCAGGTGGCCAAGCGGAAGGAGATCGCTGCGCTCGAATCGCGTCTCGGTCGGACTCCCATGCTCTCCGATTTTGTGATCCAACAGGCCATGGATCCATTTATCCTGGCTGCGACGACTGAGAAGGACGGTAAATCACGAAATTACTGGTCCCTTCTTCACAAATTGGGATTTGTAGAGGCTGGTCCATCCGCTCGCGAACAACAATTTCTGTCATTCGTGACGGTAGAGCTGCTCAACGGCAAACGCCCGCAGGAATTGCTTTTACTCCAAGAACTGCTGCGAGAGGGGCCCGACGGCATCGTCTCTACAGAGCGATATGCGGAGATTCTCACCCGATGGCACTCCAGCATCCAGGTCAGCGAGATAATGCTGCGGACCGTGGAGAATATTCTTTCGATCACATGGTTTAAAGACGCAGGCCGGAAGATGTACGGCGCTAGCCCGCTGGTGGAGCGCGACGAACGCGGTTTTCGGTTAGGTCCAGACTTCGCCGGGCTGTACTTCTCTTATTCTGGAAGCCATCCTTCGCCCGAGGCGAGCTTTAGACACCACGTGGACGACGTTATCAAGACCGGGCTCATGATTAATGCTCGGCGATATGGTCGATCCGATGAGCTGGTCGTCGGGGAGATATACACCCGCAAGGACGTCTCTCGACTTCTGAATTGGAGTTCGAATGGGCAATCTACGATGTTCGGGTACAAGGTTGATAAAGAAACGGGTACCTGCCCTATCTTTGTCACGTACCACAAGGGAGCTGACGTAGCGGCAAGCATGCGCTATGAGGACACGTTGCTTGACACCTCCACCATGCGATGGTTCTCCCGCCACGGCTATCGGCTGGATAGCAAAGGGTTGCAACCCATCCTGGACGGCTCCGTCGACCTTCTTCTCTTTGTGAAACGCGAGGATGCGGAGGGAACTGGTTTCTACTACCTCGGCCAAGTCGACGCTGAGAATGCGCGCCAAACTGTCATGCGAGGCAACGCGGGGGAAAACTTAGACGTTGTCATCACTGACCTAAAGATCCGCGTCCCTATTGAATCCTCGCTTTTCGACGTCATCACCGCTAACAAGCTCGTTGACCAGCACGGAAAGTAATTCCCTGTCGTCCGGGCGGGTTGCGCGTGGGTGAGATAAGATCCGGCAGGTCGCAATGAACTGGAGGAAACGTGTCTGGCGTCAGAACCCTGAGCTTTTTCAACAACAAGGGGGGCGTCGGCAAGACCACCCTTTCGACGAACGTTGCATACAACTTCTCCCAGAGGGGTAAACGGGTTCTCTACGTCGACTGTGACCCGCAGTGCAACGCCACGCAGCTCCTCCTAAACGAAAAACAGACCGCGGCCATCTACGACGGTGATGCTGACCCAAAGGACGCGCTCCAAAAATCCCTAGGCAAGACGGTTTACGGCCTGTTTATTCCACTGCGCGAAGGTGAGCCCGAGATTGACCATGAAATCCCGGTGTATCGGTCTGAGCGCTTCAAAGTCGACGTGATGGCCGGGCATTCGATGCTGTCCCAGATCGAAGATGTGATGTCGTCCGCGTGGCAAGCGGCTCTCAGTAAGGAGACGGCGTCGTTCCGGCGCGTGCATTGGGCAGGTCAGCTGGTATCTGCAATGGAGAAAGCGGATCGGTATGACGTGATCATGTTCGACGTGGGACCGAGCCTCGGTCCATTCAACCGGACAGTCCTGCTGGGTTGTGATGCATTTGTCACCCCAACCGCGACCGACCTGTTCAGCTACCACGCATTTGGAAACTTGGCGCGCTGGTTCGACGCGTGGGTGTCGGAGTATTCCGAGATGGCAGAGGCAAACGTCAGCCGATGGCGAGAGTTCAGTCCGAGTTACCAAAAGAAAGCACAAAGCCTGCGCATTCCTGGCCACGGTGGTAGCCAGCTCCAATACCTCGGCTACACCACCCTGGAATACGTAAAGAAGAAAGCGAACGGCGAAGAAAAACTTGTTGGGGCATTCGAGCGATTCCGAGACAAGTTCTCGGACGAGGCGCGAACCATTGGCCACACGCTGGGCCAGCGCGAAACCGAGTACCTGCTGGGTCACGTTCCCCACATGTTCTCAATGCCCGCAACTGCGCAAGATGTGCACGCCCCAATCGCGGACTTGCAGGCCAAGGACGGCGTACGTGGAGCTACGTTAAACCAGCGCGATAGTTACGCAGCCAAAATCAGGGACGTTGCGGACGCGGTGCACGACCGTCTCTTCACCCCAGAGGAGGCTAGCCAGTAGCCGACTAGGGAGCTACAAGCTCCCGCTCGATGACCACCGCGTACTCCCCCACCTCGTCGGCGAAAGAGGCGTCGTGGCAGGTGAGGATAACGGCGGCACCGCGCGCTAGGGCATCCGCGATGAGGGCGTGGGCGCGGGCGCGGTTGGGGGTGTCGAGGCCTACGTCGGGTTCGTCGAGAAGCACAAGCTGACGCCCCTGCGAGAACACCTGCGCGAGCTGTACCAAACGCAGGTGCGCGGCCGGGAGATCGAGCGGGTGGGCGTCCGCGTCGAGCTCGACGCCGAGCTCGGCGAGGCGAGCGAGCGCCGCGTCGCTGCCTACGAAGTCACCCACGGTGGACTCGGCGAGTTGGTCGGCGGCGCGCTGCAGCGCAAGCGAGACGCTCACACCACGGGTGGCTAGGAGCCCGGGGTTGCTGTCCAGGCCGGCCATGGCGCGCAGCAGCGTCGTCTTGCCGGAGCCGTTCGCACCCCGCAGCCACAGCACCTCGCCGGGCACGACCCGGAGCGTGATTGGTCCCGCGGTAAAGGCGGGGTCTTTGGGCGCGCGGAACTGCCACCACCTGCGCTTTCCTCCCCCGCGGGTGGCGGAAACCTCGCCGAGATCAAGCGGGGGCAGCTGCGGAGGCTGCACGGGCGCGGGCAAGGCCGGGGCGGGTTGGGGTGTGGGAGGTGGTTGGAGGGTGGCGTCGATAAGCGAAAGCTCTATGGACGGGATTGGGCGAGCGCGGGTGCCGAGCAGCACCACGCGCGACGGCAGGGCCCGAAGCAGGTCCTGGATGCGGGCGGCGGAGTGCGGGTCGAGGCCGGCAAACGGGTCATCCAGCACGAGCACCTCGGGCTCCAGGACGGCAACGGCAGCGATGGCCACCCGGCGCGTCTGCCCACCGGAGAGCTTCGCGGGGTTGCGCTCGGCGAGGTCCGTGAGCCCGGCGGCGGCGAGGATGCGCTCGCAGCGGGCCTGCATCTCGGCGCGAGGGCACCCGCGCTGCTCGAGGCCGATGGCGATTTCCTCGATCACGGTCTCGCGCAGGTAGGTGATGTGCGCGACCGGGTCCTGGCCCACGACGGCGGCGTGGGGCCACGTCTCGTGGATCTGGTTGGCCAGGCTGGTCAGGCCGGCGCCGGAATCGGCCGTGATCTGGACGGTGCTGTAGTCCGCGAGGGCCTGCTCGAGCGGAGCGAGGTCGAAGGTCACAGCCACAGCGCCACCGCCAGGCAGATCAGAGGCGCGGTCCATCGCACCGCGCGCTCGAGTGCGGAATCGGGCACGGGGCGCAGCACGGTTTTGGGGCCGGGGATGTCGTAGCCTGCGGTCTCCAGGGCGCGGCCGCGGTGAGAGCTGAGCGTGAGCAGCTCGGTGAGCACCGGCATGATCAGGTTCGGCACCACGGTCTTGGCAGTGATGGGGCGCGCTTCGAGCCGGTTGGCGTCCCGGGTCACGCGCACCCGCTGCGTGCCCTGCGGGAAGAGCTGCAGGGTGGAGCCGGCGAGGTAGCTTAGCCGGTTGCCGCCGGGGAGCGCCTGCAGCGCCTTGGCCAGGTCCGGCACCCGCACAAACGCGCCCGCGGCCACCAGGCAGGCCATGAGCGCAGTGAAGCGCAGGGCTAGCTCGCCGGCGATAGCCGCACCGTCCGCGGTGAGCAGCGGCGCAATCCGCTCCTCGCCATAGGGGGCGTGGATGATCAGCATGGACAGCGCCACGGGCAGGGCGAGGGCGATAACGGCGAACGCGGGCGCGAAGTTGCGCGTCTTGGCGGCGGCGATTGCTAGGGCGGCGATGACAATCGCCGCCGACGCCTGCGGGGTGTTGATCCCCATCACGAGGATCCACCCGGAGGCGCCGACGGCGAGCGCGGTGAGCGGGTTGACCACTTACGCAGTTGCGGCTGTCGCGCCCGCGGAACCCTGGCCCTCGCGCGGGGCGAAGGCGTCCACGGTGCGCTTGGGCAGCGCCTTCACCGTGGCGTAGGCGATGAGCATGACCAGGATCTTGTCCACCGGGTCCGAGATGAACGCCTGCGTGGTTACCGACGCGATCAGCGAGCCGCCCATCTCGCGGAACAGGCTCACCAGCGCGCCGGTGCCCACGCCCGCGGTGCCGCCGTAGACGAAGGCGGCCACCGGGGCGGCCACCATGCCGCCAACCAGGCCCAACAGCAGGCCGTAGAGCACCACGGTGCCGAGGTGCTTAAACGCGTGGAAGCGGTGGATGAACACGCCGGAGAGGTAGCCCACCAGCGCGGCGCCCGCGGCGAACGGCAGGGCCGCCGGGTTGAGCAGGCCCCACACCACGTTGTTCAGCGCGCCCGTGGTCATGCCGGCCACGGGCCCGGCCAGGGCGGCCACCAGCACGGTGCCGATGGTGTCCAGGTAGAGAGGCAGGCCGATGGAGCCCACGATCTCCCCCACCACCGAGTTGATGATCATCGCGATCGGGATCAGGCCCAGCGTGCGCGCCGGCAGCACCGGCACGGTGGCGGCGAGCAGCAGGGCCGTGCCCGCACCGTAGCCCAGCAGGGTGATAATGCCCTGCGTGGAGCCGGTGACGTTCTCCCAGTCCGTCGGGCGGACCAAGACGAGGTATAGCCAGGTGGCAGCGATGATCGCGGCGCCGGCGATGACTAGGCCGCGCCGCGCGGGCGTCCATTCGGCGCCGCCGCGGCGGCTGGTGGCGGGTGCGGTAGTGACAGTGGGCATGGGTACCTTCGGGTCGGAGGATGCGTGCGTGTACGGCCCGTGCCACCTATGTCACCTCGGTGGCGGC
The DNA here is from genome assembly GCF_900078305.2 of Corynebacterium bouchesdurhonense. GTDB lineage: Bacteria > Actinomycetota > Actinomycetes > Mycobacteriales > Mycobacteriaceae > Corynebacterium > Corynebacterium bouchesdurhonense. The sequence continues at coordinate 270,000 of NZ_LT546028.1, forward strand.
TCGTTCGGTGGAGCAGTGTAGCCGTTAATCCTCCGCCTTGCGGTGGTAGCCCGCCGCCACGGCCGCGTCCCCACCGAAGAAGCGCGCGTGCACCTCGCACGCCCGCTCGAACTCGCGCCACGCCGCGTCGATATCGGCGCCCGTGAGCAGGCGCGCATTGGGGTCGCGCTCCCACATGCCCCGCAGGTCCGCCACGGCGGTGCCGCGGGTGAGGGTGGAGGTGTGCTCCACGGCGAGCGTCGACAAGCAAAAGCTCCCCGGCACGCGCTCAAGCGCGACCATCACCGTGAGCAGGTCGTGGATCTGCGCGCGGTAACCCTCGCCGACGTCCTCGTGGAACTCGAAGTAGAAGCGGGTGATTGCCTCAAGGTCCAGGGGGGTTGGGCCTAGCTTATCGACGATCCCCTCCAACCGCCCCGGCTCCAACACCATCCGCTCCGTCACGTTGAGCGGGCACAGCGTGATCGGCGCCTCGGCCCGGTCGAACACCTCCGCGGCCGCGTGCGGGTCCACCCAGAAATTCCACTCGGCGGTTGGCGTGGTGTTGCCCGGGTAGTTCACCGCCCCACCCATTACCGTGATGTGTTGGAGCCGCGCGAAGTGGGCGGGGTGCAGGCGCGCGAACGCGGCGAGGTTGGTCATGGGCCCAGTGACGATGAGGTGGAGGTCGTCCGTGCCCCGCTCGATGGCATCGATCCACAGCGCTTCCCAGTCGTGCTCCACGTGGCGCTCGGGCGCGGTGAGGTAGCCCAGGCCAGTCTCCCCGTGCGTCTCCGGCGTGGTGGTGGCCTCGCACACCAGCGGCTCCGGCACGCCGGCCGCCAGCGGAATCATGCGCAACCCGCACTGCGTGAGCACATAGGCGGCGTTGCGAGCACACTGGTCCGCCTCCACGTTGCCGGTGGTGGTGGTTACGCAGTCCAGCTCCAGCTCGCCGGCGTGGTTGAGGGCCGCGAGATAGATCAGGGCGTACGTGTCGTCGATGCCAGGATCGCAATCGAGGATGACGCGGGTCATCGCTGCATCGTCTCCTTGCCTTGGAAGAGGAACAGGACAAAGGCCGCGGCGGCGAGCGCCCCGCACAGCCCGAAGGCTGTGCCGAAGCCGGCCGCTTGCGCCACCGCGCCCAAGAGGATCGGGGCGAGGATCTGGCCGAAGTCCTGCGTCATCTGGTAGGTGGACAGCACCTTACCCCCGGAGCGGTCATTGCCGATGATGTCCGCCAGCGACGCCTGCACCGCCGGGCTCATCAGGCCGCCGCCCGCGCCCGCGAGCACGGAGATGATGATCAGGGGCCAGAAACTGTGCGCCAAGCCGAGCACCCCGGTGAACACGCCCGCGGTGGCCAGGCCCGCGAGGATGAGTGGCCGGCGCCCCCGCGCGTCCGCGAGCCGACCCGAGAATTGCAGGGTGACGGCCATGCCCGCGGCGAACGCGGTGAGCGCGAGCCCCGAGGCCGCGCCGCCGTGCTCGAACACCGACGCTGCAAACAGCGGCAGCACCGCTACGCGCGCGCCCATGTTGACGAAGCCGTTGGTGAACGCCGTGACCAGCAGCGCCCGGTAAGTGGGGCGGGCCCAAGCCTCGGCGAACCGCATCGCGGGCTTGGCCGGCGGCAGCGCCGCGCCCTCCCCCGCCGGCTTGTGGGTCAGCGCCCACACCAGCGCCGCCGCCACGCCCACGCCGATGCCGTAGACGGCGAACGGCACGCGGTACCCCAAGAAGGACAGCGCCGCGCCGATGATCGGCCCGAAGATGTTGCCCAGCAGGAAGGACGTGGCGTAGATGGCGTTGGCGCGGCCGCGGATTGACGGGTGCGTCACCCGCACGATAAGCGCCTGCGCAGAAAGCGTGAACATGGTGGAGCCGAAGCCCGCGATGAAGCGCAGCGCCACGATGTGCCAGTACGCCTGAGCGAAGGCCACGAAGAAGGTGGCCACCGCCACGATGCTCAAGCCCGTGAGGTAGACGGGACGGGACCCCAGCTTGTCCACCAGCACGCCCGCGCCCGGGGCGCCGAGCAGGCGCGCGAGCGCGAAGACGGAGACCACCGCGCCGGCCGCCGCCATGGACACGTTGAAGCTGCTGGCAAACTGCGGTAGCACCGGGGCGATGAAGCCGTAGCCCAGCGCGATGATGAACGCCGCCGCCGCGAGCACCCAAATGGTGCGCGGGATCTGGGGCTGGGGCTCGGTGCGGCGGGTTTGTTGGGGGTGCTCGGTTGTTGACATCGCCTGCCAACCCTAGCCCTAACTGGCCGAACTGCGGATTTATCGAACCTTTGTTCTACTGTGTCGCGGGCGTGTCGAACCGGCGTTCTAGAGTTCGGGCCATGTTCACTTCCACCATCAGCACCCCCGCCGCGCTGGCGGGCACGATCCTCGACCGCCACAGGGCCACCGTCGACGCCCTGGCCGCCATCATCCACCACCCCCGCTCGCTGGCCCGCCGTCGAAGCGGGGGAGCGACTTCACAGGCGGGCGCCAGGAGGCGGTGGGCAGCCGCCCACGGCCGCGACGCCCGCGGCGCGCCGGATGTATGGAAAGGCCCCCCCCCCCCCCCCCCCGGGGCGCCCGCCTGTGAAGTCGCTCCCCCGCTTCGACGGCGGGCCGCAGCTCAGCGCGGCCGTCACCCGCCGGCGCGTCGGCCCGCGGGCGCGCGCCCGCATCCGCGGCTACGGCGAGACGCAGGTGCCAGCCTACCTGGTCGAACTGCGCATCACCGACACCTCGGGCCTGCCGGCGGACCGCCGCTACACCGAGGCCTGGGTGCGCGCCCTCGTCCCGGAGGATGCGATCGACGCGGTCCACGAGCTGCCGGCGGCGCGTGCCGCCAGCTACGTCTGGCTGGTGGACGGCCAATTCAACCCCATCGCCTCCCCGCCCTCCATGTTCGAGGGGCTGTCTGCGGCGTAACCCGCGGGTGCAAGCGGGCGCCGGCGGGCGGAGCGCCTAGATCTCGTCCTCGGCATCGACCTCGGTATCCGGGTCCAGCCCGGTCGGGCCGTCGACACCGTCGGACATCGCCTCGTCCGCCGGGTCGATGAAGTAGCCGTGGGTGGTGGCGTCCTCGCTGTCGTCGTCGCCGAAGTCGTCGTCGCCGAGGTCGTCATCCTCGAGGTCGTCGCTCAGCGCGTCGCCGAAGTCGTCGTCTGCGTCATCTTCGTCGTCCGCATCATCCTCGTTGTCCGCATCGTCTGCGTCCGCGGCGAACAGGTCGTAGACGTCGGGCTCGTCGAAGTCGTCCTCCACCGGCAGTAGCTGGGACTCCCAGTCCTCGGCCTGGTCGGCGGCAAGGGATAGCACGTCGAAGAGCCGGTCGAAGTCGGTGAACTTGCCCAGCTCGAGCACCTCGGAATCGTCGACAAGTTCGCTCTGGATCGCCTCGAAGAGGCGCAGGCGGTCCTCGTCCGTGAGCTCGGCATCGCCGTCGGACTCCCACAGCTCGCCGATCGCGTCATCGATCAGGTCGTCCTGGCCGTCGGAGAGGGCGACGAACTGCACGGTGGCGCTCGGCACCCCGTCGGCCACCTCCACCAGCACCTGCAGCTCGGCGTTCTCGCCCACCTCGGCGCGCACCAGGTCCGGGTTCACGCGGTCCTGGAAAAACTCCAGGTCCCCGATACGCTCGTCCGTGCCCTCGAGCAGGTCGCGCAGCACGGTCACCACCTGGTCGGTGGCCATGTGGTCCGCCACGGTGCGCACCGCGTCCTCCACCGAGAACACCACGGAGACCAAGATCGCCTCGAACTCGTCGTCGTCCTCGTCCACGTCCGCCGCGGCGATGTAGACGTTGGCTGCGGGCAGGTGCGCGTCGATCTCCACGAACTGGATCTCCACGTCCGCCGTGATCGGCACGAACATGGTCTCATCGTGGACGCGCGACTCGATGCCGTCCCGGTCAAGGGCGGCGGCGATGTCCTCGAAAAAGCTCATTTGGGCAAGTCCTTCCTCAGGGCGTCTCCCGCGGATGAAGACGGGCTCGCCCCAGCCTAGCCACGAAACACCAGCGGCGCGGGCGAACTACTCGTCATCGTCCACCTCCGGCCCGGGCAGGTCTATGCCGAAGTACTCGGCCAGCATCTCCATCACGTCGTCGCGGCTGGAGCCCCACTCGCGCATGTCGAAGCTCTCCCACGCCAGGCGCTGCTCGGACTTCGGGTCCAGCTCGATGCGTAAATTCCGGTCGAACACGGCGGTGGCGCGGCCCGGTCGCTCATCCGAACGGAAGCCGTACACCGGCCACTCCGGCCCCGGCTTACCCGTGTGGAAGAAGTTGCCCCAGTGGTACTGCATCAGCTCGCTGACCTCCTCGAAGCCCTGCGGCGGGCCGAAGAGCTCGATGCGGGAGGCGCGGGTGCCAAACGGGTCGCCGAACACCGCCAGCAGGTCCGCGGTGTGCATGGCGCCGAGGCCGAGCCGGCGCATCGTCTCAGAGGCGTACTCGAAGCGGTACATCCACGTCGGTGCAACCCGCCGGTGCGCGGTGGCAAGCATCACCGACGGCGCCCAGAACACAGCGTCCGCGATCAGGTCGGCGAAGTCGGCGCGCCCGCCCACCTGCCCGTAGGCCTCCAGCACGCGGTGCACGTTATCCGGGTCGTACACGGCCAGCGCCCGGCGCGCCGCCTTCTGGCGCTGCTTGGTGGTTTGGTACAGCGCCTTGGCAAAGCTGGCCTCTCCCGAGTTGGTGCCGATGATCAGCGGCACCGGCGCTTGCCGGCCGCGCTCGAAGGTGTCGATGGGGTGCTCGGGCAGGCTCACCCCGTCCACGGTGGGCATGAAGCTGGTGTTGAGCTGCACTAGCTCCTTGGAGTTGAGCAGCATCGACTGCCCCACGCGCACCAAGTCAGCCGCGTCGGCCGCGCGGAGATCGTCCAGGGTGGATAGGTGCGACATCCCCATGCCGTCGATAAGCCTGCGCACCCACATCGCGGCTTGGAGTCTGGAGTGCACGCTTGCCGACGGCGGGCTTTGCGCCACCGCCCCATGGAAGAGGCCGCGCGCCGCGGGCGCGCACATCAGGTGCACCACGGCGGCGCCGCCGGCGGACTCCCCCATGATGGTCACCCGGCGCGGATCCCCGCCGAAGTTGGCAATGTTGGCGCGCAGCCAGCGCAGCGCCAGGATCTGGTCCCACAGCGCCGGGTTGGCGTCGCAGTCGTTGCCGATGGAGCGGAAATCCAAGTAACCCAGCACGCCGAGGCGGAAGTTCACGGAGACGTAGACCACGTCCGTGGCGCGCGAGAGGTAGTAGCCGCGCAGCACCCGCTCGTTGGAGGCACCGGTGACAAACGTGCCGCCGTGGAAGTTGACTACTACGGGCAGAACGTCTTCCGTGTCCGGGCGAACGATGTCCAGGGTGAGGCAGTCCTCGGTGCCCACCACGGCATCCTTCCAGCCGTACGTGCCCTGCAGCGCCGGGGGCGCAAACCGCGTGGCGTCGCGCACCCCGCGCCACGGCTCGGCCGGCCGCGGGGCGCGGAAGCGGTCATTGCCGGAGGTGGGGCCGCCGTAGGGAATGCCGCGCCACGTGCGCACGCCGGTACGCCCGTGGTACATCCCGCGCACGCGCCCGCTGGTGGTAGGCACGTCGAACGCGGGGTCGCCTGCTGTCCCGCTCATGTGCCACAGCCTAGCGAGCCCGGATGGGAATAGACTGTGCCGCGTGTTCGGACTCAACCGCAGTGACAATGACAAGCGCAATGACAAGCGCGAGGCGCAGAAAACCATCAACGACGTGATCGGGTCGGACCCGGCCGCCCTCGAGCGCGATGCCGGCCCGCTCGGCCGCGCCTTCATTGCTGCGGTGGATACCGCGGTGCACCTGCAAACGGGCACCATCCGCGCCTACGTGAACTGGCTGCGCCGCCAGGACGAGGACGCCACCCCAGCCGAGATCCAGGAGCGCATGGCCAAGCACTTCCGCAACACCGTGACCGGCACCGGCGCGGGTGCGGGTGCGGCGGCGGCAGTGCCGGGCGTTGGGCTGGTCACCGGCACCGCCGCCATCGCGGGCGAGTCCGTGCTGTTTTTGGATCTTGCCGCGTTCTACGCCGTGGCCTCCTCGTACCTGCGCGGGGAGGACATCTCGGACCCGGAGCGCCGCCGCGCCATCGTCCTGACCACGCTGATGGGCTCCCAGGGCCTGGCCATCGTGGACGCCATGCTCGGCGAGGACGCAAAGGGCCTGCCCGGCAAGCACACCATGGCAAAGTTCGCCGGGCCCCAGCTCGCCCAGACCAACAACGTGCTCACCCGCGCCGCGATGCGCTCGTTGAACAAGCGCCTGCGCCACGCCTGGCTGGACAAGCTGATGCCGCTCGGCCTCGGCGCGGCGGCCGGCACCGCCGCCAACCGCAAACTCGCCGACACCATCCTGGGCAACATCCAGTCCAGCCTCGGGCCGGTGCCGGACACCTTCCCGGAGCCGCTGCCGCCCAAGGACGCGGATACTGCGGATACCGATGGCGCCGACAACACCGATGAAAACGGCACTAAGGCGAAGCTCAGCGCCGACCCGCGGGAGTTCGCGGCGTGGATTTTGACCCTGTTCGGTCACGGCAAGGACGGGGGCAAGGGGGCGTCGGCAAGCAAGCGCTCCTGATGGCGAACCTCCTCACCCGCTCCCTGAAGGCGAACCCCGCGCCGGCGGCAGCGGCATTCGGCGCGGCTGCGGCGAGCGCGCTGCTGCAAACCTCGGTGCCGGCGCTGACGGGCCGCGCGGTGGACATTGCCACCGGGCAGGCCGCGGGATCCGTCACGCGCGTGGCGTGGCTGATGGTGGCCGTGGCCCTGGTCACCTACGCCTGCAACTTCGTGCGGCGCTTCACCTCCGGCCGGCTCGCGTCCAGCTCGCAGCATTGGCTGCGCGTGGAGCTGCTGCGCACCCTGCACCGACTGGACGGGCCCGGCCAAGACAGCATCGAGGCGGGCCAGATCGTCTCACGCTCGATCACGGACCTGAACCAGTTCCACATGGTGCTGGCCAGCTCGCCCATGTTTGCCACCCGCGCGCTGCAGCTCGCAGCCACGCTGGTGGTCATGTTCGCCATGGACGTCCCGCTGACGCTCATGGCGCTCGCGCTGCTGCCGCTGATCCTGTGGGAGGCCAACCGCTCGCGCCGCGCGCTCTACGCCGCCACCTGGGCAAACCAGCAGGCCGCGGCGGACCTCACGCAGCACGTGGAGGAGACCGTCTCCGGCGTGCGCGTGGTCAAGGCGTTCGGCCAGGAGCAGCGCGAGGTAGACACGCTAGACCGCCTCGGCCGCGAGCTCTACGCGGTGAAGATGCGAGCCGCCAAGCTCACCGCCCGCTTCCAGCCGGTGCTGGCGCAGCTGCCCAAGGTGGCGCTGGTGGTCACCATCATCGCCGGCGGCCTCGCCGCGATCACCGGGCGCATCACCATCGGCGGCTTCGTCGCGTTCACCGCGTACCTGAGCTCTATGACCGCGCAGCTCGCGGCCGTGACCAGCCAGTACGTGCGCCTGCAGATGGGAATGAGTTCCGTCGACCGCCTCGAGGAGGTGCTACGGCTCGCCCCCGAACCCGCCCACGCGCCCACCGGCGCCGCGCCGGCGGGCCCGTGCGGCATCGCGTTCCAGGGCGTTACTTTCTCCACCGGCAGCCACCGGGTGCTAGACGAGGTGAGCCTCACCGCCGCCCCTGGCGAGCAGATCGCGGTGGTGGGCCCGCCCGGCGCCGGCAAATCCATGGCAGTGCAGCTCGCCGGGGGGTTCTACGAGCCGGATGCGGGGAGCATTTCGCTTGTGAGCGCCACCGGCCGCCCAACTCCCTACCCCAGCCTGCCCCTGGCCGAGATCCGCAGCAAGGTCACCTGCGTGTTCGACGAGGCTTTTCTGTTCTCGGCGTCCGTCTTCGACAACATCGCCCTGGGCGCCGGCGCTGGCGGCGCGGGCGCGGCGCTCACGCCCGCCGAGCTGGAGGCGGCCGTGCACCGCGCCGCGCGCCTGGCTTGCGCCGACGAGTTCATCGCCCGCCTGCCGGACGGCTACGCCACGGAGGTCGGCGAGCGGGGCCTGACGCTCTCCGGCGGCCAGCGCCAGCGCATCGCGCTCGCCCGTGCGCTCATGTCGCGCCCGCGCGTGCTGCTGCTTGACGACGCAACCTCCGCCATCGACGCCGTCACCGAGGCCGAGATCCTGCGCAACCTCACCGCCGAGCTGCGCGGCGTGACCGTCATCTCGGTCGCGCACCGCCAGTCCACCGTGGACCACGCCGAGCGGGTAGTGGTGATGGATGCCGGGCGCGTCGTCGCCGACGGGCCGCGCGCCGAGATCACGGCCACGCCCGCCTACCGCGCGCTGATGGACCCCGCGCCGGCCGCCGCGCCCGCTGCGCCGGCCACGGAGCCCGCCACGGAGTCAACCGCGCCCGCCGGCGCGCGCCCCTCACACGCCCAGCTCTGGCCCCCGGCACCGCCGGCCCCCGCGCGCGCTGCGGCGGGGATGAGCGATGAGCTCAAGGGGCGCGTCGACAAGCTTCCGCCCGCTACTGAGCAGCCGAACCTCACCGACGAACAGCTGCGGCGCCTGCGCGAGCTGAACGCCCGGGCGAGCGAGGAGTTCAAGGTGTCCAGCCTGTTCAAGGCGGTGCGCTGGCTCATCGCGGCCACAGTGGCGCTGTTGGTGGTGGGCGTGGCGGCGGACCTCGCGTTCCCCACCCTCATCCGCGCGGCGATCGACCGCGGCATCGCCCCGGCGGACCGCGCGACCCTCGTGCGCGTGGGCGCGGCCGCGCTCGCGGTGGTGCTCGCGGCGTGGGCCGCGGACGCCGCGATGACGGTGCTTTCCGCCCGCGCCGGGGAGCGGCTCCTCTACGCGCTGCGCCTGCGCTCCTACGCGCACCTGCAGCAGCTGGGCCTGAGCTACTTCGAATCGCGGCTCTCCGGCAAGATCATGACGCGGATGACCACGGACATTGACACCCTGTCCAGCTTTTTGCAGACGGGCCTGGCGCAGGCCATCGTGGCCGTGGGCAGCCTGGCGGGCGTGTCGGTGATGCTGGTGGCCACCGACATCCCGCTCACCCTGCTCGCGCTTGCGGCCGTGCCCGTCATCGCCGCGGCCACGGTGGTGTTCCGCTCCTTTTCCAAACGCTTTTACACCGAGGCCCGCCAGCAGGTCTCGGCCGTGAACGGGCAGTTTGCGGAGCTCATCGGCGGCATCCGCGTCACCCAGATGCACCGCGGCGAGGCGCGCGCGGAGGAGGCGTTTGCCCGCGAGTCCGACACCTACCGCCGCCTGCGCATGCGCACCGTGACCACCATGGGCCTCTACTTCCCCGGTATGCAGGCCATCTCCCAGATCATGACGGCCGCGGTGGTGGGCGTCGGCGCCGAGCGGGTAGCGCAGGGTGAACTCAGCGTGGGCGTGCTTGTGGCCTTCACCATGTACCTCGGCCAGCTCTACAGCCCCATCCAGCAGCTCGGCCAGATCTTCGACTCGTGGCAGCAGGCCACCGTCAGCTTCGAGCGCATCACCTCGCTGCTCGCCGAGCGCACCACCGTGCCCGACACCGGCACCGCTCCCGGCGCGCGGGAGGCGGCCAAGGGGGAGCTTTCGCTTGCCGACGCCTCCTTTACCTACCGCCCCACCGACCCCGCCGCCGCCATGGTGATCGAGGACATGGACCTGCGGCTGCGCCCCGGCGAGACCGTGGCACTCGTCGGTCCCACCGGCGCGGGCAAGTCCAGCGTGATCAAGCTGCTCGCGCGCTTCTACGACCCGTCGTCGGGCCGGGTCACCGCCTCCGGCGCGGACATCGCGCAGTTCCCGCTGCCGGCGTGGCGGCGGGCGCTGGCCCAAGTGCCGCAGGAGACGTACCTCTTCCAGGGCACGGTGGCCGAGAACATCGCGTACGGCGCGCCCGGTGCCTCCGAGGCCGAGATCGAGGCCGCGGTGGGGCGCATCGGCGCGCTCGGCGTCATCGCGGCGATTCCCGGCGGGTTCAACGCCCCGGTGGGCGGGCGCGGCCGGGGCTTGAGCTCGGGGCAGCGCCAGATCATCGCGCTCGCCCGGGCCGAGATGCTCGAGCCGGACGTGGTGCTGCTGGATGAGGCGACCGCCACCCTGGACCCCGCCACCGAGAAGGCGGTGCTGGACGCCGCCGACAGCGCCACCGCCGGCCGCACCTCGGTGATCGTGGCCCACCGCCTGGCCACCGCCGCCCGCGCCGACCGGATTGTGGTGGTGGACGCCGGGCGGATCGTGGAGGACGGCACCCACGCGGAGCTCGTGGCAGCCGGCGGCCACTACGCCCGGATGTGGGCAGTTCACCGATAATGGGGGTGCCGGTGCGCTGGGCCGACGCAGAATTGCTATAGAGCATCCCCTGTACGAACATGTTTCGTTAGAGTCGGTGTGAATAAACGCACATCGATGGACGTTGATGTACGTAGATGAACGCAAATTAACAAGGAAGGCGATCACCTGCCGTGAGCAGCGAAAACACATTCGGCCAGAACAGCTGGCTGGTCGACGAGATGTTCCAGCAGTTCCAAGAGGATCCGAGCTCCGTTGACCAGGAATGGCGCGAGCTCTTTGAAAGCAAGGGTGCGCCGGACACCGCGCAGGGCACCGAGCGCGTGACCCCGTCCGCGGACGGCGCCTCCGAGGCGAAGACGGACCCGAAGGTGGCCCGCACCACCGCCGCCCCGAGCCAGGACGGACGCGAGACCAAGGTGGACCAGGCGGCCGCCGAGGCCACCAAGAAGAACACGACCGTCCTGCCGAAGCCGAAGCAGTCCCCGCTGGACAAAATCGGCGCTGTCGAGGTCACCCCGGGCGAGACCCAGCTCAAGGGCGCGTTCAAGGCCATTGCCAAGAACATGAACGAGTCCCTCGAGGTTCCCACCGCCACCACCGTGCGCGACATGCCGGTGAAGCTGATGTTCGAGAACCGCGCGATCATCAACGACCACCTCAAGCGCACCCGCGGCGGCAAGATCTCGTTCACCCACATCATCGGCTACGCCATCGTCCAGGCCACCAAGCTGCACCCGGACATGAACAAGAACTACCGCGAGGAGGACAAGAAGTCCTTCGCGGTGCAGCCGGAGCACATCAACCTCGGCCTGGCCATCGACCTGCCGGGCAAGGACGGCGCCCGCAACCTAGTGGTGGCCGCCATCAAAGAGTGCGAGACCCTCTCCTTCGACGAGTTTGTCAAGGCCTACGAGGACATCGTCGAGCGCGCCCGCGACGGCAAGCTCACCATGGACGACTTCTCCGGCGTGACCATCCAGCTGACCAACCCGGGCGGCATCGGCACCCGCCACTCCATCCCCCGCCTGACCAAGGGCCAGGGCACCATCGTCGGCGTCGGCGCGATGGATTACCCGGCGGAGTTCGCCGGCGCGTCGGAGGACCGCCTGGCGGAGCTCGGCGTGGGCAAGCTGGTCACGCTCACCTCCACCTACGACCACCGCGTGATCCAGGGCGCGGAGTCCGGCGAGTTCCTGCGCGACATTTCGCAGTTGCTTATCGACGACAAGTTTTGGGACGACGTCTTCCAGTCCCTGGCCATCCCCTACTCGCCGTTGCGCTGGGCTCAGGACCTGCCGAACACGGGCATTAACAAGGACACCCGCGTCATGCAGCTCATCCAGGCGTACCGCTCCCGCGGTCACCTGATCGCGGACACCAACCCGCTGCGCTGGCACCAGCCGGGCCTGCCCACGCCGGACTCGCGCGACCTGCTTATTGAGACGCACGGGCTGACCATCTGGGACCTGGACCGCACCTTCCACGTCGGCGGCTTCGGCGGCAAGGAGACCATGACGCTGCGCGAGGTGCTCACCCGCCTGCGCGCCGCCTACACCCTCCACGTGGGCGCCGAGTACACCCACGTGCTCGACCGCGACGAGCGCGAATGGCTGCGCGACCGCATCGAGGCCGGTATGCCCAAGCCGACCGGCGCGGAGCAGAAGTACATCCTGCAGAAGCTCAACGCCGCCGAGGCCTTCGAGAACTTCCTGCAGACCAAGTACCTGGGCCAGAAGCGCTTCTCCCTCGAGGGCGCCGAGACCCTGATCCCGCTGATGGACGCCGTAATCGACACCGCCGCCGGCCAGGGCCTGGACGAGGTTGTCATTGGCATGCCGCACCGCGGCCGCCTGAACGTGCTGTTCAACATCGTGGGCAAGCCGGTAGCCACGATCTTCAACGAGTTCGAGGGCAACTTCAAGGCCGCGCAGCAGGGCGGCTCCGGCGACGTGAAGTACCACCTCGGCTTCCAGGGCGAGCATATCCAGATGTTCGGCGACGGCGAGATCAAGGTCTCCCTGGCCGCCAACCCGTCCCACCTCGAGGCCGTGGACCCGGTCATGGTGGGCATGGCCCGCGCCAAGACCGACCTCCTGCGCGCCACCGAGGGCCGCGAGGACTACCCGGTCGTGCCGCTCATGCTGCACGGCGATGCCTCCTTCGCGGGCCTGGGCATTGTCCAGGAGACCCTGAACCTGTCGCGCCTGCCGGGGTATTCCGTGGGCGGCACCATCCACATCGTGGTGAACAACCAGATCGGCTTCACCACCACCCCGGATTCCGGCCGCTCCTCCTTCTACGCCACCGACCTAGCCAAGGGCTTCGACTGCCCCGTGTTCCACGTCAACGGCGACGATCCGGAGGCTGCCGCCTGGGTTGCCCAGCTGGCCACCGAGTACCGCCGCGAGTTTGGCAAGGACGTCTTCATCGACCTGATCTGCTACCGCCTGCGCGGCCACAACGAGGCCGATGACCCGACGGTGACCCAGCCGGTGATGTACGAGCGCATCGGCGCCCACGAGTCCGTGCGCACCCGCTACACCAAGGACCTGATCGGCCGCGGCGACATCACCGAGGACGAGGCGAAGATCGCCGCCCAGGACTTCCACGACCAGCTGGATTCCGTGTTCTCCGATGTCAAGGCATCTGAGGGCCAGCCCAGCGAGCAGACCGGCATCACCGACTCCCAGGAGCTCACCCGCGGTCTGGACACCTCCATCTCCGAGGAGACGTTCAAGCGCCTCGCTGAGGCGTACGCAGACCTGCCGGAAGACTTCACGCCGAACAAGCGCCTGAAGAACGTGCTGAAGAACCGCGGCGGCTCCTTCGAGTCCGGCGACATCGACTGGGGCTGGGGCGAGCTCCTCGCCTTCGGCTCCCTGGCGGAGCAGGGCAAGTTCGTGCGCCTCGCGGGCGAGGACTCCCAGCGCGGCACCTTCACTCAGCGCCACGCGGTGCTCTACAACCCGGAGAACGGCGAGGCGTTCAACCCGCTGGACCACGCCGCGATCGAGGCGGGCAATGACGGCCACTTCGTGGTCTACAACTCCGCCCTGACCGAGTACGCGGGCCTGGGCTTCGAGTACGGCTACACCATTGCCAATCACGACGCGGTGGTGGCCTGGGAGGCGCAGTTCGGCGACTTCGCCAACGGCGCCCAGACCATCATCGACGAGTACATCTCCTCCGGCGAGACCAAGTGGGGCGAGCTGTCCAGCCTCATCATGCTCCTGCCGCATGGCTACGAGGGCCAGGGCCCGGACCACTCCTCCGCCCGCATCGAGCGCTACCTGCAGCTCGTGGCCGAGGGCTCGATGACCATCGCGCAGCCCTCTACCCCGGCGAACCACTTCCACCTCCTGCGCCGCCAGGCGCTCGGCGAGATGAAGCGCCCGCTGGTGGTGTTCACCCCGAAGTCCATGCTGCGCAACAAGGCCGCGGTCTCGCAGCCGTCCGACTTCATCGAGACCACCAAGTTCGAGTCCGTCATCGACGATCCGAACTTCGTGCAGACCGGCAACAAGAAGGTCGACGGCGCCAACCTGGATAAGGTGGAGACCATCCTCCTGTGCTCCGGCAAAATCTACTACGAGCTGGCCAAGCGCAAGGAGAAGGAGGGCCGCGATGACGTCGCGATCGTCCGCGTGGAGATGCTGCACCCGATCCCGTTCAACCGCATCAAGGACGCGTTTGCTAACTACCCCAACGCGAAGCAGGTGCGCTGGGTGCAGGACGAGCCCGCCAACCAGGGCGCGTGGCCGTTCTACAACGAGCACCTGCGCGAGCTGATCCCGGACATGCCGGAGATGGTCCGCGTCTCGCGCCGCGCCCAGTCCACCACCGCAACCGGTGTGGCCAAGGTGCACCAGCAGGAGGAGCAGTCGCTTATCGACGAAGCCTTTGCCAAGTAATCCCAGGCGGTTCACCACCGCCTCGGCCCCCGGGTGTTGCGCTTACACCCCGGGGGCCGTTTTGGGTTCGGAGGGCGCAATCACGTCGCCGTCGTACGTGATGCCCGCGTACTCCAGCAGCCAGTCCCGCGTCGCGTTCGCCACCGGCTCCCCATCGCGCACGCGCTGCGCCATCTCGGCGATGTCCTCGGTGGCCATGACGCGGGTGATGAAGTTCAGGCGGTAGACGGCCCAGCGGTCGAGCTTGCCCTTGACCACCAGCGGGATGATGTTGCGGGGCAGCTTGCCTTCGCCGCCGCATCCCTGCGCCGGCGAAGGGTCCACGGTGCGCACGTCGGAGGGGAACGTCCCCACCACTGCGTCGTACGTGGCCACCGACAGGTCCGGCTCCTCGCGGTCGAGCGCCCGCGCCGCACGCGGGTCCCGCTCCTCGAGGAGGGTGCCGGTGCACGCGATGGTGAGATCCAGCTCCTCGGTGCGCAGCAGCTCCACCGGGTCCTGCGCCTCGCGGTCGCTCACGTCGGTCACGCTCACCGCGAAGCCCAGGCCGGTGAAGATCTCGTTGTAGATCTCCCCCAGCACGATCTGCTCGGGCGAGGTTGCGTCGATGCCGATCGCGAGCGGCGTGCGGTCCGGCTCAGCGGGGGCGCAGGCCGCGCACGCGGCCGACACCGCGGCGATCATTGCGGTGCCGACCGCGGCGCGCGGGAAAAACCCTCCCATGTCCGCCCGCTACTGCTGGGGGGCGCCGCCCGCCGCCGCTGCCGCGATCATGTCGCGGGCCTGGGGCGCGGAATCCGGCTCGCAGAGCACGTCGTAGTGGCCGGCCACGATGGAGGTGGCGGAGGCGAAGTCGCGCTTGCCGCCCGTCACCCCGTACGCCATGGCCGCGAAGATGAGGCCGAAGAGCGCGCCGATGAGCAGCGACCAGAAGAACACGCCCCAACCGGTGCCGGGCTGCGCGAACAGGGCGAACAGCAGGCCGATGAAGATGCCGAACCAAGCGCCGGACAGTGCGCCGCTGCCCAGCACGCGGCCCCAGGTGAGCCGGCCCGTGATCGTCTCCACCTGCATCAGGTCCACCCCCACGATGGTGAGCTTCTCCACGGGGAACTGGCGGTCGGAGAGGGTGTCCACGGCCGCCTGCGCCTCGGCGTAGGTGGCAAAGGTGCCCACGGGCCAGCCGGTGGGCACGCGGCCGGGACGCGAGTTGGGGTTCTGCAGCGATCGCGCACTGGTGGAAGCCATGCGCGTAAGTCTACACACGTACCCCACCCCGCCCCGGCCCACATATACTTGCGCACTGTCATGGCTACACACGCACACATCACAGAAGAGGCCGTGCGCGAGGCGCTCTCGCGCGTGGAGGACCCAGAGATCGGCAAGCCGATCACCGAGCTGGACATGGTCGAGTCGGTTACCATCAGCGGCGCTGACGTCGCGGTGGGCATCTACCTCACCATCGCCGGCTGCCCGATGCGCGACACCATCGAGGGCAACGTCCGCGCCGTGCTCGAGGAGCTCGACGGCGTGGGCGCTGTCTCGGTTGCGCTGCACACGATGAGCGACGAGCAGCGCCGCGCCCTGTCGCTGAAGCTGCGCGGCGAGCAGACCGGCCCGGTCATCCCGTTCGCCGACCCGGATTCGCGCACCCGCGTCTACGCGGTCGCCTCCGGCAAGGGCGGCGTGGGCAAGTCCTCGATGACGGTCAACCTCGCGGCGGCGATGGCGCGCCAGGGCCTCACGGTGGGCATCTTGGACGCGGACATCTACGGCCACTCCATCCCGGGCCTGATGGGCTCCGTGGACAAGGAAGTCACGGTGGTGGACGACATGATCATGCCGCCGATCACGCACGGCGTGCGCCACATCTCGGTCGGCCAGTTCGTGGAGGGCAACGCGCCGATCGTGTGGCGCGGGCCGATGCTCACCCGCGCCATCCAGCAGTTCCTCGCGGACGTCTACTGGGGCGACCTGGACGTGCTGTTCATGGACCTGCCGCCGGGAACGGGCGACGTGGCCATCACCGTCGCGCAGCTCGTCCCCAACGCCGAGCTGATCATCGTCACCACCCCGCAGGCGGCCGCGGCGGAGGTCGCCGAGCGCGCCGGCACCATCTCCCAGCAGACCGATCAGCGCATCGCGGGGGTGATCGAGAACATGGCGGGGCTTTTGCTTGCCGACGGCACCACCATGCACGTCTTCGGCGAAGGCGGTGGCCAACACGTGGCGGACCGCCTCACGCAGCTCACCGACAACGACGTCCCGCTGCTCGGCTCCGTGCCCCTGGATCCGACGCTGCGCCAGGGCGGCGACGCGGGCACCCCCGTCGTCCTCGCCGACCCGCAGTCCCCCGCCGCGAAGGCGATCGAGGGCATCGCCGCCACGCTGAAGGTGCGCCGCAACTCCCTCGCCGGCAAGAACCTGGGCGTGCGCCCCTAAGCCCCCGTAGGCCGCGGCGCTACGTCACGTCCTCCCAAGAGAAGCCCCCGCCGGCGCGGGTGCTGCCACCCTCCTGCGGTTTCGGCTGGGGTGTCTGCGTTGGTTTCTGCGCGGGCGGGCGCGGCCCAGAGGCCACGCGCGGGCCCTGCTCGTCCTCGTCCGCGAGGACGCGGCGGGGGTCGAAGCTTTGCAGGTACTCCTCATCGCCGTCGAAAAGCAGCGAAGACATCGCCCGCGCCGGCCCCATCGACGCGTACTTGGACACCGCGCTCATGGGCTTGCGGAACTCCTCGAACTCCCCCATCTCCCCGTTGAGCTCGCGCTTCGCGTTGGCGATGCCCTTGCGCGCCGCGTAGACCGCCGCGCGCACATCCTCGATGACGCCGGGCAGCCGCTCGGGCCCGACGATGATCAGCCCCAGAACGAGGATTAAGAAGAACTCGCCCCATCCGAAACTCGAAAACACGCCGCTTACCTTACCCCCGGCGCCGAAGCGCGCGCAGCGCCGACTTCGCTGTGGACGGCACGCGGCGCGCGTCCTCGCCGCGGGCGCCGCCTGGCCCTCCGTCGTCAAGGCAGGAAAGCTTCTGCACCAGCGCGCTGGGGGCGTGCACCCCGTCGTCGGAGGAGCAGCGGCGCAGGCGGTCGGCGGCGCGCTGCTGGCAGATCACGTCAGCCAAGCACTCCGGGCACTGATCCACGTGGGCGCGGGCGCGGCGCTCCGCGGCGGGGGAAAGCTCGCCGTCCACCAGCGCGGCCACCGCCTCGGCGCTCAGGTGGTCCGTGGACGAGAAGCGCTGTGCCCTGGCAGCCGCCTGCCGAGCCGCGCGCCGCGGGAACCGTGCAACCATCGCCCATGGCCTCCTTTCTGAAACCCCTACACCGTACCCCCGCCGCTAGCGGGTGCGCAGGAGCTCCTGCACCGACGCGTCCCGGGCCGCCTCGCGCTCTAGGGACTCGCGCAGCTGGGCGCGCCCGCGGTGGATGCGGGAGCGCACGGTGCCGATCTTCACGCCGAGGGTCTCCGCGATCTCCTCGTAGCTCATGCCCACCACGTCACACAGCACCACGGCCACGCGGAAGTCCGGGCTGAGGGCGTCGAGCGCGCGCTGCAACGCCGGGTCCAGGTTGGTGTCGGAGAACGCCTGCTCCGGGGTGGGGCCGGTGCCGGGCACGCGCTCGTAGTCCTCCGGCAGCTCCTCCATGCGGATCTTTGAGCGGTGGCGCGCCATATCCAGGAACAGGTTGGTGGTGATGCGGTGCAGCCAGCCCTCGAAGGTGCCCGGCTGGTATTGCTTCAGGTTGCGGAAGACGCGCATGAACGTCTCCTGCGTAAGGTCCTCCGCGTCGTGCTGGTTGCCGGAGAGGCGGTACGCCAGCCGGTAGACGCTGTCCGCGTGCTCCGCAACCAACTCGGACCAGGAGGGCATCTCCCCCGCCCCGGCGTCGAAGGCGGCGGTGCCGCGCAGCTCCTCCCCATCCCCGCCGCCGGGGGCTGGGTGCTCGGGGCGCGGGCGCACGAAACTCATGCGGTCATTGTGTCAGACCCGCCCCACACCCGCCAAGCATTCACCTGCCAACTGCCTGTGCGCCGCTCCCTGCCCGCGGCAGGCCTGCCGAACGCGCGTGAAGTCTATGATGAAGTGCGTGATTGAGACCGCGTCTGCCCAAGTGTTCGCCCAAATGTCTGCATATATCGCCGAGCGAAACTCGCGCGACGCCCTGTTCCCCGAGGCGGTCCGCGAAGGCCTGAGCCACGCCCACGTGGAGGCGGAGGAGAACGGGCTGCGAGCCCCCTCGGCCGTGGTGGGGACGCTGCTGGCCACCCTCGCGGCGGGCGGCGCGTCCGGCCATTCCCAGGGCGCGGTGTGCGTGACCCCGGCGGCCGGCGTGGTGGGCCTGCACATCCTGCGCGGCCTGCCCGAGAAGGCGACGTTGACGTGCATCGAGCCGGAGGCGGCGCTGCAAAACTCCGCCAAACAGGCCTTCAAGCTGGGCGGCTACTCCCCCTCCCGCGCCCGCTTCCTCACCGCCCGCCCGCTGGACGTGATGGGTAGGCTCGCCGCCGATTCCTACCAGCTGATCTACGCGGACGTCTCCCCGCTGGAGCTCACGGCCTTCGCGGAGCGCGCCTGGCCGCTGCTCACCGCGGGAGGGACGCTCGTGTTCGCCGATTCGCTTCTCGACGGCACGCTTGCCGACGCCACCCGCCGCGACCGCGACACCGAAGCCGCCCGCGCCGCGGACGACTACGTAGACACCCTCGCGGCCGACCACGGCGCCGTGGTCACCCGCCTCCCCCTCGACGGCGGGCTGACCCTGGTGACCAAGCGCTAGACCACCTCGTTCTTGCCCACGACCACCACGCCGCCGTCAGAGACGGTGTAGCGCTCGCGGTCGCGGTTGTGGTCCACGCCGATGATCTCGCCATCGGAGACGTAGACGTTCTTATCCAGGATGGCGTGGCGCACCACCGCGCCGCGCCCGATGCGGACGCCCGGCATGAGCACCGAGCCCTCCACGGTGGCGCCCTCCTCGACGCGGACGTCGGTGGAGAGCACCGAATTGCGCACCGTGGCGCCCGAAATGATGGAGCCGGCGGCCACGATGGACTCCTGCGCGATGCCGCCGAGCACGAACTTGGCGGGCGGCAGGTTCGAGTCCTCGGTGGAGTGGATCGGCCACGCCTTGTTGTAGAGGTTGAAGACCGGGTGCGAGGAGATGAGGTCCATGTGGGCCTCGTAGAAGGAGTCGATCGTGCCCACGTCGCGCCAGTACCCCTTGTCGCGGTCGGTGGCGCCGGGGACCTCGTTGCCGGAGAAGTCGTAGACGTTCGCCTCGCCCTTGGCCACGAAGTACGGGATGATGTCGCCGCCCATGTCGTGCGAGGAGTCGTCGTTCTGCTCGTCCTCCAGCAAGGCCTTGATCAGCGCCTCGGTGGAGAAGACGTAGTTGCCCATCGAGGCGTACGTCACCTCCGGGTCGTCCGGGGTGCCGGGCGGGTCGGCCGGCTTCTCCAGGAACTCGGTGATCGTCCCGTCGTCGTCCGCCTGGATGCAACCGAACGCGGTTGCCTCGGAGCGCGGCACGCGGATGCCGGCCACGGTGGCGGACTTGCCGGAGGCGATGTGGTCCTCCACCATCTGCGAGGGGTCCATGCGGTAGACGTGGTCCGCGCCGAAGACCAGCACGTAGTCCGGCATGTCGTCGTAGATCAGGTTGAGAGACTGCACGATCGCGTCCGCGGAGCCGTTGTACCAGCGCTTGCCGCGGCGCTGCTGGGCGGGCACGGAGGCGATGTACTGCGGCGTCGGCCCGGAGACGTTCCACGCGGTGGCCACGTGGCGGTCCAGGGAGTGGGACTTGTACTGGGTCAGCACCGCGATGCGCATGTAGCCGGCGTTGACCAGGTTGGAGAGGACGAAGTCGATGAGGCGGTAATTCCCGCCGAACGGGACCGCGGGCTTGGCGCGGTCGGCGGTGAGGGGGAACAAGCGCTTCCCCTCGCCGCCCGCGAGGACGATGGCGAGAACTCGGGGCTGGCTCTTCATACCACTCAGCGTATTGAAATTGCCCCGCGCCTGCAGCGCTTTGGGGTGCATGCACGCCCGGTGAAACGTCATTAAGCTCGGCGGGCATGAGAGTGGGAATGATGACCAGAGAGTATCCGCCCGAGGTGTACGGCGGTGCCGGGGTTCACGTGACCGAGCTGACTCGCTTCATGCGCCAGCTCGACGGCGTGGACGTGGACGTGCACTGCTGGGGCGAGCCCCGCGAGGAGCCGAACGTGTTCGCCCACGGCGCGGACCCCGAGCTCGCGGGCGCGAACGGCGCCATCACCACCCTCTCCACCGGCCTGCGCATGGCCAACGCCGCCGAGGGCATCGACGTGGCGCACTCCCACACCTGGTACGCGGGGCTCGCCGGGCATCTTTCGGGCCAGCTTTTCGACGTTCCCCATGTCGTCACCGCCCACTCCCTCGAGCCCGACCGCCCCTGGAAGCGCGAGCAGCTCGGCGGCGGGTACGACATCTCCTCCTGGAGCGAGAAGAACGCCATGGAGTACGCGGACGCCGTCATCGCCGTCTCCGCGGGCATGAAGGACGCGATCCTGCGCGCCTACCCCCGCATCGACGCGGACAAGGTGCACGTGGTGCTCAACGGCATCGACCCCGAGAAGTGGTACCCGGACACCGGCACCATCGCCGACGAGCTGGGCGTGGACACGACCCGGCCCGTTGCGTCCTTTGTCGGGCGCATCCCCCGCCAGAAGGGCGTGCCGCCCCTGCTGAAGGCGGCCCGCCACTTCGACCCGGAGATCCAGCTCATCCTCTGCGCCGGCGCGCCGGACACCCCGGAGATCGCCGCCGAGACGGAGGCGCTGGTGGAGCAGCTGCGCGAGGAGCGCGACGGCGTGTTCTGGGTTCAGGACATGATGCCCGCCGAGCGCATCCGCGAGGTGTACTCCGCCTCCGACGTCTTCGTCTGCCCCTCCATCTACGAGCCGCTGGGCATTGTGAACCTGGAGGCCATGGCGTGCGGCACCGCCGTGGTGGCCTCGCGCGTGGGCGGCATCCCCGAGGTGGTGGCCGACGGCGAAACCGGCACGCTCGTCGACTACGACGAGGCCAGGCCCGAGGATTTCGAGCGGGGGTTGGCGGAGGCGGTGAACCAGGTGGCCGTCGACAAGCAACAAGCCCGAGCCATGGGTGAGGCGGGCCGCCTGCGGGCGGAAGCCGAGTTCTCGTGGGCCGCGATTGCGGAGCAGACCGTGGACATTTACAAGAAGTTGGTGTGACGCAATGACTTTCAGACCTGAACTGCACGTCACCGCGGAACGCGGCATCCTCGAAGGGCCCGCCGGCGTCATCCGCCTCGGGGGGCCCGAGCACCGCGTCTGGCACATGTTCTACCAGTACCGCCCCACCCCCGACGGAGCCAGCCGCTGGGGCCACGACATGAGCGAGGGCGACCCGTTCAGCTGGTTCGAGTGCAACGACGCGATCGCGCCCACCGACGGCGAGCGCCACATCCGCGCCGGCGCCGTGGTAGGCGGCGCCGAGAGCGACGGCGGGGTGGACATGTACTTCACCTCCCGCGGGCCCGAGGGCAACACCATCCAGCTCGCGCGCGTGGACGACGTTGACGCGCTGTGCGAGGACCTGGACGAGGACCTGGGCGAGGATCTAGACGGCGCAGCGCTGTCGGCCGCCGTCTCCCGCGTGGGCGTTGTGGTGGGCGACGGCGGCGGCTTCACCAACTTCCGCTCCCCCTGCGTGATCCCGGGCTGGAGCGAGCTGGACAACCGCGCCGGCGGCCACACCGGGTGGCTCATGCTCGCCGTGGCCGGCACCACCGACGACCCGCAGCCGGTGGTGCTCAGCTCCGCCGACGGGCGCGAGTGGCGCGTGGACGGCGCGCTCGAATTCGACGGGGACCCAGGCATCGACCTCGACGCCTCCCTGGTGGCGCCGCGCCTGATCCGCCTGCGCGACGAGGTGGACGGCGAGATCTACGACGTGCTGTTCATCACCGTCGAGCGCGGCGGCAAGGATATTGCGAGCTACATCATTGGCAAGCTGGAGGGCAACCGCTTCCACGTGGTCACGCCCAGCCAGCTCTTCGACTACGGGCACGATTTCACCCGCCCGCGCAACACTAACTACCCGCGCGCGGCGGCCGACGACCTGCAGCGCTACGAGCGGGCCTACATCTACGGGTTCATGACCAACTCCGGGCGCGCCGGCGACCCCACCAGAGAGCCCAACTGGGAGGCGGAGGGCTGGGCCAACGCCCTCACCCTGCCGCGGCGCGTCACCCTGCAGCACGGCCACCTCTACCAGGTGCCGGCGCCCGGCCTGCCCGAGGCCGTTGACCTAGCGCAGCGCGCGCTCATGTGGACGGGCCTGTGCTCCATCCCGGCGGGCTCAGACATCGTCGCCGAGGTGCTCGACGCGGCCGGCGAGCCCGCCGCGCGCATCACGCACGACGGCCAGCACATAGTCCTCGACCGCTTCGACGGCGAGCCGAAGACCGCGCCGCTTCACGACGAAGACGAGGACAACATCACCATCATCGTCGACGGCTCCACCCTGGAGGTCTACGCCGGCGGCGGCAGCGTGGCCATGTCCTCGCGCTTCTGGCCCGCCGGCGGGGCGTCCGGGATCCGCACCCGAACCGACGGCGACGCGGAGATCTTCAGCGAGTGGCGCCGCGGCCACGCGGGGACCAGATAACGCGAGATAACCCGGAAACCCGGCGCGCGCCGAGGCCCGCCTACGCCTCGCCGGCCTTGCGCATGCGGATGAGCTGCGCTCGGGCCGTCACCTCGAGGCGCTCCGGCAGGGCGGCCACCCGCTCCGCCAGCGTGGCCGGGTCGAGGTGGCGCGCCGACGGGCTCATGCCCACCTGCGCGGCGATCGCCTCGCGTTCGAGCTGCATCGGGAACTCGATCAGCTCGGCGTCGGCCACCGGCTCGAGGTGCCCCTTCGCCTGCTCGAGCATGCGCTCAAGCTTCCCCTCCTCCACGCCGAGGATTCCAAGGGGCTCGCGCAGCTCGTCGAGGTGGCCCTGATCGGCGGTGAGGATGACGGCCTCGCCGCCGTCGACAAGCACGCGCCGAAACTCCTCCGGATTGCGCGGGGCGAAAACCACGGTGATGGCGTGCACCGATGCGTCGCGAAGCGGGATGCGCTCCCACACGTCCGCCACCACGGCCCCAGTGCGAGGGTGGGACTTGGCTAGGTGCTTCGCGGCCGGCACCGAGATGTCCAGGCCGACGCCGCGCGCGCCGTCGATGCTGTCCAGCGTGTGGGCGAGGTAGTAACCCGTGCCGGCGCCCACTTCGAGCACCACCGGGTCATCCACCTGCGCCGCGCTGCGCTCGATAACGTCCCCCACCGCGTCCGTCACCGCCTCCACGAACGGCGCGAAGTACCCCTGCGCCAAAAACGCCTCGCGCGAGCGGACCATCTCCAGGGAATCGCCGCCGTGGTTCAGCCCCTTGCCGCCCACGAGGGAGACGTACCCCTGGCGCGCCACGTCGTAGGAGTGGCCCGACTCGGAGACGAGGCGCGAAAAGCCGTCCTCGCCGCGTAAGCGCGTCAGATCGACCGGGTCCGCCAGCACGTCGACGATATTCGAAAGCATGTGGCAATAGTACCGCAGCCCCGCCGCCGCGAAACGTCGCGGTAGCGGGGCTGCGTGCGGTACGAGGCTCGGGCGGCTACTCGGAGGCGTCCAGCAGGAGCTGGCCCAACTCGCCGGCCTCTTCCTTGCTCAGCTCCACCACAAGCCGGCCGCCGCCGTCCGAGGGGATGCGCATCACAATCTTGCGGCTCTCCTCCACGGCCTCCATCGGGCCGTTACCGGTGCGCGGTTTCATTGCTGCCATGCGTCGGGTCTCCTTCACTCTTTGCAATTGCTTCCGCCGATTCTACGCCAACTTGCGCGGGGGCCGCGGCCGCCGGCGCCGCCAGCTCGCGCCGCGGCGAAGCGTAGCCCTCGGACAGGTCCGCGCCCGTCAGCTGCGCAATGAGCGCGTCCACCTGGTCCATGCGGTAGCCGCGGTGCACCACCTCGAGCTGGATGTCGTCGAAGCGCCCCTCCTCCACGGCGGCGCGGTTCGCTCCCTTCACGTCCTCGGTGTCCTCCAGCGGCGGCAGCGCCTCGCCGCGGCCGAAGAGGGCGGAGAAGATCCAGAAACCCAGCACGCTGAACACGATCAGCGCGGCGATGAGCACGATCCAGGAAAGCAGCATGCGCGCTATCTTAATCAGCCAGCCACGGCGGGCGCTGCAGCACCTCGTCCGCGCCCGTCGCGCCCGCCCGGGCGAGAATCGTGCGCGCCACCACGTCGGCCATCGGCGCGAGTTCCGCGAGGGGCCGGTTGCGGTGCTCCCGTGAGCCGAGCTCGGCCTCAGCCACCGCTTCGGGGCCGTATTGCTTTGCGACGTCAACCAGCAACCCAACCTCCACCCCGTAGCCCGCCACGAACGGCAGGCGCAGCGCCGTGGAGCGCCGCACCGCGTATTCGCCGCTCAAGGGCTGGCGCACGTGCGCGAGCTCCGGGAAGAACGCGCGCAGCAGGGGCTTGGCCGTGAGCTCCGTGACCCGCCCGCCGCCGCGGCCGGTCTCGCCGGCGGCGCGCACGTAGTTGGCCTTGACCAGGTGCACCGCCGGGTCCGCGAGCGGGGCGGCGAGCGCCGGGAACCACCACGGCTGGGCGTTAACCACGTCCGCGTCGACGAAGACGACCACCTCCCCGCGCGCCGCCTTCACCCCGCGCCACAGCGCCTCGCCCTTGCCGGGCACCGGCTGACGGGGGTCCACGTCGCGCCAGTTCACCACGCGCGCCCCGGCCCGCTCGGCCGCCCCGGCGGTGCCGTCGGCCGAGTCCGAGTCGATGACCAGCACTTCACCGGCGCCCGAACGCAGGCAGGCGTCCACCACGCCGGCCACCGTGCGCTCCTCGTTGAGCGCCGGGATCACCACGCTGACCGCGGCGAGATCAACCGCGTCGCTCACGCCAGCCCCCGCACCGTGTGCAGCGGCGGTGCCTCGCCGGAGATCGCGGCGGTCATGCGGATCACGTCCACGGTCTCGCGCACCTGGTGCACGCGGAAGGCGGCCACGCCGCGGGCGGCGGCCCAGGCGGTGGCGGCGAGGGTGCCGGCCACGCGCTCCTCCACCCCGCGGTCCACCGTCTCGCCCACGAAGTCCTTGTTGGACAGCGCCATGAGCACTGGCCACCCGGTGGCCACCAGCTCGTCCACGCGGCGCAGGATCTCGAGCCCGTGGTAGGTGTTCTTGCCGAAGTCGTGTGTCGGGTCGATGAACACCTTCTCCGCCGGCACGCCGAGGGCGACGGCGCGCTCGGCCAACGCGGTGGTCTCGCGGATCACGTCCGCGACCACGTCGTCGTAGCGCACGCGGTGCGGGCGGGTGCGCGGCACGGCCCCGCCGGTGTGGGAGCACACGTATCCCACCCCGGCGGCGCCCGCTACCTCCACCAGCTGCGGGTCGAAGCCCGCCCACGTGTCGTTGATCAGGTCCGCGCCCGCCTCGATCGCGGCCTCGGCCACCCGCGCCCGCCACGTGTCCACGCTCAGCGTCACACCCGGGTGGGCGGCGCGCACGGCGGCGATCACGGGCACCACCCGGCGGATCTCCTCGGCCGGGTCCACCTCGTCGCCCGGGCCCGCCTTGACGCCGCCGACGTCGATGATGTCCGCCCCGTCCGCGATCGCGCGGCCGGCGCGCTCCACCGCCTTATCCACGGCGAAGGTGGCGCCGCGGTCATAGAAGGAGTCGGGCGTGCGGTTCACTATCGCCATCACGCGGGCGAGCTGCTCGGCCACGGGCGCAACCTTAGGCGTCGCGGGGGCGGCCGTCGTCGCCCAGGCGGCCGTCCGTCATCACCTGGTGGGCGCGCACGATGTGGTCCACGGCCTCCTCGACGGAATCGGTGACGATAAAGAGCTCGTCATCGCCCTCCGAAATCAAACCTCGCGCGAGCTGCTGGCTGCGCATCCACTCCACCAGCCCGCACCAGAACTCCGTGCCCATCAGCACGATTGGGAAGTTGGTCACCTTGCCGGTCTGCACCATGCACAGCACCTCGAAGACCTCGTCCATGGTGCCGAAGCCGCCGGGCAGCGAGATGAACGCCTGGGAGTACTTCAGAAACATGGTCTTGCGCGCGAAGAAGTAGCGGAAATTCAGGCCCAGGTCCACCCACTCGTTGAGGCCCTGCTCGAAGGGCAGCTCGATGCCGAGGCCCACGGACATGCCGCCGCTCTCGTGCGCGCCGCGGTTCGGGCCCTCCATCAGCCCGGGTCCGCCCCCGGTGATCACGGCGTAGCCCGCCTCGGCCAGCGCCTTGCCCACCTCGCGCGCCATCTCGTACTCCGGCGTGCCCTCGCCGAGGCGGGCGGAGCCGAACACGGTCACTGCCTTGGGCAGCTCGGACAGCGCGTCGAAGCCGGCCACGAACTCGGACTGGATGCGCATCACGCGCCACGGATCCGCGTGCTTCCAATCGTGGTCGGAGTGGCCGAGGGATTCGAGCAGCCGCTGGTCGTAGGTGGTGGGCTGGTGCGCGTCGTCGCTGCGCACCATTATCGGCCCGCGCAGTTTGCGGTCGCGCTCGGGTTTCGGGGTGATGTGGGGCGCCATGTGGTCTCTTTCGCTTTTGCTTGTCGACGTTTCCCTTGCTGCCCTACTCCCCCGAAAGGTACGCGAGCAGCTGCGCGTGCACGCCGCGGATCTGGGAGACGGGGCACTGCTCGTCCTTCTTGTGGGCGAAGCCGGGGTCGCCGGGGCCGAAGTTGACGGCCGGGACACCCAGACTAGAGAAGCGGGCCACGTCCGTCCATCCGAATTTGGCGCGGAAATTGCCGCCCACGGCGCGCACCAGCTCGGCCGCCACCGGGTCGTCGAGGCCGGGCAGGGCGCCGGGCGAGGCGTCATCGTAGGTCAGCTCTAGCGGGCCGGCGAGGGCGAGCACCTCCTCCAGGTGCGCCTTGGCCTCTGGCAGGCTGCGGTCCGGGGCGAAGCGGAAGTTGATCACCAGCCGGGCGTGGTCCGGGATGGTGTTGGTGGCCACGAATCCCTCCATGCCCACCACGTTCAGGCCCTCGCGGTACTCGCAGCCCGCGATCGTGACAGTGCGCGGCTGGTACTCCGCCACGCGGGTGAGCACCGGGGCGAGCTGGTGGGCGGCGTTTTCGCCCAGCCAGCTGCGTGCGGAGTGGGCGCGGGTGCCGTGCGCGTCGACGAAGACGCGGATGGTGCCCTGGCAGCCCGCCTCGATCACGCCGCCGGAGGGCTCGCCCAGCAGCGCCAAGTCCCCCGCCAGAAGCTCGGGGCGGTCGCGCTCCAAGTGGGCGAGCCCGTTGTACCGCGCGGCCACCTCCTCGCCCTCGTAGGCGATCAGCGTCATGTCGAAGGCGCACGCCTGCCCGCCCCGGGAGGCGAGCCGGGCGAAGACGCTGAGGTAGCAGGCCAGGCCGGACTTCATGTCCACCGACCCGCAGCCGAAGAGCAGATCCTCGCCGTCCGCGCCGCGGCCGAAGTGGTGCGGGGTGTTGCCGGCCAGCGGCACCGTGTCGACGTGGCCGGCGAGCACCACCCGCTGCGGGTGCCCGAAGTGGGTGCGCGCCACCACGGTGTTGCCGCTGCGGATCACCTCCACGCCCCCGAGGGTGCGCAGCGCCGCCTCGATCGCGTCCGCGATCTCGGCCTCGTGGTGGGAGGGGGACTCGATGTCGATGAGGGCGGCGGTGAGGGCAACGGGGTCGTCGAAAAGCAAAAGCTCAGTCACCCCGCAAATCCTACGTGGGGGGTGGTTTAGAGTTATCCGCATGTCAACTTCCCTCGCGCGCGGGCTGAAAACGCGCCACCTGACCATGATGGGGCTCGGCTCCGCCATCGGCGCCGGGCTGTTCCTGGGCACCGGGGTGGGCATCGCCGCGGCCGGGCCGGCGGTGCTTCTGGCCTACATCATCGCCGGCGCCATCACCGTGCTAGTCATGCAGATGCTTGCCGAGATGGTGGCCGCCCGGCCCTCCTCCGGCACCTTCTCCACCTACGCCGAGCAGGCGTTCGGGCCCTGGGCCGGGTTCACCATCGGCTGGCTGTACTGGTTCATGATGATCATGATCATGGCGGTGGAGATCACCGGCGCCTCCGCCATCATCGCCGCCTGGTTCGGGGTCTCGCCATGGATCCCCGCCCTGATCGCCATGGCCGCGTTCACCGCCATCAACTTCACCGCCGTGAAGAACTACGGCGAGTTCGAGTTCTGGTTCGCCCTGATCAAGGTGGTGGTCATCGCCGCGTTCCTGGTGCTCGGCGCGCTGCTGTGGCTCGGCGCCCTGCCCGGCACCGGGTTCGTGGGGCTCACCAACGTCGCCGATGTGGGCTTCATGCCCAACGGCTGGGGCGGCGTTGCCACCGCCCTGCTCGCCGTGGCGTTCGCGTTCGGCGGCATCGAGCTGGTCACCATCGCCGCCGCCGAATCCGACGACCCGGAGGTGGCCGTCCACTCCGCCATTCGCACCATCATCTGGCGCATCAGCTTCTTCTACATCGGCTCGGTGCTCCTGATCGTGCTGCTGCTGCCCTTCGACCAGATCGGCGGGGCCAGCGACGCCTCCGAGTCCCCCTTCACCGCCGTGCTGCGCATGGCCAACATCCCGGGCGCGGTGGGCATCATGGAGGCCGTCATCGCCGTGGCGCTGCTGTCCGCCTGCAACACCCAGATCTACGGCTCCTCGCGCTTCCTGCACAACCTCGCCGTGCGCGGCGACGCGCCGGCGGCCTTCGCCGCCACCGACGCCCGCGGCGTGCCCGTGCGCTCCGTGGTCGTGTCCGTCCTCTTCGGGCTCGCGGCCGTGGGGCTGCAGTACTGGAACCCGCCGGGGCTGCTCGCCTTCCTGCTCAACGCGGTCGGCGGCTGCCTGGTGGTGATCTGGTTCGCCATCGCGTTCTCCTTCCTGCGCATCCACCCGCAGCTGGAGGCGGACGGTGACATCACCGAGGTCCGCATGTGGGCGCCCGGTGTCCTGCCGTGGGCGACCATCGCCCTGGCCGGCGGCATCGTGGCGCTCATGCTCACCAACCCGGACGGGCGCTTCCAGGTGCTCGCCGTGGCCGTTGTCGTCGGCGTGATTGCACTGTGCGGCGCGGCGTGGACGCGCACGGAAACGTTCCAATCCAACCACAAGCAGCAAGGAGTTCGCGGCGATGAGTAGCGCGGCTGGTACCAGGGGGGCGTCGGCAAGCACGAGCCCCCAAAACGAACTCGGCACGGGCCTTCAGCCCCGCCACCTCACCCTCATGGGCCTGGGCACGGCGATCGGCGCCGGGCTCTTCCTCGGCGTCGGCGTGGGCATCCGCGCCGCCGGGCCCGCGATTCTGCTCGCGTACGTGATCGCCGGCGCGATCGTCATCGCCGTGATGCGCATGCTCGGCGAGATGGCCGCCGCCGACCCCTCCTCCGGCTCCTTTGCCACCTACGGGCGCCAGGCGTTCGGGCACTGGGCCGGGTTCCTGCTCGGCTGGCTGTACTGGTTTTTGCTGATCATGGTGTGCGGCGCGGAAATCACCGGCGCCGCCGCGATCATGGCCGGCTGGTTCGGCATCCCGCAGTGGATCCCCGCGCTGGTGGCCGTGGCCGTGTTCGCCGTGGTCAACCTCGCGCAGGTGCGCGGCTTCGGCGAGTTCGAGTTCTGGTTCGCCATGATCAAGATCGCGGTCATCCTCGGCTTCCTGATCATCGCCGCGCTGCTGTGGCTCGGGCTGTGGCCGGGGCAGGAGTTCGTCGGCTTCAGCAACGTGCGTGAATCCGGGTTCGCGCCCAACGGCATCCCGGGCATCGCCGCCGGCCTGCTGGCCGTTGCGTTCGCATTCGGCGGCATCGAGGTGGTCACCATCGCCGCCGCGGAGTCCCAGAACCCGGCGCAGGCCGTGAAGAAGGCGGTCAACTCCGTGATCTGGCGCATCGCGTTGTTCTACGTCGGCTCCGTCATCGCCATTGTGCTGCTGCTGCCGTTCGCGCAGATCGACGGCGCGGATTCCGCCGCGGACTCCCCCTTCGCGCTCGTACTCGCCATGGCCAACATCCCCGGCGTTGTCGGCTTCATGGAGGCCGTGATCGTGCTCGCGCTGCTGTCCGCCTTCAACGCCCAGATCTACGGCACCTCGCGCATGGCGTACCAGCTCGCGCTCGAGGGCGACGCGCCGCGCTGGCTCGCGCGCACCAGTGGCAACGTGCCGCGCAACTCCGTGTGGGTGTCCATCTTCTTCGCGCTCGTGGCCGTGGCCCTGCAGTGGTGGAACCCGCCGGGGCTGCTCGACTTCCTCATGAACGCCGTGGGCGGCTGCCTCATCGTCACGTGGATCATGATCACGCTCAGCTACATCCGCCTCCACCCCACCATCCGCGACTCCGCCGTGAAGGTTCACGGCGCCGCGTGGCTGCCGTGGGTGACGCTCGCCGCGCTGGTTGCGCTCATGGGGCTCATGCTTTTCGACGCATCCACACGCAACCAAATCATCTCCGTCCTGATCCTCTCCGCCGGCCTCATCGCCGCGTCGTTTCTGACCGGCCGGCGCGACCGGAGCGCCGCCCCTGGCCTGTAGCGGCGATGCTCTAAGGTGCAAGGCATGACTGCTCTCTCCGCGCAGGCCCGCGGCCTTG
The DNA here is from genome assembly GCF_900078305.2 of Corynebacterium bouchesdurhonense. GTDB lineage: Bacteria > Actinomycetota > Actinomycetes > Mycobacteriales > Mycobacteriaceae > Corynebacterium > Corynebacterium bouchesdurhonense. Next base: position 300,842 of record NZ_LT546028.1, read on the forward strand.
CCACCATCACCCACGACGGCACAGTTCTCGACGTTTGGTACCCGGCGCCGAAGGTTGGTGCAAAGGGTGCGTCGACAAGCACAAAGCGCTTGGAGGAGGCGGACCCGCGCTTCGCCGAGCTCGAGGGGCCCGACGAGGCCCGCGGGGTGGCGCGCGTGGCCGTGGAGACCACCATCGCGGACCTCACGCAGCCGGCCGTGGACGCGTACGACGTGTACCTGCGCCTGCACCTGCTATCCCACCGCCTGATCAAGCCGCACGACGCCAACATGGACGGCGTGTTCGGGCTGCTGGCCAACGTGGTGTGGACCAACTACGGGCCGTGCGCGGTGGCCGACTTCCAGATGACGCGCGGGCGCCTCGCCGCGCAGGGGCCCGTGGTGGTCTACTCCGTGGACAAGTTCCCGCGAATGGTGGACTACGTGGTGCCGTCCGGCGTGCGCATCGGCGACGCGGACCGCATCCGCCTCGGCGCGCACCTCGCCGAGGGCACGACCGTGATGCACGAGGGGTTTGTGAACTTCAACGCGGGCACGCTGGGCGCATCCATGGTTGAGGGCCGCATCTCCGCCGGCGTGGTGGTGGGCGACGGCACCGACATCGGCGGCGGCGCCTCCATCATGGGCACCCTGTCCGGCGGCGGCAAGGAAGTGATTAGCCTGGGCGAGCGCTGCCTGCTCGGCGCGAACGCGGGTGTGGGCATTTCGCTTGGCGACGACTGCGTGGTGGAAGCCGGCCTCTACGTGACCGCAAGCTCCAAAGTCGTGCTGAGCGCGCCGGTGGCGGAGGCGCTGGGCAAGGAGGCGGGTGCCGAGGTGAAGGCGCTCGAGCTCTCCGGCAAGAGCGGGCTGCAGTTCCGCCGCAACTCGCTCAGCGGCGCCATCGAGGTGGTGCCGGCGAAGGGCATCGCGCTCAACGACGCGCTGCACGCGAACTAACCGTCCCAGTGTGCCGCCTTGGGGGTGGGCGGTCAAGGGGTTGGGTGGTGGTTGTGGATAACGGCGGGGGGGGGGGGGGGGGGGGGGGCGCCCCCCCCCCCCCCCGGGGCCGCCCCCCCCCGCCCGGGGGGTGGGGGGCGCGGCTGCCCGCGCGCTGACCACGATGAACGGGGGGAGCGTCGGAGGTGTATAAGAGACAGGGGTGCGCGCCGCGTCGGCGATCAGCGCCAACGGCGCGAGCGCTTCCTCCCACTGCGCCGGCGTGGAGGTGGGCGCGAGCTGCGCCAGCGCCCACGCGCCCTCGCACCACACGGCAGACACGGCCGGCGGCAGCTCCGCCAGGGCGGTGCGCACGCGGACGTCGACGAAGCGGCGCACCGGGCCGGCGTCGGTGCCGAAGACGGTGAAGCCCTCCTCGCGCGCCACCTCAACCAGGTCCGTCGAGGACTCCACCGCGAAACCGTCGCGGCGCATGTCCACCACCACGGCCGAGGCCTCGCCGGTGGACATGGCGATCACCGTGGCGGCGCCCAGGTCGGCCACGTGCATGTCGTGCCCGTACACCTGCCCCGACACCACGTCGCGCGCCGTGCTTCCCGACGCCGCCGCCCCCCGCTGCCACTCCCCCGCCAACAGGTCGTCCTCCCTGGCGAAGGCGAAGCCGCGCGCCTCCGCCCACGCCCGGCGCTCCCGCCGCTCCCGGCGCGACGCTCCCGGCAGCTGCAGACCGGGCTGGGGGGCGTCGACAAGCGAAGGCTCCCGCTCGCGCGCGTCCGCGTTCCACAACCACAGGCCGGCGGCGAGCGACACCAGCGCCAGGAGGATAAGTAGGTATGCCATTGGGAACCGATGTTAGTGCCCCGCGCGGGGCCGGCTGGTATCGCTACAGGTCGGTGGAGACCGGGTTGCCCGGGTTGGCCGACCACTGGGACCAGCCGCCGATGTAGTGGCGCGGCACCGGCAGGCCCGCGTGCGCCATGGCGGCGAGCAACAGCGCCGAGTGGTTGCCCGAGCCGGAGTAGAAGATCGCGTCCGCCGGGTCCGAGTCCTGCGTGATTCCGACCTCAGCCAGGCGCTCGCGGATCTCCTCGGCGGGCTTGACCGCGTTGCTGTCCTCCTCGAAGAGGTCACCCACCGGCAGGTTCACCGCGCCCGGGATGTGGCCCGCCTGCAGATCCAGGATCTCGCGGCGGCCTTGGAAGCGGCGTTGGGAGCGGGCGTCGACAAGCAAGCCCTCAAACTCGCGGACCTCCTCCATCTCCGCGGTGGGCAAGTGGCCCGTGGAGATCTCCACCTGGCGCGGCACGACCACGTTGCCCGGGCCCGCCACGGTGGGAAGCCCCCTCGCATCCCACTCGGCGAAGCCGCCGTCCAGGATCGAGACGTCTTCGATGCCCGCCCAGCGCAGCACCCACCACGCGCGGGCGGCGAAGAGGCCGTTGCCGCCGTCATAGATGAACACCGGGCGGCCCGGCTCGACGCCCCACGCGCGGACCGCCCTGCGCAGCGTCTCGACGTCCGGCAGCGGGTTACGCCCGCCACGGCGGCCCGGCATGCCCGTGAGCTGCGACGCTGGGTCGCAAAACACAGCCGTGGGGATGTGCTCGGATTGGAACTTCGACCAGGACTGGCCCGATTTCGCTTCCCACAGCGACGCGAGAACGGTTTGGCGCTTTCCGGATTTAATGTGCTCGTGCAGGGTTTCCGCGGAGACGAAGACGCTCATGGCGCCAAGTGTAGCCAGGGTTGGGCGGGCGCTCAGGGCGTGCGGGGTGGGCGCGGAGTTGGCGGCAGGGCGCTCAGGGCGTGCGGGGTGTTGGCGGCAGGGCGCCGGGGCGGAGGTTGGGTGCTCGATGCGGTGGTTACGCGGGGCAAAACCCAAATGATCATTAGTACCTGGTCATTAGTCGGGTAAAGCGCCCGGGTGAAGCGCGGCGCTATCAAGCGGTGGTTGCACCACTTTGTGCTAGTTGTTGCATCATCTCACGCGGTGTCATGCCGTTGAAGATGACTCTGGGCGTGTCGTTGAGTTCGTCTTGGACCCAGGCGACGTGGTCGACGGTGACTTCTTTGAAGTCGGTGGCTTTGGGGTAGAACCGGCGCCGGATCTCGCCGTTGGTGTTTTCGTTGGTGGGGCGCTGCCAGGGTGAGTGCGGGTCGCAGAAGTACACCGCACAGCCTTCCGCAATTTTCACCTGGGCGGTCATCGCCATTTCTGCCCCTTGATCCCAGGTGATGGTCTTTAGCTGCTCTTTGTTGAGGTCTTTGACCATGTCCTGGATCGTTTCCACCACTGTCTTCGAGCTGTGGTCGTCTGGAAGGTGACCTAACAGGGTAAATCGGGTGGTGCGCTCAACCAGGGTGATCAGGGCACTCTTGCCGTTTTTGCCGATGACGAGGTCGCCTTCCCAGTGCCCGAAGATGGCCCGGTCGTCGACTTCAGGGGGGCGTGTGGTGATTTCAGCACCCTTGATCCAGCCACGTCGGTTGGTCAGCAACCCAGCGGTGCGTTTGCGTGGTTTGCGTTGTGCCCCGCCGCGGATCAGCGCGTGTTGGTCTTTGATGTAGGCCTCGAGTTCTTGACGCAGGCTGCCGGCACCTTGAATGTAGATGGCGCTGTAGATCGAGAGAGTGTCAGGAAGTTTGTGTGTGAGGCTCTGATCTGAAAGGAGTTTCACCGATAATGACTACGGTGTCACCGAAGAAAGGCTATGACCCGTCGAGGGTCAACGCGATCAGCGAGAAGCTGATGGATAACCCCGAGCTCGCAAAGCTCATCGGGGAGCTCTCCACCTCCACCGACGACGCCAGTGAGCTGGTGAAGGGGCTTTTGCAGGCATCGATCAACGCTGGCCTGCAGGCGGAGATGGACGCCCATTTGGGCTACGAGCACTCCGACCGCAAAGCCAAAGCCCAGGTAGATACCGGTGATGGTGGTAACCACCGCAACGGGTCCTACACCAAAACCGTGGATTCTGGCTATGGCCCGCTGGAAGTGACCGTGCCCAGGGATCGGGCGGGGACGTTTCGCCCGCAGATGGTGCCCAAAGGTGTCCGCAGGCTCACCGAGCTTGATGACATGATCATCTCCCTGTACGCGGGTGGGATGACCGTGCGCGACATCCAGCACCACCTTGCAACCACCCTTGGGGTGGACATGAGCCCGGATACCATCAGCACGATCACCGACGCGGTGCTCGATGAGGTGATGCTGTGGCAGAACCGCCAGCTAGATGAGTTCTACCCGGTGATCTTCCTCGACGCACTTAGAGTCAAGATCCGCGACGGCCACCGCGTGGTCAACAAGTCCTGCTACATGGCCGTTGGCGTGGACATGGACGGCATCAAACACATCTTGGGGTTGTGGATCGCTGATACCGAAGGTGCCGCATTTTGGGCATCCGTATGCGCTGACCTTGCCAACCGTGGGGTGCAAGACGTGTTCATCGTCTGCTGCGACGGACTCAAAGGCCTGCCCGAGGCGGTCGAAGCGACGTGGCCGAATTCCATGGTGCAAACCTGCATCGTGCACCTGATCCGGGCGGCGAATAGGTGGGTGTCCTACCAGGACCGCAAACCCGTCTCCCGAGCGCTGCGGAAGGTCTACACCGCACCGAATGAGGACACCGCCCGTGCCGCCCTAGACGCGTTCGAGGCATCTGAGCTTGGGCGCCGCTACCCGCAATCGGTGAAGGTGTGGCGCGACGCGTGGGACCGGTTCGTGCCGTTTCTGCAGTTCCCTCCGGCGGCCCGCCGGGTGCTCTACACCACGAACTCGATCGAGTCGCTTAATGCTGAGTTGCGCAAAGCCACCCGGAACCGGGGCCAGTTCCCGAACGATACCGCGGCGTTGAAGACGTTGTGGTTGATGATTTGCAACATCGAAGACAAGCGCGCCGCCCAGCGGGCGAAGAAAGCGAAACGGGTAACCGAATCCAACGGCTATATTGAAGGGGCGAAAGCCACCGGGTGGAAACAAGCCATCAACCAACTAGCCGTGGCATACCCCGACCGATTCGCGGACTACTTGTAAACTAAGCCCCCGCACACAAACAATCGGACACTCTCTAGATCGATTCGTGGGAGATGTGCATAGCCCCATCATCCGGGTAGCAGCTACGCAAACGCCGCTCGATGCGCTTAGGCGACCATCGCCTGGCTAAACCGGCCAGCACTTCTTGACGCAGTAGCAGGCAAACGTCAATCTTTCGGGGCTTGGGGCGCCGTTTGCGCTCGGCGGTGAGCTCTTCAGCGTGCTCAACGTTGTAGAAGGTTGTGACGGCCCCATCATGGTCGATGCAGGTGACGGCGTTTCGTTCTATCTCACGCTTGACCACAGTGTGGTCGCGGCCTATATCCCGACCGATCGCGCGGATGCTGCGACCGGCTGCGATCCCTTCAGCAATGCGGATACGATCCACTGTGCTCAAACGGGTTCCCCGCCCAACTTTCTCGCCGGCTTGGCTGGGTTGTGTGCTTACGACACGAGGCTCTGTGATCGTCATGGCCTCATTTTTCAACCACAGGTATACAGTGGCCTCACTCAAGCTAAGCGTGTCGGCGATCTGGGGCACCCGCCACCCTCTATTTGCCAGTACGAGCGCTTCTGCTCGTTTCTTCGTGAAGTGCTTCTGGCTGCCCCGTGGGCCTTGCACACCCGCTTTGCCCATCCACACATACACTGCGTGCGCGCTGCGGCCGATCTCTTTCGCAACATGGTAAGGGCTACGCCCAGCACGCACCTGCGTCAACGCGTACTCCCGCTCCTGGGCAGTAGCGTTTTTCACCCCCGCCACCGCAATGGGTGATTCCTGGCGCAGCCGATAACACAACGCCCCCGGATCCATCCCAACCATTTGAGCAGCCTTGGCCTGGCTCATCCCTAGCGCGAGCAGCTTCTTCGCCTCAACGAACAACGCGTCATTAGCAGCCGCTTTAGCATTCTTCGGCGCAGGCACACCGGCTTTCCTCAACCATCTCCACACATTGTGCTTCGTGACGCCTAACGAAGAAGCAACCTCGGCAACCATCTCACCAGCCGCCACCCGAGCAACCGCCTCCCGGCGAACCTCCGCGGGGATCTCCTTCGAACCCACAACAACCACCTCTTTCTGTCTGAGGTGGTGCATTCACCACTTGACGGGACCCGCCCGCCACTCGACTAATGACCAGGTGCTAATGACCATTTGGCGCTAGGAGAGCCGGGAGGCGTCACGGGCGCCTAGGCCATGTAGCCGGGAGCCTGATGGATGGCGCCTTCCGACTCGAGACCATCGAGCCACTCCATAATGCCGTCGCGGGGACAGTCCGCGCCGATGCTGGCGGCGAGCATGCCGCCGGGGCCGACCTCCACGCGACACCCGAACGCCAGGAGCGTCTCGGCGATCTGATGCGGCTGGTCGGTTTCCGGGAGGATGCGCACCGTCGACGCGCCGCCGCGCACCACCACCCTGTCTACGTGGAAAGACCCACCCACCAGCACGCACTCCACGATGTCGCCCACCGCAAGCGTGGTGTCCACGAACGGGACACTGGCCACCACGAAATGGTTGCCGGTGAGCTGGTTCGCGGCGAGCTGCTCGTTCTCCACACCCGGGACTGCGACGCGGGTGGTGATGGTGGTGGTCGGCTGCATGGGTGGCAGTGTATCGCGCCTAGCGGGCGGCGATGTCCCGGCTGGTGTCCCGGCTGGTGTCCCGGCGGATGTCCAGGCGCTCGCCGCCGTCCGCCACGTCCACGTGCACCGCATCGCCGTCGCGGATGTCGCCGGCCAGGAGCTTCTTGGCCAGCTGGTCGCCGATCGCTTGCTGGATCAGGCGGCGCAGCGGGCGGGCGCCGTAGGCAGGGTCGTAGCCGCGGTCCCCCAGCCAGTGCTTCGCCGCGTCGGACACCTCGAGGGTGAGGCGGCGAGCGGCCAGGCGGGAGGCCAGGTCCTGCAGCTGGATGTCCACGATGCCCACCAGCTGGTCGCTGGAGAGGGGCTCGAACACCACCACGTCGTCGAGGCGGTTGATGAACTCGGGCTTGAAGTGGTGCTTCACGGCGTCCATGATCTGCTCGCGGTTGCCGCCGGCGCCGAGGTTGGAGGTCAGGATGATCACGGTGTTCCTGAAGTCCACGGTGCGCCCTTGGCCGTCGGTAAGCCTGCCCTCGTCCAACACCTGCAGGAGGACGTCGAAGACGTCGGGGTGGGCTTTCTCCACTTCGTCGAAAAGCACGAGCGAATACGGGCGGCGGCGAACGGCCTCGGTGAGCTGACCGCCGGCGTCGAACCCGACGTATCCCGGAGGGGCACCGACGAGGCGGGCCACCGAGTGCTTCTCGCCGTACTCGCTCATGTCGATGCGGACCATGGCGGACTCGTCGTCGAAGAGGAACTCCGCGAGCGCCTTGGCCAACTCCGTCTTACCCACGCCGGTGGGGCCCAGGAAGAGAAAGGAGCCGATGGGGCGGTTCGGGTCCGCCACACCCGCGCGGGAGCGGCGCACGGCGTCGGACACCGCAACCACCGCGTCGCGCTGGCCCACCACGCGCTCGCCCAGCACGGATTCCATATTCAGCAGCTTCTCGGTCTCGCCCTGCATCATCTTGCCGGCGGGGATACCCGTCCAGGAGGACACCACGTCCGCGATCGTGTCCGGCGTGACCTCCTCCTCCAGCATGGTCTTGGTGCTGGCCTGGGACTCGATCTCGGCCACCTCGGCCTCCAGCTCCGGGATGCGCCCGTAGCGCAGCTCGGACACCTTGGCGTAGTCCCCGTCGCGCTCGGCGATCTCGGACTCGTTGCGCAGCCGCTCCAGCTCCTCCTTCGCGGACTGCACCCGGTTGATCTCGTCCTTCTCGTTCTCCCAGCGCGCCTTCATCTCGCCGAGTTTCTCGCGCTGGTCAGCGAGTTCTTGGCGCAATGCTTGGAGACGCTCCCTTGAGGCCTCATCAGACTCCTTCGTCAGCGCGATCTCCTCGATCTCGAGTCGGCGCACCACACGCTCCAGCGAATCGATCTCCTGCGGGGAGGAGTCGATCTGCATGCGCAGGCGGGAGCCGGCCTCATCCACCAGGTCGATCGCCTTATCCGGCAGGAACCGGTTGGTGATGTAGCGGTTGGACAGCTCCGCCGCTGCCACCAGGGCCGAGTCCTGGATGCGAACGCCGTGGTGCACCTCGTAGCGCTCCTTCAGGCCGCGGAGGATACCGATGGTGTCCTCCACCGTCGGCTCACCGATGTACACCTGCTGGAAGCGGCGCTCCAGCGCGGCATCCTTCTCGATGTACTTGCGGTACTCGTCCAGCGTGGTCGCGCCGACCAGCCGCAGCTCGCCGCGCGCCAGCATCGGCTTGATCATGTTGCCCGCGTCCATCGCGCCCTCGCCGGAGCCGCCGGCGCCCACGATGGTGTGCAGCTCGTCAATGAACGTGATGATCTCGCCGTTCGAGCTCTTAATCTCATCGAGCACTGCTTTGAGACGCTCCTCAAACTCACCGCGATACTTCGCACCCGCAACCATCGAGCCGAGATCCAGGGAGATCAGCGTCTTGCCCTTGAGGGACTCCGGAACGTCGCCCGCCACGATGCGGCGGGCGAGGCCCTCCACAACGGCGGTCTTGCCCACACCGGGTTCGCCGATAAGCACCGGGTTGTTCTTAGTGCGGCGCGACAGCACCTGCACCACGCGGCGGATCTCCGTGTCGCGCCCGATGACCGGGTCGATCTTGCCCTCGCGGGCGCGCGCCGTGAGGTCCGTGGAGTACTTCTCCAGCGCCTGGAACTGGCCCTCCGGGTCCTGCGTGGTCACCTTCTTGCTGCCGCGGACGGAGGGGAACGCGCCCTTGAGCACGTCGTACGTGGCGCCGCGCTTCTTCAGCAGCTCGGCGGCCTCGTCCGTGCCCTTTGCGATGGCCGCCAGCAGCACCTCGGTGGAGACGTACTCGTCCCCCAGCTCGCCCGCCAGCTCCTGGGCGGCGTTGATGGCGCTCAGCGCGTCGCGGTTGAAGTTGGGGTTGGCCATGTTCTGGCCCTCCGCCTTGGGGTAGCCCCGGGTAATCTCCGCGGCCTCGCGCGAGACGGTGTCCGGGTCCACGCCCGTGGCCTTCAGCACCGGCGCGGCGATGCCCTCCTCTTGGTTCAGGATGGCCTCGAGCAGGTGCGCCGGCCGGATGTCCGGGTTGCCAGCGGCGGACGCCTTCTGCAGCGCCTGCTGGATCGCCTCCTGCGTCTTCGTTGTGGGGTTGAACGATCCCATGGTGTTCGTGCTCCTTGCGTGTCTTTGTCTTGCGTCGATTACATCAGATGTAACGCGCGAGAAGTTGAGTCTGTTCCTATCAAGCCGAAAAAGTTGCCAACGCGGCGCTCAACTGCGGCGCCACCCGCCTCGTTCGCTGCGACGCCCGGCGGATCCGTCGCCCCTGAGTTACGCTGAGCGCGGACCGGGGGCGGCGGGAAAACGGCGGCTAGGAAAACGGCGGCAGGAAAACGGCGGCCAGGGAACCGTGGGGGGAATGTTCCGCAAACTCGAAACCGGCACATAGTTGCAATCCCGCACCAATATTCCGGATTGCAACTATGTGCCGGGTTCGCCAATTCGCATGCCACCACCCCTCTCCACGCACAGAAACTGCACAGAAAATGCACAGGAACCAGAAACTCAAGAACCAAGGAAGCGGGGGCCGAAATGGGAACCGGAAACCAGGAAGCAAGCGGGGAAGCAAGCCGGGACAACGCCGGGGAGCGCGCGCCTTCCTACGAGGAGCGGCTCGAGGCCGAGCGGGATGAGCGCCACGCCAGGCTCAAGTGGATCGCAGACGCCGCGACGGAAGCGGGAGCGGAGGCGGCGCACCACCAGCGCGGCGGCGCAGGCGGCGCCGGCGGCGCAGGCGGGGCCGGCGGGGGCCAGCGCGTCGAAACGGCCATGCGCGGCGTCACACTCTTTCGCATGATGCAGTGGCAGAAGCGCAACCAGGCCCGGGATTTCGCCTCCGCCTTGGGCGTGAGCGAGCGGTGCGCCCGCGAGTACCTCGCCCAGCTGCGCCGCGCCGGCTACAACATCCAGTGCGAGCCCGGAGTCAACGGCTACTACTGGCTGGCGCCCGGGGAGCAGCCCCCGCCGATTGCATTCACCTGGGAGGAGCTGGAGATGATCGTCATCGGGCTGCTCGCGTTCTCCGGCGCGGCCGACAGGGAGGACCCGCGCATCCCCGAGGCGCGAACCGTGGCAACGCTCGTCGCCTCGGCGTTGCCCTATCACCGGCAGGCGGAGGTGTTCGGGGAGGGCGAAAGGGTCAGCAGGAACGTGTTTCGCTGGTGGGTGACCGCGAAGGGTTTCGGCCGGGGGCGTGCGACGTTGTAGGGGCGTCGCTAAGCAAAAGCCCCCGTCTGGTCGGTGATCGCGATGAGCGGCAGCGCCTCGCGCGCGGCGGCAACCTCGGCCGCGTCGATGTCCACGATGAGCGTCTCGGGGGCGTAACCGGCCTCGGCGATGCGCCGGCCGTGCGGGTTGACGACGGCGGAGTGGCCGATGCCGGTGGGTCCGGACTCCTCGCCGGCGTGCTCCTCCCACTCGGGGCGGGCCTGGCCGGCGGCGGCGATGAACACGCCGGCGTCCAGCGCGCGGGCGGCGGTCAGCGCGCGCCACTGCTCGAGCTTGCCGGCGCCGTCGGCCCAGCTCGTGGGCACCACGATCACCTCGGCGCCGCGGCGGGCGAGCTCCTTGAACTGCTCGGGGAAGCGGATGTCGAAGCAAATGGCCACGCCCACCACCACGCGCTCGCCGGCGGCCTCGTGGGTGAATGTGACCAGCTCGCGGCCGGTCTGCACGGTGTCGGATTCGCGGTAGTTGAAGGCGTCGTAGGCGTGGATCTTGTCGTAGCCCTTGTGCACGCCGCCGCCGGTGATGAGGGCGGTGTTGCGCACCCGGTGGAGGGTCTTCCCGTCGACGTTATTGACATCGCCCGGGCGGAACATACCGGCCACAACGGTCACACCCAGCTCGTCCGCGAGCCCGCGCATGGCGGTGGCGAACTCGCCGTCGAGCTCCTCCGCCTGCGTGTCCAATCTGCCCTGGTCAAAGGCTTGGCTGGCGGCCTCGGGGAGCACGATCAGGGTCGCGCCGGCGCGCGCGGCGTCGCGGATCAGCGGGGCGAGCGTTTCGATGTTTTCGCGCTTGTCCGCGCCGGTGACCGTTTGCAATAAGGCAATGCGCATGTGGATAACTTTAGTGCGACCAAGGACGGGTTATCCACAGTTTCGCATTTCGCCCTTGCTTCGCCTGTTGCGCTTTGCCACACTCCGCGGCATGACCTTCCTCGAACTTTCCGACTCCACCGCCCGCGCCGCCCGCTCCCACGTCCCCATCCCCCCGCCGCTGACGTGTGTGGTAGTATGAGTGTGCTGTGAAATGCCCGAGCTCAACTGTGGTGTTGTGTGTTAGTTGGTAAGGTTGGAGGGGGGGGGGGGGGGGGGGGGCGCGGGGGGGGGGGGGGCCGGGGGCGGGGGGGGGGGCGGCCCCCCCCCCCCCGCCGCTGACGCTCGCGTCGCTGTCACCCTCCCGCGCCTCCGCCGCGCTCAACGCCGCCGCCTCGAGGGAGCTTGTGCTTATCGACGCAACCTTTCAAGCCCTCTCCAACCACCTGCGGTCCATCGCGGCCTTCGCCGAAAAGGTGACGTCCTCCGACGCCGAGCTCGCCGGGGCGCTGGACCGTGGCTAGCGCGGTCGCTGTGGGCGTCCCGGCCCCGGCTCCAGCCCCGGCCCCGGCGGCGACGAAGGCGGCGCAGTACTCCCCCAGCCTCGACCCCGCGGAGCTGCGCGCCGCTGCGCAAAGTTGCTACCGGGCACAGGCTGCGGTGGGCGCCGAGGCCCGCGCCACGGACGGGTCGCGCGCAGCACTCGCTGCCACCGGGTTCGCCGGCCAGTCCGCGGACCTCGCCCTGGCCCGCGTGGGCGGCTACGCCACCACCCTCCGCCGCCGCGCCGACACCCTGCACGCCATGGGCGACGCCCTCGACGCCGCCGCCCGCGCACAGGAATCGCTCGACGCGCTTGCCCGCGCCGCGCTCCTGGTGGGCCAGTACCGCGTGATCCTCTGGCTCAACCAGCTGTCGCAACAGCTGGACACCGAGCTGGCGCGCGAGCTCAACCGCACGCGCGGGCGGGGGATGGAGCGCTTGGCGGAGTGCCCGCAGGAAAGCCTCGAGGCCCTCTCCGCGCGCCACATGGCCACCTTGCCGGCCAGCACCCGAGGCACCATCAAGGCCGCCGGCGGGCTCGTGCTGGAGGCGGGGCCCGGCTCGACCACGGTGATGGTGGGCAGTGCGGAGAACCCGGCGCGGGTGATCACGCTGGTGGCTGGCGCGACCACCGGCAACCCCCGCCAGCTGGAAGGGGAGCTGGAGAAGGCTGGGCGGATAGCGGAGCGCACCGGCGCAGCGGTGGTGGTGTGGCAGGGCTACAACCCGCCGCCGGATCTGGGCGCCGCGCTGTCCGGCGCGCCCGCCTCGGAGGGCGCGGGCAACCTCGCGGCGTTCCAGGCGGCCCTGGAGGAGCGCTTCCCCAACGCGCAGAAGACCGTGGTGGCCCACTCGTACGGCACGCTGGTGGCCACCCGCGCGGCCAACCGGGACGGGCTGCTCGCGGACGACCTGTGGCTGCTGGGCAGCGCGGGCGTGGACGGCGAGAGCGTGGCGGACCTGACCCTGGCGGGGCCGGACGCGAAGGTGTTTGTGGTGGACGCGGACCGGGACCCCATCCTTGGCCTGCGGGCGGGCGGGGCGGGGGGGGTGGGGGGCAACCCGCCATCGAACTCCTAAGGAGCCGCCCGGGGTGGGGGGGGGAGGGGGGGGACGCCGGGCTACGTTACAAACAAGGGGGGACCGAGCGCATTGTCACAGACCCCCAGACGGGAAGCAGAAGGCGCAGTACACGAGCGGGGGGCGGGAAAGAACCCCGCCAGGGTCAGGTCCGCCACGCTCTCGCCGTCCACGCCCGCGCTGCCCAGCAGCCACAGGTCGTCCGCGAGCTCCTACGGCGCCACGCGGATCGAGGGCGTGCGCGGGGACCACCTGGACTACTTCACAGACGAGGCGTTCCTGACCGCATTGTCACAGCCCCCGAGCCGGAATGCAGAAGTCTCAGTACCATGGGTTGGGCAAGTAAAGACGACCTAACAAACCTTTAAGGGAGCATCATGACCAACTTTGCCACGCAGCTGGTGAAGCGCCTCGAGCGCGAGGGCGTGAAGCGCATTTATGGCCTGGTGGGAGACTCGCTGAACCCGCTGTCCGACGCGGTGCGCCAGAGCGACCAGATCGAGTGGGTGCACGTGCGTAACGAGGAGGCCGCGGCCTTCGCCGCCGGCGCCGACTCGCTGGCGGCTGACGAGCTCGCGGTCTGCGGCGCGTCCTGCGGCCCGGGCAACACCCACTTCGTGCAGGGCCTGTACGAGTCCCACCGCAATGGCTCGAAGGTGCTGGCCATCGCCTCGCACATCCCCACCATTGAGATCGGCTCCTCCTTTTTCCAGGAGACCCACCCGGAGCTGCTCTTCCAGGAGTGCTCCTCCTACTGCGAGGTGGTCCACGAGGCCGACCAGGGCATGCGCGTGCTGCACAACGCCCTCCAGAACACCCTCGCCGGCAACGGCGTGTCCGTGATCGTCGTGCCGGGCGATGTCTTCGCCTCCGACGTGGCGGACGGTCCGCACACCGCGGACTCCGTGTACGCCACCGGCAAGAACAAGCGCGTCTTCCCGGACCCCCACGAGGCCGCCCGCCTGGTGGAGGCTATTAACAAGGCCGACAAGGTCACCCTCTTCTGCGGATACGGCGCGCGCGATGCCCGCGACGAGGTCTTCGCCCTGGCGGAGAAGATCAAGGCCCCGATCGGCCACTCCTTCCGCGGCAAGATGTACTTCGAGTACGACAACCCGTACGACGTGGGCATGTCCGGTCTGCTCGGCTACGGCGCTTGCATCGACGCCATGGAGGAGTGCGACCTGTTCATCATGGTCGGCACCGACTTCCCGTACACCGACTGGCTGCCGCAGGACAACGTGGCGCAGATCGACATCGACGGCACCCACATCGGCCGCCGCACCAAGGTGGATTACCCGGTGGTGGGCGACGTGAAGAGCGTCATCGAGAACATCCTCCCGCACATCGAGGAGAAAAAGAGCCGCAAGTTCCTGGACAAGATGCTCAAGCGCCACTACGAGCTGCTCGAGCACGTGATCGACCACTACACCAACAAGGCCTTCGAGTCGAAGAAGCCGATCCACCCGGAGCTCGCCGCGTCCGTGCTGGACAAGCTGGCGGACGAAGACGCCTACTTCACCGTGGACACCGGCATGTGCAACGTGTGGTCCTCGCGCTACCTCACCCCCAACGGCAAGCGCGACGAGGCCGCGTCCTTCCTCCACGGCACCATGGCTAACGCCCTGCCGATGGCCATCGGCGTGCAGGCGGCGTTCCCGGACCGCCAGGTCATTTCCTGGTCCGGCGACGGCGGCCTGGGCATGCTCATGGGCGAGCTGTTGACCATCAAGCTGCACCAGCTGCCGGTGAAGGTCATCTGCTTCAACAACTCCTCCCTGGGCATGGTCAAGCTGGAGATGATGGTGGCCGGCATGCCGTACTTCGGCACCGACCACGAGCAGGCCAACTACGCCGAGATTGCCAAGGGCGTGGGCATCCAGTCCTACCGCATCGAGGACCCGGACGACCTGGAGCCGGTGCTCAAGGAGGCCCTCGCGTATGACGGCCCGGTGCTGGTGGACATTGTCACCGACCCGGAGGCCCTCTCCCTGCCGCCGGGGATCACCTGGGACATGATGAAGGGCTTTGCCAAGTCCGGTGCCCGCACCGCCTTCCTCGAGGGCGGCGTCGGCCGCCTCTTCAACCTGGCTAAGTCCAACCTCCGCCACATCGGCGGCGCCGCGGCCATCGAGTTCGGATAGTCCGCGCGCATGCGGCCCCTCCTTCGGGAGGGGCTTTTTGCTTGTCGACGCCCCCTTCCCACCCCAAAACGAGACACAGACCACACATTCCGGGTCGTCGCCAGACTGTGTCGTTGATGTTACCTAAACGCAACCCAACATCCGTCGCCGATAAGTACCGTTGCATAAGTCAGCGAAACCCCAGCTGGTTTCGATCCGTTTATCCAAGAGGATGCATTTTCATGACCAATTCCCAGAACCCGAACCGCGGCGCCAAGCGCGTGAAGCGCGTCGAAACCACCACCCGCACCGCCGCACCGGCCGCACCGGCCGCCCGCGGTGAGTCCGTGGCCTACGAGACTCGCGACGCCGACGACCACATCGGCCAGGAGGCCTGGATCGGCACCGATTCCACCGAGGTCTCCAACGGCAACGTCTCCTGGGGCGCGATCTTCGCCGGCGTGGTCACCTTCCTCGGCCTCATGATCCTGCTCGGCGTCGCCGCCGCGGCCATGGGCCTGCAGGGTACCTCCGGTGCCGCCACCGGCATCTTCGCGCTGATCTCCCTGGCTGTCGCCTTCGCGGCCGCCGGCTACGTCTCCGGCGCACTCGGCGTGCGCGCCGGCCTGTTCCACGGCTTCGCCACCTGGGCCACGTCCCTGATCGCCACCCTGGTGCTCACCGGCTGGCTGGGCGCCTCCATGATCGGTGGCCTCGGCTCCATCGTGGGCAACACCGTCGACACCGTGGCCAATACCGCTGGCCAGGCCGCTAACGTCACCCGCCAGGACGCGGAGGACGCTTCCAACGCGGCCCGCGACAACGTCTCCCAGCAGGACGTGGACAACGCCGCCGACCAGGCCCGCGACGCCGCCAACAACGCCGCCGACAAGGCCAAGGACGCCTACAACGAGTACTCCGACGACGCCGCCGAGGGCACCTGGTGGACCCTGGCCGGCCTGCTGATCGGTGCCGTCATCTCCGCACTGTGCGGTGCCGCAGGCGCTCGCTCCGTGCTCAACCGCGACAACCAGCAGCGCGTCGTGCGTAAGTAGGCACCGCCTTAACACCACGTAAGCGGCGCAAAGCTTCAGCCGCTTATACTCAGCCGCTTACACAACGAAAGCCCGGCCGGGCGAGACCTCGAAGTCTCGCCCCGGCCGGGCTTTCACCGTCCCGCGGGACTTGCCCAATCTGGGGTTCTACCCGCGGCCCCGGGAGCGTCGAGAAGCAAACGGCTCCCAAGCGACCACCGCGGTGGAGCGCGGCACGTGCACAAGCTCGCCGCCGCGGCGGTGCGACGAGAGGCGCTCGCGCAGCTCGGCGGACTGGTCGCGCTCCGCCTCGAGCTGGCCCTCGAGGGACTCGATGCGCTCGGTGAGCTCGATGATGGTCTTGATGCCGGCCAGGTTCACGCCCTCCTCCTGGGAGAGGTGCTGGATGCGCCGGAGCATGGTGATGTCGCGGGAGGAGTAGCGCCGCCCACCGCCGGGCGTGCGGGCCGGGGTGACCAGACCCATGCGGTCGTAGGTGCGCAGGGTCTGGGCGTGCATGCCGGTCAGCTCGGCGGCGACGGAGATGACGAAGTACTGCTCGCCCTCTCGAAGCTGCGTCTTGCGTTCATCCATTCCACTCACCTCCTTCTACTGGGCCCCGGCCCACCCGGCGCGCGGGTCAAAACCGGAGTCCTTCTCCGCCTGCGCGTAGGTGCGCAGGGCGCTCATGGCGCTGGCGTCCAGGTCCTTGGGCACGGCCACCTCCACCGTGACCAGCAAGTCACCGGCCCCGGTCTTGCGGGGGATGCCGCGGCCCTTCACGCGCAGGGTGCGGCCGTTCGGCGTGCCGGCCGGGATCTTCACCTTCACGGGCTTGTCCAGGGTGGGCACGGTCACCGCGGCGCCGAGCGCGAGCTCGCCGAAGGAGACGGGCACGGTCACCTCCAGGTCATCGCCGGAGCGGGTGAACACCTTGTCCCCGCGCACGCGCACGGTGACAAAGAGGTCCCCGGAGGGCGTGCCGTTCGGCCCCGCCTCGCCCTGGCCGGCGAGCCGGACCTTCTGCCCGTCCTCCACGCCGGCGGGGATCCGCACGGTGATGGAGCGGGTGCGGCGCACGGTGCCGGTGCCGCCGCAGGTGGGGCAGGGATCCTCGATAACCTCGCCGGTTCCGCCGCAGTTCGTGCACGGCCGGGCCATGCCGAAGGAGCCGGAGTTTTCGCGCACGTACCCGGTGCCGGAGCACACGGGGCAGGTGGTGGTCTTGCCGGTGCGCGAGCCGGAGCCGTGGCAGTCGGTGCACGGGGCCTCGCCGGTGAGCTCCACCGGGAAGGTGGTGCCCTTGGCGGCCTCGCGGAAGTCGATTGTTATTTCGGTTTCGACGTCCGCCCCCCGCGACGGCCGCGCGTTCCTACCGCCAGCACCGCCGCCGCGGTTAAAGAAGCCACCGAGGATATCACCAAGGCCGCCGTCTCCAGTTTGTCCAGCCGCGCCTCCGAAGATGTCGGAGAGGTCGTCGACGTTGAAGTCGGTCCGCGTCGAGCGAAACCCGCCCGGAAAGCCGGAACCACCTCCGAACCGCCCACCGAAGCCGCCGGAGCTGACCATGGACTTGAACTGGTCGTATTCCTTACGCTTCTCCTCGTCGCCGACCACGTCGTACGCCTCGGCGACGCGCTTGAACTTCTCCTCGGCCGCCTTGTCGCCTGGGTGGGAGTCGGGGTGGTTCTCGCGAGCGAGCTTGCGGTACGCCTTCTTAATGTCCGTGGCGGACGCGCTCGAAGACACGCCGAGATCGCCGTAGTAGTCCTTGTTCGCCCATTCCTGTTGCATTGCCATGTCGCTTCCTCCTTTCTCAAGGTTCTAAAGGTAAAGCCGGGGCGAGCGGTAGTGCCGCTCGCTCCCGGCTACTTGGGGCTTGTTGCTTTACGACGCATCCTTCCCAGCGCCGCCACCAATAATCACCATCGCATTGCGCACGAGACGGTCGCCCATCTTGTAGCCCTTGCGAAGGACGGTGCCCACGACCTTCTCCTCGCCCTCGGAGAGGTCCTGCACAGCCTCGTGGATCTCCGGGTCGAAGGGCTCGCCCTCGGCCCCGAAGCTCTCGAGCTTCTGGCTGGCCAGCGCGCCACGGAGCTTGTCGGCGAAAGCCTTCAGGGGCCCTTCGGCGAGGTCTCCGTGCTGCTGCGCCAGATCGAGATCGTCGAGAAGCGGAAGCAGCTGCTCCGCGAACTTGGCCTTCGTCTGCTCCACGATGAGCGCGCGGTCGCGCTCCGTGCGGCGCCGGTAGTTGGCGTACTCGGCGCTGACGCGCTGGAGGTCCTCGGTGCGCTCGGCAAGCTGCAGCTCCACGTCGGAAACCGCACCGTCGCCGTCGGCGTCCGGGTTGGCGTCGCCGTACTCGCCGGCGAGCTCGGCCTGGACCGCGTCCTCGATCTCCGCGTCCGTCATGGTGGAGGCGGACGAGAGGGGGTCCTCGGCTTCCGGATCCTGCGCAGCCTCGAACGCCTCCGACTCGGCGGCCTCGTCCGCGAGGGACTCGGCGCGGTCCGGGGACACGTACTGCTCGTCCGTGTTCTCCGGCGCGCCCGGGTCGTTCGGCATCTGCGGGTTCACGTTCGGGTCAGTCATGTCGTGTTCCCTTCCTTCTTGCTCGTCCTGGTTACGTGTTGTCGGTTACTTGTTGTCGGCGTCGGTCGCGTCGGTGCCGGCCGCGGTGTCCTCGTCCTCGACAACCTCGGCGTCCACAACGTTGTCGTCGGCGGCTGCGGCGCCGTCGGCCTGGGTAGCGCCGGCGTTGGCCTCAGCCTCGTAGAGGGTCTTGCCCAGCTCCTGGGACTCGGTGTTGAGCTTCTCCACGGCGGCCTTGACAGCGTCCAGGTCGTCACCCTTCAGCGCCTCGTCCACGGCGTCCGCGGCCTCGGTGACGCGGGTCTTCAGATCCTCCGGCAGCTTGTCGGAGTTCTCGTCCATGAACTTGCGCGTCTGGTAAGCGGCGGTCTCCGCGTTGTTGCGGGTCTCCTGCTCCTCGCGGCGCTTCCGGTCCTCGTCCGCGTGCTGCTCCGCGTCCTTGATCATGCGGTCGATCTCGTCCTGGGAGAGGCCGGAGCCGTCCTGGATCTTGATCGTGTTCTCCTTGCCGGTCGCCTTGTCCTTGGCGGACACGGAGACGATGCCGTTTGCGTCGATGTCGAAGGTGACCTCGATCTGCGGCACGCCGCGCGGCGCCGGGGCGATGCCGGCCAGCTCGAAGGAGCCGAGCAGCTTGTTGGCGGACGCCATCTCGCGCTCGCCCTGGAAGACCTGGATCTGCACCGACGGCTGGTTGTCCTCGGCGGTGGTGAAGGTCTCCGAACGCTTCGTCGGGATGGTGGTGTTGCGCTCGATCAGCTTGGTCATCACGCCGCCCTTGGTCTCGATGCCGAGGGAGAGCGGGGTGACGTCGAGCAGCAGCACGTCCTTCACGTCGCCGCGCAGCACGCCGGCCTGGAGTGCGGCACCGAGCGCCACAACCTCGTCCGGGTTCACGGACTTGTTCGGCTCCTTGCCGGTGAGCTCCTTGACCAGGTCGGTCACGGCCGGCATACGGGTGGAGCCGCCCACGAGCACCACGTGGTCAATGTCGGACACGGACAGGCCGGCGTCCTTGATCACCTGGTTGAACGGGGCCTTGGTGCGGTCCAGCAGATCGGAGGTGATCTTCTGAAACTCGGTGCGGGTGAGGGTCTCGTCCAGGAACAGCGGGTTCTTGTCCGCGTCCACCGTGATGTACGGCAGGTTGATGGAGGCCTGCTGCTGGGAGGACAGCTCGATCTTGGCCTTCTCGGCCGCCTCGCGCAGGCGCTGCATAGCCATCTTGTCCTTGGACAGGTCTACGCCGTTGGCGGACTTGAACTTGTCCACCAGCCACTCAACAACGCGGTTGTCCCAGTCGTCGCCGCCCAGCTCGTTGTCGCCGGCGGTGGCGAGCACCTCAACCACGCCGTCACCGATCTCCAGCAGGGAGACGTCGAAGGTGCCGCCGCCGAGGTCGAAGACCAAGATGGTCTGCTCGCTCTCGGCCTTCTCCAGGCCGTAGGCCAGAGCAGCCGCGGTCGGCTCGTTGACGATGCGCAGGACGTTCAGGCCCGCGATCTGGCCGGCCTCCTTGGTGGCCTGGCGCTGTGCGTCCTCGAAGTACGCCGGGACGGTGATCACCGCGTCGGTGACCTCCTCGCCCAAGTAGGCCTCCGCGTCGCGCTTCAGCTTCTGCAGCGTGCGGGCCGAAATCTCCTGCGGGGTGTACTTCTTATCGTCGATGTCCACGGTCCAGTCCTCGCCCATGTGGCGCTTGACGGAGCGGATCGTGCGGTCAACGTTGGTCACCGCCTGGTTCTTCGCGGACTGGCCGACCAGCACCTCGCCGTTCTTCGCAAACGCGACGACGGAAGGGGTGGTGCGGGAGCCCTCAGAGTTGGCGATAACTACCGGCTCACCGCCCTCGAGGACGGAGACGACCGAGTTGGTGGTGCCGAGGTCAATACCTACTGCGCGTGCCATAAAAGTTTGTTCCTCCTGTAAAGAGTGTTCGTTTCAAGTTGAAGCGCTCCGGCTCAACTTCACGGTGGCCACTATAGCAACCCTCGCGCCGCCATGAGCCTGGCGCACTCAATGAGTACAACGAACCGTCAGCAAACTTGTTCCCGGTTCGCTCAACTTTCTTTTTCGCTCCTTTTTCACCATCGCGCGGAGGGCCCGTGAGCAGGAAAAACGCCCCCGTTGGCGCCGGGTGGCGGCCAAGGGGGCGTCGGCAAGCAATGCCCGAAACTAGTGCAACTGCGCGATGAACTGGTCGTAGGCAGGGCGCAGGGCGAAGCCCACGGCGCCGCTAGCGAGCAGCGTGGCAACGAGGCCGAGCACCGAGACGATGACGAGGCCCTTCAGGTCCAGGTTGGAGGAGCCGGACACCACCGAGCCGGATGCCGGGGTGAAGGCCTGGCCGTCCTGCGGCGCGGCGCAGTTGGTGAAGGCCGGGCGGGCGGTGAGGATCGGGGCGGTCACGGCCGGGCCGACCTCCTTGAATGCGGCCTTCGCGGCGGCGAGCACCTCGGACGGGCTGTAGCCCAGCACGAGGTCGATGCTCGGCTTCTTGCCGGCCTTGGTCAGCGCGTCCGCCAGCACGTCCTTGACCGGCACCTTCTTCAGCTCCGCCTTCGTGGCGGCCTGCACGGCGTCCTGCTTCAGGATGTTCTTGGCCACCGTCTCGGGGTCGATGCCGGAGGCGTTGATGGCGTCGGCGATGGTCTTCTGGGCGTCGATGTCGGTCTTGGCCAGCGCGTCGCCGAGGAGCTTCTCAATGTCCTTCTGCTTGAGGAAGTTGGCGAGGTACGCCTGGGTACCCTGGCGCAACAGCGCCAACGGGGAGAACCCCTTCAACGCCTCGGCGGTATCGAGGTTCTTGATCACCTCGTTGATCGGCAGCGACTTCAGCGCGGCCTGCACGTCCACATCAGCGGGGTCACCGATCGCCTGCGCCCAATCCACGGCCTCGACGATGTTTCCGAACTGGACGTTCTGCAGCGCCGCGTCCCAGTCGATGTTGTCAACAACGTCCTCGACGCCGATGTTCTCGATCGCCTTCGCAGCGCCGTACGGCAGCACCAGCTTGTACACGTCGATGCCGTAGAGGCCGCCGTTGGCCTGCGCCTCCTCCGGGGTCACGGTCACGGTCGCCGCGTCCAGCACCGGGTTCTCGGCGGCGCTGGCGAAGCCGTCCTTCAGCGTCTCGTTCTTGGTGTTCTCGGCCATCGCCTCGAACAGTGTCTTCCAGGCGGTGTTCAGCTTCTGCTGCTCACCCTCGCTGAAGGAGATGGTGCAGGTGCCCGATTCGGCGTTGTAGCTGGTGGTCCAGGCGCCGGCGGATGGCGCGGCCACAACGGCGCCGGAGACGGTTGCCATGGTGGCGAGCGTTGCCACCGCGATCTTGGGGCGGGAAACAGGCATTTGGAAGACCTTTCTCAGGGCATTGCTAATCGACGCATACAAAGTAACACCCCTCCCCCACACGGTGACCGGGATCCAACTGCGATCATCCCGAGATGGGTCCGTGACCGGAATATTTGGTGTTATCTGGCAAGATAGCGCGGGTGACAAACGACAAGAACACGGATTACGTGGGCGCGCTCGACACCACCGTCGACGCCATCCAAATGATGCCCACTCCCGCCGACGCCGCGCAGGAGCTCTCCGGCGAGCCCATCGACCGCGGCGACGTCATCGCCGCCGACGGCCGCACCGCCGCCGCCTGGGCGCTTCGCTTCATCATCGTGGTCGCCGCCTCCGCGGTGCTGCTCTACCTGCTCAAGTACGTCTGGTTCGGCCTCCTGCCGATCCTGCTCGCCCTCATCGTGTGCACCGTGCTGTGGCCGCCGGTGCGCTGGCTGCGCCGCCACAAGGTGCCCGCCGCGCTGGCCGTGCTCCTGGTGATCGTCGGCTTCTTCGGCATCATCATCGGCATCTTCTCCGCCATGGCGCCGCTGGTGCGCACCCAGAGCGTGCAGCTGTGGGACCAGGCCGAGCAGGGCGTGAACCAGATCCTGGACTGGCTGGACCAGCGCGTGGACTCGGAGATCATTGACCCGGACCGCATCCAGCAGGGCATCGACCAGATCACCTCCTTTGCCAAGGGCCAGGCCTCCAACATCGCCTCCGGCGTGTTCTCCGGCATCGGCGTGATCGCCTCGCTGGGCACCACGCTGGCGCTGACCTTGATCCTCACCTTCTTCTTCCTCAAGGACGGGGACCGCTTCCTGCCGTGGCTGCGCAAGTACACCGGCGTGCGCGCAGGCTGGCACCTCACCGAGGTGCTCATGCGCTCCTGGAACACGCTGTCCGGCTTCATCCGCACGCAGGCGATCGTGTCCGCGGTGGACGGCATCTTCATCGGCATCGGCCTGATCTTCCTCAAGGTGCCGCTGTGGCCGGTGCTCGCCGTGCTCACCTTCTTCGGCGGCTTCATCCCCATTGTGGGTGCCTTCACCGCCGGCGCCCTGGCCGTGATTGTGGCCCTGGTGTCCAACGGATTCTGGAACGCCATCTTCGTGCTGCTGCTGATCATCGCCGTGCAGCAGATCGAGGGCAACGTGCTCCAGCCCATCCTGCAGTCCCGCGCCATGGGCCTGCACGCCGCCATCGTGCTTTTGGCCGTGGCCCTCGGCGGCACCCTCTTCGGCATCGTGGGCGCGTTCCTCGCCGTGCCGGTGGCGGCCGTCATCGCCGTGTGGCTGCGCTACTGGGCGGAGATGGTCTCCCTGCGGGCGGGCGAGATCACCGCCGACGACATCCAGATAGCCACCCAGCAGAGCCAGACCATGGACTCCAAGGAGGCCTTCATGGCCGTGCGCCGCCACATGGCCAAGATGGCCAAGCGCGAAAAGGTCTCCATCGACGCCCCGGTGAAGGATTCGCTGGGCTCCACCCGCGTCCCGCTGGCCAAGGACACCCCGACCAAGCGCTACGACGAGGAGGCACCGGGCGAGACGCGCGCCATCGATCCGTCGGAAAGCAGCGACAAGGACCGCCAGCGCCAGCTGGAGAACGACGACGTGTAGCGGGCGCGCAAAACGCGCTCCGCGATTTTTACGTACGGTGGTGGCATGGCTGATTTGAACAACAAGAAGATCGCAATCATCTCCACCAACGGTTTCGAGGACTCCGAGCTCACCTCCCCGAAGGAGGCCGTGGAGGCCGCCGGCGCCACCACCCACGTGCTCTCCACCGAGAGCGGCGAGATCGAGGGCAAGAAGGGCACCAAGGTCGCTGTCGACGGCACCACCGCCGACGCGAACGCCTCCGATTACGACGCGCTTATCCTCCCCGGCGGCACCGTCAACGCCGACACCATCCGCACCGACGAGGATGCCGTTGCGCTGGTAAAGGCCTTCCGCGAGGCGGGTAAGCCGATCGGCGTGATCTGCCACGGCGGCTGGATCCTCACCGAGGCCGACCTGCTCGAGGGTGTGAAGCTCACCTCCGTGAAGAACGTGAAGACCGACCTGGTCAACGCCGGTGCGAACTGGGTTGATGAGGAGGTTGTGGTGGCCGACGGCTTCATCTCCTCCCGTACCCCGGACGACCTGCCGGCGTTCAACAAGGCGCTGGTGGAGGAGTTCTCCAAGTAACTCCCCTGACAGCAATGCCTGCTAGCAGCCCGCTAGCAGGCATTTTCATTTGCGCAGCGCCGCGCGCACAAGGCGGGCCGCGAAGTGTGGGAGGTCCTCGCCCTGCTCCCCCGTCTCACCGCGCTCCACCAGCGCGGCCAGGGCCTCCGGGTCCGCGGGCAAGCCCAGCGCCTCAGCACCGGCCAGGGCCTTGTTGTCGAAGACGGGCGCCAGTTCCGGCCACACCCCCTGCGCCTCGCGGGCGAACATGGTGGCGCAGGCGGGGCCGACGCCGTCGAAGACCTCGAGCGATGCCGGGGCGGCGTCGCGGAGGGTGCGGAGGTCGGCGCTGTGGGCGTCGATAAGCAATGCGCTCATGGCTTTGAGACGCGTGGCGGTGGACTCGTCGTAGCGCTTGTAGCCGGTCCGGCCGAAGATGCGGATGAGCTCGGCGCGGGGCGCGTCGCGGAGGGCCTCGGGGGAGGTGAGGCCCGCGGCGAAGAGCCCGCGCGCGGCCTCGACGGCCACCTCGGCGCGGATCGGCTTCGCCTGCAGCATGCACAGGACAAGCAGCTGGAAGAGCGGGCCGGGGGCGTCCGCGAGCTCGATGCCCGCCTCCTCCGCGAAGGTCTTACGCACGGGCCGCCACTGCCGGCTCGGAGGCATCCACGATGGTCACGCGCTCGGAACCCTCCTTCTCGGAGGCCGCGCGGGAGTTCGCCCGCGCCGTGACCGCGCCGCGCCAGGACAGGATGGCGCCGATGGCCAGCACCAGCACACGCACCACCCAGAGGTTCTGGTCAAGGCCCACGGCCGCCAGCACCACCGGCAGGTTCAACGCCAGGATGAGTGAGCCGACGAAGCCGCCGAGCAGGATCGGGTTCATGCGGGTGACCAGCCAGGCGGCCAGGGGCGCGGCGATCATGCCGCCGGCCAGCAGCGCCAGCACGGCCGCGAGGTTGGCGGTGAGGTCCTCCCACATGCCGATGGCGAAGCCGGCGGTGGCGGCGGCGGTGACCAGGAACTCGGCGGTGTTCACGGTGCCCACGATGCGCCGCGGTTCGCTGCGCCCCGCGGCCATGAGCGTGGAGGTGGTCACGGGGCCCCACCCGCCGCCGCCGGCCGCGTCGACAAAGCCGCCGAAGAGGCCCAGGCCGCCCAGGAAGGCCTTGGAGTGGGGCGTATCCCCCGCCTTGCGCTTGGTCAGCCCGCGCGCGAAACGCAGCATCAGGTTCAGGCCGATCAGCGCCAGGATCAGGGACATCAGGGGCTTCGCGGACGCCATGGACAGTTTTGAGAGCACGGTCGCACCGGCGAACGAGCCGATGGCGCCCGGGATGCCGATGGCGGCCACCGTCTTCCAGTCCACGTTGCCGAAGCGGGTGTGGGAGATACCGGACACCAGGGTGGTGCCCAGCTCGGCCGTGTGCACCACGGCGGATGCGGCGGCCGGGGTCAGCCCCGCCAGCGCGATCAGCATGGTGGTGGAGGTGACGCCGAAGCCCATGCCCAACCCTCCGTCCACAAGTTGAGCCGCCAGGCCAGCCACCGCAATAATCAGCAGCGTTGTCAGGTTGCGCATGTCACACCTCCAGTGTGGTTCGGTAGCGGTCGGCGACAATGCCGGCCAGATCTGTGGTCAGCGGCCCGGAGCACGTCACGCGCGCCCCGGTTTCCGCCTCGATACGCGGGATGGCCTCCCGCGCCTTGTCCAAGAGCAGCCCTTCGGTGACGAAGAGCGGCAGGATGTGCAGGTCCCCGCGCACGCGCGCGAGGTTGACCAGTGCCTGCTCGCCGCCGCGGGTTGCGGCCACGACGCTCACCGGTCTCGAGCATCGCTTTTCGACGCCCCCCGCCAGCGCCTCATACCCCCTCGCCTGCGCGGCGTCGGAGGTGCCCACCGGGTAGAGGACGGCGTGGGCTGCGGCGGGGGCGTCGGCAAGCACGCGCTCCGCGAGCACCGCCGCGAGGTCCGCGCCCATCCCCACCCCGCGGGCGAGGGTGAGCGGGGCGAAGCGGGAGGCGGCGCGCAGGTGCGCGGGCACGTCGTGGGTTGCGTGGAACGCCTCGGTGAACAGCAGCGGAACCACCACGGCGGGCCCGGCCACCTCGCGCGCCGCCTCCTCGAGGGTGGGCTCGGTGAACTCGAGGTGGGCGCCCAACCCCGCCACCCCGAGCGTTGCCGCCGCCGCCCGGGTGAGCGCCTGGGCGCCCGCACGGGCCGCCGGGTGCCGCGACCCGTGCGACAGCGTGATCAGCGCGGTCACCGCAACCGCGTCCCCACAAAGCCTGCGGCGAGGGTGTTGCCGCTGGCCTGGTCGATCAGCAGGAAGCTGCCCACGGCACCGCGCGCCGCGTACTCCTCCACCGGCAGCTCCTCGGCCGTCTGGATGGTCACGTGGGCGATGTCGTTGAGGCCCACGCCGGCGGGGTCGAGCGTGTCGCCCTCCGGGGAATCGATGTCCAGCACGCGGTCCACGCTGGCCACCCGGGCGCGCACCAGCGAGGTGCCGTAGCGCAGCTTCACGGCCTTGCCCGGGGTGAGCTCCTTGTCCGTCAGGCCCACCACGGTGGCGGCGAACTCTCGCACGTCCTCCGGGCGCTCGCCGGCGGCGAGGAGGTCGCCGCGGGCCAGGTCGATGTCGTGCGCCAGGCGCAGCGCCACCGAATCGCCGGCGCTCGCCTGATCCACCTCGCCGTCCGCGGTGTCGATGCCCGCCACCGTGGTGGTGCGCCCGCCGGGTGCGGTGAGCTCGTCGCCCACGCGGATGCTGCCGGCGGTGACGCGCCCCGCGTAGGCGCGGTAATCGGCTGCGTGCTCGCGCAGGACGTACTGGATGGGGAAGCGGAAATCCAGGTCCAGGGCGCGGCCGTGGTTGACCGGAATGGTCTCCAGCAGCTCGAGTACGGTCGGGCCCTCGTACCACGGGGTCTGCGCGCTGCGCTCGACTACGTTGTCGCCCTTCAGCGCCGAGATCGGCACGGCGATCGGCTCGTCGATGCCCAGCTCGCGCGCCTTCGCCTCAAAGGCGTCGCGGATGGAATTGAAGACGTCCTGGGAGTAGTCCACCAGGTCGATCTTGTTCACGCCCAGGATCACCGTCTTCACGCCCAGCAGGTGGGCCACGGTGAGGTGGCGCACGGTCTGTTCAACCACGCCGTTGCGGGCGTCCACCAGCAGCACCACCACCTGGGAGGTGGACATGCCGGTGACGGTGTTGCGGGTGTACTGCACGTGACCCGGCGTGTCCGCGAGGATGAAGGTGCGCTTGTCGGTGGCGAAGTAGCGGTAGGCCACGTCGATGGTGATGCCTTGCTCGCGCTCGGCCCGGAGGCCGTCGACAAGCAAGCTCAAATCGAGGCCCTCGAACCCGCGGTCGGCGGAGGTGCGCTCCACGGAGGCGAGCTGGTCCGCGAGGACGGACTTCGTGTCGTGCAACAGGCGGCCCACGAAGGTGGACTTGCCGTCGTCGACGCTGCCGGCGGTGCACAGGCGCAGCGTTGCGCGATCATCAAACATCAGAAGTAGCCCTCCTTCTTGCGGTCCTCCATGGCGGACTCGCTCAAACGGTCATCCGCGCGGGTGGCGCCGCGCTCGGTCAGGGTGGAGGTGGCGATCTCCGCGAGCACCTCGTCGATGGTGGTGGCGTCCGAGTCCACCGCGCCGGTGCAGGACATATCCCCCACCGTGCGGTAGCGCACCCGGCGCGTCTGGATCTCCTCGCCCTCGCGCGGGCCGCCCCACTCGCCGGCGGTCAGCCACATGCCGCCGCGGTTGAACACCTCGCGCTCGTGCACGAAGTAGATGGACGGCAACTCGATGCCGCGGGCGCCGATGTACTCCCACACGTCCGACTCGGTCCAGTTGGAGATGGGGAACACGCGGATGTTCTCGCCCGGCAGCTTGCCGCCGTTGTAGAGGTCCCACAGCTCCGGGCGCTGGCGGCGGGGGTCCCAGCCGCCGAAGGAGTCGCGCACGGAGAAGACGCGCTCCTTGGCGCGGGCGCGCTCCTCGTCGCGGCGGGCGCCGCCGAGCACGGCGTCGTAGCCCACCTCGGCGATGGTCTCCACCAGCGGCACCGTCTGCAGGGGGTTGCGGGTGCCGTCGGGGCGCTCGACCAGGTCGCCGCGGTCGATCCAGTCCTGCACGTGCGCAACCCGCAGGCGCGCGCCCGTCTGCTCAACCAGGCGGTCGCGGAACTCGATCACTTCGGGGAAGTTGTGGCCGGTGTCCACGTGCAGAAGCTCGATGGGCATCGCGGCCGGGGCGAAGGCGCGGCGGGCGAGCTCGAACACCACGCAGGAGTCCTTGCCGCTGGAGAAGAGCAGGCCGATTTTGTCGAACTGCCCCGCAACCTCGCGCAGGATGTGGATCGACTCGTTCTCCAGATCCCGCAGGTGCGGCGAGAGCGTGGGTGTGGCTGGCGCAGTCACAGTAGTACGTCCTTTGAAAAGAGCTTTGAAAAGAGTTAGGGGTGTAGCGGGTTCCTGTGCGGGCTTACTGGTGCAGCCCGCACTCGGTCTTGGCGGAGAACGCCCAGCGCCCGGCGCGGGGGTCCTCGCCCTCTGCCACGGGCATGGTGCAGGTGGCGCAGCCGATGGAGGGGTAGCCCTGGCGGGTGAGCGGGTGGATGATCAGGTTGTTGTCCCGCTCGAACGCCTCCGTCTCCTCCAGGGTCCAGGTGACCACCGGGGAGATCTTCAGCCGGCCGGTGGCGTCCAGGCTCAGCGCGGGGGCCTCGGCGCGGGTGGGACCGTCGGCGCGGCGCAGCCCGGTGATCCAGCCGGCGTACGGGCTCATGTGCACGGCCAGGGGCTCCACCTTGCGCATCCGGCAGCAGGCGCCGGGCGCGCGCAGGTACAGGTTCGGCCCGTAGACCTGGTCCTGCTCGGCGCGGCTGAGCTGCGCCTTCGCTCGAACGAGGCGGTGGGAGGGGTAGCGGCGCTCCACCTCGTCGGCCACCTCGAGGGTCTCAGGGAAGTGGTACTGGGTGTCCAGGAACAGGAAGTCCGCGCCGGGCAGGTGGCGCTCGGCCAGCTCGGCCAGCACGGTGTTCTCCATCGACAGCGTCACCACCAGCGGCCCCGGGGCGTGCTCGTGGGCCCACTCGAGGATCGTCTCGGCGGGCGCGTTGTAGAGCTTGTCGGCCCACTGTTCCACCAGGAGCGCATTCTGCTTCTCGACGCCCCCTTCCAACGCCTCAGTCTCCTTCGGGCCGTCCGGGCTGATCTCGGGGTCCCGGTAGTTGCGGCCGCCCGCGGCATCCAGCAGGTTGATCATCGCGCGGCCCCCTTCACCAGCTCCGGCGCGCGGCGGGCCAGGGAGGCCTGCAGCGCCTCCTCCGTGGACGGCGCGGCGGCGTGCGGCGCGGCCGGGTCGTCCTGGCCGTGGAACTTCACCTCGTACACGCGCAGGCACTCGCCGCACTTCCAGGCAAAGTCCGTCTCCTCGTTCGGCAACAGCTCCTCGCCGCCGCAGTACGGGCAGAAGGTGGGGTGGTTGCGGTTCGGGTTTGGTTCGCGGCGAAAGCTCATCGCAGATCCTCCTCGTCGGCTCGTTGCACCCAGGCGCGGAACGTCTCACCATTCTCGCGCTGGTCAACGTAGTTTTGTACCACGCGCGTGACGTACTCGCTGAGCTCGGAGGACAGCACCTTGTGCCCGCGCAGCTTGCGGCCGAAGTTGGCGCCCTCGCCGATGGTGCCGCCGAGGTGCACCTGGAAGCCCTCCACCTTCTCCCCGTCCGGCCCGGCCACCATCTGACCTTTCAGCCCGATGTCGGAGACGTGGTGGCGCGCGCACGCGTTGGGGCAGCCGTTCAGCGAGATGGAGATCGGGGAATCCAGGTCCCCGAAGCGCTCTTCCAGCTCATCCGCCAGCTCGATGGCGCGGGACTTGGTGGTTACGTGCGCCAGCTTGCAGTACTCCAGGCCGGTGCAGGAGATCAGGCCGCGGCGGAACTCGCTGGGCTCGCTGGACAGGCCCATGCGCTCCAGGTCCAACTTCAACGCGTCCACGTCCGCCGGGCTCACGCCCAGCAGGAGCAGCTCCTTGAACGGGGTGAAGCGCAGCTGGTCCACGCCGTAGCGCTCCGCCAAATCCGCGACCTCGATGAGCTGCTCGCCGGACATGTGGCCCAGGGTGGGTTTGACGCCGATGTAGACGTTGCCGTCCTTCTGCTCGTGCACGCCGATGTGGTCGCGGTCCACGAGGTTGTTGGGGGCGTGGGGGCCGTCGGCAAGCGCATAGCCCAAGTACTCCTCCTCGAGCACGCGGCGGAACTCCTCAATCCCCCACTCGGCCACGAGGAACTTCAGCCGGGCGCGGTTGCGCAGGCGTCGGTAGCCGTAGTCGCGGAAGATGCGCACCACGTTCGCCCACACCTCGGGCACCTGCTCGAGGGTGACAAAGGCGCCGAGGGACTGCGCCAGCATGGGGTTGGTGGACAGGCCCCCGCCCACGTAGCACTCGAACCCGGGGCCGAGCTCGGGGTGCTCAACGCCGATGAAGGCGAGGTCATTAATCTCGTGCACCACGTCCTGGCGCGCGTTGCCGGAGATGGCGGACTTGAACTTGCGCGGCAGGTTCTGGAACTCCTCGTCGGTGAAGATCTCCTGGATGCGGCGGATGGCCGGGGTGGCGTCGATGATCTCGTCCTTGGCAATGCCGGCCACCGGCGAGCCCAGCACCACGCGCGGCACGTCGCCGCAGGCGTCCCAGGTGTTCAGCCCGTGCTGCTCCAGCTTGTCCCAGATGGCCGGGACGTCCTCCACCCGCACCCAGTGCAGCTGGATGTTCTGCCGGTCCGTCAGGTCCACGGTGGAGCGGGCGTAGTCGCGGGAGATTTCGCCAACGGCGCGGGCCTGGGTGGTGGAGCAGATGCCGCCGTCGAAGCGCACCCGCATCATGAAGTACTTGTCCTCCAGCACCGAGTTGTCCTCGCCCGTGTGCTCGCCGCCGAGGTTCTGCTTGCGCTGGGTGTACAGGCCCAGCCACTTGAAGCGCGGGTAGAGGTCCTCGCGCGCGATAGAGTCGAAGCCCTGCTTGGAATAGGTATCGATCACCCGCTGCTTCACGTCCCAGATCTCGGACTCCTGCTTGAGTTCCTCGTCGTGGTTAAGCGGCGCGGTGCCGTCCACCCGCCACTGCCCCTCGGGCTTGCGGGCGCGGGTCCGCTTCACTGCCGGTGCGCTCACGGCCGCTCCTTACTCTGAACTGATCGGTCTATTGCATCGCTTATCGACGCACACTAGGAGGAAGCTTGCCGTACCGGGCGGTCTACCGCAAGGACGTGTGCCGGGCGGGGTTCATGTCCTGCGGGTTTGGCGGTGAATGAAATGGGTTGGAGGGGAGGAAGGGGGCGTCGATAAGCGAAAAATGCCCCCTGGATAAAAATCCCGGGGCGTTTACAGACAGCCCGGTCTATCGGCTATATTGGCCAACGAGAACGAACCACCGCTGTGAAAGGACCCTGCGACCTATGAGCTTGCGTGTCGCCGTTGTTGGCGCCGGACCCGCCGGCATTTACGCCTCGGACCTGCTGATCCGAAACCAGGAGCACGACATCCACGTGGACCTGTTCGAGCAGATGCCCGCCCCCTTCGGCCTGATCCGCTACGGCGTGGCGCCGGACCACCCGCGCATCAAGGGCATTGTGAAGAGCCTGCACAACGTGCTGGACAAGCCGAAGCTGCGCCTGTTGGGCAACATCACCGTGGGCCGCGACATCTCCATCGACGAGCTGCGCGACTACTACGACGCCGTGGTCCTCTCCACCGGCGCCGTGCGCGACCGCGAGCTGCTGGTGCCGGGCGGCGAGAAGTCCATCGGTGCCGGCGAGTTCGTGGGCTTCTACGACGGCAACCCGCGCTTCGAGCGCAACTGGGACTTGAGCGCCAAGGAAGTGGCCGTGATCGGCGTGGGCAACGTGGCGCTGGACGTCTCCCGCGTGCTGGCCAAGACCGGCGACGAGCTCCTGGTCACCGAGATTCCGGACAACGTCTACGAGTCCCTGCGCGGCAACCAGGCCGAGACGGTGCACATGTTCGGCCGCCGCGGCCCCGCCCAGGCCAAGTTCACGCCGAAGGAGCTGCGCGAGCTGGACGAGTCCGAGACCATCCAGGTGCTGGTGGACCCGGAGGACATCGACTACGACGAGCTGTCCGAGGAAGTGCGCCGCGCCGACAAGTCCGTGGACCTGGTGTGCCAGGTGCTGGAGCAGTACGCCATGCGCGAGCCGGACGACTCGCCCCACAAGATCCACATCCACTTCTTCGAGGAGCCGGTGGAGGTGCTCACCGACGACGCCGGCGCCGTGGTGGGCCTGCGCACCGAGCGCCAGGAGCTCGACGGCCAGGGCGGGATCCGCGGCACCGGCAAGTTCACCGACTGGCCGGTGCAGCAGGTCTACCACGCCGTGGGCTACCGCTCCGAGCCGGTGGAGGGCGTGCCCTTCGACCTCGAGCGCCACGTCATCCCCAACGACGGCGGCCACGTGCTCGCCTCCGCCGAGGAGGGCGCCGGCATCGAGAACAAGCTGTACGTGACCGGCTGGATCAAGCGCGGCCCCATCGGGTTGATCGGCAACACCAAGTCCGACGCGAAGGAGACCACCGACATGCTGGTGGCCGACGCCGCCGCCGGCGCCTTGGCCGCGCCGTCCCACACCGGCGAGGACGACATCTTGGACCTGCTGCGCTCCCGCGGCGTGGACTACACCACCTGGGAGGGCTGGTACAAGCTCGACGAGGCGGAGCGCGCCGCCGGCGCCGCCGACGCCACACGCCCGCGCGAACGCAAGAAAATCGTGGAGTGGGAGGACATGCTCTCGCACTCCCGCGCCGGCGGCGGCGTCGGCCACCAGCATGTCGGTGGTCTCCTTCGCGTCGGACTTGGTCGATACGTACACCGAATCGACACGTCCGTGCGACGTGTCGATTTTTCACGTCAAAATCGGCATGTCCGCGCCTGGGGGTTGGATTCGCTCAGCGCCGCGTGAGAATTGTGAGCGCCTCGGTGTTGAGGAACACCTTCGAACGGCCAACTTTCAGCTCTTCCAGAATGCCTGCATCAACGAGTTGTGATAACCACATGGACGCGGTTTGTCGCTTGGCTAATCCTGCTGTGATCACATCCGCGATGCGGATATATGGCTGAACGAACAGCAGCTCTGTCAGTTCCGCAGCAGGGGTAACTCCCGCATCGCGCACACGTGCTGTCGTCGAGTCTTGGAGGGTTCGAAGGTCATCAACGAGCGCGCTGGTGCGCCGGGCCGACTCAGCCACCGCGCCCACCATAAATAGGATCCACTCCTCCCACGCCCCCTCGGCCGTCACCGCGCGAAGGAGGTGGTAGTACTCGGCTTTGTTGTCCACAATGACCCCGGACAGGTACAAAACCGGCAGCGTTAGCACCTCTTCTTGCAAGAGAAGCAAGATGTTGAGGATACGGCCGGTGCGGCCGTTGCCGTCGTAGAACGGGTGAATAGCTTCAAACTGGTAATGCGTAACCGCCATTAGCACGAGCGGATCGAGGCCGTGCTTTGAATAGATGAACCGCTCCCACGCAGCCAGGTGCCGTTGGATCGTATCGATACCCTCCGGTGGTGTGTACGCGCGGGTGCCGGATACCGGATCACCGATATAGGTGCCCGGGGTTGAACGCAGATGGGCTTGGCCACCCTGGAGGATTGAGCACAGCTCAACAGCTACCCTTTCCGACACCGGCCGGTCATCGATGAGGTTGACACCTCTCCGAAGTGCGTCGCGATACCTCAGGGCCTCTTTCGTCGCCGGGGTTGGTTCTTGGTCAACGCTCCACTGCGCCCGGAACAATTCGTCGTTAGTGGTGACGATGTTCTCGATCTCCGTCGAAGCCTGCGCCTCCCGTAGTGGAATAGTCGAGGTGATAATCTCCGGGTTTGGAATGAGCCTGCACGCGGTGTTCAACGCAGCAAGTTCGCTCCGCGCATCGATGACAGCCTTGAGCACCCTCGCAGTTTCCAACACCTGCTGCGGTGGCAGCGGGGGCAAATGGTTATGCGGCTTCGCCGGATCAAACTCCACCTTTTCAGCGTCCATGTCGAAAGAATAGACACGTCCGTGCGACGTGTCGATTTTTCGCGTCAAAATCGACATGTCCGGTCGGTCTAGCTGCTGACCTGGGCCGATTTATGCCCGCCGCCAGCTTCGACCCGGCTCACACTAGGATTCCCCCGGTATCCCTGAACAAAGAAAGGCGAACCGTGAATCTGATCCGCCTCACCGCCCGATTTGGCAGAAGCTACGCGGGCGAAATCACCGCTGTGATCGTGTTACAGCTGGTCACTACCCTGGCCACGCTGTACCTGCCGGACCTCAACGCGGACATCATCAACAACGGCGTCGCGCAGGCGGACGTGGACTACATCTGGAGCGTCGGCCGGACGATGCTCCTTGTGGCGCTGCTGCAGGTCGCGGCGGCGGTCGCCGCAATGTGGTTCGCGTCTCGCGCCGCGATGCGCACGGGCCGCGACATCCGCACGGCGGTCTACGAACGGGTTTCCAGCTTCGACAGCGAGGACATGGCCCACTTCGGCACCGCCACCCTGATCACCCGCGCCACCAACGACGTGCAGCAGGTGCAGATGACGTTCCTGTTGTTCCTCAACTTCATGGTGGCGGCGCCGATCATGGCCGTCGGCGGCATCATCATGGCGCTGCGCCAGGACGCGGGGATGTCCTGGCTGGTGGTCACGGCTGTGATCGTCCTGACCGTGGTGGTGGGCATCATCGCCGCCGTGCTGATGCCGCTGTTCAAGCGGATGCAGGCCAAGCTGGACAACATCAACGGCTTGCTGCGCGAGCAGATCGCGGGCATTCGGGTGGTGCGCGCATTCGGCCGTGAGGACTACGAGGCGGCGCGCTTCGCGGAGGCGAACCAGCAGATCACGCGACTGAGCCTGAACATCGGCCGCGTCTTCGTCACCATGTTCCCGGTGATCATGCTGATTCTGAACCTGGCCACCGCCGCCGTGCTGTGGTTCGGCGGCCACCGCGTGGATCAGGGCCTGGTGGAGGTGGGCTCGCTCACCGCGTTCATGCAGTACCTGATGCAGATCCTCATGGCGGTGATGATGGGCGTGTTCATGCTGATGATGCTGCCGCGCGCCATCGTCTGCGCGGACCGCGTGGAGGAGGTGCTGACGCACGAGGCCGGGCGCGTTGCGGGGGGCAGTGCGGGGGCGGGCGGGGCGCCAATAAGCAAAGGCTCCGTCCGGTTCGCCGACGTCTCCTACACGTACCCGGGCGCGGAGCAGCCGGTGCTGGAGCGCGTCTCGTTCGAGGCGCATCCCGGCACCACCACGGCGATCATCGGCGCGACCGGCGCCGGCAAGACCACGTTGGTGGGGTTGCTGCCGGGGTTGTACTCACCTAGCTCGGGGCAGGTGCTTATCGACGCCACCCCCGTCACCGCCATCCCCCGGGAGGACCTAGTCGGCGCGGTGGCCATGGTGCCGCAGAAGCCGTGGCTGTACTCCGGCACCGTGGCGAGCAACCTGCGCATGGGCAAGGCGGACGCCACCGACAAGGAGCTGTGGGACGCCCTGCGCATCGCCCAGGCCGACTTCGTGGACAACCTGGAGATGCCCATCTCGCAGGGCGGCACCAACGTGTCCGGCGGGCAGCGCCAGCGGCTGTGCATCGCGCGGATGCTGGTGTCGGATGCGAAGGTGTACGTCTTCGACGACTCGTTTAGCGCGCTCGACGCCCTGACCGAGGCGAAGCTCAACGCCGCGATGCGCGAGACCGTGCGGGACAAAACTGTGATTGTGGTGGCGCAGAAGGTGTCCTCCATCCAGCACGCGGACCAGATCCTGGTGATGGAGGCCGGGCGCATCGTGGCGCGCGGCACGCACGAGGAGCTGCTCGCATCCAGCGAGACCTACCGGGAGATCGTCGACAGCCAGGCGGAGGTGCGCGCGTGAGCGAGCAGATGACGGACGAGCAGCTGGCCGAGTACGAGGAGAAGATGGCCGGCGACCAGTTCTCCAACAACGCGCCGCGCAAGGCGAAGCGGTTCTGGCCTTCCGCCAAGCGGCTTTTGGGGCTGCTGGCCCCGCACAAGGCGGCGCTTGCGGCCGTGCTGGTGATGAACGCGGCCTCGGTGGTGCTGGCGGTCTACGCCCCGCGCGTGATGGGGCGCGCCATGGACGTGATCTTCTCCGGCGTGGTGTCCAAGCAGATGCCGCCGGGCACCACGCGGGAGCAGGCCGTGGACGGCCTGCGCGCCGCGGGGCAGGATCGCTTCGCCGATATGGCCGCCGCGATGGACCTCCACCCCGGCTCCGGCATCGACTTCGACCACCTGCGCGAGCTGATTGTCACCGTGCTGGCGCTCTACCTGCTCTCCAGCCTGCTGATGTGGGCGCAGGGCGCGATTTTGAACCGGCTGGTCATGCGCACGGTGTTCGACCTGCGCGAGCGGGTGGAGGCAAAGATCAACCGCCTGCCCCTGCGCTACTTCGACACCCGCCAGCGCGGCGACGTGATGAGCCGCACCACCAACGACGTGGACAACGTGCAGCAGGCGCTGCAGCAGTCCCTGGCCTCCCTGTTCAACGCGGTACTCACGCTGGTGGGCATCATCGTGATGATGTTCGCCATCTCGTGGCAGCTGGCGCTGGTGGCGCTTCTGGCCATCCCGCTCACCGGCGCGGTGATGGGCGTGGTGGGCACGCGCTCGCAGGCGCAGTTCACCACCCAGTGGAAGGCCACGGGCGAGGTAAACGGGCACGTGGAGGAGGCCTTCTCCGGCCACGACGTGGCGGTGATCTTCGGCCGCACCGACCAGCTCCGCACCGAGTTCGACGCCCGCAACGAGGAGCTCGCCGGGGCCGCGCAGAAGGCGCAGTTCCTGGCCAACTCGATGCACCCGACCATGCAGTTCATCTCCTACCTCTCGTACGTGGCCATCGCGGTCCTCGGCGGGGTGAAGGTGGCCTCCGGCAAGCTGACCTTGGGCGACGCCACCGCGTTTATCCAGTACTCCCGACAGTTCAACCAGCCGCTCGGCGAGATCGCGGGCATGATGCAGATGCTCCAGTCCGGCGTTGCCTCCGCCGAGCGCGTCTTCGAGTTGCTGGACGCCGAGGAGGAGGGTGAGGAGGGTGCCCCGGGGGCGTCGGCAAGCAAGCGCGCGGAGGGCCTCGTGGAGTTCCGCGACGTGGCCTTCTCCTACACCGACGAGCCCCTGATCCGGGACCTGAACCTGCGCGTGGAGCCCGGCCAGACAGCGGCGATCGTGGGCCCCACGGGCGCCGGCAAGACCACGCTGGTGAACCTGATCATGCGCTTCTACGACGTGGACGCGGGCGCCATCACCCTCGACGGCACCGACATCCGCGACATGAGTCGCGCCGAGCTGCGCTCCCAGATCGGCATGGTGCTCCAGGACGCCGTGCTGTTCAAGGGCACGATCATGGACAACATCCGCTACGGCAAGCTCGACGCCACGGACGAGGAGGTCATCGCCGCCGCGAAGGCCACGTACGTGGACCGCTTCGTGCGCTCGCTGCCGGACGGCTACCACACCCAGGTGGACCAGGACAGCGGCTCCATTTCCGCCGGCGAGCGCCAGCTGATCACCATCGCCCGCGCCTTCCTCTCCCAGCCCGCACTGCTGATCCTGGACGAGGCCACCTCCTCGGTGGACACCCGCACCGAGGTCTTGGTGCAGCAAGCGATGAACGCCCTGCGGTCCAGCCGCACCTCCTTTGTGATTGCGCACCGCTTGTCGACGATCCGGGACGCCGACGTGATCCTGGTCATGGATCACGGGCGGATTGCCGAGCAAGGCACGCACGAGGAGCTGCTGGCGGCGAAGGGCGCCTACTACCGGCTGCACCAGTCCCAGTTCAGCGGCGATGACGCAAGCGGCGACTAAGGTGGGTCCCATGAGCTCCGCCTTCCAGCCCGACCACATCCGCCTGTCCGACGCCGAGCGCGCCGACGCCATGAGCGCGCTCGGTCATGCCCTCGGCGAGGGCCGGCTCACGCTGGCCGAGTACGACGAACGCTGCCGCGACGTGGCCGCCGCCCAGCTGCGATCCGAGCTGGAGCCGCTGTTCGCGGACATCCCGCAGCGCCCGGGCGAGCACCGGGCGGGCGAGCACGAGGCGGGGGCGCCGGCCGGGGTGCCCGCGCCGCAGGCCCCCAGCGAGATGGCGGTGTACACCGCCCGCGAGGTGGTGGAGACCAGGCGCCAGGGGCAGAAGAAGCGCTTCGGCGCGTTCCTTTTGGGTTCCATCGGCTCGCTGGCCGGGGTGATCGTGTTCGGCAGCGCCCAGCTCGAGGTCCTCGCCGGGCTCACCTTCCTGCTCATCCCCACCCTGTTCGTGCTGCTCTACGTGATGAAGGTGGGCCCGGACGACTGGTACACGCCGACGGTGAGGCAGTTGGAACGGTATCGTCGACAAGCGATGCGCGCACAGCAACTCGAGCTGGAGACGCAGCGCAAGCTGGAGCGGCAGGACCAGCTCAACCAGCTGACCGGCGACGCGATCGGGCTGGCCCAGAACACGGTGAACCGCTTCAAGCCGCGGGGCTAGGATTGCCCCATGCAAAAGCACCGCCACTTCGATCAGGCCGAGAAACTCAAGAACGTCTTCTACGACATCCGCGGCCCGGTGTCCGCCACCGCGGAGCAGATGGAGCGCGACGGCCACACCATTTTGAAGCTGAACACCGGCAACCCGGCCATCTTCGGCTTTGAGGCGCCGGACGTGATCATGCGCGACATGATTGCCAACCTGCCCACCTCGCAGGGCTACACCACCTCCAAGGGCAT
This sequence comes from Corynebacterium bouchesdurhonense, assembly GCF_900078305.2. Taxonomy (GTDB): domain Bacteria; phylum Actinomycetota; class Actinomycetes; order Mycobacteriales; family Mycobacteriaceae; genus Corynebacterium; species Corynebacterium bouchesdurhonense. Next base: position 339,665 of record NZ_LT546028.1, read on the forward strand.
CATCTCTGCCCGGCGCGCAGTGGTGACGCGCTACGAGGTGATCGACGGGTTCCCCGCCTTCGACGTGGACGACGTGTACCTGGGCAACGGCGTGAGCGAGCTGATCAGCATGGTCACCCAGGCACTGCTCAACGACGGCGACGAGATCCTCATCCCCGCCCCCGACTACCCGCTGTGGACGGCCGCCTCCACGCTGGCCGGCGGCAAGGTGGTGCACTACCTGTGCGACGAGGAGGATGACTGGAACCCCTCGCTGGAGGACATCCGCGAGAAGATCACGCCGCGCACCAAGGCGATCGTGGTAATCAACCCGAACAACCCCACCGGCGCGGTGTACTCGCGCGAGGTGCTGGAGGGCATCGCCGACATCGCGCGCGAGCACGAGCTGATGGTGCTCGCCGACGAGATTTACGATCGCGTGCTTTACGACGACGCCCAGCACACCTCCATGGCCGAAGTCGCCCCCGACCTGTTGTGCGTGACGTTCAACGGCCTGTCCAAGGCGTACCGGGTGTGCGGGTACCGCGCCGGCTGGATGATCATCACCGGCCCGCGCCGCCGCGCCCACGGCTTCATCGAGGGCCTCGACCTGCTCGCCGGCACCCGCCTGTGCGCGAACGTGCCCGGCCAGCACGCCATCCAGGTGGCGCTCGGCGGCCGCCAGTCCATCTACGAACTCACCGCCGAGGGCGGGCGCCTGCACAAGCAGCGCGACGTGGCGGTGAAGAAGTTGCGCGAGATCCCCGGCGTGTCCGTGGTGGAGCCGAAGGGTGCGCTCTACTGCTTCCCCAAGGTCGACGCCGAGATGTACAACATCCACGACGACGAGAAGTTCATGCTCGACCTGCTCAAGGCCGAGAAGATCCTGATGGTCCAGGGCACCGGCTTCAACTACCCCACCCCGGACCATTTCCGCGTGGTGACCTTGCCGTGGGCGTCCCAGCTGGAGAACGCCATCGAGCGCCTGGGCAACTTCTTGAGCGACTACCACCAGCACTAAGTTTCGCGGTTCCAAAAAATTGCCAAACTTCCACGCGGAAGTTTGGTGGTAGGCTTGCGCGTCATGGCGTGGGCACGGGTTGAGTACGAGACGCTGCCGTGGGTGAGCGGGGGTCGAGAGCTCTCCCGCCGCTCCGCGCGGAACACGCCGCGCACATACGAGAGCGCGCTCGTCCCCCCAATCGCGCATGCGAAGCTCGAGCTCCAGGGCAGTACCGTTGCGCTGGTAGAGCAGGCCGCTATCGCCGCTTCGCGTTTCGACGCTACCGAGGCTCACCGCATCCTGCCATTCACTCCGCTGTTACTGCGCAGCGAATCGGTGGCGTCGAGCCGAATCGAGCACCTCACCTCCTCCGCGCGCAAAATCCTTGAAGCTGAAGTGACCGGCCGGGGCAGCGCCAACGCCGCGTTGATCGCGGCCAACACCCGCCAGATGGCGGCCGCAATCGAGCACAGCGGTGCGACGGTTGAAGGCATCCTCGAGATGCACCGGGTCCTGCTCGCGGAATCGGCCCCAGACATCGCCGGCGCGTTTAGGCAGCAGCCGGTGTGGATCGGCGGAAGCGACCATCATCCCGGCGGCGCGTTGTTCGTTCCTCCCCACCAACGCCATGTCGCAGGGCTGGTGGCTGACCTCGAGGCATTCATGGCTCGGCGCGACCTCCCGGTGCTTGCACAAGCTGCAATCGCGCACGCCCAGTTTGAAACCATCCACCCGTTCGCCGACGGCAACGGACGCACCGGTCGCGCACTCATGCACGCGATCCTGCGGGCGCGGGGTGTGACCACCAGTGTGGCCATGCCCATCTCTGCGGGACTGCTTGCCCGGGTGGAGGATTACTTCGCTGCGCTGGATGCCTACCGCGACGGCAATGTGGAACCGATCGTGAAGTTGACGGCCCACGCCACTCTCGACGCCGTGGACCGCGGATCCTGGTTAGCTGCCGGGCTGCTGGACATCCGCGCGGAGTGGGACAGCATCCTCACCGCGCGCAAGGACGCCCTGGCGTGGCAGGTGCTCGACCTGCTCATCCGGCGGCCTGTGCTCACCACCGCAGCCGTGACGGAAGAGTTCGCGGTGTCAGCGGAGACTGCCCGCAACGCGTTGGACCGCCTGGAAGCCGACGGAATTGCCGTTTCTTCCCAGGTGGACAAGCGCCAGCGGGCCTGGCGCTCCCCTGACGTGCTTTCGCTTCTCGACGACTTCGCCGCCGCAGCCGGCCGCCGCACCCCGGGCTAGCCGGGGTGCGCGTCGCTCACCGTAGGTGGTCAACTACCGGCTAGTCGGCTCAGCCGGCCGCGCGCCCTGCACGGTGGTAAGACCAGCAGACGGCCTCCCCGTGGTGGCACGTACGTACCGGGGAGCGTTCTTCTTCGAGTCGATCGAGGATCCGCCCTCGATATCGATGGCGGTGAACGCCTTGCCCGGCTCAGCAGAGCACCAGTCGTAGAGCACCGCGCTTGCGGCAATCACGGCAAGCACAATGCCGCCGAACTTGCCCAGCTGCTGGATCTCCGGACGGTTCACGAACGACTGCAGCTGCTGGTTCGCGGCGTTGACCTGCTGCACCAGGCGCTCGTACTCCTCGTTCCGGTAGCCCTGGCGGCCGAAGCCGAAGTCCGGCGTGTTGCGGCGGATCTCCTCCTGCAACTGCGCGTTCATCTGGTTCAGCTGCGATTGGAACTGGCCGATGTACGGCTCGGCGATCTTGCCGCCGACTTGGCCCAGCAGCGCGATCGGGATGGCCCACAGGATCGGGGAACGCACCGCGTTGCTGAAGCAGCGCTGCACCACGTCGTTGCCCGAGGACTGCTTGGGATCGGTCGCCGTAGGCGTTGCAGTCGTGGTGGTCGTCTCCGTGTCCGTTTCCGTGGTCGCTGGGCGGTAGGAACCGGTGATCGTGTACGGGTTGTTCGGGCGGGTGCCGTCGGTGTGGGTATAGTCGATCTCCACCTTGGTCAGCTCGCCGGTGAAACCGTCCTTCGGTGCGAAGTGGACGGAGCCTTCATCGTCGATGGTCCAGGTGCCCTGATCTGGGATGGTGAGGGTGCGGTGGTCGTCGCTAAGCAAACTGCCCTCTACCGGACGGAACTGCAACGTGCGGTTGTCCACTGCCTCGTCTTGGATGACTACCTTAATTTCGGTGCCCTGCAGCGTGTCCACGCGGGCGCTGCCGGCGGTGAACTCCACGCGGGAGTTGTCGACCGTGGTCGTGGCCGTTGTTGCCTGTGTGATGGTGACCGGATCCGGCGTCACGGTGGTCGGGTCCTGCGTGACCGTGACCGGTGCCGGGGTGACCGTGACCGCGATGGTTTCCGTGCCGCCCGGGATGGTCGTGACCACGGGTTCCGGGGTCGCGGTAACCGGCTCGGGGGTGACCGTCAGGGTCGTGGTGACCGCTGGCTTGCCCGGCACGGTGATGGTGGTGGTGACCGGCTCGCGCTCGATCGTGATCGGCGCCGCGGTGACCGTGACCGGCTGCGGCTCCCTGACCTGGGTGACCGTGGTTTCGATCGGGTCCGGAGTCACCGTCACTGTGGGTGGGGTGACCGTGACCGGCTCGGCGGTGACCGTTGTGGTGACGACCGGGTTCGTCGCCGTGATCACGTCAGTGACGCGCTCGGTGACGGTCGGAGGGGTGACCGTGGTGAGCTCGGTGGTGGTTTCGGTAGACGTGGTTGTCTTGGTCTCGGTGGCCGGCAAGTCATAACCGACGGTGATGGTCGCTGGTGCGTGCGCTTTCACACCGTCACTGGTGTACGCCGTGTAGCTCACCGAGTTTGGGTTTCCGGTGAAGCCGTCTTCCGGCGTGAACGTGAACGTGCCGTTGTGTACTGTCCACGTGCCCTGGCCCGGTACCACCAAGGTGGTGACCTCCTGGCCGGTGCTGGACACGATGCGGACGGAGTCGCGCTTCACGGCATCCGAGTACTTCGGTGTGACGGAAGCCGGGCCCGGCGTGCGCACGACGCGCTCGGCGTCGGACAGCGCAAGGTCGGCGACCACAATGGTGGTGGACGAGATCGTGGTCGGCGCGGCCAGCGTCTCGGTGATGGTCGTCGGCGTGCCGTTGACCGTGGTGGTCTTTTCTACCGTCGTCGGCACCTCCGTGGTCACCGTCACCGGCGCCGCCGTGATCACCTGCGTTTGGGTCACAGTGGTTGGGGTGCCGTTGATGGTGGTAGGCACCTCGACTGTGGTGGTTACCGGGGTCGCGGTCTCGGTCACTGTTGTCGGCACGGCCGTGGTGAGGGTGGTCGGCACCTCGGATACGACGGTCGTCGGTACAACCGTCGTCTGAGTGACGGTCGTCGGCGTGCCATTAACCGTCGTGGGCACTTCAACGGTGGTCGGAACTTTCGAGGTGACCGTGGTTGGCACCGTGGTCACGACGGTCGTCGGAACCTCCGTTGTCACCGTTACCGGTGCGGCTGTTTCCGTTTGGGTTGCGGTGGTGAGAACGCTCTGGGTTGTCCTGCCGGTCACCGACACCTGGTACGTGGTGGTCTCCGTTGCGCCCGTCGCGGTGGTGGCCCGCACGGTCACCGGGTCAGGGGTTCCGCTGAAGTCCTTCGCCGGGGTGAAGGTTACAACGCCCGTCGCAGGGTCGATGGTGAAGGTGCCGTCGGCAGTTTCGATCGTGTTGTCCGTCGCGCCAGGCAGCGAGTACGTGATGGTCCAGGTGCCCGGGAACGACGGGAACATCTCCGCGCCAGTCTTCGAGGTCTGGGTCTGATTCACATCGCCAGTGCTTATCGACGGAGACGTCCTCGGCGAGCGGTAGTCGCCGGAGACCGTGCCCGTGTCGGTGGACTGTACGCCATTGGCGTTTTTCGCCGTGTAGTTCACCGGGGTCGGAGTGCCGTAGAAACCGTCTACCGGGGTGAACGTGAAGGTGCCGTTGTTATCGACGGTCCAGGTTCCCTGCCCGTCGACCTTGAGTTCCTTGCCTGCGGGTTTCCCGTCGGCACCGACGAACTCCACCGTGGACTTATCGACCGTGTCCAGGTACCTCGGCGTGACCTTCAGGGGGCTGCCGATGTTGCCGAGCACGGAGGCGTCGTAAAGGTGCACATCCACCGGCTCAACGACGGCGGTGTACTTCGCCGTCGGCGTGCCCTGCGCGTTCACGATCCCGATGCCGACTGACTGCGCCGTGCCGACGAACGCCGGCTCGGGGGTAAACGTGACCTGGCCGGTTGTCGGGTTGATGGTGTACGTGCCCTCGCCCGCGACGGTGAGGGTGTTGTTCTCCGCCGGGGTGCCGTCCGGGGCAAACAACCCGAAGACTGCCTGGTCCCACCAGGTGGCCTGGGCGATGTTCGGGAACATCTCCTTCGCAGTGAGACCCTGGTTTTGGCGGTTCTTGTCGTCGGAGTGCTGCGTCACGCCCTGCAGATTGGTCGTGACAGCCGACGTCGGATCCGGCGTGGGGTAGAACGCCGAGATCTGGCCGGGCACCTGTGCAGGGATACCGTCGACGTTGGTGGCGGTGTAGTCGATGGGGGTCGGGCTGCCCACAAACGCGCCGCCCTCACCGTCAGGTCCCTGCGGAGTGAAGGTGAAGTTACCTTGCTTATCGACGGTCCAGGTGCCCTCGCCTGGCACAACCAGCGTCTTGCCGTCATCGGAGAGCGTGCTGCCTTGCGGCGCGATGATCCGGATCGTGCTCTTGTCCACCGTCGTGTCCAGGTACTTCGGGGTGACCGTGATCGGCTGCCCGATGCGGGTGGCCTTGGCGTAGTCGGACGGGATCTCAACACGCACCGGCACCACGAACGGCTGGTAGGTGCTGGTCATCTCGGCCGGCTGGCCGCTGGCGTCCCTGAGGCCGACGGTCTGGATCTCCACTGCCGGGGCCTGGCCTGTGAAGCCCTTCTCCGGCTCGAACTTCACGGTGCCCTCCAGCGGATTGAGGGTGTAGGTGCCCACGCCGTCAACGGTGAGCACGTTGCCGGTTGCGCCCACAAGCTGGAACTTCACCGGGCTGTTGTCCTTGCCGTACCAATCTCCGGGCAGGTTCGGGAACATCTCGGCAGGGGTGCGGCCGGTGTCGTTCGCGCCCTTGTCGAAGCTGTTCTGGGCGGTGCCCTGCGGGCCGACGGTGGTGGCGGGCACCGTGACCGCGGCCGGGTACGTGATGGTCACACCACCGGTGCCGGTCACCGTGCCGCCGTTGGTGGCCGCGGCGGTGTACAACACGCTCACCGGCGTGCCGACGAATCCCGGTACCGGTGTGAAGGTGAATTCGCCCGTCGTGGGGTTGACGGTCCAGGTGCCTTGTCCCGGGATGTCCAGCGTCTTGCCGACGGGGTTGCCGGCAGCGTCGAGAAGCTGCACGCTCGTCGGGTCGATGGTAGTGCCGTAATCGGGCGTCGCCTTACCCGGCTGGCCGATCGGCGCCGAGTTGGTGGCGGACGGCAGCGTGTACGTGCGGTCTTCGACGGTCGGGATGTACTGCGCAATGAGCGTCGAGTTCACCTTCGTGCCGTTGGCAGTGGTGTTGACGGCCTGAATCTTCACCCCGCCCGCCTGCTTCGAGGGCTGGCCGCCAAGGAACCCGTCGACCGGGGTAAACGAGACCACGCCCGTTGCGGGATCGATGGTGTAGGTGCCCTCGCCATCGACGGTGAGGGTGTCGACGAGGTTGGTGCCGTCGACAAGCTTGAACTGCACCGGCGCGTTGAACCAAGCCTCGGGCAGGCCCGGGAAGAGCTCCGCGGTGGTCTTGCCGGCGTCGCCCGGGGAGTTCAGATCGGTGGAGTGCTGGGTATCGGTCGGGCCGCCGATGGTGGTGGCGGTACGGGTGACCAGCGGGTTGTAGGTGACCGTGACGGTGGACGGCTCGCGGGCCGCGATACCGTCGACACTCCTCGCGGTGTACTTCACCGGCGCTGGATTGCCTAGGAAGCCCGCAACCGGGGTGAAGGAGAACTCGCCGGTTGCAAGATCGACGGTCCAGGTGCCCTGGCCCTCTACGGTGAGGGTGGTGCCGACGCGTTTGCCGGAGTCGTCGATAAGCGAAATGCTCTGGGTGTCGATCTTCGGCAGGCCGGCGATCGCGTAGTCCGGTGTGGCCTTGAGTGTGTCGCCGACGTTGCCGTTGGCGAACGCGGGCTGGAGGTACACGTTCGAGGCGGTAACCACGGGTAGGTAGGAGCCGTCCGTGCCGCGCTGCTGGCCGTTCGCGGTGGTGAGGTTGGCGATGCGCACGCCGACCTCCGGTGCCGGGCCGGTGAAGAGCGGGTCCGGGGTGAAGGTGACCTCGCCGGAGGCGGCGTCGATGGTGTAGGTGCCAACGTTGTCGTACTTGAGCGCGGTGTTCGGCGCGATTGCGTTGCCGTTCCGGTCGACAAGCTGGTAGGTGAACGAGCTGTACCAGTTGGTGGGGTAACCCGGGAACATCTGCTGGGCGGTCAGTCCGCGGTCACCCTCGGAGGTGGTCCTGTCGGTGGACTTCTGCGTCACGCCCTGGGTGCCGAACGTCGTTGCCGGGCGACCGTCCGGCACGAAGTAGTCGACGGTGAGCGTGGCCGGGTCCGCCTGGATGCCGACGGTGTTCTTCGCGGTGTATTTCACCGGGGTCGGGTCGCCGATAAAGCCGACCTGCGGGGTGAAGGTGACGGTGCCGTTGCTGTTGACCTGCCAGGTGCCCTCGTTTTCCACGGTGAGGGTCTTGCCGGCGGTCGTGCCGTCCGGGTTCAGCAGCTCAACGGTGTCCGTGTTGATCGCCGGTGCGCCGTCAGCCTGCGCGTAGTTCGGGCGCAACGTCACGGCGCGGCCGACCTGGTTCTGCCCTGCGACGTCCTCGAGCTGCACCGACGGCTTGGTCACCGTCGGGGTGTAAGTGGTGTTGACCTCGGAGTAGGACTGGTTGTTCACCTTGATCGTGTGCGCGGGGCGGGTGACGCCGTACGCCATGACGCGGCCGTTGCCCTCGTCCGTGTTCGTGGTCATGTTGGACACGATCACGCGGATCGGCGTGGCCTGTTTGGTGGTCAGGTCGCCAGTCTTGAAGAAGTCGTTGTTCGGGGTGAACGTGACCTCGCCGGAGTCCGGGTTGATCGTGTACCGGCCCTCGCTGGTGTTCAGCTCATTGGTGACATAGCCGACGTAGTTGCCGTCCGCGTCGGTGGCGTAATTGAGGGTCCCGGTAGCGAGCGCCGCGATCGGGTCTTTCCGATCAACCTGGAACGCGTAGGTGGGCAGGTAATCCCAGACAATGCCGTCGGTGACACCTTGGAACCCTGGCTTGGCCTGCGCGGTCTGCGTCGTGCCAAGCGCACCCGTAGATGTGAGGGGGGTCGTGGTCTTGCCCGGCAGACCGGTCGTGGCGTAGTCGTACTGCGGCGCGGGCTGGCCGTCGGCACGCGTGGGATCAATCTGGATCGGCAGCGGCGGGGCGTAGCCGATGTAGCCGGGCGCGGGGTTCCAGGTCACGGTGAACGACGAGCTCTGGGACACGTAGGTCCATTCGCCAAGCTGGGTCGTAATATTGTTGGAGTTGCTGAACGGATCTGGGCGGCCTGCGCTTGTAAAACCCTTGCGGTACTTCGTCTGGTTCGCCGTGTCCCAGATGGTCAGCGGAACAGGGCTTCCCCACTGGTCGTAGGTGCCGGTCTTGGCAATGCCGTCTCGTTCCACCGCGTCCAAGCTCAGGTACAGGTTGCCGTAGCGGATCGAGGGGTTCTGCTTCACCGTGGTCGACCACGGCACTGACGCTGGGTTTTGATCGTCGTACGTAACCGTGGTGCCGGGGATGGTCCGCGTCGCGGCGTTCGCGGCGGGCAGGAAGGTGGAATCGGGGGCGACCACCTGGACGGTGGTCAGGCCGAGGATGGCGGCGGTTGCGGCGCCAAGTGCGCGGTTCGTGGTGCGGCGGCGAGTGTTCATGAAAGCTCCAGGTTCGGCGGGCAACCTACACGGATATGTAGACTGCACGAATTATGTCCGCCCCCAACCTTACTGTTACTCCCATAAAGCTGTCAGTTCCACAACAGTTATAGCGTGTGCCCAGCGTGGCGAATTACTTTCGGCGCCATGAGCGACCGACCGGTCAGACGCGCGCGTGACCTGCGCCTATGCCTCCAACTCGTCAGATTGAAAGGCCCATACTAGGCAGATTGTAATTTCTACAGGCTGCGCCCCAGCGCGCGCAGCTCCCAGCCGGCTTCCTGCCACTGGTCGACGGGCAGCACATTGCGGGCGTCGATGAGCAATTGCTTTTCGACGAGCTCCGCAGCGCGAACCGGATCCAACTCCTTAAACTCCTGCCACTCGGTGGCCAGGATGGTGAGCTCCGCGCCGCGCAGGGCGTCCTCGAGCGACTCGGCGTAATCGAGCGTGGGGAAGACCTTGCGCGCGTTGTCCATGCCCTGCGGGTCGTACACGCGCACCGCGGCGCCGGCGAGGTTGAGTTGACCCGCCACGGCGAGGGCGGGCGAATCGCGCACGTCATCGGAGTTCGGCTTGAACGCGGCACCGAGGACCGTGATGCGCTTGCCGATCAGCGACCCCAGCATGTCCCGCGAGAGGTCAATTACACGCTGGCGGCGGCGCATGTTGATCGCATCCACCTCGCGCAGGAACGTCAGCGCCTGGTCGGCGCCCAGCTCACCGGCGCGCGCCATGAACGCCCGGATGTCCTTGGGCAGGCAGCCGCCTCCGAAGCCCAGGCCTGCGCCGAGGAACTTGCGGCCGATGCGATCGTCGTAGCCGATGGCGTCCGCGAGCTGCGTGACATCCGCGCCGACGATCTCGCAGACCTCGCTCACGGCGTTGATGAAGGAGATCTTGGTGGCCAAAAACGCGTTTGCGGAGACCTTGACCAGCTCCGCGGTCTGCAGGTCGGTGACGATGAACGGGGTGTCCTTGGCCAGCGGGGTGGCGTAGACCTCGCGCGCGATCTCCTCCGCGCGGCTCGGCTGCGGGTCAGGGCCGTTGCCGCGGGTGCCCAGGACGATGCGGTCCGGCTCGATCGTGTCCTTCACCGCGTAGCCCTCGCGCAGGAACTCCGGGTTCCAGGCGATCTCCACGGTGGCTTTGTTACCGTGCTCGGCCACCAGCGCGTCCGCCTTAGCCTGGAGCGCGGCCGCGGTGCCGACGGGGACGGTGGACTTGCCAAAGATCACGTGGTCCCCCTCCAGCTTGGGCACCAAGTCCTCAATCACGGCCTCCACGTAGCGCGTGTCCGCCGCGTACGAGCCGCGCTGCTGCGGGGTGCCCACGCCGATGAAGTGGAGGTTGGCAAAGCCCGCGGCCTCTGCGTAATCCGTGGTGAAGTCGAGGCGCCCGGCGGCGATGTTGCGCTCCAGCACCTCGGGCAGGCCGGGCTCGTAGAAGGGCACGTTGCCCGCCTTGAGCTGGCTGATCTTGCTCTCGTCCACGTCCACGCCGAGCACCTCGTGGCCCAGCTCTGCCATGCAGGCCGCGTGGGTCGCGCCGAGGTATCCCGTGCCAATCACCGTCATACGCATGGTTGCCCATTATGCCGGTTGCGTGGGGGAACTGCGCGGCGGTTGGCGCGGGGCGGCTGTGCGGCGGCGGCGCGCGTGTGATCGGCGGCGCGCGTGTGATCGGCAGCGCGCGTGTGATCGGCACCGCGCGTGTGATCGGCACCGCGCGTGTGACTGCTGGCGCGCGGGAATACCGCGCGTGCATAGAAGGGGGGTGTGTTGCGCAAAGATGAAACCGGCAGCATGGTGCAATCCGGAAATTATCTTCCGGATTGCAACATGCTGCCGGGTTCTGGAATTTGCATGCGCACCCCCGTCACCGTTCACAGGTTCACAAGTTCGCGGGGGGCGCGGGGGGCGGCGGGCAAGGCTTGCCCAGGGGGCAGCGCACAAAGCTAGTTGATCTGCTCCTTGCCGGTGTCGGCGGCGCCGCTGGCCTCCGCATCCCCGCCGTCCTGAGGAAGCACGCCGTCGTTCCAAGCGGCGTCCTGGTTGTAGCTGGGAGCCTCCTCAACGGTGGTCACGGCCGGGTTGGTGCCGTCCTCGCGGACAACATCCGGGTCGGTGTAGTCCTTCTTGCTGTCCTGGTCGCCGCAGCCGCAGCCACAGCCCTCACCGTGGCCGTGGCCGTCGCCGTGGTTGTGGTTGTGGTTCCCGCCGCAGCCGCAGCCACCGTGGCCCTGCGAGGAATCAGAAATCAGGTTGGCGGAGGAGGTGTAGAGGCCCTCGTGGTTGGTGTCGTGGGAGTGGGTCTTCGCGTTGTCGGTCATGCCTCAAGGCTACCGAAAAGGCTACCGAAGTTAGCGGAAGTTCAGGTACGCCTTCGACGGCGTCGGCCCACGCTGCCCCTGGTATTTCGACCCAAGCGCGGAGCTGCCGTACGGGGTCTGCGCCGGCGAGGTCATGGCGAACAGCGCGAGCTGCCCCACCTTCATGCCCGGCCACAAGGTAATTGGCAAGTTGGCCACGTTGGACAGCTCAAGCGTGATGTGGCCGCTAAAACCGGGGTCGATGAACCCCGCCGTGGAGTGCGTGAGCAGCCCGAGGCGCCCGAGCGAGGACTTGCCCTCGAGGCGCCCGGCCAGGTCCGCGGGCAGGCTGAACGTCTCCAGCGTGGAGGCCAGCACGAACTCGCCGGGGTGCAGCACGAAGGGCTCGCCGTCCGCCACCTCGACCAGCGTGGTCAGGTCGGGCATCTCACGCTTGGGGTCGATGTGGGTGTACTTCGAGTTGTTGAACACCCGGAAGAACTTGTCCATCCGCACGTCCACGGAGGACGGCTGGATCAGCGCCGGGTCGAACGGGTCGATGCCCAGCCGGCCGGTTTCGATAGCGTCGCGGATGTCGTGGTCTGAAAGCAGCACGCCCCCGAGTGTAGTGAAGGAGCATTTTTTGCTTATCGACGCCCAGTGGTACGATCCCTAAAGCCCGCCGGCGTAGTTTAGTGGTAGAACATCAGCTTCCCAAGCTGAGAGTGCGAGTTCGATTCTCGTCGCCGGCTCCAGATCCCGGCCCCTGCGTCTTACGCGATGCAGGGGCCGATCGGCGTCTGCGAGTACATGAAGAGCTGCTGGCCCGCGCGCAGCATGCTCCACGTGCGGCTCACGGCCGTCGCCGCCAGGGCCGCGTCCGGGTCGTGGTGGTAGACCTCCATCAGCCCGTCGCCTGTGGCGAGGGTGAGTTTCTGCCCCTCCGCGGTGAGGGCTTCGACCGGCTCCCACTCACCTTCGTGGATGGCGCGCAGGGCGGGGATGTAGTGCGGGCGGTGGCCACCGAGGATGAGCTGGCAGCGGGCGGGGTGCACGAACTGCTGCGGTGCGGCGAGCTGCGGCAACACCAGCGTCTCTCCCCCGGGCGTGCGGATCTGGTTGGTTTCGGCGCAGAACTCGAAGCGCACGCCAGCTGTGGCCGCGGCCTTGACGGCGTCCGCGTTGGAGTCGAAGACGCGCATGACGGGCATGCCCTCGGCGGTGAAGACAAGCACGCTGCCGCTAATGCAGTTAATAGTGGCTGGGATCCAGGTGGACATGGATTGACTCCGTAAATCTCTCGCTCTTCCGGGGCGCGGGATTGCGCGTCCGGCCGATCTTCCCCCGGGAGCACCGTGCGCGAGTGGCGCGGTTGCTAGTCGACGAGCCGGGGGGCTTCGCGTCGAATCTTCCTGATCGCGACCACGACACTACTAGACAGCTTGGTCTATGGCAACCGTCGTCAAGCACAATGCTCCCTATGCAGCTTCTCCTAGCCGCGATGTGGGCCGAAGGCGCGCGGCTGGCGCGCGCCACCCGGCCACCGCTCCCCTTCAATGACCCCGAATTCGAACCCGCGCACCCCACGCCGGTGCTGTATATACACGGCATCTCTGCGCGCGTGCGCAGCTTCCGGCAAAACGCGGAGCTGCTGCGCGGCCGCGGGTACTGGGTGTGGGGCTACGAATACGGCGACATGATCGCGCCCGGCTTCCGCGGCGTGGGCGACCTGGACCTGCTGGCAGGCGACGTAGCGGAGAACGTGGACCGCGTGCGGGCGGCAACGGGCGCGCGGCAGGTGGACATCGTGGCGCATTCGCAGGGCGGGCTGATGACCAAGCTCTACATCGCCGGCGGCGGGGCCGAGCGGGTGCGCCGCGTGGTGGCGATGGGCGCGAACTTCCACGGCACGGACCTCGGCGGGTGGCTGCCCTGGCTCGAGCCGGTGATCACCCACCACCCCAAGTTCGCGTCGTTCGTGGCGCCGGGCGGGGTGCAGCAACTGGTGGGCTCGCCGTGGTCCCTGGCGCACGCCGCCGTGCCGGATACGGATCCGCAGGTGGTGTACACCTCGCTGTACTCCCCGGCGGACCGGGTGGTCACCCCTAATTCCGCATCAAAGCTGACGGCGGTGGACGGCGCGGACGTGGCCAATATCAACGTGGCCGAGTGGTACGACGGCTACGCGCCCCGGCACGCCCTCATGCCCCGCGACCCGCTGCTGGCTGAGCTGACGGCCTGGGGCCTGGAACGCGGGCCGGGCGAGACGCCCGCCGGGGGGCCCGGGGCCTGAGGGCGCGCCGGGGGGCCGCGCCGGCCGCCCCCCCGGCCACGTCGATGCTGGCCACCGCCCCCCCGCCCACCGCCGCCCGCCTTTGTGCCGGAGGCGGGGGGCATATTGGCGCCCCGCGAAAAATGACCTGCGGATATGCCTATTTGGTCTCCGCGACCCCTCCCGCGAATATGCCTGTTTGGGCGAATATGCCGGTTTGAGACCCAGGGAGGCCGGGGGCGGCGGGCACTCCCCCCCCCCCACAAACAGGCATATTGCCGCAAACAGGCATATTCCAAACAGGCATATTGGCGCCCCGCGAAAAATGACCTGCGGATATGCCTATTTGGTCTCCGCGACCCCTCCCGCGAATATGCCTGTTTGGGCGAATATGCCGGTTTGAGGCCCAGGGAGACCGGGACCCAGGGAGACCGGGACCCAGGGAGACCGGGACCCAGGGAGACCGGGACCCAGGGAGACCGGGACCCAGGGAGACCGGCTCGGGCGGGGCCCAGGGAGACCGGCTCGGGCCAGCGCGGGGCCGCCGGGGCGGGGCCTACTTGCAGCGGACGATTGGCTGGGGGTCGTAGACGGTGGTCTGGGTCTCCTGGCTCAAGGTGTTGCCGGAAAGATCCGAGATGATGCGGGTGTCGGACGTGGTGAAGCCCGGGATACCGCTTGAGGGGATGCAGTCGGGGCCGGAGATGACCTGCTCCTTGGGTTGCGTCTCTGCCCAGCGGCCGCCGTTGACGGAGTCCACGGACACCGTCTTCACGCCCATCAGGCTCACGGTCACCTCGCCACCGCCCACAGAGGTGACGATCTTCACGGGGTAGGGGGAATCGTTGCGGAACTGCAGGTCGATGGCGCCCTCGTACACCGTCGCCTCGCGGCCCGCCGGGTACCGGGAGATGTAGTAGGAGTGCGGGGTGTGGGCCACGTCCGTCATACCGGCGAAATAGGCCGCGTTGTAGAGCGTGGTGGCGAACTGGGAAATGCCGCCGCCCACCGCCTTGTCGGCGCGGCCGTTGAGGATGATGCCGGACTCCACGTACCCCTGGGCCGGGCCGCGCGCGCCGGTGTAGCCGTTCAGGGAAAAGGTCTCGCCCGGGTTCACAATGGCCCCGTTCACGGCCTGCGCCACCAGGGCGATGTTGGTGCCCGACGCGCCAGAGTAGCCGCCGGTGGTGAAGGAGCCGACCACCTCGTTGAACGTGGCGTTGCGGGCCATCTCGGTGGTGAAGGTGGCGGGCACCGCCACGTAGGCGGCGTCCCAGTCGCGGGGCGCCTTGCCCAGGACGCGGTCCGGGAAGTCGCGCATGGTCGCCTCCCAGTCCACGCGGGTGCCGTCCACCGATTCCTGCACGCCGCCGCCGGCGAGCACGCGCGCGTTCTGCATCTCGCGCTCGGTGGGGGCGAGCTGCTCCGCCAGGATGGCCTGCGCCGCCTCGGGGTCCACGCGCGGGGTGAGCGCGCCGTCGACTACGGGAAACTGCACAACCTCGCCGAGCCGATCCTGCGGGATGGACGCGGCGACCGGCCCGCCAGCACCCTCCCCGCCAGAAACTTTTGTAGTGTCACGATGACAACGGAACGCTCGCTATAAGGGCCGGGGCGTCAGATGTGTATAAGGGCCGGGCCGGCAGCCTGGCCGCGCACCGTCAGCGGGCCGTCCAGGGCCGCGCGCACCTCGCCCTCGCGGGCCGCCTCAATGGCGGCCTTGTCCACGGCCGGCTCGATCGCCACGGTGGGCGCCTCCACGCCGTCCTTGCGCAGCCACTGGCTGGTCACGCGCTCGCGGAGCTGGGCCGGGTCCACGTCCTGGCCGGCCTTCGGGTCGGTGGTCACGGCGCGCCCGCCCTCGATGGCGATGGTGCCGTCCACCGGGTCTGCGTGCAGCTCGCGGCCGAGGCGCTCCAGCTCGGGGTTCAGCTTCGCCTCGTCGACGGCGGTCACCACGTCTACCTCGTGGGTGACAAAGAGGCGGCGCAGCCTGGTCACGGGGTTGGCGGACTGGGGGCCGGCGGCGTCGATGGTGCCCTGCCAGTCGATGCCCAGGCCCGCGGCCGCAGGGACGAAGGAGGCGCGCTTGTCGTCGGCCGCGACCTCGACGGGCACATCTGCCACCCCGCCGAGCTCCTCCTGCAGCTTCGCCCGCGCATCCTCGGGGCTCATGCCGCCGATGGCCACGCCGCCGACCTCGGTGCCGCGGGGGATGTTGCCCCGGTTCATGGCCAGATCCGCCACGTACACGGCGATCAGGACCGCGAGCGTGCCAAGCAGCACGCCGAGCGCGATCCTCCGGCCGCGGGGCCGTCGCGCGCTGGTCTGGGAAGTCGCCTCTACCGTACTCACGGGGAAGTATCGTATCGGGTTTGGCGCAGCGGTTGCAGGGGCTGGCGGTGCTAAAGGTGATCGTCGATAAGCAATTGCTGCACTCTGGTGGCGGCCTCATCCACGCGCGCGAGGGGGATCTCCCCGGTTTCCACCGCGGCGGTGACCCCGTCAATGATGCCGGGTAGGTCGGCGCCGGTGGACCACAGCGCCTGATCCGCGCCGGCCGCTATCGCGCGTTTGACGGCCTCGGGTGTGGGCGCGTAGTCGAGGATGCCGCGCATGCCGGAGAGGTCGTCGGTGATCACCACGCCGTCGAAAGGCACGCCGCCGGGGTAATCGCCCTGGCGCAGGACGCGGTACGCCTCCGGGTTTAGGGAACTGGGCACGCCTTCGGCGCCGAGGCCGGGGACGATCATGTGGCCCATCATCACGCTCGCGCGGGGGAAGCGCTGCAGAAGCGGGCCGTACGGAAGCATGTCCAGGGCCCGCACCTCCTCCAGGTGCGGGGTGACGGCGAGCTGCAGGTGCGTGTCGCCGGAGGCGCGGCCGTGGCCGGGGAAGTGCTTGAAGGTGGGCGTCACCTGCGCGTCGACGAGGCCCTGGGCGAACATGCCGCCCACGCGCACCACCTCGTCGGGCGCGGCGTTGAAGGAGCGGTCCCCCACAATGCCCAGGTCCGCCACGTCCAGATCCAGCAGCGGGGCGTAGTCCACGTTGATGCCGCGGGCGCGCAGGCTGCGGCCGATGTCGAAGCCGGTGCCCTGGATCACCTCCGGCGTGGCGGCGGCCAGGGCGCGCGGCGGCATGAACTCGCCCAGCACCTGCGTGTGGCGCTGCACGCGGCCGCCCTCGAAGTCGATGCCCACCGTGAACGGGCGCGGGTACTCGGCGCGCAGCGCGTTGATGTCGCGCCCCTCCTGCGTGAGCAGCGCCGGGTCCGCCCAGCTGGGGATGATCAGCCCGCCCGCGCCCTGGTCGAGCGCGAACCTCGCCTGCTCGTAGTTGGCCACCCCCACCACCATCAGGGACGCCACCTTGGCGCGCAGGTCCTGCGGCACGCGCTGTTGGGCGGGGCTCAAGGGGGCCTCGGCGGGAGCCGGCGCGGAAGGGGGCACGATCGCGGGCGGTGCCGGGGCCTCTTGCTTGTCGACGCCCCCTTCCCCCGTCTCCTATAAACATCTCCGCGCCCCCGAGAGAGACTTTTCATAGCGCGAAGACAAGAATACTTTTTTTTTTTACAAGCAGAAGACGCCACACGCTATAGGACCCCTTCTCGTGGGCTCGGAGATGTGTATAAGAGACAGGTCCGCGTCCTGCGCCTCCCCGGCTCCCGCTCGGCCGGGGAGGCGCAGGACGCGCACGCCAGCGCGGCAGCGAGGGCGGCGGCCCGTACGGCACCGCGAGCCCCACCACGTGCCCCGCCGCCGAGTACGCGCACCGCGCCACCTCCCTTCCCGAGCTAGCCCGGGCTAGCCCGAACCGTCCCGAACCGTCCCGAACTTCCACCAGCGAAACGCCCTTCACTCTACGCACCCGCCCCACGCGTGCGCTGGTAGGCTCCTACGCATGTCTTTCACCCCCGAGCCGGCCGGCGGACGCACCGCCACCTCCCTGCTTGCCAGCACCGTGGTGGGCGTGGTGCTGGGAATCGCTGGGGTGCTCGGCATCGCTGCCTTCTCCGGTCAGGCCACCGTGCCGCAGGGTGGGGCGGTGCCGGCGGACCAGGCCGTGCTCGGCGGGCCGGAGTACGGCTCCCGCGAGTAGGGCGAGCAGGATGCGCGCCCACTGGCTCGGCTGGCTGGCGCTGACGCTGCTGTCCTTCGCCCAGCCGCCCGGCCTGACGGCCGCGGACACCAAGTTCGACCTCACGGCCAACCCGCGCGGCTTCCTCGCGGGCGCGCTCCACGCGTGGACGGACCAGTTCCCGCTGGGCCAGATGCAGAACCAGGCGTACGGCTACCTCTTCCCCCAGGGCGCGTTCTTCTTCGCCGCGGACGCCCTGCACGTGCCGGGCTGGATGGCGCAGCGTCTGTGGTGGGCGCTGCTGCTGTGCGTGGCCTACTCCGGCACCCTCGCCCTGGCCAGGCGCCTGGGGTTGCGCGGCGGCCTGCCCGCCGTCACCGCCGCCGCCCTCTACGCGCTGAGCCCGCGCGTGCTCACCACGCTCACCGCCATCTCCTCTGAGGCGTGGCCGGTGGCGCTCGTGCCGTGGACGCTCGTTCCCCTGGTGGGCAGGCGCCCGAACCCGGCGGCGGCGATCCTGCCCGTGGCGCTGATGGGCGGGGTCAACGCCACGGCCACCGCCGCCGCCTGCGCGCCTGCGTTCATCTACCTCGCCGCCCGGCGCGAGCCGCGCGCCGCCGCCGTGTTCACCGCGGGCGCCTTGGCCGTCTCGGCGTGGTGGATCGGGCCCCTCATGGTCCTCGGCCGCTACTCCCCGCCGTTCACGGAGTTCATCGAGTCCGCGGGCGTGACCACGGCGTGGCTCAACCCGGTGGAGATCCTGCGCGGCACCACCTCGTGGTCCACGTTCGTGGAGACGGAGCGCACCGCCGGCTTCCTCCTTGTGGCGGAGCCGACATTCATCATCGCCACGTGCGCGGTGGCCGCCCTGGGGCTTGCGGGGCTCGCGCGCGGGGACATGCCGCAGCGCCGCGAGCTGGTGGCCGTGTTCGCGTTCGGGTTCTGGGTGCTTGCGGCGGCGCATTTGGGGCTTTCGCTTCTCGACGGCCCCCTTGCACCCCTGCGCAACCTGCACAAGTTCGATCCCCTTGTGCGCCTGCCCCTCGCGCTCGGCGCCGGCTGGCTCATAGCGCACTTGAAGCCCCCGCAGCTTGCGGCGGCGTGCACGGCCGCCGCGGTGGCGCTCGCCCCCGCCTGGTCGCTGCGCCTGCTGCCGGAGGGCGCGTACCGGGAGGTGTCGCCGGACTGGGTGGAGGCCGGGCAGTGGCTCGACGAGCACGCGGCCGGCACCCGCACCCTGGTGGTGCCGCCGGCCTCCTTTGCCAGGCAGACGTGGGGGTGGACGCGCGACGAGCCGATCCAGGCGCTCACCCGCGCCCGCTTCGCGTTCCGGGACGCCATCCCCCTGGTGGAGCCGGAGGCGATTCGGGGCCTGGACGGGCAGGTCGCGGCCGTGGATGCTAAAGCCCTGCGCTCGATCGGGGTGGGTGCCGTGGTGGTGCGCCACGACCTGGAACGCCAGCCTGAGGCGCCAGAGCTGGGCGAGCCCGCCGCGAGCTTCGGGGAGCTGGACATCTACCTCATCGAGCCCGCGCGCGACATGATGATCACCGCCGACGAGCCGCTGCCTATCGACGGCTCCGGTGACGTGCTGCCCCTCATCTGGAGCGAGCTGGGCTACTTCCCGGCGCGCCTGGTCAGCGGCGACGCCGCGATAGTCACCGACACCCCGGCGCTGGCGGCGCGCAACTACGGCACGCTGCGCGGGGCCCAGTCCGCGCATTTGGCGGGCTGGTGGGAGGACCGCAACGTGGCCAACCGGCTGAAGGACTACCCCTCGGCGGGCACCCGCGTGGGCGTGCGCGCCGAGGGCACGGCGCGCGCCTCCTCCTCGGCGGCGGACGCGGGCGCCTTCGGCGGGGCCGAGCCGGCGAAGTCTCTCACCGCGGCCTTCGACGGGCTGGTGGACACGGCGTGGTGGCCCGCCCCCGGCGACACCGAGCCGTGGATCGAGGTGGAGCCCGCCGACGGCCGCGTGACGGTCACCGCCACCGCCGACACGACGGTGATGGTGGGCGGCCGCGCGGTGACGCTGGTGGGCGGGCAGCCGCGCACTGTGGTCACGGGGGGCACGGGAAGCACGGGAAGCACGGGGGGCCAGCAGGGAACGCGCCCCGGGTAGGTCCGCGGGCGGCGGCGGTTGTGTAAAGGAGACGGGGCGGGGGCCCCCGCCGCCGCGCGCCGCACCAACCCCGGCCGCGCGGACCCGGTGCCCCTGATCGCCGTGACGGCCGCCCTGCCCGCCCAGGGCGCGGCCGCGGCGGCGCTGGCCTGGACGGTGCGCCGCTTCACCGGGCTGCGCGCCTCCCGCCTCTCCGCAGGCGCCGCCCTGGTCGGGGGCCTGGTTCTGGCGCGCGCCCCGTGGCCGGCGGAGAACTACGCCGGTGGCTCGGTGTTCCTGGGCGTCGCCGGGTGCTTCGCCGTGGCGTGCCTGGCGTGGCCAGATCCAGGGCCGGATCCAGGGCCGGATCCAGCGCCCCGACCCGCCGTGAGCCGGCGCACCAGCCGGGCCCCGGGCACCTCCACCAGCTCGTAGGACACGTAGGCGGCCACCGTGCCGAGGGCGGCGGTGGTGAGGAGGATGGGGAGGAAGGGGGCGTCGAAAAGCGAAAGCCCCAGGATGGGAAACGCGAAGTACAGCGCGGCCACGTGCCAGAGGAAGAGCGAGTAGGACCAGCGGCCGAGCGCGCGCGCCGGTGCCGAGGACAGTGCGGTGCCCGATTGGCGCGGCCCGAGCGCGAACGGGGCGACCACGAGGGCCGCGAACACCGTGCCAAGGATGACGCGGACGTTGAACTCCCAGGCGGTGGGGTGCGTCAGCCCCGGGGGCCCGAGCACCCCGGCCGCGTACGCCACGGGAAGGGACGCGCACGCGATGGGCCAGCGCGGGCCCCGGTAGCGCACGCCGAGGCGCTCCAGCTCGGCGCAGAGGAGGCCCACCGCGAACCACGGGGTGTAGGACGGCGGCCAGATCTGCAGGTTCACGGGGGCGCTGGCGAATCCCGCGGCATCCACCAGGTGCGGCCACGCCAGGCCGGCCGGCACCGCCAGCGCAACAGCCAGGCCGCGGCCGCGCGGTCCGAGGCGCAGGTAGGCCGGCAGGACCAGGTAGAACGCCACCTCCACGCACAGCGACCACATCTGCGTCAGGCCCTCGATCAGCCCGTCCGGGACGTAGATCTGCACCAGCAGCAGGTTGGCCGCCACCTGCGCCGGAGTGACCGTGCTCAGCGGCGGCAGGCTCAACAGCACCACCACCGCGCACACCAGGTACGCCGGGGCGAGGCGGGCGAGGCGCCGCGAGTAGTAGCCGGGCCGAAGCATCGCGCCCTCCTCCCCGCGCGCGAGGAGGAAGGCGGAGAGGGCGAAAAAGACGGCCACGAAGTAGTCGAAGCGCTCCAGCAGGGCGGATTCGGTGCCCGCCTGGAAGGCCGCGTGGGTGGCCAGGATGCCGTAGGCGGCCACGGCACGCAGGCCGTCGAGCTCCGGCAGCAGCTGCGCCGGGGGCGCGGAAGTGTGCGGGGGCGGGCCGGGGTGTGGGTTAGTCTTTGCGATGTGGCCATTGTATGGAAGCGGCACGCCGTGAGCGCGTACGGTGCGCTGCTGGTCATCGCGGTGACGTGGCCCTTCCTGCTCCCGGGCGACGCCTTCGCGCTGCGCGACATGATGGTGTTCGACCAGATGGCGCTCACCAGGGCCGCCCTGGGCTACGGGGACCTCGCGGCGNTGGTTTTCATGTCTTTTTATTTGCTCCTCTTACTGCTCCCCGCGTTATATCGTCGGCAGCTTCCGATTTGTTTAAGAGACAGGTCTTTGCGATGTGGCCATTGTATGGAAGCGGCACGCCGTGAGCGCGTACGGTGCGCTGCTGGTCATCGCGGTGACGTGGCCCTTCCTGCTCCCGGGCGACGCCTTCGCGCTGCGCGACATGATGGTGTTCGACCAGATGGCGCTCACCAGGGCCGCCCTGGGCTACGGGGACCTCGCGGCGCGCAACGTACCCCAGGACGCGCTCCTCGGCATCCTGCCCCACCCCGTGCTGGCGCTGCGCGCGATCATGGTGGGCTCCGCGGCCGCCGCCGTCCACGTCGCGCGCCGCCTCGGGCGCACCCCGCTCGGTGAGGCCGCCGCCATGACAGTGGTGCTGTGGAACCCCTTTGTGGTGGAGCGCCTCCTACAGGGCCAGTGGTCCCTGGTTGCCGCGGCGTGGCTCCTGCCCGCCGTGGCGCTAGCCCCCGCGCCGGCCGCCACGTGCGCGCACTGGGTGGCGTCGCTCACGCCCACCGGGGCGATCGCCGCGGCCGCCTTCTCCCGGGGCCGGCTCGGTGCCGCCGTCAGCGCCGTCACCTGCGCCCCCTGGGTGGTGGCGGGCCTTATCCACGCGGGCGCCTCCACCTCCTCTCCGGTATCCGCGGCAGCCTTCGCGCCCCGCGCCGAGGCGCACGCCGGCACCCTGGGCAGCCTGCTCGGCCTGGGCGGGATCTGGAACGGCCGCGCGGTGCCGGCGTCGCGCGAGGCGGGCTTCGCCCTCTTCGGCGTCGCCCTGTTCGCCCTGCTCGCGCTCGGGTGGCGCGCGGTGCCGCGGCGCTGGCTGGCGCTGGCCGCGGCCGGCTTCGCGGTGGCGCTAGCTTCCTGGGCGGGCCTGACCGCCCCGCTGGTCGGCCTCGTGCCCGGCGCCGGCCTGCTTCGCGACGCCCAGAAATTCCTCCTCCTCGCCCTGCCCGCCTTCGCCGCGGCCGCGGGCTCGCTCACTCCCCGCCGCGCCGGGGCCGCCGTGGCGCTCGCGCTCGCCCAGGTCCCCGACGCCGCGCTCGCCCTCGCGCCGCTGGCCCCCACCGAGGTTGCGGTGCCCGCCGTGGACCACCGCGGGCGCGACGTGTACTTCGTGGACCGCCCCGCCCTCATCGAGTCCCGCGGCACTGTCGCCGTCGACCCCGCCCCGAAGGCCATGAACGCGGTGGAATCGGGGCTGTTGCTTGTCGACGCAACCGTGGTCGATCCCCCCTCCCCCCGCGCCGCCGCAGCCCAGGCCAGCCTCCACGACCTAGGGACGCTGCGGGAGCTGGGCATCGGGCTCGTGGTCTACCCCGACGGCCGCGTGGTGGACACCGGCGCGCCCGCCCCGGGCTGGCCGCCGGCCGGCGTGACCCTCTTCGCGCTCTGGTGCTGCGCCCCACTCCTGGGCATGTGCCGCAGATCACAATAGCGCTAAACCGGCGAGACGGAACCTCTCTACCTGCACATTTACCTAATTTAGTTGGTGCTCACCCATTACTGGTGCCCGCCAATAGTGGACATGGTTGCATTATTCTGCCCCCAGTCTTAAAGTGAACGCCAGATGAACAACAGGTTACATACAAGGAGGTTTTCAGATGACCGCTTCATCGCTAGCGGCGGGAATCGCCAAGCGCACGCACGCGCCGGCCTTCGCCTCCGCGACCTGGTAACGGCCCCGTAGCGGCCCCCAGCAACACCCCATCAAAGACGTAAAAGAAATGACCAAGAAAGGACAACGCACAATGCGTACCTACACCGACACCAACAAGATCGACTTCTCCATCATCCGCGAGCGCGCCCTGAACAACATCCGCGAGGACCTGATCTCGGAGTGGTCCGACCGCTTCTCCGCCCAGGAGATCACCGAGGCCTTCGAGGCCGTACTCCGTGCCCACCGCAACCAGGCGGCTGTGGAGGACTTCCTCCCCCTTTTGGTGGAGGCGGAGATGAAGAACCGTTTGAACGCTGGCGACCTGAAGGGGCACGCAGCCTAACGCAAACGCGAGACCCGCGCCCGGCCGATATCGGCCGGGCGTTTCGCGTACCTGCTAGCGTGGGCGACACGCTGTCGGTAGCGGGCCTACGCTCACCGGCGCCAACCCAGCGAGCACCAACCCGCGCCGCCCGGGCAAGGCGGCACCCATGGCGCCCTCGTGGCGGCGGAGGGCCGAGCGGTTCAATTCCGCTCACGGCACGCACTGCCGCCCGCACGGGGTACACGGGTAGGGCCCGAGAGGGCCGCACCGCGCACGGCGCACTACCGCGGTGCTGGGGGCGGGCGCGCAGGTGGCGCAGACCCGCGAGGGTGGGAACGGGGACAGGAACGGAAAGGCAACGCCATGCTGCTCGCAGAAGCACTCGCCCGCCGCGCCGAGGCGCAGGACCGCCTGCACTCCCTCACGCAGCGCCTCACCCAGGGCGCGCTGATCCAGGAGGGCGACACCCCGGTGGAAGACCCGGCGGAGCTCCTCGCGGAGGCCGCGCACCTGCTCCAGGAGATCGAGACCCTGGTGCGCCGCATCAACCACACCAACTCCCAGACCCCGTTCGAGGGGGCATCGCTTACCGACGCCATCGCCAGACGCGACGCCCTCCTGCGCGCGCGCCGCCTGTACGCGCAGGTCGCCGACGCCGCCTCGGCCCGCCAGGACCGCTACTCGCGCTCCGAGGTACGCTACGTGCCCACCGTGGACGTGGGGGCGCTACGCAAGATGGCGGACGACGCCTCCAAGGCCTACCGCGAGCTGGACACCAAGATCCAGCAGCTCAACTGGTCAACAGAGCTGCGTTAAGGACGCACCCGCCGCAGGACCTCCTCAAAGCGCCGCCCCGTCTCCTCCCAGGAGAAGCGCGCGGCCCACGCGCGGGCGGGCCCGGCCATGTCTGCGCGCGCCTCCAGCGTCTCGCGCACCGCCCGGGTGAACGCGCCCGCCCCGCCGCCGGGGGCGACGAGGCGCCCCGTGACGCCGTCGCGGATGGATTCGCTCACCCCGCCCGCGTCCGCGAACGCCACGGTGGGCACCCCGTGCTGGGCTGCCTCGATCACGGCGATGCCCCACCCCTCCTTGCGCGAGGGCATGAGGTGCACGGCGGCGCGCTCTAGCAGGGCGTGCTTCTCGGCCTCGGAGACGTGGCCGTGGAAGCGCACCGTGTCCCCGCCCAGGCCGCGGTCACGGGCGTAGGCGCGGAGGCGGTCCTCCCACCAGCCGGAGCCAACCACGTCGAGGACGGCGCCGTCGATGGCCGCCGCGGCGTCGATGGCCATCTCGAGGCGCTTGTGGGGGACGAGGCGGGAGAGGGTGATGAGGTGGGTATGGGGGGCGTCGATAAGCAACTGCTCCCCCTCGGGCACGGGATCCGCACCGTTCTCCACGATCTCGATGTCCGCGCCGCGCACCCCGATGGCCTCCAAATCGCGCTTGGATGAGGCGGAGACGGTGACGTACTGCGCGCCGCGGTACACGCGCGGGGCCACGCGGGACTCGAGGAACCAGCCGAGGCGGCCGATCAGCGGGCCCGCCACCGGCCACTGCTCCCGGTGGCAGTGGTGCGTGAGCAGCACTACCGGGGCGCGGGTGTAGAGGCGGGCGAAGAAGGGGATGCCGTTCTGGGTGTCCACCACCACGTCCGGGCGGTTACGCCACACCGAGAGCGGCGCGGCCAGGTACACGCCGTACTTGCCGCCCGCGCGCTCGTAACGCACGCCCCCGCGCGTGGAGCGGCGCGGCGCGTCCGTGTGCTTCGCGGTGCGGTAGACCACCTCGTGCCCCTGCGCCGCCAGGTACTCCCCCACCCGCTCCAGGTAGCGCTCCGAGCCCCCGCCCTGCGGGTGGGTCGAATCGCGCCAGCACAACAGCAGTATCTTCATCGCTATGTACCGTACCCGCCGCCTGGCCACGCTTCGCCGCTCGCTGCGCCTGCTGCGCTCCTTCCGCTACGAGCAGTTTCGCCCCGGCGTCTTCTACCGCGACCTGGCGCGCGACACCCGGGCGCTGCTGGAGGCGCTCTCTACCGACCTCACCGGCGCGCCGCTGGCCGGCAAGCGGGTCCTCGACGTGGGTGGCGGGCCCGGCTACTTCGCCGACGCCTTCGCCGACTGCCGCTACGTGGGGCTCGAGCCCGACGCCTCCGAGATGGCCGCGGCGGGGCTCGCCGGCTACGGCGCAGTGCGGGGCGACGGCGCCGCGCTGCCGTTCCGCGGCGGCGCCTTCGACGTGGTGTACTCCTCCAACGTGGCCGAGCACGTGCCGGATTGGCGCGCCATGGGCCAGGAGATGCTACGGGTGGCCGCCCCCGGCGGGCTGGTGGTGCTCAGCTACACCGTGTGGCTCGGGCCCTTCGGCGGGCACGAGACCGGCCTGTGGCAGCACTACGTGGGCGGGGATTTCGCGCGCCGCCGCTACGAGCGCGCCCACGGCCACCCGCCCAAGAACGTGTGGGGCGAGTCCCTTTTCGCCGTCTCGGCTGCCGAGGGGCTCGCGTGGGCGCGGGGCACCGGCCAGCTCGCGGCCGCCTTCCCGCGTTATCACCCGCGTTGGGCCTGGTGGCTCACGCGGGTGCCGGTGCTGCGCGAGTTCGCGGTATCCAACCTCGTCCTCGTGCTGGTCAAGGACGGGGCCCGCGGCTAGCCCCCGCCACGCGGAGGCCTAGCCTGCGGAGCCCTAGTTCTGGGACTCCAACCACTCGCGGGTGGCCTTGTTGGCATTCTGCACGCGCTTGCCCAGGCGATCGAGCTCCTCGAAGAGCTCGCGCGGCACGCGGGGGCCGAGCTCCTCGAAGTACTCGTGGGCGTCCTCCACGTCGTGCTTCCACAGATCCGGGCCGGCGTAGAGCGCCTCCTGCACGTCCTCGAACGGGGTGTCCAGGCCGGACAGGTCCAGGTCCTCCGCGCGGGCGGTGTGGCCCACCACGGTCTCGTTGGCGCCAACCTCGCCGTTGATGCGCTGCACGATCCACTTCAGCACGCGGGAGTTGTCGCCGAAGCCAGGCCACAGGAAGCGGCCGTCGTCCCCGCGGCGGAACCAGTTGACCAGGAACACGGACGGCATGCGGTCCCCGCCCTTGACGCCCATGTCGATCCAGTGCTGCAGGTAGTCGCCCACGTTGTAGCCGATGAAGGGCAGCATGGCCATCGGGTCGTGGCGCAAAGAGCCCACCTTCGCCTCGGCGGAGGCGGCGGTCTGGCCCGAGGAGAGCATGGCGCCAATCAGGGTGCCGTGGTTCCAGTCGTACGCCTGGGTGACCAGGGGCACGGTGTCCGGGCGGCGGCCGCCGAACAGGATGGCGTCGATCTTCACGCCCTTCCAGTCGTCGTACTCCGGGGCCGCGGTGGGGCACTGCTCGATGGCCACGCAGTAGCGAGAGTTCGGGTGGGCGGCCTTGCGCTCGTCGTCCGGCGTCCAGTCCTTGCCGCGCCAGTCGATCAGGTGCGCGGGCACCTCGCCGTCCATGCCCTCCCACCACACGTCACCGTCATCGGTCAGCGCGACGTTGGTGAACAGGGTGTTGCCCGGCTCCATGGTCTGCATGGCAATCGGGTTGGAGGCGTAGTTGGTGCCCGGCGCCACGCCGAAGAAGCCGTTCTCCGGGTTCACGGCGTAGAGGCCGTCCTCGCGCAGGTGCAGCCACGCAATGTCGTCGCCCACAACCTCGGCCTTCCAGCCCTCCAGGGTGGGGGTGATCATGGCCAGGTTGGTCTTGCCGCAAGCCGAGGGGAACGCGCCGGTGACGTGGTAGACCCTGCCCTGCGGGTCGGTGAGCTTGAGAATGAGCATGTGCTCCGCCATCCAGCCCTCCTCCTTGGCCATCACGGAGGCGATGCGCAGCGCGAAGCACTTCTTGGCCAGGATGGCGTTGCCGCCGTAGCCGGAGCCGAAGGACCAGATCTCCTTGGTTTCGGGGAACTGGGAGATGTACTTCGTCTCGTTGCAGGGCCACGCCACGTCAGCCTCGCCGTCGGCAAGCGGTGCTCCAACCGAGTGCAGGCAGTGCACGAAATTATCCCCGTGGATCTTGTCCAGGGCCTGGGTGCCCATGCGCGTCATGATGCGCATGGACATGACCACGTACTCCGAGTCCGTCAGCTGCACACCGAGCTTCGGGTCCGGGTCGGAGATGGGGCCCATGCAGAACGGGACCACGTACAGGGTGCGGCCCTTCATGGAGCCGTTGAAGTGCTCGAGCATCTCCTCCTTGAGCGCCTCCGGCTTCATCCAGTTGTTGGTGGGGCCGGCACCGGATTCCTTGGGGGTGGAGATGAAGGTGCGCGATTCCACGCGGGCCACGTCGGAGGGGTTAGAGCGGGCGAGGTAGGAGTTGGGGCGCTTCTCCTCGTTGAGCTTGATCAGCGTTCCCTTTTCCACCAGCTCGGCGGCGAGGCGGTCCCACTCCTCCTGGGAGCCGTTCGCGAACACCACGCGGTCCGGGTCGAAGAGGTCAACGGCCTCGTTCACCCAGTCGATCAGCGCTTCATTGTCGGTGGGCACTTCGCCTTCGAGCCGCTTGACTGCAGTCGTCATTGTCTCTCCTTTTGTACGTACTCTCTTCCCACACTACGCAACCACTTCCCGCGCGTCAGGGACTTGCCTCAGCTGTGGGGATGAGCTTTTGCTTTTCGACGCCCCCTCGAGCAAACCACACTCCCCCCACCCCAGAACCGGGGTGGCGTCCAGCTGTCCCTTCTACACAGATGACGCTGCCGACGACACCACGCAAGGCACACTATCTGCCAGCCCGCGCCCGCTTCCCGCAACGGGGGCAGCGCCGCCACCCCCGCGCCCACCCGCGGCTCGAACCCGTCCGACACTTGCATTTACGCACGTCATGTGAACAATTGAGGCGATGACTAATTCTGAAAACCGCCCCGGCACGGGCGAACTCCCCCACGGCCGTCCGCTCCAGACGGAGTTCGACACCGGCCTGGATTACCCCCGCCTCGGCTCGGTGACCTTCCGCCGCGGCACGCTGACGGACAACCAGGAGGCCCTCTTCGAGGAGCACTGGCCCCGCCTCGGCCGCGTGCTGGAGGACGAGCTGGTGGACGTGGATGCCTGGTTCGGTCGCGCCGGCCACCCCACCGTGGTGGAGATCGGCTCGGGCACCGGCACCTCCACCGCCGCGATGGCGCCCTTGGAGCCGGACACCAACGTGGTGGCCGTGGAGCTGTACAAGCCCGGCCTGGCCAAACTCCTCGGCGCCGTGGTGCGCGGGGACATTTCCAACATCCGCATGATCCGCGGCGACGGCGTGGAGGTCCTCGCCCGCATGTTCGGCGAGGAATCCCTCGACGGCGTGCGCATCTTCTTCCCGGACCCGTGGCCCAAGGCGCGCCACCACAAGCGCCGCATCATCCAGTCCGGCACTCTGAACCTCATTGCCTCGCGCCTCAAGCCGGGGGGCGTGCTGCACGTAGCCACCGACCACGCGGACTACGCCGAGTGGATCGACGAACTCGTGGAGGTCGAGCCCACGCTCGAGTACAAGGGCTGGCCGTGGGCGCAGGCCCCGCTGCTGACGGACCGCCAGGTGATCACCAAATTCGAAGGCAAAGGCCTGGACAAGGATCACGTGATCCGCGAGTACCTGTGGGAGAAGAGGTAGGACGAGGTAGGACATGGATCTGCACGAACTGACGCACCCCTACAACCCGGGCGCCGAGGCGGGCCCGAACAGCTACCTGCTGGTGTGGGACGCCCCGAACCTGGACATGGGCCTGGGCGCCATCTTGGGCGGGCGCCCCACGGCCGCCTACCGGCCCCGCTTCGACGCGATCGGGCGCTGGCTGCTCGCCGAGGCGGCGGCGCTTTCCGCCGACACCGGCGAGCGCGTCGAGCCCGAGGCCACCGTGTTCACAAACGTCTCCCCCGCGGGCGCCGACGCGGTGCGCCCCTGGGTCGAGGCCCTGCGAAACGTGGGTTTCGCCGTGTTTGCCAAGCCCAAGAGCGACGAGGACTCGGACGTGGACCAGGACATGCTGGCCCACATCGAACGCCGCGCCGCCGAGGGCGTGCTGCGCGGCCTGGTGGTGGCCTCAGCGGACGGGCAGAACTTCCTCTCCACCATCGAGGAACTCTCGGCCCGCGGCATCCCCGTCACCGTGATCGGCTTCCACGAGCACGCCAGCTGGGCCGTGAACTCCGAGGCACTTCGCTTCGTCGACTTGGAGGACATCCCCGGGGTTTTCCGCGAGCCGCTGCCGCGCGTGAACCTGGACCAGCTGCCCGAGGGCGGCGCCTGGCTCCAGCCGTTCCGCCCGCTGGCCTCGCTGCTCACCAGCAACCGCGACGCGCAGTAGGAGGGTCCGGACGTGTTTTACAGGTGGGGCCACTTCGCCTTTCGGCACCGCAAAATTATCCCGGTGCTGGTCATCGCGCTGATCATCCTCATGCAGGTCCTCTTCGGCTCGAAGCTGCAGGAGCGCCTCTCCCAGGAGGGCTGGGAGGACCCAGGCGCGGACTCCACCGCGGCCGCCGCGATCGAGCTGGACACGTTCGGCCGGGACAACTCCGGCGACGTCATCCTCCTGGTCACCGCCCCGCAGGGGGTGAATGACCCGGCCGTGTTCCACGCGGCAAACGAGCAGATCACCGCGCTGAAGGAGCAGTACCCCAACCAGATCGGGCACATCCGCAGTTACTTCTCCAACCCGAACCAGCAACAGGTTTCCGCAGACGGCACGAAGGCCTTTGCCGCCATCGGGCTGGCCGGGGATGGCGAGCAGACCCTGAAGGACTTCCGCACCATCCAGCCCGCGCTCAACGCTATGGAGCTGCCGGGCGGCGCGAGCGTGCAGGTCGCGGGCGCCACCGCCGTCGCCGACGCCCTTGACCGAGGCATGGCGGACGACATCGCCCGCGCCGAGCGCATCGGCCTCGTGTTCGTCGCCGTCATCTTGCTGTTCGTCTTCGGCGGCGTGATCGCGGCCGCGATGCCGCTGATTGTGGGCATCCTCTCCATCATCGGCTCCCTGTCCCTGCTGGCCATCCTGGCGCAGTACCAGCAGGTGAACATCTTCTCCCAGTCCATCATCACGCTGCTTGGCCTCGGCCTGGCCATCGATTACGGCCTGTTCATGGTCTCCCGCTTCCGCGAGGAGCTGGACCGGGGGTTGAGCACCGAGGAGGCGGTGGCCGCCACCACCACAACCGCCGGCAAGACGGTCTTCTTCTCCGCGCTCATGGTGGGCGTAGCCCTGTCCGGACTGCTCATGTTCCCCCAGGCCTTCCTCAAATCCGTGGCCTACGGCGCGATCAGCTCCGTGGTGCTCGCCGCCGTCATCTCCGTGACCGTGCTGCCCGCGCTGTTCGGCATGCTGGGCCCGCGCATCGACATGTGGTCCGTGCGCCGGCGCCGCCCCGCTGGCCGCCGCATCGAGGACAGCGTCTGGTACCGCCTCCCCGCCTGGGCCATGCGCAACGCGGGCAAGGTCACCGCGGCCACGGCTGCCGCGCTGATCGCTATCACGGTGCCGATTGTGGGCATCAGCTTTGGCGGCATCAACGAGACCTACCTGCCGCCAAACCAGGAGACGCGCCAGGCGCAGGACCAGTTCAACGAGGCCTTCCCGGCCTTCCGCACCGACCCTGTCAAGCTCGTGGTCACCGGCGCGGATCCGAATGAGCTCGTCAGCGTCGTCTTGCAGACCCGCCAGGTGGAAGGCCTCGCCGCGCCGATGGCCCCCGTGCGCCCCACCCAGGACGGGACCACCGTGCTCTCCGCCCCGCTGGCAGACCGCGCCGGCGGCCAGGCCGTGGTGGACCAGCTGCGCGCCATCGACACCCCGGACGGCGTACGCGCCTACGTCTCCGGCACGCCCGCGATGGAGGTGGAGTCCATCGAGGCACTGCTGAAGCGCCTGCCGTGGATGGCCCTCTACATGGTGCTGGCAACCTTCCTGCTTATGGCGCTACTCTTCGGCTCGCTGATCCTGCCGGCCAAGGCCGTGATCATGAACGTGCTGGGCATCGGGGCAACCCTCGGCTTCCTCACCGCCGTGTTCGTGGGCGGCGCCGGCGCGGGCGCGCTCAACTTCACGCCGGGCCCGCTCATGAGCCCGGTGCTCGTCCTCATCATCTCCATCCTCTACGGCCTGTCCACGGACTACGAGGTCTTCCTGCTCTCCCGCATGGTTGAAGCCCGCCACAACGGCGCGTCGACGGACCGCGCGATCACGTACGGCACCGCGCGCACCGGCGGGATCATCACGGCAGCCGCGGCGATCATGATCGTGGTTGCAGGCGCCTTCGCCATGAGCGACATCGTGATGATGAAGTACATCGCCTTCGGGATGATTTTCTCACTCGCGCTCGACGCCACCGTGATCCGCCTCCTGCTGGTTCCTGCCGTGATGCACCTGCTGCGCGAAGACAACTGGTGGGCGCCGCGCTGGATCAAGCGCGCCTACGCCTCCCTCGGCGAGGGCTCCTCGGGCGGGCACGCCGCCGGCGCCCCGGTCGCGCCCGCACCTGGCGAAACCCCGATCGAGGCGACGGTTGTGGACACCCAGCCGTACCGCTCGGGCGTCACCGTCAAGGAGGACACCACCCTCGTTCCCTTCGGCGAGCTCGTGCGCCAGCTCGACCAGCGCGAGGGGCGCGAGGGGCGCGAGACCCCTAAGGCCATTGAGCGCTAAGCAGTGGGCGCGGTGGCTCGCCCCGTTCGCGGCCATCGTTGCCCTCCTCATCTTCTTCCGGGACGAGCTGCCGTTCCTCGGCGAGGCGCGCACCGCGCTGCGCGGCGTTACCTGGCCCCCGCTCGCCGCCGCCGCCCTCACCGCACTGTGCGCCATGGCCGCCATGTCCGGCGTGATGCAGGTCCTGCTCAACGTTGAGGGCCGCATCACGGGCCCGGCTCGCACCAACGCGCTGGTCTACGCTGCCAACGCCTGGTCCACCACCATCCCCGGCGGCCCCGCCATCGCCACCTGGTTCGCGTTCCGGGTCAACCGCTCGTGGGGGGCGTCGGTAGGCCTGAGCGGGTGGTTTGTGGTGGTCTCCGGCGCCCTGTCGGCGGTGTGGATGGTGGTGATCGGCCTCGGCGCCGTGGTGCTGCTCGGCGCGGACCTGTCGGTGGCGTCGCTCGCGGCATCGCTCATCGTCGCGGTGGCGACCATGGCCGCCCTCTTCTGGGCCACGCGCCACCCGGAGCCGCTCAAGCGGTGGTTTCCGGGCCGCTTCGCCGACGTCATCGACCAAATCGCCGCCATCCGCATCAGTCCCGCCGAGTTCGGCGCGGCCGCCACGCTCTCGCTGCTCAACCAGATTTTTGACGTCGCCACCATGTACTTCTCCGTCTGGGCCGTCCTCGGCTCCGCGCCCGGCCTGCGCGCCGGCCTGAACGAGACGACGATCATGGGCGTCGCGCTCGCCTACATCATGACGAAGCTGGCCGGCTCCGCCCAGGTCACCCCGGGCGGGCTCGGCACGGTCGAGCCGGTCGCCGCCGGCATGCTCGTCGCCGGGGGCATGACGCTTGTCGACGCAACCGCAGCCACCGCCATCTACCGCGCCATCTCGTTCCTCCTCGTCACCGCCATCGGCTGGGTGGTGTACGCGGCCGTGTACGCGGGGCGCGGCTTCATGCTCGGCAAAGCGCCGAACTGAGACCGAACTGCTTTAGCATGGGACCCATGCGCAAAACTATTTCCAAGCCCTCCGCCATCGCCGCCGACTACGTGGCCATCGCCACCTTCGCCCTCCTTGCCCGCGCGGCCCACCAGTCGGACGACATGCCGTTTACCTTCACGGGCTGGCTGTCCACCCTGTGGCCCTTCGCCCTCGGCGTGACCCTCGGGTGGCTGATCACCCGCGAGAACAAGGGCGGCGTGATCTGGATCATCACCGTGGTCACGGGCCTGGTCATCTGGGGCCTGCGCAACGGCAAGGTTCCCCACTGGTCCTTCATTATCGTCGCCACCACGGTCTCCGCGCTGCTGATGCTGGGTTGGCGCGGCGTTGCGGGGGCCGTCGGCAAGCGCAACTAGCCCCTAGAAGCTCGAGCCCAGGTTGTACAGCGGGTTGCCGTTGGCCACGCCGAGGGCGAGCCAAACGATGCTGTTGATGATGTCGCCGAGCAGGTCGAGGGTTACGAGGATCATGGTAAGTAGCCTTTCAGTCGGAGTCTGTGAGGGAGTGTAGCCGGGAAGCTTCCGCAACTACAGCGGGGAGATGGTGTGCTTCTTGGGCAGGTCCAGTTCGTGCTTGGTGCTCAGCTGGCGCAGGGCGCGTCGTAAAGCAATGCGCGTCTCGGCCGGCTCGATCATCGAATCGATGTACCCGCGCTCGGCTGCGACGTAGGGGGACGTCATGTTCTCGTCATAGAAGTCCATGAACATCTTCTTCATCGCCTCGCGCTGAGCGGGATCCTCGATGGCGGCGAGCTGCTTGCCCTGGAGCATCACGGCCGCCGCGGCCGCGCCCATTACCGCGATCTGGGCGGTGGGCCACGCCAAGTTCAGGTCGCCGGCGAGGTTCTTCGACCCCATGACCGCGTAGGCGCCACCGTACGCCTTGCGCACGATGAGGGCCACCTTCGGCACCGTAGCCTCCACGCCGGCAAAGGCGAACTTCGCGCCGCGGTGGATGAGGCCCTGGCGCTCCTGCTCCACGCCCGGCATGTACCCCGGGGTGTCCACGACGTAGACCAGCGGGATGCCATACGCGTCGCAGGTGCGGATGAAGCGAGCGCCCTTGTCGGCGGCGTCGGCGTCGATGCAGCCGGCCAGGTACATCGGGTTGTTGGCCACGAAGCCCACGGGCCGGCCGTCGATGCGGCCGAAGGCGCAGATGAGGTTCTCGGCGTAGCCGGACTGGACCTCCACCAGGGTGTCGTCGTCGCCGAGCTGCACCAAGAGCTCCATCATGTCGTAGCCCGCGTTCGTGTCGTCGGGCAGGAACTCGTTGAGGTGGGCGTCGTCCAAGTCCTCGTCGGCAGGGGCCCAAGTCTCGGGCAGGGGGTCAAACGCGCTGGTGGGCAGGTGGTCGAGCAGGTCGCGGACGTAGTCGAACGCCTCCTCCTCGCTGCCCACCACGGCGGAGATGTTGCCGGCCTGCTCCTGCACGCGCGCCCCGCCCAGCTCGGCCGAGGAGATGTCTTCGCCCGTCACCTCGCGGATCACGTTCGGGCCCGTCACGTACATCTCTGACTGCCCGTCCACGGCCACGATGAAGTCCGTAGTCACCGGGGCGTACACGGCGCCGCCGGCGGATTTGCCCAGCATGATGGAGATCTGCGGGCAGCGGCCGGACAGGGGCAGCTGGCGCCGCGCGATCTCGGAGTACATGGCCAACGACGTCACCGCGTCCTGGATGCGCGCGCCGCCCGAGTCCTGGATGCCGATCACGGGGCAGCCGATCTTGATCGCGAACTCCATCACCTCGACCACCTTGCGGCCGAAGGTCACGCCGACGGAGCCGCCGTAGACCGTCTTGTCGTGGGCGTAGATCGCCACGGGCCGGCCGTCGACGCGGCCGTAGCCGGTGACCACGCCGTCGGAGTAGACCGCCTTCTCGTCGCCGGGGGTGCGGGCGAGGGCGCCGATCTCCACAAAGGAGCCCTCGTCTAGAAGCGCGGCGATGCGCTGGCGGGGGGTGGTCAGGCCGGCGTCGTCGCGCTTTTTGCGCGAGCGCTCGGACCCTGGATCCTGCGCCTTGTCCAGCCTGGCGCGCAGGTCTGCGAGCTTATCCGCGGTTGTCATGTGCATCCATCCACTCGTTCATGTGCTTGCCCACGATGCCCACCGCGGGTTCGTCCACCACGGCGAGATGGTCTCCGGGGAGGTGGACAATAGTCAAATCGTCCACGATGGCGCCCCAGCCGCCGTCCTCGTCGATGTGCGCGTAGTTCGGCTCAAGCGTGATCGCGCCGTCGTGCATCCGTTCGGAGCGGAAGAGCAGCACCGGCACGTCCACGTCGGCCCAGCGGGAGAAGTCCAGGTGGTTGAGAATCTGGTTGTCCACAAACGACGCGCGCTGGTGCTCGAGCACCCCGGCGGCGAGGCCGTGCTCCGAGGCGTCGGTGTTGGCCAGGAAGTCGCGCAGCATCTCCATCAGCGCGTCCTCGCCGGCCGTCTCCAGCAGCTCGTAAGGCACCTCGAACTCCAGGCCGTAGGTGTCCGCGGCGAACGCGGCGTAGCGGCCCCAGCGGGCCTTGGTCTCCTCCAGCGTGTCCGGGATGGGCTCGGAGGGCTGCGTGGTGTCCAGGAGCGCGATGAACTCCACCTTCTCGTTGCCCAGCTGGTGCGCCACCTCGTAAGCCAGCGCACCGCCGAAGGACCAGCCCGCCAGCACCACCTTGCGGTCGCCGGCAATCTCCTCGATGTCCTTGACGTACTCGGCGGCGCGCTCCTCAAGCGAGCCCTCGAGCCGCTCCACGCCGTAGACGGGCACGTCCGGGTGCAGGCGGCGCGCGAGCGGCGCGTACACCGCGGAGGAGCCGCCGGCGGGGTGGAAGCAGAACACGGGTGTGCGCGCACCGTCGCGGAACACGCGGATGTTGCCCTCCACCTCGGTCTCGAGGCCCTCGCGCACCAGGTTCGCCAGCGGTTCCAGAGTCTGCGCACCCAGCACGTCGGCCGCGGTCACCTCGATGCCGGAGCGTTCGGTGAGGTGCGCGGCAATCTCGGTGGCGGTGCTTTCGCTTATCGACGCCAGCTCGGACGTCACCCCGGCGGGGGCCGCGCCCGCGTACTTGGCCCAGGTACCGAACACCATCCGCTCGGAGGCGTCACGCGGGGCCACGCCCACGCCGCCCGCCTTCGCCTTGGCCACCTCGGAGGCCGGGTCTCGCGTCTCGGCGTTGTAGGCGGCCGGAATGACCTGCTCGCGGCCCGCCACCGCGTCCTCGACGATGGTGATCACGTCGGCGACGGACGCGTCGCGAAGCGTCTGCACCTGCAGCGGCGGGATCTGGAAGTCATTCTCGATGCGGTTCTTGATGCGCATGCCCATCAGTGAGTCGAGGCCCAAGTCGATCAGGGGCAGTTCGTCCGGCAGGTCCTCGGCGTCGAATCCCATGGACTCGGAGACGATAGCGCGCAGGCGCTCCTCGACCGTCTCGCCGGACTCCGGGTCCCAGCGCAGCTCCTCGATGCCGTCCAGCTCGCTGGTGGAGTCTGCGCTGCGATCCGTGGGCGCGCCGGTTCCTGAGGGGGCGTCGGCAAGCACGCGCTCCGAGCTCGCAAATCCCTCCGCAACCAGCGACGCGCCGTGGTACACGCGGACGCTGGCGCCGCCGAGCGAGGTGGCCACCACGGTGGTCACCTCGCCGTCCGCCGGCAGGTAACCGTGCTCCTTCGTCGCGGTGACGCGGGAACCGGGCAGCACCTCGGCGGCGGCGGCATCGATGAGCTGGTCGGGGCTGTAGACGGAGTCCGCTTGGGTGGCAAACGCCACCTGGCCGTCCGGCAGCTGCACGCGCGCGCCGAGGACCGAGCCGGTGCCGGAGGAGGGGCGCGCGGGAGTCCACAGGTGATTGCGCTCGAAGCGGGTGCCCGGCGCGGCGATGCGGGGGCCGCGGCCGTAGAAGGCGGTGAAGTCCACCTTCTGCCCCTGGACATAGAGCTTGGCGGCCAGGTCCAGCAGCGTCTCCGCCTCGTCCAGCTTGCGCTTGCAGGTGAACAGCAGCTGAGCGTCGGGCTTGCCGGCGGCGAAGGCGGTGTTCATCATGCCCATCAGCGCCACCGGGTTCGGCGTGACCTCAACCAGGGTGGTGTGGCCGGCGGCGAAGGCGGCCTCCGTGGCGTCCTGGAAGTAGACCGGCTGGCGGGTCATGCGCAGGAAGTAGTCCGCGCCGTGCACCACGCTGCCCGCGGGGTAAGTCTCGCGGTCCACGGAGGAAAACAGGGGCACGCGCAGCGGGGAGGCGGCGATGCCGGCGATCTCCGCCGCTAGGTCGCCCATGATCGGGTCCAGCATGGAGGTGTGGCCCGCGCCGCGCACGTTGAGCTTGCGCGCGAACTTCTCCTCCTTTTCCAGTTCGGCCACCACAAAGTCCACCGCCTGACCGGGCCCACCCACGGTGGTCATGCCTGGGCCCGCGTAGACGGCCGGCTCCACGCCGGCGGCCTGCGGGTGCGCGGCCACGAACTCGGCCAGCGCCTGCGCGCCGAGCTCGACCACGGCCATGGCGCCCTCGCCGTCGGTGCCCGCGATCATCTCCTCGCCCTCGCCCATGAGGCGGGCACGTTGGCAGGCCACCAGGATGGCGTCTCGGTCCGAGATTCCGCCCGCGGCGTAGGCTGCGGCGATCTCGCCCATGGACATGCCCATCACGGCGGCCGGGCGCATGCCCATGGAAGCCATGAGGTCCGTCAGCGCGATCTGGATGGCGGTGATGGTGACCTGCCCGGTGCGGGTGTCGTAGGTCTGCTCGTCGTCCTCGATGATCTCCACCATGGACCAGCCGCCCTCGAAGCGGACCAGCTCATCCAGCTCGCGCATGCGGCGGGCGAAGGGCTCGGAGGCTTCCATCAGGCGCTTGGCCATCTTGCGGTGCTGCGAGCCGAAGCCGGAGTAGACGAACACGGGCCCGGCCGCGTCCGGTGCGTCGGCCACGGTGATGCCGGGGCCGATCTTGCCCGCCTCCACGTTGCGCAGGCGGGTCACGGCCTCCTCGGTGGTGGCGGCCTGCACCACAGCGGCGGAACGGCCGTGGTTGCGCAGCGCGAGCGAGCGGGCCACGGGGATCAGGTCCGCGTCGGGGCGGCCCTCGAGGAACTCGGCCAGCGCGCCCGCCGCGGCCTTGCGGCGCGAGGGCAGCAGGCCGGAGACGGGCAGCGCGGCGACCTCGAGGCCGGCCAGGCTCCGGTCGGTGTCGTCCCCACCCGCGCCTTCGTATTCGCCCGCGTCGAAGTCGGTGAGCACCACGTGGGCGTTCGTGCCGCCGAAGCCGAAACCGGAGATGCCGGCCACGCGGCGGCCGGAGTAACGCGGCCACTCGCGCGGGTCCTGCACCACCTCGATGTGCTCGGCGTCAAAATCCACGTAGCGGTTCGGCGCGGAGAAGTTCGCGGTGGCCGGGATCGTGTCGTGGCGCAGGGCCTCGAGCACCTTGATCAGCGCCACTACGCCGGCGGCGGACTCGGAGTGCCCCACGTTGGACTTGGCCGAGCCGAGCAGCAGCGGGGTCGCGCTGGTGCGGTTCGCGCCGAGCACGGTGCCCAGCGCGGTGGCCTCGATCGGGTCGCCCAGGATGGTGCCGGTGCCGTGGGCCTCCACCAAGTCCACCTCAGCCGGGTCGATGCCGGCGTCGGTGTAGGCGCGCTCGAGCACGTCTGCCTGCGCCTCCGGGTTGGGGGCGGTCAGGCCGTTGGAGTGGCCGTCGGAGTTGGTGGCAGAGCCCTTGATCACGGCGAGGATTTCGTCGCCGTCCGCCACCGCGTCGGCCACCCGCTTGAGTACCACCATGCCGGCGGCCTCGGAGCGAACGATGCCGTCCGCGTCGTCGGAGAACGCGCGGATGGCGCCGGTGGGCGAGATCACGCCCAGCTCGGAGAACATCAGGGAGGCGAACGGGTTGGCCAGCACGTTCACGCCGCCGGCCAGCGCCACGTCGCACTCGCGGTCGCGCAGCGCGCGCACGGCGTGGTGCAGCGACACCAGGGAGGAGGAGCAGGCGGTGTCCACGTTCATGGAAGGCCCGCGCAAATCCAGCGCGTACGAGATGCGGTTGGGGATCACGGCCGAGGAGCTGCCGGTCAGCGCGTAGGGGTGCGCCTGGGCCGGGTCGGCGGCCATGAGCATGCCGTAATCGTTGTTGGAGGAGCCGACGAAGACCCCGGTGGCGCTGCCGCGCAGGCTGTCGGCGGGAATGTGCGCGTCTTCCAGCGCCTCCCACGCCACCTCCAGCATGATGCGCTGCTGCGGGTCCATGTTCTGGGCCTCCAGCGGCGAGAGCCCGAAGAACTCGTTGTCAAAGGCGGCGATGTCGTCCAGGTACCCGCCGTCGGTGGATTCCTCCGCGAGTTTGGTGCGCAGGTAGGCGTCGCCCGCGTACTCGGACCAGCGCCCGGCGGGCAGGGGGCCGGTTGCAACGCGGCCGTCGAGAAGCAATTGCCAGAACTCATCCACGTTGGCCGCGCCCGGGAAGCGCCCGGCGGCGCCTACCACCGCGATGTCGCGCTCCGCGGGGGAGCCTGCTGCTTGCCGACGCTCCCCCAGCGCCACCCGCGCCCCCCGCCCGCGCTCCTGCGTCAGGGCGCGCGCCAGCGCCTCCACGGTGGGGTACTGGTACGCGATGGTGGGGTCGATGCGGCGGCCCAGCAGGTTCTCCAGCTCCCCGGAGAGCACCACCGCATCCCGAGACGACAGGCCGTAGGCCTCGAGCGGTTTGGAGCGGTCGATGTGCTCCTCTCCCGTTGTGGCGGAGACCCACCGCTCGATCCACAAGCCAAGTTCGTTCTCAGTCATAACGTATGAGCTTATCGCCCTGGCTGGGGCAACCGTTACCTCCCGCCGGCGGGTTCTGCAGCCTCCAGCCAGCGCTTCGCGTTCACCCGGCGCGCGATCTTGCCGGAGGAGGAGCGCTGGATTGTGTTGGGGGCCGAGAACTCGATCACGTCCGGCGAAATGCCGTGGTTCTGCGTCACCGCGGCGCGGATCGCGTCCTCGGCGGCGGCGTCGCCCTGCTCGCCCGCGTCGTCCGCGCGTTCCACCAGCAACACGAGGCGCTCCACGTCATCGCCGGGCACCGCGAACGCGGCCACCGAATCCCGGCGCACGTGGTCCGAGGCCTCCATCACCGTGGCCTCGATGTCCTGCGGATAGTGGTTGCGCCCGGCCACCACCACCATGTCCTTCACGCGGCCGGTGATGTAGAGCTCGCCATCCACCAGCACGCCCAGGTCCCCCGTGGCCAGCCAGTGCTCGGCGGGCAGGCCCGGCGTGCACGTCTCGCCGATGGTGTTGTGGAAGGTGGCCTGCGTCTCCTCCGGGCGGTCCAGGTAGCCGGCGGCGGCGTTCGGGCCGTTGAGCCAGATCTCGCCCACCCGGCCCTCGGGGAGCTCGGCGCGGGTCTCAGGATCCACGATCGCCAAGTTCAGCGAGACCACCGGCTGGCCGTTGGAGGTGAAGGAGACGGTGTCTGCGCCGGTGTCTGCGCCGGTGTCTGCGTCGGCGGAGGGGGCGTCGACAAGCAATGCCCTCCCCTCGGCGAGCTCGGCGCGGTCAAACTCGGCGTAGCGGGGGCGGTCGGTGGTCTGCGGCGTGGCCACGATCAGGGTGGCCTCGGCCAGGCCGTAGGAGGGGCGCAGCGCCTCGCGCGGCATGCCGGAGGGCCCGAAGGCCTCCATAAACGCCTCCACCGACGGCTTGGTCACGGACTCCGACCCGATGATCACGGCGGTGACCTGGGAGAAGTCGTACTCCTGCGGGTCCT
The DNA here is from genome assembly GCF_900078305.2 of Corynebacterium bouchesdurhonense. Classification (GTDB taxonomy): domain Bacteria; phylum Actinomycetota; class Actinomycetes; order Mycobacteriales; family Mycobacteriaceae; genus Corynebacterium; species Corynebacterium bouchesdurhonense. Next base: position 380,369 of record NZ_LT546028.1, read on the forward strand.
CGGCCGCGGCGTAGCGGGCTGCGAGCTCAAGCGCGAAGTTGGGGGCCACGGTGTAGATGTGCATGTCATCCGGGTCTCCGGCGCGGCGGGTGAGGCGGTCCATCCAACGCTTCGGCTGTTGCACAAAGTCGCGCGGCGCGAAGATCTCCAGCTCGTCCCCCAACACCACGCCGAGGGTGGCCAGGATCACGCCCATGTCATGGTGCAGCGGCAGCCAGGAGGCGATGCGCAGCGGCTGCTCCACATCCACGCTGAAGTACATCTGCAGCACATTCGTCACAATTGAGGTGTTGGTCAGCTCCACACCCGCCGGGCTGCGGGTGGAGCCTGAGGTGTACTGCAGAAACGCGATGTCCCCGGCCGGAGCCGCGATGGGCTCCCAGGCTCGCGCCAGCGAGTCTGGCAGCGAGCCGACCTCCATGATGCGGGGGCGCTCCGCGGCCGGCAGCCCGCTGAAATAGGCGCGCACGGCGGGCGCGCCCTGCTTGTTGGTCAGCACCACCCGCGCGCCGGAATCCCCCAGCACGGCCTTCAGGTGGTGCTCGTGGCCCGGCTCGTTCGGATCGTAGAGCGGCACCGGCACCTGGCCCGCGTACAGCGCGCCCATGAAGGCGAAGATGTACTCCGGCGAGTTGCCGGCCAGGATGGCCACGCGGTCCCCCGGCGCACCCACCTGCGCAAGGCGCGCGGCGACGGCCTTGATGCGGGTGTTGACCTCGCTGCGGGAGTAGGCCGTGTCCTTCCCCTCAGCGTCCTCCGAGTAGTCCCAGAAGCGGATGGAGGTGGCGTCGAGCCGCCCCGCCTGCTCGGCCGCCTGGTAGAGCATCTCAGTCAAAGCCGGGATGGTCAGGCCGGCGGGGATAGCGATGGCGCCGTCCGGGCCGACGAACTTGCCGATGATCGCTTTCAGGTCCATAGCGCTCCTTGCGTTCCAGTTGCGTTCTCGTTGCGTGCTCGTTGCGTTGCAGCCGCGTTCTCAACCGCGCTCACAACGCTACAAAATTAGTTTCCCGCTACAAATTATCTATGCGGTTGACCATCCAATCAAGGGCCCACGCCGACGCGGTGCTGCCGGGGATCACATCCGGGTTGGTGGCGTAGAGCGCGTGGTTGCCGTTGGCCAGCAGCAGGTCGCCGGCCCGGTTGATGGCGTTACCGATGGCCAGCGGCGCGTCGCATACCGTGTCGTTGGGCGCGCACACCTCGTACGCGCGGTCCGCCACCTCCCCGAACTTGCCGGGGCGCGGGCCCGTCATGGTGGCGCCGGGGGTGGCCACGTCCACCACGCGCTGGAAGGGCTGCATGGTGATCTCGGCGCCCTGGCCGGCCAGCTCCACCCCCGGGTTCACACCCACGCCGTTCTCGCGGCGGCCGTCCGCGATCATCACCGCACCCAGGAGCCGCTCGGACTCGATGGGGCCGTTGCAGGTGCCGATGCGATCCGCCACGTCGCCCACAATCACCGCGCCCTGCGAGAACCCGGCAATGATGAACTGGGTCCGCGGACAGGTCTGCGCGACGAACTTCAGCTCGCCGGCGAGTTTCGCCGTGCCCTCGGCGCGGGAGTCGTCGTACGTCATCTCCGCGCGGCCGCGCTCGGTCTGGATGTTCCTAAACTGCGCGGTGTAGGGCACCGTGAACACGCGCACCTGGTCGATGTCGTAGCGCTCCTGCAGGGGTTTGGTGATGGAGAGCATGTAGCTCGCCGGGTTCGCCTGCGGGTTGAAGGGGTCATCGTCCGGCGCAGACTCCCACGTGCCGGGCACGGACACCACCTCCACCGCGGGGCACCACGCAGGCTCCGCCGGGGTGGTCGGCTCCGCCTCCGTGTTCGAGGCCCCGGTCTGCGCCTCAGTGGACGTTCCGGTGCCCGGGCCCTGGGTATCCCCGGCGCGCCACTGGTAGATCCCCAGCCCGATCAGGGCGAGGACCACCAGCACCGCGGCGAGGACGAACGCGTTGCGCGATCTGCGCATAGTGTCCTCCTAGCAGAGGTTCGCGCGGGCGGTGTCGGTGAGCAGCTGGCCCACCGCCTCCGGATTCATGTCCGTGCGGCGCTGCTCCACCAGCTGCCCCGCCACCGCGTCGCGGGTGATGGTGTCGTTTGCGCACACACTAGCCCCGGTAGCTGTGAGTTGATCTTCAACCCCGTCAATATTCAGCCCGTTTTCCCTGAGGTGGTCCAGGAACGCCTGCTCGCCCGCCGAGTACCGCGACGATTGCTGCGGGATGGAGTCGACCGCGCTCGCCGGTTGGTCCTGCACCATGGAGACGGTCGAGGCTGCCGCGCCGGCGCGGGTGGAGGTCACCGTCACGGTGGCGGTGGTGCGGGAGGAGCTTTCGCTTGTCGACGCCCCCGTTGCCCCCGACGACTCCGACGACTCCGTTGCCTGGCTCGCCTGCGTCGCCTGGCTCGCCGTCACGTCGGCCGAGTCGACGGTGGCCCCGCCGCACGCGGTAAGCGTTGCAATGGCGAGCGCGGCCACGCCTAATTCCCCGGCTCTCATCGCTTGCGCTCCACCACAACGCCATTGATCTGGTCCAGCGAGCCGTTCTGGAACTGGATGGTCAGCCCGCCGGCCGGGATGGCGGCCATGTCCTTGACGGGCCAGCCGAGTCGGCCCTGCTCCCAGCCGCGCTTACCCCACTCGTTGAAGATGTCGCCGTAGTAGATCACGTGCGCGCCCGTGGCCGGGGACCAGTAGATGTTGCCGTTCTCAAACTGCTGGAAGGCGCCGCCGCGGATGGCAATCTCATCCGAGGTGGGGTAGCCCAGCTGCGAGGTGGCGGTGCCCAGCTCGCCGTACTTCTCGCCGATCTTGCCGTGGACGATGTGGTGGGTGTTGTCCGGGTTGCGGGTGAGGTAGCCGCCCTGGAACTTCTGCACGTAGCCCTTGCCCACCTGGTTCGCTTCGGAAACCGGGTACTTCAGGTGGCCCGTCTCCCACCCATTCTTGCCCCAGGCCTCGAACATGTCGCCCGGGATGGCGTAGGCGCCGGTCTTCGGGGTCCAGTAGATCGAGCCGTTCTGGAAGTGGACGTAGCGGCCCACGCCGTCCGGCGTCGCCGTCTCGCCCGTGGTGGGGAAGCCCAGCCAGCCGGCTGCGCCGCCGAGGCCGTTGTACTTGGCAAGGATCGCGCCGAACAGTGCGTGCGCGCCCGTCTTCGGGGACCAGAAGGCGGTGCCGGCTCGGAAGTCCTCCGCCTTGCCCGGGTTCTCGCGCGTGCCCACGGTGTACTCGTCGTTGACGCAGCTGCCGATCACGCCGGACTTCGTGGCCTCGGCGATCGCGCCGACGGGCATGCACTTCGAGCCGCGGCCCTCCTCCGGCACGCCCAGGGCGTTGGCGATGTACGGCCACGCCTGGCCCATCTCGAACTGCCAGTACTCCCAGGAGTGCACGCCGGACGGGCGGAAGCGCACGATCGGCTTCACGGAGGTGCGCGACGCGTACTCCACAAAGGTCTGGGTGGACATCCGGGAGATAACCTCCAGGCCCACGCCCGCCGGGTTGGCGGCGCCCTTTGCTACGGAACCAGGAGTGCCGAAGTCGTCCCGGCCGGAGCCCGAGGAGACGTAGACCGTCATGCCCTTCAGGTTCTCGATGCCCAGCTTCGGGTCGTGGTCGATCCAATCCTGCGAGCCCGCCGGTCCCCACATGGCCTCCGCGTCGTAGCCGCCCGCGTCCAACTGCGCCGCCTTGATAGCGGTGGGCATGCCAGTGGTGGTGGTATCCAGGTAGCCGGAGAAGGAGCCGACGAACTTGAACAGCTGCGGGTTGCGCTCCGCCAGGTTCACCGCGGCGGTGCCGCCCATGGACAGGCCCACCACGGCGCGGTTGCCGTTCGAGCGGAACTCGTTGTTGAGCACAGGGACGAGCTCCTTGGTCAGGAACGTCTCCCACTTGTAGTGCTTGCCGTTGTTGGGCCGCTGCCAGTCGGAGTAGAAGGAGGACTCGCCGCCGACCGGGAGGATCACGTTGACGTTCTTGTCGGCGTAGAACTGCTCGATGTTGGTCTCGATGGTCCAGCCGTTCTCGTCGTCGCGGGCGCGCAGGCCGTCGAGCGCCCACACCTCCGGGAATGTGGCGGTGGGGTTGGAGTGCCAGTCGCGCGCCAGCAGGATCTGCACCTGGATGGGGTGGTCCGGCATGGCGGCGGACTTAATCCACACCGCCACGCGGCGCTGGGTGAGCCACTCGATGCGGTCCACGGACACACCCGCCGGCAGGCCCGGCACCTGCGGGTGGGACTCCACGTCGATGGGGGTGCGCTTCGGCGGGTCGGAGGGGCGGATCGAGTCCGAAAACCCGCGGTTGGAGCTGAGCTGGCTGGACAGGTCCGCGCTCTGTGCCTGCGCCAGCTGAGCCGGCACGAGGGCAGCAGTCACGATTGCGGCGGCGGGGAGGGCCGCGGCGCGCAGCCACGGGGAACGGGAGCGGGATTCGCGCATGATTGAAGCCTCTTTCGTGTCAGGTACCCAAAGGTTAAGTTTCACTTGAGACTTGAGTGTAGAGACACGCCGGAGGCTGGTGTGAAAACTGTGCCGGGAGCACACAAATAGCAACGCCCGCCACCGAAGTGGCGGGCGTTGCGCTGGCACCAGGTTGCGAAACCCGGCTGCTTACCAGGCGTTCATCACGTCCAGGATGCGCGGCTTGGTGGCAATCAGCTGGGAGCCGAACTGGTCCCAGTTGTGCAGGCCGGTCGGGGTGAACACCGCGGTGTGCGGCACGCCCGTCGCCGTCGCCTTAGCGGACCACAGGCGGGTGGTGAAGCTGGCGATGGACTCCAGCGCGATGCCGGCGGCACGGTGCTGCGGCAGGTACTTCTCGTCGGCCGGGCCCGGGATTGCGGAGCCGGCGGAGACGTACACGTCCTTGCCGCGCAAGTTGCCCATGTTCAGGAACGGGTCATTCTCGTACCGGCGCGGGTTGAAGATGGATCCCCACATGGCGTTGAGGTTGTACAGCCCGCCGTCGAGAAGCGCTGCACGAAGCGCGGTCTGGCCGCCCGGAATGGTGGTGGTGAGGTAGCCCGAGTAGGACAGCACCTGGCGGAACTGATCCGGGTGCAGCGCAGCGAGGTTCACCGCGGCGGTGCCGCCCATGGACAGGCCCACGATGGAGTTGTTGGTGCGGGAGACGCCGAAGTGCTGCTCCAGGTACGGCGGGAGCTCCTTGGTCAAGAACGTGTCCCACTTGTAGGTCACCGGGTTGTTGAAGTCGTACGTCGCCGGCGCGTTCCAGTCCGTGTAGAAGGAGGACTCGCCGCCCACCGGCATCACCAGGGTGATGTTGTTGTCCACGAAGGTCGCGGCCGCGTTCACGTCGTTGACCCAGGCGTTGGTGTACTCGGTGGCGCGCAGGCCGTCCAGCAGGTACAGGCCCGCGTTGCCGCCGCGCTGCGCCGGCTGAATCTGCACCGCGATGTTGCGGCCCATGGCCGGGGACCACACGTCGCAGCGCTGCACCCAGTACTTCACCGGGTCCCAGTCGCAGGTGCCGGTGGCATCGGGGCGCAGCCAGTCGCGGTTCGCGGCCGACGCCTGAGGCGCGGCGACCACGCCGCCGATCATGGTCAGCAGCGCCATCACCAGCGCGACAAGGCCGCGGCGCTTCGAAGTAGTTTGCATGCCAAATCCCTACGGTCTTGGTGACAATTTATGTCACGGTTATCTTCAAACCAGTTATCTGGAAAATTTACCGTAACGTTACCAAGCCCCCGCCGGCCAAGCCACCTGCGCACCCCGGCGCCCGAGGTCCGCGCCCGCCTCGATCAAGCGCAAGGTGGTCTCGTCCAGGTAGCCCGAGGGGTCGCTGTCGATAGTCAGCGTCCGGCCCGGCCCGAGCGCGAAGCGCACGTTCTTTTTGAAGCGCTCCCAGCTCATCGGCTCGCGCGAGGTGCGCAGCAGCTCGTTGATCTCGGGCGTGCGCAGCGCCGCGCGCGCCTGCATGGCCATCTCGCGGTCCAGCCAGTCCGGCAGGCTGCGCAGGTCCACGGCGGAATCGGCCGCCTGCCACTCATCGGGCAGGTACTTGTCGTGGCCCACGCGCCCGTCGGGGTCGCGCGGCATGCGCGCCGCCAGCGGGTCCGCCAGCCCCATCGTGTCCAGGATGCGGGCATCAAGCGGGGAGTTCATCCCGGTCATGCCCAGGTTGATCCAGTACGCCGTCACCCCCAGGTGCTGCAGGTCCGACTCCCCGTCGAAGCGGGGTCGCGGGTACCAGGTGTACTTCTCCGGGCTGCGCTGGAGGCGGGCGATGGCAATCTGCCCGTCGCCGTCCTCCATCGCCTTGGGCAGCACGGTGTCCCAGTCCGTCATCATGGGCATGGGCAGGAAATCCTCGGCGTACCGCGGCGGGTTTCCGGGCTCGCGGCCCACGGCGCGCGTCCAGAAATCGCGCTCGTCCACGATGCCCAGCGAGCCGTCCTCCAGGTGGTAGGTGGACTCGTCCACTGAGGGCGGGCGTGCCACCGCCAGCGCCGCCCACGCCACCACGGCCGCGCCCGCCAGCCCCGCCGCCCGGTTGTAGGGCACCGCCATCAGGGGAACCAGCAGCGCGAACAGCGGCAGCAGGAGCATGCGCCCGTGCATGAAGTCCCCGCCCACGCGCAGCACGTACAGCGCATGCGTCAGGGCGCACCCGAGGCAGACGAGGGCAATTGCTAATCGACGCCCCCGCATACCGCCACCCCGGTAGCCCCCGCGAAACAGCAGCGCACCCACAAGCACCGCGATGGCCAGCGGCACGTACACCCAGTGCGCGTCCACCAGGTCGCGCAGGTACGTCCACCCGGCGGACCAGTTGGACTCCGCGGCCGACTTGGCCACCGCCGTGTGCGGGGTGAGCAGGCCGTAGTAGCCCATGCGGAAAATCTCGTACGCCGCCGGCACCGGCAGCGCGGCCGCGAGGATGCCTGGCGTCTTACGCGGCGTGGAGGCGATGAGCAGGATGCCGCACACCCCGCCGTAAAGGGCGAGCTCCGGGCGCACCAGCCAGGACAGGCCGCACCAAAATGCAAGGAGGTAGCCCGGCGGCGGCACGGCGCGCCGCGCCGGCGTGGCCCACTCCACCATGAGCGCCCACCACACGGCCAGCCAGAACAGGGCGAGGCCCCACTCCAGGCCCGAGGTGGCAAAGTCGCGCGCCGGCGGCAGCGCCAGGTAGATGATGATGCCGAAGGGGATCACCGGCGCCGTCCGGCGCAGGTTGTGCTGCCAGTACAAGCCGGAGGTGTAGGTGGCCAACGCCGCGGCGATCACCGTCAGCGTCAGGGCCAGCGCGGTGGCAACATCCTCTAGGCGCCCGCCCGTCGCCCAAGCCACGGCCGTGATCATGTATTGCCACAGCGTGGAGGTGTTGGCCTCGATGCGCTCGCCGGCGTTGAAGACGGGCCCGTTGCCGGCCAGCAGGTTGCGCACCGTGCGCAGGACGATCAGGCCGTCATCGCTCATCCCCCGGCGGGCCCACCCGCCCCAGAACGCGAACACGCCCGCCACCAGCGTTGCGGCTGTCAACGAGAGGCGGGCTTGGTTCTTCACCCGGAAGATACTACTTCCCTACAGGCGGGGGGAGGCCTACCAGCCCATGGCCGGCACCACGTACACGGCCATGGTGATGCAGAGGATCCAGCCCAGCGCGAGCAGCTGCAGGACGCGGTCCTCCAGGGCGATCTCGTCCGGGGCGCCGGCGTGGCCGCCGTCCACCTCGGCGGCGTAGCGCAGGATGGCGATGACGAACGGCACCATCGACACCTGGTACCAGATGGCGGCGGCGCCCCCGGTGGCGTCGGAAAGCTCGAAGCCCCACAGCGCGTAGCAGATCACCACCGCGGTGGCGGACAGCGTCCAGACGAACCGCAGGTAGGTCTCGGAGTAGCCCTCCAGAGCGCGGCGGATCTTGGCGCCAGTCTCCTTAGCCAGGAGCAGCTCGGCGTAGCGCTTGCCCGAGGCCATGAACAGGGAGCCGAACGCGGCCACCAGCAGGAACCATTGGGACAGGGCGATGCCTGCCGCCACGCCACCGGCCATGGTGCGCAGCATGAAGCCGCTGGACACCAGCGCGATGTCGATCACCGGGATGTGCTTCCAGCCGAAGCAGTAGCCCAGCTGCAGCGCGATGTAGATGCCAATCACGCCCGCCAGCGCTGGGCCGTCCGTGGCCAGGAAGGACAGGCCGATGGCAAGCGCGATGAGGATCAGCGCCATGGCGTACGCGAGGTTGATCGGCAGCATGCCGGAGGCGATCGGGCGGAAGCGCTTGGTGGGGTGCTCGCGGTCCGACTCCACGTCGCGCGCGTCATTGATCAGGTAGATCGAGGAGGCGCCGAAGCAGAACACCACGAACGCGAGCAGGATGTCCACGGCCGTGCGGGACGTGAAGGCGTCCATGCCAGCGGCGAGCGGCGCCGCCAGCACCAGGACGTTCTTGACCCACTGCTTCGGGCGCAGGCCCTTGATCATGGCGTCCGGCAGGTTCTTCGGCGGTGTCTTCTTCCGCGGCACATCCACGCCCTCGGTGTGGGGCTCGGGTTTGAGGAAGGGTTCCTGCGTCACGAGATCCGCCTTTCCGCCGAGGTGGCAAGCTTCGCCGCGCCCGCCCCCAGCGCGGCACCGGCGAGGGTGTCCGTGGGGTAATGCACGCCGAGCACGTTACGCGAGAGCATCATCACCGGCACCAGCAGCCACGGCCACTTCTTGCCCGTGATGTCCGCCAGGTGCACCGCGGCCGCAGCCGTGTTCGCAGCGTGCGAGGAGGGGAAAGACAGCTGCGAGGGCGTCTTCACGCCGATCTTCACGCGCTCGTCATTCGGCCGCGGGCGCCGCACGATGCGCTTGAGCACCACGGTCGCCGCGTGCGCGGCGAAGGTGCCAGCGCCCAGGGCGAGCCACTTCGAGCGCCGTTGCTTATCGACGCTCGCGCCCACCACAGCGACCCCCAACCACCCAAGGTCGTGCTCGCCGAAATGGCTCAGCGTGCGCGCCGCCTTCGCCGCGGTGGGCGAGTAGAGCGCGTCCTGGATCGCAACCAGCAGGTCGGCTTCCTTACTGGGCTTGACGGGCTTACTGGGCATCAAAGACCCTCCCCCAGTTCTCGCGGCTGGTCAGCTCGGGCATCGCAGCCCTGTACTCGCGCTGCAGCTCGGGCCACCGCTGCTTGATCTGCTCCTGCAGCTCCTTCGTCTGCTTCAGCAGGTCGTCGGCCAGCTGCTTGTCGCGCTTGCGGAACGCCACCCCAGTGCCGCCGGCGGTGGACACCGTGGCCGAGTCAATCCGCGCGAGCGTGAACCAGCGGGCCTCGTCCGCCGTCAAGTTGAGCTGCGGGGCGTCCCAGTGGGCCCGGTCCTCCACCTTGCGCTGGTGCAGCAACGCCTTCGCCGCCCAGGGCAGCTTCTTCACCTTGGCCAGGCGGCCCCCGATGTCGCGGGTGGGCACGCCCGGCGCGCCGGTGGGCGCCGGCAGGTCGGCGGCGCTCGGGACCACCTGCGCGTCCGGGTAGTCCTTGCGGATGGCCTGCACCTTGGGGAGCGTGGTCTCGAGGACGTCGAAAAGCTTGCCCGGGCCGGCGAGGAAGTCGCGCATCGCCTCCACCTGGATGGCCATGGTGGAGTACTCCATGCACATGATGTGCTTGTGCGTGCTCTTCAGCATGTTCTTCAGAATGCCGTCCGGCTGCTCCGGGCCGTAGACGGAGGCCACGATCAGGCGGTTGCGGGTGTGGAAGTACGCCTGCCAGTCAATCGCGTCGTCCTTGTCCGCCCACGCCATGTGCCAGATGGCCACGCCGGGCCAGGTCACCGTGGGGAAGCCGGCGGCCTTGGCGCGCAGGGCGTACTCCGTGTCGTCCCACTTGATAAACAGCGGCAGCGGCAGGCCCAGCTTCTCCGCCACCACGCGGGGGAAGAGGTTCATCCACCAGCCGTTGTAGTCCACGTCCACGCGGCGGTGCAGCGCGCGCGAGGTGGTCTTGCGCGGGTCCATCTGCTCCTCGCGGGTGCCGGTGTAGCCCAGGGGGTAGCGGGCGAAGTCGTGGTCGTACACCGCGTGCGGCGCCGCGCCCCACATGAAGGTGGCCGGGTCCACGGCCTCGCCGGTGGTGCGCAGCTGCGAACGGTCCTGCAGGTTCAGCATCTGCCCACCTACCAGGATCGGGTGCTTGGCGTAGCGCGCCGCCTGCACCGCACGCACGATGGAGTCCGGCTCGATGGCAATGTCGTCGTCCATGTAGAGGATGAACGGGGCGTCGGTGTGCTCCAGCGCCTCGTACATGATGCGGGAGTAGCCGCCGGAGCCGCCCAGGTTGCCCTGCGGGAAGATGCGCAACCGGCCCTCCAGGTTGGCCTCCGCCTCGGCGAAGTCCGGCAGGTCCGCCGGGTGCTGGTTGCCCTGGTCCGGCATCAACACGTCGCTGATGCGCTCGAGCACGTACGGGTCCTCGGCCAGGGCGTGCAGCGCGTTGACTGCGTCGCGCGGGCGGTTGAAGGTGGGGATGCCCACGGCCACGCGGGCGGGCTGGGGCGGGACCCGGGTGGCGTCGGCAAGCACCTGCTCCCCCGGCAGCTGGGGAGCGCACCACGCGGCGTCGGTGATGCGCGCGTCGGTCTCGGCGGTGATGTCGAACCACAGCCAGCCGCCGTCCTCGAAGTTGGCCAGCTTCAGCGGGATCTCCACCTGCTGGTCCGCCACCTCGAAGCTGTCCACGGCGACGCGGGTGCCGTCGTGCTTCGAGCGGTAAACGGAGATAGTGGCGGCGCCCTCGACCTGCATGGCCAGCACCACCGTGTCCAGCTGGGACCAGCGGCGCCAGTAGCTGGCCGGGAACGCGTTGAAATAGGTTTCGAAGCTCACCTCGTTGCCGGCCGGGACGGTCAGGCTTGTGCGGTCCGGCCAGCTCAGACGCTGCTTGTTGTGCTCCGCCTCGATGAGGTAGAGCATCCGTACGTCATGCGGCTCGCCCTTCTTGGGCAGCAGGACGCGCTGCAGCTTTTCGACGGCAAGCGTGTTCGATGTATCCACAGCGCCTAAGCGTAACGGTTCGGCCAGGGAATCTTTGTCTGGCTCGCGGCTTGGCGGGGCGGGAGGTGCCGGTGCAACGCGAAGTTCCGGTGCGGCGAAATAGTAAAAATAGTAAAGAGTAGTAACGGGTCTGTGATGGCGGACACATGGCGGCCAACAGCATTCCGGCGATCGGCGGCAGCTTTTCCGCTCCGCGATGATGGCTTTCTTCACCGCAGGACCTGACCTGGGTTTTCGACATTTTGAAAGCCATCTGCTTGGCATTTTGAAACGGGTTTGGTTGGCGTTTGGGAATGTGGGGGGAGGGCGAGCGTCGGTAAGCAAACGCCCTAGCGAGGCCGTCGAGGAGGCGCTAACGCGTCGCGCTCGGCGGCGAAGACCATGGCGTCGAGTTCGGCGAGCACGGCGTCGACGTCCGCGGGGGTGTAGCGGCGCTCGCTGCGGGCCTGCTCCAGCTCAGTGGTCGCCGCGGCCAGGGCCATATTCTGCACCTCGATCGCGGCGGCGCAGGCGCGCTCGAATGCTTTCCGACGTTCGCGTGACCCCTCCGGGCCCACGTGGCGGCGCTCGGCCAGCGCGTCGAGCCACTCCTGCACCATGAAGTAGGACTCCGGCGCGAGCGTGGGGCCGTGCTCTTGGACGGTGCGGCGCGCGGCCTCGTACGCGCGCTCGTTGAGCTCGGCACTGACCCTGCCACCGTCAGCATCCGGGCCGGCGTCGAGGTTGAGCTGGCGAACGAGCCACGGCAGCAGCAGCCCGGGGGTCACCATGGTGAAGGTGAGCACGCTCAGCGCGATGACGGAAAGCTCGTGGTATGCCTGTTTGCGGGGGGGAGCGCCCCCGCCCCCGCCCCCGGGCTCCCTGGGTCCCAAACCGGCATATTCGCCCAAACAGGCATATTCGTCGGAGGGGTCGCGGACTCCAAATAGGCATATCCGCAGGTCAGTTTTCGCGGAGCGCCAATATGCCTGTTTGGAATATGCCTGTTTGCGGGAATATGCCTGTTTGTGGGGGGGAGTACCCGCCACCCCGCCCCGGCCCCGCCCGGCCCCGCCCCAGCCGCGCCCCTCCAAGAAAACCCCGGCAACAGGCTTCGCTTACCGGCGTCCCAACAACGCCACCCCCGGCGGCCGCGTCTCGCCCGGCCCGCGCTCCAGGCCCCAGGCCGTCAGCTCGGCCAGCAGCGGGTCGCGGGGCATGAGAGCGTGCCGGGGCGCGTAGCCGTCGTACCACTCGGCCACGTTGATATTGGCCACGTCCGCGCCGTCCACCGCCGTCAGCTTTGATGCGGAATTAGGGGTGACCACCCGAGTAGCAGAATTTGAGGGCACCGTCGCGGAAGTCGACCTCCCCGCCGGCGACGAGCGCGGCCATCGCCACGTTGAAGGCCACGATGGACGCCGCGTCGGTAAACAGGCCCTCCGTCTGGAGTGTGCCCGTGATGCGCTTCGGGATGCCGGCCGGGCCCGCAACCGCGTCCACCGCCACCGGGTCCGGCGGGGCGATCGCCGCGGCCAGCACCATCGCCGCCGCAATCCCGATGCCGGGCATCAGCCACATCGCCGTGGCCGTCAGCGCGGCGATAGTGAGGAAGACCAGCGCCACCGACATGACCAGCACCACGTGCGCTCGCCAACGGCGGAGGCGAAAACGGTGGCGAGGACCAAGCCGATGATTGTCAGGAAAACTGTCACCGGCACAGTGTAGGGCGGGCGGCGGTTGCCGCCACGCGAGCGTCGAAAAGCGAAAGCCCCTAGACAGCAACCTCAAACGGCGCCTCGGTGGCCTCGCGGACGGACTCCACCGTCTCGCCCGGCGCGACCTCCACCAGCGTGAGGCCCTGCTTCTCGTCCACGGTGAAGACGGCGAGGTTGGTGATGATCAGGTCCACGCACTTCGCGCCCGTGAGCGGCAGGCGACACTCGGCGAGCACCTTCGAGTCGCCGTGCTTGTTCACGTGCTCCATGAGCAGGATGACCTTCTTGGCGCCGTGGACCAGGTCCATCGCGCCGCCCATGCCCTTGACCATCTTGCCCGGGATCATCCAGTTGGCCAGGTCACCGTACTGGGAGACTTCCATCGCGCCGAGCACCGCGACATCGATCGCGCGGGAGCGGATCATGCCGAAGCTTGTCGACGACCCGAAGAAGGACCCGCCCGACGCGACCGTGATGGTCTCCTTGCCGGCGTTGATAAGCTCGGGGTCCACCTCGTCGTCCTTGGGGTAAGGGCCGACGCCGAGGATGCCGTTCTCTGAGTGGAGAACCACCTCGATCCCCTCCGGCAGGTAGCCGGGGATCAGCGTGGGCATGCCGATGCCCAGGTTCACGTACTCCCCGTTTTGCAGCTCCTTGGCGGCGCGGGCCGCCATCTCGTTCCTGCTCCAAGCCATTACTCGCTCACCGTCCTGAATTCGATACCGGTCTCCTGCGGGCCGACCTCAACCACGCGGTCCACGTAGATGCCGGGGAGGTTCACCTCGGCCGCCGGGATCTCGTCCACCACTTCCTCCGCCTGCACGATGGTGATCTTGCCGCACACGGCGGCGTCCGGGTTGAAGTTCTGCGCGGTCTTGGCAAAGACGAGGTTGCCGTAGCGGTCCGCCCTGTGGGCGTGCACGAATGCGAAGTCCGGGTTGAGTGCCGTCTCCATGACGTACTGCTCGCCGCCGAACTCGCGCAGCTCTTTGGGCTTGGAGTACTCGGCGATGGTGCCGTCCGGGTTGTAGCGCACCGGGATCTCGCCGGTGGCCAGCGGCGTGCCCACGCCTGCCTTGGTGTAGAAGGCGGGGATGCCGGCGCCGCCGGCGCGCATCCGCTCGGCGAGGGTGCCCTGCGGGGTGAACTCCACGGTGAGCTCGCCCTCGAGGTACTGGCGCGCGTACTCCTTGTTGGTGCCCAGGTAGGAGCCGATGGAGCGGGAGATGCGCTTGTCCGCCAGGAGGAGGCCGAGGCCGAAGCCGTCGGTGCCCAGGTTGTTGGAAATGATCGTCAGATCGCCGGCGCCCTGTGCGCGCAGGGCCTCGATGAGCTTGGCGGGGATGCCCACCAGGCCAAAGCCGCCCACGGCGATGGAGGCGCCGTCAAAGATGTCGGCCACCGCCTCCTCCGCAGAAGAAACCACCTTGTTAATCATGTGGTCACCCTAACGCATGTGCGTCTGGCGTACAAGGGTTCACAAACCGAACTTCCGTGGGCTAGGCTCACACCCATGACCGAACGTGACGTGCAACTCGTACAGAGCCTCAGCCGGGGCCTCGCCGTGATCCGCGCGTTCGACGCCGACCGCCCCCGCCAAACCCTCGCGCAAGTGGCGGAGGCCACCGGCCTGCCCCGCGCCACCACCAGGCGCTTCTTGCACACCCTCATCAGCGAGGGCTTTGCGCTTACCGACGGCACCCTGTTCTGGCTCACCCCCAAAACCCTCGAACTCGGCTTCTCTTACCTCTCCAGCCTGGGGCTGCCCGCCATAGCGCAGCCGCACCTCGAGGCCCTGTCGCACGAGCTCAACGAGTCCTGCTCGGTCTCCGTGCTCGACGGCCCGGACGTGGTCTACGTGGCCCGCGCCGCCGCCAACCGCATCATGAGCGTGAACATCCCCATCGGCGCCCGCTTCCCCGCCTACGCCACGGCGATGGGCCGCGTACTGCTGGCCGGCCTGCCCGACGCCGAGCTTGAGGCCTACCTCGCCTCGGTGCCGCTCGCCCCCGTCACCCCGCTCACCGTGCACGACGCACCCACGCTCACCGGCATCGTCCGCGACGCGCGGCGGAACGGGTACAACGTGATCGACCAAGAGCTGGAGCTGGGGCTGCGCTCCGTGGCCTGCCCCATCACCAACGCCGCGGGCGAGACCGTCGCGGCCGTCAATGTGTCGGCCCCGGTGGCGGGATACGGGCTGGAAGATGTCGTCGACAAGCTCCTGCCCCCGCTACAGGCAACGGCGCGCGCGATCACGCGCGACGTGGAAACCGCCAACTTATAAGGAGAACACCGTGACTGAGAACGCAACAGACATTGTTATCTGCAACCCCAAGCGCACCGCGGTAGGCCGCTACGGCGGCGCCTTCGTCGGCGTGCCCGTGCAGGACCTGGCCGGGGCCGTGGTCAGCGCCGTAATCGAGGAGTCCGGCATCGACACGGCCGCGATCGACGACGTCATCTTCGGCCAGGCCGGCCCGAACGGCGCCGCACCCGCGCTGGGCCGCGTCGTCTCGCTGGACAACCAGCTCGGCGAGGGCGGCGTGAGCGTACCCGGCATGCAGCTGGACCGGCGCTGCGGCTCCGGCCTGCAGGCGGTGGCCACGGCCGCGGCGCACGTCGCCGCCGGCGCCGCGGACGTGATCATCGCCGGCGGCGCGGAATCCATGTCCAACACCGAGTACACCGTGGACGGCAAGATCCGCTGGGGCGCCAAGGGCGGCACCATGCAGTTCGTCGACCGCCTGCAGGAGGGCCGCGAGAAGGCCGGCGGCAAGCACCACCCGATCCCCGGCGGCATGATCGAGACCGCCGAGAACTTGCGCGAGGAGTACTCGGTTTCCCGCGAGCGCCAGGACAAGCTGGCCGCGGAGTCGCACCGCCGCGCCGCGGCCGCGCAGGAGGCCGGCGACTTCGCCGCCGAGATCGTGCCCGTGGAGGTGCCGCAGCGCAAAGGCGACCCGGTGGTTGTGGACAAGGACGAGCACATCCGCCCCGGCACCACCGAGGAACAGCTGGCCAAGCTGCGGCCGGTGATGAAGGTCAAAGGCGCCAGCGTGACCGCCGGCAACGCCTCCGGCCAGAACGACGGGGCCGCCGCCATGATCGTGACCACCCGCGCGAAGGCCGCCGAGCTGGGGCTCACCCCGATGGCCGTGCTGCGTGGCTGGGCCGTGTCCGGCGTTGCGCCCGAGACGATGGGCATCGGCCCCGTGACCGCCACCGAGAAGGTGCTCGGCCGCCTCGGGCTCACGCTGGATGACATCGACCTGATCGAGCTCAACGAGGCCTTCGCCGCCCAGGCCTTGGCCGTGCTGGACGCGTGGGGCATCTCCGAGGACGACCCGCGTGTGAACCCCGTCGGCTCCGGCATCTCGCTCGGCCACCCCGTCGGCGCGACCGGCGCTCGCATGGTGGTCACCGCCGCGCACGAAATGGCCCGCACCGACGCGAAGCGCGCGCTGGTGACCATGTGCATCGGCGGCGGCCAGGGCATGGCCGCGGTGCTGGAGAAGGCGTAGGCCGCCGGGGCGCCGGGGCGCTGGCCGGGGCGCCCCGCCACCTCCCTGGCCGACGATTTTCAAAAATCCGTGGACGGGGGCACCAAAAGCCCAGGAGGGTGAAAAATCTTTTAAAATTCATGGCCGCCCAGGCATACCCAGGCCCCGCCACTGCCCCAACCACCCGGACCGGGCCCGACCGCGGCCGCCGTTTCGGGCATACTCGGCCACATGAATAATCAACGCAGCACATCCGGCCGGGATTACGCCCTCGGCGCCGCGCTGATCATCCTCGGCGCGGCCTCGCTCTACTTCCTCACGGGCGCGACGGCCGTGTTCATCGCCGTCTTCGCCGCGGTGGCGGGAGCCGTGTTCCTACTGCGCGGCATCCAGGCCCCGGACCGGGACGGCGACCCGCTCGGCTACAGCCCCAGCCCCGGCGCGGACCCGGCGGACGGCTTCGATTGGGACAGCGCTTACCGCGACAGCTTTAACCGCTAGCTCTCGCCGTCCCACTTCACCATCTGGCTGGGGCTGGCCAGGGCCCCGCGCTCGCGCGCCATGATCAGCTTGTCTAGGTCGGCGAGCACGGCGTCCACGTCGGCGGGGTTGTACGTGCGCTCCCGGCGCGCCCGCTGCAGCTCCCGGCTGGCGGCGCGCAGGGCGATCTCCTGCATCTTCGCGGCGCCGGCGCGGGCGCGGAGGAACTGCTCCTTGCGCTCCTTGGAGCCCTCGGGGTCCTGCATGCGACGTTCGGCAATGGAGTCGAACCACTCCTGCACCATGGCGTAGGCCTCGGGGACAAACTCGTCCGCCTCCTCCTGCACGGCCTTGCGGGCGGCGGCGTAAGCGCGCTGGTTGAGCTCCTCATAGGCCTTGTCGGCGTCGGCGTCGGGGCCGGACTGCAGGTCCAGCTTGCCCACCAGCCAGGGCAGCAGCAGGCCGGGGATAACCATGGTGCAGGTGAGCACTGTCAGGGCGATGACGGAGAGCTCGTAGTGGTAGTGGGTCGCCGCCGGCGGGATGGACAGCACCAGAGCCAGCGTGACCAGGCCGCGCATACCGGACCAGGCCATGAGGAGCACTTCCTGGAGGCGCAACGGCGACACGTTGGTGCGGCCCTTGCTCTGGTTCACCTTGCACAGCACCCACATCCAGGCGAAGCGCACTGCGAAGGCCACCAGCGACAGCACCACCCCGATCTTCACGGCCTGCCAGATGTGGGTGCCGGCGGTGTTGGCGGCGTCGCGAACGCTCATGCCGATCAGCCCGAAGGCCACACCCGTGAACAGCATCTCCACCGTTTCCCAGAAGAAGTGGCCGGTCAGGCGGTCCTCGGCGCTCATGGTGGAGCGCGAGGACATCTCCACCGCAGCAATGACGATGGCGATGACGCCGGAGGCCTCGATGGCCTCCGCACCCGCGTAAATAGCAAACGGGATGACCCAGGTGAAGGCGGTGCGGATCACCGAGTCCGGCACGGAGTTGGCAAACAGCGCGGCGAGGCGCCCCACCACGATGCCCAGGATCACGGCCGCCGCGGCCGCGTAGAGGAGCTCGAGGAAGCCGTGGCCGAAGTCGATGTCGCCGTTGGAAACGGCCGCGGCCAGCGCCACGTTGAAAGTGACAATGGAGGCGGCGTCGTTGAACAGGCCCTCGGTTTGCAGGGTGCCGGTGATGCGCTTGGGAATGCCGGCGGGGCCCGCCACGGCGTCCACCGCCACCGGGTCCGGCGGGGCGATGGCGGCGCCGAGCACGATCGCACCGGCGAGCCCCAGGCCCGGCATCAGCCACATCGCCGTGGATGCGAGCGCCGCCGTGGTGAGGAACACCAGGATCACGGACATGGTGATGACCACGCTGAGCTGGGACCGGATCATGCCCCAGGACGTGCGTCGCGCGAGCGACCACAGAAGCGGCGGCAGGAAGAACGGCAGGATCAGTTCCGGCGCGATTGTGACCGTGTCGATCCCGGGGATGAAAATCACTGGCGCCACCGCAATCGTCAGCAGCGCGGGCCAGGGCAGCCCGGTTCGCTCACCGATCGCGGCGACAAGGACGGTGGCCAATAGCAGGCCGATCAGCGCAATGAATGTTCCCACGGGTGTACATATTAGGGGGCTTTCGCTTCTCGCCGATCAGCCGAACTCATGGAACTTCGCCTGAGTACTTCGCCTGAGTTTTCCGACTCGTCTCAACGCTCGTCGACCCGGTCCCGCGTGCCTAGCCAAAGTTGTATAAAACAACTCCGAAAAAACTCCCTGAAAATTTTTCTCCGAAACCAGCTCATCGACGCAGCTCAACCCAGTAACTTCGAGTTGTTTTGAGTTGTTTATTTGGAAACCCAGCGGACACTTGGACCTCGAGTCGGACTGCCGTCGGCGATGTTCGCTTTGCCCAGATCCCGAAGGTGGCGCAGGATTCGACTCACGGATTCACGCTCTACGCCAAGTTCATTCGCAACTTCACGAGCGTTCACAGACTTCCCTTCGCGCAACTGAGCAACGATCCAGTCCTCTGTAGTCACTAATGCACTCGCAGTGGAACCGTTCCCCTCAAAGGCCTGCCGCGCGCGAGCGGACAGTATCCATTCAGGTGCGTCTCTCAATGATTCCAGGAAGCCTTGGTTTGCGTACCATCCCAACGTCTCGTGGGCTTGCGCTTCCGAGACTTGCATGAGTCGGGCTGCTGTGGACGTCATCAAAATCTGATGGTTCGCTAGATGACGTGCCACCAAAAGACCATTCAGGCTATTGAAAATCGCCTCACCGAATTCAGCACGTAGCAGATACAGAGACTTAATGAACGCCGAATCGACGTTTCCAGCAGGCAACGTGACCTCGACAAACGGCCCATCGGCCTTCAGGCTGGGGGTTTGCCTACCACTGGCGAGCATAGAGACCCACATGCGATCGAAGCCTCGCGAAGATTCTTCTGCGAGCCCCAGCTGCCGCAATGCACCCATCAGAATCGGGTTTCGGGGAATCGATTGGGTGGTCAGAATTCTCTCCTCGGGCACACCTACGGGGAGGCCTCCGGGAGACCACACAGTCAGGCTGGTCGGAGACTGGTCAACTACGATTGCGGTGGTCGCTCCCCAGTCGCGGTGGGCGAATGCGTTGGAGATAGTTTCGTCTACCGCGGTCGCCGGAAACGCCGGAATGGGAAACTCTTGGCCGTTCGGGAGTTGCACTCGCGCAATCTCCTGCGACGTGTGAGCTTTAATCAGCGCACGAAGCTGGTCCGAGGCGGTAATCAACGGTGCGGAGATCTCAGTTGCTTTTGGATCGCCACTCGGCACGTCGCGGAGCAGATGCCTCACAACCGTCCGGTTATGCAGTGGCCGCATGAAGAGGATTTCCGCCGCCAATGTCAGCGCGCCGTCCACCGTAAGCAATCCCAACTCACTGCAGAGTTCAAGCCCCGTCTGAGGCACAGGTGAATCATCACCCAGGGCATGCTTCCGGTTGACAAGGAGGGTTTTAGCCTGCTCGATCGCCTGGAGGTCAAGATCCTCAGGGCCCCGTCGAGACGCAGTAGCGCTCAGGTCAGGGTTCGAACGAGACAGGTGAATACTGCGACGTTCATCCTCCCCCAAAGGGACGCAATTTTTTCCGACGCGTCTACTTGCCTGACCTTTGGAGCGTTGATACAGCGCCATCCCCCTTGGGATGCGCAAGGCAATCAAGCGCTTACCGCAGCGCTCGATCTCAAAAGCTTCAACTTGGATATGAGGCTGCGTCTTGCTGTAGATCTTTCCTACTAACCAGTCACATGAACGATCAGTGCCGGTGAACGCAGCAGGGCCCGCTTTCTTGTCATTAACGCCGAGGACGATGTAGGCGACACCACCGTCGGCATTGGAGAAACAAATAACCTCATCTACAAGAAATTCCACAAGGCTTGCATCGGGATTCCCATTCATCGGATGGACAGCTGGATCTTCTTTGAAATCCAGCACCTGAGATTCCCAGCTGTCAGCGCTATCTCCGGCCTCAATTGCCGACAGCGCTTCCTCCACACCCCCATAACCTGAATCGAGCATGGACTCAGATTAACAAAGGTTGTTTACAAGTTGTTTGAAACAACTCTGAAACAACTCGCGACCAAACCCCACCCGGGATTCTCGAATCGACACAGGTCAGACCCGTTGTTTTGAGTTGTTTAAAACTCGACCGGATGGCCGGAGCTGCCATTTTCGCTATACCCTCGCCCCCGCGCGCCTAGTGCCCGCGCGGCTGCGAGATCGGCTCGCCGGCCTCAAAGTACGGGCGCAGGTGGTTGTCGAACAGGGACAGCGCCGCGCCGATGGCCATGTGCATGTCCAGGTACTGGTAGGTGCCCAAACGGCCGCCGAAGAGCACCTTGTTCTCCTCCGACTCGGCCGCGGCCAGGCGCCGGTACGCCTCGAGCTTCTGGCGGTCCTCGGGCGTGTTGATGGGGTAGTAGACCTCGTCGTCCTCGCCGGCGAAGCGGGAGTACTCCTTCACAATCACCGTCTTGTCGGCCGGGTACTCGGCGCGCTCCGGGTGGAAGTGGCGGAACTCGTGGATGCGCGTGTATGGCACGTCGGCGTCGTTGTAGTTCATCACCGGGGTGCCCTGGAAGTCGCCGGTTGCCAGCACTTCCTGCTCGAAGTCGAGGGTGCGCCAGCCCAGGCGACCCTCCGAGTAGCCGAAGTAGCGGTCGAGGGGGCCGGTGTAGACCACCGGGGCGTCCGGGTTCTCGGCGCGGATGGTGGCGGCCGCGTCGAACCAGTCTGTGTCGAGGCGAACGTCGATAAGCTCATGCTCCGCCATGCGCTCGAGCCACGCGGCGTACCCATCAACCGGCAGCCCCTCGTGCGTGTCGTTGAAGTAGCGGTTGTTGAAGGTGTAGCGCACCGGCAGGCGCGAGATGATCTCCGGCGGCAGGTCCGTGGGGTCGGTCTGCCATTGCTTGGCGGTGTAGTGCTTGACAAAGGCCTCGTAGAGCGGCTTGCCAATCAGCGCGATGCCGCGCTCCTCCAGGTTGGTGGCGGCGGCCGGATCGAGCCCCTCGGTTTGCTCGGCGATCAGCGCGCGGGCCTCGTCGGGCGAGTAGTAGCGGCCGAAGAACTGGTTAATCAGGCCGAGGCCCATGGGGAACTGGTAGGCCGTGCCGTCGTGCATGGCAAAGACGCGGTGCTGGTAATCGGTGAAATCGGTGAACCGGTTGACGTACTCCCACACGCGCTCGTTGGAGGTGTGGAAGAGGTGCGCGCCGTACTTGTGCACCTCGATGCCGGTTTCCGGGTCCTTCTCGCTGTAGGCGTTGCCGCCGATGTGGCTGCGGGCCTCCACCACCAGCACGCGCTTGCCCAGCTCGCTTGCGGCCTGCTCCGCAACCGTGAGGCCGAAGAAGCCGGATCCAACAACGATGAGGTCATATGTCATGCGGTCATTTTTGCATAGCTGCTTGCCGACGGTCGGCGGAGCGACACGCCGAACCCTAAAGCCTGACTTTAAACTTGAGGTTCAGGTATCCTCCACATCAGTTAACTGTCTTCACAATTGCCACAGGAGTACTGACGTGCAACAACGCCAACGCCTCAACAGCGCGCCCACCCGCGCGTACCCGATGCTGGCCGCGATCCTCGCCGTGGCCATGGTGGCCGCCGCCGCGTTCGGCGGACGCCGGATCCTCCAGGTCCAGTCCGCCGCCCCGGCCGACATGGAGGTCTACTCCGCCACCGGCTCGTTCGCCGACGGCGCCAACGTGGTGGTGGATGACGCCGCCGTAAAGTCCCAGGGCGAGGGCGACGAGCGCCGCGTGGTCAAGGAGTTCACCCGCGACCGCGAGTTCTCCATGGTCGGGCTCACCTGGGCGGGCGACCGCGACATCGTGGCCTACGTCCGCGCCCAGCACGCCGACGGCTCCTGGTCCCCCTGGTACCTGATGGACCAGACCGACCCGCCTGCCGGCGCCACCAAGTTCGGCACCGAGCCGATCTACGTCGGGCCCACCAAGCGCGTCCAGGTCTCCACCGGCAACGTGGACCTTTTGGAGGGCGGCCGCGCGCAAGCTGGCGCGGCCACCACCGCGCGCGACATCGAGGCCGTCTTCCTCGACGGCGGCACCGGCACCACCAACGGCACGATCAAACCCGTGGCGGACTCGTACACCGCGAGCATGCCGAGGGTGATCACGCGCGCGCAGTGGGGCGCGGGCCGCAGCAACAACCCCACCTACACCGAGCCGGTGACGGCGGCCACGGTCCACCACACCGCGGGCGCGAACGACTACAGCGAGGCCCAGGCCCCCGGCATCGTCCGCGGCATCTGGGCCTACCACGCCAAGGACCTCGGGTGGGGCGACGTGGGCTACAACGCGATGGTGGACAAGTACGGCAACATCTACGAGGGCCGCGCGGGCGGCCTGGACCGCGCGGTGCAGGGCGCCCACGGGGGCGGCTTCAACCAGACCCCCGGGGGCGTGTCCGTGCTGGGCAACTCCCAACCCCCCCAGCCCCCCCCCGCCGCGATCGCCGCGCTGGGCCAGATCATCGGCTGGAAGGCCGCCGTGGCGGGCTTCGACCCGATGGGCTACAGCTACCACCGCGCCGAGTTCGACTTCGAGGGTTCAAAGTACGCGCGAGGCCAGGGCGCGATGTTCCCCAACATCAACGCGCACCGCGACTTCCACTACAACCAGTGCCCCGGCGACAACCTCTACGCGCGCATGGGCGACATCCGCGCCGCCGCCGCCATCAAGTACAACGCCGTGCGCGGCATCCGCGGCGTGGCTAACCCCTCCGTACCCCGGCTCACCAACATCGTGAACCCGAACGGCATCACCACCGCGGTGACCCCGGGCGCCGGCGCCGGGACCAACACTGCGGCCACCGCCGCGGCGAGCCTGAGCAACGCCATCTCCGGCATCGCCTCCGGCGACAAGGTGGCCATCGCCACCGCCGCCGGCACCCTGGCAGGTGTGGTGCTGATCTGGGCGTTCAGCAAGGGCTACTTCGACAACCAGATCAAGAACGTCGCGGGCACCGAGATCATCAGCGGGCTGACGGTCAAGGACATCACCCCCCTCGTGGGGCCGGCCCTGCAGCTGGCCGGCGGCGCGAAGGCGGCGGACGCGTGGAAGCGCCTCGAGCCCTCCCTCGGCGAGGTCGTGGGCGCGGTCTCCGGCATCGGCGGCCAAGAGCTCGTGTTCTACGCCGGCGGCCTCGGCGTGAAGGACGCCAAGGGCGAGATCTACGCCCTGGCGGGCGAGATCGCGGACGCCTGGCTGCAGCAAGGCCTGGACCTCGGGCCGCTGGGCATGCCCACGTCCCAGGCCATCGAGGCGAAGGACGGCGAGATCCGCATGACCTTCGAGGGCGGCGCGATCGTGTTCACGCCCTCCACGAAGACGGTGAACATCATCACCAACTAGCGCTTAGGCCTGTTCGAGGGCGCGGGCCACGGCGTCCTCCCACCGCGCGATGAGCCGGTCCCTGTCGGGGCCGGCCATTTTGCTTTGGAAGGTGGTGGTGGCGCCGAGGTCGAGGGGAGCGTCGATAAGCGAAATGCCCATCGCGGCGGCGGAGGCGGCGCCCATCACCGTCGTCTCGATGTTGGCGGGGCGCACCACATCGATGCCCAGGATGTCCGCCTGCATCTGCATCAGCAGGTTGTTGCTGGTCATGCCGCCGTCCACCTTCAGCTGGTTAGGGTCGCCGCCCATCGCGCGCACCACCTCCAGCGTTTGCAGGCACGTGGCCTCGAGTGCCGCGCGGGCGATGTGGCGCCGATCCACAAACCGCGTCAGCCCGCAGATGATGCCGCGCGCGTCCGGGCGCCACCGCGGCGCGAACAGGCCCGAGAACGCCGGGACGATGGTCACCCCGCCCGAATCAGGCACCTGCGCCGCCAGCGATTCCGACTCCTCCGCGGTGCGCAGGATGCCCAGCTGGTCCCGCAGCCACTGGATCAGCGAGCCGCCCACCGCCACCGAGCCCTCCTGCGCGTACACCGGCGCCTCCCCCTCGCGCTGGTACGCCACGGTGGTGAGCATGCCCGTGTCGCTGATCCGCGGGGTGGTGCCCGTGTTGAGCAGCATGAACAGGCCGGTGCCGTACGTCATCTTCGCGTCGTTCTCGCCCAGGCACTGCTGCCCGAACAGCGCCGCCTGCTGGTCCCCCAGCACCCCCGTGATCGGGATGCCGCCGAGGGGTCCGCGGCGCCGGATGCGTCCGAACTCGCCTATCGACGGCCGGATTTCAGGCAGAATCCCCACCGGAACACCGAGCTCCCGGCACAGCTCCTCGTCCCACTCCAGCGTGCGCAGATCCATCAGCAGGGTGCGGCTGGCGTTGGTCACGTCGGTCAGGTGCAGCGCGTTGGCCGGGTCCTTCCCGCCGCCGGTGAGGTTCCAAATCAGCCACGTGTCGATGGTTCCGGCCAAAAGCTCGCCGCGCTCCGCTCGCTCCCGCGCGCCCGCCACGTTGTCCAGGATCCACGCCCACTTCGGCCCGGCCGGGTACGAGTTGTGCAGCAGCCCCGTCCGGTGCAGATACTTCGCCGGGTCCCCGCCGTGGTTGGTGCGGGTGTCCTGCCACACGATGGCGTTGTAGACCGGCTTGCCCGTCCGCTTGTCCCAGATCACCGCGGTCTCGCGCTGGTTGGAGATACCCAGCGCCGCGATGTCCTGCTCGCTGATGTCCTTGTCAGCCAGCGCCGCCACCAGCGCCTTGCGGGTGTTGCGCCAGATCTCCACTGGGTCGTGCTCCACCCAACCCTGCCGGGGCATATGCTGCGCGTGCTCGAACTGGGCCTGGGAGACAACCGCGCCGTCGGCGTCGGTGATGAAGACGCGGGTGGAGGTGGTGCCCTGGTCGATGGCGGCGAGAAGCGGCATGCGGGTGATTCTACGGGCGGGGCGCCGCGGCGCTGAAGGTGGCGCGTGCGGGATTCCCGCTGCGTGCAGGCGGCCTCGCGCTAGTTCGATCGTTGTCTGCTAGTGCCCCGCTAGCAGACAACGCCCATTTCGCCGTTATGTAAAGCTATGACCTGGGCAAACTCTGCGGCGATTTCGTTGCGTGCTAGCAGCTGACGCCCATCGCTAGCAGACATTCCTCCTGCTAGCACACAACCGGTGCCCGATGCCCCGACACAGGCGCCGCGCACCCGCACTCACTCGGCGGCAACTGGCGGGACACGGTACAACTGTCCGCATGGGGGACAATCAAACAAAGCGCGAGGCTGAGCTCGCGCTCATTCGCGACGTTGCGGGGAAATGTAAAACAGCTGTGATCACTGGGCCGGCGGGAGCCAGGTGGCTGGGCCTCTCCACACTCGGGTGGGTCGCCCGGGTCGACCTCGCCTTACCGGGAAACGCGAGGACCTGGGGAAAGGCGTACCCGGACAGGATCTACCGCGGCGGGGTCATCCGCCCCAAGGAATACTGCGTATACCAGGGACTGCGAACCGCCATTGCGGTGAGAACGATATTCGACTCCTACAGGTACTACGGGCGAATGGAGGCCCTGGTGCAGCTCGAGTCCGCCAGGTGGCAGCACCCAAAGCTAACCGCGGGGTACCTGCTGGAGCAGACCGCCCTGTTGCCACAAGCGAAAGGGTTGCGGCAATTCCGGGAACTGATCGGGTTCTCGGGGGATACGTCGGAAAGCGTGCTCGAAACCATCGTTCGCGACAGGCTCCTGCGCGCCATCGCGGACGGCCGACTCCGGGGCGTGCACTCGATCGAGTTCCAGGTGGGTTTCAAGATCGAGGATGCGTATGGAACCCCGACGGTGGCGTGGGCAGATGCGCTCCTCAACGGGTTCATCGTTATCGAGGCGGACGGGGCGGAAAAAACCAGCGGGACAGCTGGTCATGTCGCAAACGCGATAGACGTGGAACGGTTCAGGGAGAAGCAATTGCAGAACCTCGGCGGCGTGTTTTACCGGGCCGGGTGGGAGCAGGCGAGGGGCGACGCGTTTATCGGCCACCTGCAGCGGCTCATCGACGCGCACCCGGGAACCCGACAGATGGCCAACCGGCTCACCGAAACGCGAAGGGAATGGCTCGAAGCCCTCCGGAAGCGTTTCGCCTGAAAGCTAGAACCAGCGCTCGAGAACCACCGCGACGCCGTCCGCGTCGTTGGTGGCCGTGACGTGGTCGGCGGCGTCGAGCAGCACGGGCGATGCGTTGCCCATGGCCACGCCGAGGCCGGCCCAGGCAAGCATCTCCAGGTCATTGGGCATGTCTCCGAACGCGACCACGTCGCCGGCCTCGACCCCGTACCGGGCGGCCAGACGCGACACACCGGCGGCCTTGTTCACGCCTGGCTGGGAGATCTCGATCAGCCCCTCGTCCATGGAGTACGTTACGTGCGCGTCGGCGGGATCCACCACGGGAGCGATCAGGTCGAGCATCTCGGCCGCCATCATGGATTCGCATCTGACCAGCAGTTTCGCAGCCGGAACCGCCACCAACTCCGCTACCTCCACCACGCCGAAGCGCGCGTCCCAGGCGTCCGGGTTGTACTCGGGCGTGACCAGGAAGCACTCCTCCTCGGGGTCGAGCGCGCTCTGGCCCACCCGCTCCACGCCGTAGCCGTGCGGCACGCCGGCCAGCGCGCGATCCACCGACGCCACCACGTCACGCATCGTGTCGGGCGCAAGCTCGAATGCGTGCAGCACGGTGTCGGCCGCCGGGTCGTAGATCACCGCGCCGTTCGCGCACACGCACACCGGCGCGAGCGGCAGCTGATCCAGCACCGGGATCAGCCAGCGGTGCGGCCGCCCGGTGGCCAGGCCGAAGTGGGCCCCCGCGTCCACGGCCCGCAGCACCGCGTCGCGCAGCCGCGCGGTGACCCGGCCCTGCGGGTTGAGGAAGGTGCCGTCGATGTCGCTGACAATCAGTTTGGGGGGCATGTTGCTTATCGACGCTCCCGTTTCCGCGCCGCCCTGGCCTCCTTCTCCAGCCGGTACAGCTCCTCGGCCTCCTCCACGGTGGGCGCCGTCCCGCCCATGGAGCGCGGCAGCCACGCCTCGGCGCCGAAGGGGCCGTGGGCCTGGGCGTATTCGTCCCGGGCTGCGTCGAGAAGCAATTGCATCTGGGCCTTCAGCTCGGCGGTGTCCGCCTCCGCGTCTCCGGTGAGCTGGACCGGCTCGCCGTAGTGGATGATCACGGGCACGTGGTGGAGGCGCTTGGGCAGATCCTTCGTCCACACGCGCTGGGAACCCCACGTGACCATGGGGATCAGGGGTACTTCCGCGGCGTGGGCGATGCGCGCCGCGCCGGTTTTGAAGTGTGCCAACTCGAAGGAGCGGGAGATGGTGCCCTCGGGGAAGATGCCCACGAGGTTGCCGCTGCGCAGCATCGCCACCGCGGTGGAGACGGATGATGCGCCCTTGGAGCGGTCCACCGGCACGTGGTTCATCTTGCGCAGGATCACGCCGAGCACCGGCACCTCGAACACGGATTGCTTGGCCATGAAGCGCACGAGGCGCTTGCCACGGATGTGCGGGCCCACGCCCATCAGTGCGAAGTCCAGGTACCCGGTGTGGTTGCCGGCGATCAGCGCGCCGCCAGTGGCCGGGATGTTCTCCGCGCCGACCACGGTGACGTCGATGCGCAACGCCTGCAGGATGCGCCGGATCGAGGCGATGCTGCGCTGGTAGAAGCGCTCTGCGGCCTCTTCCTGGTTGACGCTGATCTCTTTGAACAGCCGCGGGACGGTGAAGCCGCGGTACCGGCGCGTTTCCATTACGGCGTCAGCACGTCCTTCCCCACCCACGGGCGCAGCGCCTCGGGCACCACCACGGAGCCGTCCGCCTGCTGGTGGTTCTCCAGGATGGCCACCAGCCAGCGGGTGGTGGCCAGCGTGCCGTTGAGGGTGGCCGCGGTCTGGGTCTTGCCGTCCGCGTCGCGGTAGCGGGTGTTCAGGCGGCGGGCCTGGAAGGTGGTGCAGTTCGACGTGGACGTCAGCTCGCGGTAGGTGTTCTGCGACGGCACCCACGCCTCGGTGTCGAATTTGCGGGCGGCGGAGGAGCCGAGGTCGCCCGCCGCCACGTCGATCACGCGGTAGGGCACCTCGACCAGGCCGAGCATCTCGCGCTCGAGGCCGAGGAGCTTCTGGTGCATCTCCTCTGCGTCCTCCGGCTTGCAGTAGGCAAACATTTCCAGTTTGTCGAACTGGTGGACGCGCAGGATGCCCTTCGTGTCCTTGCCATAGGAGCCGGCTTCCCGACGGAAGCAGCTGGACCACCCCGCGTAGAGCAGCGGGCCGTCGCTCAGATCGATGATCTCGTCCCGGTGGTAGCCAGCTAGGGCCACCTCGGAGGTGCCCACGAGGTACAGCTCGTCGCGCTCCAGGTAGTAGATCTCCTCGTCGTGCTGGTCGAGGAACCCGGTGCCGGCCATGATCTCGGGGCGCACCAGCACCGGCGGGATCATCACCTTGAAGCCAGCCTCGCGCGCCTTCTGCGCGGCGAGCATGAGCATGCCCAACTGCATCCAGGCGCCGTCGCCCACGAGGTAGTAGAAGCGCGCGCCGCCGACCTTCGTGCCACGCATCATGTCGATGATGCCCAGCGCCTCACCCAGATCCAGGTGGTCCTTGACCTCGAAGTCGAACTCGGGGATCTCGCCCACGTGCTCGAGCACCACAAAGTCTTCCTCGCCGCCCGCCGGCGCGCCGACGATGGGGTTGGGGATGGCCACCTGCAGGCGGGCAACCTCAGCTTCCGCCTCGGCCTGCTTCGCCTCGGCATCCTTCACGCGGGCCTTGAGCTCGTTTGATCCCTCGAGCAGCGCGGGGCGGTCCTCCGGGGCGGCCTGGCCGATCTTCTTGCCAAAGGCCTTCTGTTCGCCGCGCAGCTCGTCCGCGGCCTGGATAGCCTGGCGGCGCGTCTCGTCCGCGGCCAGTAGCTGGTCCACCAGGGAGGGATCCTCCCCGCGGGCCGCCTGGGAGGCACGGACGACATCCGGGTTTTCGCGAACACTCTTGAGATCAATCACGCCTCATCACTCTACCGGCTGGCCCCACACGGCACATGCCGCATGACTGGTCATAACCAGCAGCGGGCAGGGCGCAGTAAAATCGGGGTCATGATCACCGACGGGATCACCGACGGCCCGCAGCCGAAGCACGCCCAGCTGCGCGAGATCCTCGAGCGCCGCGTCGCGGGCGAGCTGAAGCCAGGGGACCCCCTGCCGGGCGAGCGCGCCCTAGAGGAGGAGTTCGGCGTCTCCCGGATCACGGTGCGGCGCGCCATCGGGGACCTAGTTGCCGCAGGCAAGCTCACGCGTGTGCGCGGCAAGGGCACCTTCGTGGCCCCTCCCCCGCTCGTCGGCGGCATCCACCTGGCCAGCCTCTCAGACGAGATGCGCGGCCACGAGGTAGAGGCCTCCGCCCGAGTGCTCGAGGCAGCGGTGGAACCCGCACCGCCCGCAGCCGCCGCGTTCTTCGGCACGGCGGGCCCACACATCCACCTGCGCCGCCTGCGCCTCGGCGGTGGGGAGCCGTACGGCGTGGATGATGCCTGGTACAACGCCGCCCTGGCCCCCGGCCTGCTGGAGCGCGACCTGGAGCACTCGGTGTACCGGGTGCTGGAGGAGGCGTACGGGGTGGTCGTTGCCCAAGCCGAGCAGACGGTGGCGGCGCTTGCCGCCTGTCCAGAGGAGGCCGAGCTGCTGCTGGTCGAGCCCGGCGCGCCGCTGCTGCAGGTGGTGCGCCTAGCCAGCACGGCCGGCACGGCCGGCACTGCCGGCACGGCCAGCGCAACGCCAGCCGCCCCGGTGGAGTACTGCACCTCCCTCTACCGCACGGACCGCTACCGCCTGCGGGGCCGGGTGTCGCGCGAGGCGGGGTAATCTGTCCCGCATGGCAGCCCCCGCAGCACCCGCAGCCCCCGACGAGCCCGCAGCGCCCCCAGCACCCGCGGCGACCCAGGCCGCGCCGCGCCCGAAGGCGGTGGCCCGGCACACCGCGACGCGCGCCATGCTGATCGCGGCGCTCGCCGGTGCGGTGGGCGCGGGGTCGTACGGCCTGGTGGCCGGGGACGCGGGCGGGGATACCGAGTCGGCCGCAGAAACCCAGACGGTTGAGAAGGCCCCCTCCTTCACCACGGCGGATCAGGGCTCGTGTCTGACCTGGCAGGTGGCGGAGGACGGCACGATCTCGAGCTTCGAGCAGGCGGATTGCGCCGCGCCCCACCGCTTCGAGGTGAGCCTGCGCGAGGACCTGGGCACCTACCCCACCTCGGAGTTCGGGCCGGACGCGCCGATGCCCAACCAGACTAGGCAGGCGCAGCTGCGCGAGGAGTTGTGCGGCGCGGGCACGGTGCGCTACCTGGGCGGGAAGTATGACCCCAACGGCCGCTACTCCATCGCGCCCATCCTGCCGCCGGCGAGCGCGTGGGCAGACGGGGACCGCACCATGCTGTGCGGCCTGCAGGAGACGGACCGCGCGGGAGAGCCGGTCCTGACCACGGGCAAGGTGGCGGACCAGGACCAGGCGCGGCTGTTCGATCCGGGCCAGTGCCTGGCGGTGGACAGCGCCAACTCCCTCTCCCCCACGGATTGCGGCCAGCCGCACCAGATGGAGGTGACGGCGCAGGTGGATCTCGCGCCGGTGTTCGCCGACCACACGCCGAGCGTGGAGGAGCAGGACGGCTACCTTGGCAACGTGTGCACCACCGCCGCGCAGGAGTACCTCGGCGGGGAGGAGAACCTGTACCGCATCGCGCTGCAGCCGTTCTGGACCACGCCCGGCTCTTATACACATCTGACGCCGCCGGCGACCTTACGCGCTGAGGATGCCGCCGTTTCCCTCGTCTGTTACTAACTCAGCAACCACTCACACTTTCCTGCGCCTACCGCTGATCCAGTAGTCCGCCTCCTCGCACTCTGCGCAAGTGAGCATCAGCGGTAGATAACGCCCAGCCCCCGCCCCGACCGCCGGCCGCTGCGCCCGGCGCCGTAGCGAAAGGCGGGTTCGAGCGATGATGTCGCCGGTGAGCCAGGAAACCTTCGAGGGCATGATCAACGACGCCCTCGACCTCATCCCCGACGAATTCGCGCGCCACATGACCAACGTGGTGATCCTCGCGCGCGACTTCAACGAGGACAACCCCTCCCTGCTCGGTCTGTTCCAGGGCGTGCCCCTGCCGGAGCAGCACGCCAACCACACCGGCTTCCTGCCCGACGCGGTGTTCATATATAAGGACGCGCTCGAGGCGATGTGCGCGGACGAGGAGGAGCTGCGCGAGGAGGTGGCCGTCACCGTCCTGCACGAGGTGGGCCACTACTTCGGGCTGGAGGAGCACGAGCTGCACGAGCTCGGCTGGGGCTAGCTAGTTCGGGCTAATCCAGGCGGGAGGCGCGCGGCCAGGAGCCGAGGAAGCGGTACCAGCTGGCACGCCCGCGCACGGCGTCGAGGGCGTCCGCCACCGATCCGGTGCCGGTGCCAGCGCCTGGGCCCGCGCCGGAGACGTGGCCGGCCAGGTCCACGAAGAAGTTGTAGGTGTTCGGCTCCCGGCGCGTGGGGCGGGACTCGATGCGCGTCATGTTCACCCCGCGCTCGGCGAACTCCTGCAGGATGGCCACCAGCGCGCCCGGCTCGTTCGGGGTTTGGAAGACCACGGAGGTGCGGTCGTCGCCCGTCGGGGCCGGCGGCGTGCCTTCCGGGCCCACGAGGACGAACCGGGTGCGTGCGGTGTCCACATCGGCGACGCCGGTGGCGTGGACTTCGAGGCCGAACAGCTCGGCGGCACGCAGCGGGGCCGCGGCCACGTCCGCCTCGCCGGCGGCCACCATCTGCGCCGCCGCCGCGTTCGAGGGGGCGGGCACGAACCTTACGCCTGGGGTGCGCTCCGCCATCCACCCCTTGACTTGCTGGAAGGCTACGGGGTGGGTGGCGAGTGTGGTTGCGTCGCCAAGCGAAAAGCCCCGCCGCGTCATGACGGCGAACGCGATTGCCAGCTCTGTCTCGGCGAAGATCTGCGCGCCGGGCGCAACAAGCGCGTCGGAGGTGGAGGTCACCGCCCCGTCCACGGAGTTCTCGATGGCCACCGCGGCCACGTCCGCGCTACCGCCGCGCACCGCCGCGAGCGCCGCCGCGGGCGAATCCACGGGCACGTACTCCGCCCCCGGCAGGGCGAAGCGGCGGGCGGCCTCCTCGGTGAACGTGCCGGCGGGGCCCAGGTAGGCGATGCGTGTCATGCGTTCACGGTAGCGTTACCGCATGCGCCGCCGCCAGATTACCGAGATCCTGCTGGTCCTCGCTGTCACCTTCGGCACCTCCGGCATCCGCGCCGCGCTGCGCCTGGTGGACTCGCTGCAGCGCGCGCCGCTGAACACGCAGAGCACAACGCTTGTCGACGCACAGTCCCAAACGCACTGGCTCGACCTCGCGCTGCAGGCCACCTCCGCGCTCACCCTCTTCGCCTGGGGCGGGCTGGCCTGGTACCTCCTGGGCGAGCGGTGGCGCGGGCCGCGGTGGAGCGACCTGGCCCGCGGCGCAGGCTTCGCCGCCCTGATCGGCCTGCCTGGGCTGGCGTTCTACGTCGCGGCGGTGCACCTGGGCCTGTCCAAGGTGGTGGTGCCGGCGACCAGCGCCGTGCAGATCCCCACTTCCCTGCTGTGGGCGCTGGCTAACGGCTTCGGCGAGGAGCTGGTGGTGGTGGCCTACCTGTGCACCCGGCTGCGGCAGCTGGGGTGGAAGCCGTGGCAGTTCATCGCGGCGTCGGCGGTCCTGCGCGGCTCCTACCACCTGTACCAGGGCGTCTCGGCGGGTGTGGGCAACATCGTGATGGGCGTTGTCTTCGCCTACTACTTCTACCGAACCGGCAGGGTGTGGCCGCTGGTGCTGGCGCACTTCCTCATCGACGCGGTGGCCTACATCGCCTACCCGCTGCTGGACCTCTCCTGGCTGGGGATCTAGCGCCCGAGGTTTACACTGTCCCCCATGCCAACCACGCCGCACTCCAACGACCCCCGGGACAACCTGGGGGATTACGTGCTGGGCAAGGACGGAAAACCGCTGGTGGACCGCTACGGCCGGCCGGTGCACCGCCGCGCCCCCGCGCAGCAGGGCGGGTACCAGCCCCGGCGCACGCCGCACCAGCAGCGCCAAGAGGAGCAGCGCCGCCAGCAGCCGACGCAGCGGCCCGCGCAGCGGCAGCAGTACCAGCAGCCGCAGCCCCAGCGGCAGTACCGACCGCCGGCGCAGCGTCCCGCGCAGCCGCAGCAGTACCAGCAGCCGCAGCAGTACCAGCAGCCGCAGTACCAGCAGCCGCCGATGCAGGTGCGGGCGCGGCGGGGGGCGGGGGGGGGGGGGGGGGGGGGAGCCCCCCCCCCCCCCCCCCCCCCCCCGCCCCCCCCCCCCCCCGCGCCCCCGGGCCCGGCGGCGCCGGTCGCGGGCACCGAGCGCAGCGGGTGAGGTCGGAGGTGTATAAGAGCGTGTATAAGAGACAGGGTGCGGGCGCGGCGGGGTGCGGGGGCAGGGGGGCGTCGACAAGCAAAAGCCCCAGGCTGCGCCGCGGTGCTGATCACCCTGCTTGTGCTTTCGGTCGCGGCGGCGCTGTTCACGGACACCCGCCTGACGCGCGTGCAGGCGATGCCCGCGGAGCAAATCGCGCAGACTTCCGGCACGAACTGGCTGCTGGTCGGCTCGGACTCGCGCACCGGTCTGACGCAGGAGGAGATCGACCGCCTCGGCACGGGCGGGGACATCGGCTCCACCCGCACCGACACGATCATGCTGCTGCACCTGCCGCGCAAGGGCAAGGCCACCCTGATGTCCATCCCGCGCGACTCGTACGTTGCCGTGCCGGGCGTGGGCTACGAGAAGATCAACGCCGCCTTCACGTACGGCGGGCCGCCCCTGTTGGTGCAGACGGTGGAGAACGCGACCGGCCTGCACATTGACCGCTACGCGGAGATCGGCATGGGCGGGCTCGCAAGCGCGGTAGATGCCGTGGGCGGCGTGGAGATCTGCGTGGCGGAGGCCATCGATGACCCGCTGGCCAACCTCAACGTGCAGCCCGGCTGCCAGGTGATGGACGGCGCAACGGGCCTCGGATACGTGCGCACGCGCGCCACCGCCCAGGGCGACCTGGACCGCGTGCAGCGCCAGCGCGAGTTCCTCAGCGCGCTGATGGGCAAGGTCACCTCTCCGTCAACGCTGCTCAACCCGTTCAAGCTGGTCCCGCTCGCATGGACGGTGCCCACCCTGTTCGTGGTCGGGCACCGGGACCACATCTGGAACCTCGCCCGCATCCCGCTCGCGCTGCGCGGCGGGATGGACACCGTGACCGTCCCCGTGGGCGAGTTCGTGGACACGGAGGTGGGCAACGTGGTGGTCTGGGACGACGCCGCGGCGGAAGCGCTCTTCGCCTCCCTGCGGTAGGGGTTTTCTCCCTCCGCCTCCCGCGCCGCCCGCCCGCGCCTCCCGGGCTTATCGGATGATCGCGGTGCCCTCCACACCCGGCCACGTGCCGTCCTCGATCATGCGGTGCTTGCGCTCCACCCAGAAGTCGGCGTTCTTGATGCCTAGGGCCTCCGGGTCGAACTGCGGGTCCCACCCGGCCTTCTTCTGCCGGCGGTAGTCCCACAGGCACTTCATGGCGGGGACCTGCAGTACCAGGATGGCCAGGATGTTCAGCCACGCGGTGGTGCCCACGCCGATGTCGCCCAGCGCCCAGGCGGTGCCCGGGGTGGTGGTCGCGCCGATCACCACGGAGACGATGATCAGGCCGCGCAGCACCCACTTGATCACCTGGCGGGCGGCGTCGTTACGCACCCAGCGCATGAGGAAGGCGTAGTTCACCTCGGCCATGTAGTAGTAGGCCAGCACGGTGGTGAAGGCGAAGAACATGATGGCCAGGGCCACGAAGGACGGGCCGACGCCGCTGGCGAAGGAGTCGAGCGCGGACTGGACGAAGCCGGGGCCGACCGCCACGCCGTCGGGCAGCGAGCCGGCGTAGCGCACCGCCCCGTCCTCGGACTGGCCGTCGAAGACCTTGTACATGTCCGTGGACAGGATGATGAAGGCGGTGGCGGTGCAGACGAAGAGGGTGTCCACGTACACGGCGAAGGACTGCACAAAGCCCTGCTTGGCCGGGTGGGACACCTCTGCCGCGGCGGCGGACTGCGGGCCGGTGCCCTGGCCCGCCTCGTTGGAGTAGATGCCGCGCTTGACACCCCACATGATGGCCGCGCCGAGCATGCCGGAGAACGCCGCCTCCTTGTCAAAGGCGGAGCGGAAGATCATGGCGAACACGTCCGGCACCTCGGAGGCGTTGGCCACCATGATCACAATGGCCATGATGATGTAGATCACCGCCATGAACGGCACCACCAGGGAGGCGAAGTTGGCAATGCGCTTTACCCCGCCGATGATGATAAAGGCAAGCAGCAGCGCCATCACCGCCGCGGAGACCCAGGTGGACACGCCCCAGGCGTTCTCCACGGCGGCGGCCACGCCGTTGGCCTGGATGCCGGGCAGGAAGTAGGACGTGGCAAGGATCATGCAGATGGCAAAGAAGATGGCGTAGCCCAGCGCGAACGGGCGCGCCGCGGTGTGGCGGTACGCCTTCTCAATGTAGTAGGCAGGCCCGCCGCGGTACTCGCCCGTGTCCTGGTCGCGCTCCTTATATATCTGCGCCAAGCAGCACTCCACGTACGAGGTGGCGGAACCGAGGAACGCCACGATCCACATCCAGAACACCGCGCCCGGCCCGCCGAAGGCGATCGCGGTGGCCACGCCGGCGATGTTGCCCACGCCCACCCGCCCCGCAAGGGAGATCATCAGGGACTGGAAGGAGGAGATGCCGGCCTCTGAGCTCTCCCCCTCGCGCAGCTGCTTGAGCATGTCCGGAATGCACCGCACCTGCATGAACAGGGTCGCGGCGGTGAAGTACACGCCCGCGCCGAGGCACAGGTACACCAGCCACTGGGACCAGATGATGCCGTTGAGGGTGTCAAGGAATGCTGCCACCGGAACTCCTTCGGAAGGTGAGTAATTTACCAGGAAATGTAAACCATTCACCTTGCGCTGCGGGCCGTTTTCGGGGCTTTTGCTTGTCGACGCCCCCCCTCTAACCACATCCTTCCCGCCCGCCGAGAACCGGCGGCCGAGGGCCGGGCGCCGTGGCGGCGGAGACCAAGGAGACAAACAGGCATATTCGGTTGCGCCCCGGCAAGGGTCAAACCGGCATATCCCCAGGTCAGATTTTCCCGGGAGGCAATATGCCTGTTTGGAATATGCCTGTTTGCGCCAATATGCTTGTTTGTGCCGCTACGCCCCTAGATCGTGACCTGCCGCGACTTGATGTTGTCCAGCTGCTTGCGCTCCTCGGCGTTCAGCTGCGCGGCGTTGCCGTACTCGGCTTCGATGCTGGCGTTCAGGGAGCTCAGCGCCGCGGCGTAGCTCTGGGCGTCCACGGCCGGGTCCAGGTCCCACACGGGGACCACCACGCCGTGGGTGCGGAATGCCCCGGCGAACTTGGTGCCCTCGCCCAGGGTGAGCTCGCCGCGGGCCGCGATGCGCGCCAGGGCCGAGAGCATCTGGTTCTCGTTCTCCTCCGGGCGCACCCAGCGGATGTGGGCCTTGCCGCCGCCCGGGTTCACCCACCACACCGAGCCCGGCGCGTCCACCTTCACCTGGGTGGACGGCATCACCGCCTCGTTCGCGCGGCCGAGCGCCTGGCGCACCTCGGGCGGCAGCTGGGCGCCCTCGGCGAACCACCAGTTGAAGTCGCTGTGCTCGTGGATGGTGAGCTGGGCGGTTGCGTCGATAAGCGAGGAAAGCTCCGGCTGGGTACCGTCCGCGGCCGTAGACTGCAGGCTCTCGCCCGGCTCCGCACCGGCCGCCCAGGCAAGGGCGTAGGCGAGGTCCCGGCCGGGGTTCTGCGAGTGTGAGCCGACCTGGAGAGCCACGAAGCGCTCGCCGCCGTCCTCGGCGGGGCGCACCATGGCGGCGCCGGCGCCCGGCAGCACGGTGACCAGGTTCACCGGCACGCCGCCCACCTCGAGCTGCGCCACGGCGGAGGGCACGAACTCCTGCAGCGCGATCAGGTCCGCCTCCATGGCCAGCCCGCCGAAGGGGCGCGGGTCCTTGGCCAGCGCCTCGCGCTCGGCGGCGCGGGCGGCGAGCTTGGCCTGACGGCGGCTCATGCCCTCGGGCAGGTCAGCGGTGTCGTTCTTCTTGCGGTTCTTCTTTGCCATGGCGCCAAAGTCTACGGCACCGCCCGCCCCCTCAGTCCGCGGCGAGAGTCTCAGGCGCCAGGGTCTCCAGCGCCAGCTCGGGCAGGTCCGTGACCATTACGTCCACGCCGCGGTCCGCGCACCACCGCATCTCCCGCGGGGTGTTCACGGTCCACGTGTACGTCTTCAGCCCCCGGTAGCCCAAAAGCTCCGGCTTCGCCTGCAGGTGCCCCAGGGACGGCCCCACGCCAACGGGCCGCGAGAACATCCGGTTGGTGGGGTTGAACCGCAGCTCGCGCAGCCGGAACAAATAAAAGGTCTCCAGCTCTGGGGCGAACTGCGTGAAGTAGCGCACTGCCTTGTGGGAGAAGGACACCACGTGCACGCGCTCCGCGTCCCACAGGTGGTTGTAGCGCAGCACGCGCAGCGTCTGCTCGTCCACCTCCGGGCCGTACACCGTGGGGTGCTTCGTCTCGATGTAGATGTGCTTGTCGGGGTAGTCCTGCATGAGTTCAAGGAGTTCGTCGAGAAGCAAAATGCGCTGCGGATCCTCTTCAGTGCCCGCGTTGAGCTCCCGCAGCTGAGCCCAGTCCATGCGCGAGACCGTGCCGTGGCCGTTCGTGGTCCGGTTCACGGCCGCGTCGTGGAAAACCACTAGCTTCTGGTCCCGGGTCAGCCGCACGTCGCACTCGACGCCGTGGATCGGCAGCTTCAGCGCCTCCTCGAACGCCCTCCTGGTCAGCTCCGGGTACACGCCCGAGTAGCCGCGATGCGCCACAATCTTCGTTCCGCTCACCCTTGCCAGGTTAGGCCCGCCGCGCGCGTGAGCGAGTTTTGGGACAATGAGCTTCGTGCTTTTCGACGCCCCCTTCACCACCTCGTCCCGCCGCCCCGCACTACGCGACGCCATCAACGCCGTCGACCGCGCGCGCCGGCGCTACTCCGTGAGCCGCGACGGCATCCTCGCCGCCCCCGTGGCCGCGCTGCAGGTCTTCGCGGACCTCACCCCGGCGCTCCGCCTGCGCGGCCTCCAGCGCCTGCCGCAGAGCTTCCGCGCGGGCGCGCTCGGCGCCGAGGTGGCCACCTGGGGCGCGGTCTCGCCCTCCCTGCTGCCCCACAACTGGTGGACCACCACCGCAAACGTGGCGGTACTCCAGGGCATCGGGCACGGCATCGCCACCGCCGTGGCCCAGGTGCTGCGCCCCGCCGGCGTGGGCCGGCGCGGACCGCTGCCCACGCCCGTGCGCGTGGCCATGAGCGGGGTGACCGTGACCGTCTACGGCCTTTCCATGCACCGCAGCAGCAAGCAGGAAAAGTTGGTGGAGGTGGAGGGCGAGAGCCGCGGCAGCCTCGAGACCATCGTCGGACTCACCCTCGGCACCGTGGGCTACGGCTCGCTGCTGGCGCTGGGCGAGGTGATCCAGACCTTCATCGACGCGCTCAATACGCTGCTGGGGCGCCGCCTACCGCCCGTCACCTCCTGGCCGCTGGCCGTGCTCGGCGGCGCCGGCTTCATCTTCCTCTTCGCGGACCGGTTGGTCATCCGCCAGGGCTTCTCCCGCATCTCGCGCCAGGCCCAGGAGCTGGACCGGGCGTTCATGCGCGGTGCCCAGCGCCCAACCGAGCCCGAGCGCTCCGGCTCCCCCGCCTCCACCGTGGCGTGGGACTCGCTCGGGCGCCAGGGCCGCGCGCTGGTGGCGGGCGGGCCCCGCAAGCGCGACATCGAGCGCGTCCTCGGCACGGGCGAGGCGAAGGAGCCCATCCGCATCTTCATCGGTTTGCACGACCTTGACGCGGAGGCCGCACCGGACTTCGAGGCGATGGCGCAGGAGGCGGTGGCGGAGATGCACCGCACCGGCGCGTTCGAGCGCCGCCACATCGCCGTGATGTCCGCCGCCGGCACCGGCTGGATCAATGACTTCCACACCTCCGGGCTGGAGTTTGTCACCCGCGGAGACTGCGCCATCGTGGCCGTGCAGTACTCCTTCCTGCCGTCGGCCTACTCCTACGTGGCGGACCACGAGTCCCCCGTGCGCTCCTCGCGCGCCCTCGTGGAGGCGATCCGCGCCGAGATGGCCAAGCTGGACGCGGGTGCCGCGCCCAAGCTGTACGTGGGCGGCGAATCCCTGGGGGCCTACGGCGTCTCCGATGTTTTCGAGAGCGTGGACGAGTTTCTGAGCGACACCTGCGGCGGCGTCTTCACCGGCGTGCCTGGCTTCGCCCGCAACCACAGCGCACTCACCCGCGCGCGCGAGGAGGGCTCCCCGCAGCGTCTCCCGCTTGTCGACGGCGGCCGCCACGCCCGCTTCGTCGCCCACCCCGACCACCTCGAGCACGACTACCAGGGCAACCCCTACGCCCGCACGTGGGAGGAGCCGCGCTACGTCTTCGCCCAGCACGCCTCCGACCCGGTGGTGTGGTGGGAACCGAGCTTGATCTGGCGCGCCCCGGACTGGCTGAAGGAGCCGGGCTCGCGCGACCGCCCCGCCCCGCGCGCCCAGCGCCTCGACGTGCTCAACTCCCTGCGCTGGATGCCCGTGGTGACCTGGTGGCAGGTGGCGATTGACCAGCTGGTGTCCAAGAACGTGCCCTCGCCTCACGGGCACAACTACCACGACGAGACAGTGGCGTACTGGAACGCCGTGGTTCACGGCGAGGGCGCGGGCCTGAGCCGCGGCGAGATCGAGCGCGCCGCCGAGTGGATCCACAACGACGCCACCAAGCTGCGCAAACCCTCCGGCGGCTTCCCCTCAAAGTACGGGTACTAAAGCGGGACTTAGATCCCGCAGGCCACGCCGGTGGAGTGGTGCGGGCAGTACCCGTTCGGCACCTTGTGCAGGTACTGCTGGTGCTCGTCCTCGGCGAGGTAATAGTCCGCGCCCGCGCGGACCTCGGTGGTGATGTCCCCGTATCCGGCACTGGCCAGGGACTGCTCGTACTCCCCGATCCACCGGCGGATCTGCTCGGCTTCCTCCTCCGTGTCGGTGAAGAAGGCGGAGCGGTACTGCGTGCCCACGTCGTTGCCCTGGCGGTAGCCCTGGGTCGGGTCGTGCGCCTCGAGCGCCGTGCGCACGATCTCCTTCAGCTCCAGCTTCGCCGGGTCATAAACCACCTCCACCAGCTCCACGTGGTTGGTCTGCCCGGTACACACCTCGCGGTACGTGGGGTTTTCGGTCACGCCCCCGCCGTAGCCCACGGAGGTGGAGTCCACGCCCTCGAGCTCCCAGAACATCTTCTCCGCGCCCCAGAAGCAGCCGATGCCCACCAGGATGCGGCGCTGCTCCGGCTTCCACGGTCCCGTGATCGGGGTGCCCAGCACGGCGTGCGGGCCCGGGTTGGCCAAGATCGGCTCGCTGCGGCCCGGCAGGGCCTGCTCCGGGGCGACAAGCTTCGGTTCAGGGGCAAAAAGGAATCCCATACCCGCCATAACGCCCCAGGCAGCCCGCCTGTTCCCCCCGGGCCGCGCAAAAGTGTCTACCATGGGGCCCGTCAACCGAACGCAAGCGAAAGGACTTACCACCATGGCTGTTTACGAGCTTCCGGAACTCCCCTACGCGTACGACGCGCTTGAGCCGCACATCTCCGCGGAGATTATGCAGCTGCACCACGACAAGCACCACGCAACCTACGTTGCCGGCGCCAACGCCGCGCTCGACGCCCTCGAGGCAGAGCGCAACGGCGAGGCCAACCCGGACCGCCTGCGCGCGCTGTCTAAGAACCTCGCGTTCAACCTGGGTGGCCACACCAACCACTCCATCTTCTGGAAGAACATGGCACCAAACGCCGGCGGCAACCCCACCGGTGAGATCGCCGAGGCCATCGACCGCGACTTCGGCTCCTTCGAGGCCTTTAAGAAGCAGTTCTCCGGCGTGGCCACCGGCCTGCAGGGCTCCGGCTGGGCCGTGCTCGGCTACGACCACATCGCTGGCCGCCTGATTATCCAGCAGCTGACTGACCAGCAGGGCAACGTCTCCGTGGACTTCACCCCGGTGCTCATGCTCGACATGTGGGAGCACGCCTTCTACCTCCAGTACAAGAACGTCAAGGCCGACTACGTCGAGGCTTGGTGGAACGTTGTGAACTGGGCCGACGTGAACGAGCGCTACGCAAAGGCCGCCGCCTAAGCGCTCTCAGCGTTTATCGCGCATACACCGGCACCCGCCCCCGCGGCGGATGCCGGTTTTTTGTTGCGCCGGGTCGCAGGCAGGGCCACCATGGTCTGCATGGCCGGGACAGGTGAGCAGCGGGAAGCGATACGCAGGGGCACACCCGAGTACCGGCGGGCCACGGTGGGGATGCTGTTTGTGGGCCTGGCCATTTTCTCCTGCCTCTACTCCACCCAGGCGCTGCTGCCCACGCTCACTGAGGCGCTGGGCGTGAGCCCGTCGCAGGCCGCGCTCACTGTCTCGGCGGCGACCGGCGCGTTGGCAGTGTGCGTGGTGCCGGCATCGATCCTCTCAGAGAAGTTCGGGCGCGGCCGGGTGCTCACCATCTCCGCCGCGGCCGCCACCGCCATGGGCCTCGTCCTGCCGCTGAGCCAGTCCATCGGGCAGATGATCGCGCTACGCGCCCTGCAGGGCGTGCTCATCGCCGGCACGCCGGCGGTAGCCATGGCGTGGCTGAGTGAAGAGATCGACGAGCGAGACCTGCCCAGGGCCATGGGCCTCTACATCGCCGGCAACACCGTTGGCGGGCTAATGGGCAGGCTCGTGCCCGCGTTCGTGCTGGAGGTGGCGTCGTGGCGGTGGGCGCTCATGGTCAGCGGCACGGTGAGCTTCGCGCTCGCCGCGG
The DNA here is from genome assembly GCF_900078305.2 of Corynebacterium bouchesdurhonense. Taxonomy (GTDB): domain Bacteria; phylum Actinomycetota; class Actinomycetes; order Mycobacteriales; family Mycobacteriaceae; genus Corynebacterium; species Corynebacterium bouchesdurhonense. Next base: position 422,547 of record NZ_LT546028.1, read on the forward strand.
CCGCGTGGTGGATGCTGCCGGAGCAGCGCAACTTTCGCCCGAAGGCCTCGATCCGGCCCGGCGCGGAGATAAAGGCGGTGGCGCGCCACCTGGCCAACCCCCGCTTGGTGGCCCTGGCCGCGTGCGGCTTCATCGGCATGGGCGTGTTCGTGTCCATGTACAACTTCTTCGGCTACCGGGCGATCCACGACTTCGGCCTCCCGCCGGCGCTGGCGGGGCTGACCTTTGTGATGTACCTGTCCGGCACGTGGTCCAGCGCCCGGGCGGGCACCTTCATCTCCCGGTTCGGCCGCGGCCGCGTGGTGCTCGCCGGGGCGGTGCTCATGCTCGTCGGCGCGCTCATCGGGGCGAGCCACCACTTGGGGCTCACGCTCGCGGGCCTGCTCGTGTTCACGGCCAGCTTCTTCGCCGTCCACTCCACCGCGTCCGGGTGGGTGGGGCAGATCGCTGAGCGGGACCGCGCGGAGGCCTCCAGCCTGTACGTCTTCTCCTACTACCTCGGGTCTTCGGTGCTCGGCGCGCTCACCGGCCGGGCCTTCGAGGCGCTGCCGTGGGCGGGCTTCGTCGGTGTGCTCGCCGGGCTGTTGGGGGTATTGACGCTGGTGGCGGGGTGGTTGGCGTACCGGGAGCGTCGCTAAGCAAAAAGCTCCGGGACACCCGGCGCCTGGGCCGCGAGGAACTCGCGGACGGCGCGGGTGGCGCGGCAATCGTCTTCGTTGTAGCGCAGGAGCATGGCGCGGGCGTCCGCGTCCCCGAGCCGGGCGGCGCGGCGCAGGGCCACGGAGCGCTCGCCGTCCATGCCCGCGTCCTCCCACTCGAACCCGGCGGCGGGCCCGAGCACCTTCAGGCCAAGCCCGTCCGTGCCCACGAGGTGGCGCCGGGCGATGGCGAAGACGTCCACCCACTCCTCGGAGGCGATGAAGGCCTGCACCTCAGACGCATCCATGCTGCCGAAGCGGCGGGCGGAAGCCTGCATCCAGTAGTTCTCGCCGCTCGCGGAGAAGCAGTAGGCGCGGAAGGTCTTGCCGGCGGCGTGCGCGGTCTCGCGCAGCTGGGTCAACCAGCTCCAGAAGGCGGCGAAGTTGGCCTCTTCGGCGGCGCCGCCCACTTCCTCCCAGGTGGCGAAGACGCGGTAGGCACGGCCGTCGAACGTGCCCCACAGGTAGGCGCCCTGATCCAGGTAGGCCTCCATGTCAATGTCCACCTCCACGTCGGCGCGCGGCACCTCGATCGTGCCGGGGCGGCGCAGCACCGGAATGCCCTCGCGCCAGGCCGCGGCGATGCGGGAGGGCTCTCCAACGGAGGCGTCGATAAGCGATTGCACCGTGGTGAGCCCCCGCTCGCGCCACGCGTCGCCCCGGCCGCCGGGCAGCACCAGAGAAATGTCGTCGAGCTCCTCCAGGCGCGGCCTGCACAGCGGCCAGAACCTGCAGGTGGCGCACTGCTTCAGGCGCTTTGGCTCGGTGGGGGTGGGGGCGGCGAGCGCCCCGCGCACCGCGGGGGCGTAGCGGGTGGTGTCGGCGAAGTACACACGCGAGCGGTCCTGGCCGATCACGCCGCCGCGGCCCGTGGCCAGCCCGTGCGCCCGCAGGAGGAGCTCCGCCAGCGCCAACCGGTAGCCGTCCAGGGTGTGGTGGCGGGCCTTCGCGCCCACCTTCAACGGCGCGGAGAGGCCGAGGCGGTTCACCGCAACCATCTCCAGCGTCTCTTCTGCGTGCGGCCGGGCAACGCGGTGGTCCGAGATGATCACGGGGAGGTAGCGCGCGGGCTCGCCCGGCCCGCCCACGCGAACCAGGACGTCTACCTCCGCCAGCACGTCCACGCCGTCGATCTCCCCGCGCAGTGCCGCGTTGGTGATGAGGTGCGCGCGCTTGCGTACCGCCGCCCACGTCTCCGCGACGCGCAGCTCGTCCGCCTGCGCCGGATCCAGGTCCACGCGCACGAACGCCCGACCCCGGCCGTCCCCCACCGCCCGCTTCACCGGCAGCTGGTCCAGCACCAGCGCGCGGGCTGCGTCGAGCCGGGGTTTGCGCTCCAGCGCCTCCGGCAGCGGGGGGACATCCGGGTGCGCGGCGCGCTGGCGGAGCCGGTAGCGGCAACCCACCAGGTCGGACGCTCGCACGGGGGATGGGTGATTCACAATATTTGCGAGTTTACCCGGGAGGCGGCTCGACGCGTCCGGGTATGGTGGTGGGGCGAAGCGAAGGATTTACACACAGGAGCAGCCCCATGGGAATTCTCAAGACCATCCGCAAGTCGCGGAAGAAGAGCCGCACAAAGGCAGCCGCGAAGCTCACCCAGGCTCAGGCTCAGGTGAAGTCCGCCGAGGCGCGCGCCCGCAAGTACGCGCGGGACGAGGCGCGGGCGGACAAGCGCACCGCCGAGCTGCTGGACAAGGCCGAGAAGCGCCTGCTCAAGGAGGAGAAGAAGGGCCTGAAGCGCAAGCGCAAGCACGAGAAGCAGCTCGCTCAGGCCCACCTCAAGCGCATCGAGCAGTCCGGCCTGACCCGGAAGAAGGCCACCAAGTTCGCCGGCGGCGCCCGCGCGCTGGTCCCGATCGTGCTGCCGCTGATCTACAAGGCGCTGACCTCCGCGCAGCAGCAGAAGCTGAACAACCGCGCCTCCGACATGGGCTTGACCTCGCAGGATCTGGCGCGCCACTCCGGCCGCGGCGCCGAGCTGAAGGCACGCATCGAGGCCATGCGCGCGAACCTGGACAACGAGGCCTCCGTGCCCCGCGGCTTCGCCGAGGACGCCCGCGTGCGGCTGACCAACCTGGATCAGGCCGTCCGCAACGCCGAGCACGCCAGCCCCGAGCAGCAGCGCCTCACGCACAACGCGATCGAGGACGACCTGACCCAGCTCGCCGCCGAGCTGCACAGCAAGCAGCAGCAGTAGGCAATAGGCAGCAGCAGTAGGCAGCGGGCCTACAGCACCCCGAGCTCGCGCGCGGAGGCCACGGCCGAGGTGCGCGAGCGCACACCCAGCTTGTCGTAGATGTGCACGAGGTGGCTCTTCACGGTCGCCTCGGAGAGCATGAGCTCCCCGCCGATCTCCCGGTTGGAGGAACCCGCCGCCACCAGCTGCAGCACCTCAAGCTCGCGCGGGGTGAGCGAGGAGCGCGGGGTCTGCTCCCGCGCGTCGAGGCGGTCGCGCACCACGGGCGAGAGCGACGCGTCCCCCCGCGCGGTGGAGCGCACCGCCGCCACCAGCTCCTCCGGCGGCGCGTCCTTGAGCAGGTAGCCCACCGCGCCGGCCTCGATGGCGCCCAGGATGTCCGCGTCCGTGTCGTAGTTGGTCACCACCAGCACCTTGGGCGGTTGCTGCATGGTGGCGTTGATCTCCGCGGTAGCCTGCGCGCCAGTCATCACGCGGGTGCCCTCCACCCCGGCGCCGAAGCGCAGGTCCATCAGCACCACGTCCACGCCGCCGGCCTGCGCGGTGGCGATGGCCCCTTCCGCGGTTGCCACCTCGCCGACCACCATGATGTCCTCGGCATCCTCGAGCACGGCGCGCAGGCCCAGGCGCACGATCTCGTGGTCGTCTGCTAGCAACACGCGAATCATGCCCTCATCCTATCCCCGGGTCCCCTTGCGTCCTGCCGGCACCGCCGGCCCCGCCGGCACGGCCACGCTCAGCGCGGTCGGCCCGCCCGGCGCGGATTCGATGGTCAGCTCCCCGCCCAGCTCCGCCGCGCGTGAGCGCATGGCGTCGAGCCCGAGGTGGCCGAGCCCCGCGGGTTTGCCTGCCTGCGCCGCCACGTCGAAGCCGGTGCCGTTGTCCACCACGTCCAGGCGCGCGCCGCCGGGCTCGTAATTGAGCGTCACCCGCACGCGGCTCGCCCCGGAGTGCTGCACGGCGTTGGACACCGCCCCCTGCGCGATCCGCAGCAAACCGGCCTCGGTGCGCATGGGCAGGTTGCCCGCCTCGCCGTGGGTTTCCACCTCGATGTCCATGTCGCTCGCCGCGGCGAAGTCGCGCGCGATGCGCTCGAGGGCTTGACTTAAGGGCGCTTCCCTGAGCCCCGCTGGCGTCAGCGCGGCGATCATGGCCCGTGTCTCCGCGAGGTTGTTGGACGCGGCACGGCGCGCCGCCTCCATCCGCTTCATGGGCGCCTCCAGCTCCTCCTCGCCGAGGCCCGTGGCGCGCAGGTCGCGCTCCGCGGCGTGCAGCAGCATCTGAATGGAAGAAAGGTTCTGGGCCACCGTGTCGTGGATCTCGTGGGCGAGGCGCTCGCGCTCCTGGGCGCGGCCGGCCTCCCGCTCGGACGCTGCGAGTTGCTCGCGCGTGGCCAGGAGTTCGTCGATAAGCGCCTCCCGCTCCCGGCTTACTCTCCCGATGGTGGTGAAGGCGTAGTTGATGGCCACCACCACCACGGCGGAGAGCGCCGGCCCGAGCACGCCGCCGAGGGTGAGCCCGGACGGCACCTGGAAGCCCACCGCGATGGCTAGGCCCGCGGCGACAAATGCCACGCCCCGCCAGTCGTTGAACGCGCGCAGCGAGATGAAGAAGAGGATGAACACCCAGTACACGGCCACGGGCGAGACGGCCATGTCCGCCATCCACACCGCGGTGGTGCCAACCAGCCACGTGGCGCGCCCGAGCGCGCCCCAGCGCGGCAGTTCCATGAGCCCGTAGAAGAGGAGGAAGGAGAAGGCGGAGACGAGCACGATGTGCAGCAGCGCGGCGTTCAGCGGCATCCGCGCGAGCGCGAACAGGGAGATGATGACCAGGCTCACCGACAGGACGGTGATACCCGTGTCGAGCGCTTTGTTGTCCGGGATGTCCGCGGGGTCCCGCTCCAACATCACTAGTCTGGAGCTCATGCGTCTGACACTACCCACCGTGTGCGCGTGCGCTATCCTTGCGCTTTCGGGCTGTTCGCTTGTCGACGCCCCCTCAGAGCACACCGCCTCCCCCACCCCTGTCTCTTATACACCTCCGACGCTGCCGACGATCTTACGCGTGTCCCCTCTCCCGCCTCCCGCCTCCTCTCCCCCCCCACACTCCCTCTCCCTTCGCGCGCTTCGACCCGCCCGCCTGCCAGTTCTGGTCCTACCCCGAGGAGCCGCAGCTGACCGTGGTGGTGCGGCGCATGGCGTCGCCCACAGAGGCCATGCGGGTGGTGGACTGGGCAGCACCGGTGGATCTCACGGCGCCGGCGGACCAGCCCCCCGGCTGGAACGGCGGGCGCCACGGCGGCGGCGAGGTGCCGGGGCGCATCGGGGCGGCGTACTCCGTGGCCAAGGGGGATACCGCGGTGACGGTGTTTACCAACCAGGACGAGTCGGTCAAGGCGCAACTGGTGGCGGAGCAGGTCATCGCTACCCTGGGCCTATGACCAAGCCAGAGCCCAAGCCAGAGCCCAAGCCGGACATCGCGGTCGCCGCGCTGGTGATCCGCCGCGCCGGCGGGGAGGTGCTGTGCGTGCGCAAGCACGCGAGCCCCCGGTTCCAGCTGCCCGGCGGCAAGCCGGAGGCTGGCGAGACGATGGTGGACGCCGCCCTGCGCGAGACGCTGGAGGAGACCGGGCTGGCCGTGCCCCGAGGCGAGCTTGGTTACCTCGGGCGCTTCACCGCGGCCGCGTCAAACGAGCCAGGCCACACCGTGACCTCCACTGTCTTCACCGTCGCCGGGGCCGCCGCGGAAATGTTGGCCACCCCGGCGCCAGCCGCGGAGATCGCCGAGTACGCGTGGGTGGACCCCGCGGCGCCCCACGTGGAGCTCGCGCCACTTTTGGCCACGCGCATTTTCCCGGCGCTGCGGCCACGCAACCTCGGGGCGGTCACGGTGTTCGCGGGCGCGCGGCCCGGCACAGACCCGGCCACCTCGGCGCTGGCGTTCTCCCTCGGGGAGGCGCTGGCCAGGGCGGGGATCACGCTGGTGTACGGGGGTTCCAAGCTGGGTTTGATGGGGGAGGTGGCAAAGGGGGCGTCGGCAAGCAAAGGCCCTACCCACGGCGTGCTCACCACCCACCTGGCCAATTACGAGCTGAAGTTCGACGCGCTGGACACGCTCGAGATCGTCGAGACGATGGCGCAGCGCAAGGCGCGGATGAGCGAGCTGAGCGGCGGGTTCATCGCACTGCCCGGGGGCACCGGCACGCTCGACGAGCTTTTCGACGAATGGACGAGCCAACAGCTCGGCATCCACTCCAAACCCATCGGGCTGCTCGGCGCCGAGTTCTGGCGGCCGCTGCTCGAGATGGTGGACCACATGGTCGCCCACGGCTTCGTGCGCCAGACCGACCGCGACCACCTGCTGGTGGCCGACGACCCGATTGAGCTGCTCAACGCGATGCGCGCGTGGACGCCGCCCGTGCCGCGCTGGATGTGAGCGCCGGGTGGGGGTTAGGTGGGGCGCCGGGCAGAAGACGTTAATTTTTTTTTTCAAGCAGAAGACGGCATACGAGATAGGAGTCCGTCTCGTGGGCTCGGAGATGTGTATAAGAGAACAGGTGCTACACCGCGACGTCGTTATACGGCATCTGCGCCGAGACCCACGGGAACACGACCTCCATCAGCAATAGGAACAGCGCCACCAGGATGACGGCGGTGAGCAGCCACTTCACCACCGGCGGGCCCGGGAGCTTGCGCCACAAGTATTCGTACATCGCGTGTACCTCCTGTTATCCGGCCTCTAACCCAGCTCGCTCATCGCGGGCGGCAGCGCGGCCTGCCCGCCGTCGCCGGGGCTCTTGGGCATGGTTTCCGTCTGCACCGCGTGGATGATCATGCGCTCCGCGTTGGAGAACTGCGGGTGACACGTCGTGAGCGTGATCAGCGCCTCCATGCCCGGGACCACCTCCACCGACGGCGTCTCCGGCATCGGGTTGATCACGTTCACGTCCCCCGGCAGCGTGATGTGGCGGCCCTGCACCGCGGCGTAGTCCCCCGCGGCAACGCGCTCGTTCAGCTCGGCGGGCAGGCAGCCGGCGCCCTCCCCGCGGCGGGGCGGGGGGGCCAGCGCCATCGGCATCACGCGGGACGTCACCCACTCTGAGCGGGTCTCCACGACAATTGCGTCGCACGCCTTCAGCGCCCCGAGGTCGTTGAAGGGCGCGCCCTTGCCCACGCGGTGCCCGGCCACGGCAAAGTTGCCCGGCTCGCCCGGCAGCTGCGTGTCCGGGTAGCGGCCCGGGCCGACAAGCAGTGACTGCTCGTCCACGCCCTCGATGATGGCGAACTGGTAGTCCGAGCCGAACGCCGGGATGTACATGCGCGCGAACGCGTCGCCGAGGGCAGGCTTGGCCCGCTCGCGGGGGTTGACCCAGTTACCGTCCCACTTCATCTCCAGCTGGTGCTCGGCCTCCTGCTGCATCCTCCCCGATGCCAGGTTGGTCCAGTACGACTCGTAGAAGGCGAAGAGGAGCAGGATCACGCCCACGGTGAGGAACAGCTCGCCGATCACCTGCGACGGGCGCGGGCGCCGCTGCGCCGGCGCGGCTGCGGGCGCGGGCGCGGGTGCCGGTGAAGGTGGCTGCTGCTCTGTCGGTGCGGGCGGGCCTTGCGCGCCGCGCGGCTCCGGCCACAGCGGTGGGGTGGATGCCCGAGTCATGGCCTAACATTAACGCACATGCTGGAAATGCTCGTCTACCCGGTGTCCGCGGTGATGCGGTTTTGGCACTGGATGCTCGTAGGCGTCTTCGGAATGGACGAGGTGCGGGCCTGGGTGCCCTGCATCGTGCTGCTGGTGCTCACCATCCGCGGCATCATCCTCCCCTTCGCGTGGCAGACGTTCAAATCCACCCGCAAGTCCTTCCTCATGCGCCCGCACTTGAACGCCGTGGAGGAGCGCTACGGCAAGTCGGTGGATCCGGAGGACCTCCGCGCCGAGGAGGACGCCCGCAAGCAGATCCAGAAAGATCACGGCTATAACCCCTTTGCCAGCTGTGTGCCGGCGATGATTCAGATCCCGATGTTCCTGGGTCTCTACCGCCTCCTGCTCTGGATGGCGGTGCCGGGCGCGGCTGGGGACCGCCGCATCGGCGTGCTCACCGACGCGGAGATCACCTCCTTCCGCAACGCCACCTTCCACGGGGTGCCCCTCCCGGCGTACGTCTCGATGACGGACGAGCAGTTCGACTTCCTGGGCACTTCGCTTATCGACGTCCGCTCCCTAGCGCTCCCCCTCATCATCACCGCCATCGTGTTGACCTCCACCAACATGGTGGTCAGCCAGTTGCGCACCCGCTCCACACTCGAGTGGGACAGCACCGTTACGCGGCGCATGTACCGCTTCGTGTACTTGGTCATCCCGTTTGTGGCAGTCAGCTTGGCCATGGGTGGTCTCACCGGCCTCGTGCCGATTGCCCTGCTGATGTACTGGGTTGTGAACAACCTCTTCACCGCCACGCAAACCGCGGTGTTCTGGGTGATGGTGGTGCGCAAATTCCCCGCCGAGGAGGTGCACCGCGAGCACCAGCGCGACGCCCGCGCCACGTACCTCCGCGAGAACCGCGAGGTGAAGGCCCGAAAGCGCGCCGCCCGCCGCAAGCGCGCGAGCGCCGTGCTGCGCCCCCACACCGCCCTGCGCGTGCACCGCGAGCTCCGCGACGCGAAGCTTCAGCGCAAGCAGGCCAAGCTGGATGAGAAGGCGGAGAAGAAACTGCTGAACAAGCAGCGCAAGTCCGCGCGCAAGGAACTGATGCGCCGCCAGACTGAAGAGCGCGCCGCAGCCCGAGCTGCCGCGAAGGCGGCGGCCGCGGGCATCGCCGTGGCCCCCACCCTCGAGGGCCACACCCGATGGGAGCCGGCCGAGTCTTAGATGGAGTAATCCGCCGGCGGCGCGCCGAGCGTGCTCTTCGCCAGCTGGCGGGCCGTTTCAAGGGGAGCCACTGACTGGGTGAAGCGGGCGCCCGCCAGGCCGCCATCGAGGAAGATGAGCAGCTCGTCCGCCTGCTCCGAGGAGTCGTAGCCGTTCTTCGATGTGAGCAGCGCCGCGAGCGTCTCGTGCATCCAGCGCCGGTGGTTCAGGCTCGTGTCCACGATGCGCCGCTCCGAGTCGGTCTCGGGGCGCGGGTACTCGTTCGCGGCGTTGAAGAAGGGGGAACCGCGGAAGTTCTTGGCCGGCTCCTCCTCGATGGCCATGTCGAAGAAGGCGAGGATCTTGCCGTCCGCGTCGTTGGCCACGGCGGCCCGCTCGGTCCACCGCTGGCGGTATTCCTCGTCCATGCGCTCAAGGTATGCCACTACCAGGTTATCCTTGGAACCGAGGAGGGAGTACAGGGATGCTTTCGCCACGTCGGCCTCGCGGAGGACGCGGTCGATGCCGATGACGCGGATGCCTTCCTCGTTGAAGAGCTTGGTGGCGGCGTCGAGAAGCCGCTGGCGCGGGCTGGGGCGGTTACGGCGGCGCGTGCTGGCCTTCTTCTTACTCGAATCGGTGCTCGAGTCGGCGCCCGCTTTGGCGCCTGTAGCAGCGTTGGTCACGCCCGTCTCCTTCTCTTCCGCATCGCAGGGGCCGCCCTGGGGGCGGAACTAGACAAACCGGTGCGTCTAGCTTACCGCGCTCCCCATGGCGGAGCCGATTTCCGTTCATAGCTCGGACATGAAGAATCCCCCCGACGTGATCGTTTCGATCACCTCGGGGGGATACTGCGCTCCGCGGCGTACTTAGCTCCTGCGACCGGTCACGGCCTTGACAATCCAGAGCAGGATCACCGCGCCGAGGAGGCAGGTGAGGAAGCTGAAGAAGAAGCCGCCGCTCGCCACGTCGACGCCGAAGAGGGTGAGCAGCCAGCCACCGAGGAGGCCGCCGATGATGCCCACCACGATGTTGAGGCCGAGGCCCATCTGGGCGTCCGTCTTCTGAATCATGGAAGCAACCCAGCCTGCCAGGCCGCCGATAACCAGCCAGCCGATGAAACCGAGGGTAGGAGTCATGTCTATATCCCTTTCAAAGGAATCAGTGATACGTTTACCAGCCCTATTATGCCCCTAGGTGTAGGTTTTGTTGATCACCGGAAGGGAGCATGCTGGTCACGATTCGCCAACGATACGGCGATCGGGGCTACCACGGCCTACGAGCTGGGGCGGACCACCATCATCGGGCACGGAGCAGACTGCAGCAGTGCACGGGAGGTGGAGCCGAGCAGCATCCCCTTGAACCCGCCGCGGCCGTGCGAGCCGGTCACCAGCAGCTGCGCGCCGGCGGCCGCCTCGGTCAGTGCGCGGACGGGCCGGTCGCGGGTGATGATCTTGCCCATCTGCACATCCGGGTAGGCCTCACCCAACTCGCGGAGGTAGTTGTCCAACAGCTCGGACTTCTCAGTGTGCACCTCCTCCCACCGGTCCTCGGTGATGGCAAAGCCCGCCCCCGGAGCCTGAACCTGCGAGTCGATCCAGGTGTGCACAGCGATCAGCTCGGCGCCGCGTGCCTGCGCCTCCTGGAACGCCACCTCGGTGGCGCGACGGGACACCTCGGAGCCGTCGACACCCACCACCACGGGCCCGTACTTGTTTTCGTCGTTAACGGCGTTATCCTCTCGCACCACCACAACCGGGCAGGATGCGTGGGAAACAACCGCGCCGGAAACAGAGCCCAGCACCATGCCGGAGAGCCCGCCCAAGCCACGCGAGCCCATGACAATCATGGCCGCGTCGCGGGACATCTCCAGCAGCATGTCAATGGGCGAACCCTCCGCCACAGCGTGACCGATGCGCAGGTCGGGGTTCACCGACAGCGCGATCTCACGGGCATCGTCGATCTTGCGCAGGGTCTCGCGCTGCAGGTCGTCGTACAGTTCCTGCGGGGGCACCATGCCCTCGGAGTAGAGGAACTGCGGCAGCGTGTAGCTCGACGCCAGGCGCAGCGGCACGTCGCGCTTAGCGGCGGTGTTCGCGGCCCAGCGCACAGCATTGTTGGACGCCGGGCTGCCGTCTACGGCCACCACCACATCGGTGGCCTCCACAACCGGGGTGTCTTGCTCATTTTCGCGGGACATACCTCGCCCTTTCCGGTAGGCAACTGCTTATATCCAGCAGTTTACCCGCACGAGCCACCGGCTACTTGGGGATGACCACCGGCTTCGCCGCCTCCGCATTTGCGGGGTACAGCAGCTTGTACACGAAGGTCAGGGCGTCGAAGATCGCCTTGCCCACTCCCTCCCGGAAGAAGGCCAGCACAGGTTCAAGTAGAGCCGCGAGATCCATGGCGGATAATCTACTACACACTATGGCCCGCGCGAAGCACCCGAAAATCCCCCTCCCGCCCCGAGACGGCCTCGGCGCCTCGCGCGTCCGACACGACGGGCCCGAGCCAATCTCCGCGTTCGACTTCATCTTGCACCTCGTTGCCACGCAGCGCCACCGTCACCCGGACGATGATGAGGCGGCCGTGCTCCGGAGGTTTGACGAGGGGCTTGTTGTGCTTATCGACGCAACCCCAGTACAACCCTCAACCCCCATCCCCGCCGGCACCGACCTCTTCTTCTACCGTAGGCCCGCGCCCGAACCGTCCGTACCCTACGACATTGAGACGGTCTACGAGGACGCCAACATCATGGTGGTGAACAAGCCTCCCTTCCTCGCCACCATGCCGCGGGCGGCCCACATCACCGAGACCGCGACGGTCCGCCTGCGCCGCGCCACGGGCAACGAGGAGCTCACGCCAGCCCACCGCCTCGACCGCATGACCTCGGGCCTACTCCTTCTCACCAAACGCCGCGACATCCGCGGCGCGTACCAGGAGCTCTTCGCCCGCCGCGAGGTGCACAAACGGTACGAGGCGGTCGCCGCCCACACGGGCGTTACCTCCCCGGTTACATGGCGCAGCCACATCGAAAAGCGTCCCGGGGAGATCGCCTCGCGGGAGGTCGCCAGCGCCGAGCCGAACTCGGAAACCGTCCTGCGTTCGGTTCTGCGCCTCGCCCCTACCGAAGAGCAGCGCCTGCAGCGCATCCACGGAGTCTCGCACCCTCTGTCCCGGTACCTGCTAGAACCGGTGACCGGCAAGACGCACCAGCTGAGAGTCCACATGTGCTCGGCCGGCGTGCCGATTCTCGGCGATCCCGTCTACCCCACCGTGCATGCCTCCGACGACGGAGACTTCACCATCCCCTTGCGCCTGACATCTACTGGTCTCGACTTCATCGACCCCCTCAGCGGCAGTCCGCGGACCTTCGCCGCCGACCCCTGGCTCTAGCTGCCTTGGTGTTGTGCCTGTTTTCTCGTGAACAGGCATCTCCGCAAATACGCATTTCCACAAATAGGCATATTGCAAATAGGCATATTCGCCTCCCGGGGATCAGCCACCTGGGGTTATGCCTGTTTGTTGGCGTGTGGCCCGGGTGGGGAATATGCCTGTTTACCGGCCCGCGGCGTCGCCGGGTGGGCTCGGCGGCCGGTTCGGTGGCCCGCGGTGGCCTGTGGTGGCCTGGTTTTTCCAAACAGGCATATTGCAAACAGGCATATTCGCCTACCATGGAGCACCGACCTGGGGTTATGCCTGTTTGTGGGCGCGGGGCCCGGGTGGGGAATATGCCTATTTACCGGCCCGCGGCGGTGTGGGGGGTGAACCAGATGGCCTGTGGCGGGGGACCAGACCCCGTGTCAGCGCTCGTTGAAAAGTAGCCCAAAACGCTCCTCGAAATGTAGCCCATCCGAAAAAGATTGGATGGGTGATTTCTTTGGATCAATGGGCTCAAATTCGGTTCCTGCGTGGGCAGGGACTATCAATCAGGAAGATCGCTGAGGAAGTCGGCTGCGCGAAGAAAACCGTTGAACGCGCTCTGACGTCTGACTCTCCCCCGAAGTACTCTCCACGCCCGGCCAGGTCAACGAGTTTCGACGCTTATGAGCCGGCGGTGCGCGCCCTGTTGGCCGAGTCGCCCCGGTTGAACGCGAAAGTCATCGCTCAGCGCGTCGGTTGGGAAGGGTCAGAATCATGGTTCCGCAAAAACGTAGCCAAAATACGCCCGGAATACCTTCCACCAGATCCGGTCGACACGCTGGACCACCTGCCGGGACATGAGATCCAGTGCGACCTGACGTTCGCTCCGGGCGGGCTGCCCGATGACACCGGAGCGTTTCGCAAGCTGCCGGTGTTGGTGATGGTTGCTTCCCATTCCCGTTTCGCCGGGGCGCGGATCTTGCCGTCGCGCACCACCGACGACCTTCTGGCCGGGATGTGGGATCTCCTCGAGCACACCTTCACAGGGGTTCCCACCCGACTGGTGTGGGACCGCGAATCGGGCATCGGCAGGGCCAGACTGTGCGAACCGGTGATCGCGTTCGCCGGCGCGTTGGGCTGCAAGATCGTGCAAACCCCACCCAGGGACCCGGAATCCAAAGGCATCGTTGAGCGCACCAACGGGTACATGAAAACCTCGTTCTTCCCGGCACGGCGCTTCACCAGTCCGAAGGATGTGCAAGCCCAGCTCGACGACTGGTTCACCACCGTTGCCAACGTGAGAACACACGCGGTGTTGAAGACTTCACCAGCTGAAGCCTTCGCCACAGATCGGGCCGGGATGCGGCCGCTACCGCCATACACACCGACCTTCGGCACCCGCCCCGCAGTGCGGCTGCCGCGTAACTACTACGTCACCGTCGACACCAACCACTACAGCGTCGACCCCGCCTACGTCGACCGACTCGTCACGGTGCACACCACCTTGCACCAGGTCATCGTGACCGGCCCGGGCGGGGAAACAATCGCCTCCCACCAAAGAATCTGGGCGAAAGGCCGCACAATCACCGACCCCGCCCACCAGGCCGCGGCCAAAGCAATGCGCCAGCAGCGCGCAACCACGCCTGCACCGAAACCCAGCTTCGACATCGCCGCCGCCGACCTCACCGTCTATGACCGCATCACCTCAAGCCCTGCGAAAAGGACCACGGCATGACCCGCACCCCAGCACACGACACCACCGCAACAATTAACCGCTACGCCAGGCAGCTCAAAGCACCCCGCATCGCCAGCATCCACGCAACCATCGCGGAACAAGCCCGCGCCGAATCCTGGACACACGAGGAATACCTCGCCGCAGTGCTGTCTGTCGAAGCCACCGCCAGAGCAGAATCCGGCGCCACCCAACGCGTCAAACGCGCCGGCTTCCCCTCGATAAAAACCATCGCCGACTTCGACTTCACCGCCCAACCCGCAATCGACCGGGCAGAGATCGCCCGTCTTGAAACGGGCGCGTGGGTCGCCACCGCCGAAAACGTCGTCCTCCTCGGCCCGCCCGGCACCGGTAAAACACACCTCGCCACAGCACTCGGCGTCACCGCAGCCCAGCAAGGCTACCGGGTCTTGTTCGACACCGCCGCCGGGTGGGTCAACACGCTGACCGAAGCACACGCGATGGGCAGGTTGGAACCAACCTTGAAACGCTTAAGCGGCTACCACCTGCTCATCATCGACGAACTCGGCTACATCCCAGTTGAGGCCGACGCCGCGAACCTGTTCTTCCAACTCGTGTCCCGCCGGTACGAACACGGCTCCATCATTGTCACGTCCAACCTGGCATTTTCCCAATGGGCGCAATGCTTCGGCGACGTCACTGTCGCCACCGCGATGGTTGACCGTATTGTCCACCACGCCAAAATCTTCCAACACCGCGGCACCAGCCACCGCATCAAAGGCAGGGAAATCCCCGCAACAACCCCCGCCCCGCAACCACATCAGGCACAATAACCCAAGACCACACTGGGCTACTTTTCAAAGAGCGCCAGTGGGCTACATTTCGAAGAGCGCTCACACCCCGTCTGGTCCCGGGGGGTGCTGAAACTCGAAACCAGCACCTCGTTACCACCATGTTCGTATGGCGGTAACGAGGTGCAGTGTTCGAGTTCTAACGCATGTTGGGCCCGACCAAAAGGGGTGATGCCTGTTTCACCGGTGAGGGGTGAGAGCGCAACGGCCCCGCACGTGTGGTGTGCGGGGCCGTGGATATGCAGTTGTTGTTTTGGGTTGTTGGGTCGGCGGTAACCTACTCTCCCCCACCCCCCCGGGGGCAGTACCATCGGCGCGGGCGGGCTTAGCTCCCGGGTTCGGAAGGGGCCGGGGCTTTTCCCCGCCGCTATGAACCACCGACACACATGTGGGGCCACACCTGGGTTGGTGTGGTGTGTCAGATACTGGTGAGTGGACGCGAACACACACAACTGTGTGTGGTTTCGTTGATTTGTTTGCACGGTGTGTATCAGTACACATAGGTGATTGTGCGGGTTAATTGTTGGTGTATTAGTACCAGTCGCCTTGTGGTCATTACTGACTGTCTAGTTCTGGCCTATCAACCCAGTAGTCTCCTGGGAACCTCAAATGAAACCTCATCTTAAAACAGGCTTCCCGCTTAGATGCTTTCAGCGGTTATCCCTTCCGTACGTAGCTAACCAGCGGTGCTCCTGGCGGAACAACTGGCACACTAGAGGTACGTCCGTCCCGGTCCTCTCGTACTAGGGACAGCCTTCTGCAAGTTTCAACGCGCGCGGCGGATAGAGACCGAACTGTCTCACGACGTTCTGAACCCAGCTCGCGTGCCGCTTTAATGGGCGAACAGCCCAACCCTTGGGACCTACTCCAGCCCCAGGATGCGACGAGCCGACATCGAGGTGCCAAACCATCCCGTCGATATGGACTCTTGGGGAAGATCAGCCTGTTATCCCCGGGGTACCTTTTATCCGTTGAGCGACACCACATCCACAAGTAGGTGCCGGATCACTAGTCCCGACTTTCGTCCCTGCTCGACTTGTAAGTCTCGCAGTCAAGCTCCCTTGTGCACTTACACTCTAAACACCTGATTGCCAACCAGGCTGAGGGAACCTTTGGGCGCCTCCGTTACATTTTGGGAGGCAACCGCCCCAGTTAAACTACCCACCAGGCACTGTCCCCAACCCAGATCATGGGCCAAGGTTCAGGTATCCACTACGGTCAGAGTGGTATTTCAACAACGACTCCACAACCACTGGCGTGGCCGCTTCTCAGTCTCCCACCTATCCTACACAAACCGCACCGAACACCAATACCAAGCTGTAGTGAAGGTCCCGGGGTCTTTTCGTCCTGCCGCGCGTAACGAGCATCTTTACTCGTAGTGCAATTTCACCGGGCCTGTGGTTGAGACAGCAGGGGAGTCGTTACGCCATTCGTGCAGGTCGGAACTTACCCGACAAGGAATTTCGCTACCTTAGGATGGTTATAGTTACCACCGCCGTTTACTGGGGCTTAAATTCTCCGCTTCGGTATTCCTACCTAACAGGTCCTCTTAACCTTCCAGCACCGGGCAGGCGTCAGTCCGTATACATCAACTTCACGTCTTCGCACGGACCTGTGTTTTTGATAAACAGTCGCTCCCCTCTCTTCGCTGCGCCCACCCCCAGCTCAAACCAGCACGTGGCCATCACCGGGTGTGGTCCCCCTTCTCCCGAAGTTACGGGGGTAATTTGCCGAGTTCCTTAACCACAGTTCACCCGACCGCCTTAGTATGCTCTACCTGATCACCTGTGTCGGTTTGGGGTACGGGCCGTACATGCACATCGCTAGAGGCTTTTCTCGGCAGCACAGGATCACCAACATCACCCTTTCATGGGCTACGCATCACGCCTCACACACCATAGGGGCCGCATTTCACATGCCCCAGTGCTACACGCTTGCACCGCAATCCAATAAGCGGCTTGGCTACCACTCTGCGTCACCCCATCACTGACCTCCACGACTCAGGCCCCACGCATCAACCACCCACACACATCAAAGATGCGTGTGGGTAGCGTCAGGGTGGTTAGTATCACCGCTTCTGGTATAGGTCGCGCACATACGGGTACGGGAATATCAACCCGTTGACCATCGACTACGCCTGTCGGCCTCGCCTTAGGACCCGACTCACCCTGGGAAGACGAACTTGACCCAGGAACCCTTGATCATTCGGCGGATACGATTCTCACGTATCATTCGTTACTCATGCCTGCATTCTCACTCGCATGCAGTCCACCGCCCCTTACGATACGGCTTCACCCCACACACGACGCTCCCCTACCCAACGCAAAAATACGTTGCCGCGGTTTCGGCGGTGTACTTGAGCCCCACTATATTGTCGGCGCGGAACCACTCGACCAGTGAGCTATTACGCACTCTTTCAAGGATGGCTGCTTCTAAGCCAACCTCCTGGCTGTCTTCGCGATCCCACATCCTTTTCCACTTAGTACACCCTTAGGGGCCTTAACCGGCGATCTGGGCTGTTTCCCTCTCGACTATGAAGCTTATCCCCCACAGTCTCACTGCCATGCAACACTTCAACCGGCATTCGGAGTTTGGCTGACATTGCTAAGATGATAGTCCCGCTCAACCAACCAGTAGCTCTACCTCCGGCAAGCTCACATAACGCTGCACCTAAATGCATTTCGGGGAGAACCAGCTATCACGGAGTTTGATTGGCCTTTCACCCCTACCCACAGCTCATCCCCTCAGTTTTCAACCTAAGTGGGTTCGCGCCTCCACAACCTCTTACAGCTGCTTCACACTGGCCATGGGTAGATCACCCCGCTTCGGGTCCAGGACATGCCACTACAAACACCCATTTCGGATTCGCTTTCGCTACGACTACCCCACAAACGGGTTAACCTCGCGACATGCCGCTGACTCGCAGGCTCATTCTTCAAAAGGCACGCCATCACACCCAAAGTGGTGCTCTGACGGATTGTAAGCGCACGGTTTCAGGAACTCTTTCACTCCCCTCCCGGGGTACTTTTCACCATTCCCTCACGGTACTCAATTCACTATCGGTCACACTGAGTATTTAGGCTTACCGGGTGGTCCCGGCAGATTCACAGCAGATTCCACGAGCCCGCTGCTACTCGGGACATCACACAAATGCGACACACGCCTTCACGTACAGGGGCTCTCACCCTCTCCGGCGGCACATCCCAGCACCTTCCGCTAACACGCATCAACACTTCGCACACATGGCAGTGCATGCACAGTGACATCCCACAACCCCCAACACGCAACCCCTGCCAGGTATCACACGCATCAGGTTTAGCCTCATCCGCTATCGCTCGCCACTACACACGGAATCACAATTGTTTTCTTCTCCTGCGGGTACTGAGATGTTTCACTTCCCCGCGTACACCCCCACACAGGCTATGCATTCACCTGCAGGTCACACCACACAACTGGTGCGGGGTTTCCCCATTCGGACATCCTCGGATCAACGCTTCGTTGGCAACTCCCCGAGGCATAACGCAGCCTCGCACGTCCTTCATCGGCCCAGCATGCCAAGGCATCCACCGTACGCCCTTGATCAACAACACACACAAACAAACACACACATACTAAAACACAACAAACAAGAAGAAATCACACACAAACCAAACCCACACACACAAACAGCGCGCGCAGGCCTAGCTTGATGCTCGCGTCCACTCTCCAGTTCTCACACACCACACCCACACACCACACCCCAACCACAACAAGGCTAAAGCACAGTGCGCAGATCCAGGCACACACAACAAAGCGTGTTGCCCCAGACACCCGACAGCATGCCAACACACAAAACACTGCTTGCAAACACTTGATTGCGTAACCCACGCAGCCACACCACATGAGCGCCACACCCAGTGGCGCCGGTGCATGTCCACCTGGATTTTTCAATAACACGGTCGGCAGCCGCACCCACGGCGACTCAACCAACCACACCCCACAACCGTGAGGCAGAAAAACAAATAAGCTCCTTAGAAAGGAGGTGATCCAGCCGCACCTTCCGGTACGGCTACCTTGTTACGACTTCGTCCCAATCGCCGATCCCACCTTCGACAGCTCCCATGACAGGCCACTGGCTTCGGGTGTTACCAACTTTCATGACGTGACGGGCGGTGTGTACAAGGCCCGGGAACGTATTCACCGCAGCGTTGCTGATCTGCGATTACTAGCGACTCCGACTTCATGGGGTCGAGTTGCAGACCCCAATCCGAACTACGACCGGCTTTAAGCGATTCGCTCACCCTCACAGGCTCGCTGCGCGTTGTACCGACCATTGTAGCATGTGTGAAGCCCTGGACATAAGGGGCATGATGATTTGACGTCATCCCCACCTTCCTCCGAGTTAACCCCGGCAGTCTCTCATGAGTCCCCAACCAAATGCTGGCAACATAAGACAAGGGTTGCGCTCGTTGCGGGACTTAACCCAACATCTCACGACACGAGCTGACGACAACCATGCACCACCTGTACACCAGCCACAAGGGAAAGACTATCTCTAGCCCGATCCGGTGTATGTCAAGCCCAGGTAAGGTTCTTCGCGTTGCATCGAATTAATCCACATGCTCCGCCGCTTGTGCGGGCCCCCGTCAATTCCTTTGAGTTTTAGCCTTGCGGCCGTACTCCCCAGGCGGGGCGCTTAATGCGTTAGCTACGGCACGAACCCCGTGGAAGGGACTCACACCTAGCGCCCACCGTTTACGGCATGGACTACCAGGGTATCTAATCCTGTTCGCTCCCCATGCTTTCGCTCCTCAGCGTCAGTTACTGCCCAGAGACCTGCCTTCGCCATCGGTGTTCCTCCTGATATCTGCGCATTTCACCGCTACACCAGGAATTCCAGTCTCCCCTACAGCACTCAAGTTATGCCCGTATCGCCTGCAACCCCACAGTTAAGCTGCGGTATTCCACAAACGACGCGACAAACCACCTACGAGCTCTTTACGCCCAGTAATTCCGGACAACGCTCGCACCCTACGTATTACCGCGGCTGCTGGCACGTAGTTAGCCGGTGCTTCTTCTCCAAATACCGTCAAAATTCGTCTTTGGCGAAAGGAGTTTACAACCCGAAGGCCGTCATCCCCCACGCGGCGTCGCTGCATCAGGCTTGCGCCCATTGTGCAATATTCCCCACTGCTGCCTCCCGTAGGAGTCTGGGCCGTATCTCAGTCCCAATGTGGCCGTACACCCTCTCAGGCCGGCTACCCGTCGACGCCTTGGTAGGCCATTACCCCACCAACAAGCTGATAGGCCGCGAGCTCATCCCACACCGAAAAAACTTTCCACCACCGCCACAACACGATGGTCCTATCCGGTATTAGACCCAGTTTCCCAAGCTTATCCCGAAGTGCAGGGCAGATCACCCACGTGTTACTCACCCGTTCGCCACTCGAGTACCCCAGCAAGCTGAGGCCTTTCCGTTCGACTTGCATGTGTTAAGCACGCCGCCAGCGTTCATCCTGAGCCAGGATCAAACTCTCCACAAAAACGTTTCAGCAGAAACAGGCCGTGAAAAGCCCAAACCCAACCAAAAACAAACCAACCAACACCACACACCACCAAAAACAGCAGCGCATAAATGCCAGGCTGGCAAAACAAAAAATCCTTCAATTACAAAAGCATTGGCCCACATCCCGACGGGGACAAAACAAAGACCAACACCGTGAACAATCACATGCCCACAAAGCAGCACCCACCATCAAAGGTTCGCAGGCACCACCACCAGCACACACCAACCAACACCCAAAAACAGGCACCAGCCAGCAATGCACCACACAGGCACACAACCAATCCACAAACAAAAAATGCATTGGCACACTATCGAGTTCTCAAACAACACACGCACACCCCGCACACACAACCATGCGCACACAAGCGCCGAAAAATTATTGCCAGACGATCGTTTTCTTATCCACCCGCACACCAGAGGCAATCACACTCTCTAGCGGGGCGCTGTCGGTCTCGCTGACCCAGATAAAGTTACACACACACCAACAACAACACAAACCCGCAGCACAACACGCTTTTCTGGCTAATCGTCGACGCCTAGGAAGCTCGCTGCTTTTGTCGAAGTGTTGATCCTGCCGGATAGGTACAAGACCAGGATGACGGCACTGATGAGGGCGGCGGCCGCACTCAGCACCGCGGTGCCCACCAACACTTCCTGCCACCCGGCCGGCATCGCGACGTCCATGGACAAGCGGGCGGGGAAGAAGAACATCCACAGTAGGGCGAAGGCGAGCGGCTCCGCGTTGACGGTGCTCACCAGGGCGGCGAAGGTGGCGAGGACTCCGACGGCGGCGAGGACGGGAATTGGTTGGAGGGGGGCGTCGAAAAGCAATGCGATAGCTCCCGCGGTGATGCCGAAGAGTGCGTTGGCGCCGACGGCGACTGCGAGGGCGGTCAGCGCCCAACGCTTGCGGGTAAGCCCGAGGGTCTTTGCGGTGGCGGGGCGCAGTTCCGGGCGGAAGAGCACAGCGAACCACAAGAAGAGGGCAGGGAATACCGCGACAACTTGGCGGATGCCCTCGTTGGGGATGTGGGCGCTCAGCGGGTACACGACGCCAGTGGCGGCGCCGAGGACGACGGCCCAAAGAGCCGGGTAGAACCACGCGCGCTGCGGCGCGGCGCCGCCCGCGAACGCAGAGCCTGCTGCGGAGCCTGCTGCGGAGCCTGCTGCAGATCCTGCCCCGGCGCCGGGGTTTTTGCGCTTCGGCTCGTCGTTGGGAAGGCTGTTCGCGGCCAGCGCGGCGGTGGCGATAACCGCCAGGGAACCGCCGAGGAAATTGATGCCGCCGGGGTGCACCACCACCGAGGCGAGGAAGGAGATGGCCGCCGCGGGGACTGCCGCGTAGGCCACCACGCCGGCTGTCTGCTCTCGGGTAAGCCCGTACGCCTGCGCCATGTCGTCCTCGGGGTAGAGGATGAGCATGAGCACGGTTGCGGCCATGCTCGGCGCCACGGCTGCAACCACCGGGCTGCCGATGGCCGCGCTCGTCAGCAGAATGAGGAGGAACGGGAGCATCACGAAGAAGCGCCACCAGGGGCCCGCCTTCAGCTGGAGCCAGAACAGCCGGCGGGCGGAGAACGACGGAGCGGGAAGGGCGGGCATTTAGGACACCTCCAGGTAGGCCTCGATCACGTCGCCGAGGTCGGCGGGGCTGGGGCGGATTCCCGGGGCCAAGGCGGCTTCCGGGGGGCGGGGGGTGAGGGCTTTGGTTGAGTGGGGGGAGCGTCGATAAGCAATGGCCCCCTCGAGCTGCTCGAACGAGCCGGCGGCAACCAGGTAGTTGTCGGCGTCTTCGGCGGCGATGTGCTGGGCTACGCGGCCGTCGCGACCGAGGATGACGGCGGTGTCCAGGATCTTGGCGGCGTCCACGACGTGGTGCGTGGCCATGATGATGGTGCGGCCGGTCGCGCCCTGCTCCAGCAGGTGCCGGTAGAACACGTCGGTGTTGTGGGTGTCCAGGCCCACGTAAGGCTCGTCGAGGAGGGTGAGCTCGGCGCCCGAGGCCAGGCCGACGATGATGCCCGTCATGGCGCGCTGGCCGCGGGACAGGCTGCCGTAGGCGGTTTCTAAGTCCGGAGCGAGGCCGAAGTCCGCAGTCAGCTCGTCGGCCAGCGGCTGCTGCCAGCCTGGGTAGCGCATCGCGGCGGCGCGCAGGACATTGCGGAGCTTCCAAGAAGAGGGGTAGGCCACGTCGACGCCGGTGTAGGCCACGCGGTCCATCACCGCCGCGTTGTCGAAGGGCGGCAGGCCGAGCACCTCGATCTCCCCACCGGTGGGCCTCAGCTGGCCTGCGATGATGCTTAGCAGCGTGGACTTGCCCACGCCGTTGCGCCCGAGCAGGGCGTGAATGCCGCCGGCGGCGACGTCTAGGTCCACCCCGGTGAGCACCTCCTTTTTGCGGAACGCGCGCGTGAGGCCGCGGGCGTGGATCACTGGCGGGTGAAGCTGGCTCATCGGTACATGCCTCTACTTTCTGCAACTTTGTCGATCAAGGTGTGGAGCTCCGCGCGGGTGTAGCCGAGGCGCAGGGCTTCGTCGATAAGCGGGGCGATGAAGCTGCCGGCCAGTTCCCCGCGGCGCTCGGAGGTGATCACATCGCGCGCGTTGGCGGTGACGAACATCCCGATGCCGCGGCGCTTTTCCAGCACCCCGGCATCCACCAGAAGCGTGAGCCCTTTGCGGGCGGTGGCCGGGTTGATCTCGTGGAAGGCGGCGAGCTCGTTGGTGGATGGCGCGCGCTGGCCAGGCTCGAGCGAGCCGTCCACAATCAGGTCTTGGACAAAACGGGCCACCTGAATGAAGAGCGGCTCGGTATCGGCGTTCAACAGGCGGCCTCCCTTCTCCGCGGATTCTTGCTCCGCGGGTCCCGTGTGGGACGTTGGTTGGTTAGTTACTTGCGTAACTAACCATAGAAGAGGCCCCGCGGACCGTCAAGGGCGCCGCGCGAACCCAGCAAGCCGCCCCCGCCCCGCTCGTCCTGCCACAAACCCGCTGGCCACGCCCCCGCCGGTGACAAAGCACGGGCATATACGGCAGACTAGGGAGCTGAAACCAATGAATTAATCGAAAGAATCGGAACTTAGGAGCCATGCTTGAACGCACGTTGGTGTTCGTGGACACGTCCTACCTGCTCGCGAGTTTTTACAACTCGTGGGAGATCGGCGCCCGCGCACAGTTAGAAATTGACCTGCCCGAGGTGGTGGCCACCCTCGGCGGCATGATTACCCAGCAACTCGGTCAGCCGGTGCACCGGCAGTACTGGTATGACGGCATCCCGGATTCCGGCCCGCACCGCTACCAGCGCTCGCTGCGCTCCTGCTCGGGCGTGCAGCTGCGCACCGGCCAGCTCATCGAGTGGGGCGAACGCCGCACGCAGAAGGGGGTGGACACGCGCCTGGTGGCGGATCTGGTGATCAACGCCACCCGGGGCACCTTCACCGACTTTGTGCTGGTCTCCGGTGACGCCGACATGATCCCCGGCGTGCAAGAGGCCGCGGACATGGGGGTGCGCGTGCACCTCTACGGCTTCGGGTGGGATTCCATGTCCTCCGCACTGCGCCACGCGTGCGACACCACCACCATCATCGACCCTCGCGAGGACTTCTCCGACGCGATGCAGCTGCAGGTGCTCGAGGGCCCCCTGCCGCCGACCATCCGCGAGCGCCCGCTCAGCGACGCGGAGCCGCTCAGCCAAGACGACGGCCCCAGCGCCGTGCCGGGGTACGGCCCGGAGCCGCTCAGCACCCCGGAGGAGGAGCTTTTGCTTGGCGACGCCCCCAGTGCCGCCACCACCCCCTCCGAGACCCCTTCTGCCGATGCCGAGGTGGGTGCCTCGGCGCCGGAGCAGCTCGCACCTGAGCAACCCGCGCCCGCCGCGGAGCCGCTGGAACGCCAAGTGAGCCCCCAGCCGGATCCCCAGCCGCAGCGCCCCTCCCCCGCGATGGTGGCGGAGGCGGCGCGGCGCCACAATGTGCCGTCGGCAGGCAAAGCCCCCGCGGAGCAGCGCACCGAAGCGCCCGCGAACCCCGAGGTGGACGAGCCTTCGGAGGCGCAGGTGGAGGCGAACACCGAGAGCAACCAGCCGGGCAACCAGACGCTGAGCAACCCGGAGCCGGCGGACCGCCCCAAGCCGGCGCCGAAGCCCTCCATGATGGCGCCGCGGCGCAAGCTGCGTTCCCGCTACGTGCCACTGCCCGAGGAGGTGTGGTCCTCCGCGGGGTTCCAGACGCCGTACGACGTGGGCCAGCAGTACGCCACCTGGTGGTACGAAAATGCCGCCACCTCGGAGCAGCGCGACAAGGCGCACATGCTCTCTGGTGGCGGCCTGCCCCCGGAGATTGACCGCCCGCTGCTGCAGTTCGCCTGCGAGACGCTGCACGAGTACACGCTCAGCGAGGCGCAGCGGGTCAACCTGCGCGACGGCTTCCACTCGGGCATCCGCGGCGTGCTGATCAACATCCACCGCGGCTAAGCCGGAAGGCCCGGCGCAGCGGCTATTTTTCCGCGTTCTCCGCGCCGTCCTCGCCGGTGGTGGTGGTGTCCTCCTCCGCCGGTGCGCCCTGCTCCAGCGCGCGGTCGCCCGCGCCGGTGCCCGACTCGAGCTCCCCGCCCATGGAGGCGCGGATCTCAGCCAGGCGGTTGGACGCGGCGATGTCGGTGCCCGCCGCCTCGATCTCCGCCATCCGGTCATTCATCGAGGTCTTGGCCAGCTCCTGGGCGCCCAGCGCGTTGGCGTAGCGGCGCTCGATCTTGTCGCGGACGCCATCAAGGGTGGGCACGTTGTCATTCCCGCCAAACTGCTGGATGGTGTCCATCGTCTGGGCGGTCTGCTCTTGCATCTTCGCCTGGTTCAGCTGGGACTCCAGCTGCGAGACCTGCTGCAGCTGCTCCTGCAGGCGCGCCTCGGACTGCTGCTGCTGGGCCTGCGCCTCCTTGGCGGCCTGCGCCGCCGCCGCGTGCGCCTGGCGGGTTTGCTCCAGCTCCTGCTCCACTGCCACCAGCTGGGAGGCGAGCACCTCGGCGGTGGAGTTGTACTGCTGCGCCTTCTCCGCATCGCCCTCGGAGGCGGCCTTGTCCGCCGCCTGCAGCGCGGTGCGGGTCTTGGCCTGCAGATCCTCCTGGGACTTGATCAGGCGGTCCAGCTTCATCTCCAGCTGGTTGCGGTTGCCAATGATCGCGGCCGCGTGCTGGGTGACCTCCTGGTGGTTCTGCTTCGCGGCGGCCACCGCCTGCTGGATCTGCACCCGGGGGTCGGCGTTCTCGTCGATCTTGGAGTCGAACGACTGCATGAGGTACTTCCAGCCCTTCGAGAACGGGTTCGCCATGACGTACATCCTTCCGTCGGGGCGCCGCGCGGGCGCCGGGGTAAGTCGCGTTTCGCTGCTGACCGCCCCGAGTGTACGCATCACCGCAGCCCAGCGCCGGTGCGCCGGCGTGCCGGCGCACCGGCGCTACTTACTCCGCGTCGTCTTCAAAGGGATCGTCTTCAAGCGGGCCCTCCTGCGCCTGCTGCTCCGCTACCTGGCGGCGAACCTCGTCCATATCCAGCGCCTCGACCTGGGAAACCAGGTCCTCGAACGCGGATGCCGGGAGGGCACCGGCGTTGCGGTACACCAGGATGCCGTCGCGGAACGCCATCAGGGTGGGGATGGCCTGGATCTCCAGCGCGGCGGCCAGCTGCTGGTTCGCCTCGGTATCCAGCTTGGCAAAGGTGGCGTTGGGGTGCTGCTCGGAGACCTGCTCGTACACGGGTGCGAACTGGCGGCAGGGGCCGCACCAGGAAGCCCAGGCGTCGACGAAGACGGTGCCCTGGGTAACGGTCTGCTCGAACGTGTCCTCGGTTACATCGATCGTGCTCATGACTCACTCCTTGCGTGGGGTTTGTTAAGGTACGAACTGTTTCAACCGCACCAGGGGCAGTTTGATTCCCAGCCAGGCTTTTAGGCCTGCTAACTCGCGCAAAGGTAGTGCTTATGACCAAGAATTACCGTATCTCCGGCCCTTCCACGGAGGCCGCCGTCGACTCGCTGATCGACGAAGTTTCCCTCATCGAGGGCACGCACACCGTGGATGTGGACACCGACGCCGGCACCATGACCATCACCGGCGAGGACTTCTCCGGCGACGAGGTGCTGCAGGCCGCGCAGAACGCCGGGTTTGAGATTTCGGCGTAGCGTTGGGGGCAGTTGCTTTTCGACGATCAAAGGAGACAACCATGGCACAGACCACCTACAAAGTTGAGGGCATGACCTGCGGCCACTGCGAGCTGAGCGTGCAGGAGGAGATCGGCGAGATCTCCGGCGTGACCGGGGTGAAGGCCGATCACACCACCGGCGACGTGGTGGTGGACGGCGAGGGCTTCTCTGACGCGGACGTTGCCGCCGCCGTGGAGGAAGCCGGCTACACGCTGGCATAAGCTGGCCAGACTCGGGGGTCGCGGTTTTGGGGGCCGGGGGATGCCCCTTGACGCGGGGCATACAGTGGAAGTATGACCGCACCCGAGAAAAACCCGACCCCAACCGCCCTACAGCACATCGAGCTGGGCGTGACGGGCATGACGTGCACGTCTTGCTCGTCGCGGGTTCAGCGCAAGCTGAACAAGCTCGACGGTGTTGAGGCGGCGGTGAACTACTCCACGGAAACCGCCACCGTGGACTATGACCCTGCAAAGGCGGACCCCGCCAAGCTCATCGAGGTGGTGCGCGGCGCGGGCTACGACGCGTTCGAGATGGTCGGCGCAGGCGAAGAGGCGGGCACGGCGGGCGAGGGCGCGGGCGCGCCCGCCGCCGGCGCGAGCAAAGAGGCGCAGCTGGAGGACGCGCGCAACGCCGAGGCCGAGCAGCTGAAGCGCACAATGATCTGGTCGGCGCTGATCTCCGTGCCCGTGATGCTGGTGTCCATGATCCCCGCATGGCAATTCACCAACTGGCAGTGGGCGGCGTTTGCCGCCACGACGCTCGTGTACTTCGTGGCGGGCTCCGTGTTCCACCGCGCCACGTGGCTGAACCTGCGCCACGGCAGCTTCACCATGGACACGCTGATCACCCTCGGCACCACGGCCGCGTACTTCTGGTCCATCTACGCCCTGTTCTTCGGCAACGCGGGCGAGCCGGGCATGAAGATGCACATGAGCCTCAACCCGGCCCACGCCACCATGGACGAGATCTACCTCGAGTCCGTCTGCGTGGTGATCACCTTCCTGCTGCTGGGCCGCTGGTTCGAGGTGAAGGCGAAGGGGCAGAGCTCCGAGGCGCTGCGCCAGCTGCTGGACATGGGAGCGAAGGATGCCGCGGTGATCCGCGACGGCCGGGAGGTGCGCGTGCCGGTGGCGCAGCTGCAGGTGGGCGACCAGTTTGTGGTGCGCCCGGGCGAGAAGATCGCCACCGACGGCCGCGTGGTCTCCGGGCACTCCGCCGTGGACGCCTCCATGCTCACCGGCGAGTCCGTGCCCGTGGAGGTAACGGAGGGCGACACCGTCACCGGCGCCACGCTGAATACCTCGGGCCGCCTCGTGGTGGAGGCCACCCGGGTCGGCGCTGACACCACGCTGGCCCAGATGGGCAAGCTGGTCAAGGACGCCCAGTCCGGCCAGGCCCCGGTGCAGCGCCTGGTGGACCGCATCTCGCAGGTGTTCGTGCCCGCCGTCATCGCGATCGCGCTGGTCACGCTGGTGGTGCACCTGGCACTCGGCCACGGCACCGCGCCCGCGTTCACCGCCGCCGTGGCGGTGCTGATCATCGCTTGCCCCTGCGCGCTGGGCTTGGCCACCCCCACCGCCATCCTGGTGGGCACCGGCCGCGGCGCCCAGCTGGGCCTTCTCATCAAAGGCCCCGAGGTGCTCGAATCCACCCGCCAGGCCGACACGATTGTGCTGGACAAGACCGGCACGGTCACCGCCGGCCGGATGCGGGTGGTTGGGGTGACGCCCGCGGAGGGCTTTGGTGAGGATGAGGTGCTGCGGCTGGCGGCTGGCGTCGAGAAGCAAAGCGAACACCCGATCGCGCAAGCGATCGCCGAAACCACCGATGCGCCGGAGGCCACCGACTTCCGCAACGAGCCCGGTCAGGGGGCCATAGCGCTTGTCGACGGCCACGAGGTGCGCGTCGGCCGGCCCACCACCGAGCTCGGCGTGCTGCGCAGCGCCTTCGACACCGCCGAAGCGGGCGGGGCGACCGCCGTGGCCGTGGAGGTGGACGGGCGCGCCGCCGGCGTAATCGCGGTGCGCGACACCGTGAAGGCCGACTCCCCCGCCGCCATCGCCCGGCTGAAGGAGCTGGGGCTGACCCCGCACCTGCTCACCGGCGACAACGAGGGTGCCGCACTGGCCGCCGCCCGCGAGGTTGGCATCGACGAGGCGGACGTGACCGCAGGGGTGTTGCCCCAGGACAAGGTCGACGTGGTGCGCGCGCTGCAGGCGCAGGGCAAGAACGTGGCCATGGTGGGCGACGGCGTGAACGACGCCGCCGCCCTGGCCGCCGCGGACCTGGGCATGGCCATGGGCGCGGGGTCGGACGTGGCCATCGAGGCCTCCGATATCACCCTGATGCGCGACTCGCTCGGCTCCGCGGTGGACGGCATCAGGCTGTCGCGCCGCACGCTGCGCACCATCCGGGCAAACCTGTTCTGGGCCTTCGCCTACAACGTCATCCTCATCCCGGTGGCGGCGTTGGGCTGGCTCAACCCCATGCTGGCCGGCATCGCGATGGCGTTCAGCTCGGTGTTCGTGGTGTCGAACTCCCTGCGGCTGCGCGGGTTCAAGGCGGAGTTCGCGGGTTAGCGCAGGGTGGCATTCCGGGAGGCCAACACGCAGCCCTGGGAAACGGGTACGCTTCCCCGGCATGGACGCATCGCAGCAGCTCACACGCACTGAACGCCTGGACCGCCTGCCGGTCACCCCGAAACACCGCCGCCTCCTGTTCGGTTCCGGCATCGGCTGGGCGCTGGACGCCATGGACATCGGCCTGGTGTCCTTCATCATCGCCGCACTAGCGGTCCACTGGGACCTGGAGAAGTCCACCACCTCCTGGATCGCGTCGGTGGGCTTTATCGGTATGGCCATCGGCGCGTCACTCGCCGGCCTGCTCGCGGATAAGATCGGCCGCCGCCAAGTCTTCGCCGCGACGCTGCTGATCTACGGCATCGCCACCGGCGCCTCCGCACTGGCCACCTCGGTTGGCATGCTCATGGTGTTCCGCTTCATCGTCGGGCTTGGTCTCGGCGGCGAGCTGCCTGTCGCGTCCACGATGGTCAGCGAGTTCTCGCCCCGCAGAGTGCGCGGACGCATGGTTGTTCTCCTCGAGGCGTTCTGGGCCGTCGGCTGGATCCTGGCCGCCATCATTGGCACCTTCATCGTGGCCCAGAGCGAGACCGGCTGGCGCTGGGGTCTCGCGCTCGGCGCGGTGCCGGCGCTGTACGCGCTGTACGTGCGGATGGGCCTGCCCGAGTCGGTGCGGTTCCTGGAATCCAAGGGCCGGCACGAGGAAGCGGAGGACATCGTTCGGGCCTTCGAGGCCGAGGCCGACCCCGCTGACTACGACGTTTCCGTCCCACCGAAGGAGGTAGCGATCCGCGGGGGCATCTGGGGCCCGGACCTGCGCGCCCGCACAGCCGCGTTCTGGACCGTTTGGTTCTGCGTGTCGCTGGCCTACTACGGCGCGTTCACCTGGATCCCGTCACTGCTGGTGGGCCAGGGCTTCACGCTGGTGCGTTCTTTCAGCTTCACCCTCATCATCACCCTCGCCCAGTTGCCCGGCTACGCGGCCGCAGCGTGGCTCATCGAGGTCTGGGGCCGCCGCTCCACACTCTCCGTCTTCCTCGGAGGCTCCGCGGTCTCCGCCCTGCTCTACGGCCTGGCTACGGCCGAGTGGCAGATCATCGCGGCCGGGTGCCTCCTCTCCTTCTTCAACCTCGGCGCGTGGGGCGCGCTGTACGCGATTGGCCCGGAGCTCTACCCCACCGCCATCCGCGCCACCGGCACGGGCGCGGGCGCATCCTTCGGCCGCATCGGCTCCATCCTGGCCCCGCTCATCGTCCCGCCGGTGCTGGCGTTCGGCGGCAACATCGCAGTGTTCAGCGTCTTTGCGGCGGCGTTCGCGGTGGCCTGCGCGGCCGCGTTCACGCTCCCCGAGCAGAAGGGCGTGGCGCTGGCGTAGGTGCCCTGCGGCTTGGACAGCGAACGTCGAAAAGCAATTGCCCCTTACCCGTGGGCCATGTTGACAAAGCGGGAGTAGTGCAGCTGGTGGGCCACGGGGATGGTGTCGATGGGGCCGCCGCGGTGCTTCGCCACGATGATGTCGGCCTCGCCCGCGCGCTCGTCGTCGCGGTCCTGCGAATCCGGACGGTAGAGCAGGAACACCATATCCGCGTCCTGCTCCAGCGAGCCGGACTCGCGCAAGTCCGCCAGCTGCGGCTTCTTGTCGGTGCGGGCCTCCGGGCCGCGGTTGAGCTGGGAGATGGCGATTACGGGCACCTCCAGCTCCTTAGCCAGGAGCTTGAGCTGGCGGGAGAACTCAGAGACCTCCTGCTGACGCGACTCCACCTTCTTGCCCGAGCTCATCAGCTGCAGGTAGTCCAGCACCACCAGGTCGAGCCCGTGCTGGCGCTTAATGGCGCGGGCCTTGGTGCGGATCTCCATCATGGTTAGGTTCGGGGAGTCGTCGATGAACAGGGGCGCGTCCTGGATCTCGGTAAGGCGCCGGGTCAGCTTTTCCCAGTCGCGCTCCTCCATCTGCCCCGAGCGCATGGAGGACAGCTTGATCTCCGTCTCGGCGGAGAGCAGGCGCATGATGATCTCGGATGCGCTCATCTCCAGCGAGAAGATGACGCTGGTCTTGCCGTGGTGGATGGAGCACGAGCGCATGAAGTCCAGCGCGAGCGTGGACTTGCCCACGCCGGGTCGCGCCGCCACGATGACCATCTGGCCGGCGTGCAGGCCGTTGGTGAGGTTGTCCAAGTCGATGAACCCGGTGGGCACGCCCTGATCCAGCGCGCCGCCCGCGGCAATCTGGGTCAGCTCGTCGATGGTGGGTTTCAGCAGCTCGGACAGGGCGCGGAAGTCCTGACCCCGGTCGTTGCGCGTGATGGCGAAGACCTCTTGCTGGGCGCGGTCCACCAGCGCCTCAACCTCCATGCCCTCGTCGCCCTCGTACCCCAACTGGGCCACGTGGGTGCCGGCGCTGACCAGCTGGCGCAGGATGGACTTCTCCTCCACGATGCTGGCGTAGTACATCGCGTTGGCCGCGGTAGGCACCTCGGAGATCAGCGTGTGCAGGTACGGGGCGCCGCCAACGCGCTCGAGCTGGTTGAAGCGGTCGAGGCGGCCGGAGACGATGAGCACATCGATCTCGCTCGCCTCCGAGTAAAGGTCCACGATCGCGCTGAAGATCAGCTGGTTTGCCGGGTAGTAGAAATCCTCCGCGCGCAGGCGGTCCACAATGTCCACCACCACGCCGGAGTTGAGCAGCATGGCGCCGAGCACGGATCGCTCCGCGCGCTCGTCGTGCGGCGGCGTGCGGTACTCGTCGCGGGAGATCCGATGTGATCCGCCCGAGCCGCGGCGCCCCCCGTCGTACCGTGACGCCCCGCGGCGGCGGGATCCGCCGTCACTGCCCTCGTCCGAGAACTCCGGTGCCGCGTCCTCCTCCGGCTCGGGGGGCGGCACGAAATCGTCGTCGAAGCTGCTGTCTGCGGCCATGGTGGGGTCCCCTCTCTTCCCGTCGTTGCTCCCCGGTGAGCGTACCCGGTCAGCGTACCCGGTCAGCCGGTGAAGAAGTACCCCGGATCCGCCACCTCGAGGGAAGTTATCCACAACCCCTGTGAGTAAATTCCCGTTTCCGCCGGGCGTTATCCACACCCCCATGCCCGGGACTGTGGACAACGTGTGGACGCGCACCCTCGGACCTCGTGGGACTACATTATTTCCGCAGCTGATGGCGCATTTTGCAAATCTCACTGCCCTGCGCCAGCGGTGCATAACCCCCTCACCACAGCGTTTGACAAACGCGCGCCGGCACCCAATGCCCCCCAGCATCTACCTCCGGGGCCGTGAGCTGGCCTTTGTTGCCCACAGTTACCCACAGTTATCCACAGCCCCCAACTCCCCGGCCCCGGCGCGCTCAGGCATACTCGGACCATGTACGTGGACACGGTGCGGCTGGACGGAGCGGTGCGCGGCTACGCCGCCGGTCTACCCCTCGTTCGCCGACTCGCCGCCGGCCCGTTCCGGCTCACCAGCGCCGTAACCATCCTTACGGGTGAGAACGGTTCGGGGAAGTCCACGTTTGTTGAATCGGTGGCCGTGGACAAGCACGCGAACCCCTCCGGCGGGTCGCGCAATGCGCGGTTCACCGCCGCGGGAGACCAGGTCACGGCGCTGCCGCTGCGGATCGGGCGCACCGAGAACCCGCGCGACGTGTTCTTCCTGCGCGGCGAATCCTTCTTCGACCTGGCCGAGTACCACGCGTCGCTGCCGGGCGATCCGCTTGCGGGCATCCGCGAGCGCAGCCACGGCGAGGGCATCATGGACGTGCTCACCCGGCGCGTCGGCCCTGGCACGCTCCTGCTTCTCGACGAACCCGAGGACGGCCTGTCCATCTTCACCCAACTCGAACTCCTCGGCCTGCTCACCGTGCTCGGCCGCCGCGGCAGCCAAGTCATCATGGCCACCCACTCCCCCGTCCTCCTCGCGGTTCCCGGCGCGCAGATCGTGGACGCGTCGCTTGAGCCATTGCTTTTCGACGCAACCGAGGCCGTCACCGCCACCCGCGAGTTCATCGCCGACCCGCTCGGCACCGCGCAGTACCTGGTGGCGCCCTGATGCGGGTGGACACGGTGGCCGTGGCCGGCACCCCGCCCCAGTGGGCGCGGGCGGCGCCGGTGATCGCGCACCTGTCGGCGGCCGGGCCCATCGCCCTCACCCACTCCGTGACCGCCCTGACCGGCCCGAACGGATCCGGCAAGTCGACGCTGCTCGAGGCCGTGGCGCGCGCGTACGGCTTCCCGCTCACCGGCGGCACGCACGGCGCCCAGCTGCCCGGCCCCCGCGGGGATCTCTACGGCTCGATCGCTATCACCGGCGATCCCCGCGCCAAGGCCGGCTATTTCCTGCGCTCCGAGACGCACAACGGCACTGCCAGCTCTTACGGCGAGTTCCTGAGGCGCTCGCACGGCGAGTCAATCTTGGATGCGACGTCACGGTTTACCCCGGAGGGGCTCTACATCCTGGACGAGCCAGAGGCCGGGCTCTCCGCGGTCTCGCAGATGGCGCTGCTCGCACAGCTGCACGCCATCGCCGCGGCCGGTGCGCAGGTGCTGATGGTCACGCACTCCCCCATCCTGCTCGCCGTGCCCGGCGCCGAGATCTTCGAGGTTCGCCGCGCCCCGGGCACTGGCGCGGGCAGTGGCGCGGGCACTGGTACCGAGTGCGTGCGGGGCGTGTCCGTGGAAGAGACGATCCCGTTCCGCGCCATGCGCGACTTCCTCGCCGACCCGGCCGAGATCGCCGAGTTTATGGCCGCCCGCGCGGAGAACGTATTCCCAGCTCAGCGATGATGTCGGAGGCGTGCTATAGGGTGAGCGCCATGAACGCCACCCGCGACCACGCCAACCACCTCCTGCAGGGCATCGCCGGCCCCGGTGCCCAGCTGCGGGACGACCAATGGGCCGCCATCGACGCCTTAGTGAACCAGCGCCGCCGCATGCTCGTCGTCCAGCGCACCGGCTGGGGCAAATCCGCGGTCTACTTCATCGCGGCCAAGCTGCTGCGCGAGGCCGGTCACGGCCCCTCGCTCATCGTCTCTCCCCTGCTCGCGCTCATGCGCAACCAGGTTGCGGCCGCAGCACGGGCCGGTATCAGGGCTGCCACGATCAACTCGGCCAACGCTACGGAGTGGGACGCCATCCAGGCCGGGATCGGCTCCCTTGACCTGCTGCTGATTAGCCCCGAGCGCCTCAACTCCCCCGGCTTCCGCGCCGAGGTACTCCCCCAGCTCGCCGGCGGGATTGGGATGCTGGTGGTGGATGAGGCCCATTGCATCTCGGACTGGGGCCACGATTTCCGCCCGGACTACCGCCGCATCGCGCTGCTGATCCGGGATCTGCCGGCCACCACACCCGTCCTTGCCACCACGGCCACCGCGAATGACCGTGTGGTCGCGGACGTGGTGGCGCAGCTCGGCGCGGACACGGGAAGCATCCGCGGCGGGCTGGACCGCGAATCGCTGGCGCTCAACGTGGTACAGCTGCCGGATCCGACAAGGCGGGCCGCCTGGATCGCGCAGTACCTCAGCACCGTCGAGGGCTCCGGCATCATCTACTGCCTGACCGTCTCCGAGGCGCACGACCTCGCCGAGGCGCTCGATACCGCGGGCTGGAACGTGGCGGCCTACACCGGCCGTACCGAGGCCGAAGAGCGTGAGCGGCTCGAGCAGGCACTGATAGCGAATGAACTGAAGGCACTTGTGGCTACCTCGGCACTGGGCATGGGCTTTGACAAACCGGACCTCGGCTTTGTCATCCACCTCGGTGCCCCGTCTTCCCCGGTCTCCTACTACCAGCAGATCGGCCGCGCCGGCCGTGGCACCGACCACGCCGAGGTGGTGCTCCTCCCCGGCCCGGAGGATGCACGCATCTGGGAGTACTTCGCTTCCGTGTCCATGCCGCCGGAGCAAACGGTGCGCCAGCTGCTCGCGGCGCTCGACACCTCCGAGCCCGTCTCCACTCAGCGGCTGGAGAACGTCGTGGACCTCTCCCGCACCCGCATCGACCAAGCCCTGAAGGTGCTGGACGTGGACGGCGCTGTGGAGCGGGTTCGCGGCGGCTGGCTGTCCACCGGCGCAACGTGGGAGTACGACGAGGAGCGCTACGCCGGTTTGGCCAATGCCCGGGAACGCGAGCAGAACCTCATGCTGGACTACGAAGCCACCGATCAGTGCCGCATGATCTTCCTGCGCCGGGAGCTGGATGACCCGACGGTGGCGGAGGGAGAGGTGTGCGGGCGCTGCGACAACTGCACCGGCAACCACCTGCCGGTAGAGGTGGACGCGGCCCTCGCCGAGCGGATGGATGCCCAGCTCAAAGCCCCGGGTATCCCCCTGCCGCAGCGCAAGCAGTGGCCCACCGGCTCGGCCCGCAAGGGCAAAATCCCGGGCGTGCTGCCGGGCAAGGCGCTGGGCCGGTTGAACGATGTCGCCCGCGGCCCCGCCCTCACCGCCCTCCTGCGCGACAGCGCGTACCGCCCCGCCGCGGACTGGCGCCAGGACCAATGGCTGCGCCGCTTCGTCGAGGTCCTCGCCGGCTGGGATTGGGCGCAACGCCCGGTATCCGTTGTGGCCCTGGGTTCCCCCGACCCCGCCCGCAGCGCCATGGTTGAGGCCACCGCGGCGGCGCTCGCCGAGGTGGGCAGGATGCAGTTCGCGGGCGCGGTGGCGGCGGGCCCGCAGGAGATCCAGGCCCGCAACTCCGCCTTCCGCGTCAACGCGCTCGACCGCTACTTCGACTACAGCGGGGTCGACGCGACCACCCAGGGCCCCATCCTGCTGGTCACGGACGTGGTCGATTCCGGCTGGACGGTAACGGTCGCCGCGGCGGACCTCGCGCAGCGCTTCGGCACCGAGGTGCTCCCCCTCGCGTTCGCCTCCGCGTCGTAGAAAAAGACCGCGGGGCCCGCTCCTCACAAGCGGGCCCCGCGGCCGAAATGCTGTTGTCGTTGGATCGCGTTTACCAGCGATCGTCGTGAAGCGAACTAGG
The DNA here is from genome assembly GCF_900078305.2 of Corynebacterium bouchesdurhonense. GTDB lineage: Bacteria > Actinomycetota > Actinomycetes > Mycobacteriales > Mycobacteriaceae > Corynebacterium > Corynebacterium bouchesdurhonense. Next base: position 458,491 of record NZ_LT546028.1, read on the forward strand.
CTCCAACGACCTCGAAGTTGATCTTGCCTTCCACGTCGTCGTGGAGAGCGACCTTCACCTGGTAGCCACCAGTCTTGGTCACAAGGCCCTTCGGCACGTTAATGCGGCGCTTGTCCAGGGACGGGCCGCCTGCGGTCTTCACCGCGTCAGCGATGTCGGCCGCGGTAACGGAGCCGAACAGCTTGCCGGACTCGGAGGTGCGCACGGCAACCTTCACGCCGGTGAGCTGGTCGAGCTGATCGCGCAGCTCCTTTGCGTGCTCAATGTCGCGGACCTGGCGTTCGGCCTGCGCGCGCTGGATGTCCTGGATCTGCTTCTCTGCGCCGCGGGTCGCCGGGATGGCCAGACCGCGCGGGAGCAGGAGGTTGCGGCCGTATCCGTCCTTGACCTCGACGATGTCGCCGGGCTCACCAAGGTTCTCAACGGCAGCGGTGAGGATCAGTTTCATGAATCCTAACCTTCCTTGTAGTTGAAACGTTGTGTGTGGGTTTTCGTCTGTTTAACCGCGTTTAGAACGGAGGCTCGTCATCCATCCCTGCGAAACCGTCGGAGGCGGGCGCGGAGTTCCACGGGTCGCCCGCGGGCTGGGACTGCTGGCCCTGGTTCTGGTGACCCTGGTTCTGCTGGCCCTGGCCCGAGCCGTACTGGCCCTGGTTGCCCTGGCCCGCGAACCCGCCCTGGTTCTGGCCGCCGAAGCCACCACCCTGGTTCTGGCCGCCGCCGAAGCCGCCGCCCTGGTTCTGGCCGCCCTGGCGCTGGCCGCCGCCGTATCCGGAGCCGCCCTCACGCGGGGTCCGGGACACGTTGGCTGTGGCGTACTTCAGGGAGGGGCCAATCTCGTCGACCTCAACCTCGAACACGGTGCGGCTCTCGCCGTCGCGGTTTTCGTAGGAACGCTGCTTCAGCCGGCCGTTCACAATCACGCGCATGCCCTTGGTCAGGGACTCGGCGACGTTCTCGGCCATCTGGCGCCAGCAGTTGCAGCTCAGGAACAGCGCTTCGCCGTCCTCCCACTGATTCGTCTCGCGGTTGAAGGTCCGCGGGGTGGACGCGATGCGGAAGTTCGCAACGGGTGCGCCGCTGGGGATGAATCGGAGCTCCGGGTCAGCAACCAGGTTGCCAACAACGGTGATGGGAGTGTCGCCTTGCGCCATGATTGTTCCTTCCGGGTGAATAGATCTCGTGTGACGAGCCTAGCCGGTTCTACTTGTCGGTACGCAGCACCTTGGTGCGCAGTACAGTCTCGCTCAGGTTCAGGACGCGGTCGAGCTCGTTGACCGTGTCAGACTCGCACTCGAGGTTGACCACGGCGTAGATGCCCTCTTCCTTCTTGTTGATCGGGTACGCAAGGCGCTGCTTGCCCCACACATCAACCTTTTCCACCTTGCCGCCATCCTTGCGGACGTTCTCGAGGAACTTGTCCAGGGACGGGGCAACGGTGCGCTCATCCTGCTGCGGGTCGAGGATGATCATTACTTCGTAGTGACGCACGGACCTCATCACCTCCTATGGTCTTGGTTTGATCGGCCACCGCCCTTGTGGCGGTGGCAGGAGGGTCGCTTACGTCAAGCAACCCCACAACAGTACCCCGCCAGCTCACAGGCGCAAAAAGCAGGGGCTTTTGCTTGCCGACGCCCCCTTTACAAACAAACCCCCCACACCCCTCACGAGGGATTCGGCACCGCGCCGAACAGCGCGAGGCTGACGGGAATGACCGTCATGAACACAAAGGCGGTCGCACCGAGGATGATGGCCTCGCGCTTGCGCTTCTTCAGCGCCATGTAGAAAGACGCCATGAACAGTGCGAACGCCACGAAAATGGAAGCGATCCCGAGAACCGTGGTGGTGTTGATCACGCCTGCGCCTCCGGCACCAGTCGGGCCTCCGGCGCCCAGCCTTCGGCGGGGGTCTCCCAGTCAACGGGGCGGCTGAGCAGAGGGTCGTGGCCGTTGTGGGCGTCGGCCACCTTGTCGCGCACCTTGCCGTACATCTGCTGGACCACGCACACCATGATCGTCACAATCAGGGCGTCGCGGCAGATGACCACGATGTCGAGCACCTCGCCCGGCAGGCCCTTGTTCTCCGCGCCGAGCATGTGCCACATGAGCACGGGCCAGACCATCATGTCCACCGTCATCCAGGTCAGAAGCAGGCGCCAGTAGGGCAGCGCGAGCACCGCGGGGACGATCAACCAGATCGAGTATTGCGGGCTCCACACCTTGTTGAAGAGGAGGAAGAAGCCGACGATGAGGGTGAGCAGCTCCGCCACGCGCGGGGTGCGCGGCGCCTTTAGGCCGAGGATGAGCACCGCGAGACAGCCGCCCGCGAAGAGCGCGAAGGAGACGGTGTTGAGGATCACCGGGGTGCCGCCGCCGGTGTCGAACCCGGCCCACCCGAAGGTGCGGGAGATGACGGCGTAGATGGTGGTCCACTCCCAGGTGCGCTCCGTGTTGAGGCGGTTGAACTCGCCCCACGCGTCCGGGTTGCGCATATAGACCGGCAGGTTGACCGCGGCCCAGGTTGCGGCCGCCGCGACCGCCATCTTCACAAACGGAGGGAAGTCGCGTTTGCGGATGGCAATGGTCAGGTACGCCCCGAGCGCGAACAGGGGCCACAGTTTGAACGCGGTGCCCGCGCCGACCATGATGCCCGCGACCCAGAATCTACGGTTTCGCGCGGCGAGCAGCGCCGCGACGAGGAAGAAGATCGAGGGGATGTCCCAGTTGGTGAAGGCGTGCATGATCAGCAGGGGAGAGCCGACCACCAGGAGCGTGTCCCAGATGCGGTTGCCCGCCAGCTCCGCCACGATGCGCGCGGTGCACACCCAGATGATGGAGAGCAGCAGGGCCGTGACCCAGAAGTACCAGCCCACCTCCGGCAGCAGCCGGTGCACCAAGAAGTAGGTGTGGCGCGAAAGAAACGCGCTGAACTGCTGGAACAGCCCGGCCAGCACCGGGTACTCCATGTAGCGGGTGATGCCGTCCTCGACCCAGGAGTAGTCGTAAACAAAGCCCGGCGAGTCCAAGCCTCGGGCACCGTAGAGGGGGACCACGTCGTTGTAGCAGAAGGACGTGTACTGGCGGTTGCCCGCCCAGTTCAGCTGCAGCGTGCCGCTGTCGTCGGGCTTGCCCAGCGAGCAGTTCGCCTTGGACAGGAACCCGAGGGAGAGGAAGACGTAGGCGACGGCGATGATTGCCCGCAGCGGGGACCAGAAGCGCGAGCGGCCGATCTGCGCGAAGCGACCCATTGGCCCGCCCAGGAACTCGACCCAGCCGCGTGCTAGTCGCTCGGTGCGCCCGGGTTGGACGCGACGAGCCGGGTGCGGCCAGATTGACGGTTCGGTGCGCTCCTCGGCGGCCGGGCGCTCAGCCACGGGTGTCTCCACGGGTGCTTACCTTTCTGCTAGGGGAGGACCTGGTTCAGGCCCTCGAGCACGCCGCCGAGGGCGTCCTGGATGGGGCCGGGTGCCGGCAGCGGCGCGGGCGCCGGAGCCGGCGCTGGGGCAGGTGCCGGGGCTGGCGCCGGCGCGGGCGCGGGGCCAGGTGCCGGGGTCGCCGGGGCTGCGGGAGCGGCGGATTGCGTCGGGACCGGGCTGTTGGCGTACCCGCCGGTGGTGGGCGTGCTGTAGGAGGTGTAGTCCGACCCACCCAGGTTGGTGCCGCCGGAGTAGGGCTCGACGCCCCAGTACACCGGCAGCGCCTCGTGGAACTCCGCAAACTCCTGGTTCTCCAGGGCGGTGTCCAGCACGTCCTTCCAGATCTTGGCCGGGGTGTTGGAGCCGAACATGTTGCCGCCCCACTCGTTGAAGATCGGGGAGGTGTTGTCCGCGGTGCCCACCCACACGGCCACGCCGAGCTGCGGGGTGCCGCCCACCATCCACGCGTCCTTGTTCAGGCCCGTGTCGCCCATCTGGGCGGTGCCGGTCTTGGCGGCGGACGGCCGCCCGCCAGCCAGGGTGGCGTTGGAGTAACCCACCACGGTCTGCATCGCCTCGATGACGTTGTCAGCCACCTGTGCAGCCAGGCGGCGCTCCGCGTACTGCTGGTCCACCTCGTAGAGCACCTCGCCCTCGGCGTCGGTCACCTTCTGCACAAAGTGGGCGGGGTGGTACACGCCGCGGTCCAGCAGGGTGGACACGGCAGACGCCATGTCCAGCACGCGGGACTGGTACTGACCCAACACGATGCCCTCGTACGGCTGGCCGCCGTTCTCGCGCAGGGTAACCGGGATGCCCGGGATAGAGCGGGCCACGCCGAGCGCGTGCGCCATGTCGGCCGTGTCCTGGGTGGTGTTGTCCAGGTCGTCCTGGATGCGCATGAACGCGGTGTTGGAGGAGGTGCGGGTGGCCTCCTTCATGGTTAGCAGGCCACCGCCGCCGCCGTCCCAGTTGGTCACCTCGATGTTGCCCGGAAGGGTCACGGGGGAGGAATCGAAGGTGGCGGTCAGCGGGATGCCCTGCTGCAGCGCGGCCGCCAGCGCGAAGATCTTGAAGGTCGAGCCGGTTTGCAGCCCGGCGTTGGCGTAATCCCAGCCGCTCGCGTCGTCGCCGCCGTAGTAGGCGCGCACCGCGCCCGTGGACGGCTCCACTGCTACCACGGCCGTGCGGGCGTCGTCCTGCAAGCCCGCCAGGCGGTCTGTGGCAATGCGCTCCACGTCCGCCTGCACCGCGGAATCGATAGTGGTGGTGATCTGCAGGCCGCGGTTGGTCAGGTCGTCCTCGGTGATGCCCAGCGTCTGCAGCTCCGTCATCACCTGGTTCTTGATCAGGCCGTTGGCACCCGTCGCTTCGGTGTAGGCGGAGTAGGAGGCGGGGTCGCGGGTCTCCGGGTAGTGCAGCCCGGCCCGCTGCTCCGGGGTCAGCTCGCCCATCTCCACAAGGCCGTCCATGACGTAATCCCAGCGGGCTCTGGCACCCTCCGGGTTGGTCCACGGGTCGAGCTGGCTGGGCAGCTGGATGGAGGCCGCTAGCACGCCGCCCTCTTCCAGCGTCAGCTCGCTCGCCGGCTTGCCAAAGAAGGCGTGGGCCGCGGCCTCGATGCCGTAAGCGTTGCGGCCGAAGTAGACGGTGTTGAGGTAGGCGTTGAGGATCTCCTCCTTGCTCCAGGAGTTGGTCATCTTCACCGAGTACACCAGCTCGCGCGCCTTGCGCTCGTAGGAGTGCTCGTTGCCCACCAGGGCATTCTTCACGTACTGCTGGGTGATGGTGGAGCCGCCGCCGGCACCGGGGTTACCGGTGATCTGGCCGAGCGCGGCGCGGGCGAAGCCGGTGAAGGAGAACCCGGAGTTGTTCCAGAAGTCCCGGTCCTCGGCGGCGAGGACGGCGTTTTGCACCTCAACCGGCACCGCGTCGAGCGCGATCTGCTGGCGGTTGCCCTCCGGGGGAACCACGCGCGCGAGCTCCGTGGTGCCGTCCTGGGCGTAGATGTTGGAGATCTGCGCCGTCTCGATCTCGTTTGGCTGCGGGATGTCCGCCTGTGCGTAGCGGTAGGCGAACCAGGTCAGCGGAACCGCGGCGAGCAGCGCCATGAACAGCAGGAACGCGACCACCCACTGCCACGCGCGCGACTTCTTCCTCTTGGTCACCTTCGTGCTGCCGCCGGTTGTAACCTCCGGTTCCGCGTTCTCGGCCTCACCGGCAGCGCGGCCGGTTGCGCGGCCTGTTGTATTGTCTGTCACCCGTTAATCCTGCATGCTCGGTTCCCGCTTCCCCGCGGTCACGGGCTGAAGCGGCGTGTACTACTCCTAGTTTTACTAGGGCACACCCTACCTTGGCGTTCGGCCATCACACGACAGGCGCAGCCGTGACCTCCTTGAGAAGGTAGTTCCAACCGCAGTGGCGGCAGACCTCCACGAAGTGCACGGTGATCGGCCCGACCTCGGCCACGAGGCGGTCGATTTCCTCCTCGCTGCGGGCGGTGTTGGTGCGCCGGCCGAGGCGCTCGCTGTGCACCCACGTCACCACCCGCATCGTCGATTCGCACACGGGGCACGGCCGCTCGGAGTCGGCGCCGTGGTGTTCGGCGGCGGCTTTGAGGAGGAAGTCGGCGTCGCAGATGGCGTCGATAGGCACAAGCCCCGCGTGAAAGTCCCGGACGGTGGTCCTGCGCTCCCATTCGTGCGACAACTCGTGCGTGTACCCGAACATGGGGACCAGTCTGTAGGCTTGGCAGCCGTTGTATCAAGTCTCGAGCTTGTAAGAAGTGATGATGGACACAAACGGCACCGGGCCCGATCCAGTTGATGTCGCGCGTCGGCTCCGCCCCGCTTTGACCAAGATTTACGTAGCCTACTTCCGCACCGCGGAGCACTCGGCGCTCTCTGGCCCCCAGCTCTCCGTCCTGCAGCGGCTGGACGAGTTCGGCCCCAGCCGTATCCGCCAGCTGGCCGAGGCGGAGGGTGTGCGCATGCCCACTGCCTCAAACACCATCAACCAGCTGGAGCGCGCCGGGTTGGTCTCGCGCGAGCGGGCGCTGGATGACCGGCGCGGTGTGATGGTGCAGATCACAGACCTGGGCCGGCAGCGCCTCGAGCTGGTGGGGGAGGAGCGCACCAAGTTCCTCGCCGAGATGTTCGCAACGCTTGACGACGCAAACTTGGAGCACATCTCTGAGGTCACCGACGCCATCGACGCGCTGGCGAACGCCTACACGCAGCGCCCCGAGCCGAGAGCCGCGCTGTAGCTGCACCAGCTGCAACAGCTGCAACTGCGCAGCCAAAGATTCGGTTTTGCTCGGATCTGGCGGGTAAAATTCTGGCTAATGTCTAGCCATTCCTTCACCTCCGACCTCGCGGAGTGCACCGCGGGCGGCCGACCCCTGCGCGTGGTGGTGGGCTGGGACTCGCTGAGCACCGAGGCCGTGGAGTTCGCCGCCTGGCTGGGGCGCTCCCTGCCGGTGTCGGTGCAGGTGGTCTCGGCGGTGGAGAACTCGTGGAAGAAGCCGCTGAGCGGCAAAAAGTATAAGAAGTGGTTCAAGGACCGCGCCGCCGAGTTCGAGCAGCAAGCCCGCAAGGTGCTCAAAGCCCACGTGCCGCGCGCCCAGTGGGCAAAGCATTCGGCGCACTTGGCGCCCAGCGCCCACCTCACCGACAGCCTGTGCGAGTCAGCCCAGGAGTTCTCGGCGGACCTGATCCTGCTGGGCTCGAGTGCGAAGACGCAGAAGGGCCGGTTCCGCCCCACCTCGACCGCGGACGCGCTGATGCACGCCTCCCCGGTCCCGCTCGGGCTCGCGCCGCGCGACGTGCACCTTTCCCGCAAGGGCATCACCCGCGTGACCTACGCCGTGGTTGACCGCGGCACCGGCGGGGAACCGGGCGCCGCGGCCGAGGGCGAGGTCTTCTCTGGCCTGCCCTACGCGGCGACGCTGGCCTGCGTGCTCGGGGTGCCCCTGCGCATCATCGCGTTCTCGCCCAGCGCGGAGAACTCCGGGGTGTCCGAGCACGCCGCGGAGTGGAACGAGACCACCCTCGGGTTGCTGGACCGGGCCCGGGACGAGGCGTTCGGCGTGGCCGCGTCCATCGACCCGAGCTGCGCGGACTCCCTGGACGTGCACAGCATCATCGCGGTGGGCAAGGGGTGGAAGCGCGCCATCGATTCGGTGAAGTGGAAGAAGGGCGACCTGATGTGCCTCGGCTCCCAGCCGTCCGAGCTATACCGCCGCGTCTTCGTCGGCTCCACCGAGGGTGAGTTCATCCGCTTCGCCCCGGTGCCGGTGCTGATCTACCCGCGCGGCGCGGAATAGGGTGGGGGCATGCGCGAGCACCCGGAAAATGACCTCACTTCTGGCGTTGACCGCTTCAGCCGGGCGCGGCCCGAGCCGCGCGACTTCGACGAGCTGGCGGACGGCCCCGACCCCTTGGTCACCGCCCAGAAGAACCGCACCTCCACCCGCAATGCCGTCATCTATGGCGTAGCCACCGTGGCGGTCACGCTGCTAGTGGCGCTCGTGCTGGGGCTCATCTCGCGCGCCCAGGGCGGCCCGCTGTGCAGCGGGGGCGGCGCCACCTGGCTGTGCACCAGCTCGTGGCGCACGTGGTGGGCGGTGCTCACGTCCATCCCGCCGGTGGCGGGCCTGATCGGCTGCGCAATCATCATGGTGCGCAAGCTCAACCGCTACGAGCGGTGGGTGCCGTGGATGGGCGTGTTCTGGTTGGCAGTCGTCCCCTTCACCATGCTGTGGCTGGTCATCACGGTGGGCATGCTGGCGTTCGACGCGCAGTCGGCGCAGTAGGGCGCCCGCTCCCGGCACGCCTCGCAGCTCAAGTACTGGTTGCGGCACTGCGGCTCGTTGGCGCAGTTGTAGAACTGGTTGGTGTCCGCGCCGCAGTGCACGCAGTGGCCCAGCTGCACGAAGTCCGGGTCCCCCGGCGCGCCGAACTCGGTGTGCATGCGCTTGTCAAACACGTACAGGGAGCCCTCCCACAGCCCGGAGTTGCCGTACTTCTCGCCGTAACGGACAATCCCGCCGTCGATCTGGTACACCTCGCTAAAGCCGCGGTTCTTCATGAGCGGGGTGAGCACCTCGCAGCGGATGCCGCCGGTGCAGTAGGCGATCACCGGCTTATCCTTCATCCAGTCGTACTTGCCTGACTCAAGCTCGCGGATGAAGTCGTGCGTGGTATCAACGTCCGGCACCACGGCGTTCTTGAACCTGCCTATCTCGGCTTCGCGGGCGTTGCGGCCGTCGAAGAACACCACGTCCGGGTTTTCCTCCACCAGCTGGTTCACCTGCTCCGGGGTCAGGTGGGTGCCGCCGCCCACCACGCCTTCCTCGCCCACCTCGAGCTCGCCCGGGGCCCCGAACGCCACAATCTCATCGCGCGCCTTCACGCTAAGTTTGGGAAAGTCCCCGGCTCCCCCCTCGGACCACTTAAACTCCATGCCGCGGAAGTATTCCCGGGTCTTCTTGGCGTAGGTCTTGCACGCGCGGATGTCCCCGCCGACGGTGCCGTTGATGCCGTGGGGGGAAATGAGGATCCGCCCCCTCAGCCCGAGCCCCTCGCACAGGTCGCGTTGCCACAGGCGGACGGCCTCGGGGTCCGCGACGGGCTGGAACTTGTAGTAGAGGAGGATCTTGCCGGTCATACCCAGCAGTGTAAGACCGGCTGGTGGGGAACCAAATCGCGCGGCGGGTGCTAGCGCTGCTGGCCCATCTTGTCCTTGTATGCGATGGCGTCGCGCGTGAACACGCGGCGGTGGGTGCCCACCTTGTGCCCGGAGAGCTTGCCCTCGTCGATCAGCTTGACCACGAAGGGCCGGGAGACGCCGAGCAAGTTAGCCACCTGCTGCGTGGTCATCTCCTCCTCGGGCTCGGGGGAGCGCACCATGCGGCCCTCGGCGATGTCCTCGAGCAGATCGCGCAGCCACACGGCCGTTTCCTTGGGCACCGTCACGCTGTCGGTCGCGTGCTTGCGGGATTCGGCGAGGTTGCCGTTGAGCTCCGCCAGGGCCTGTTCGATGGGGGATTGAATGGGGGTTGCAGCCATGCTGCCCAGCATAGGTCGCAACCGCAACCAGCGCAACGAACGCCCGGGGGGCGGCCTAGCGCTTGTGGTAGAGCGCCTTCTTCCAGTACTGCGGCTCGGAGGTCACCAGCACGCCGAGGGAGCGGAAGATGCCCTCGTCCACCGAGCCGAGGATGGTGGTGGTGTGGGCGTCGCAGCCTCGCAGGTCCTTCAGGTGCTCCAGCGCCAGCGCGGCGTTCGCGTCCGCCGAGGCGGACACGGACAGGGCGATAAGCACCTCGTCGGTGTGCAGTCGCGGGTTGACGGAGCCCAGGTAGCTGGTCTTCAGCGTCTGGATCGGCTCGATGGCGGCTGGCGAGAGCAGGTGCACGTCGTCCGGGATGCCCGCCAGGGTCTTCAGCGCGTTGAGCAGCACCGCCGCGGAGGGGCCGAGCAGGTCGGAGGTCTTGCCGGTCACAATGGTGCCGTCGGCAAGCTCGAGCGCGGCACCCGGCTTGCCCGAGGCCTCCGCAACGGCGAGTGCGGGGCCGACCACCGCGCGCCGGGATGCCTCCACGTTCGCCTTGCGCATCACGTTGGCCACGCGGTCCGAGATGGTGGAGTCCGCCTCCAGGCGACGCTCGTCCACCAGCGCCTTGTAGTAGCGACGGATGATCTCCTGCTCGGCGGCGTGACGGCAGGCGGCGTCGTCGGAGATGCAGTAGCCGGCCATGTTCACGCCCATGTCGGTGGGGGACTTGTACGGTTCCTTGCCGGTCACCTCCCGCAACAGCGTGCGCAGCAGGGGGAACACCTCGATATCCCGGTTGTAGCTGGTCACCTGCTCCCCGTAAGCATCCAGGTGGTACTGGTCGATCACGTTGATGTCGTCCAAATCCGCCGTGGCCGCCTCGTAGGCCAGGTTCACCGGGTGGGAGAGCGGCAGGTTCCAGATCGGGAACGTCTCAAACTTGGCGTAGCCCGCGGGAATGCCGCGCTTGCTCTCGTGGTACACCTGGCTCAGGCAGGTGGCCAGCTTGCCGGAGCCGGGGCCCGGCGCAGTCATCACAATCAGGTCCCGGGTGGTGGCCACGTAATCGTTGCGGCCGAAGCCCTCCTCGCTAACCACGCGGGCCGTGTCCTGCGGGTAGCCCGGAATCATGTAGTGCCGCGAGACCTTCAGGCCCAGGCGCTCGAGGCGGGCCAGGAAGGCCTCCACGGTGGCGTTGTGGCCCTCCAGCTGGGTCACCACCACGTTCTCCACCAAGAAACCCCGCTCGCGGAAGACGTCCACCAGGCGCAGCACGTCGTCCTCGTACGTGATGCCCAGGTCGGCGCGGATTTTCTGGCGCACCACGTCGCCCGCGTTGAAGCAGATGACAATCTCCACCTCGTCCTTGATCCGGTCGAGCATGGCAATTTTGTTGTCCGGCGTGAAGCCGGGGAGGACGCGGGCCGCGTGGTTGTCGTCGAAAAGCTTGCCCCCCATCTCCAGGTACAGCTTCCCCCCGATCTCCGCACGCCGGGCGCTGATGTGCTCGGACTGCATTTCGATGTATTTCTCACGGTCGAACCCGGTCGCGTACGGCATGGGCGCAATAGTACCGCCGCGGTGAGCCCGCGATTAGCCTTGGCCGGTATGGACAACTTCACGTGGACGGTCGAGCAAATCCGGACGGCGGAGGCGGCGCTTATGGCCAAAGAGCGCTACCCGGACGAGCTGATGCAGTCGGCGGCGCAGGCCGTGGCGGAGGCGGCGCACATGATGCTGGCGCGCCTGCCTCGGCCCGCCGATACCGCGGTCGGCACGGTCGGCACGGTCGGCACAGTCGGTGCCGCGGAGCCCGCTCCCGCCCGAGTGCTCGTCCTCGCGGGGCCGGGCGGCAACGGCGGCGACGGCCTCTACGCGGGCGCGGAGCTGGCGCGGGACGGCCACCGCGTGGATGCTTACCTCACCGCGGGCACGGCACACCGCCCGGCGCTGAAGGCCTTTACCTCCGCGGGCGGCCGGGTGGTGGACGAGCCGGAGGCGGCGTGGACCTACCAGCTGGCCATCGACGCCATCACCGGCATCGGCGGGCGCGCCGGGCTGGACGAGGACCTGCGCGAGCTGGTGGAGGACCTCGCGCTGCCCACCCTGCAGGTGCTCTCGGTGGACGTGCCCTCCGGCATCGAGGCCGACACGGGCGCGGGCGGTGACCTGCACGTGAGCGCCGACGTCACGGTCACCTTCGGCGGCTGGCGCCGCGCGCACGCGCTCCACCCCGCGTGTGGGGAGCAGTTGCTTGCCGACGCCTCCGCCGCCGGCCTCTCCCTCACCGAGCAGTTCCGCTCCATGTCGGACAACGGCGAGCTGGGCGGCACGCTGATGGTCTTCGCCCACCGCGCCACCGGCGTGGACCGCGCAGCGCTGCCCTGGCCCGCGGTGTTCACCACGCTTGAACCCGCGCGTGTGGGCAGCGTCGAACCCAGCCCCGAGCAGGACAAGTACACCGGCGGGGTAGTGGGTATCTACGCCGGCAGCGAGGACTACCCGGGCGCCGCCGTCCTGTGCGCGGCCGCCGCGGTGAACGCCACGCCCGGCATGGTGCGCTACGCGGGACCGCAAGCGCTGGAGGTGGTGCGGGCGCACCCGGAGGTTGTGGCCACGCGCACGCTCCAAGACGCCGGGCGTGTGCAGGCGTGGGTGTTCGGGCCGGGCGCGGGCGAGGACACCGCGGACGCGTTGCGGTGGGTGCTCGAGCAGGACGTGCCCGTGCTTATCGACGCCACCGGGCTCACCCTCCTCACCCAGCACGAGGAGCTGCGACGGCTCGCCGCCGCGAGGCAGGCACCCACGGTGCTCACGCCGCACGACGGCGAGTTTGCGCGGCTGCGCAAGGCGGTGGGGCTTGCGCAGCGCTCGCGGTTGGAGGAGACGGCCGCGCTGGCCGCGGAGCTCAACTGCACCGTGGTGCGCAAGGGCCGCGCCACCATCGTCGCCCCGCCGAGCGCGCGGGTGGCGGAGTACGCCTACGCCGTGGATGCAGGCAATTCCTGGGCAGCCACGCCCGGCTCCGGCGACGTGCTGGCGGGCCTGATCGGCGCGCGGGTGGCGCGCGCGACCGCGGGCGAGGACAGGCGGGACCTGCCCGACCTGTATCAGGCCGCGGTGGTGGAGGCGATCGTGGAGGCCGTGACCATCCACGCCGCCGCGGCGAAGCTGGCGGCGCGCACCGAGTACGGCGAGGCCACCGCGCCCGCCGGACGCATCGCGAGCTTCGTCCGGGAGGCCACGGCGCTGCTGACCCGGCGCGAGCGGTGAGTGAGACGATGACGGGCTGGGATTACCACGCCGTGATCATCGGCGGCGGCCAGTCCGGCCTGGCCACCGCCTACTACCTGCGCAAATACGGGGTTTCCTTTGTGGTGCTGGACGCGGGTGAACGGCCGGGCGGGGCGTGGCCGCACTACTGGGATTCGCTCACCCTGTTCTCCCGGGCCGAGTTCTCCAACCTGCCCGGCTGGCCCATGCCTGCCGCGGAGGGCTTCCCGCCGCGCGACCACGTGGTGGACTACCTAACGCGATACGAGCAGCGCTACGAACTCCCCGTGCGCCGCGGTGAGCGTGTGGAGCGTGTGGAGCGCGTGGAGCGGGGTGAGCAGGACGCGGCCGCGGGCGGGCCCGCCGGGTTCCGAGTTCTGCCCCAGGGCATCACCGCCCGACACGTTGTGGTGGCCACCGGGATCTGGTCCGCCCCGTTCATCCCCTTTGTGCCGGGTAGCTTCACGGGCACGCAGCTCCACGCCGCGCAGTACCGGCGCCCAGCGGATTTCGCGGGGCAGCGGGTAGCGGTGATCGGGGCGGGCAACTCCGGCGCGCAGATCGCCGCCGACCTCGCACTCGCCGCCCGCGAGGACCCGGCCTTGGGCATCGAGGCCCGCTGGTACACGCGGGGCGAGCCGGCGTTCATGCCGGACGGCATCGACGGCTCCGACCTGTTCCGCCGCAACCGGGAGCGCTTCCTCGCCATCGCGCGCGGCGGGGAGGACCCGGGCTGCGCGGACTTCGACGGCGACATCGTGGCGGTGCCGGAGGTGCGCCGCGCCCGCGACGCCGGCCTGCTCAGGGCCCACCCGATGGTGGCCAGCCTCGACGAGCTGGAGCGCGACGGCGGGGATAACGGCGTGGACACGATCATCTGGGCCACCGGCTTCCGCCCGGCGCTCAGGCCCGTCCGCGGGCTGCCGCTTTCCACGCCGAACCTGCACGTGGTCGGCTTCGACGCGCTGGGCGGCCCGGGCGCGGGAACCATCGGTGGTGTGAGCCCCTTCGCCCGTGAGGTGGCCCGACGGATCGCGGGCGACAGTTGTACGGTGTCCGGGTGAAGTCCGCTACCCCCACCTTCCCCGTCGTGCCCCTTAGCGCCATGGGCTTCGCCGCGTTCGTGTACGTGACCTTCGAGATGTTCGCGGTGGGCCTGATTTCCCCCATGGCGTCGGACTTGGGCGTTTCCGAGGGGCAGATCGGGCTCCTCATGAGCGTGTACGCCGGCCTGGTGGCGGTGGTGACCATCCCGCTGATGCACGCCACACGGAACCTGGACCGCCGGCCGCTGTTCATCGCCACGCTCGGCTTCCTCATGCTGGGCATCGTGCTGCAGGCTTCCGCCACCAACTACTGGGTGCTCGTGGCCGGACGCGTCTCGGCGGCGCTCACGCACGGGCTGTTCTGGTCCCTGGCCAACCCGATGGCCGCCCGCCTCGCGCCCCCGGGTCAGACGGGCAAGGCGGTAGCGGCGGTCGCCATCGGCTCCACCATGTCCACGGTGATCGGCGCGCCGCTGAGCACGGCCGTTGGCCACGCCATCGGCTGGCGCGGTGCCACCTGGATCCTGGGCGCCGCGGTGATTGTCGCGCTGCTGCTGCTCCTGCTCACCCTGCCAAGCATGCCGGCGCGCCCGCCGCGCACGGACGACGCGAGAGGGCAGACGCAGTCCGCCATCCCCTCTCTGGTGTTCTTCCTCACCTTCGCGGTCACCGCAGTGTTTGCCAGCTTTACGTACCTGGCGCTGCTCATCGAGTCCACGGCCGGCACCAGCTGGGTCGCGCCGGGCCTGGCGGCCTACGGCGCGTTCGGGCTGCTGGGCGTGCTCCTCACGGGCCGCAGGATCGACGCCCGCATGATCCGCATCAACGGCGGCGACACAGTGCTGCTGATGGCGGCCGCGGCCATCGGCCTGCTCGCCCTGCAGCTGGACTCGGGCCCGGTGATGCTCATCGCCGTGGCGGTGCTCGGCGTGGCCGCCGGCGCGCTGCCCACCGCCGCCACCACGATCTTCCTCCACGCGGGCAAGCGCAACCAGGACCTGGCCAGCTCCATCTACGTGGTCACCTTCCAGGTGGGCATCGCCTCGGGTTCGGCGCTCGGGGCGGCGGCGGTGGACCGCGGCCACCTCGGCGGCACCCTGGTGATCACGCTCGCGCTCGCTGCGGCGGCGCTGGTTGCGCTCGCCGCGTTCTCGCGCCCGAAGCTGCGGTAGCAAGGGGCTTGTGCTTTACCGCGCCACCGGAGCCAGCTCGCGCCGCCACTCCCTCGCCGGGGAAACCTGGCCGTCGTGCACCTCCCAGACGGCGTCGGCGTCGCTGATCAGCGAGCGGTCATGCGTGACAAAGCCGCAGGCGATGCCGTTGTCCTGCACCAGGTTGCGCAGCAGCTCGACGATGGAGGCGGAGCGCTGCGAGTCCAAGGCGGCGGTCGGCTCGTCGGCGAGGATCAGGCTCGGCTCGCCCATGAGCGCCCGGGCGATGCCCACGCGCTGGCGCTGCCCTCCGGAGAGTTGCTGCATCTTGCGGTCGCCCAGTCCCTCGAGGCCCACCTGGGCCAGCAGCTCGTCGGCGCGATCCTTCCGCGGTGTGATGCCGCGCATGTGGTCGGTGATGAGCAGCTGGTCGCGCACGTTCAGGGCCGCGATCAGGTTGGCCTGCTGGAAGATCATGCCGATCTTGTCCAGGCGCACGTGGTCGTTGACCTCGGTGGCGTCGAGAAGCACTGAGCCCGAATCCGGGGTGATCAGGCCCGCTGCGGCGGAAAGCAGCGTGGACTTGCCGGAGCCGGACTCGCCCACGATGAAGGTGAGCTGGCCGGGGCGGGCCTCGAAGTTGGCGTTGTCGAGCGCGGTGATGCGGTCCTGGCCGTCTTGAAACGTGACGGTGACGTTTTCCATGTGCAACATTTACGCGTTACCTCCGAGTGCGAGCTGGGGTTCAACCTTGATGATGGAGCGGGTGGCAATCACGGCGCCGATCATGCCGAGCAGGAAGATCAAAAGCGGCGGGACGAGCGCCGTGGCGGCGGACAGGGAGAAGGGCACGGCCTGCATGGCCAGGGTGCCGAGGGCCACGGCGATGACCGTGCCGGAGAGAGCGCCGATGGCCAGGATCACGGCGGACTGGCCGAAGGCGTCTCGCCGCAGGTAGGAGTTCGGGGCGCCGATGGCCTTCAGGATGGCCAAGTCGCGGGTGCGCTGCATCGTCCACACGGTGAGGAAGGCGACAACCACCAGCGCGGCGATGGCGTAGAGGAAGCCCTGGATCATCTTCAGCGAGCCCTGCTCAGAGCTGTAGGCGGGCAGGCCGGCAAACGAGTCCTTCAGGCTCAGGCCGGAATCGTCGCTGGCCAGAAGCACGGTGCCGTCCGCTTCGGTGCGCATCGTCTGCCGCCAGAACTCGGTGGGTACCCACATGACCGGGGAGTGGGAGTACTCCAGGTCGGCGGTGGACGTGGCCACGGCGATGTCCACGCCGGCAACGGTGACGGTCTCGCCCTCGCCCAGGTCGAGCGACTCGGAGGCGACGGCGCCGCTACCCAGGGTCTCGCCGCCGGGCAGGGCGGTGCCCTCCGGCAGCGCCATGAGGGCCACGGACTCCTCGGTGCCGTCCGCGCGGGTGAGCAACATCTGGCCGGTGCCGAGCGGGGCGGTGCCCTCGCGCGCGTCCACGCGGGAGGTGGTGAAGGACGGGTCATCGTTGTCCTGGAACACCACGGATTGCGGGTCCAGCGCCTCGAGGGCGGAGGTGTTCTGCTTGCCCAGCCCGTTGGTGAGCCCGGTGAGCACAACCACCAGAAGGGTGATCAGCGCGACGGTGCCGGTGATCAGCCCGAAGCGGCCACGCGCCGCTTTGATTTCTCTCATTGCTAGGAACATGGCCCCTATTTTGGCGCTGAGCTGGGCCTTTCCACATCGGGCGGCCGGTTGAAATGGCCCTCAACCGTTCGGTTGATTCCGCGCCTGACTCGCCTCACTAGCCTTGGCTCCTGTGAAAACCACCAACCGCATCCTCGTCCTGCTCGGCGTGAGCCTGCACGTCCTCGTGGCCGTTCTGCTGGGCGTGGGGCTGGCGGGCGCGGAGCGCGACGCTGAGCTCGGCGCGTTCACCGTGGCGCTGGTGGCGGCGTTTGCCGGCATCTACCTCGCGGGCACGGTGTGGTTCAACCGCGGCAAGCCCGTGCCACCGGGCGGCGGCGAGGCGTGGCTGACGCTGGTGATCTCGCTGTGGACGATGCTGGCCCTGCGCTCCGCCGCCTTTGTGTGGCTGGAGTTTCCCCTGGTCATGCTCGCCTGCTTCATCCTGCCCAGCGGCCTGGGCCTGGCCATCTCGGCGCTACTGTTGGCCGCCACGCTGACCCGCACCGTGCCCGTGTCGAGCTGGGGAGGGCTGATCGGCCCCACCATCGGCACGGTGCTGGCGGTGTTCATCGTCTACGCCTACAAGGCCCTGCGTGAGGAGACGGAGCACTACAAGGTGCTCGAGCACGCCGCCGGGGTGGCGGAGGAGCGCGCCCGGCTCTCGCGCGAGGTGCACGACACCATGGCCCAGGGCCTGAGCTCGATCGTGCTCGTGGGCCGCGCCCTGGACAAGCAGCTCGCCGCCCTCAGCGGCGGGCCGGGCAACGCGCAGCAGGTGGCCGAGGCGCGCGCCACCCTGACCACCATCCGCAACACGGCGAAGGAGAACCTGGCGGCCGCGCGGCAGTTCGTGGCGGATAACGCCCCGCCGCTCGAGCCGCTGCCCGCCCGCCTCGAGGGGCTGGCCCGGGCCGCCGAGGAGCGGCAGCGGGCGCTCGGCCGGACGCTCCGCGTGCAGGTCAAGGCCGAGCGCGTCGCCGCCATCCCGGAGCCCGCCGCCGGGGCGATCGAGCGCGTGGTGCGCGAGGGCCTGAGCAACATCGAACGCCACTCGCAGGCGGACCAGGCGGTGATCACGGTGGATATGCTGGGCACCACCGCCACCGTGGACGTCTACGACAACGGCGCGGGCATCGGCGGCGACGAGGGTTTCGGCCTCCAGGGCCTGCGCGCCCGCGTGGCCGAGGTGGGCGGCGAATTGACCGTCGACGGCAGCGTGCTCGCCGCCAGTATCCCCGTGGAGCGCCCATGATTCGCCTGATGCTTATCGACGACCACCCAATAGTCCGCGCCGGCCTGCGCGCGGTGCTGAATTCCTTCGGCGACGTGGAGGTGGTGGCGGAGGCCGACAACGGCGCCGCCGAGGTCCCCGCCGGCGTGGACGTGGTGGTGACGGACATCCAGATGCCCGTGGCCTCCGGCATCGAGCTCACCCGGCGCCTGACAGGCGCGGGCGGGCCACCCGTGCTCATCTTGACCACCTACGACACGCAGTCCGACGTGGTGGCGGCCATGGAGGCGGGAGCATTGGGCTATTTGCTTAAAGACGCCCCCGAGGAGGAGCTGCACGAGGCCGTGGTGAAGGCCGCCCGCCGCGAGCGAGTGCTGGCGCCGCAGGCCGTCGGCGTGCTGGCAGACAGGGTGATGCACCCCGAGGAGGCCCTGTCCGGCCGGGAGATCGAGATCCTGCAGGCGCTGCAGACCGGCGCGTCGAACCGGGAGATCGCCCAGTCCCTCTTCATCTCCCAGGCCACGGTGAAGACCCACCTCATTCACATCTACGGCAAGCTCGGGGTGGACAACCGCACAGCCGCGGTGCAGCGGGCGCGAGAAAAGCGCATTATCTAACGCCCGCTCGCCGGGTCAGGGCCGCCGGGTGAGCGTGGCCACCAGCGCGAGCGCGAGGCCCGCGCAGACCAGGGAGGCTAGCGCCATGGCCAGGGCGTGGTTCGTGCCCAGGCCGGCGGCCGGGGCCACCACCGCGGCCACGATGAACTGGACAAAGCCCATCGCGCCCGTGCCGGCGCCGGCGCCGATGTCCCGGATCTCCTCGACGGCCAGGGCGGAGGCGTTCGCGGTGATGAAGCCGCTCATCGCGGCTAGGGCGGCGAAGAGGGGGATGAGCAGGGGCGCCGACGGGCCGGTGAGGGCGAGGATGAGGAGGGTGGCGGCGACGAGGGCGTCGATAAGCAATGCCCGAATCAGCAGGGTGCGCGGCGGGATCCGCTTGACCAGGCGCATGTTCAGGGCGTTCGAGGCGGGCAAGAGCAGCGCGATACCGCCGAAGGTCAGTGCGAAGGCGTGGGGGCTGAAGCCGAGCTGGGTCTGCAGCACCAGCGGGGAGGCCGAGATGTAGGCGAACAGCGCGCCGAAGCCGATCGCACCCGCAGCCATGTACCCCACGTAGGCGGGGCGGGTAAAGCAGCGCGCGATGCGCGGCAGCAGCGTGCGCAGGACCCCCGGCGTGCGGCGCTCGGGCGGCAGCGTCTCCGGCAGGCGCAGCGCGAGGAGCAGCTGCACCACGTTCACCGCGGCGAGGAACCAGAAGATGCCCCGCCAACCCAGAAGCGGCAGGAAGAGGCTGCCCAACGCCGGCGCGATGGCGGGCATGAAGCCGGTGAGAGCCAGCAGCGCCGAGAACGCGCGGGCCGCGGCGGTGCCGTTAAGCAGGGCCGGCACTACGGCCCGCGAGACCACCACCGCGCAGCCGCCGGCCGCGCCCTGGATCACGCGCGCGGCGATCAGCAGCTCGATGCCGGGCGCCAGAGCGCACATCACCGAGGAGGCGAAAAAGACCGCGGCGGCGGCGACGATCGGCGCGCGGCGGCCCGTCGCGTCGGAGATCGGGCCGAACACCAGGTTGCCCACCGCCATGCCAATCATGAACCCGGAGATGGTCAGCTGCGCGGACGCGGGCGAGGTGCCCAAGTCCTGCTGCAGGGAGGGCAGGCCGGGCAGGTACATGTCAATGGCCAGCGGGCCCGCAGCGGCGAAGAACGCCAGCGCGACCATGAGCCTCGCGGGGAGTTTTTGCACCCGAGTACCTTATCGCCGCGCACGCCGCATGGCGCCCTTCAGGCGGTGTCCTTCAGTACGATGTGCCGCATGGACGACGTGCGCGGAAACAACCCGGGCCAGCGCCAGGCGCGGCCAGGCGTGGAAATCGTGGACCCTGCCCGCCAGCAAGACGGCGGCGGGCGCGTCGGCGCGTGGGACTTCGCCGCCCTCTTCGGCGGCGGCGCCACCACCGACCTCGCGCCCCGCCCCGGCCGCCAGAGCCTGGTGTGGGTGACCAGCGGCGAGGTACGGCTGAGCGACCGCGCCGGGTTTGACGAGCACATCGAGCCCGGCGAGGTGTGCGTGGCCACCTTCCCGGAGGGCGCGGGCAGCCTCAAGGTGCAGCCGTCCTCCGACGCGGCGGGCGTGCGGCTGGACGCGGTGCTGCCAGCCGGGGCGCTGGACGCTCTGGCCAGCCAGGGCGCGTCGTTGGAGATCTTCGCGCCGGAGCCCTTCGCGCTGCGCAGCGTCACCACCGCCATCTCCGGCCAGGCGCGCGTGCTGGTGGGCGAGATGTTCGGCCGCTCCTCCGCCGTCAAGGCGCACAGCCCGCTCGTGGCCGCGCACCTGCGGGTGGCGCCCGGCGCGGAGATCGCGATGACCCTGCGGGAGGACTTCGAGTACGGGCTGCTGCCCACCGCGGGCGGGATCGCCGTGCAGAACACCGACGTACCGGCCGGGGCCGTGGCCTTCGCCGCGGCGGGCGGGCGCACCTGGGGCATCCGCAACACCTCCGACGCGCCGGTGAGCGCCGTCCTGCTCGGCGGCACACCGCTGGAGGGGGACACGGTGGTGTAGAAGGGGGTGGCGTTAGAGGGGCCGTCGCTAAGCAAAAGCCCCAAATGCCCTGCAAACCCGCCGGGGGAGGCCCACAATGAGGGAGTGATCTTCCTCCTCCTAGCAATCCTGGCTGTTGTGGCCGTGGGGTACTTCATTTACAAGAAGACCCACGCGGCCTCCGCGATTTTTGTGGTTGGTGTGCTGCTGCTGATGATCGCCGCCGCGACGGGGCGCATCGAACACAGCGCGGCCGACATCGAGAGCTCCGGTAACGCGTTCTACGACGAGCTGCTCATCGTCGAATCCCTTTTCAAGTCCCGCTTCGCCGGCACCGGCATGGCCATCATGGTGCTCTTCGGCTTTGTGGGCTACATGCGCCACATCGGTGCCGACGCGAAGACGGTGGTGGCGCTCTCCGCGCCGCTGCAGAAGTTCCACGGCTCCTACTGGCTGGTGCCCATCGGCTTCCTGGTGGCCACGCTGCTGTCCTTCGTGGTGCCGTCCGCCAGCGCGCTGTCGCTGCTGTTGGTGGCCACGCTGATGCCCGCGCTGATCGCCGCCGGGCTGACGCCGCTGACCGTTGGCGCGATCATCGCCACCGCGTCCACCATCGCGCCGTCGCCGCTGGAGGCCGGCCTGATTCAGGGCGCGGACCTGACCGGCATGAGCGTCACCGAATTCACCTTCGGCAACGTGGCCAAGGCAACCGTGCCGGCGCTGGTGGTCATCGCGTTTACGCACATGTGGTGGCAGCGCCGCTGCGATAAGAAAGACCTGGCCAAGGTGGGCGCCGGGGCGACGGCGGGTGCCGGCGCTGACGGGGCGGATGGCGGCGGCCCGGGTGCGGCTTCCGGCACGGCCTCCGAGGCGGAGCTGGCGGCGGCGAAGAACGCCGAGTCCGAGCGCCGCATCCGCGAGGCCGTGGAGCGCGCTGAGGGCCTGCCCGGCTTCTACGCCCTCCTGCCGCTTCTGCCGCTGCTGCTCATCATCGTCTCTGCGCTGCTCAATCGCTTCGGCGTGGTCTCCTTCGAGGCCGGCATCCTCCCCGTCACCGTCATCTCCCTGCTGGTCACCGCCATCATCGAGTCCATCCGCCTGCGCGACGTGAACGAGGCCGTGGACTCGGTGCAGCACTTCTTCAAGGGCCTGGGCGAGGGTGCCGCGGGCGTGGTCTCCCTCATCGTGGCCGCCGCGATTCTGGTGGAGGGCATCACCCAAATGGGCGTGATCGAGGCGCTGACGGACTTGGCGCGCAACTCCTCCGGCGCCGCGGTGGTGATGGTGCTGGTCTTCGTCCTGGCTACCTCCGTCATGGCCCTGGTCACCGGCTCCGGTGTGGCGCCCTACTTCGCGTTCTCCGAGATGGTGCCCGGCATCGCCGCCGAGTCCGCGGTCTCCGCGCCGCAGATGCTCACTTCCATCTGGGCGGCCTCCAACACCATGCGCCAGGCCTCCCCGGTCAACGCCGCGGTGCTGATTGTTGCGGGCGCGCTGGACGTCAACCCCATCGACATCGTCCGCCGCACCCTCGTGCCGCTGCTCGCAGGCGCGGTCACCGCAGTGATCTGCGCGCTGCTGTTCATCTAAAACCAGCCCTCCGGCCCCCGTATTGTGGCAAGCATGATCACCACCCTGCTGATGACGCTGGAGGGCTCCGTCCCGGAGGTCTCCCGCTGCGTCAACGTGGACGACTCGATGGACCTGGGCACCCTCGCGCAGGTCATCGACGCGGCGTTCGGCTTCTCCGGCGCCGCCACCCACCTCTACACCACGGGGGCGGGGGAGCTGCGCCAGGTGTTCACCGAGGCGCCCGGCGCGGGGGAGTCCGACGAGACCGGGCTGACGGTGTCCAAGTTCACCGAGCTCACGTACATCTACGACCCCACCGCGAACTGGAACATCCACGTTGAGGTGCTCGGCTACTCCCAGCTGGATGGTCCTACGCCGTTGCTTATCGACGCATCCGGACCAGACATCGTCGAATCCGCCAACGGGCCAGAGCTGATGACCAAGTTCCGGGAGGAGGCCCGCCGCGTCTGCGCCGGGCTGGAGCCCAACATGGAGGTCACGCCGCTTTTGCTCAGCTTCATGCCGGTGATGTCGCCGGAGCGCATGCTCGACCGGCTCACCGTGGCGGACCCGGTGACCGTGGCTACCCGCATCGGCTACGTGGCGGAGGAGATCTACTTCGACCAGCCCGGCGGGCCGGGCTCGCCCGTCCCCGGTCCGGCCCTGGCTGACGAGTTCGAGGACTTTTTGGACTCGCGCCCCGAGCTGCGCGACATCTTGCACCATGACCCGAATCCAGACCGCAACCCCACCCTCATCGCCGCGGTGGCGGAGTTCTTCGAGGACCGGATGGGCGAGCCGGACGAGCTGGAGGGTTTCGACGAGCCGGACGACAACGTGATTCCGCTGTTCGGGCGCGGGCAGCCAGCACCCACCCACCCTTCCGAGCTGGACTCCACGGGGGAGATGCTGCAGGGCTTCGTGGCCCTGTTCCGGAAGCCGGTGACCCTGACCAGCCGCGGCTTCCTGCCCACCGCGGTGGTGCGGGACCTGGTGCGGATGATGGGGCTGCCGGACGGGTTGGAGCGGCCGCGGGAGAGCTCGTTTGCGTCTGTAAGCAATGCCCGGCGATTTCTCACCGGCGCGGGCCTGATCGAGCTCGACGGCAACCGCCTGCGCACCACGGAGCGCGGCGAGTCCTTCCTGCGCGCGGATCAGCCGGTGCAGGAGTTCCCCACCGAGCTGCTGCTCGGCTTCGAGGCTGTGTACGGCAGGCGGGCGTGGCGGCACTGGGTATCGGTGCTGGGGCACATGTACGGCATCGCGCCGTACGCGGGGTGGGACCGCTCCATGCCCGAGGATTACGAGGCGGTATTCGACTTCCTGTGCCACATCGGCGTGCTGCACATCTTCGACGAGGAGCTGGTGGTCTCCCGCGACGGCCGGCTCCTTGTGGGCGAGATGCTTGCGAGCTACGGCGGCTAGCCCGGCGGGGCCGGCGAGGCCGGGCTAGATCGCCGCAGCCTCGGGCGCTGCCGGCACCGGGCCGCCGGAAACCTGGCGGTAAGCGTGGGCCACGGCCAGCATGGTGATGGGGGAGACCACGATGGTGATCAGGAAAGACAGCACCGCGGCCACGGTGACCGAGAGGGTGCCGCCGGCGGTGAGGAACATGGGCACCTGGGAAAGCGTGCCCAGCAGGAAGCAGAACAGCAGCAGGCCGACGGTGGGCAGCCAGTTGCGGGCGCCCGCCTTCCAGGCCTGGCTGAACGCGTGGCCGAAGCTGCCGTTGTTATCGGCGGCGTAGTACATCTGGTACGTCACAAACGGCATGAGCAGCACCATCAGCAGGCCAACCACTGCCAGCGCGATGCCCATGGAGCGGATGAGCTCGTTCATCAGCGCCTCGTCCTGGAGCATCTGCTCCGGGTCGGCCGGGATCGCGGCCGGGTCCACCGTGCTCGCTCCCACCAGGGACGCCACCACCAGCAGCACCATGCCCGCCACCGAGGCGATCAGGGCCACCACGAAGAGCATGGCCAGCGACTTGCCGTAGGCCGGGGTGCTGGGGGAGCTGAACTTGGCCACCAGCGTCTGCTGCAGAGCGGCGCCCAGCGCCACCGGCAGGATGAGAATGGAGGCCAGGGACGCGAGCCCGCCCACCGCGGTGTTGATGTTGGGCAGGGAGGCGAGCATGCTCAGGCCGGAGAGCACCAGGCCCACCACCAGCCACAGGCCGGCGTTCTGGCCAAAGGCCTTGAAGGCCCAGGAGATGGCCTGGCCTGGGCGCAGGCGGCCGGTGCCCTTGGTGTGGGTCCAGCCGTTGGCCTCCGGGTTGTTGATGGGGTGGGGCTGAGTGCCGTCCCCGTAGTAGCCGTCCGTGAGCTGCTGGCCGTGGAAGGCCAGGGCGTTCTGGTTGGTCATCGCGGAGTTCACGTCGAACTGGGAGTAGTCGCCCGAGCCCGAGCCGTAGCCGGAGCCGTAGGCGGCGGCATAGTCCGGGGTGTCGTACGAGGGGCCCTCGTACGCCGGGTAGGCGCCGGTAGAGTCCGGGTAGGGCTCGCCGCCCTGCGGCTCCTCGCCGTAGCGGGGGTATCCGCCGGAGCTGGGGGTGGTCATCACACGTCTCCTTACAGTCGGTGGTGTTTGCGCCCCAGCAAGTGTACCGGCGCGGCGCTACTTCACCACCAGGTTGACCATCCGGCCCGGCACCACGATCACTTTGAGCACCTGCTTGCCCTCGATCAGCTCGGCCACGCGGGGATCCGCCATCGCGGCTGCCTGGGTGTCGTCCTGCGAGGCGTCGGCGGGCACCTCCACGCGGGCCTTGACCTTGCCGTTGATTTGGACGGGCAGCTCAACGGTGGCGTCGACAAGCAAGTGCTCGTCGAAGGTGGGGAACGGAACGAACGTGATGGTTCCCTCGTGCCCGAGGCGGGACCACAGCTCCTCCGCGATGTGCGGCGCGAGCGGGGAGACCATCTGCACCAGCGGCTCCACGGCCGCGCGCGGCGCACCGTCGGGGTACGCCTTGGTCAGGTGGTTGACGTACTCGATCAGCTTGGCCACCACGGTGTTGTCGCGCAGGTGCTCGTAATCATCGCGCACACCCGCGATGGTGCGGTGGAGCTGCTTCGCGTCCTCGCTGGTCAGCTCGGCATCGGTAACGACCAACTCGCCCGTCTCCTCGTTCACGGCGAGGCGCCACAGGCGCTGCAGGAAGCGGTGCGCGCCCACCACGTCCTTGGTAGCCCACGGCCGAGAGGTGTCCAGCGGGCCCATGGACATCTCGTACACGCGCAGGGTGTCCGCGCCGTAGTCGCGCACCACGTCATCCGGGGCCACGGCGTTCTTGAGCGATTTGCCCATCTTGCCGTACTCGCGGTTTACCTCTTCGCCCTGGTAGAAGTACTTCCCGCCGCGCTCCTCCACCTCGGCCGCCGGCACGTACACGCCGCGGGCGTCCGTGTAGGCGTAGGCCTGGATGTAGCCCTGGTTGAACAGGCGGCGGTACGGCTCCTTGGAGGTAACAAAACCGAGGTCAAACAGCACCTTGTGCCAGAAGCGGGAGTACAAAAGGTGCAGCACCGCGTGCTCCACGCCGCCCACGTAGAGGTCCACGCCGCCCGGGTCATTCTCGCCGTGCTCGGCGGGCCGCGGGCCGGTCCAGTACGCCTCGTTCTCCAGGTCGCAGAACTGCTCCTGGTTGGTCGGGTCGATGTAGCGCAGCTGGTACCAGGAGGAGCCGGCCCACTGCGGCATAACGTTGGTGTCGCGGCGGTACTGCTTCTCCCCGTCGCCGAGGTCCATGGTCACGTTCACCCAGTCGGTGGCCTTGGCCAGCGGCGGCGACGGCTCCGAGTCCGCGTCCTCCGGGTCGAACGAGACGGGCTTGTAGTCCTCCACCTCCGGCAGCTCCACCGGCAGCTGGTCCTCGGGGATGCCGTGGGCCTGGCCGTTTTCGTCGTACACGATGGGGAAGGGCTCGCCCCAGTAGCGCTGGCGGGCGAACAGCCAATCGCGCAGCTTGTACTGGATCTTCTCCTCGCCGGCGGCATGCTCCGTGAGCCATCCAATGGCCTTGTCAATGGCCTCGTCCTTGCCCAGCCCGTTCAGGTCCAGGCCGGAACCGTTGGCGGAGTTGATGTGCGCCGCGTCACCGGTGAAGGCCGCCTCGCTCACGTCGCCGTCCAGCACCGGGGTGATGGGCAGGCCGAAGACGGTGGCAAACTCGTAGTCGCGCTCGTCGTGCGCCGGCACGGCCATGATCGCGCCGGTGCCGTAGCCGGTGAGCACGTAGTCCGCGATGAACACGGGCACGCGCTCGCCGTTGACGGGGTTGACCGCGTAGGAGCCGGTGAACACACCGGTCTTCTCCTTGTTCTCCTGGCGCTCCACGTCGGACTTCGCCGCAATTGCCGCCCGGTAGGCCTTGATAGCCGCGGCGGGAGTGTCCTCGCCGTAGCGCCATTGCTTGTCGACGCCCCCTTCGTACCCGCCCGCCGTAAGCTCGTCAACCAACTCGTGCTCGGGCGCGAGCACCACGTAGCTGGCACCGAAGAGCGTGTCCGGGCGGGTGGTGAACACCTCGATCGGGCCCGCCTCGGAGGCGAAGGTAACCTGCGCGCCGCGGGAGCGCCCGATCCAGTTGCGCTGCATGCTCTTGACCTTCTCCGGCCAATCCAAAAGCTCTAGGTCATCCAGCAGGCGGTCCGAGTAGGCGGTGATGCGCATCATCCACTGGCGCAGGCGCTTGCGGTACACGGGGAAGTTGCCGCGCTCGGAGCGCCCGTCCGCGGTGACCTCCTCGTTTGCCAGCACGGTGCCCAGACCCGGGCACCAGTTGACCATGGAATCCGCCAGGTACACCAGGCGGTACTCGTCCAGCGCGGCGTGCTTCTCCGCGGTGGTGAGGTCATTGAAGTTTCGGCCGTCCTTGAGTGTGCGCACGCCCGTCATCAGGTCGCGCACTAGGTCCTCGATGGGGCGGGCCTTCTGCTGCTCCTCGTCGAACCAGGCGTTGTAGACCTGCAGGAAAATCCACTGCGTCCACTTGTAAAACTCCGGGTCCGTGGTGGCCACCGCGCGCCGCTTGTCGTGCCCCAGGCCCAGCTGGCCCAGCTGGCGGGTCATGTTCTCGATGTTGGCCTCGGTGGTGGTGCGCGGGTGCGTGCCCGTCTGGATGGCGTACTGCTCCGCCGGCAGGCCGAAGGCGTCATAGCCCAGGGTGTGCAGGACGTTCTTGCGCAGCATGCGGTTGTAGCGCGCGTAGACGTCCGTGGCGATGTAGCCCAGCGGGTGGCCCACGTGCAGGCCCGCGCCGGAGGGGTACGGGAACATGTCCTGCACGTTGAGCTTCTCCGCGGGAAGGGGGCTCTGCTCGCTTTGCGACGCATCCGGGGCCAAATCACCCACCGGGTTCGGCGCGTTAAAGGTGCCGTGCTCGCGCCAGAACTGCTGCCATTTCTGCTCGATGTCCCCGGCCAGCTCCGCGGTGTAGCGCTGGGACGGGCCAGTGGGGTTGTCGGGGTTGTCGCTCGCGTTCGTCATGGTTAGCCAGTGTAGTAGGGCCCGTTCCACCGGCACCGCGGGCAGGCGCTACCCGCGCGGCAGCGTGCGGGCGCGCCGTCGGTGACCAGCTCGATGCCGGAGGCGTTGATGGAGTCGATGGTGGCGTCAACGTTCATACGCGCAGGCATTCGGAGCGATTGGGGGCCGGTCGTGCCGCCCGCCCTACGGCTGGTTCTTTTCAACCCACGCGACTAACGGGTCGAGGCGGGACAGGTCCACCCGGTCCACGTCCTCGCCGTAGGTGGCGATCATGTTCTTCTCGTTGTCCGACTTCTTCGGCTTCAGGCGCAGGGCGGAGATCAGCCCCTTCATCAGCATCGCGTGCTGGGTGGACAGCTCGGAGTAGTTTAGCCGGCCCGGTAGGTAGAAGCGGGCGACGCGGTCGGCGCGCTTGTTCAGCAGCCCGGCCGTGGCGTCCTTCGCCACCGCCTCTTCGTCTAGGGTCATGCCCACGGTGGCGAGGGCGACGGGGTAGTGCTCCAGGATGTCGTCGGCAAGCGAAAGCACGAACGTGGCGCCGTCGTTGAGCGGGCCGTGTGCGGGCGAGAGCACCACGATCGGCCCCTGCGGGGCAATCGCGGCCGCGAGCTCCGGGATCCGCTCGGCGGTGGTGCCGAGGCGTTGTGCGAGGGCTTCGGCGTACTCGCGCGTCGAGCCGTAGTAGCTGGAGTAGTAGACGCTGCAGGCCATGGCCCTATTGTGGCACGCGGGGCGGCAATCGCGCGGCACCTGCGCGCGGCTAGCTGCGCCCCGCGGCGATATTCCACACGGTCACGCCCATGATCACCAGGCCGAGCGCGAACACGAAGATGGTGTCCGGGCGGCGGGCGTAGTGCTTGAAGGCGATGGCCTTGTTGAAGAGGAGCCCCGGCATGATGTAGACGAGGAACGCCACGAAGATGCCGCCCACCACGGAGATCATGTCCAGAATGGACGGGTTGGCCACAGCCACCAGCACCGCGGTGACGAAGACGAAGATGTTTACAATCCAGCGCAGCGCGTTCGAGGAGATGCGGGAGGCGAACCCGGGCGCGGCCACGCGGATGAGGTAGCCGGTGCCCTCCTCGGTGCCCAGCAGGTGGCCGAAGTAAGAGGTGATGATGGCGCAGATAGCCACGATCGGGCTCATCCAGGCCATGAACGCCGTGTCCGTCTCGTTGGCCAGGTAGGACAGGACGGGCACGTTCTGCTCGTTGGCGGCGTCCATGCCCTCCGCGCCGAGGGAGAGGGCGCAGGACCAGACGAAGAACATGGTGAACGTGACTAGGAGGATGGCAGTGACCAGCTCCACCTTGCCCACCTCGCGCTCGGTGGCCTCCACGTCCCCGTCCATCTTCTTCTGCACGTCCAGCGCGAACTGGGACAGCGCGGCCATGTGGCTGAAGGAGAACACCAGCACCGGCAGGATCAGCAGCACGCCCTGCCAGATGGGCATGGAGGACTCGTAGGCGCGGAAGCTGTCAAAGTCCCACTGCGGGATGAGGTAGAAGGACACCACCGCCAGGGCCACAATCAGCGGGTAGACGAGGATGTTGGCCAGCCACAACGTGACCTTCTTGCCCAGGGCGTACGCGCCCGTCATCACACCCACCGCGGCGGACGCCAGCACCCACCTGTTCACGGACTCCCCGCCCAGCTGGTTCACAATGAAACTGTCCAGCGTGTTGGTAATGGAGATGCCGTAGATGAGCACCGTGGGGTAAATACCCAGCCAGTACAGCACCGCGGAGGCGAAGCCGCGCTTGCGGCCCGTCAGCGCCGTGATCACCTGCAGCACATCCAGGCCCTTCTCCGGCGAGGCAGAGACGATGCGCGCGTAGCTGCGGTGCGAGAAGAACACCATCGGGCCGATCAGCAGCGTGGCGATCAGCAGCGGCCAGAAACCGAAGCTGCCCGCGTTGATGGGCAGGAACAGGATGCCCGCGCCCACGCCGGTGCCGAAGAGCGTGATCACCCACCGCATGAACGAGCCGTCCGGCTCATCGCCCTCGCGCTGCTCCTGGATCTGCTGGATGTCCGCGTCCGAGAGGTTCTCCTTGTCGAACTCGGCCCGCCCCATCTCGAGGTGCTCGTCTCCGAACTGCTCGGGGAGTTCGCCGTTGCCGCCGGTATCGGAGTTCGCTGCCTGGTTTGCCGTCTGGTTTGCCGCGGCGGAGTTGCCGCTCGGTGTGGACATGGTGCTGTGGCCCTTCTTCAGTCCCTAGTAAGAAGTCCGAGCGTAACAGGCGCGGCCGGCGTGTTCGGGTGTTTTTCGTCGCAGCCCTGGCCACGCACTGCGCCCCGCAGCGCGGTCCTACAGTCCCAGCATGTCCCGCAGCTGCTTGGCTGCCTCGCCGCCGAGGCTCACCAGCAGCGCGGCGATCGCGCCAGCCGCGCCGAGCGCGCCGAACACGGTGCCCGCCACAAAGACCCAGAAGGAGCTCTTGCTTGACGACGCCACCGAGCCGCCGCCCGCCCCCGGCACCGGCGTCGGGGCCGGTGCCGGGGTCTCGGTGTCCGTCCCCGGGGTCTCGGTGTCCGTCCCCGGGGTCTCGGTGTCCGTCCCCGGCGCCTCGGGCTCCTGGGTAGTCGCGCGGGCGGTAAGCCACTCGTCCTGGCCGATGGGGTGGTCCACGATGCGGATCTCGCCGATGTTGCCAAACCAGCCGTCGACCTTGCGGGTCTCCCACTCGGAGGTGCCGAGGATCCACTTGTACCCCTCGCCCGCCATGCCAACGGGGCCGTAGCCGTCGCGGAGAATCGGCGAGCCGTCCACGTACATCGTCACCGACTGGTCAGCCGGGTCGTTGACCACGGCAACGTGCATCCACTCGCCCTTGGGCACCTCGTGGGTCCAGTTGGAGAAGCCGCGGCCGTTCTCACCGAGCGAGTACCAGCGCAGCTCGCGCAGGTTGGACACGCCGAGCATCTGGATCGGGTCGCCGTCCGGGTCGTCCGGGTTCACGCCGGTACCGTCGATGTCTCGCACCAGCGCGTTGGACCAGCCGTTGTCGTCGCCGTTCCAGTCCTCGTCCAGCTTCAGGAAGGCCTCGAGGGTGTAGCCCTTGTCAAAGCGGGCGTCATTGACTGGGGCGTTTTCGGCCGTCTCGAACCAGGACACACCGTGCTTCAAGGTCGGCTCGGAGAAGCGCAGCGAGCCGGCGTCGGAGGACAGGGGGTGCTTGTCGGTGGTGAACGTGACGTGCTCCTGCTTCGCGCCGAGGCGGTACCGGGCGCGGGTCATGTCGTTGCCCGCGGCGACGTCGGGGATGGTGGAGCCGGAGGGCGCTGGGGTTGCGTCGACAAGCAATTGCCCCTTAAAACGCGTCTGACCCGGGCGCCAGTGCGCGACGGTGCCCTCCACGTGCGGGTAATCCTCGGTGTCCTTGGGCCGCGCGGCCTCGGTGATGGTGTACGGCGTGTAGCCGTCCCGCAGGCTCTCGCGGAGGACCTCGGCGTAATCCGGGTCGTTCTCGTCGCCCTTGGCCCAGCCCTGGTTGAAAGGCTTGAAGCGCTCGGCGAAATCGAAGTCGATGACGTAGGAATCGCCCTTGCCGGCGGGCAGCAGGTGGTCGAAGGACGTCAGCTGCCCCGGCTGCTTCTCCTTCACCCACGGGGAGTACGCCGTCATCTCGATCTTGTTGTTGCTCAGGTCGAACATGAGCTGGCCCATCAGGCCGTTGCCGCCCAAGTACGCCATCTGGTAATCCTGCAGGATGCTGATCACCTGGTGGCCGGCGTCGTTGGTCTCCACGTGGTAGCCGGCGCCGTGGTTGTGGCCCGCGATGGTGAGGAAGATCTGGTCATTCTTACGGATGAGCTTGTTCCACAGGTGCTGCCCGTACTCCTTGCTGTAGAACACGTTGCCCTGGCCGTCGATCGCGTCGATTTCGTGCGCAGTGAGGATCACCGGCAGCTCCGGGTGCTCGTCGATGACGCGCTGCGCCCAGTCAAGCGTTGCATCGTTTGCGCGGAAGCCGAGCGCGAGCACCAGGTACCGCTGCCCCTCCGCCTCGAAGATGTGGTACTCCGAATCCACCGTCTGGCCGGGGAATCCGTAATCGTTCCGCCCACTGTTATAGATATCAGTGGACTCGAATCGGCCCTGGAAGGTGGGGACGGCCTCTGCGCGGGACTGCGGGAAGTACCGCTGGAACACGGAGGTGTTATTCACCATGGCGTAATCGTGGTTGCCCGGCAGCACCGAGTAATCCACCTTGGCGTCCTCGAGGATCTTCATCGCGTCCGAGGCGATGTCCCAACTGGCCAGGTCCCGCGGCTGATCCACCAAGTCGCCCAGATGGGTGACGAACTTGGTGCCGAGCTTGTCATGGTTGTCCGCGATGAACCGGGTTTGCGAGTTGAACGGGTTGGAACCGTAGCGGGAACCGAAAATGTCGCCCGCCGCTTCGGTGCCGTAGCGGGCGTAGAACTGGGTGTCCGGCATGACCTGGACGGTGAAGCGGGAAGCGAGGTTTTCTGCGGCGCCCGCCATAGGCAGCGCCAGTTGGGTGATCGGGGTGAGCAAGGCCAGGGCGGTTACGGCGGCAACGCGTGTGCGCATGACATCTCCAGAGCGAAAGCAGGTGTACGGCAGGGGTTTCCGAGCCACCTCTCAATTTAAATTCAGCAGGTGAGCACCGGGTTGCGTCGAGGTGAATTTATTGTTGCGGAGGGGCTGGGAAGGCAGATGGGCTATATGCAGGTACACCTCCACCACTTCACGGTCCGACAGAAAGGTC
This sequence comes from Corynebacterium bouchesdurhonense, assembly GCF_900078305.2. Taxonomy (GTDB): domain Bacteria; phylum Actinomycetota; class Actinomycetes; order Mycobacteriales; family Mycobacteriaceae; genus Corynebacterium; species Corynebacterium bouchesdurhonense. The sequence continues at coordinate 490,739 of NZ_LT546028.1, forward strand.
CCCATGCACAAGAAACTTGCCGCCGTAATCACTGCGGGCGCACTCGGCCTCTCCGGCATCGCCGCCGCACCGGCCTCCGCCGAGCAGAAGTACAACTTCACCCCGCCCGTGGCGAGGACGCCCATCGACCAGAACCCGGGTGCCGCCAACACCGGTACCCCGGCGAAGACCACCGCGAAGACCACCGCCGCGAATGCCAACTCCGGCTCCAGCAGCACGGTCGGCACCGCCATCGGGGTCCTGGTCTTTGGCACTCTCTTCCTAGCTATCTACGGCTGGTTCAGCCCCTACAACCCGAACGGTGGGTGGGCTAACGCGCAGGCGCGCTAGGGGGTTCCGCGCTGGGTTACTGCCAGAGGCGCCTGCGTCGATCGAGCACCCGCCGCAGGTCGCGTGAGCGCCGCGGATCGAAATCCGTGGCGGCGATGATCCTCTCGGCGGCACCTGCTGTGATTGCAAGTGCCTGCGCCATGACCCGGTCGGTGGCGCGCTCCGACAGTCCGATCTCCGAGCAGAAGGCCCGGAAGATTCTGGCGCTGATGTTGTCCTTGCGACCTTGCAGCGCCAGCGCCATTGTGGAATCGCCGTATGGGACGGTAGAGGGAATGTCGTAGATCGGCGCGACCTGGGCCCCGTTACCGCGCCACACAAGCGACAGGTTCTTCGCGTGGAGATCGCCATTTCCGGTGAGCCACGCCAACGCGGTCTGGAATGCGATCGACCGCGCAGTCAGGATTGGCGACGCGCTCACGCTCATGAGGGCACCCGCCACATCCTCCATGTCCGGTTCGTACTTGGCACTGGGATAGAGGCCCATGATCTGGGCTGCGTCTTCTACGTGGAAACGGGTGCCGTTCTCCCGGTCGAAGCGGGTGACTAGGAGACCGGGTCGACCGGAGGCGTCGACAAGCAGCTGCGTTTGAGCCAACGGAAACTTAGCGGCTGAGGCGATAGCAAAGCAGGCAGCCTCATTCTCTACCAGCTGCGGGTACTCGGGCGGGGAGACTTTGAGAATGTAGTCGGTATCGTGGCCGCGGACCGGAGCCGCCATCGTGCGAGCGGAAGCCTTGTCTTGCACCCCCGGCAGGGCAACGGGGTCGGCGATACCTGCGGCCGTGAGCGCGGCAGAAAAATCGAGGGGGCCGGAAAGATCAATCGAAGCGGAGGCGGGCTCAAGGGGTTGACCGTGGGGTACAACGCTGACGTTGCCGATAGTGTTGGAACCCACCTCGAGCAGAAGAGCAAGCTCGTCATCGAGCGACGCCTTGACCGTGCGCTTCAGCGTGGAGAGTCTCCGCCCCTCCGGCAGGAGGTTCGTGAAAAACGGCGGGAGTGCGCCCGCCGGTGTGATGTAGGGTGCCCCGCTGAAAGGTAACGTTGTAGCCACCGCGGTCGGCGCCGTGTCGACGTAGCGAAACTCCGTGAGCCCGTCCGGCAACCGAGTAAAGTTGCCCGCCAATGCCTCGCCCACGTACACGTCTGCAGCAGCCACCGGATGTGTCATAGTGGATCAGTCCTGTGCAAAACAGGTACAAGGTCATATCCGAGCACACCTAGGACCTCTATGACCTTGCCGATCTCTGCCGTTGATTTCCCCTTCTCCAGCTCCCGAATGAACCGGTCTGAGACATCGGCGAGCTCCGCTACCTCGAGCTGGGTGAGGCGGAGCTGTTTCCGCTGAGCGCGGACGAAGGATCCGAGCGACCCGATATCCATCTCCACCCCTCTCGTGCGGAACGATCGTGCCGATTTTAATCTTGCCGGCCATTAACTTACCGTTTTTCCGAAGGATTCGGATCGCACTTTCCGTTTTTCTCCGAGGACTCTGATGCGGAGCTGTCTTTGCCCGTCGCGACCGGGCAACTAGGGTTCCTCGCCGAACACGTCGAAGAACTCGATCTCGGCGACTTCGAGCGCTCCACTAGCATCTTCGAGCTCGGCTTCGGCCTCGAGGCGCTCTTCTTCCGTCTTCGCTGCGGCAAGCTTCTGCTCGGCCTCTTCAATCGCGCGGTGAAGCTCGTTCAAATCGAAGTAGGCATCACTTCGCGCATCTTCATAGGAATTCATTGCTACGCCTCCTCAGCAAACAGCATCACGTTTGATGCGGCCAGCAACTTCGAGTTTAGATTGGGAATCGCGACGGCTTGAACAGTCTCGCGCTCGGGCAAACCATCTTCCGTAAACGTACCGGTCTCGGCTGCGACGAGACGCACGTAGGCGCCGGTGGTGAGGGACTCTAAAACGTCATCAAGGTCCTCGGCGTTCTCTTCGCCGAACCACCACGGCGGTAACAGCTCGTTGACAGTACGGGGCAGCCAGCCCTCGATGTTCTCGAGGAGAGGCTGGAGCGCCTGCATCTGGCCCTGTTCATCCAGCTGCACAGCCCCGCTAGCCATCCGCAGCGGGAAGTTGAAGCGACCCGAGTGGGCGGTTAGGCGCTCGAAGGATGAAGCCAAGGCGGTGAGCAGCGAGCGTCGAAAAGCATCCTGCTCCTGAAAGCGCTGGCTATGGCGTAGCGAGATCAATTGCTTGGCGTGGGCCAGCTCGGCGTAGTACTCGGCGGCAGGCAGGCCCGGCAGGCGTTGGAGGACCGTGTCGACGGCATCGGCGTATTCGCGCAGGAGTCCGAAGTCAGGATCGGTGGCGCGAAGGTTCACGGTCACCGAAATATCGGAGACGAGAGCAGAAATCTCCAGTTCCGGCTCGGGGTCATGCGTCCACAATTGCGGCGGAAACTCCCACCCATCCTCGACCTCCTGGGGTTCGGGGAGCGCGCTGCGCAGCTCGTCACACACCTCGAGAGCTGTGTCCAAACCGAAATCACCCGCGGCGACGTAACCATTGCGCGCTATGCATCGCGCCACCACGAACCGGGAATCGAGCTCGGTGAGTGCGTCGAGCTCACGCTCGATCGCCTCGAACTGCTCCATGATTTCCGTGGCGGTGGTGCCCATGTCGATAGCGTCCTCGATATCAGAAATGAGCTGCAGGGATTGCGCGACTGACTGCACAGCCCGGTCGTTGACATGGGCTTTTGCCGTATCCGTGCCGGCGTGCTCGTCGGCGGTATCAAGCAGCACGTTGACGATGTGGTTCGCAAACCCCGGCATTGCGTCGTTTTCTGGACGGAAGTAACGTGGCGCTACCTCGACCTGCATGTACGTTGTCGTCCCGCCCGCGTTTGTCTCGAATTCTGTGATTGCCATAGCCATAACGTAGCTCTCGCTACATCCGCGGGCGGGCTACGCGGGGAACGCTCCCCAGCCGAACGACAAGCAAGAGCGAAACGGCGGGCCCGGCCGAGATGGCCGAGCCCGCCGTGGGCTGTTGGGGCGCTTTTGGTCAAGCGCCTCACTAGCGCTTCACTAGCGCCTCACGCGCTAGTTGGTGCGCGGCAGAACAGCGAGCGGGGAAACGTCGAGCGGGGAGGGGAGACCCTCGGACTCGACGTGGAACCACTCACGGATTGCGTTCATGAACTTCATCATGAGACATTCTCCTTTCCGGAACGGGATCTGTTTACCTTCCGTTCACTTGGGAGATACCCTAGGTTCATACCAATCGTTTGTCAACACCAATGATTTGTGTAGCCCCACTAATAGCGAAAACCGGGCCCGAAGGCCCGGTTATTTGCGCTGTTCAGCCGCGCTGTTCAGCTTCTCAGTTCAGCCGCGCTGTTCAGCCGTGCTGTTCAGCGGTTAGAGGAAGGGGTACGGATCCCAGCCGGTGAAGTACTCGATGCGCTCGCGGGCGATGAGCAGCAGCGCCGCGATCACCGCAATGCCCACGATGGCCAGGAAGAGCCAGCCGATCGCCTTCTTGCCGCCGGAGGGGCTGGTGCCGTCCGGGCCCGGGGACAGGAAGTGGATGCTCAGGGAGAACAGGGCGGGCAGGCCGGCGCCGAGGAGGATGCCAACGCTGGTGACCATGAAAAGGGACTTGAGAAGTTCCATGTTGTTGTTCCTTATCTAGTTCCGGTCCGGCTACTTCTTCGGGTGCTTTACAACCGTGGTGGAGCCGCCACCGGGAAGGTCGCGCAGGCCAGCGCTGGTGTCGACGAAGTCCGCCGGCTCGCCGTACACGCGGCTGCGGTTCTTGCCGGAGCGAACCTTGGTGCCGCGGTTGTCGGCATCGGCGTCGGTGTCGGAGTCCTGGTTGTCGTCGGACTTGTTGCCGGTGGAGGCGGCGGAGTTGGACTCGTGGTCCCAGTCGTCGTTGACGTTGTCCTTGTGCACGGGCTTCTTCTGCGCCTGGTAGAACATGTAGCCGCCGCCGAGGGCGATGATGGCCGCCAGGGCGATGCCGCCCCAGACCAGGTCGCCGCCGAGCTCAGCTGCCCAGTGGCCGATCCACCAGACCACGAAGGAGACCAGGGCGGCGACCGGCAGGGTGGTGATCCACGCCAGGGCCATGCGGCCGGCGACCTTCCAGCGGACCTCGCCAGCCGGGCCGGTCAGGCCGGAACCGAGGATGGAACCGGTGGCCACGTGGGTGGTGGACAGCGCCATACCCAGGTGGGAGGAGGTGAGGATGATGGCTGCGGAGGAGGTCTCAGCGGCCATACCCTGCGGCGGGTGGATCTCCACGAGGCCCTTACCCAGGGTGCGGATCACGCGGAAGCCGCCGGAGTAGGTGCCGATGGCGATGGCCAGTGCACAGGCGAGCTGGATCCAGAACGGCATCGGGTGGTCCGAGTCGAACTTGCCGGCGGCAACCATGGCCAGGAAGATCACACCCATGGTCTTCTGTGCGTCGGAGGTACCGTGCGCGAGCGCCACCAGGGAGGCGGTGCCGATCTGGCCCCAGCGGAAGTAGTTGTCGCGGTGATCCTTCTCCGCGTTGGCGGTCAGCTTGTACACCAGCCAGGTGCCGATGGCAGCGATCAGGCCGGCCACGAACGGGGCGAACAGGGCCGGGAGGACGATCTTGTCCAACACGCCGTTCCACACCACGCCGTCGAAACCGATGGCGGCGATGGCCGCACCGATCAGGCCGCCGAACAGGGCGTGGGACGACGAGGACGGGATACCGAACAGCCAGGTGAAGAGGTTCCACATGATGCCGCCGGCCAGGCCGGCGAACACCACGAGGAGGAGGCGCTCGGAGTCAAGCGGATCGTCGAGGTTAAAAACGTCGAGTTTGACAATGCCCTCTGCAACCGTCTTCGCAACCGCGACGGAGAGGAAGGCACCGACAAGGTTCAGGATACCGGCGAGTGCGACGGCGACCTTGGGCTTAAGTGCGCCAGTAGCGATGGAGGTGGCCATCGCGTTGGCGGTGTCATGGAAACCGTTGGTGAAGTCGAAGAACAGTGCTACGACAATGATGAGGATGAGGAGGACTGTGATGCTCACAGGGGGTAATTATCTAGTTGCGCAGGCCCTATGCACAGCCCAGACGGAACAATTCACCGTTTGTCCATAAACTGTTCCGTTACCGTCCCCGAAAACGCGAATGATGTCACCTGTTGTTCACGTAACGGGCTGGAACCGGGGGCGAACCGCGGGCCACACGCGGCGCCCGTATCAACTACGGCCGCATCAGCCACAGCAGCGTCTGCCACACCAGCGCCTGCTACACCAGCGCGGCGCGGTCCGAGCCGGGTACGCCGGCATCCGCGCCAGCTTCGTCGTCCTTCACTTCGACCAGGTTGCCGTTTTTGTCGTACTCGTACTCCTTGCCGCCCCACTTGAGAAAGATGGCGGTGGCGATGACGAATGCCACGAGCAAGACGATGTCGAGGATTGCTTCCGTACTCATAACACGACTCCCGTTTTGGGTTGAGAGGCGATGTGAAACACCGGAGGCGTTGGGGGCCGGGCCACCCGGCGCGGGCGATATTTCATCCTGCGCCCTCAGTGTAACCCCGCTCTGTGATTCCCGCCTGCACCGCACCAAAGTGTGAGTCGCGGCTCACATGGCGCCCACCCAGGGCACGGGCTCGCGCGATATTGGGCAAAGCAAAGCCCCCTCGCCTGCTCGCGCTCTAAATGGGGGGGTGGTTGAGCGCTCATCCGGTCTCGGGGGGGATGGACCGTGGGCGAGGGGACCCGCGACAGCAACTATAGCGGTGCCGGTGCCCCGCTGTCTAGCCCCGGCCCTTAGAACGAGCCCGAGCCACCGCCGCCGGCGAACCCGGAGCTGAAGGAGGTGTTGGTGGCCCCAGAGCCGGAGCTGGAGCTCTGCGCCTGCTGCTCGGCGCGCACGTTGGAGGCGTGCCAGTCATTGAGCACGATGTAGGGCACGTAGCCGTTGTAGATGTAGCCGGGCTCGGTGAGCGAGGGTTGGCGCAGCTGCTCGCGCTCTTTGACGTCGGAGAACTGGCGGCGCTTCACCTCGTCCAAAAGCAGGCGGTAATCACCCAGCACGCGCACGAACTCGTCCACAAACTGTGGCGAGTCCGGGTGCTGGTCCAGCCACTCCACGCGCTGCTCCAGCTCCGCTAGGTCGCGCTTGAGCTCCTCGCTCTTCACGCCGCGGCGGGCCTGGATGATGTCCTCGCGGATGTCGGTGATCAGGTGGCGGCGGGCGGCGGCGTCGCCGCGCTCCACGTCAAAAAGTCGGTTGATGTTGTCCTCGGCGTGCCCGGTGCCGGTCATGGTGGCCGCGGCCTCCGCGAGCGCCTTGCGGTTCTCCCACGCCTGCCGGTCGGTGGCCACGCTGTAGCGCTGTGTGGCGTCATGCAGGGAGAGGAAGTTGTCGCGCACGTCCTCCCATTCGCTGCGCAGCTCCGCGTTGGCAAAGGCGGAGGAGACGGAGTTCGCGCGGATATCCAGCTCGTCCAGTCGCTGGCTCAGCCCCGTGTAGTCGTTTGCCAGCAGCGCGTAGTCCGCGCGGGCTTGGGCAATCGCTTTTCTGCGTTTCTCGCGCCGAGCCGCGGCTATCGCCCCGCCGCCGAGCGCCACGCTACCCGGGAGCAGGGTGCCCACCACGGTCCCCATCACGCGGTCCGTCTCGGCGCCGCTGACCACCCAGTCCGCCACCGCCTCTGTATCGGTGGCGTAGTCGGCGCCGGCGAAGAGGCCGGCGGGGATGTTGTTGTCGCGTAAGCCCGGCACCATGGCGTCGATCGCGCCGTCCAGGCGCTGGCCGTCCCACAGCTTCAGCTGGTCCAGCACGTCCACGCCAGCGAAGACGAACTGGTGGCGGGAGTTCATGTCCGCGCCAATGATCAGCACGCCGTTGGCAAAGCGCTCGTCGCCGATCTCGTCCGGGTAGTTGTCCCGCAGGAAATTTTCCACGGAGTCATTGACGTTGTCCCGGCCCTCGTTCAGCACCAGGTAATGGATTTTTTTCACGGTGTCGGGGTGCTGCAGGCGCTCGGCGTCTCGCACCATGCGGGCCTCGTCCTCCGGGGTGAGCAGATCGGCCGGGTCGGAGATCTCCACTGCCGGGGCCTGGGACTGCACGGCAACGGCCACCTGGTCCGGGGAGGGCACGTCACTGGCGGCGTACCCCAGCGCGCCGCCGCCGGTGGCTAAAAGCGCCGTGGCGCCGATCACGGCGGCCCAGTCCTTGCCCTTGGTGCTCTTTGATCCGCGGAATCCCGCATCTGTGCCCTTGTCTGCCATGGCGCCATGGTACGGCGTTCGGGCGGGTTTGAAAGGGGGATTAAAAGGTGTTCAAAGGGGGCGTCGATAAGCAAAGGCCCGTGTTACATTCCTACTACCCACTACGGATCGTTCGGCACGTACCTGCCGATGGAGGAGAACATCATGGCAACTGTGACCTATGACCAGGCCACGCGCATTTACCCCGGCGCGGACAAGCCCAGCGTGGACCGACTGAACCTGGACATCGCGGACGGCGAGTTTTTGGTGCTTGTCGGCCCGTCAGGCTCCGGCAAGTCCACCGCGCTGCGCATGCTGGCGGGCCTGGAGGAGACCAATGAGGGGCGCATCCTCATCGGTGACCGGGACGTGACCAAGGCGAGCCCGAAAGACCGCGACATTGCCATGGTGTTTCAGAACTACGCGCTGTACCCGCACATGACCGTGCGGGAGAACATCGGCTTCGCGCTGAAGATCGCGGGCATGGACAAAGCGGAGATCAACCGCCGGGTGGAGGAGGCCGCGAAGACGCTGGACCTCACGCAGTACCTGGACCGCAAGCCGAAGGCCCTGTCCGGCGGCCAGCGCCAGCGCGTGGCCATGGGCCGCGCCATCGTGCGCGAGCCGCAGGTGTTCCTCATGGACGAGCCCCTGTCCAACCTGGACGCCAAGCTGCGCGTGCAGACCCGCACCCAGATTGCCAACCTGCAGCGCCGCATGGGCGTGACCACCATCTACGTCACGCACGACCAGACCGAGGCCCTGACCATGGGTGACCGCATCGCCGTGCTGAACTTCGGCGTGCTGCAGCAGGTGGGCACCCCGCGCGAGCTGTACGAGCACCCCAACAACGTGTTTGTGGCCGGCTTCATCGGCTCGCCGGCGATGAACCTCTCCACCTTCGACGTGGACGCCGCCTCCCGCACCGCGCGCGCCGGCCAGGCCGCCATCCCGCTGAGCGACGAGGTGCTCGCCCGCATCACCCCGGAGGACAACGGCCAGGTGATCCTCGGCTTCCGCCCCGAGGCGCTCGAGCTGGTGGACGCCTCGGCGGAGCACACCATCCCGGTGGAGGTGGACTTTGTGGAGGAGCTCGGCTCCGACTCCTTCATCTACGGCCACCTGGCCGGCGGCGGCTGGCGCAGCGAGGGCCGCGAGGAGGGCGACGCGGGAGAGATCGTGCTGCGCACCCCGCCGCTGTCCGGCGCCCGAGAAGGCGACGTGATCCACGCCCGCATCAAGGACGGCGGCCTGCACGCCTTTTCAAAGGCCACCGGCACCCGCATCTAGCCGGGTGGAAAAACTCAACGTTGTCTCGCCGGCCTACGCGCCGACGCTTTTGACTATGCCGTGGGACCAGCCCCTCGACGAGTGGAGCGGCGACCTGCTGGCTGCCCTGCCGCGGGGCATCTCGCGCCACACGGTGCGGCTGATCTCGGCGGGCGGGCTTGTCTTTGCGGTGAAGGAGATCGGCGAGGCGGTGGCCTACCACGAGTACCGGATGCTGCGCCGCCTGCAGGAGCTCGACGCCCCGTGCGTGGTGCCGGTGGCAGTGGTGACCAACCGCGAGGACGCGGACGGCGGGGCGTTGACAGCCTGCCTGGTCACCGAGCACCTGCGCTTCTCCCTTCCGTACCGCGACGTGTTCTCGCGCGTGCTCGAGCCGGACACGGTGAGCAAGCTCGTGCGGGCGCTCGCCGTGCTGCTGGTCAAGCTGCACCTGCTGAACTTCTATTGGGGCGACGTGTCGCTGTCCAACACCCTCTTCCGCCGCGACGCGGACCAATTCTCCGCCTACCTGGTCGACGCCGAGACGGGGGAGTTCCACGAGCCCCTATCTCCGGGGCGCAGGCTTTACGACGTCGACGTGGCGCGCGTAAACATCATCGGCGAGCTGATGGACCTGCAGGCGGGGCAGTACCTAGACGCGTCGGTGGACGTGATCGCGCTGGGTAACGCGATCGAGCAGACCTACCTGGAGCTGTGGGACCTGATGACGGGCGAGCTGGTGGTGGAGGGCGATGCCTTCGACGCCATCGCCGAGCGCGTGGCCCGCATTAACCAGCTCGGCTTCGACGTTGGGGAGATGCAGATCGAGCACACCGGCGACGTCCACCGGGTGCACATCGAGCCGGCCGTGTTCTCCACCGGCTTCAACCGCCGCCGGCTTCAGGCGCTGACGGGCCTGGACGTGCAGGACCGGCAGGCGCAGCGCCTGCTGGGGGAGATGGAGGTGTACCGCGCCGTGCGCTACGGCGGGCGGCTGCCGCTGGAGGCGGTGGCGCACCGCTGGATGGTCAAGGAGTACGAGCCGGTGGTGCACCTGATCCCGCCGGAGCTGCGGGAGAAGCTGGAGCCGGCCCAAATCTTCCACGAGATCTTGGACCACCGCTGGTTTCTGAGCCAGAACCTGTCCCGCTTCGTGCCGCTGGCGGAGGCTGCCGAGAGCTACTTTGAGAAGGTTCTGCCCGGCCACCGGGACGAGGCGATGGTGTACCGCCTCCCCCGCGAAAACGGTGACACGTAACACATCGTTTTGCCCGCTGTGAGCAGGACTCTAATATTGGGTGTGTCCCAACCAATTGGCGCAGCAAAGGAATGCCCATGAACAAGTTCAGCCGCGTGCTCGCCACCACCGCCGTGGCCGCGCTGACCGCAACCAGTCTCTCCGCCTGCGGAGGCAGCGCCGAAGACGACGGCGCGAGCGTCTACTTCCTCAACTTCAAGCCGGAGCAGGACGCCGCCTACCAGCAGATTGCCAAGGAGTACACCGAGGAGACCGGCGTGCCCGTCAAGGTGGTTACCGCCGCCTCCGGCAAGTACGAGCAGACCCTGCGCACCGAGGTGTCCAAGTCCGATGCGCCGACCCTGTTCCAGATGAACGGCCCCACCGGCTTTGACACTTGGCGCGACTACACCTCGGACCTCTCCGACACCGAGGTGGCCAAGCAGCTCAATGACGACGTCACCCCGTTGACGGAGGACGACGGCTCCGTGCGCGGCATCCCCTTCGCCGTGGAGGGCTTCGGCATCCTCTACAACGAGGAGATCCTGGACAAGTACTTCGCCCTGCCCGGCGCGGCGGTGACCTCCATCGACCAGGTGAAGAACTTCGAGTCCCTGAAGAAGCTGGCCGAGGACATGCAGGCTAAGCGCGGCGAGCTGGGCATCGACGGCACCTTCGCCTCCACCTCCCTGGCCTCCGGCGAGGACTGGCGCTGGCAGACGCACCTGGCAAACGGCCCGATGCACTACGAGTTCGACGAGATCGGCGACCCGAACACCGCGGACGTGGAGTTCAAGTACAACGAGGAGTTCAAGAACCTCTTCGACCTGTACCTGCAGAACTCCACCGTGCAGCCGTCGCTCGCGCCTTCCAAGGCCGTGTCCGACTCCATGGCCGAGTTCGCCCTGGGTAAGGCCGCGATGGTGCAGAACGGCAACTGGGCTTGGAGCCAGATCGCGGACGTGAACGGCAACGTGGTCAAGGAGGACAAGATCAAGTTCCTCCCCATGTACATGGGCCTGCCGGACGAGGAGAAGACCGGCATCAACGTGGGCACCGAGAACTACTTCGCGGTGAACTCCAAGGCCTCCGAGGAGGACCAGCAGGCGTCCAAGGACTTCCTGGACTGGCTGTTTACCTCCGAGAAGGGCAAGCAGCACGTGATTGAAGACCTCGGCTTCATCGCCCCGTTTAAGAACTACGGCGAGAACGACGTCCCGGCGGACCCGCTGGCCAAGCAGGTGCAGGCCGCGATCGCGGACGACTCCGTTTCCACCATCCCGTGGGACTTCCAGTACTTCCCGTCACAGCAGTTCAAGGACCTCTTCGGCGGTAACCTTGCGCAGTACGCGGCGGGCAACATGGACTGGGCCGACGTGGTGAAGGCCTTCCAGGAGGACTGGAAGGCCGAGAAGAAGACCAGCTAGGCCGGACGTCTTCCCGCCCCCCGAGAGAGGCTTTGCCAATGCAGCAATCCTTGAAAAAGTATTTCCCCATCTTCGTACTGCCCACGTTGCTGGCGTTTTTGATTGCGTTCCTCGTGCCGTTTGTGATGGGCTTCTTGCTGTCCTTCACCGAGTTCACCACCATCACCAACGCCTCCTGGGTGGGCCTGGACAACTACGCCCAGGCGTTCGAGGCCCGCGAGGGCTTCGTGCGCTCCTTCGGGTTCACCGCGCTGGTGTCCATCGTGTCCATCATCACGGTCAACGTGTTCGCCTTCGCCATCGCGTGGGTGCTCACGCGCAAGCTGAAGGGCACGAACTTCTTCCGCACCATTTTCTTCATGCCCAACCTCATCGGCGGCATCGTGCTGGGTTACACCTGGCAGTCGATGATCAACGCGGTGCTGGCCCGCTACGGCACCACCATCGTGGCGGACTGGAAGTATGGCTTCGCCGGCCTGATCATCCTGCTGAACTGGCAGCTGGTGGGGTACATGATGATCATCTACATCGCCGGCCTGCAGAACGTCCCGCCGGAGTTGGTGGAGGCCGCGGAGCTGGACGGCGTCTCCCGCTGGGAGATGCTGCGGCACGTGACCATCCCGATGATCATGCCGTCCATCACCATCTGCCTCTTCCTCACCCTGTCCAACACGTTCAAGCTGTTCGACCAGAACCTGGCGCTCACCAACGGCGCGCCCGGCGGGCAGACGGAGATGGTGGCGCTCAACATCGTCAACACCATGTTCAACCGCATCGGGGTCGAGGGCGTGGGCCAGGCAAAGGCCGTGATCTTTGTCGTGGTCGTGGTTGTCATCGCGATGTTCCAGCTGCGCGCCACGCGCAGCAGGGAAGTGGAGGCCTAAACCATGACTAGCCGCATCAATCCGGCCGTGAACGACGGCGAGGCTCCGAGGGAGGAGCTTTTGCTTGACGACGCCCCCGTGAGCGCAAACAAGCCCAAGCCCTCCGCCACCGCCGGCACACTCTCCGGCCCCGCGAAGACGCTGATCTACGCGGTGCTGATCTTCCTCACGGTGGTGTTCCTCGGGCCGATCTTCTTCATCCTGCTGAACTCGTTCAAGCAGAAGTTCGCCATCTCCAACAACCCCTTCACGCTGCCGCTGGGGGATATGTGGGCGGGGTTTGAGAACTACGTCACCGGCATCCAGGGCGAGGGCTTCGGTATGGCCATCGTGTGGTCCTTTGTGATCACGATCCTCTCCGTGGCCGCCATCGTGTTCTTCTCCGCCATGACGGCGTACTACATCACACGCGTGAAGACGTGGTGGACCTCCGCCCTGTACTACCTGTTCGTGTTCTCCATGGTCATCCCCTTCCAGATGGTCATGTTCCCCACCGTTGCCATTGCGGACCGCCTGCACCTGGACAACCCCCTAGGCATGGTGGTGCTCTACATGGGCTTCGGTGCCGGGCTGTCCGTGTTCATGTTCGCCGGGTTTGTGAAGTCCATCCCGCTGGAGATCGAGGAGGCCGCCACCATCGACGGCTGCTCCCCGCTACAGACCTTCTTCCGCGTGGTGCTGCCCATGCTCAAGCCCACCGCGATCACCGTGGCCATCCTGAACGCTATGTGGGTGTGGAACGACTACCTGCTGCCGTACCTGGTCATCGGCCTGTCCACGCCGTACCGCACCATCCCGGTGGTGATCCAGCAGTTTGTTGGCTCCCAGGGCAACCGCGACATGGGCGCCATGATGGCCATGCTGGTGCTGGCCATCATCCCCATCGTGGTGTTCTACATGTCCGCGCAGAAGCACATTGTGGAGGGCGTGGCCGCCGGCGCCGTCAAGGGCTAGCCTGAAGGCGTGTTCCACCCCGAGTCCCGCTTCATGTCCGCCATCACCCTGATGGCGGACATTGTCATTCTCAACATGTTCCTGGTGGTGGCCTGCCTCCCGGTGGTCACGGTCGGGGCGGCGGTGCGCGCCGCGGCCGTGGTGGTGCGCGACATGGTGGCCGGGGTGGGTTCCGGCTACAGCATGCAGTTCCTGCGGGAGCTGACGCAGCGGTGGAAGCCGGTGACCCTCTACTGGCTGCTGCTCGCGGCCCTCGGCGCGGCGCTGGCGTACCAGCAGTGGGTCGTGTTCCACGCCGGCCTGGGCCGCGGGGCGCTGGTGGTGGTCGAGGCGCTTGCGCTCTCGGGAGCCTTCATCATCGCGGGCGTGAGCGTGTGGTTCTTCGCGCTCGCCTCATCCCGCAAACCGGAGACGGGCTTTGGCGAGCTGCTCCCCGCGGCGGTGCTGGCCACGTTCCGGCACCTAGGCCATACACTGGCGGCGGTGGCTATCCTGCTCGCCGGCGCGGCCGCCGTGGTCGCGCTGCCCATCGCGTGGGCGGTGCCGCTGACCACCTTCCTGGTGCCGGCGCTCACCCTCTACCTCATCCGGCTGGTGGTGGCCGGGCCGCTGGGGGAGCGGCTGGGGGATTAAAAGGGCTCAGCCTCGAGGCGGGCGAGCACCACGGCGTGCTCGTCGATCCGCTCGGTCAGCTTCGCCTCCACGCTCTCCCGCGCTTCCGAGGTGAGGAACCACCCCGCCCACGCTGTCTTGCCGGGGGAGAAGATGCCGTCCCCCTTGCCAATGATGTTCAGCGTGGCGTCGCGGACCCACAGGGGGCCAACTAACTTCGTCTGCTCCGTACCCTCCATCTCCGAGATGGCGGGATGGAAAGCAACGGCGTTGACGTTTGCAAGCAGATCGTCGAAAAGCTGCTGCGCCACCGCCTCGTTAGCCTCTGTGCCGAGGTACACCACGGTGATGAGCGAGAGCTCCCCCTCAATCCCGTCTCGGACTTGGAGCTCCGAGATACCGTCGAGCGTCGACGGGTAGCGGGTGGGGTCAGCGGGGCTTTCGAAGAAGAAGTCCTCCACTGCCTCGTCCCGGTCCGCAATGACAAAATCGACCAACGCGTTCAACTCGTAAAGCTGCATCCCCTCCGGCGCCGGCATATTCGCGTACGCGGCCTCGCACCGCAGGTCCCAGAGGAAGAAGTCGTTCTCAATCGGGTGCGGCTGGGGGGAGATCGCAACCACCTCGGCGCGGCTCGCGCTTACGCGGGCGCGGTAGAGCTCATACGCATCGTTGAGGTCCTCCTCGTGCGCCACGAAGTGAGTGGAAATGATCTCATAAGCCATGGCGGCTAGCGTAGCGGGAGATCATTAGGCCAGCCGGTACCTCCGATTCCGGCTTGTTGGCGGGGCCGTCGGTGTAACCTCGCCACTCTCGACGAGTTTGCGAAGGCGTGGCCGGAGACTACCGAGGCTCACCTCCAGGGCCGCCGAAATCTCCCGCGCAGACAGCTCGCCTCCATCAGCCAACAACCGTGCGATCTCCTCATCGGTAGACACCGCCGCGGCCGGCGGCAAGGTGAAGGCGTCAGGGTCCCCGGCTGGAACCAGAACATGCTTTTCGACGAGCCCACTGAGCACCCCCCTCGCATCATCGCTGTCCAGCCCAATGTTGTTCTTCAGCTCCCGAACCGACACGGCACCCAGGCCGTGTGCAATCGCCAGAGCGATCTGCTCTTCGCGGCTGGCATCCGGAGCAATGGTGCTTAGCCAAGACGCAATCTCTGGCGTCAGAAGGCCGAATCGATACAAGGTGACGGTGAAATCACTGATGGTGGCTGTGAATACCGGCTGGGGAAGTCCTTGGTGCTGCATCCCCAGCTTCATTCTCTGGATGCCGCTGCCCTGGTTCTCCGCAACACGGGACGAGCCCCCCGGCGATGGAAGATGACTCAGCAGGTTAGCGAGCGCAGGATTCCGCGTTGTAGAGCGGTTTTCGTCCAGATTCTCCAAAGTTCGGTCGCCCCAGAGACCACCCGGGTTGTTGATCTCCACCCGGTCCGGGTAGATGTCAATCTGCACTTGCCGGCCCTGCACCTGGGGGTTGTAATCCCTGTGCATCACAGCATTGACCACGGCTTCGCGGATCGCGATCTCTGGGATCTCCGGTTCATCGACCATCGCAGAACCCCTCTCGACGGCCCGCGTTCGCAAGTTTGCCAACACCGTCTGGATTGCAGTTTCCACAGCAATTGGCAGCGGCCCATCACACTGCTTACGTTCTAGAAACCGCACTTCGCTGGCCGACTTCTCTGCCATCGGATGGACCGCTACGTCGATGAAGAGCTGCGGGTAGAACTGCTGAGGGTACGATCCCAGCGCCATGAGACCAGCGAGCGTCGGTTTACCGCCGGCATCGACCACATGGAGACGCTCAAGCGCTTCGGCATCGGTCCGCGTTCCGTACATCAGACGGGATCCGGACTTTACGAAGGATTCCAAGAGGGCGATCCACGCCGCTCGTTCGAGGTCATCGAGTGTGGCCTGCGGCGGCGTGGCCAGCTCCGCGATATCTGTCTCGAACAGTGAAGATAGCTGGAAGATCTCATACGAGGACAGCCGTTGGTCGCCATCCAACACTCGTTTATACGAACCGTTACGCGGGCCTTGCGATGTGACGAAGCACGGCATCTGTTTCCCGAGCTTTGGGTCATCCCGCATCGGGTACACCGTGAGGACGATAACCGGCTGGTCTTCAAACTCGTCGGATTCAATCTCCACACGCGGCATCGGCGTGACACCCGGGTCTTCTTTTGAATGACGGAACGCATCCTCGACCCGATCAGCGGCGCGTCGGTAGTCAAAGTCAGGGTTGACCTGGAATGAACCGAGCTGCTGATCTTCTGAAATTCCCAGAACAATGACGCCGCCACGGGTATTCGCGAAAGCACTCACCGTACTCCAAAACCCTTTATCTAGTTTGCCGGCGCCGCTTTTTGCCTCAACGTAGTTATCGTCGTCTCCTTGGCGGTTGAGTCTCGCCATGATGCGATCCATGCGTTCACTCACACCGTCAATATATTGCAATCTTCAGTGAGGAGAGTGAAAAACGTCCATTTGGTTCACTGATGACGCGAATTTGGTAGTGACAGCGTCAGTGACGTGCTCACTTCATTCACTGACGGCGTCACTTTTTCAGTGAGAACCCCAATTTCTTCAGTGACGCTTCAGTGAGACTTCACTGACACCACAGTGATGCGCACACCGAGGAGCCCCCGGACAAACAGAAACTCCCCGCCGGGGCTGAACAATCAGCGCCGACGGGGAGTGGTCCGTGCCGGGATCTAACGCACCACGGTCGAGCCCTCGCCGGGAGCGATGTCGCCCGGAGCGCCGTCCGCGGCAACCAATTCGGCGTCCGTTTCACGTGAAACATCGCCCTTGATCTTGCCGGCGGCGAACTTGTTCACAATGAGGGCGATCGCGCCGTCGCCGGTCACGTTCGCGGCGGTGCCGAAGGAGTCAACCACGATGTAGGCGGCGATCATGAGGGAGACCATGGAATCGTCGAAACCGAGGTTGGACTGCAGCAGGCCCACGGCGGCCATGATGGCGCCGCCCGGCACGCCCGGCGCGGCGATCATCATGATGCCCAGCAGCAGCAGGAAGCCGATGATCTGGCCGTTGGACACGTCCAGGTTATCCATGAAGACGATGGCCAGCGCGTAAAGGGTGATCTTCATCATCGAGCCGGAGAGGTGAATCGTGGCGCAGAGCGGGACCACGAAGCCAGCCACGTCCTCATCCACCTTGTTCTTCAGCGTGGACTCGTAGGTGACCGGGATGGTGGCGGCGGAGGACGAGGTACCCAAGGCGGTGAAGTACGCCGGCAGCATGTTCTTCAGCGCGGTGAACGGGTTACGGCCCGCGATAGCGCCCGCCACCAGGTACTGGATCAGGATGATCACCAGGGTCATCACGATGGAGAGCAGGAGCACCTTGCCAAAGGCGGCGATGGTGGAGCCGAAGTTCTCGTTCATGCCCAGGTTCAGGAAGGTGCCGAAGATGTAGAGCGGCAAAAGCGGGATGACAAAGCTGGTGACCACTTTGAGAATCACCCCGTTGAGCTCGTCGAGCACCTGCTTCATGGCGCGCGACGGCACCGCGGTCATGGCCACGCCGATCACAAACGCCAGCAGCAGGGCGGACATCACGGCAAACGGCGCGGGCATTTCCACGGTGAAGTAGGGGCTGAGGCCGCCTTCCTCCGGATCGGCCACGTCGGTGACCAGGCCGCCGTTGAGCATGAGCGGGTACAGCAGCTTCGCGGTGCCGAAGGCGATCAGGCCGGAGATGATCGTGGAACCGTACGCGATGCCGGCGGTGGCGCCGAGCCACTTACCCGCGCCTTGGCCCAGGCCGGCGATCGCGGGGGCGATGAGCGCAAAGATGAGCACCGGCACGAAGAAGCCGAGGAAGTTGGAGAACAGGCCGTTGAAGGTGACAAACACGCGGGCCAGCCACACGGGGAAGAACAGGCTGCAGAGGTACCCGCCGATGATGGCGAGCACGATCCAGAACAGCAGGCTGTTGAGGAGTTTCGATTTCATTGGTTCCAGGACCTTGACAGGGCGCGCGGGGGGCGCGACGGTGGACGGGACACGCACAGAATACTTGGTGGGCACCCAGTACACGGGAACTCTGCGCACTTACATCCCGGTCTTCGGCCAGTTGGAAGCGCTCCCTCGGCCCGCGTCGTACGTTTCGGCGCCCACCTCGGCGCGGTTTATGCTTGAGTGCATGTCACCGCTGGATTCCATGACCACGCTCAACCTCGTCCTCGGCATCATCTTCCTCGCCAGCGCGCTATGCCTCATCGTCCTCGGCGCGGTGGCCACCGTCGGCAAGCTCCCCGGCAACGCGACGATCGGCCTGCGCGTGCCGGAGGTGCGCAAGCACGAGTCCACGTGGGTGCAGGCGCACCGGGTGGTGGGCCCGTTCTGGATCCTCACCGGCGTGGCGCTGGCCATCGCCGCCGCCTTCGCGTTCATCGCCCATGGGTGGGTGTGGGTCGCGCCGGTCATCGCGGTGGTCGCCGCGGTCATCGCCCTTTCGGTCGGTGGGAATTTCGGGGCTCGGGCTGCAGTGCTTGTCGACGCCGCCCTAGAAGCCCAGTCCCAAGACGAAGCCGCCGCCGCCCGCGCCCAGTCCGCTCCGGCCGTGGACCTCGACGCCCTGCGCCGCGCCGCAGGCCAGGCCGACAAGTAGCGCACGAAACCCCGGCACGAGGCGCCGCCATCCGATAGCCTCGTCGGCATGCCCGCCGACAACGCCCCCGCCGCTTCCTCCGAAGAATCGAAGTCCAAGCCCCTCCACGACGCGATCCTCCGCGTCCTGGATAAGGCCAAGGTGCCGCTTTCCGTGTCGAAGATCCAGGATGGCGTGAATGCGAACAGCCCTGGCGCGCAGTACTCCTACCAGACGGTGCGTAATGCCGTCATCCACGATCTCGAGGCGCAGGTGGAGAGCCTGACCCGCGCCCAGCTCGAAGAGCACGTGGGCCGCGATATGGCCGACGCCGCGTACCCGCGGGAGAGCGCGGGCAGGCCTATTAAAGACTTCTACCGGCTGAAGCCGACGCACCACGACAAGGTGAAGAACGCCACGCAGGCGGCGCGGCGCTTCAAACAGACCGGCTTCATCGACCAGAACTCCATCTTCGAGGACGCCGGCAGCATGGACGGGCTGTGGAGCGCGGACAACTTCGCCCGCGTGGCGGACGTGCTGGCCACCCCGGACCTCGCGGAAGCCAAGTCGCTGCCCAAGGCGTTGGTGGCGGCGGTGTCGGATGCCCCAGTGGAAACCCGCCAGCTGATGGCGGAGTTGTACCTGCTCTACCTCCTCCCGCTGAACCACATTGCCAAGGCCGGCAAGCTGGATGCCGTGACGCAGCTCCTCCCGGCGATGGAGGACGCTGACGCTGCGCCCAGCGCGCTGCCGGTCGAGCTGGATCGCCGGTTGGAAGATTCCGGCGCGCTGACCAACTTTCCCAACTACGGCTCGAGCAGGATCGAGAGCCTGAGATACCTCGCGGAGCTCGGCCGAAAGTTCGCCCAGTTGAGCGGGGAGGAGCGCCGGGAGGCGCTGGAGCCGGAGAACATCGAGGCGACGCTGCGGGGCGACATCTTCAAAGGCGGCCTGCCCTCGCACAGGGCCCCGGCCATGGTCCGGGCGCTGCAGTTCCTCTTCGCGCCGGAGGTATTCCCGCCGGTGGTGGACGGGGACGATTTGAAGAGCATCCTCGGCTCCTACCCCGAATACCAGGACGAGCTGGACAGCGCTGCGTCGGCGCAGTTCCAGGTGGGCCAGCTCCGCAGGATCCTGCGCGCTGAGACGAATGAACCGGACTTCGAGTTCGAGCTAGACAAGTCGACAGAGCCGCAGAAGCCAGTGGTCACGTTCACGCAAGGGGAAGCCAACAGAATGCATGTCAGCTCCGGCTGGCTGGCAACGGTTGCGGACCTGTTGACGTCGAAGAAGCAAATCATCTTCGACGGTCCTCCCGGCACCGGCAAGACCTACCTGGCCAACCGCGTCGCGAAGAAGCTCGTGGGGCCAGAGAAGCCAGAGAACATGCGCATCGTGCAGTTCCACCCCTCGTACGGCTACGAGGACTTCTTTGAGGGCTACCGGCCACGCAAGGGCAGCCACACCGGCGCCCTGGAGATGGAGCTCACCCCGGGCCCGCTGCGCGAGCTCGCCCGGCGGGCCAGCACGAAGCCGGACGAGGACTTCGTGCTGATCCTCGACGAAATGAACCGCGGCAACCTGCCGCGCATCTTCGGCGAGCTGTACTACCTGCTCGAGCACCGCGATGAGAAGGTGCCGCTGATGTACAGCCCGGAGTCCGAGTTCACCCTCCCCGGCAACCTCTACATCATCGGCACGATGAACAGCGCGGACCACTCTGTCACCGAGGTCGACGCGGCGCTGCGCCGCCGCTTCGCCATTTTCCCGCTCAACCCGCTGGAGGAGCCGACCAGCGACATCCTGCAGAAGTGGTCCGAGACGCACACCTCCTACGCCCGCCTGCCGCAGATCTGGAGCCAACTTAATGACGAGCTGCGGCGCCTTGGCGTGCAGGTGGACCAGCTCCTCGGCCCGTCCTACTTCCTCGGTGGTCCCGCGAAGAACCAGGCGGACGTGAAGAAAATCTGGGACTACGAGATCACGCCGCAGCTGCGCGCCTTGTTCCCGGGGGAACCCGAGAAGGTAGCCCAGCTCACCCTGGCCGCCATCGAGGCCAAGCTGGATCAGGACGCGCGCTAGCGTGCACCGGACCTTCAGGCTCACCGAGGCCTCCGACACGCAGTGCGAGATCACCCCGGCGACCGCGGCGTGGCTCAACAGCCTCGGCCACGCCTCGGCAAGGCCGCTGGCAAACGGCCAGTTCTTGGTCAACCCGGGCAACGTGTGCGGCATCTTCGGCAACGGCGACGCCACCTTTGAGGTGGCGCCGAAGACTACGGTGCGCAACCTCCTCGAGCTGGTGCTCTACGCCCGCACGGGCCTGAGCTGGGACCCAGGAACCGTGCAGGTGGAGCACGACTCGGTGCCGCTGCTCATGGCCGGGTACCTCGACCAGGTGGTCACGGAAGCACTGAGCGCTGGCGTGCTCAAGGGTTACGTTGCGGTGGACGAGACCTCGCGGTACATGCGCGGCCGGCTGCGCTTCGAGGATCAGCTCGCGCGCCGCTTCATGCAGCCGTACCCGTTGGAGGTGCAGACTACGGATCTCTCCCCGAACATCGCGGAGAACCAAATCCTTGCCGCGGCGCTCCAGGCCATGCTGCGGGTGGTGGTCTCCGAGATGGACAAGCGGGCGGAGCGTGAGGTGATGGTGGGGCGGCTGAGGAGGAGCGTCGCAAAGCTAGGCCCCCAAACCCCGATCCACGGCCGCATCCCAACCTGGACGCGCACCGTGCGCAACCGCCACTACTGGGAGGCGCTGGCGGTGGCGGAGCTGATCCTAGAGGGCGAGGGCCAGGCGCTGGCGGTCGGGAGCCGCGAGGGTGCAGGCGTGATCATCCAGACGTGGCGCATCTACGAGGCCGCGGTGGCCCGCGCGATGGCTGAGAAGACCGACCCGGCACTGGATACCGTGAGCGCGCAGTACGTGGAGCCGCTCGCGTCCAACCGTGCGGACCGCACCATCCGGCCGGACATTGTGGCGAGGTACCCGCACGGGCAGCTGTTGGTGATGGACACCAAGTTCAAGGACAAGGAGCCGCAGCAGGCGGACCTGTACCAATCCATCACCTACTCCCGCGTGCTCGGGGTGGAGGAAGTGGTGCTGCTGTACGCGGGGGAGCGGGACCCGGCGCACCCGGTGCGCTACGTCATCCGCCAGCCGGAGCACTTCGCTGGCACGCCGCGCGAGTCCCGCTGCGTGGTCACGGTGGAGTACCTGAACCTGGACCAGGATCTGGACGGCATCAAGCGGGACGTGTGGGAGCTGGTGGACAAGTACGACACTGCGGGGGCATCTCCTGAATAAATCAGGGCGCAGCGGAACATTTCCGCTAAGCTATTGCTTTGTGACGTTTCCGACTTCTCCCAAGTGGTGGTGGCTCGCCTAACTGGCGCGCCACCCAGAAGTCCCGGCCCGCCAGCTTGCACCCCAAGCGCCGCGGGCCTTTGCTCTAAGTACCCCGGTGCGCACGAACTCAAGCACGAACTCAAGGAAGTACCGATGAGCACATCCCCACCACGCTTCACCCGCCAAGAGGTGCGCTACCACGCGGACGCCTCCCGCCTCTTCGAGCACCTGGGCGGCACCGACCCGGCGGTGGCCACCGACTCGGTGCTGCTGGAATCCGCGGACATCACCACCAAGTCCGGCCTCCAATCCGTCGCCGTGCTCCGGGCGTCGCTGCGCGTGACGTGCGACGGTAACCGCGTGGCGGTCGAGCCGTTGACCGAGTCCGGCCGCGTGCTCGCCGCCCAGGTGGCCGAGCAGTTGGGGCAGTACGCCGCCGGCGGTGGCGTGTACGAGTTCCCCCGCGCGGGCGCGGAGGACGAGCGCGAGCGGCTCACGGCGCCCTCGACCGTGGAGGTGCTGCGCGCCCTGACCACCCGCACGGACTACGGCAATGCGGACTTCCCAATGCTCGCCGGCGGGTTCGCCTTCGACTACGTGGGCACGTTCGAGGACCTACCGGCAGTGGCGGAAGGCCCCAACACCTACCCGGACTTCCAGTTTGTGCTGGCCGAGGTGCTGTTGCGCGTCGACCACCAGGCGCAGACCGCGTACCTGGCCGGCGTGGACGCCGCGGGCGAGGGCATCGACCTCTCCGAGCTGGCGGCGAAGGTGGACGGCGCGGATTTCGGGGCGGGCGCCGCCGGCGGGCCGGCGGCCGAGCCTCAAGAGCCGGGGCGCGGGCTGCGGGTGCGCGCGGACGTGTCGGATGCGCAGTTCCGGGGGGACGTGGAGAAGCTGCAGGGCTCCGTTGAGAACGGGGACATCTATCAGGTGGTGCCGTCGAGAAGCTTCAGCGCGCCGTGCGCAGACGCGTTCGCGGCGTACGAGCGGCTGCGCGAGACCAACCCCTCGCCCTACATGTTCTACCTGCGCGGGCTGGACCGGGCGGGAGAGGCGTACGAGCTGTTCGGCGCCTCGCCGGAGTCCAACCTGAAGTTCGACGCGACAACCCGAGAGGCGCAGCTGTACCCGATTGCGGGCACGCGGCCGCGCGGGCTGAACCCGGACGGCACGGTCAACCACGAGCTGGACACCCGCATGGAGCTGCAGCTGCGCACCGACGCGAAAGAGGTGGCGGAGCACACGATGCTGGTGGATCTGGCGCGCAACGACCTCGCCCGAGTGGCCGCCCCCGGCACCAGGCAGGTGCGCGAGCTGCTGCAGGTGGACCGCTACTCGCGCGTCATGCACCTGGTCTCTCGCGTGACGGCGACGCTGGCGGGGGACCTCGACGCGCTGGACGCGTACCGCGCCTGCATGAACATGGGCACGCTCACCGGCGCGCCGAAGCTGCGGGCGACCGAGCTGCTGCGCGAGGTGGAGGGCGCGCGCCGCGGCTCCTACGGCGGGGCGGTGGGCTACCTCACCGGCTCGGGCGAATTTGACACCTGCATTGTGATCCGCTCGGCCTATGTTTCACGTGAAACGGCGGTGGTGCAGGCGGGCGCGGGCGTGGTGCGGGACTCGGACCCGCAGGCGGAGGCGGACGAGACCCTGCACAAGGCCTACGCCGTGCTGTCCGCGCTGGCGCTCGCCGAGGGCGCAACCCTGGAGGTGGAGAAGTGATTGTACTGCTAGATAACCAGGACTCGTTTGTGTACAACCTGGTGGACGCGCTGGTGGGGCAGGTGGACCAGGAGATGGTGGTGTACAGAAACACCGTCTCCGCCGCCACGGTGCTGGGCGAGGATGGCGGCGAGGCCCCGGACCTGATCGTCCTCTCGCCCGGCCCCGGGTACCCCGCCGATGCCGGCTGCATGATGGAGGTGATCGAGCGGGCCCAAGGCCGCATCCCCATCCTGGGCATCTGCCTGGGCTACCAAGCGCTGATCGAGCACTTTGGCGGACAGGTGCAGCCGTGCGGCCCGGAGCACGGGACCTCCGTTGGCATGGAGCTGTCCGACGCCGGGGTGGAAAGCGGCCTCTTCCAGGGGTTCACCACCGGCGGCGCCCCCGGCGACGAGGGACGCACCGTGCCTGTGGCCCGCTACCACTCCCTGGGCGCCACCGCCGCGCCCGCCGGTGTCCGGGCGCTTGCGTGGACGCCCACGCGCATCGGCGACGTGATCATGGCCGCCGAGAGCGAGGACGGCATGTCCCTCGGCCTCCAGTTCCACCCCGAATCCATCCTCACGCCGTGCGGCCCGCTGCTGCTCGAGCGCTGCGTGAACCACCTGCTTGCGAAAGGAGCCACCCATGGCTAGCGATACATCCCTCGAGGTCTTCCGGCGGTTCCTGGACAACCGCCAGCCCACCGTGGAGGAGGCCGTGGAGGCCTTCACCCCCCTGACAGTGGGCGACTACGACGACGTGCACATCGCCGCGCTCCTGGCCACCATCCGCACCCGCGGCGAGACGTTCCAAGACATCGCCGGCGCCGCGCGCGCGTTCCTGGCCGCCGGACGCCCGTTCCCGGTGACGGGGGAGGGGATCATGGACACGGCCGGCACCGGCGGCGACGGCGCCAACACCATCAACATCACCACCGCGGCCTCGCTGACCGCGGCCGCCGGCGGGGTGAAGATGGTCAAGCACGGCAACCGCTCGGTGTCGTCCAAATCCGGCTCCGCCGACGTGCTCGAGGCGCTGAACATTCCGCTGGACCTGGACCCCGAGCGCGCCGTGCGGCAGTTCCAGGAATCCAACTTCACGTTCCTCTTCGCCCCCGCGTATAACCCGGCAATCGCGCACGTGCAGCCGGTGCGCAAGTCCCTCGGCGTGCCCACCCTGTTTAACACCCTGGGCCCGCTGCTCTCGCCCGGGCGCCCCGAGTACCAGATCATGGGCATTGCCAACCCGGCCCAGGGCCAGATGATCGCGGAGACGATGCGCGAGCTCGGCCGCGGCCGCGCCATGGTGGTGCACGGCGCCGGCACGGACGAGATCGCGGTGCACGGCGAGACCCAGATCTGGGAGCTGGACCGGGAGGGCCAGATCACCTACTACACCGTCACGCCGGAGGAGCTCGGCGTAACCCGCCACTCCCTGGAGGACCTGCGCGGCGGCGACGGGGAAGAAAACGCCGCCATGCTGCGCGCTACCTTCGCCGGCGAGGGCCCCGCCGCGCACCGCGACGCCGTGGCGCTCTCCGCGGGCGCGATGTTCTACCTGTACGGCGTCAGCGACACCATCGCGGAGGGGGCCGCGCACGCGAGCGCATTGCTTACCGACGGCACCGTCCAGCGCTGGTTGGCCACTCACGAGGAGGCGGATTACAGTGCCTAACCCGAGCCCGCTGCCCACGGTGCTGGAGGGGATCGTCGAGGGCCGTAAACGTCACCTTGACGGAATCCGCCAACGCCTGGCACACGTGGATTTTGGCACATTACCTAAATCGGAGCGCTCCCTCTACGCCTCCCTGAGGCGGGAGGGGACCGGCTACATCATGGAGTGCAAGTCCGCCTCGCCCTCCCTCGGCACCATCCGCGAGCACTACGAGCCGGGCGCCATCGCCAGCGTCTACTCCCGCTACGCCGCCGGCATTTCCGTGCTGTGCGAGCCCGACCGCTTCGGCGGAGACTACGACCACCTGGCCACAGTGGCCGCCACCACGCACTTGCCGGTGCTGTGCAAGGACTTCATCATCGACGAGGTGCAGATCTACGCCGCCCGCTATTACGGCGCGGACGCGGTGCTCCTCATGCTCTCCGTACTCGACGACGCGGAGTACGCACGCCTGGCCGAGCTCGCCACCTCGCTGGGGATGGACATCCTCACCGAGGTGATCGACGAGGAGGAGGCGGAACGCGCCACCCGCCTCGGCGCGAAGATCTTTGGCGTGAACCACCGCAACCTCCACGACCTGAGCATTGACCTCGGGCGCTCGGGGCGCCTCGCCCGGCTCGCCCCGGCGGACGCGGTGGTGGTGGCCGAGTCCGGTATCCGCGACGTACAGACGGTGCGCCGCCTCGCCGGCCACGCCGACGCGTTCCTGGTGGGCTCGCAACTGACCAGCCAGCCGGACATCGACCGCGCCGCGCGCGACCTGGTCTACGGGCCGAACAAGGTGTGCGGCCTCACCGAGTGGTCCGCCGCGCAGGCCGCCAAGGCCGCGGGCGCGCGCTACGGCGGCCTCATCTTCGAGGAGGCCAGCCCGCGCAATGTTTCACGTGAAACGGCGCGCGACATCATCGCCCACGAGCCGGGCCTGGACTACGTGGCGGTGTCGCGGCGCGCCGCGGGCTACGCGGAACTCGTGCTCGAGGGCGTCACGGCCGTGCAGGTACACGCGCCGTACCAGGGTTCCGTGGAGGCGGAACTCGGACTCATCCAGCGGGTTCGTGCGGAGGTGGGGGAGAACATCCAAGTCTGGCGCGCCATCTCCATGACCACCGCGGCGGGCCCGGAGGTCGCGTCCGCGATCGCGGACGCGGTTGACATGCTCGTGCTGGACGCCCACCAAGGTGGCTCGGGGGAGGGCTTTGACTGGGCGGGGATCCCGGGCGTCGTCAAGCACAAAGCTCTCCTTGCGGGAGGCATCGGACCCGGCAACATGCGAGACGCGCTCGCCACCGGCTGCGCGGGCGTGGACCTGAACTCGGGCGTGGAGTACGCACCGGGGCGCAAAGACGCGGCGGCCATCCGGCGCGCGTTCACCATCATCGGCAACTACCACCATGAAGGAGACCACAGTGAGTGACAACAAAGCGGGCGGGTCGACCTTGCTGCCCGCGTACTACGGGGAGTTCGGCGGGCAATTCGTGGCCGAATCGCTGCTACCGGCGCTGGACCAGCTGGAGCGCGCATTTGTGGACGCGCTCGAGGACCCCGAGTTCATGGAGGAGTACCGCGGCCTCCTGCGCGACTACCTCGGCAGACCGACGCCCCTTACCGAGTGCCGGAACCTGCCTCTGGACGGCGCCAACGCGCGCATCTTTCTCAAGCGCGAGGACCTGGTGCACGGCGGCGCCCACAAGACCAACCAGGTGATTGGCCAGGCGCTTCTGGCTAAGCGGATGGGCAAGACCCGCATCATCGCCGAGACCGGCGCTGGCCAGCACGGCACCGCCACCGCGCTCGCCTGCGCACTGCTGGGCCTGGAATGCGTGATCTACATGGGCAAGGTGGACATGGCCCGCCAGGAGCCCAACGTGTACCGCATGCGCCTGATGGGCGCTGAGGTGGTGGGCGTGGAGTCCGGCGCGGGCACCCTGAAGGACGCGGTGAACGAGGCGCTGCGGGACTGGACGGCCACGTTCCACGAGTCCCACTACCTGCTCGGCACCGCCGCCGGCCCGCACCCCTTTCCCAAGATTGTCAAAGAGTTCCACCGGGTGATCTCCACCGAGGCGCGCGCCCAGATGCTCGAACGCATCGGCGCCCTACCCGACGTGGTGGTGGCGTGCGTGGGCGGCGGCTCCAACGCCATCGGCATGTTCGCTGACTTCATCGACGACGAGAGCGTGGAGCTGGTGGGCGCCGAGCCGGGCGGGGAAGGCTTCGGCGTGGGCAAGCACGGCGCCGCCATCGCCGCGGGCACCGTGGGCATCCTCCACGGCACCCGCTCCTACCTCATGCGCGACGCGGACGGCCAGGTGGAGGAGTCTTACTCCATCTCCGCCGGCCTTGATTACCCGGCGGTGGGCCCGGAGCACGCGCACCTGGCCAAGTCCGGGCGTGCCCAGTACGTCCCCGTGACGGACGAGGACGCGCTGCGCGCCTTCCAGCTCTTGTCGCGCCACGAGGGCATCATCCCCGCCCTCGAGTCCTCGCACGCCCTGGCCTACGCGCTGCGCCGCGCCGCCGAGCACCCGCGGGACGCGGAGCCGCTGCACATCCTCGTCTCCCTGTCCGGCCGCGGCGACAAGGATGTCGCGCACGTGCGCGCAACCCTGGACGAGCACGCCGACTGGGTGATCGACACCGCCACCGAACACGCCGGCACCGCCACCGAACACGCCGAGGAGAAGTAAATGAGCCGCTACCAATCCATGTTCGAGCGCCTCGACGCTAAGGGCGATGGAGCGTTCGTTCCATTCATCATGCTCTCGGACCCCACGCCCGAGGACGCCGTCGAGATCATCAGCACCGTGGTCGAAGCCGGGGCGGACGCGGTGGAGCTCGGCGTGCCGTTCTCCGACCCGGTGGCTGACGGCCCCGCTATCCAGGGCGCGCACGTCCGCGCGCTTGACGGCGGCGCCACCGTGGAGGGGGCGCTGGCGCAGATCCGCACCCTGCGCGAGCGCTTCCCCGATCTCCCCATCGGCATGCTCATCTACGCCAACGTGGCCTACGTGCGCGGCCTTGACCGCTTCTACCCGGAGTTCCACGCCGCGGGTGCCGATAGCATTTTGCTTCCCGACGTCCCCGTGCGCGAGTCCCAGCCCTTCAGCGACGCGGCCGCCGCAGCGGGCATCGACCCGATCTACATCGCCCCAGCCAAGGCCTCCGCCGAGACCCTGGAGGGCGTGGCCGCCAGCTCGCGCGGCTACATCTACGCCATCTCCCGCGACGGCGTCACCGGCGCCGAGAACGAGGCCACGGTGGACGGGCTGCGCGAGGTGGTGGACAACGTGCGCTCCTTCGGCGGTGCGCCGGTGCTCCTCGGCTTCGGCATCTCCCGCCCCGAGCACGTCGCGGACGCCATCGCTGCAGGCGCATCCGGCGCGATCACGGGCTCCGCCATCACCAACATCATTGCCAAGCACGTGGAGCACGAGCACCCCCGCGCGGGCCGCGTCACCGACATGGCTGCGCTGAAGGCGGAGCTGCGTGCGTACGTGCAGGAAATGAAGGCGGCTACGATCAAGCCATGACCTGTTCTCGACGCACCTTCATCCTCGGCACCGCCACCACCTTCGCCGGCGCCTTCCTAGCCGCCTGCGGCCAAGCGCCGTCCGACGAGGTGGCCAAGACCGAGGTCCCCGTGGGCAGCGCGGTGATCCTGGACCGCTTCATTATCGCCCAGCCGACCGAGGGCACCTTTGTGGCCTACTCGGCGGTCTGCCCCCACCAGGGCAACAAGATCACGGTGGTTAATGGGGACACCGTGCGCTGCACGAAGCACGGCTCGGTGTTCAGCATCGCGGACGGCTCCGTGGTCTCCGGGCCCTCCGACAAGCCGATGGCCGCCGCCACCCTGGAGGACAACGGCGCCACCCTCGCCGCCACCGCCCAAGGCTAGCGGGGGCCGCGGGGGCTCGGGGAGGTTTCGAGGCGGTTAAGCCCAGCCGCGGAAGTAGGAATCCGGGTAGGGCAGCTCGTCGCCGCTCGCCCCGAGCTCCGCGAGGGCGTCAAGCGCCCACTCGGCGTTGCGCAGGGCAGCGCGGCCGATCATCACCGCGTCGGCCTGCCCAGCCTCAACGATCTCCTCGGCCTGCTCCGGCTCGGTAATCAGGCCGACAACCGCGGTAGGCAGCCCGCTGGCCTCGCGCACCGCGGCACCCAGCTCCACCTGGTACCCGGGCCCAACCGGCACCTTTGCCTTGGCGTTGCCGCCGCTGGAGACGTCGATCAGGTCCACGCCGCGCGCCTTCAGCTCGCCGGCGAGCCACTCGGTGTCCTCGAGCTTCCAGCCCTCCGGATCCAGCCACTCGGTGGCCGAGACGCGGACGGACAGGGGCATGGTCTCCGGGATCACGCTGCGGACTGCCTCCACCACCTCGAGCAGGAGCGCGGCCCGATTCTCGCGGGACCCGCCGTACTCATCCGTGCGCTCGTTAGAGAGCGGGGAGAGGAACTGGTGAAGCAGGTAGCCGTGGGCGGCGTGGATCTCCACCAGGTCGAAGCCGGCCGCGACCGCGCGGCGCGCGGCATCCGCGAAGGCGCCGGGCACCGCGCGCACCTCCTCGGTGCTCAGCTCGCGGGGCTGTTCGTGGCCGTGGGCGGCGATGGGGGAGGGGGCGACGGTTTCCCACCCGCCGTCGCTAAGCGGAACGCTCCTGCGGCCGGCGAACGAAGGCAACATCGGGTACGAGGACGCCTTGCGTCCGGCGTGGTTGAGCTGGATGCCCATGGTGGCGCCGCGGGTGTGCACGAAGTGCACGATGCGGGCCCAGGCCTGCTGCTGCTCCTCGTTCCACAGGCCGGCGCAGTAGGGCGAGATGCGGCCCTCGGGCGTAACACCCGTGGCCTCTGCGATGATGAGACCGAAGCCGCCGGCGGCGCGCGCCCCGTAGTGCACCATGTGCCAGTCGCCGGGAAGACCGTCCTCGTTCTCGCATTTGTACTGGCACATCGGCGGCAGCCAGATGCGGTTGCGGATTTCTGCGGATCGCAGCGTGATCGGCTCGTTCAGTTTCATGCGTCCCACCATAGGCCCGCTTCGTACACTTGGGCTATGCCCGGATTTTTGAAAAAGCCCGATCCGCTGCTTGTCGGCATCGTCGCGGCCGTGATCATCGCGTTCGCGCTGCCCGCCCGCGGCACGTTTGCGGACGTGTTCGGCGTGGCCACCAAGCTGGCCATCGCGCTGCTCTTCTTCCTCTACGGCGCGCGCCTGTCCACGCAGGAGGCGCTGCGCGGCCTGACCAACTGGAAGCTGCAACTGACCATCTTCCTGTTCACCTTCGTGGCCTACCCACTCATCGGCCTGGCCATGCGCCCCAGCGCGGCGCTGATTTCCCCGGAGCTGTACCAGGGCATCCTCTTCCTCACGCTGGTGCCGTCCACGGTGCAGTCCTCGGTGGCGCTCACCGGCATCGCGCGCGGCAACGTCCCGGGCGCGGTGGTGGCGGCCAGCATGTCCTCGCTCGTCGGCGTGATCGCGACGCCGCTGCTAGTGATGCTGCTCATGGGCGCGGGTGACGGCGTGCACGTGGACGGCTCGGTGTTCGCGGACATCGCGCTGCAGCTGCTCCTGCCGTTTGTCCTCGGCCAGCTCGCCCATAACTTCCTGCCGCGCGTGGCCGAGGCCGCGAAATCTAAGGCCACCAAGATCGTAGATCGCGGCTCGATCTGGATGGTGGTCTACTCGGCTTTTTCCAAGGGCATCGTGGCCGGGGTGTGGAGCTCCATCTCGCCGTGGTCCATCGCGTTCCTGGTCGCGTTCTCAGCGGCGCTGGTGGTTGCCATGCTCTGGCTCACCCGGGCCCTGCCCGCGCGCCTCGGCTTCTCCGAGGCGGACATCGTGGCCATCCAGATGTGCGGCACCCAGAAATCCCTCGCTACCGGCCTGCCCATGGCCTCCGTGATCTTCGGCGGTGCCACCCTTGGCGTCCTCATCATCCCGCTGATGATCTACCATCTCGTCCAGCTGCTGATCTGCTCGGCGCACGTGTCCAAACTCGCCGCGACGCATCCCGCCGCCGAGACCCCCGAATAGAAGGCGTTTCACGTGAAACATTACGTCCGCATCCACTACCTGGTACCCGAGCTCGGCGCGGAGCTGATCAACATCGCAGAACTGGAGGAGCTCTCCAGCCGCGAGTGCACGATGGTCCGCATGATTGAGCTCGACCCGGCCGAGACCATCACCGGCATCTACACCGACGGCCGCGTCATAGGCCAGGCCAACCAGCCCCTCGGTACCGTCCCGCACCCCAGCACCTACGACCAGCTCGACGGCATCACCGCCACCCGCCTCACCGAGGCCGAGTTCGAGGGCCTGTGGGAGGAAGCGCGCGCGAAATTCCCGGGGTAGGGGCTGCTTGCTCAGAACACCCAGTTGACCAGGACCATGTAGCAGGCGGTCCCGGCGAGGATGGACAGGGCCATGGAGCGTCGCCAAGCGTGAAGCCCCAACGTCGCGGCGGCCGCGATGAGCGCGGCGAGCACCCCGCCGCGCGCCTCCGCTGCGCCGCTGACGGCGTAGACCACGAGCACCGTCATCACCCCGACGGGCATAGCCAGGCCCAGGAAGTCCAGCAGCGGGCTGCCCCGCAGGAGGCGCTTGAACGCGAAGGGGAGGGCGCGCAGGGCGATGGTCACCACGGCGACGGGCAGCAGCACCGCCCACACCATCGCAGGGGTCACGCCGGCGGGCAGGCCCATCAAATGTCCAACCCCATCGCGTTGTCCAGGCGCGGGGACCAAAACCGGGCCAGGAGAAGGACGAAGTACGCGGTGAGCGCGACCACCAGAAGCTGCCCGGGGAAGAGGAGTGCGGAGGCGATGCCCAGCAGGGCGGCGGTGATGACCGTGCTGAGGTCGCGGGAGGACTGGAACGCCTCGTACGCGAGGACGATGAACAGCGCGGTCACGGCGAAGTCCAGGCCCTCGATGTCCGGCGGGATGATGCCGCCCACCAGCGCTCCGACGATGCCGGGCACAACCCAGAAGAGCTGCACCACCACCTGGATGGTCATCAGCCGGGTGCCGGTGAGCCGCGTGGAGCGGGGCAGCGCGGAGACCACCGCGTAGGTCTCGTCGGTCAGCGCGTAGGTGCCGTAGACCTTGCCGGGCGTGGAGCGGATGAGGTGCAGAGGGTAGGTGAGCCCGTAAAAGATGTGGCGGAAGTTCACCATCAGGCCGGTCACCGCCGCGGAGAGCGGGCCCACCCCGCCGAGCACCATGTTGAGCGCGACGAACTCCATGGAGCCCGCGTAGATCACGGTGGAGAAGATCGGCGTCCACCACCAGGCGAAGCCGCTCTGCGTCATGAGCAGGCCGAAAGCGAGGCCGAGCGGGATGAGGCCTAGGCCGACGAGCCAAATATCGCCAAGACCCTTGCGGATCTCGGCCGATGTTTCACGTGAAACGGCCATTAGTTGTCCTCGAGGTCCGCCGGGAAGGTGGCGAAGAGGGGCAGCGGCATGGCCTGGCGGCGCATCACGTCGCCCCACAGGTCGGCGGCGCCGGGCGCGACCACGTCGGAGGGCAGCGCGGGGGCCACGAACCAATCGCCCCGCTCGATCTCCTCCTCCAGTTGGCCCGTGTCCCAGCCTGCGTACCCAGCGAACACGCGCATGCCCTCCAAATCGCCGGCGAGCAGCTCCGGGTCCGCACCCAAATCCACGTGCACCAGCCGGTTGGCCAAGCGGGTGAAGTGCGGGTGGCCCGCGATGTCCACGCCGCTCGCGCTCACGCCCACCGCAACGGCAGCCTGCGGCATGACCGGCCCGCCGATGTACAGGGCCTGGGGCGAGGCGACCAGCTCCACCCAATCCGGCATCACGTTCTGCACCGCCACGTCACTGCGGCGGTTGAGCACCACGCCCAAGGTGCCGTCCACGTCGCGCTCGATGATCAGCACCACGGTGCGGGCGAACTCCGGGGCGGGCATGCCGGGCGCGGCCACCAGCAGCATGCCGGGGGCTGGCTCCTCGCGCTCCAGCGCGTTGAAGAGGCGGTCCGCGTAAAAGAACTCAGGCATTGGTCTCCTCCCACCAGCGCTTCAGTTCGGCCACGGCCTCGTCGTGGTCCAGCTCGCCGCGCTCTAGGCGCAGCTCCTTCATGTACTTCCAGGCCCTGCCCACGTCGGGGCCGGGGGAGAGGCCGAGGATCTCCATGATCTCGTTGCCGTCCAGGTCCGGGCGCACGCGCGCCAAGTCCTCCTTCTCCGCAAGCTCCGCGATGCGCTCCTCCAGGCCGTCGTAGGTGCGCTGCAGCCGGCGCGCCTTCTTCGGGTTCCGGGTGGTGCAGTCGGCGCGCACCAGCTTGTGCAGGCGGGGCAGCAGGTCACCCGCGTCCGTGACGTAGCGGCGCACGGCTGAGTCGGTCCACTGGCCCTCGTCGAAGCCGTGGAAGCGCATGTGCAGGTACACCAGCTGACCGATGTCCTCCGTCATGTGCTTCGGGTACTTCAGCGCGCGTAGGCGCTTGCGCGTCATCTTCGCGCCCACCACCTCGTGGTGGTGGAAGCTCACGCCGCCGCCCTCCTTCTGCGCGCGGGTGGCGGGTTTGCCGATGTCGTGCATGAGCGCCGCCCACCGCAGCTTCAGGTCGGGGCCCTCGTCCGGGTCCTCCAGCTCCGTGGCCTGGCGCAGCACGGTCAGGGAGTGCCGGTAGACGTCCTTGTGCTGCATGTGCTCGTCCTGCTCCAGCTGCAGCGCCGGGATCTCGGGCAGGATGTGGTCGGCCAGGCCGGTCTGCACCAGCAGGTCGATGCCCTCCCAGGGCCGCGCCCCGGCCATCAACTTGTCTAGCTCCGCCTGCACGCGCTCTACCGTGATGCGGTTGATCTCTTCGGCCATGTCGCGCATCGCGTCGTACACGCGCGGGGCGACGGTGAAGCCCAGCTGGGAGACGAAGCGGGCCGCGCGCAACATGCGCAGCGGGTCGTCCCGGAAGGACACCTCGGGCGCCTGCGGCGTGTCCAGCCTGCGCGCCAGCACGTCCTCCAGCCCTGACACTGGGTCGTGGAACTGCGGCTGGAGGGTGCCGTCGACAAGCGAAAGCTCCACCGCCATCGCATTGCACGCGAAATCCCTGCGCACCAGGTCGGCCTCGATGCTGTCGCCGAAGGTCACCTCGGGGTTGCGCGTCACACCGTCGTAAAGGTCTGCGCGAAAGGTGGTGATCTCCACCTGCTGCCCGTGGCGGATGCCGCTCACCGTGCCGAACTCGATGCCGGTGTCCCACGTCTTCTCGCCCCACGCGTCGAGGATCTCGCGGATGGTGCCCGGCCGTGCGGAGGTGGTGAAGTCCAGGTCATGGCCCGGCTTGCCCAGCATCGCGTCGCGCACCGGCCCTCCGACCAGGAACAGGGACTCGCCCCGCTCGGCGAAGGCGCGCGCGAGGGGCTCGAGGAAGGGCCTTTGCTTGTCGACGCTCCCTTGCACCCGCGCCATCACCACCGCCGCCGCGTTCGGATCGGCGGGGTCTGGCAGATCGAATACTTCCGGGTAGGCATCTGGCGTTGTCACTTGGAACACGATACCTGCGCCACCGGCCCGGCAAGTACCACGGCCACGGCCGGGCCGGATACGATGAAGCGAATGAACGAGAACACTCGGCCCGTCCCGGGTCCCGCCGACCCCCGGGAGCGCTCCCAGGGCGAGCAGCGGCGCGCGGACGGCGGGGGTTCCGGCGGCGGCTCCAGAAACGGCGGTTCCGGAAACGGCGGCTCCGGCAATGCCGGCGGCGGCGCGAAAGCTGGCGGGTCACACCCGAAGCGCCGGCGCCGCCGCGGGCGCGGGGGCAAGGGGCGCAACCCGCAGCGCGGCGGGGAGCAGCGCACCGAGCAAAGCAGGGAACAACGTGCCGAGCGCACCGAGCGCACCGAGCGTTCCGAGCAGCGCGGCACCGGCGGCCAGCGCCAGGGCGGCTCGGGGGCCTCTGGCGGCGGCCAGCGCAGGCGGCGGTCACGCGGACGGGGCCCGTCCAGCCGCGGCGGCTCGCGCCAACAGCAACAGCGCCGCCAGCACCAGTACCAGGACAGGTATGACTCCAGCATCGACACCCGCGACGAGACCTCTGCCGGCGGCCTGGTGGTCTCCGGGATGGCGGAGGCGGTCGGCCCGAACGGGGACGTGGACCTCTCCCAGATCTACGCGGCGCTGATCGGGCGCCTGGACCGCCGCGGACGGCTGCTGTGGTCCATGCCGAAGGGCCACGTGGAGGACGGCGAGCACCAGTGGCGCACGGCCGAGCGCGAGGTGTGGGAGGAGACCGGCATCTCCGGAGAGGCCTTCGACACCCTCGGCACCATCGATTACTGGTTCGTCTCCGAGGGCGTGCGCATCCACAAGACGGTGCACCACAACCTGCTGCGCTTCGTGGACGGCGAGCTCAACGACGAAGACCCGGAAGTGACCGAGGTGTCCTGGGTGCCGCTGAGCGAGCTCATCGAGCGCCTCGCGTACGCCGACGAGCGCAAACTGGCGCGCATCGCCGTGGACCGCATGCCCGATCTGGCCAGAAAGGAAGCCGAGGCCGGAAGGGCGACCCCGCGATGAGGCAGCCGGCCCGGCTCGCGGCGGGTGCGGCGGCCGCCTCCGCGTGCGTCCTCGCCGTCACCGCGGCCGCGCTGCCGGTCCCGCTCGACCCGTCCCACTCCGACGTCGCGCAGCAGTGGGTTAACCCCAACATCAGGCCGGGGGAAGGCGAGGTGGGGGAGCTTTCGCTTGTCGACGCCCCCCAGCGCCAACAAAACGGTATGTTTCACGTGAAACTTCACGTGACCAACCGCTCGGATGCGGCCCTCACGGGCCTGGCAGTGACCCCGCGGCGCGGCCCCGCCACCGGCTCAACTGCGGACCAGCGCGTGGCAGCCGTCGCCCAGGCCAGCGAGTACGCCATAGTGGGGCGCGCGCGCGAGCTCGAATCGGACTTGGACCCCGGCGAATCCGCCGAGCTCGACCTCGAGGTGGACCCGGGCGAACTGCCCCTGCCAGAGGGCGGGACGTACCCCCTGCTCTTCGAGCTCACCGACGGCTCCGGCACCACCCTGGACAGCGAGCGCTTCCACGTGGCCGTGCCGGGGCCCGTTCCCGAGGGCGCGCAGCCGACGGGCGTGACCGCGCTGTACCCGATCTCGGCGCCGGTGGATATCCTCCCTGGCGAAACGGGCGAAGCACCCGAGAGCCCGCCGCTCGTGCTCGCGTCGGAGCAGCTGGCGGACCAGCTTGCCCCCGGCGGGCGCCTCGACTCCCTGGTGAGCGCCTACCTGCGCGCCACCGAAGACCCAGCGGTGGGGGAGGCCACCTGCGCGGCGCTCGACCCGGCGCTGATCGACACCGTGGACCGTATGGCCCACGGCTACACCGTTGCCGACACCCGCGCCCCGGTGGTGGACGAACCGAAGCGCCTGCGCGACAGCTGGGGCAGCGCCGGCACGGGCGCCGGGGCGGACCAAGGCCGCGGCGCCGGGGACGCGGCAGCGTGGCTGGAGAAGGTGCGCGCGCTCTCCGCGCGCGGGTGCACCGTGGCACTGCCGTGGGCGAACACCGACATCAACGCCGTCGCGAGCACCGGTGATCCGTGGCTGATGCGCGAGGCCGTCGAGCGCGGGCCCTTTGTACTCGGACGCGTTCTGGGCCGCACTGGCACCCAGAACGTGGTTGTGCCCGCCGGCGGATACGCGGCAGCGGAAACGGTCCCGGCGCTCGGCTGGGCAGACCACTCGCGCTCCACCATCCCCGCCGAGGGCATGAGCGGCTCCTGGGACCGGGCCGTGGCGGAGGCGGGCAAGACCGGGCCGCAGGGCGGCGGAGACACCGCGCAGGCGGGCGACGGCCGCAGCGCACTCGACCGCCAGGACCCCGCGGCCCCCGGGTGGGCCGCGGCACCGCAGCCCGCCCAGCCCGTGCGGGTCCTCCTGCCAGCGGGCACGGTGGACCGTGCCCCGGACCCGGCCCCCGAGACCGACCCGCAAACCGGGGAGCTGAAGTTCAAGACGCCGGCGCAGCGTTTCGCCTGGCTCGAGCCCGGCATCATGGCCGTGCGCTACCAGGACTCCCTGGCGGCGACGCTGGCACAGGTGGGGGAGCACCCGGAGACCGCCGGCTACGCCGACGAGCACCTGCGCTACAACTACCGCCTCGACTCCCCGGCGGCCCGGCGCGCGAACGCGGACGCGGCGGTGGAGCTGGCGGTGCGCTCCGGTTGGACCTACCCAAACCGGCCGCCGGGCGAGCCGGTGCTGCTCAACCCCCCGGCGTCCTGGGACGCGGAGTCCGCGGCCACGCTCCTTGGCGCCCTGGCTTCCACCATCGCCACCGGCGAGGCCCGCCCGGTCACCCTCGCCACCTACATCACCCCTCCTGCCGGCGCCGAGATCCCGCAGGCAACGCGGGTGGGCACGGAGTACGCGGACCCCGCCGCCTACACCGATGCGGAGCTGCTCTCCGCTACCCAGCAGGCGCGCTTTATCAACGACCTCTCCACACTGCTCGCACCGGACCCCTCGATCGCCCTGACCCGCTACGGCTTCACGCTGCCGCTGCGGCGGGACATCCTCTACGCCTTCTCACCCCCGGCCCGCCGCAGCCTGGACGGCTACACCGCGGCCGCGGAGACCACCGCGGAACGCCTCAGCGGGTCGCGGGCGACCTTGAGCGAGCTGCGCTCCGCGGTCACCCTCATCCCGCCCGGCAACGTCTACACCCGCACCTCGCCGTCCAGCCCGCTGCTTATCGTCGCCCGCAACGGCATGCCGCTGCCCGTGGACACCGCCATCGGCTACACCAGCGAAGACGGCGCCACGCTCCACACGCCCGAGCAGTTGCGCATCCCCGCCCGCGGATCGGTCACCGTCCAGATGACCGCGGACCTGCCGGGCAACTCCAGCAGCACGAACCTCTCGCTCTACCTCGCCGGCCCGCGGGGCGACGCCATCTCCCGCCCGGTGGAGATCTCCGTGCGCACCCCGAGCCAGGCGGTGCGCGGCTGGATTCTCGTCGCTCTCGGCGCGGTGGGCCTCGCCCTCATGCTGCTGTACTCCGTCGGCATGCGCCGCAAGCGCGCGGGAACCGGCGCCGGCCGGGACGCGGGGCCGCCGCGGGGCGCGCCGCCGCCGGGGACCGAACAGCCGCCGCCGAAGCCGCGGCAAAGCCCCCGCAGGCCGAGGGAGCCTGACCAACGGGCCACCTGAGGCAGCACCGCCACCGCAACACCTTCGAATGGAGTAAACGACGTGACACAGCCGGACAAGCAGCGCGCTGGCCTGCGCCGCCGCATTGTCGAGCCGGCGCCGCCCGCGCCCGTGCCGGTGCCGCGCACCCCCAAGCCCGATGCGGCCCGCGCCGAGGGGGGCAAGCCCGACCGCTCGCTGCTCACCACCAGCCCCAAGGGTGAGACTATCGCGCCGCCGGTCCCGGCGGAAACCACCGCCACCGGGGCAATGAGCGCCCAGGGCGAGGCCGCCG
Source organism: Corynebacterium bouchesdurhonense (assembly GCF_900078305.2). Lineage (GTDB taxonomy): Bacteria > Actinomycetota > Actinomycetes > Mycobacteriales > Mycobacteriaceae > Corynebacterium > Corynebacterium bouchesdurhonense. Next base: position 529,496 of record NZ_LT546028.1, read on the forward strand.
CGCAGGCCGCGGCCGCCACCGCCGTGGACGCCGCGGGCGGCGGTGCGGGGGCGGGCCGCCCTGGCGAGGAGGGCACGTCGAACGAGGAGGTGGTGCGCGCCACCGGCTCGATGGCGGTGGCCACGCTGATCTCGCGCATCACCGGCTTCATCCGCACCGTGCTCATCGGCGCGGCGCTGGGCCCGGCGGTCGCCTCGGCCTTCAACACGGCCAACACGCTGCCCAACCTGATCACGGAGATCGTGCTCGGCTCTGTGCTCACGGCCCTGGTGGTGCCGGTGCTGGTGCGCGCGGAGAAGGAGGACGCGGACCACGGCGCCGCCTTCATCCGGCGGCTGTTCACCCTCACGCTGACCCTGATGACGGCCGTGACGCTGCTCGCCGTCGTCGGTGCCCCGCTGCTCGCGGAGCTGATGGTGGACGAGGACTCCAAGGTCAACCTCGTCCAAACCACCTCGTTCGCGTACCTGCTGCTGCCCCAGATCTTCTTCTACGGCACATTTTCCCTCTTCATGGCGGTGCTCAACACCAAGGAGCACTTCCGGCCGGGCGCGTGGGCGCCGGTGGCCAACAACCTGGTCTCCATCGCCGTGCTGGTCGCGTACATGGCGCTGCCGGGGAGCCTGAACCCCGCGGCGCCGGCGTCGATAAGCAATCCGCACGTGCTCCTGCTCGGCGTCGGCACCACGCTTGGCGTGGTGGTGCAGTGCCTGATCATGCTGCCGGCACTGAAGAAGCTGGGCATCGACCTGCGGCCGCTGTGGGGCATCGACGAGCGCCTGAAGCAGTTCGGCGGGATGGCCCTGGCGATTATCACGTACGTGGCCATCAGCCAGCTCGGTTACGTGGTCACCACCCGCATCGCCGCCAACGCCGATGCCGCCGCGCCCATCATCTACCAGCAGCACTGGATGCTGCTGCAGATGCCGTACGGCATCATCGGCGTCACCCTGCTCACCGCTATCATGCCGCGATTGTCCCGCAACGCCGCGGACGGCGACGACAAGGCGGTGGTGGATGACCTGACCATGGGCACGAAGCTCACCTTCATCGCCCTGATACCCATCATCATCTTCATGTCGGCGCTGGGCCCGGACATCGGCCGCGCCCTGTTCGCCTACGGATCCTTCGACCCGGAGGCTGCCGACACCCTGGGCTTAACCATCGCGTTCTCCGCATTCACCCTGATCCCGTACGCGCTGGTGATGCTGCACCTGCGCGTCTTCTACGCGCGCGAGGAAGCGTGGACGCCCACCTTCATCATCGCCGGCATCACCGGCACCAAGGTCGTGCTGTCTTACCTCGCCCCAATGGTGGCGGACAGCCCCGAGCACGTAGTGGTGCTCCTGGGCGCTGCCAACGGCTTCGGCTTCGTTGCCGGCGCGCTCATCGGCGGGCAGCTGCTGCGCCACAAGCTGGGCACACTCGAGGTCCGCTCGGTGCTGCGCACCTCCGCCTGGGCGATCGGCGCCGGACTGGTGGGCATCGCGCTCACCCTCGGCCTGCGCTGGTTGCTTCGCGACGCCGCCGGGGTGGACCTCGCCCGCGCCCTGGCGGAGCTGATCGGCGCCCCGTCTCTGGGTCTGCTCATCGAGGTGGCGCTGCTAGGTACCGTCTTCGTGGCCGTGACCGGCCTAGTGCTGTCGCGCTCGAAGCTGCCGGAGGTGCAGAACCTTGCCGGCGCGCTGGCCCGCATCCCGGGCCTGAACCGCCTGATCAGCCCGGACGAGGAGCTGGCGCTGGACACGGGCGTGGTTGACCCCCGCGACGTGTCCAACCAGTTCCTCGCCTCCGACACCTTCAACGCCTCCCCGGTGCCGCCGCCCCTGTCCGCCGGCGTGGTGCGCGGGCCGCGGCTCGTGCCTGGCGCGCTCGTCTCGGACGGGCGCTTCCGCCTCATCCGCGATCACGGCGCCACCACCGGCGCCCGCTTCTGGCAGGCGCGCGAGGTGGCCACCGGCAGGCCCGTGGCCCTCACCTTCGTGGACACCACCGGCGCCTCCCCGCTCATGCCGGCCAGCCCGCGCGAGGCCGCCATCGAGGCCGCCGGCGTGGCGCGCAGGACCCGCAAGCTGGCCAAACTCAACCATCCCGCGATCGCCGACAATATCGAGGTGCTGTCCTACCGCTCGGGCGCGCTGATCGTGGCGGACTGGGTGGAGGGCACCGCCTTGAAGGCGGTCGCGGAGAGCGGCCAGACGCTGCACACCGAGGCGGTGGCCAACGCGCTCGCCCCGCTCGCCGGGGCGCTCGCCGCGGCGCACTCGAGCGACGTCCCGGTGGGCCTAGACAACCGCCAGCGCTTGCGCGTGGACACCGACGGCAAGGTGCGCGTGGCGTTCCCCGCGGTGCTGCCGGAGTCCACCGCCGCCCGCGACGCCTCCGCCTTTGCCTCCGCGCTGGGAGTGCTCACGGCCAACGTGAACTCCCGCGCGCTCGACGAGCTGGTGCAAAACACCCGCGCGCTGGTTGACGCGGGCGCCATCGAACCGCACGATTTCCGCGACATCCAGGCAGCGCTGCGCCGCGAGGCCAACTTGCCCGGCACCGTCACCGCCGCCGCGCCGGCACGCCCCGCGGGCGGTTCGACCATCATCCGCCTCGACCACCTCGAGCCCGCGGAGGAGCCGCGCGAGCCCGCCGAGGTGCGGGGCGGCTTCGGGGCCCGCCGCTACCGCCCGATCACAGTGGTGGCGCTCACGGCGCTCGCGGTGGCGTCGGTGGTGGCCATCGCCGCGCTGACCACCTACCTGGTGGGCTTCATCTCCGGCGACGACACCAGCGGCCCCGTGAACCAGGAGTCCGTGCAGGGCGTCACGCAGACCGCCGGCTCGCAGACCCCAACGTCGCGCGCGTTGCCCGTGGTCATCGGCCCACTGCAGGCGCAGCTGCTCGTTGCCCCCGATGCCCCCGACACCCCGCCGACCGGGCCCGTCGCGCACGTCGCGGACGGGGACACCGCCACCACCTTCACCGCCCCGCCCGGCAGCACCCTGCTCCTGCGGCCCCGCTCGGGGGAGTCTTTCGCCCTAGAGCATGTGCTTGTCGACGCCTCCTCCGCCACGCCCTACCAAGTCCTCGGCCTGCCCGCGGGCGTGGCGGACGACCCAGTCGCCGCCCTCGCGGGGGGCTCGCTGCCCGTCCTCGCGGAGGGCACCCTCCACGCGGGCCAGAACAACATCGATGCGGCCCCGACCGGCGCGGACGCGGCGCAGGAGATCACGGCGGTGCTCCTGGCGTTCCCGGCAGATGAGGCGGCCGAGCTGCGGGAGGTCTCAGTAATCGGGTACACGCAACGCGGGTGAGCACTGAAGTGCGCGCCCGAAAGGGGGCAGGGGGGCGCGCGGCGCGGCAAAGTAAGGGCGAGTAACGCCCGGGGGAGACAAGGGGGAGCAATGCCGCACCGCACCGACCGGCAGCTGGCCGCGGATTACGTGGCGGGGGACACGCGCGCGTTCACTGTGATCGTGCGCCGCCACCGCCAGCGGATGTACTACGTGGCGCGCAACTACGCGCGCAACGAGCAGGACGCCCAGGACATTGTGCAGGAGGCGCTGCTGCGGGCGTCGAAAAGCATGCACACCTACCGCGGCGAGGCGAAGCTGAGCACCTGGCTGCACCGCACCGTGATCAACGCCGCGCTGGACCACCAGCGGCGCCTCGAGCGCGGCGGCGGGGTGATCAGCTACGACGACCACGATGCGGTCTCGCCGGACTCCAATCGGCTGTTGGCGCACGACCCGACCGCTTCCGTGGAGCAGTTCCTCGCCCTTCGCCAGGCGGTGGCCACGCTGCCTGCGGCGCAGCGCAAGGCGCTCGTGCTTATCGACGTCTACGGCATGAGCGTCGAGGGCGCCGCCGAGCGCCTGGGCGTGCGGCCCGGAACCGTGAAATCCCGCAGGCACCGAGCCCGCGAGAGCGTCGCGGCGGCGATCGCGGAGGGGTAGTTGCGCAGGCCGCTACACTAGCCGCATGACCAACCCAGGCTTTATCACCCTCGGCGGCGGCATCCAGCCGTCCGCCGCAGCCGCCCAGCCCACCACCGCAGCCGCCCAGGAGGACGACGGCCGCGTGCACGACGTGATCATCGTTGGCTCCGGCCCCTCCGGCTACACCGCCGCCATCTACGCCGCGCGCGCCGAGCTCGCGCCCCTGGTCTTCGAGGGCTTCGAGTACGGCGGCGAGCTGATGAACACCACTGAGGTGGAGAACTTCCCCGGCTTCGAAAACGGCATCATGGGCCCGGACCTGATGGAGGAGATGCGCGCCCAGGCCGAGAAGTTCGGCGCGGACCTGCGCTCCGAACTGGTGGACCGCGTGGACCTTTCCGGGGACGTGAAGAAGGTCTACGTGGGCGGGGACGAGTACCGCGCCAAGGCCGTCATCCTGGCCACCGGCGCCGCCCCGCGCCACCTGGGGGTGCCGGGCGAGGCCGAGCTGACCGGCCACGGCGTGTCCACCTGCGCCACCTGCGACGGCTTCTTCTTCAAGGACCACCACATCGCCGTGGTGGGCGGCGGCGACTCCGCCATGGAGGAGGCCACGTTTTTGACCAAGTTCGCCTCTAAGGTCACGCTGATCAACCGCAGCCAGCGTTTCCGCGCCTCGAAGATCATGTTTGAGCGGGCGCGCGAGAACGAGAAGATCGAGTTCCTCACCGACTCGGTGGTGGAGTCCGTGATAGACGGCGGCGGCAAGGTTGCCGGGCTGAACATCCTCAACACGGAGACGGGCGAGCGCAGCGTGCTGGACGCCACCGCCATGTTCGTGGCCATCGGGCACGACCCGCGCTCCGGCTTCCTCGAGGGCCAGGTGGCCGTGGACGAGGCCGGTTACGTGCAGGTGGATGAGCCCAGCACCCGCACCAGCGTGCCGGGTGTGTTCGCGTGCGGCGACCTGGTGGACAAGACGTACCAGCAGGCCATCACCGCCGCGGGCTCCGGCTGCCGCGCCGCGCTGGATGCCCAGCACTACATCGCTTCGCTCTAGGGGGGCTAAAGTAGGGGCCGACTATTCGCACACAAAGGAGCATCCATGAGCGCACCAATCGACGTCACCCAGGGCACCTTCAAGTCCGAGGTGATCGAGTCCAGCACGCCGGTGCTGGTGGATTTCTGGGCCGAGTGGTGCGGGCCGTGCAAGAAGCTCTCCCCGCTGCTGGATGAGATCGCCCAGGAGCTGGAGGGCCAGGTGAAGGTGGCCAAGGTGAACGTGGACAACGAGCGCACCCTCGGCGCCATGTTCCAGGTCATGTCTATCCCCACCGTGCTGCTGTTCAAGGACGGCAAGAAGGTGGACGAGTTCGTGGGCCTGCGCCCGAAGAACGAGATCCTCCAGCGCGTCCAGGCCCACGCCTAACCTTCTATACTGGATAGATTCCGCGATAACCTTCCTGAAAGGGGGCATGGTGCGAGACACACTCCGCGCCGGTGACTCGAGCCCACGGGTGGCCGAGGTCCGCATAGCCCTCGCCCGCCTCGGCCTGATCGAGGGTTACGAGGGCAGCGTCGACTACCGCTCCCAGGGGTTTTCGAAGAGCGAGATGCTTTTCGACGACACGTTGGCCGACACCCTCCGCGCCTTCCAGCAGTCCCGCGGCATCGTACCCACCGGGGAGATTGACGAGCTGACGCTGCGCGAGCTGCGGGAGGCTTCATACACCCTCGGCGCCCGCGTGCTGAGCTACCAGCCCAACCAGTGGCTGGTGGGCGACGACGTGGGCCAGCTGCAGAATCAGCTGCACGAGCTGGGCTTCTACTCCAGCCGGGTGGACGGTCGCTTCGGCCCCCACACCCACGAGGCCCTGGCCAACTTCCAGCTGGACACGGGCCTGGAGGACGACGGGGTGTGCGGCCCGGACACGCTGCGCGCGCTGAGCCTGCTCGGCCGGCGCATCACCGGCGGCTCCGCCCACGCCATCCGCGAGCGCGAGCACGTGCGCCAGGCCGGCCCGAACCTGACCGGCAAGCGCGTGGTAATCGACCCGGCGCTCGGCGGCGCGGAGCGCGGGGACGCGGTGCGCGGCCGCTACGGCGAGATCTACGAGGAGGAGATCCTCTGGGACCTCGCGCAGCGCGTGGAGGGGCGAATGGTGGCGGCCGGAATGGAGACGATCCTCTCGCGTCCCCGGGGTGACAACCCCTCGGCCAAGGCGCGGGCGGACCTGGCCAACAGCTTCGACGCGGACGTGGTGATCTCCCTGAAGCTGGACCGCTACCCCAACGACAAGGCCAACGGCGTGGCCACCTTCTACTTCGGCTCGGAGCTGGGCACCTCGTCGCTGACCGGGGAGACGCTCTCCGGCTACATCCAGCGCGAGATCGCGGCCCGCACGCCGTTGCGCAACTGCCGCAACCACGCCCGCACCTGGGAGATGCTGCGCCTGACCAGGATGCCCTCGGTGGAGGTGGTCACGGGCTACGTGTCGAACCCAGAGGACGTGTCGGTGATCACCGACCCAGACCAGCGCGACGCGATAGCGGAGGCCATCGTGGTGGCGGTGAAGCGCCTCTACCTCATGGACATGGACGACCAGCCAACCGGCACCTACAAGTTCACCGACCTCCTGGCCCAGGAACGCGCCTAGGGCAGGTACCTGGTCATCCGCGTCTCGCCGGTGCGGCGGACCAGCCCGGCGCTCACAAGCTTGCGCAGCGCCCGGTAGGCCTGCTGGCTGCTGAGGCCCGCGCGCTCGGCCACCTCGCTGCTCGAGGCCCCCGCCTCGCCGATCGCGCGCACCGCGGCAAGTGCCCGCTCCTCGTTCGTGCCCGCCGGGTGCGCAACGCTTGTCGACGCCCCCTTCGCGGCCTTCGCCCCCTTCGACCCCGCCCACTCCACGCTCGCCACCACGCCCTGCTCGTGCGTGCCGGCGAAGGAGACGCGACCCGCCCCGGCCGCTGCGAGCCCCTCGCCCGCGCCCGGCATCACGTCGGTGCGCGCCAGGGCCGTGGCCAGGTAGAGCGAGCGCGGCGCGTAGGTGGGCGTGCCGGCCGCAGCCGCCTCCAGGTCCACGCCGCGCGGCGCGCCGCCCGGGCTGCTCACCCGGGCTCCGTCCCCGTCCAGCGCCACGTAGACCGCCCCCGGCATGAAGTAGTCCCGGTGCACCAACGCGTTGACTACCAGTGGAAACGCGGCCCCCAGCGACTCCTCGTTGCGCCTTAGGTCCGCGAGCATCGGGGCGAGCGGCGCGCTGCTGCGCACCGTCCGCGGGGTGCCGCGGCGGTCGCTCACCGTCAGCTGGTGGTGGGGGAGGTGACGGCGCAGGGCCTCCGCAGTGCCGAAGAGCGCGACCGCCCCGAGGGACACCGGCTCGGCTGAGTCGTCCAGGAAGCCGAGCGCGCGGACCAAGGGGGCGTCGGAAAGCGAGCGAAGCCGCTCGTCCTTCACCATCGCCCGGTAGGCGGCGATCGCGCGCGGGTCGAGGTCCTCCATCGAGGCCCCACCGGCGGGGGAGAGCGCCCAATCCATCCCGTTCGCGTCGCGGTAGCGGGTGAAGAGGTAGGCGGGCTCCATGCCGGCGCACTCCGGCGCGCCCTGCGCGTTGAGGCGACGGGTGCGGTACACGCCCCACTTGGTGGCAACGGGGCTCGGCTGGGGGTGGGCGTGGATGGCCACCACCTCGCGGCCGTCTACCTCGGCGACGGTTACGTCCACCGGCAGCCCCGGCGACGTCTGCCGGAAAATGGCCGCGGCGAGCTGCGCCGGGTCCGTGTAGTCCCCGTGGAACGGGTAGCAGCCCGAGACGTTCCCATCACTGTCCACGCCAATGAGCAGCGTGCCGCCCTCGGCGTTGGCCAAGCAAGCCATTATTTCAATCACGCGGCGCTCATTGATATATGCCGACGAGATGCGGCGAGCGAATGCAATGCTCAGGGATTCACCCTGCTTAATGAGCTGCTTGATCTCGTCGGTGCGCATGAATTGAAGTGTAGCCGAACGCTGCGCGATGGATTACATCTGCGTGATTTAATCAGCGCCGGGCTGGATGAGGCCCATGATGCGCTCAAGGTCGTCACGGTCGCCGAACTCGACCACGATCTTGCCCTTGCGCTTGCCCATGGAGACGGAAACCTTGGTGTCCCACGCGTCCGCCAAGCGCTCGGCGGCGGTGGAGAGGAACTCCGGCTGCGGAGCCGGATCGCGCTTCGGCCTGTCCTCCGGCTTGCCGCCTCGATTGAGGAGCGTCACGGCCTCCTCGGTCGCGCGGACAGAGAGTCCCTCCTTGACAATGCGCTCGGCGAGCTGGTCCTGCGCTGCCTGGGTGTCGCTGCCGAGCTTGACGCCCAGCAACGCGCGGGCGTGGCCGGCCGAGAGCACCCCAGCCGCCACCCGACGCTGCACCGACACCGGCAGGTTGAGCAAGCGGATGGAGTTGGTGAGGGCCGGGCGGGAGCGCCCGAGCCTGTCCGCCAGCTGCTCCTGGGTGACGCCGAACTCTTCCAGCAGCTGCTGGTAGGCGGCCGCTTCCTCGAGCGGGTTGAGCTGCACGCGGTGGATGTTCTCCAACAGCGCGTCGCGGAGCATGTCCTCGTCCGAAGTGTCGCGGACAATCGCGGGGATGTACTTCAGCCCTGCCTTGGAGGACGCGCGCCAGCGGCGCTCCCCCATGATCAGCTCGAAGCCTTCGCGGGTGTCGCGCACCACGATGGGCTGCAGCAGCCCGAACTCGCGGATGGAGTGCACCAGCTCGTCGAGCTCGTCCTCGTCGAAGACCTGGCGCGGCTGCTTGGGGTTGGGGATGATTTGCCCAACCGGGATCTCCTGGTAGCGCGCGCCACCGACGGGCACCGGCTGCATCACGTTGCGCTCGCTCGCCGCCACGGTCGGCGCGCCCGGCACTGGCCCGCCCACCTGGGGCGCGCCCTTGGGCCGGGGCTTCGACTGCCGCTCGCGCGCACCCTGCTCCCGCGCACCCTGCTCGCGCGCACCTTTCTCGGCCTGCCAGAACTCCTCGGCGCGGGACTGCTTCGCGGAGTCCGCCTTGCCGAAGATGATGTCTGAGGCGCCGCCCCCGATGCCGCCGGTCTTGCCGGACGTATCCATCTCCGCCGGGGCGGAGGGGATCAGCGCCGCCAGCCCGCGGCCGAGCCCGCCCTTGCGTTCCTGTGCCATGGTCTACTCCTCACCCTCTGTTGCGTCTGCACCTGTGCCTGGCTCGCCGTACGCGCCGTCCAGCTGGGCGGCCACCTCGGGGCTCACCCCGATCGGCCCGGTACTGGCGTGCGGCTGGTAATCCCCGCGCCCGTCCAGCTCGCGGGCGGCGTCGAAGTACGCCATAGCGCCGCGGGAGGCCGGGTCGTAGTCGATCACGGTCTGCCCGTACCCGGGCGCCTCCGACACCTTCACGGAGCGCGGGATCACGTTCTTCATCACCACTTCGCCGAACTGCCCGCGCACCTCACCCGCCACCTCGGAGGCGAGGCGGGTCCGCGCATCGTACATCGTCAACAGCACGGCGGAAATGTGCAGGTTGTGGTTCAGGTGCTGACGGATCATGCCGATATTGCCAAGCAGCTGGCCCACGCCCTCGAGCGCGTAGTACTCGCACTGGATGGGAATCAGCACCTCGTCCACCGCCGTCATGGCGTTGATGGTGAGCAAGCCCAGGGACGGCGGGCAGTCGATGAAGACGTAGTCGAAGCCGTGCTCTGCCAGAAAGCCCTCGCGCAGCGCGTCGTGCAGGCGGTATTCGCGGCGCACCATGGACACCAGCTCGATCTCCGCTCCCGCCAGGTCGATGGTGGCGGGGATGCAGAACAGGTTGCCGTTCTCCGGGTTCGGCTGCATCGCGTCCACCGGCGCCGCCTCGCCGATAAGTACCTCATAGCTGGAGGTGGTGCCGGAGGTGTGTTCGGCGCCGAGCGCAGTGGAGGCGTTGCCCTGCGGGTCCAGGTCCACCACCAGCACCTTTTTGTCTTGCCGGGCCAGGGCGGCCGCCATGTTCACGCTAGTGGTGGTCTTACCCACGCCGCCCTTCTGGTTGGCCACGGTGATCACGCGGGTCACGACCTACCTCCTCACGATCCGGATCAGGGTAGTGGGCTGCTCCAGCGCCTTACCCACGGTGAAGATCTCCGCGTCAGCGCCGCCGGCCGCGGCGATGTCCGCCGCGTCGCGTTCGAGCTCCTCGCTTACCGACGCCCCCTTCATCGCCACCATGGCCCCACCCCGGTGCACCAGCGGCAGAGACCAGCGGGCGAGCTTGCCCAAGGGCGCGACGGCGCGCGAGGTCACCGCGTCGAACGCCCCGCCCTGCTGCTCCTCCGCCCGGCCGCGCACCACGGTCACGTTGTCCAGGCCGAGCTCCTCCTTCACCTCGGAAAGGTAGGTGGAGCGCTTCAGCAGGGGCTCGATGAGCGTCACCTTCAGGTCCGGCCGCGCGATCGCAAGCGGCACACCCGGCAGCCCGGCGCCGGAGCCGATGTCCGCAATGCGGATGCCGTCCTCGAACGCCTCGCCGATCACGGCGCAGTTGAGGATGTGGCGCTCCCACAGGCGGTCCACCTCCTTGGGCCCGATGAAGCCGCGCTCGGCCGCGGTGGTGGCGAGGGAGCGGTGGTAGGCGGCGGCCAGCTCAGCGCGGTCGCCGAACACCTCCCTGGCAAGTTGGGGAATCTCGTCTGACACGGCTGTGCACTCCTTCTCGCGGCAGGGCGGGTGGATAACGACACCGATGTTAGTAAACGCCCGAGCCCGAGCGCGAAAAACCCGCATCACCGGCTGGCGGGGATGCGGGTTGGGTGAAAGGGAGCGTCGAAAAGCTACTGCCCCTGCTTGCGCTGCTTCTTCGAGCGCTTGTCCACCTTGCGGGCGCCGACGGCGGGGGCGGTGGCGCGCTTGGCCTCGCGCTTGCGCTCCTCCTCTTCCTCTTCCTCCTGGTCCATCTTGTTGTAGACGATGCGGGTTTGGAAGAACGTCCAGATGTTGTTGGACAGCATGTAGAACAGCAGGCCGATGTGCCAGAGCATGCCGGACGCCACGATCATGATCGGCATGATCCACAGCATCATGCTGTTCATCATGCCCATTTGGGCCTCCATCATGGCGGCCTGCTCGCCCTGCGGCGCGGCGGTCTTGCCGGAGGCGCGGCGGGCCTTCTGGCGGTCCACCGAGAAGCGAGCGTTGAGGTGCGTGAACACCGCACAGATGAGCACGAGCGGGAGGCACACCGCGATGATGTGGCCGCGCGTCAGGTCCACGCCGGTGAACGCCGCGAAGGCCTCCTCGGGCATAGACATGTAGGCGGACAGCGGCACGCCGAGGAAGTTCGCGTCCAGGAAGGACTGCACGTCATGCGGCTGGAACGCGTAGTTTGCAATCTCGCGGTTCTGCTCCACGCTCAAACCCGGCTGGTTCGGGCCGGCGGTGCGGTTGAAGGAGCGCAGCACGTGGAAGAGGCCGAGGAAGACCGGCATCTGCACCAGCGGCACGATGCAGGAGGCGAACGGGTTGGTGCCCATCTCCTTGTACAGCTTCTGGGTCTCCGCGGCCATCTTCTGCTGGTCGTTCTTGTACTTCTCGCGGATCTCCTGCATCCGCGGCTGCATCTCCTGCATCTTGCGCATGGAGCGCATCTGGTTGACCATCGGCTTAACCAGGAAGATGCGGACCGTGAACGTGAGGAACACGATCGCGAGGATCCAGGACACCCCCGACTCGGGGGAGAAGATGTAGCCGAAGACGTTGTGCCAAAACTTCAGCACCCACGAGATCGGCCAATAGATGAAATTCAGCACTTTGCGGTGTTACTCCTCGTCGCTCACAGGTTCAGCCGTTTCCGCGCCGCTTCCGACGCCCGCCGCACTGCCCGGCACGGGGTCGAAGCCCCCGGGGTGCCACGGGCCGCACTTGCACACCCGCGCCGCGGCCATCGCACCGCCGCGCAGCGCGCCGTGCCGAGACACGGATTCCAGTGCATAGGCGCTGCACACCGGCATGAAACGGCAGCTCCCACTCATCTTAAGGGGTGAGAGGTACTTTTGGTAACCGCGCACGAGCGCCACCAGCGCCTTCGCTACCGGACCGCGCGCGGCGGGGATCTCTTCGCCCAGGAAGTTGTAGTAGCTCACTGCATCTTCCTCAGGGCAGTTTCTTCAGGGCCCGGTTGAGGGCGCTCGCGTAATCGCGCTCAAGCTCCGCGGTGGTTGCCGCGGCGGAGGCCGGCAGGGCCCGCACCACTACATCGTGGTTTGGGGCAAGCTTGTCGACGCTCCCCCGAACCACCTCCCGCAGCCGCCGCGACACGGCGTGCCGCATGACCGCGTTGCCCACCTGCTTGGACACCACGAGCCCGAAGCGGGGTCCGCCGCGCACCACGAGATCATCGCGCGCGTAGACATGCACCACCAGCGCAGAAGACCCCGCCCGCGAGCCCTTCCTCATCGCGCGGCGGAAGTCCGCGGAGGAGGTGAGCTTGTGTGGGCGGGGTAGCACCGGTCTCCGGTCAGCGGCTATGCGCTGAGCTTGGCGCGGCCCTTCTTGCGGCGCGCGGAGATGATGGCGCGGCCGGCGCGGGTGTGCATGCGGGCGCGGAAGCCGTGCTTGCGGGAACGGCGGCGGTTGTTCGGCTGGTAGGTCCGCTTCGACACGGAAGTACTCCTTAAACGTATGCGACGGCCAGCGAGTGCCGGCGGCTCGTGCGCCGACACCCTCCCGGGGCAGAGGCCGTCCCGGTGATGAAACGTGGATGTGAGATTGCGTTCAACGTTCGCATGCACCTCCCGCGCGGCCTCGCCCTGGGGGGCGGCCCGGTCCACTGCACAGGTGGTGCTCTCAAGCACACCGGTTGCTCCGTGAGTTGCTACTGGTGTGGCAGACGTTCACTAGAGTACGTGATTTCGCCCGGCTCGGACAAATCGCCGCGGCGCGTTCCGGCCCCGCCACAGGCGCCCACCCCGGGGCCACCCCCGGAATTACACGCCTGTGCTTTTTGGCAGGTGGGGGGCCAAATCGCCGGGGCGGCCAGCGGGTGCGCCCGGGCGCGCACCGCGGCGGCGGAACGGCTGTTCGAACGCGGGCGCGTGTCCACAGGGGTGCTCACAGGAATTTCCGAGGCCGCGACTACGCACCGCGAGGTCAGACGCGGTACGAATGACACAACACCACAATGTCACACGCCGCGATCCCCACCGGCTGTGGATAACTGTGAAGTAATGGTTGAGACTTTGCCCGATACCGGCCTAAACCGGCAGGTAGAACGAGTTTCACACCCATCACCGGTTTATCCACAGACGCGGAGATCACTGTGGATAACTCGTCGTTGTAGAGTCATCCACAGCTGTGTATAACGCTGTGGAACACAAGGTGAGGCGCCCGAAAGCGTCCACCGCCGTTGTGGAAACCCAGGGAATTCTTGGGATTCACTGCGAAGTAGTTTTGACGATCGATCAGTGCCGGCCCGAGCGGCTGGCGCGCAACCTGCGGAAGGGAGCGGGGAGTGGCCGACCAAAAGCTCGAGGCACTGTGGCGCGACCTTGTAAGCGAGCTGCTGCAGCTCTCCGAGCGACCCAACTCCTCGGTGCCCACGCTGACCCACCAACAGCGCGCGTACCTGCAGCTGGTCAGCCCCGTGGTGCTGGTAGACGGCTACGTGCTGCTCTCCGCGCCCCACGCGGCGGCCAAGACGGTGATTGAGGAGTCCCTCGCGCCCCACATCACCGCCTTGCTGCACAGCCGCCTCGGCACGCCCTTCGCGCTGGCCGTCTCCATCGCGGCGCCGGCTGAGCAGGCGCCCGCCGCCCCCGCCGCGCCGGCCGCGGAGGAAAAGGATTGGCTGTCCACCCAGTCGCCCCTGGAGCGCAGCGCGGCCGTCTCAAGCCCATACCCGCAGGTTGGCGAGCAAATACCGATGGGCCTGGACGAGTTGGCGCAGCTGCATGCGGGGCAGGGGCGGGCACAGGGGGCGTCGACAAGCAATCAAAGCCCCCACCCCACGGTCCCGCAGCGCATCCACCGCGAGAAGCCCGCGCACGACCCAGACCGCGAGGCGAGCCTGAACCCGAAGTACACATTTGAGAACTTCGTCATCGGCTCCTCCAACCGCTTCGCCAACGGCGCCGCCGTGGCCGTGGCCGAGAACCCTGCCCGCGCTTACAACCCGCTGTTTATCTGGGGCGGCTCGGGCCTGGGCAAAACTCACCTACTTCACGCCGCTGGCAACTACGCGCGGGTGCTGCAGCCCTCGCTGCGTATCAAGTACGTGAGCTCGGAGGAGTTCACCAACGATTACATCAACTCGGTGCGCGATGACCGGCAGGAATCATTCAAGCGGCGCTACCGCAACCTGGACATCCTGATGGTGGATGACATCCAGTTCCTCGAGGGCAAGGAGGGGACGCAGGAAGAGTTCTTCCACACCTTCAACGCCCTGCACCAGCAGAACAAGCAGATCATCCTCTCCTCCGACCGGCCGCCGCGGCAGCTGACCACGCTGGAGGACCGCCTGCGCACCCGCTTCGAGGGCGGGCTGATCACCGACATCCAACCGCCAGACCTGGAGACGCGCATCGCCATCCTGCTGAAGAAGGCGGCGGCGGACGGCACCGAAGTCAGCCACGACGTACTCGAGCTCATCGCCTCCCAGTTCGAGTCCTCGATCCGCGAGCTGGAGGGCGCGCTGATCCGCGTCTCGGCCTACTCCTCCCTGATCAACGAGCCGATCACCATGGACGTGGCCCAGGTGGCGCTGCGCGACATCCTCCCGGACGAGGCGGACGTGAACATCACCGCCGCAACCATCAAGGACGCCGCCGCCGAGTACTTCCACGTGGCCGTGGACCAGCTCACCGGCGCGGGCAAAACCCGCAACGTGGCGCACGCCCGCCAGATAGCGATGTACCTGTGCCGTGAGCTGACGGACTTGTCCCTGCCGAAGATCGGCGACGAGTTCGGCGGCAAGGACCACACCACGGTGATGTACGCGGACCGCAAGATCCGCAAGGAGATCGCGGAGAACCGCGGCACCTACGACGAGATCCAGGAACTCACGCAGCTGGTGAAGAACCGCGCCCGGATGCGGTAGGGGGGTGCCCTTCTTTACCCACCCGGGCCTTTCCACAGCCCTCTCCACAGCTGTGTAATTACAGCCGCGTAGTTCCGTGAGGCCGGCCACATCGGCTGTTTTCCACAGCCGCGCCGCACGTGGGGACAACTCTCAGCCTGGGTGTGGGAAACCGGTGGGAAACAGCGCGGAAAATGTGTAATTACGCGCCGGCGCCAAAACGGTCCACAGCCCGGCCCCGGTTATCCCCAACCCGTCCACACACCGCTCCCCACCCCGAATCACCGGGCTGAGCTCGAGCGGAAGAGGGTCATCCACAGACTCCACAACACCTACTGTTGTTACCCACTCTTTAACTTGTAATTCCTCTAGGAGAAAGAGAGCGTGTGGACACCCGGCCCGTCGGCCGCCCCTTAAGACCGGATCGGGGCCCAAAGCGCCGGTGACGAGCGCTTAGAAAAAACGGACCCGCTTGCCTAGAGTGAGAACGGTAATTACAACGATCACGCAGTGATCCCAGCTGAGATCTCAAGGGGGCCCGCGCGCCATGGTAGAGAGCACCGGCGATACCGCCGTGTCATTCCGCGTACACAAGGATGACCTGGCGGAGGCCGTCGCTTGGGTGGCCCGCAGCCTGCCCACCAAGAACACGCAGCCGGTGCTGCGCGCAGTGGTGATCACGGCGGACGACAACGGCTTGGAGTTCGCGGGCTTTGACTATGAGGTCTCGAGCCGGGTGCGTATCGGCGCCGAGGTGGACCAGCCAGGCCGGGTGGCCGTAGCCGGCAAGCTGCTGGCGGACATCGTGTCCAACATGCCCGCCAAGCCGGTGGAGGTGACCACCGATCAGTCCAAGATGAAGCTGCGCGGCGGTGCCGCCCGCTTCGAGCTGCCGCTGATGAGCCTGGACGATTACCCGCAGCTCCCCGCCCTCCCTGAGGTCACCGGCAGCATCCTGCCGGCCGCCCTGGCCGGCGCCGTGACGCAGGTGGCCGCCGCCGCAGGCCGCGATGACACGCTGCCCATGCTCACCGGCATCCACATGGAGGTCCAGGGCAACCACCTGAAGCTCACCGCCACCGACCGCTTCCGCCTCGCGGTGCGCTCGCTGGAGTGGAACCCGGTCTCGCCGGACGTGCAGGCCAAGCTGCTCATCCCGGCGAAGACGCTGCTGGACACGGCGCGCACGCTGGACACGCACATCGATGACCCGGTGGAGATCGCCGTGGGCGGCGCGGGCAACATCGGCGGCGACGGGCTCTTCGGCCTCCACTCCGGCGCCCGGGAGACCACCACCCGCATGCTGGACGCGGACTTCCCCAACGTGGCGCCGCTACTGCCGAAGGCGCACAGCTCCATCGCCAGCGTGGAGATCGCGCCGCTGCTGGAGTCCATCCGCCGCGTCTCCCTGGTGGCGGACCGCAACGCGCAGATCCGCCTGCACTTTAGCGACGGTGAGCTGGCGCTCCACGCCTCCGGCGCGGACTCGGGCGAGGCGCAGGAGACCATCCCCGCCGCCTTTACCGGCGCGGATGAGCTGCTCATCGCCTTTAACGCCGGCTACCTGCGCGACGGTCTCTCGGTCATTGACACGGACCGCGTGATGTTCGGCTTCACCGAGGCATCGCGTCCGGCCATCATGATTCCGGAGCCCGCGGAGCTGCCGGAGGCGGCCGCGGACGGTACGTTCCCCACGCCGGAGACGCACTTCACGTACCTGCTCATGCCGGTGCGCCTGCCTGGCTAGGGCAACCGGTGTACGTCGCCGAACTGGACCTGCGGGATTTCCGCTCGTGGGCGCAGCTCCACCTGGAGCTTGAGCCCGGGGTCACCGTGTTCGCGGGCCGCAACGGTCACGGCAAAACCAATATCGTCGAGGCGGTGCGCTACACCTCCACCCTGTCCAGCCACCGGGTCTCGGGGGACGGCCCGCTGGTGGGGGCAGGGAAGAGCAACGCCCGCGTCTCCGCCACCACTGTCAACGGGGGCCGGGCGCTGACCACGCACCTGCTGCTCAACGCGCAGGGAGCCAACCAGGCGCAGATCAACCGCACCCGCCTGAAATCCCCCCGCGAGCTGCTTGGCGTGCTGCGCACGGTGATGTTCTCGCCGGAAGACCTGCGCCTCGTCAACGGCGAGCCGCAGGAGCGCCGCCGCTTCCTGGACGACTTGCTGGCGCTGCAAACCCCGCGGCTCGCAGGCGTACGCGCGGATTACGAGAAGGTCCTGCGCCAGCGCAACGCCCTGCTCCGGAGTTCGAGCGCGGCGCTGCGCCGCGGATACGAGGACGAGGCCGGGGGGAGCGCGCTGACCACGCTCGACGTGTGGGACGCCCAGCTCGCCGCGCACGGGAGCCAGCTCATCGCCGCGCGCCTTTTGCTTATCGACGCCCTCGCCGAGCCGACCACCTCCTCCTACGCGGCGGTTGCGCCGGAATCCCGCCCGGCCTCCATCCGCGCTAAGTCCACCCTCGACGCCGCCGTGCGCGAGCTGGCGGGCGGGGAGCGGGTGCGTGACCCGGCGATCTTCGAGGCCGCGATGCTCTCCGAGCTGGGCCGCCGCCGCCGCGAGGAGATCGAGCGGGGCACCACCCTGGTGGGCCCGCACCGCGACGACCTGGTGCTGATGTTGGGGGACGCGCCCGCGCGCGGGTACGCCTCCCACGGCGAGACCTGGTCCTACGCCCTGGCCCTGCACCTGGCGGAGTATCAGCTGTTGGCGGCGGCGGGGTCGGACCCGGTGCTGATTCTGGACGACGTCTTCGCCGAGCTGGACGCCAAGCGCCGCGAGCGCTTGGTGCACGTGGCGGAGGGTGCGGAGCAGGTCCTGATCACGGCTGCGGTGGGCGACGATTTGCCCGGCAACCTGGATGATGCCGTGTCCGCCCGCTACCAGGTGCACATGGAGGAGGGGGTGAGCGGCATTGAGCGACTTGGTGCGTGACACCTTCGTTACGGTGCGCGACATGGCGCGCCGCCGCGGCCGCCTTCCTGACCTCTCCCGCCAGGGACGCCCGGTGACGCCGCTGCGCAGCGCCGCCAACGAGGTACGCGTACCGGGGCTTTCGCTTGTCGACGCACCCTCCACCGCCACCCCCCGCCCGCGCCGCGGCCGCCCGACCGGCCTGGACGGCCGGGCCCTGCCGCGCGGGTACAAGGTCGACTCCTTCGCCTCCCTAATGGGCAGGGAGATCCGTCGCCGCGACTGGACCGAGCACATGGCCTACGGCTGGGTGATGGGCAACTGGGAGACCCTGGTGGGTGCCAAGATTGCCCAGCACACCACCGTGGAGATGATCAAGGAGGGCGAGGTACACGTCTCCTGCGATACCACCGCCTGGGCAACCCAGATGAAGTACATGCAGGCCACGGTGCTCTCGGCCATCGCGGCGAAGGTGGGTCCGGACGTGGTGACCAAGCTGCACATCTACGGCCCGAAGACGAAGTCTTGGCGCTACGGCGCTCTCCACGTGAAGGGCCGCGGCCCCCGCGACACGTACGGGTAGGCGAGTCGGGCGCGGGGGCCCGCACCGCGAAAACAGCGCGAGAAACGCCCTCTCGCTGCCTTTACCGCTGCGGTGTATGACCCCTCTGGGGTGTAAGATGAAGCGGGTTAGATCGCCTCACAGCGCCCCCGCGGCGGGTGGGGCCCGAACAAAAGAGGAGTGACCGCTTCCGTGGCCGAGCAACAACCGCACTATGACGCCTCATCGATCACCATCCTGGAGGGCCTCGAGGCCGTGCGCAAGCGCCCAGGCATGTACATCGGCTCCACCGGCGTGCGCGGCCTGCACCACCTGGTGTGGGAGGTCGTGGACAACTCGGTGGATGAGGCGATGGCGGGCTACGCGGACCGCGTGGACGTGACGCTTTTGGCGGACGGCGGCGTGGAGGTCGTGGACAACGGCCGCGGCATCCCGGTGGAGATGCACCCCTCTGGCGCGCCGACGGTGCAGGTGGTGATGACGCAGCTGCACGCCGGCGGCAAGTTCGACTCCGAGTCCTACGCCGTCTCCGGCGGCCTGCACGGCGTGGGCATTTCCGTGGTCAACGCCCTGTCCACCCGCGTCGAGGCGGACATCAAGCGCGACGGCAAGCACTGGATCCAGAACTTCGAGGGCGCCGTGCCGGACGAGCTGGTGGAGGGCGGCAACGCCCGCGGCACCGGCACCACGATCCGCTTCTGGCCGGACCCGGAGATTTTTGAGACGGTGGAGTTCAGCTTCGACACCATCTCCCGGCGCCTGCAGGAGATGGCGTTCCTGAACAAGGGCCTGACCATCACCCTGAAGGACGAGCGGGCCACCGATGAGGAGCTCGAGCTGGAGGCCATCGCGGAAGAGGGCGACACCGCTGCCGCGATCGGCGAGGTCTCCTTCGACGACGAGACCGTGTCCGAGAAGGTGGACACCCCCGCGCCGGACTCGGCCGACGAGGTCGCGCCCGAGACGAAGAAGAAGCGCGAGAAGAAGGTCACCTACCACTACCCGGACGGCCTGATCGATTACGTTGGCTACCTGAACAAGAACAAGCAGGCCATCCACCCGACCATCATCGGCTTCGAGCAGAAGGGCAAGGAGCACGAGGCGGAGATCGCCATGCAGTGGAACGGCTCCTACAAGGAGTCGGTGCACACCTTTGCCAACACCATCAACACCCACGAGGGCGGCACCCACGAGGAGGGCTTCCGCGCGGCCCTGACCAGCTTGATGAACAAGTACGCGCGCGAGCACAAGCTGATCAAGGACAAGGACCCCAACCTCACGGGCGATGACTGCCGTGAGGGCCTCGCTGCCGTGATCTCGGTGCGCGTGGCGGACCCGCAGTTCGAGGGCCAGACCAAGACCAAGCTGGGTAACACGGAGATCAAGGGCTTCGTGCAGCGCGCGGTGAACGAGAACCTGGCGGACTGGTTCGACGCGAACCCGGCCGAGGCGAAGGTCATTGTTAACAAGGCCGTGGCGTCTTCGCAGGCGCGCCAAGCGGCGCGGAAGGCCCGCGACTTGGTGCGCCGTAAGTCGGCCACGGACCTGGGCGGGCTGCCCGGTAAGTTGGCGGATTGTCGTTCGAAGGATCCGTCGAAAAGCGAGCTCTTCATCGTGGAGGGTGACTCCGCGGGCGGCTCCGCCAAGGGCGGCCGCGACTCGATGCACCAGGCGATTCTGCCGCTGCGCGGCAAGATCCTAAACGTGGAGAAGGCACGCATGGACCGCGTGCTGAAGAACGCCGAGGTGCAGGCGATCATCACCGCGCTGGGCACGGGTATCCACGATGAATTTGACATCAACAAGCTGCGCTACCACAAGATCGTGCTGATGGCGGACGCGGACGTGGACGGCCAGCACATCGCGACGCTGCTGCTCACGCTGCTGTTCCGCTTCATGCCGGAGCTGATCGAGCAGGGCCACGTGTACCTGGCCAACCCGCCGCTGTACAAGCTGAAGTGGGCGAAGGGCGAGCCGGGCTACGCGTTCTCCGACCGCGAGCGCGACGAGCAGCTGGCGGCGGGCCTGGAGGAGGGCCGCAAGATCAACACCGATGACGGCATCCAGCGCTATAAGGGCCTCGGCGAGATGAACGCCAAGGAGCTGTGGGAGACCACGCTCGACCCGGAGACCCGCATCCTGCGGCGCGTTGAGCTCGAGGACGCGCAGCGCGCCGACGAGCTGTTCTCCATCCTCATGGGCGACGACGTGGCGGCGCGCCGCAGCTTCATCACCCGCAAGGCGAAGGACGTTCGCTTCCTGGACGTCTAGAGGTGGCGCTCGATGATCTGGCCGAACTCGGGGAGCACCGGCTCGATCACGCCTGCGGCCTTGCCGCGCAGGGTGGAGTACGCCGCCTTGGCGGGGCCGGGCATCTGGTCCGTGGAGGCGTCGACGGCGTTAAGGAGCTTCTCCACCACCTCGCCGCCGCGGGAGGAGAGGAAAGCGCCGAAGTTGGCCGCGTTGCCTGATTCGTAGCGGTCGAATAAGGGCTGCAATTCGCTGACCAGCTGCGGCAGGGCTTGGTTGATGCCGTTGGGGATGGCGTTCGGGTCCGCTTTTTTGCCGGCGGCGACGGCGGACTTGAGTGCCATGGCCGTCAGCCCGGATTGGTTGGACACGGTCTTCTCGGCTAGGGCGGTGAGGTCCGCCACTAGGCCTTCGCGGTTGCCGGCGTTGAGGAGGGCAGATAGATCAGTCATGGGCGCAGTGTACGTCGCGGTGTACGTCGCAGTGTACGTCGCGGTGGGCGGGGCGGCCGGGGGGCATGAAAAAAGCGGCCCCGGGGGACCGCTTCGCGGCGTCGCGATTCTTCCACCACAGTCACACGAATCACACGAGCCACTGTAACCACAACGGGCACAACAGTATCACGCGGTGCGCGGGAGCGCGACCGGGGGGAGTGGCAGGTTCCGCGCCGTCGCGAGGGCCTGGGCGGCCTGGGCGGCTAGCTGGTCCCTGGCCTCGCGCAGCGGCGGCGTGGCTTCCACCACCAAAAGGCCCGCCCCGGCGGTGAGAGCCAGCGCGATAGCGATGGTCAGCGGCGCACTGCCGGTGTACGCGCTGCCGAGTGCCGGCGGGGCAGGGACGTCGAGCGACTCGGGGTTGGGGTGCTCGGGCGCCGTCGAGCTGCCGCGGCTGGAGCCGGTGAGCAGCTCGCCGGCCGCGCTCTGCGCGTGGGCGGGGCCGGGGGCGGCGGTACAGGTCAGCGCGGCCGCGAGCGCGGCGGCGGTGATCGCGTGGGCGGTGCGGCGGGGGGCAGCGTAGGTCATGGGAACCTCGGGGCGTCGGGGGACGAGAACACCCATATCTTATGCGAGCGGTACTGGGCGCGGGCGGGGCTTCACCCGTCGCACCAGCGCAGGTAGGTGTCCCGGAGTACGGCGGCGAAGGTTTGGTTGTGGTCGGTGAGGGGCTTGAGGCGCACGGTGGCGTCGAAAAGCAAGAAAGCCCCCTCCCGCGGCGAGCCACACACCGGCACCCCGTGGATGCGCGCACCGGGCACGGCGGCGCAGGCGGCGAGGGCCCCAAACGATCGCACGTGTACACCGCGCGCGGCGCAGAACTCGTCCGCGACCGCGAGCACCTGCTCCGGGGTGAGCGGCCTCATGCGCGGGCCTGCCGGATCCGGGCCTCAGTGGCGCGGTATTCGGGCACGATGTCGCGGGCGAGCGCCTGCACCTCGGCGGTGTCCAGCATGCGGGCGGCGGCTAAGACCACGGCGCGGCGGGCGGCCTCCTGCTTGGAGCAGCCCCACGCGGAGGCGAGCAGCACCAGCGCTTTGTCCTCGTCCGCGCTGAGGCGCAGCGTCATAGCCATGGGAAAAACGATACCAAAGTGGTATCGCGGCGGGCAGCTTACCGACGCTCCCGGGCCGCTAGAATGGCCTGTGACTAACAAGAAAGGCAGCACATGAGCGACGACACGCTAGACGGCGAGGGCTTCGACCGCATCCAGCCCATCGACATCAACGAGGAGATGCAGACCAGCTACATCGATTACGCCATGAGCGTGATCGTGGGCCGCGCGCTGCCGGACGTGCGCGACGGCATGAAACCGGTGCACCGCCGCATCATCTACGCGATGTACGACAACGGCTACCGCCCCGAGCGCTCGTACGTGAAGAGCGCGAAGCCGGTGGCGGACACGATGGGTAACTACCACCCGCACGGCGACTCCGCCATTTACGACACCTTGGTGCGCATGGCCCAGCCGTGGTCCATGCGCTACCCGCTGGTGGACGGCCAGGGTAACTTCGGCTCCCCGGGCAATGACGGCCCGGCCGCCATGCGTTACACGGAGTGCAAGATGACGCCGCTGGCCATGGAGATGGTGCGCGACATCCGCGAGAACTCTGTGGACTTCGCGCCGAACTACGACGGCAAGACCCAGGAGCCGGCCGTGCTGCCCTCGCGGGTGCCAAACTTGCTCATGAACGGCTCCAACGGGATCGCCGTGGGTATGGCCACCAACATCCCGCCGCACAACCTGAACGAGTTGGCGGAGGCGATCTACTGGATCCTGGACAACCACGAGGCGGACGAGCAGGCCACGCTCGACGCCGTGATGGAGCGCGTGAAGGGTCCCGATTTCCCCACCGCCGGCCTGATCGTGGGCGACCAGGGCATCAAGGACGCCTACACCACCGGCCGCGGCTCCATCCGCATGCGCGGCGTGACGGAGATTGAGGAGGTGGGCAACCGCCAGCTCATCGTCATCACCGAGCTGCCGTACCAGGTCAACCCGGACAACTTCATCCACTCCATCGCCGAGCAGGTCACCGCCGGCAAGATGGCCGGCATCTCCACCATCGAGGACGAGTCCTCGGACCGCGTGGGCATGCGCATCGTGGTCACGCTGAAGCGCGACGCCGTGCCGCGTGTGGTGCTGAACAACCTGTACAAGCACTCATCGCTGGAGACGAACTTCCCGGCCAACATGCTCTCCATCGTGGACGGCGTACCGCGCACCCTGCGCCTCGATCAAATGCTGCGGTACTACGTCAAGCACCAGATCGAGGTCATCGTCCGGCGCACCCAGTACCGCCTGGACGAGGCCGAGAAGCGCGCCCACATCCTGCGCGGTTTGGTCAAGGCGCTCGACGCCCTCGACGAGGTCATCGCGCTCATCCGCAGCTCCGCCACCGTGGACGATGCGCGTCAGGGGCTCATTGAGCTTCTCGACGTCGACGAGATCCAGGCCAACGAGATCCTGGCGATGCAGCTGCGCCGCCTCGCGGCCCTGGAGCGCCAGAAGATCGTGGACGACCTGGCCGAGATTGAGAAGCAGATCGCTGATTACAAGGACATCCTGGCCAAGCCCGAGCGGCAGCGGGAGATTGTGGGCAACGAGCTGCGCGAGATTGTGGACAAGCACGGCGACGAGCGCCGCACCCGCATCGTGGCCGCCACCGGCGACGTGACCGAGGAGGACCTCATCGCCCGCGAGAACGTGGTGGTGACCATCACCTCCACCGGATACGCCAAGCGCACCAAGGTGGACGCGTACAAGAGCCAGAAACGCGGTGGCAAGGGCGTGCGCGGCGCCGAGCTGAAGCAGGACGACGTGGTGAAGAACTTCTTCATCTGCTCCACGCACGACTGGATCCTCTTCTTCACCAACTTCGGCCGCGTGTACCGCCTCAAGGCCTACGAGCTGCCGGAAGCGGGCCGCACCGCTCGCGGCCAGCACGTAGCCAACCTGCTGGAGTTCCAGCCGGAGGAGCGCATCGCGCAGGTAATCCAGATCAAGAGCTACACCGACGCGCCCTACCTGGTGCTGGCCACACGTGACGGCCGCGTGAAGAAGTCCCGCCTGACCGACTACGAGTCCGCGCGCTCCGCCGGCCTGATTGCCATCAACCTCAACGAGGGCGACGCCCTGATCGGCGCGGCGCTCGCCGGCGACGAGGACGACCTGCTGTTGGTCTCCGAGCAGGGCCAGGCCATCCGCTTCACCGCGGACGACGAGCAGCTGCGCCCGATGGGCCGCGCCACCGCCGGCGTGAAGGGCATGCGCTTCCGCGACGATGACCAGCTGCTGGCCATGACCGTGGTGCAAGACGGCGACTTCATCCTGGTGGCCACCTCCGGCGGCTACGGCAAGCGCACCCCGATTGAGGAGTACAACCCGCAGGGCCGCGGCGGCATGGGCGTGATGACGTTCAAGTACACTCCGAAGCGCGGCAAGCTCATCGGCGCGCTGGCCGTGTCCGAGGAGGACCAGATCTTTGCCATCACCTCCGCCGGCGGCGTGATCCGCACCGAGGTCAACCAGATCCGCCCGAGCTCGCGCGCCACCATGGGCGTGCGCCTGGTGGACCTTGGAGACGGCGTGGAGCTGCTGGCCATCGACCGCAACGTGGAGGACGAGGGCGAGGAGGAGGCTACCGCCGTGGCAACCGGCCAGAAGACCCTCGAGGAGGCCCGGTTGGGTGTCTCCGGCGAGCAGTGGAGCGACGACGACCCGATCGAGTCCGGCATCACCGATGCGTCCGGCGCGGGCGACGCCGAGGCCGCCGACGGCGAGTCCGGGCCCGAGGCCGGCTCCGAGGATGAGGAGTAGCCCATGGCTGCGCGGAAGGTAACGATCAAGCACGTTGGGGTGGGGTCGGTGTTCAAAATCGCCACCATCCTCGCCCTCATCGGCTTCGTGGCCTGGATGCTGGCGGCCACACTGATCTACTACGGCCTCGAGCGCGCCGGCGTGGTGGACTCGCTGAACTCGCTCATCGGCGGCGTGGGCGGCGACCAGGTCATCGACATGACCCTGGTGCTTTCCGTGGCCGGGCTCGTGGGCCTGATCGGTGTGGTCTTCACCGCGGTCATGGCGCCGCTGATGACGGTGATCTACAACTCCGTCGCCGACCTGGTGGGCGGCATCACGTTCACCATGTCCAACCGGGTGCGCTAGGCGCGCACCGGGCCGAGATGGGCCGAGATAGGCGCTGACCTGGCGATTTGGCGCACGCACTGCCCCTGGGTAATGTTCTATCTCGTTCCAAGGGCCTATAGCTCAGTCGGTTAGAGCGCATCGCTGATAACGATGAGGTCGCAGGTTCGATTCCTGCTAGGCCCACAATGTCCCCGCTTGCCGGGGCATTTTGGGGCATTAGCTCAGTTGGTAGAGCACCTGCTTTGCAAGCAGGATGTCAGGAGTTCGATTCTCCTATGCTCCACAGGACAAACCCGCAGATCTCAAGGTCTGCGGGTTTTGTGCGTTGGGCGTTAGTATCCGGGGACAGCCACCGCCCTTAATACGTGATTGCGGTCCGTTGGTAGGCGCAAATCGGGTAGGCAACGCGAGGAGGAGTTTTCATCCATGAAGTTCGAGGTTCTGATCGTTGGAGGGGTCGCATGGTTATGGGGCAAACCGTGAAACTGCTACTTATTTTGCACTTTAATTCGCAGTCTGGGTTTGAAACTATTAATGTCCAGGTAGAGAAAGTGTGAATGACGATCTAGACTAATCATCATGAGCTGGGATGCCGAACGTCTCGCCGAAACGATCAGGGAGCTGCGTGCTTTCGGGGACGATATGACTCTTGTTGAATGTAAAACTGCCGCCGGAGGTGTTCCGGAGAACCTCGGCGAGACTCTAAGCGCATTCGCTAATATGCCGCAGGCTGGCGCGATCATTCTTGGCGTTAGCGAGCGGAAAGGTTTTGAAGTCACCGGTATTGAAGATCCAGCAGCGATGCAGAAAGCGATCGCATCGGTCAATCGTTCTTCAGTGGATCCAGCCCCGCAGCTTGAGTTCTTCCATCACATGATTGAGGACAAGCACGTTGTGGTTGTGGAAGTCACACCGTTGATGCCGACGGAGAAACCGGCAAGGTTCAAGAACAAGGCGTACCTGCGTCAAGCTGACGGGGACTACCAGATGAACGCCAACGATCTAAAGATGTTGGAGCTCTCTGCGCTCACAGCTAGTCAGCAAACGCACTTCGATTTCCAGATTGTTCATGGAACGGATACCAGTGTGCTCGACAGCGAGGTGCTCGAGGATTTTGTCGGATCGGTGCGTCAGTCCAGAACTCGGCTATCTAGGATTAACGATGACTCACAACTGCTCCAAATTGCCAACGTAACCGACAACCGAGGCAATCTTCGTTTGGGGGGCCTATATGCGCTGGGTTACCTGCCTCAGTCAGTTGAACCTGCTCTCGGTGCAACTGTCGCGGTGAGATTGGCTCGCGGTGAGGGTGTAGGCCGCCATAAGAATCTCAAGGAGATTGAGGGGCCGCTGCCGGTCATGCTTGTTGAGATCATGAATTGGGTCAGGCAAAACTCTGACACAGTGAGCAGATACACGGAGAGTGGGCATCTTGTAGATGAACCCGAGTTTCCGCCTTCAGCCATCCGAGAAGTGCTAGCGAATGCGCTGGTCCACCGGGATCTGGGGCCATCCGTAGAGGTGGGCAAGAAGGTGGAGGTCCGGATCACGGAGAAAATGCTTGTGGTGGTCAGCCCGGGTGGTTTGCGTGGATTATCAGTGTCCCAGCTGGAAAGCCCTGAGTTGACTAAAGCCCCTGTAAACAAGCGGCTTTATGAGATCGCACGGTATCTGAGGACGCCAGATGGCGAGCGCGTCATCGAGGGTGAGGGTGGAGGAATTCAGGAGATTCTCAGTGCTACGAGAGAGGCTCGTTTACCAAAGCCACAGTTCATCGATAATGGTGTCACGTTCAAAGTGCTTTTCCCCCGCGGATCACGTTTCAGTGACACCGAGAATCAGTGGCTAGAGGAACTACAACGGCAAAGAAAGCGGCGTCTTGTCCCGATTGAGGAGGATCTACTGGTCAACTTACGCAGCCAGGGCGGAGCGACGCTGCAGCGGATCGTGCAAATGTACACCCCCTTGGGTGAGAGAGCATGTAGGCGCATGCTCGATCGGTTGTCTGACACTGAATTTCTGAGTTATGAGGACGGGGTCTATTTCGCTGTCGGGGAGAACAATCGCTCTGAGGCTAGGGCGCGTCGCAAGAGCTCTGACGAGCGGATTTTACGTTCCTTGGGAAAGAACGTTCCGAGAGTTTATGAGGCCATTGGCTCCCACGGATCAGTGACGATTAAGGAGTTGCAGGTGAGGACGGGCTTGTCGCCTGCCCAGGTCCGTTACGCACTCGATCCGCTCCTCGCCGAGGGGTACGTAGTCATGGTGGGGGGACAAGGGCGAAAGGCCACTGTGTACAGCCGCGCTTCGCGGTAGGAACCCAAGTGCGGGTCTGGGGGGCTTTTGCTTTTCGACGCCCCCTTCTGAACGCAAGTGCCCCCGCGGAACGTTCGTCTACGGGGGCGTCGATAAGCAATAAAGCCCCTTGGTCGTGGATGCGGCGAATACCCCCAGAACACGGGGCGCCCGGCGGCAGAGAGACCTTTGACCAGCGGATATACCTTCGTACCGAGTCTGTGCGGAAGCGGCGATTTTGCTTGATTAGGCCTGCCTGCGGGCTTAACGTCTGTGCCACACCACCCAACCACCACCTCAGGAGGGCACACCATGAAGAAGTTCACCAACGCCGCAGCGGCATCCGTCCTGGCGGGCGCGATCGTCCTGGCCGGCACCCCGGCGCAGGCTGCGGAGACCGCCACCGCTACCGAGACCGCCGTGGCCACCACCGCGACGGCCACCGCCGCGAAGCCGACCAAGGAGAAGCTGAGCTGGCAGGAGCGCCAAGAGCGCGACCGCGCGCAGATCGACATCACCAGCCAGCGCCTGGACAACGCGAAGAAGGGTCTCGAGGTTACCGACGGCATCATCAACTCCGCCGCCGGTGTGAAGGACCTGTTCACCCCGCGCATCCTGAAGGATGGTGGGCTGTCCACGGTGCTGAAGATCATCGGCAAGCTGATCTAGCCAGCCGCCGCGGGCGCGGGCCCGCAGCGAGGTAACGCGTTTGTTCCCCACCTCCAGGGGGAAGTTTCGGATCAAGGTTGCAAACACCGGCTCTGCGGGGCCGGTGTTTTTGCGTTGGCGGGTGCGTGTCTGGGCGGTGGTTACCCCCGCCTAGGGGTGCGGGTACTTGGAAGATTCTTAGGCCACCCGGGGCCTCTAGCTGGGAACATGCGGACAAG
Source organism: Corynebacterium bouchesdurhonense (assembly GCF_900078305.2). Taxonomy (GTDB): domain Bacteria; phylum Actinomycetota; class Actinomycetes; order Mycobacteriales; family Mycobacteriaceae; genus Corynebacterium; species Corynebacterium bouchesdurhonense. The sequence goes on from NZ_LT546028.1 coordinate 558,054, forward strand.
GGGGCTCGGGACTGAGATACCCTGACGGCAGTATGAGTAAACATAAGAACACGCTCCGCGCGCGTTAAGGAAAAGTTTAGCTTAATCTCCTTAACGGTCTGTTTCCCGTCGCTGGCATCAGTACCGCTACAGGGGGGAAACACGCCAGATCCATGCGTTTTTCACCTGCGCCGCGCCCGCGGCCCGTTTCTCTGGAGATCCCCGTGTTCCTATCTGATTCTCAGCAACGCCTCATTGCGGGCGCCACCGCGGCGGCCGTAGCATTCAGCGGCATCCTGCCCGCACAACCGTCCGCTGCCCAAGCGGTGGCGCAGGCGGCCCCCCAGTACTACCGCGCCGAGTACACCTACGTGCACAAGTACACCGCCACCTCCAACCACCTTGACGTGCCCATCGCCGGGCAGTGGCGCTACACCGTCACCGAGGGCGGGCACCTGGCCACCGTGTCGCAGGAAGCCGGGAAGCTGGTTGTGGTGCCGCACGAGGGAGCGAAAGGCGACGTGGTGGTTGTGGTGACCGACTCGCTCGGCTCCACCTTCAAGTACACCGTGAGCGTGGATAACACCGCCCGCACCCCTTCGGGTCCGACCGCCACCACCCACAACCTGGTGTGGAACTTCGACGGCAACGGCTCTGGCGTGATCCACGTACCCGCCGGCGGCCGGTGGTCCATCATCTCCGGCGGCGAGAACGTCTCCGCGCGCTTGGAGGGGGAGCGCCTCATCATCGCGCCGCTTCCCGACGCCAAAGCCCACACCACCGTCATCGACGTGGTGGACCCGAGCGGCAACACCGACCGCTTCTCCATCACCGTCAACGTGAAGACGAAAAAGGTCAACCGGCTCCTCAGCATCGACGACGGTGAGCAAATCACCCTCGACACCACCGGCACGTGGCAGTTGGTGAAGGGCCAGGACCTCGTCACCGTCCGCGAGGAGAACGGCGCGATCGTGGTGCGCGCGAGGGAGGGCGTCGGCGGCGAAGCCATCGTGGTGGTCAAAGACCCCGCCGGAACGGAATACCGCTACTCCATCTCCGTGGAGGACACCACGCCTGAGGTGGAGGAGCGGAGGGGCTTGCTTGTCGACGGAACTATGTACTCGCAGGATTTTGAGGGGATGTCGACATATCGCACTGTGGCTGGTGTGGAGGTCATTAGCGTCACCCGTGCAGGGTCTGAATTGACGTTTCAGGGCAAATCCGGTGCCAACGGCACCGCCGTCGTCGAGATCCTCGACGCGCGAAACCGTGTCACCGCGCGCTACACCTACGACATCATCTCCACCGCGAAACCCCCGACGGCCCGGGTCGTCGACAAGCAGATGGGCGACCGCGATGAGTTGCGGGTGACAACGCGGAAGTCGGGCAATACGTTCACGATCGAGACGGGGGAGGGCCTCCTCGGCGGCACCGACCGGGTGGGCAACACCTTCACGCTGCACCCGAAGCAGGGCGCAGACGGCACGGTCGTGGTGTTGGAGAAGGACGAGAACGGCCAGGTGGTTGTCCGCTACAACGTCACCATCACGCCCGCCCCAGTCGAGCAGGTCACCTACACCATCACCAGCAAACAAACCGCCGCGGTGACCGGGTCGAACTTGGTGCTCATCAGCGGCGGTGAGTACGCGGAGCTGGTGAAAGACGGCGACACCTGGACGATTGTGCCGCGGGAGGGGGCAAACGGCACCGTCGTCGTCGAGGGGAGGGACGCAAGGGGCCGCACCCAGATCAGGTACACAGTCACCATCACGCCCGCGCCGGCGGAGAAGCCGGCCCCCAAGTCGATGCCGGTCACTGTCGAGCACCGCTTCGAGCTGACAATAGAAGCCCGCCTCACCATCGGGGACGGCCACACCATCTGGATCAACCGCCCGGAGCTGGTGGTTGTCGATTGCGACGGCAGCGGCACCTGCGTGATCACCCCGGCACCGGGCGCAACCGGGGTCGTCATCATCGAGGAGCGTGACGGCAGCGGCAACGTGATTACCCGCTGGACGCTGACCATCGCGGCCCCCGCACCAACCCCAGCACCCACGCCAGGTCAGATCGAGGTCATCCCCGGCCCCGGCGGCGGCGGGATCACGGTGCGCGTCCCCGGCAGCGGCGGCCAGCTCGTCGTCGTTGGCGGCGACGGCGAGTACACACTGCGAGACAACGGCGACGGCACCTGGACCATCACCCGCATCGACGGCAAACCGGTTGCGGGCCCGCTGAACCTCGCGTGGACCGGCAACAACGGCGACACCGTCACCAACAACATCACCATCAACGCGCAGCTCACCGCGCCCACCCCCAGCCCGGGCACGGGCTCGAGCGACGGCAAGTGCGCCGCCTCGGTGGTCGGCGCGGCCTCCCCGCTGTTGTTGCTCATCCCGCTCGGGATCCTCACCCAGGTACGGATCCCGGGTCTCGAGGGGTTGCAGGTGCAGCTGAGCGACGCCATCCGGGAGACCAACGCTCACATCCAGGAAGGCCTCGGAATCTTCAACGAGGACCGCGCCAACCGCGCTGCGAACGTCAACGACGCCCTGGCCATCGTGAACCCGGAGACCATCGGCCTCGCACTCGGCTCGCTGGCGCTGATCGCGGCGGGCCTCGTCGTGGGCGACGCGGTCATGCGCGCCTGCGGCCTGGAGGAGGCGACCTCCAGCCACGCCATCGCGAACGCAGACACGAAGGCAGACGGCGGCCGGGGCCTCAAGCTGGACAAGCTCCGCCGGCTCACCCCATCACCCCAGGCCACCCCGTCTTCCCAGCCCGCCGCGGCGCGCTAGGGCAGGGGGTTGCCCGCCGCGCGGTAGAGGCTGTACCACTCCTCGCGGCTCAGCTCGACATCCGCGCCAGCGGCCGCCTCCCGCAGGTGCGCGGCGTTGGTCGTGCCGAGCACCGCCTGCATCTTCGCGGGGTGCCGGGTGATCCACGCGATGGCCACCGCCGACGGCGCCACCCCACGCGCCGCGGCGATGCGCGAGAGTTCCGCATTCAGCTCGGGGTAGGCGGGGGATCCGATGAACGTGCCACCGTCGCCCTGCAGCGGGGACCACGCCTGCAGCGTCACGCCCTCCGCCCGCGCGTACTCCACCAGCCCGTCGCCGCGCCCAGCAAACCCGTCCGCAACCAACCGCGCCCGCGCGAGCGAGAATTGCACCTGGTTTGAGAGCAATTGCTTGTCGACGCCCCCTTGCAACAAACGCATCTGCCCCACCGTGCAGTTAGACACACCGAACGCCCGCACCTTGCCCGCGGCGTGGAGGTGATCGAACGCCCTTCCCACCTCCTCGGGTTCCACGAGCGCATCGGGTCGGTGGAGCAGCAGCACGTCCAGGTAGTCCGTCTCCAAGGCCTCGAGGGAGGCCTCGGCCGCGGCCACGATGTGCCGGTAGGAGTGGTCGTAGCCCGGCGGGTCCGTCTGGATGCCCACCTTGGTCTGCAGGGTGATCTCCGAGCGCTCGGCGGGGGAGAGGCGCAGGGCCCGGGCGAAGCGCCGCTCGCAGTGGTGGGTGCCCGTCCCGCCCGGGTGGCCGAAGCCGTAGATGTCGGCGTGGTCGAAGAAGTCGATGCCCACCCCGCGGGCGGCGGTGTAGAGCTCCCGGATCTCCGCGTCACTTGCGCCGGCGATGCGCATCATGCCGGCCGCGACGGCGGGGGCGTCCGCCCCCGCCGGGCCGAAGGGAATCCGCTGCATGTTTTCTAGACGGAGATCTCCGGGTAGATGTCCTTCTCCGTCGGGCGGCGCAGGCGGCGCAGGCCGAAGCAGGCCACCAGCCAGGAGCCCACGGCCAGGCAAACCAGGATCACCACAGCGCGGTGCATGCGCGGGTCGGACGCGGCCGTGCCGAACAGGGCGAAGCGGGTGAGGTCCACCACGTACGTCATCGGGTCTAGCCTGTGCACCCACTGGATGAACTCGGGCTGCACCTCGGGCGGGTAGAGGCCGTTGGAGGCCACCAGCTGCAGCGACATCAGGGCCATGGTGATGAGGCGGCCCACCGAGACGCCGAACAGGGTATTCAACGCGAAGATGGCGGTGATGAAGGCCCAGGAGGACACCGCCAGGACCAGGAAGAGCCAGCCCGGGTGGAGCGGGTTGATGTCCAGGACGAAGACCTGCACGATCCACAGGGCGATCACCTGCGCCAGGCCGATCAAGTAGGCAGGCACCAGGGTGTTCAGGGCCACGCGCGGGGTCGGCGCGCCCGAGTCGATGGCGCGACGCGACAGCGGGGGCAGGACCATGAACATGATCAGGCCGCCGAACCACAGGGACAGCGCCAGGAAGAAGGGGGACAGGCCGCGGCCGAAGAAGGTCACCTCGTCGCCCACCTGGTTCACCACCACCGGGTTGGAGGCGGACTTCACCGCCTTGTCCAGGCGGTCGCCCTCCCAGCGGGGCGCTTCCTTGGCTCCGTCGGAAAGCTTGAGCGAGAGCTCCCCGGTGCCGTCGGAAAGCTTGACCAAACCATCGTTAAGCTGGCCCAACCCCACAACGAGCTGGTTCGAGCCGTCGGCGAGCTTGGACGAGGCGTCCGAGGCCGTGTTCGCGGCGACCACCAGCTGAGAGGTGCCGTTCTTCAGCTCGGTCATGCCGGCGAGGAGGGTGCCGGAGCCGTCCTGCAGCTTGGCCAGACCGGCCGCCAGCTGCTGAGACGCCGCCGCTGCCTTGTCCACGCCGGAGCGGTACTTCGCCTCCGGGTTCTGCAGCTGGTTGGCCACCTCGTGCGCACCCTGCTGCAGCTTGACCAGCTGGCCCACGATGTCGTTATTGGCCAGCTGGTTCAGCGCGCTGTTGTTCAGCTGCCCGCGGATCGCGCGGGCCTGATCCGCCACCGGCTTGGTGCCCGGGATGGGCGACGCGTCCAGGTCCGCGATCACCTGGGCCAGGTTGGCGTCGATGTCCGCGATCGCCGTCTGCGCGGTGCCGATCGCCCCGGCCACGCCGGTGATCTTGTCCACGCCGCCGGCGACCTGCGCGGCGCCGCTACCCAGGGTGTCGGTGCCCTTCTGCAGCTCGCCCAGGCCGGAAGCGAGCTGCTTCGACCCGTCCGCCGCGGTGGTGATGCCGGTGGAGAGCTGCTGGGCGCCGTCCTGCAGCTTGCCCGCGCCCTCGTCCAGCTTGGTCGCCGCCGCCGGCATCTTCTGCAGCTGGGAGTTGAACTCCTGCATGCCGTTGTCCAGCTTGGTCGCGCCCTCATCGAGCTTCTCGCCGCCGTCCTTGGCGGTGTTCGCGCCCTCGTCGAGCTGGTTCGCGCCGTCCGCGGCCTTGTCCATGCCCTCGCCGATGGTGTTGAAGCCCACGAAGAGCTGGTCAACCACCTCGGCGCCGATGGTGTTGGACACCGCCTCCGCAACCTGCGTGGTGGCCGTGTTGCCCAGCATGGTGGGGATGAAGCCGTTGGTCTCGTTCAGGGTGACGTTGATCTTGGCCTGGTGCGGGTCATCGTCCTTGACGCTGGTGGCGGCCGCTGTGAAGTCCGTGGGCAGCTCGAGCGCCAGGTAGTACTTGCCGCTCTCCACGCCCTCGCGGGCCTCCTCGGGGCTCACCACGTGGAAGTCCATCGGTGATTGCTCCACCAGCTCGTCCACCACTTGCTGGCCGGCCTCGCCCTCGTCGGAATTCACCAGGGCGACGGGCACCTTGTCAAAGTTGCCCAGCGGGTCGAAGTAGCTCCAAACGAAAAGGCCGCCGAAGAGCAGCGGCAGGAGCGAAATGGCGAGCAGCGCCAGCGGCGGGAGGGTGCCGTGGAAGAATTTCCGGAAGTTGGTTCCAATGTGCAGCCCGCTCATAGCTCCTCGTTCACAGTTGTCGCGATGACGGGCACGTACCTCGCCACTTCCACCAGGTCATCCAGGATCTGCTGGCGAAGGGACATCTTCTTCACCGAGTCAATGTCGTCCACCACCAAAAGCTCCGCCTTCGGGCGCGACACGAGCGCCAGGAGGATGCGCAGGCGGAAGCGGTCCATCACGCCCAGATCGCCCACGCGGGCGTCTTGGTCCAGGTCCTCCAGCTGCAGCGGCGCGAGCCAGGGCTCGACCAGCTTGTGGTCCATGATCTTCTTCGGCACGGGCTTGTAGAAGGGCTGCGCCCAGGCCACCTGCTCGCGGATGCATTCGCGAGCGGAGACCTGCCGTTCAAGGGTGTCAATGAAGTCGACGCCGGCGAGGGCGGTGCGCTTGAAGCCGGGGCCGTCGACGGTGCCCGAGTAGGGCTTGAAGCGGTCGGCGAGCGCCATCGCGAGGGTAGATCCGCCCGTCTCCCGCTTGGTCTGCACGACGGTCAGCCCTTCCTCCGCCACCAGGTTGACCGGGGTGCGCCCTTCGCGCACCACCAGGTCAGTTGTGGTGAGTACTACTGTCATTTTGACTCCAAACGGAGGGTTAGCTATCACTTAAAAACAGGTGCTATCATGCTCGCCCGCCCCACCCGTGTCAAAAGAAAGGGGGAGACGGCAATGCGCGCTGACGCCCGGGCCAAACGGGCCCAAATCATCGCCGCCGCGATGGAGCAGTACCGCACTCGCCCCGCGTCCGCGGTGACCATGGAGGGCATCGCGTCCGATGCCGGCGTGGGCATCGCCACCGTCTACCGCCACTTTCCCTCGCGAGCGAAGCTGCGCGAGGCCTGCGCCATCGGCTTCATCGACCTGTTCGACGAGTTTCTCGCATCAACCATCGCCGCCTTCGACGCCGCGCCGGAAGAGCAGTGGGAGCAGTTTGTGTGGAGGCTGGTGGATTACGGCGTGGGCATGCTCGTTGCGGAGCTCGCCGCCGAGATCCCAGCCGCCACGGACGTGGAGGCGGCCGCCGCCCGCGAGCGCTTCTTCGCCCAGGTATCCGAGTTGCTGGAGAAGGCGGCCGCCCACGGGCTGGTGGATCCGGACCTCACGCCCGCAGAACTCGCTGCCGAGCTCATCGTGGTCACGCGCCCCATGGACGCGCAGTTCACCGAGCTCTTCCCAGACGTCCGCGGACGCCTAGTGCGCCACCTGCTCGCGGCGTGGCGCTGCGCCCCCGCGGTGTAGGGGCTAGCGGTTGTCCACCTCGCGGTCGGGGTTGAGCTCGTGCTTGCCGCCCTGCTCGTGGCGCGGCGCGGTCGCCTCGCGCTGATCATCATCCAGCGCGTCGAGGGTGGTCAGCTGCTCGTCGATGGAGGCCAGCAGCTCCTCGTCGCGCTGCGCCGGTTCCTCACCGAGCGGGCCAGCGGCGCCGCGCATGTCGGCGTTCGGGCGCATGTCGTTGTCCGGCTCGTTGCGCACCGTTGCTTCCGTTTCGTCCTCAGTGCGGGTGGAGTACACCAGCGTGGAAGAGCCGCGGGAGTCGGTCTCCGTGCGGGTGGGGGCCGGCGAGGTGCGCTTGGTGGTTGTGGAGGAGTCGTCGTTTAGCCTGTCCTTCAGCCAGAACTCCCATACCGCCCAGCTCGCGGCGGCCGCGCCGGCGATGCCGAGCACGGTGGCGATGACCTTGCCGGCGCCCGAGCCCTTCTTCTCCTCCTGGAAGCGCAGGTCGTGCTTCAGCGCCTCCTGGCGGGCCTTGCGGTCCGGCGCGGCCGCGGCGAAGGCGGCGCGGCGGCGGTCCAGGCGGTTGTGGATGTCGCGGGTCACGTCGCCCGCCTCGCGGCGCGCGGTGCTGAAGAGCTCCTCCAGCTCGTCCTGGTTGGCGTTGTCTGCCAGGTCGTCGAGGTTGCCCTCGCGCACGGCCTCGAGCAGCGAGTCGTAGATCTCGCGCTCCTTCTTCTTGCCGTTGTCGCGCAGGTAGTTCAGCGCGCTGTTGGCGCCCTTGACGGCCAGGCTCAGGGTAGAGAGGTTCATGGTTGGGTCTCCTTCATCGGTTGGGTTCACAGCCAGGGTAGCGAAAATCTGCAGGTGCGAGGGCCGAGCCGCGACCCGCGCAAAATGAACCAAGCTGTCCACCGAAGCGAAATATATTCACGCTGCGGAACCCCCCTCACCTGCGCCGGAGAAAAATAGACCGAGAGGTACATTGTGCCGTTTCGAGGCGGGCAATAAGTTTCACAGGCACCGTTGCAAAACGGTTTGAATAACGGTTGAACGTCACGTGCCGAGCCCGGCCAGACACTCACAAGTATCGAAAGGTTTTCTCATGCGTGGGAATCCTGCTTCGACGCGGCTGTCTGCTTCGGCGCCCCTCGACAGCCCCGACGAAGCGGCTGGTAGCACCCCGGCCGCCCGCCGCCGCAGCACCCGAACGGCGCTGAGCTTCGAGCTGATCCCGCCGCGCAACTCCGCGGACACGGCAAAGCTCGACGAGCTGATCGCGGGCCTTGCTGCCTACCACCCGGATTACGTTTCGGTCACCAGCTCCATGCGCAGCGACTGGCTGGAGGGCACCTCCGCCCTCATCGCCCGCGTTGCCAGCACGACGGATCTGCGCCCGATCGCCCATCTGGCCTGCACCGCGGGCACGGCGGACGAGCTCGAGCGGTGGATTCGCCAGCTTATCGACGTCGGCGTGCGCGGCTTCCTCGCCCTCCGCGGCGACCTGCAGCCCGGGCAGACCAGGCTGCCCGACGGCTACCTGCCCTACGCCACCGACCTGCTCAACCTCATCAACGAGGTGCAGGAGGAGGAGGCGTTCCGCCTCGCGGCGGGCAAGCTGGCCCTGTCGGTGGCGTGCTACCCCTCCGGCCACGCCGAGTCGAAGAACTTCGACCACGACTTGGACGTGCTGCTGGCCAAGCAGCGCCTCGGCGCTGACTTCGCCATTACGCAGCTGTTCTTCGACGCCTCCGATTACCTCGAGTTTGTGGAGGTCGCCCGCCTGGCTGGCGTGCGCATCCCGCTCATCCCCGGCATCATGCCCATCACCAGCCTGAGCAGGGCGAGGCGGATGGGTGAGCTCTCGGGGCTGGAGGTGCCGGGGAGCGTCGAAAAGCAACTGGCGTCCGCTTCCTCCCCGGAGGAGGAATACGAGCGGGGCATGGAACTTTCCGCCGAGCTTGCGCGCACGATCCTCGATGCGGGCACGGGCGGACTGCACATTTACACGCACAACAACCTCGCCGTCACGCGCGATCTGCTCGGGCGCATCGGCATTTTCGCACCCTAGTAATAAATAAGGACAGGACATGACCGCACCATTTCCCAAGGCAACGATCGAGGGCTACCCGCGCATCGGCGCCAACCGCGAGCTCAAGCGCGCGCTGGAGAGCTACTGGGCCGGCCGCATCGACGCCGACACCTTCCGCTCCACCGCCCGCGCCCTGCGCATTGACACCTACAACCGCCTGCGCGACCTGGGCCTGGACGAGGATTACGCCATCCCGGCCGACGTTGCGTACTACGACCAGGTGCTCGAGACCGCGCTGACCGTCGGCCTCGTGCCGGGCGGCACCGACCTGGACGAGGAGTTCGCCCTCGCCCGCGGCAACGACACCCGCGTGCCGCTGGAGATGACCAAGTGGTTCGACACCAACTACCACTACCTCGTGCCCGAGGTTGCCGCCGGCCAGGACATCACCCCTGCGCCGGAGCGCATCGTGCGCCTGGTGGAGGAGGCCCGCGAGGCCGGCCACACCGTGCGCCCCTACCTGGTCGGCCCGGTGACGTTGCTCGCGCTGTCCAAGCCGGCCGAGTGGTCCCTGCTGCCGCAGCTGGTCAAGGCGTACGCCGAGGTCTTCGCCGCGCTGAAGGACGCAGGCGTTGAGTGGGTCCAGGTTGCGGAGCCCGCCGTGGTGGCCGACCTGTCCACCCCGGACGCCGAGATCGCCGAGCACCTGCGCGAGGCGTGGACCGAGCTTTTGGCCGCCGACGCCCGCCCGAACGTGTACCTGACCACCCCGTACGGCGCCGCCCGCGAGGCCCTGCCGGTGATCGCCTCCCTCGGCGCCGAGGCCGTGCAGGTGGACCTCGCCCCCTGGACGCTTGATGCGGACGCCGAGTACCCGCAGCGCGTTCGCGAGCTGCTTGTCGACGCCCCCGGGGAGACCACCGTAGTCGCCGGCCTGATCGACGGCCGCAACGTGTGGGCCGCCAACCTGCGCCAGAAGCTCGAGCTGCTCGAGGCTCTCGGCATCGCCGACAACCCGCACGTGTCTACCTCCACCTCCCTGCAGCACGTGCCGCACACCCTCGAGGCCGAGAAGAACCTCCCGGTGGACGTGGCCAACTGGCTCTCCTTCGCCGACGAGAAGATCGGTGAGGTCCGCGCCCTCGTCGCCGGCCCGGAGGCAGCCGAGGAGGCCTTCGCCCGCTCCGACCGCGCCGTGCGCACCCGCAGCGAGTCCGAGCGCACCCACAACGCCCAGGTGGCCGAGCGCGTGTCCGCCCTGCCGGAGGGATCCGTGCAGCGCGAGCCGGCGTTCGCCGAGCGCAACGAGGTGCAGCGCGAGGCCCTGCGCCTGCCGCAGCTGCCCACCACCACCATCGGCTCCTTCCCGCAGACCCCGGAGATCCGCCAGGCGCGCGCCGACCACCGCGACGGCGTGCTCACCGACTCGGACTACGAGGAGGCCCTGCGCGAAGAGATCAAGAACGTGATCAAGCTGCAGGAGGAGATCGGCGTCGACGTGCTGGTGCACGGCGAGGCCGAGCGCAACGACATGGTGCAGTACTTCGCCGAGCTTCTCGACGGCTTCGTGGTCACCGAGAACGGCTGGGTCCAGTCCTACGGCTCCCGCTGCACCCGCCCGCCGATCGTGGTCGGCGACGTCTCCCGCCCGGCCCCGATGTCGGTGGAGTGGTCGTCCTACGCCCAGTCCCTGTCCGAGAAGCCCGTGAAGGGCATGCTCACCGGCCCGGTGACCATCCTGGCCTGGAGCTTCAAGCGAGACGACGTGCCCCTGGCCGTCTCCGCCGACCAGATCGCCCTGGCGCTCGCCGACGAGGTCCGCGACCTCGAGGAGGCCGGCATCAAGGTGATCCAGATCGACGAGCCGGCGCTGCGCGAGCTCCTGCCGCTGCGCAAGGACGACCGCCAGGCCTACCTGGACTGGGCGGTGCGCGCCTTCCGCCTGGTGGCCCTGGAGGCCCAGCCGGCGACTCAGATCCACACCCACCTGTGCTACTCCGAGTTCGGCCAGATCATCGACGCCGTGGCCGCCCTTGACGCGGACGTGACCTCCATCGAGGCCGCCCGCTCGAAGATGGAGCTGCTCGAGGACCTGGACGAGTCCTTCCACTCCGAGATCGGCCCGGGCGTGTGGGACATCCACTCCCCGCGCGTGCCCAGCCAGGAGGAGATCGTGGGCCTGATCGAGGCGGCCCTGGAGAACGTCCCGGCCGAGCGCCTCTGGGTGAACCCGGACTGCGGCCTGAAGACCCGCGGCTACGCCGAGGTGGATCCCTCGCTGCGTAACTTGGTGGCGGCGCGCGACGAGGTCGTCGGCAAGCAGTAGCCCCCTGGCGGCGCCTCTCTTCTAAAACTCGAAAGTAGCAGCTCGTTATCGCCCGTTTGAGGGGCCATAACGAGCTGCTACTTTCGAGTTTCGCGCGTATCCGGACATTCCCCCGCGCGCCCGCTACGCTGTGGGGCAACGAATGATCGGGGGGTCAATGGATAGAAGAGCACTCGTCGCGCGCCTTATCAGGCCGGGGCGGGCAGACGAGCAGGAGTGCAGGAGACTGTCCGCTACCAAATTCATCGCGGAAGCGGATTGGCGGGTGCTGCGGGACCACGAGCGCGAATTCCTGCAGGCCTACGCGGTGGGCGTCGCGGCCCAGAAAGCGGTGCTCATCGGCCGGTCGGCGGCGAGCGTGCTGGGGATCTGGACCCTGCCCGCAGCCGGCGCGCCCGTTACGCTGGCGAATCCGGCCCACCCGGCACCGCGGCGGGCGCAGTGGCCCGCCGGGGTGGAGTACCGCTCGATGCGGATTCCGCCCGTGGACATCCAGAGGGTCGCCCACGGCCATGACGCCCTCCTCACCACCACGCGGGCCCGCACCGCCGTGGACATTGCCCGCATGCACGGCGTCCGCCACGGCGTGGTGGCAATGGACTCCCTTTTTGCACACAAGACCCTCGGTGAGCGCGAGATCGCGCGCGTGGAGCTCGAGGCGTGCATCCACCGGCTGGCGGGCAAGCCCGGCATTGCGCACGCCAGGAAAGCGTTGGAATGGAGCTCGACCCTCTCCGAGTCCCCGTACGAGTCGCTGCTGCGTGTCATCCTGCGGGAGCGCGGCATCACCGTGCAGGAACAGATGTGGATCGGCCGGTTCGCGCGCCCCGATCTGCTGTGGGGGCAGCTGGCCATTGAGATCGACGGCGACATCAAATTCGACGAAAACCCGAAGCAAGCCGCCCTCGAGCAGGTCACCCGCGAAAACTGGGTTCGCGTACAGAACTACGAGTTCGCCCGCGTCCAGCCGTGGGAGATACTCAAGCGCGAGGCTGAGGTGGTGCAGCAGATCCTCGAGCTCAAAGAGCGCTCTTTGCTTCTCGACGCCCCCAAAGTGCCCGCCACCCCCAACCGCCCACAGCACGGCGAGGACTGGCGCCGGCGGAGAGGGGCTGGCTAGGCGCCCACACCCCGTCGGCAAGCAGTAGCCCCCTTTGCAGAACTCGAAAGTAGCAGCTCGTTATCGCCCGTTTGAGGGGCCATAACGAGCTGCTACTTTCGAGTTTCACGGGAGTGGGGCGCCCCACGCAGCCGGTACCCGCGTACTCTGGGCACCATGACTCAGAAGACGCAGACCATGACCCTGCACACGAACCACGGCGACATCGTCATCGACCTCTTCGGCAACCACGCGCCGAAGACGGTGGAGACCATCACCGGCCTGGCCACCGGCGAGCGCGAGTACTCCGCGCAGAACGCCTCCGGCACCAATGAGGGCCCGTTCTACAACGGCGCGATCTTCCACCGCATCATCCCGGGCTTCATGATCCAGGGCGGTGACCCGACCGGCACCGGCACCGGCGGCCCGGGCTTCCAGTTCGCGGACGAGTTCCACCCGGAGCTCTCCTTCGACCGCCCGTACCTGCTGGCCATGGCCAACGCCGGCCCGGGCACCAACGGCTCCCAGTTCTTCATCACCGTGGACGCCACCCCGTGGCTGAACAACCGCCACACCATCTTCGGCGAGGTCACCGACGAGGCCTCCAAGAAGGTCGTGGACGAGATCGCTAACGTTCCCACCGGCCGCATGGACCGCCCGGTGGAGGACGTGGTGATCGAGTCCGTCGAGATCGCCTAGCGCTCCCCGCCCCAGCCCCCGCGTCGCTCGCGGGGGCTTTCGCGTGCCCGGGTTAGGCTGGGCCGCGATGTCTCCGCTGCCCCCCGCCCTCAGAACCCAGTTCAGGGGCGCCCCCGCCACGGCCACCATCGCCGCCGTGTGCGTGCTCGTGTTCGCGGTCACCGCCGTGCAGGCGCGCTCGCTGACCAACGTCGTCTGGGACTCGCCGCTGGGCGCCGCGATGATCCTCTTCGGCCCGCTTGTGGAGGGCTGGGGGTTTGCGCGCCCCCTCACCGCCGGGTTCCTGCACTTGGACATCTCCCACCTCTTTGTCAACATGCTGATGCTGGTGTTCATCGGCCCGCAGATCGAGCGGTACGTGGGCACCGGCCCGTACGCGGTGGCGTATGCGGCGAGCGTGATTGGGTCGTCGGCAAGCGTGCTCGCGTTCAACTTCGCGGTGCCCACCGCGGGCGCGTCCGGAGCGCTCTTCGCGCTCATCGCTGTGTTGATCGCAGTTGCTTCTCGACGCTCCGTAGACCTCCGCGCCCCCATCGCCCTCCTCGTGGTCAACATCGCCTACACGTTCCTGGCAGCGAACGTGAGCTTCTGGGGCCACGCCGGCGGCCTGGTGTTCGGCGCCCTGATGGCGTGGCCGCTGACCTCCCCGCGCCCGCGCACCCGGTGGATCACCGCGGTGGTGGCCCTCGCCGCGGCTGTTGTGGCGGCCTGGGTCCCCACCATCCCGTTGTCCACGCCTATCTACTAGTTATCCACGGCGTTGTCCCCAACACCACCCCTGTGGGGTTTACCCACAGACCTATCCACATTGTGGATAACTACAGCCGTGTCATTCCTCGAACACCCGCTGAGCTGGAACCAAGAAATCCCAGCTCGCGTCGCTTTCGAACACCGCGCCCGGCGGCCCGGAAAAAGTAGTGCACAGCTTTATCCACAGGCTGTGGAAACACCAGCAACACCAGTACTTTCCACATCCTGTGGACAACCGTCCGATTCCTGTGGATACAAAAAGGCCACCGGCGGCGTGCCGGTGGCCTGGGGGAGCGGGTGTTCTAGCGCCAGCCCATGGTCATGAGCAGGCCCGCGATGAGGCCGGCGAAGCCGATGGCGTAGTTCCAGGGGCCCAGCTCAGACAGGAGCGGGATCTGGTCCCCGGCGACGTAGAAGACGATAAGCCACGCCAAGCCCAGGATCATCAGGCCGAACATGATCGCCTTGTACCAGGCCGGGGTGCCGCCGGTGTTGATCTTCACCGGCGTGCGGGAGGCCGACGTGGTGGTGCTGGATACCGGGCGCGCCGCGTCCTTGGTTACCTTTGCCTTGGGCATTGTGGGTCCTTTCGCTTCGGGTTAGCGGTTCAGCGCCCGCTCCAGGTCACTCTGGATGCGGTCCTGCACGGTTCTTCCGGGCATCGTATCACCGGCTGCGTTGGGCTGGTTCCTCAGCGGATTGAGCACCGCAGCGTCGAACTTCCACGCGTTGTAGCCGATGGCCTGGTCCTTGCGGATGGTGTTGCCGGCGGGCACCTCCTGGTGGCCGATCAACCCCTCGTCCACCAGTGCGCCGGTGGGCACGGTCGGGCCGGCCACCAGGCGGCCCGTCCAGCCCGCCTCGCGCAGAGCGCGGTCCGCGTCGCCCGGGGTCATGCGGGTGATCTCCGGCATGCTCATCAGCATGTTGTTGGACACGCGTAGCTCGACCGTGGTGCCGGTCTCCACCTCGGTGTTCGCGCCGGCCACGGCCAGCACCTCGCCGTCGGGGCGCTCCGAGTCCACGCGGGTGACGGTGGAACGCAGGTTGAGCTGGGACAGCGTCGCCGTAGCCTGGTTCACGTTGAGGCCCACCAGGGAGGGGATGGTCACCCGCTCGCGGCCGGTGGAGACGGTGATGGTCACCTGCGAGCCCTTGGACAGCTGGGAACCGGCTGCCGGGTACTGGGAGAGGATGATGTCGGCCGGGATGTCGTCGGAGTGCTCGCGGCGCACGTCCGGGTTCAGCTCCAGGCCGGCCTCCTCCAGCACCCTGGCGGCGTCCTGGGCGGAGAGGTTGGTCACATCGGGAACGTCGGTAAGCTCGCGCCCCGAAGAAACCGAGAGGGTGATCAGCGCGCCCGGCGGCAGCTCGGAGCCGGCGACGGGGTTGGTGCCAATGACGTGCCCGCGGGGGATGTCCGGGCTCGGCTCGTCGGAGACCGCCACCTTCAGGCCCGCCTGCTGCAGCTCGTTCACCGCGTCCTGGCGGGACTTGCCCGTCACGTCCGGCACCGCCACCATCTTCTCCTGCGTGGTGGTGGGGCCCGGGTCCTCGGAGAAGTAGTTGTAGGCGAACCAGCCGGCCGCGGCGAGCAGGATCACGCCGAGGACTGCCGCGAGCCACTTCATCCAGCTGGAGCTGGTCTTCTCGTTCGCGCGGCGGTGGTCGGCGTAGCGCGAGGCCTCGGCCGCCGCCTCGGCGCGGGGCGCGGGCGGCTCGGCGGGGGCCACGGGCTCCACGCGCACCGGCTCGCGGCGCGGCGGCTGCCCGTCGCCGACGGCGGTGGCCACCGCGGTGGCGTCGTCCGCGCCCTCGAAGCGGGTGGACCCGCCGTAGTCTCGCTCCGCGGCCGCGAGGTGGTTGCGCGCCGCGTTGGTCACGCTGCCGCGCTCCAGAAGGGCCAGGTCAGCGCCCATCTCGGTGGCGGTCTGGTACCGGTCCGCCGGGTGCTTGGCCATGGCGGTGAGGATCACGGAGTCCACGTTCACGGCCTCGTTGGGGCTCAGCTCCGCCTCGATGCGCTCGCTGGGCGGAACCGGGTCCTCCTGCACGTGCTGGTAGGCCACGGCAAAGGGCGACTCACCCTCGAAGGGCGGCTGGCCGGTCACGGACTCGTACATGACGCAGCCGAGAGCGTAAATGTCGCTGCGCGCGTCGGCCGCCTTGCCCCGCGCCTGCTCCGGCGAGAGGTACTGCGCGGTGCCGATCACCGCGGAGGTCTGCGTCATCGCCGAGGTGGAGTCATCCAGCGCGCGGGCGATGCCGAAGTCCATCACCTTCACCACGCCGGTGTTGGTCACCATGATGTTGGCGGGCTTGATGTCGCGGTGGATGATGCCGGCGTCGTGGCTGGACTGCAGCGCGCGGGTGACGGGCTGCATGATGCCGGCCGCCTCGCGCGGGGTCAGGGGGCCCTCGGCGCGCACGATGTCGCGCAGGTTCCGCCCGATCACCCGCTCCATGACAATGAAGGGCACGTCCACGCCGCCCACGTCCTGCGCGCCCGTGTCGTAGACCGCCACAATGTTGGGGTGGTTCAGGCGCGCGGAGTTCTTGGCCTCCTGGCGGAAGCGCTCGCGGAAGTTCTCGTCGCGCGCCATGTCCACCTTGAGCATCTTCACGGCCACATCGCGGCCGAGCACGGTGTCGGTCGCGGCGTACACGTCGGACATGCCACCGGTGCCGATGATGTCACCGAGCTCGTAGCGGTCAGCGATCTTCATGGGCTACGTGTCTCCTCCTGGGGCTGCTGAAACATCTGTTGAGTTTACTTCACCTTGCCCCTGGCCAGCGTGCCCGGACGCGCCGCCGGGCTGGGTGGCGGAGGGTTGCTCGCGCTGTGTGGCGGTGGCGGGTGCGGCGGGGGCGCTCGTCCGCGTTGGCGCGGACACCGGCGTGCTGGCCTCGGTTTCGGGCTCGAACGTGATGGTGCCGGGCTCCTGCTGCGTCACGGTGGGGCGCTCGCGCACGGTCTCGCGAACCACGGTCTCAGTTTCCGGCTCCTCGGACACGGTCTCGGTCTGCGTGACCGTGGGCAGCGTCGGCGCGGGCGTCGGCGTGGGCGCCGCGGGTTTGCGCAGCCCGTCGAACGCGCCGCTGGACCACGCCCACGCCCCGCCGCCGCCGAGCAGGGCCAGCGCCAGGAGGGCGGCGGCGATCGGCCACGCCTTCGAGGGCTTTTGCTTGTCGACGCCCCCCTGCCCAGCCGGCGCCGGCTGGGGCGGGCGTTTCGCCGCGATGGCCCGGGCCGCCGAAGGCGGGTAGGCGCCGGTGGGCCGGGAGGTGCGGTTCTCGGTGACGTCGGCAAGCATTTGCGTCGACGCGGTCGGGGACGGCTCGGCCGCGATCACCTGCGTGCGGCCGCCCGGCTGCGCGGGGCGCGTGCCCTCGCGCACCTGTCGCACGGCGAGCTGCATCTCGTTGCCGTCTTGGAGCCTGGCCTGGATCCTTGCGCAGCCCGATCTCGATGAGCTCACGCGCCGGGGCGGTGACCGTGATCGGCAGCGGCGGCGGCTCGTTGTTCACGTGCGCGAGCGCCACGGACACGGAGGAATCGCCCGTGAACGGACGGGTGCCCGAGAGCATCTCGTAGCCGACCACGGACAGGGAGTAGATGTCGGAGGCGGGCGTGACGGTAAAGCCTTGCGCCTGCTCCGGCGAGACGTACTGGGCGGTGCCCACCACCATGCCGGTGCGCGTCAGCGGCACCGCCGCGGCCGCCTTGGCGATGCCGAAGTCCGTGATTTTGACCTGCCCGTTCTGCGTGAGCATGAGGTTGCCCGGCTTGATGTCGCGGTGCACCAGACCCATCCGGTGGATCACGGCGAGGCCGTGCGCGGCCTGCTCCAGCACGTCGAGCGCCAGGGCTTCGTCCAGCTGCCCCTCGCGGGCAATGAGGTCCGCCAAGGACTCGCCGCGGATGTACTCCATCACGATGAAGCACATGGTGAAGCCCGCCGGGGTCTGCACCTCCCGGTAGTCGTACGTGGCCACCACGTTGGGGGAGTTGATGCCCTCCGCCGCCAGCGCCTCGTTGCGGAAGCGGGTGAGGAACTCCTCGTTGGAGGAGAACTCCGGGCGCAGCACCTTGATGGCCACCTCGCGCTCGCCCGCCACGTCGTCTGCCAGCCAGACGGTGGACATGCCGCCGTGGCCGATCACCCACTGCAACTGGTAGTTGGAGCCCACGAGCCGCTGGAGCTCGTCGCGATTTTCAGTGTTCATCCCAGTGTTCATCGTGCATCACCTTCACTTTCCGGCTCGGCGGCGGGTGCGGCCCGCAAGACGGCGCGCCCGATGGGGGACGAGACCTGGCCGCCGGTGGCGCCGGCGCCGAGGTGGCCGCCGTTCTTCACCACGACGGCCACGGCGACGTCCTTCGCCGGGTCGAACGCCACGTACCACACGTGCGGGTCCGCGCCCTCCGCGTGCTCGGCGGTACCCGTCTTGGAGGCGAATCCGTTGCCGTCGTAGCCCCAGGTGTTGCGCTCGGACCCGTACATCAGTCCGGCCATGGTGGCCGCCTCGTCGGGGGTGAGCGCCTCGTTGAGCTGCCGCGGCTTGGTCCGAGACACCTCAGTCAAGTCCGGGCGCAACACCCGGCTGACCACGTAGGGCGCCATGCGCACCCCGTTATTGGCCACCACGCCCGCCATCACGGCGGCCTGCAGGGCGGTCATGGTCACGTCGCGCTGGCCGATGGCGGACTGCGCCACCTCCGCCCCGCCCGGCAGGTCACCGAGGGAGCCGGCGGCGGTGGGCAGGCCGAGGTCATACTTCTCGCCGATGCCGTAGGCCGCCGCTGCCTCCCGCAGCCCGTCAGCGCCCACCTGCAGCCCCATCTGCACAAACGCGGTGTTGCAGGACAGCGCGAACGCGGTGGCCAGCGTCACCTGCCCGCCGCCCGCGCAGGGCAGCCCGCCGTAGTTGGTCAGGGGGATCTCGGTGCCCGGCAGGATGGTCTGCGCCTCGCCCGTGAGCATCGAATCGGGTGTGAAGCCCGCGCGCAGGCCGGCGGTGGCGGTGACAATCTTGAAGATCGAGCCTGGCGGCAGCTGCTCCTGCGTCGCGTGGTTGAGCAGCGGCTTGCCCGGGTTGTCGTTCACGTCGGCCCAGGCGCCCTCCGCGGTGGCCGGGTTGGAGATCAGGTTCGGGTCGTAGGAGGGCGTGGAGGCCATAGCCAGCACCTGGCCGGTGGAGGGGCGCAGAGCCACCACCGCGCCCTCGTAGCCTTGGGTGTCCAGCTGCTCGTAGGCGAAGGCCTGCAGGTTCGGGTCGATGGTCAGCTCCACCGAATCGCCCTGCTGGTCCTCCTCCAGCCCGGTGCGCAAGAACCGCGAGGTGCCGCCCGCCACGTCCCCCGTCAGGGCGGCGTTGTAGCCGGCCTCCAGCTGGGAGGTGCCGAACTGGCTTGACACGTACCCCACCACCGGCGCGAACGAGTACGGCATGGTGGGGTACGTGCGCTGGTAGGTGCCTTCCTCGCCCTTGTGGGACTGGGCGAGAACCTGACCCCCGGCGGTGATTTGGCCGCGGTCGATCTGGTTCAGCTCGATGGTGTTGCGGGAGTTCCGCGGGTCCTGTGCGTATTTCTCCTCGCGGAGGCCCTGCACCACGGTGAAGTTCACCAGCAGCGCCACGATGAGCAGCAGTGCGAAGGACGCGCCGAGGCGGATCGACTTGTTCATCTAGCTCGCCACCTTCTCCCGGCGTCGCTGGGGGCCTTTGGACATGGTCTCCGCCCCGAACTCGGTGGGGCGGTTCGCGCTGTTGGACACGCGCAGGAGCAGGCCCAGCAGGATGTAGTTGGCCATGATGGAGGAACCACCGGCGGACATGAACGGCGTGGTCAGGCCCGTCATGGGAAGCATGGCGGAAATGCCGCCCGCCACCACGAAGATTTGGATGGCCACGGTGGTGGCAAGCCCCGCCGCCAGCAGCTTGCCGTAGGTGTCGCGCACCTGCAGGGACGCGCGGAAGCCGGCAGTGACCAGCATGGCAAAAAGCACCAGCACGCTGGCCACGCCCACAAGACCGAGCTCCTCGCCGATGGCGGCCAGGATGTAGTCGGAGTGCGCCACGGGCACCAGCTCCGGGTGGCCGTAGCCGAGGCCGGTGCCCGTCAGCCCGCCCCAGCTCAGGCCGAACAGGGCCTGGGAAGGCTGGTAGCCGGAGGTTTCGTAGTGCTCGAGGGGGTCAACGAAGTTGGCCACGCGGTCCTGGATCTTGGAGCTGACCTGGTACACGGCGTAGCCGCCCACGGCCACCAGGCCCGCGCCGATGAGCAGCCAGGAGGTGCGGCCGGTGGCGAAGTAGACCATGGCCAACACGGTGGCGAAGAGGATCAGGGCAGGGCCGAAGTCGTTGGAGACTGCCATGATGAGGATGGCGATGGCCCACACCACCAGGATGGGCGCCAAGTCCCGCAGGCGCGGGAAGGTCAGGCCGAGAAAGCGCCGGCCCGCCACTGTGAACAGGGCGCGCTTCTGGGCCAGCAGCTGGGCGAAGAAGATCAGCAGCAGGATTTTGGAGAACTCGCCCGGCTGGATGGAAAAGGGCCCCAGCCACAGCCAGATGCGCGCGTCCTCGTACCCGGGAGGCTGCGGCCACACCAGGGGCAGGGCGAGCAGCACGAGGCCCAGGAGGCCGAGGAGGTAGGAGTAGCGCGACAGCGACTTGTGGTCCCGCACCACGGCTAGGGTGAGCACCATGAAGAGCACGCCCACTAGCGACCACAGCACCTGGCGCTGCGCCAGCGGGGCGAAGTCGGGCCGCTCCGCCAAGTCGAGACGGTAGATCATCACCAGCCCGATGGCGTTGAGGGTGGACACCACGGGCAGCATCGTCTGGTCCGCGTACGGCGCGAGCAGGGCGATGGCCACGTGCGCGATGGCGTACACCGCGGCGAAGCCGCCCACCAGGTAGAGCATCTCGCGGGTCAGGGCGCGGCCCTGGCTCATCTCCAGGCTGAAGAGCATCAGGAGGAGCAGGCCCGCGGAGGCGAGGAGGAGGGTGAGCTCACGGGTGCGTCGAAAAGCGCGCGTCACTGCTCCACCTCCCGGCACGAGCTTGTCTTGGCGTCTACGCACACGGGCAGGGCCTCTTCGGCAAGCCGGCTCAAAAGGCCCAGGACCTCGTCGTACGTGCCGCCCTCGGCGCGCTCCGCGCGCTCGACGGTCTCCTGCTGACTCTCGGGGAGGTCGGCGCGGCCGAACACGTGGCAGCTGGCGGCGGCGTCCTGCGAATCCACCTGCGAATCCACCGAGACGATGCGCAGCTTGTTGTGCTCGTCCAGGCAGGCGCGCTGCAACGGCTCGGAATCGGACTTGGAGCCGTGCTCGATCACGAACTCGCCCTGCTGGTCAACCTTGAGAAAGTACAGGTCGGCGCTCTTCCCGCGCACCCACATCGCGCCGGCGAACACCAGCACCGCGGCCAGCAGGAGCGCGCCCAGAACCCACGGCCACGCGCGGCGGCGCTTTAGGGGGCCCTCCGCATCGTCGCCGGCGGCGTCGGCCGGCTGGGTCTTCGCTCGGTTGTGGTCCGGCTCGATGGTCTCCGACCTGCGCAGCAGCGCCGCAGCCCGGCTGGCGGAGGAGTCCGGGTGCGATGTCTCGTAATCGGGCGCGAGTGCGCCGGCAACGAGCGGGGAGACGCTGCCGGGCGCGGCGGCCGCGCCGGCCTCCACGTCCGCGACCACCACGGTGATGTTGTCCGGCCCGCCCGAGCGCAGCGCGAGCTCGATCAGGCGCTGCGCCGCGATCTCAGGGGTGCCCTGGCCGAGCGCCACCGCGATGGTCTCGTCGGTGACCGGGTCCGTCAGCCCGTCGGAGCACAGCAGGACGCGGTCGCCCGCCCGCGCCTCCACCATCTCCAGGTGCGGCTCCACGGGGCGGCCGGTGTAGGCCTTGAGGATGAGGGATTTCTGCGGGTGCGTCGAGACGTCCTCGGGGTGCAGCTTGCCCTCGTTGACCAGGGATTGCACAAACGTGTCGTCGACGGTGAGGTGCTCCAAGGCGCCGTCGCGAAGCAAATAGCCCCTTGAATCGCCCACGTGGATCATGCCGAACTCGCGGCCGTTGAACATCAGCGCCGTGAGCGTGGTGCCCATGCCCTGCTGCTCCGGGTGCTCCGCAACGGACGCCTCGATGGCCGCGTTGCCGTCCTCCGCCGCCGCCCCGAGCAGGGCGAGCAGGTCCGCATCCCCCGGCTCCTTGTCCAGGTGCTCGAGGTGGGTGACCATGAGCTGGGAGGCGATCTCGCCGGCCGCGTGGCCGCCCATCCCGTCCGCCAGCGCCAACAGGTGCGGCCCCGCGTAGGCGGAATCCTCGTTGTTGCCGCGCACCAAGCCGCGGTCGGAAACGGCGACGAAGTTCAGGCGCAGCCGCGTATCGGCGGTGTTCTCGGTCATGGCGTCAGCCTCACAATCGTGCGTCCCATCTTGATGTCGGTGCCCACGGCCACGCGCTCCGGTTGGTCGATGCGGATGCCCTGCACAAAGGTGCCGTTGCGGGAGTCCAGGTCCTCGATGAACCACTCACTGCCGCGCCGGAAGAGGCGGGCGTGCCGCGCGGATGAGAAATCGTCACCGAGTTGGAAGTCATTGTCCGGCCCGCGGCCGATGGTCACAGCCTCCAAGCTGGCAATTTCCATGTGCGAGCCCCGCAGCGGTCCCTCCACCACCGCCAGTTGGCGCGCTTTTTCGCGCTTCACGGGGGTTTGGGCAGTTGCTTGCCGACGCACACTGCCAGCCGCCCGCACCACATCCTTGCGCTGCACCCACATCACCAGCAGGATGAACAGCCACAGCAGGGCGAGCAGCCCGAACCGGGCGCTCAGAATCACCGTGGAGTCCATGGGCCGTACCTTTCAGTGTGGGTGGGTGGGTTCCTAGCGTAGGCGCACGCGGTCTAGGTGCGGAAGTACTCGGTGCCGGGGTGGCTGGAGGCGCTCTGGTAGAACGGCGCCTGGGACGGGGGGATCTCACCCTGGGCGGCGGGCGCGGCGGGCTCGCGGCCCTCCACGATGCGCACCTCGATGTTGGAGTGGCCCACCGTGATCACGTCGCCGTCTGCCAGGAGCCAGTTGTCCACCGGCTCGTCGTTCACCGTGGTGCCGTTGGTGGACTGCAGGTCCACCAGCACCGCGACCTCGCCGTCCCAGGTGATCTCCGCGTGCTGGCGCGAGACCCCGGTGTCCGGCAGGCGCAGGTCCGCCTCGTTGGAGCGGCCGAGAATGTTGGAGCCCTCGTGCACGAGGTAGGTGCGCGAGGAGCCGTCCTGCAGCAGCAGGCTAACGGTGGGGGCGGCAGGCGCGCCGGTGGTTGGTTCAGGCATGTGATCCTCCTGGTTGTGCGGCCGCGCGGGGCGCGCGGGCTCGGCGAAGATGGCGTCGAACCCGCTGGCCACGTCGGGCACGGTATCAATGTACGACGACACGCGCAGCTGGCCCGTCCGAAGACCGGACTCCTCCGCGATGCGCACCACGGCGGGCCCGTCGAGGTACCAGCCCTGGTTGCGTACGAAGCGCATGAGCTGCTCGGCGAGGTCCACCGGAAGCTCACGCCGCTGCGACAGGTTCTCCAGGTCCTTGGAGGACACGCCCACCGCGTACACGTTGGGGGCGACAAACTCGTCCTTGTCCGTAACCACCACGGAGTCCTGGGCCTCCTGCTTGATCAGCTCCTCGATCTCCGCCGGCACAACCTTGCCGCCGAAGACGGCGGCCATGGAGTTGTCCATGCTCCGCTGGATCGAGCTGTCCAGCTTTGCCAGCCTGTCCATGATCGACACTTCCCGCGCACCTCCCTTCCGGTTCTCGTCCTACTCATGCGCGTACAAATGAGCAAGTATAAATGTCGCTACGACACGAACCTAGAAACGAACCTAGACGCCGCAGCGGTCCCGGAGCGCTCCCGCCCCAGCTGGGCTAGGATTTCGGGGTTGTTACCGGCCCCACCCTGACAGAAAGCGGGTCCATCCATGCGGCCTTTTTCCGGCCGAGCGCTGCCCTGGGGCGCGCGCGGCGCAACGCGGGTGCAAACCCGCGCCTACCTGGCGGGACTTGCCGCCGGGACGCTCCTTCTCGCCGGCTGCGGGGCGTACCCCAAAGACGCCGCCGGCTCCTTCGAGCGCGCCGAGGGCGGCACGCTCGTGGTGGGTGTCTCCCCCCACGAGCCGTGGACGACCGTGGAGCCCGTCACGGGTGACGTGTCGGGCTCCGAGGCCGAGCTCGTGCGCGGCTTCGCGGACGAGATGGGCGCGGACGTGGATTGGCGCGTCGGCGCGGAGAGCGAGCTGGCGGAGTGGCTGAGCGACGGCGACATCGACGTGGCCATCGGCGGCTTCCAGGCGGACTCGCCGTGGACGGAGGAGATCGCCTTCACCCGCCCCTACGAAGAGGTGGAGGCGGAAGGCGGCACCCGCAAGATGGTGATGGGCGTGCGCCGCGGCGAGAACCGGATGCTGGTGGAGCTGGAACGCTACCTCAGCCGTGCAACGGGGGAGATCTAGATGGAAGCAAGTACCGGTTCCGGCACCGAGGCGCTGCCCCAGAAGCAGCGGGAGCTGATGCGCAAGGCGATCCGCCTCGAGTGGATTACGCTCGCCGTCAAGGTGGTCACCATCCCCCTAGTGGGCATCGTGGCTGGCCAATCCCAGGCGATGCGCACGGCGTGGTACGAGGACTGCCTCGAGCTGCTGCCGCCGATCGCGTTTCTGATCGCGGCGCGCACCATCCGCCGTCAACCGGGGGAGAAGCACCCCTACGGCCACCACCGCGGCATCAACGTCGGCCACCTCGTCTCCGCCACGGCGCTGTTGGCTATGGGTGTGTACCTGCTGGTGGACAGCTCGCTGAGCCTGGCTGGCGGCGAGCGCCCGCCGATCGGCACCGTCGTCCTTCTCGGCCACAGCATCTGGCTGGGCTGGCTGATGATCGCCGTGATGGTCATCTCCGCCGCCGGCCCGGTGATCCTGGGCCGGTTGAAGCTGAAGCTGGTGGAGGACCTGCATGACAAGGTCCTCTACGCCGATGCGGACATGAACAAGGCCGACTGGATGACGGCGGTGGCCACCGTGATCGGCATCTTGGGCGTGGGCTACGGCTGGTGGTGGATGGACGCCGCGACCGCGATCGCCGTCTCCGCCTCCGTGATCCATGACGGCTGGTCCAACCTCCGCACCTCCGTCCGGGACCTCACCGACGCGCGCCCCACCGACATGGAGGGCAACGTCCACCCGCTCATGGCCAAGGCCGTCAACGCCGCCAACCACGAGCCGTGGGTGGCCGAGGCGGAGGGCCGCTTCCGGGACCTGGGGCACGTGCTGCACGCCGAGATCTTCGTGATGCCGCGCGCCGGCCACCAGGTGGACACGGCCGAGCTGTCCCAGCTGCGCGAGCGCCTCGAGGACATCGACTACCAGCTGCACGACGTGGTGGTAATCCCCGTCTCCGAGATCCCCACCTGCCTCACCAACGCACCCCGCTGAGCAGGCGATTTGGCGTTCTAACCCGCAGCGTCTTATATTGGTCAAGTTCCACACGCCCGGGTGGCGGAATTGGCAGACGCGCTGGCTTCAGGTGCCAGTGTTCGCAAGAACGTGGGGGTTCAAGTCCCCCCCCGGGCACAGATGCTCCGTAGTTTAGACTGCGGAGCTTTTGCGTTGCCGCCCCCGCTATGGTGCTCTTGGTCTCGGAGTTGTGTATATGATACAGCCCCCACACCAGTTCCCAGCGCTGGGCCTTCTTCGCAGTGATCTCGCTCGGCCTGTTCATGGTCAGCCTGGACAATTCCATCCTGTTCACGGCCCTGCCCGCCATCGAGGAGCAGCTGGGCACCACCCCGGGCCAGGCGCTGTGGATCATCAACGCCTACCCGCTGGTGCTCTCCGGGCTGCTGCTGGGCGCGGGCACGCTGGGGGACCGCATCGGCCACCGGCTCATGTTCATGGTGGGCTTGGTCCTGTTCGGGGTGGCGTCGCTGGCCGCCGCCTTCGCCCCCTCGGCCTGGGCGCTGGTGGCCGCCCGCGCCCTGCTCGGCGTCGGCGCGTCCAGCATGATGCCGGCCACCCTCGCCCTGATCCGCCTCACGTTCCCGGACGAGCAGGAGCGCAACACCGCCATCGGCCTCTGGAGCTCCGTGGCCGTGGTGGGCGCGGCGCTGGGGCCCGTGGTCGGTGGCGCGATGCTGGAGGTGTTCTGGTGGGGGTCGATCTTCCTCATCAACGTGCCCGTGGTGGTTGTGGCCGTGGTGCTCACCGCCCTGCTCGCCCCGCCGAACCTGCCCAACCGCGCAAAGCGCTGGGACGCGACCTCCTCGCTCTACTCTCTGCTCGCCCTCACGGCGCTGACGCTAACTATCAAGGAGGCCGCGAACCCGCAGCGCCGCCCGGCCCTCCTCGCCGCCGCCGCGGCGGTGGCCCTGGTGGGGGGCGCGGCGTTCGCCCGCCGGCAGCGCCGCCTGGAGGACCCGCTGCTCACCCTGGACATCTTCCGGTCCCGCATTTTCACGGGCGGGGTGCTGGCGGCCATGGGCAGCATGTTCGTCATCACCGGCACCGAGCTGCAGACCACCCAGAAGCTGCAGCTTGTCGACGCCTTCTCGCCCCTCGCCGCCGGCACCGCCATCACCGCTATGGCGGTGGCCGCCTTCCCGGCCTCCGTCCTCGGTGGCGCCAATCTGCGCCGCGTCGGCTTCCTCCCGCTCATTGCCGGCGGCTTTGCGGGCGGCGCGGCGGGCGCGCTGCTTCTCGCAGCTGGGTCCCGCGCCGGGTCCTTCCCGCTCGAGCTGCTGGGGCTCGCCGTGGTGGGTGTCTCCGCCGGCGCGGTGATGAGCGTGTCCTCCATCGCCATCATCGGCGCAGCCCCCGCCCACCGCTCCGGCATGGCCGCCGGGGTGGAGGAGGTGTCCTACGAGTTCGGTTCGCTGATCACCGTGGCCGTCACCGGCTCCCTCTTCGGGCGCTGGCTCGCGATAGGCGACGGCCCCTACGAGGCGGCCTACGCTTCCGCCTACCACAGCGTGCTGGGGCTGGTGGCTGCCGTAGCCGCGGCCCTCGCTCTAGTCACGTGGTGGTGCTTCCGCGACAACCCGAAATCGGGCGTAACCTCGAGCTATGACTGACCTCAGCCCCCGCACCTGGCACCGCCGCGCGTCGCGGCCGGTGTCCGTTTGGATGGTCGTTTTCCTCCTCGCCGCGCTCGCTTCGCCGCTGATCAGCCAGCCGCGCTGGTTGCTGATGCACATCTTCACCTTGGGCATCCTCACCAACTCGGTGGTGCTGTGGAGCCAGAACCTCACCGAGCGCTTCCTTCAGCGCCGGCTGGATGACTCGGCGCGGCCGGCCCAGCTGACTCGCATCTACCTTCTTAACGCCGGCGTTATCACCGTGATCGCCGGCCAGTTGCTCGCCCCGGCGTGGGGCCGCCACTGGGTGGTGACGGGGGCCGGTGCCGCGCTGGTGGCCGCCGTTTTGGCCTGGCACGCCGCGGCGCTGGGTGGCCAGGTGCGCGCGGCAGGCCCGGGCAAGCGGCACCGCCCCGCCGTGCTGGGGTACGTCGCCGCCTCGCTCTTCCTGGTTGTGGGCGCGGTGCTCGGGGCCGCGCTGGCCGCTGGCCTGCCCGGTGCGTGGCAGGTGCGGGTGCTCCACGCGCACCTGCTGGCCAACGTGGGCGGGTTTGTGGGGTTGGCGGTGATGGCGTCGTTAAGCGTGCTCTTCCCCGCAATGTGGCGGGTGAACGGCGCGGGCGACCGGGACCGAATCAGCATCCCGCTCGCCGCCGCGGGGACGGCACTGGCCGTGGTGGGGTCGTTCGCCGGCCCCCGGGCGGCCGCGGCGGGCGTGCTGGTGTACACGGCGGCGTGGGCGTGGATGTTCCTGGGGTTCGTGGCAAACGTGGTCGCGGTGGCCCGCGACCCGCGCGGGCGCATCTCGTTCCCGGGGGTGAGCGTGTTCGCCGGCCTCATCTGGCTCCTGGCGTCCATGCTCTGGTACGCCGCACGCCTGTTCGCGGGGGCGCCCGAGCCACCGTCGCTGGCCCTGCTGATGGGGTTCGCGGCCCAGGTGTTGATCGGCACGATGAGCTACCTCATCCCCACCACCATGGGCGGCGGCCCGGCGGCGGTGCGCGCCGGGCTCGCCGAGCTCGCGCGAGCGGGTTGGCTGCGCGTCATCGCCTTCAACGCCGGCCTGGCGGGCTGGTTGGCGGCGGACTCGCCCGCTGCCCAGGGGGTCTTTCGCATCATCGCTTTCGTCGCGCTCGTGTCCTTCCTGCCGTTGATGGCGCGCGCCGCGCGGGTGCAGGTGTCTGCTATCAAGGGTCTATCGTAAGACCTATGCGCGACGACGACATTGTCCCACCGCGGTCAGCCTCCGAACTCGGCGGCGCCTTGGAGGGGTTGAGTGCCAAGCAGCGCGACGTACTCGCCGCTGTCAGGTCGCACCCCGACGGGGCGACCGTCACCGCCATTGCCAACCAGTTGGGTCTGCACGTCAATTCGGTGCGCGGCCACCTGGATCAGCTGGTGGAAAAGGCCCTGGTCGGCTGGTCGCCGCTGCCCGCGGAGGGGCGCGGGCGGCCCACGCACATCTACTGGGCGCGCACCCCCAGCCGCGCCATGATCGCCGATGAGCAGGTCGCGCTCGTCGAGGTGCTCGTGGCGGCGGCGGTCGGGGAGGACGTTGAGGCCGCCCGCGCCCTCGGCCGGCAGTGGGCCCGGGCGCAGGCGGACCCCGGGGACGGGACGGCGTTCGCGGCCACCCGTGCGCTGGCGAACATGGGCTTTGATCCGGTTGCCCGCCCCGAGGAGGAGAGCGAAGGCGTGAGCGTCGTCGGCTTACGCGCCTGCCCGTTCATCACCCGTGACGGGGAGGCGCCGCCGCCCACCGTGTGCGCCATGCACGAGGGCTTCCTCGACGAGGCGGCCGGGCCGCTCAAGGTCGAGCTCATGCTCTTCGACCGCCCCGGCCAGTGCGGCGTCCGGTTCACGCGGGACGGGTCTAGTTGATCAGCCAGTCGTTCGGGCTGAAGAGCTCGTAGAAGACGTTCGCCGGCGCGTGGTCCGCCGGCAGCGCCGCGATGTCGTCGCGGATGGCCTGCAAGAACCCGGGGCCGCCGCACAGGTAGACATCGGCGCCCGCGATGTCGTGCTCGGTGATATCCACCCGCTCGTCCCGGTCGCGGAAGGAGAGGTGGATGGAGGCGTCGGCAAGCGAGCTCACCAGCTCCCTGCTCTCCTGCGCCTGCGCCCAGGTGTCCTCGGAATCGTCAGAGTGGATGTACGTGACGCGGCGCGCGTCCCCGTGCTTGGCCAGGTGGCCCAGAATCCCCAGCATCGGGGTGGAGCCGATGCCCGAGGAGATCAACACAACCGGGTTCGAGCCCTCCCGCAGGACCAGGTCACCGGCGGCCAGCGTGACGTCCACGGTGTCGCCCTCCTCGACGCGGTCGCGGAGGAACATGGAAACCTCGCCGTCCGTCTGCACGGCGATGCGGTAGTGCGACGCGTCGCCCTCCACGATCGAGTACTGGCGCAGCTGGCGCGCGCCGTCATCGAGCCTAACGCCCACGGAGGTGTACTGCCCGGGCCGCGGCTCGGAGAAGTTGCCCTCCAATACGTACGTGGTGACGGTTGGGGTGAGCTGCCGCTTCTCGGTGACGGTGCCCGTGCGGAAGACGTCGCCCGCGGCCACGCCGTCCGACGCGTAGAGCGCTTCCTCGTGGCTGATCAACACGTCCGCCATGAGCCAGTAGACGGCATCCCAGGCCTCGGCGACTGCCGGCGTGACCGCGTCCCCGAGCACTTCGGCGATGGCGGCCATGAGGTTGTCGTGCACGATCTGGTACTGATCCCGCGTCACACCGAGCGAGACGTGCTTGTGGGCGATGCGGTCGAGCATCATGACCGGGTCCGGAGCCGATTCATCGACGAGCTGCGACGCGAACGTGGCCACCGACGCCGCGAGCGCCTTCTGCTGCGCCCCCTGCTTCTGGTTGCCGCGGTTGAACAGGTCCGCAATGAGCTCCGGGTGGGCGGCGAACATTCTGGAGTAGAAGGTGCGGGTGATGGTCTCGATGTTTGCCGCGACCGGTGCGAGGGTTGCGCGGATCGTCTCCGCGTGCGCGTCGCTGAGGTGGGCTTTCTTCGGGTCTGGGGTCTCAGGGAGGTACATAAACACGAGTATAACCGTGTTTATAAGGGGGCGTCGTCAAGCAAACGCTCCCTCCCTACACTGGGCGCCATGCCTTCGCCCGTGCTGCAATACCTCAACGACATCCTCGACCGCGTGCGCGACCAGGACGCGGGCGCGAACGCTGATTACATCGAGAAGCTGAAGCGGGCCGACCCGGACAAGCTCGGCCTGGCCATCTGCACTACCGCCGGCCACATCTATGCGGCAGGCGACTGCGACTACGAGTTTTCCATCCAGTCCATCTCCAAACCCTTCGTTTACGCCCTCGCCCTGGATATTTACGGCGCGGAGGAGGTGCACAAGCACGTCGGCGTGGAGGCCTCCGGGGACCCCTTCAATGAGCTTTCGCTTGACGACGAAACCGGCCGCCCCGCCAACCCCCTCATCAACGCCGGGGCCATCACCGTTAACCAGCTCATCGGCGGGCCGGACATCCCGGTTGAGGAGCGCATAGAGAAGATCCGCTCCTACTTCTCGCGCCTGGCCGGCCGCGACTTGTCCATCGACCAGGACATTTACGATTCCGAGATGGCGGGCGCCGACCGCAACCGCGCCATCACCTACATGCTGCGCGAGGTGGGCATGGTCACCGACGAGGCCGACGACGCCCTGGCCGGCTACATCAGCCAGTGCTCCGTGCTGGTCACCGTACGCGACCTGGCCGTGATGGCCGCAACCTTGGCCAACGGCGGCACCCAGCCCGTGACCGGCGAGAAAATCCTCTCCGCCGAGGCGTGCCGCGTGGCCCAGGCCGTGATGGTCTCCGCCGGCATGTACGACGCCTCCGGCCGCTGGATGGTCAACGTGGGCATCCCCGCGAAGTCCGGGGTGGCCGGCGGGCTGATCGGCACCATGCCCGCGCAGATGGGCATCGCCTCCCTCAGCCCCCGCCTGGACAAGCAGGGCAACTCCGTGCGCGGCGTGAAGATCTTCCACGAGCTCTCCAGCGGCCTGGGCCTGAATCTGCTGTCCTCCAACTTCTACGTCGCGCCGGGCATCCGCGGCGTAGAGCGCCGGGGAGGCACCACCGTGGTGCGGCTGCAGGGCATGATCAACTTCGCCGCCGCCGAGAAGATCCTCTACGGCCTGGAGCAGCGCGACCTCGCGGGCCGCGTGGTGCTCGACGTTTCCCGCGTGACCTCCTTCAATAAAGCCGGCCGCGACCTGATCAAGGACGGCTTGATGCAGTACCGCGACGCCGGCGTGGAGGTGGGCATCTACGACCCGGAGCACAACCTCTCCGACTGGAAGTTCTCCGACGGCACCACCGCCGAGGCCATCCGCGACTTCACCACCTCGTTCTCCGTGCCCGCCTCCCGCGAAGAGGTGTACAGCGCCATCACCCGCCCCGGAGAATGGTGGGGCTCCAAGGTGGAGGGCAACGCGGCTACCGAGGGCTCCGAGTTCTCCTCCGAATCCGACGACAGTTACATGGGTATGAAGGTGCAGGAGGCCGACGACGGCAAGCGCGTGGTCTGGCACGTGGAACCCCGCGGCATGGAGAACGAGAACCCGGAGTGGAACGACACCTCCCTCATCTTTGACTTGCAGGACGACGATTCCGGCCAGACCAAGGTGAACTTCACCCACCGCGGCCTCTGGCCTCACGACCACGGCTACGACGAGGCCGCCAAGACCTGGCGCGACCGCCTGGCCAAGGGCCTGCAGCCGCTCCTGGACCGGATCGCCGGTGGGGATGAGGAGGGGGCCCCGATTACCGTCGACTAGCGGGCTCGCTCTATGCCGCGCATAGTGCGCGCTACGCAAAGCAGAGGTCGCCCGCCTTGTGGTAGCCGAGGAGCGGGCCCTCGAAGTCGGTGGCGCGCCGGGGTAGGCAGCGGTTCTGCGTGCGGTACCGGGAGCCGTTGAGGAAGCGGAACTCGATCTCGCCGCCGATGATCTCGATGTGTGCGAGGCCGTGCGTGACCTTGGAGTGGCAGCTCGAGCACAGCGGGATGAGGTTGTCGATGTCCGTCTCGCCCCCTTCAGCCCATTCGTGGATGTGGTGGATCTCGATGAATCTGCTGTGGGTGCAGCCGGGCATGGCGCACTGGTTGCCCCACACGGCCAACAGCGCCGCTACCTGGCCGTCCGTGGCGAGGCGCCGCTGCCTGCCCACGAACAGCGTGAGCCCCGTGGAGTCCAGCAGGTGCCCGCGCGCGATCGCGTTGGCCACGTACCCGCGGATCACGCGCGACGGTGCCTGCGGGTTCTGCGGCATCCAAGCCCGGCCGTCCTCGGTGCAGACGATGGCCACGTTGGCGCCCGGGGCGCGCAGGGGGCTGGTGGGCGTGGCGCGCACCATGTTGACCAGCGTGATGAAGGCGTCGTACATCCGGTCCTTCAGCGGCGGGCCGAACCGGGAGGGCAGGTTCAGGATCTTCTCCACGGTCAGTTTCGAGTCCTCGCGCGGGCCCTCCACCATCATGGCCGGGCACGCCTCTTCCTCGGCCTCGGGTTCAGGGTCGAGCTCGGGGTCGAGCTCCTCGGGTTCCTCCTCGGTGATGCCGCTTGCGGCCAGCTCAGCGATCTTGAGGGCGGCGAGGAACTCCTCGCCGGCGACGGCGGGGAGCAGGAATTCGCCCTTGAGCATGCCGTCCTCGCGGGTGTGGGTGCGGAGGTAGGGCGTGTCGGGCTCGCTGTCGTCCTTGTCCTTGTCCTTGTCCTCCTTGTCCTCGGGATCGGCCCCGGCCAGGGCAAGCTTGAGCTCCGCGTGGCACAGCGTGGTGGCGAGCTCCACCAGCTCGGCCTCGTTCTCCGCCGTGAGGTAGCGGATCAGGTACCTCACCGTGGTGTAGTCGATCTTGCCCTCCTTAAATGCCTCGGCGAGCAGGGGGAACATGCGGAGCTTGCGTGCCACGCGCACGTACTCGTAGGCGGTAGGGTCCGGGTAGTTGAACTCCCGGGCCAGCCAGCTCGCGGTGCTGATGGCGCCGTAGCGCATGCAGAAGTCGTTCTCGTCGAAGACCGCGATCTGCTCGAGCAGGAGCGCCCGGGTGGTGTTGGTGTGGCGATGGTAGGCACGGATCTTCTCCTCCGTCTTGCGGGCCAGCTTGCTTGGCGGCGGAGTGAAGGTGGTGAGCAACTCGGACATCGGATCCCCCTGTGGCGGTGTCGGTGGTTGGGTATGGGGAAGAATGTAGTGGGGGTGTCCTACACGGGTTTTCGAATATGGAACGCAGGTTCGAATGCGCAGGCTGTCGGTTCGAAATCTCTATGCCGCGCATAATCCAGCGCTGGAGCAGGCAGCGCAACTATGCGCGGCATAATTCGCGGCGATAACGATCCCGCCACGGGGCAGCGCGCTGTTCGACTATGCCGCGCATAGTGCACCGGTACAATGATCGCCATGCTTGATCACGTCATCTGGTGGCACGTGTACCCCCTCGGCGCGACCGGGGCGCCGATCCGGGACCGGGGCGGGGACGACGCCGGCCACCGGCTGACTCAGCTCACGGGGTGGCTGGACTACCTCATCGAGCTGGGCTGCAACGGGCTGCTGCTGGGGCCGATCTTCGAGTCCGTCGGCCACGGATACGACACGCTCGACCACTACCGCATCGACGCGCGCCTGGGGGACGACGCGGACTTTGACCGCCTCATTGCCGAGTGCGATCAGCGCGGCATCAACGTCATGCTGGACGGCGTGTTCAACCACGTCGCGCGCACGCACTCGTGGGTGGCCGAGGGTCTGGCGGGGGACAAAGACTGGGAGGGCCACGGCGAGCTGGCCGCGCTGCACCACGCGGACGAGCGCGTGAAGGACGCGGTGGCGGACATCATGTGCCACTGGCTGCGTCGCGGCATCGCCGGCTGGCGCCTCGACGTGGCGTACGCCGTGCCGCCCGAGTTCTGGCGCGACGTGCTCGGCCGCGTGCGCGCCGAATTCCCGGACGCCATGTTCCTGGGCGAGGTCATCCACGGCGATTATGCCGCCATCGCCGCCGCCGGCACGCTCGACGCGGTGACCCAGTACGAGCTGTGGAAGGGCATTTGGAGCTCGCTTTTCGACGCAAACTTTTGGGAGCTCGCCCACTCCCTCGAGCGCCACAACGCGATCGCGGAGCGGGTGCTGCCGAACACGTTCATTGGCAACCACGACGTGGACCGGATCGCGTCGAAGGTGGGGCAGCGAAAGGCGGTCCTCGCCTTGGCGGTGCTGATGTGCGTGCCCGGCATGCCCAGCATCTACTACGGGGACGAGCAGGGCTTCGAGGGCGAGCGCTCCGAGGGCTTTAGCGCCGACGACAGCGTGCGCCCGCCCCTGCCCGCCTCGCCTGAGGAGCTCTCGCCGCTGGGCGGGTGGGTCTTCACGGAGCACCAGAAGCTCATCGGGCTGCGGCGCCGGCACCCGTGGCTGACCCACGCGCAGGTTGAGGTGCTAGACAAGACGAACGGGACGATCTCGATCGAGGCGCGCGGCGGGGCGGGTGAGCGCCTCCAGCTCGACGCGTGGCTCGACCCGGAGCCGGGTGTGCGCGTGCACGCGGGCGGGGAGACGCTCTACGAGTTCTAGGCGCGCCGACTAAGCGCCATCACGCCCCGACGAAGCGGCGCACTAGCGAGCGGTAGGCGCGGGCGGTGAGCTCGACGTCGGCGATTTCGACGTGCTCGTCGTGGGAGTGGAGCTCCTCGAGGACGCTGCCGAGGGTCTGTTCGCGGCGGTGCAGGGCGAAGCCGTAGCCGACGCCACCCTTGCGGCGGGCGAAGCGCAGGTCGGAGCCGCCGGCGGCGATGGGGGGTACCACGGCGGCGTCGGGGGAGAACTCGGCGTAGGTGTCCACGATGGCGTCGTACAGCGGGCCCGAGGTGGGGGAGATGGTGGCGTCCTCGGTGATCAGGTGGGTGATTGTTACTTCGGGGGCGAGGTCTCCCAGGGCGTCGACAAGCAATGCGTCGATGTCCTCCTGGGTCTGGCCGGGCAGGGGGCGGATGTCCAGCTCGAGCCAGGCGGTGGAGGGCAGCACGTTGATGGCGCCGCCGGCGCGCAGCACGGTGGGCGAGATGGTGAGGTGGCTCATCGCGTGGCTGTAGCGGGCGAGGGGGCCGAGCGCCTCGTAGGAGGTGCCCTCCAGCAGCTGGCGCTCCGTGTCGGGGTCGAATTTGAAGGCGCGGACGTAGCCGGGCCAGGGCTCATCGCGGGTGACGGCGGGTTCGATGGCGGCCACGCGGCGGGCTACCTCGGCGATCTTGGCCACGGCCAAGTCGCGGGCGTGGGGGGTGGAGCCGTGGCCGGCGTCGCCGTGCACGGTGAGGCGGCGCTGGCCCGCGCCCTTCTCGCCGACCACCACCACCAGGGCGTCGGAGCCGTCCGCGACCGGCAAGTGGGAGCCGCCCTCCTCGGAGAGGCAGTTGCGCCAGGAGAAGGCGTCCGCCGCGTGCTCGGCCAGCCACCCGGCGCCGAGGCCGCCGCGGGCCTCCTCGTCCGCGCAGCCCACAAAGGTGAGGGTGCCGCGGGGCCGGGTGCCGCTTTCGGCCACGTCGCGCACGGCGGCGGCCATGGCGGCGGTGATGTAGAGCATGTCGGTGGCGCCGCGGCCGTAGATGCGGCCGTCCACCTCCTCGGCTCCGAAAGGATCGCGGGTCCACTTGGCCTCGTCCACCGGCACCACGTCGGTGTGGCCGAGCAGGGTCAGGGGCTCCGCGTCCGGGTCGGTGCCGTCGATGGTGAAGGCGATGGAGACGCGGCCGGGGTGCGGCTCGAAGCGCTGGACGCGCACGCCGGGGGCGCCGGCGAAGAAGGCCTCCAGGGTGTCGGCGTTGCGGGCCTCGTTGCCGGAATCGGGGGTGAGATCATTCACGCAGCCGTTGCGGATTAAGTCTTTGAGCAGGGCAATCGTGGCCTCGGCGGTACTCATGGGGCCCATCGTAGCGGGGCGGGGAGGCGGTGTAAGGTAGCGCGAATAAATATCGCGAACGGAGGAGGACAACCGATGGCACGCCGTGAGGCGAGTACAGACCCGCGCGCGGTGCGCACGCGCCGGGCGCTCGTGGACGCAACGGTGGAGCTGTTGGCGGACCACCCGGCGCGGGAGCTGTCCGTCACCGCGATCGTTAAGCGGGCGGGCGTGAGCAGGCAGGTCTTCTACGAGCACTTCGCGGACCGCGGGTCGGTGCTCTTCGCCGCCGCGGAATCGATCCTGGGGCCCATCTACGCGGACTTCGTGGGGGGCTTCGATCCGGAGCACGGCTACGCGGAGCAGGTGGCCGGGCTGATTATGGGGATGAACGGGCGCGGCGCGGAGGTGCGCTCGCTCATGGATTCGAGCACCCAGGGCAAGGCCACCTCCTACCTTCTGGGCCAGCTCACCGGCGCGATCCGCCCGGATCTTCAGGCCCACCTCAAGGCGGCGGGCGTGGAGGCGGGCGAGGAGGCGGTGGCGGACACTGCGCGCTTCCTCGCCGCCGGCACGCAGGCGCTGCTCGTGTGCGGCTTCGCCGAGGGCGCGGAGCCGGAAGAGGTGGGTCGCCGGATGGAGGAGGTGCGGCGGACGCTGGCGGCTTTCTCTGTGGGAGCGTCGGAAAGCAAAAAGCCCAAGTAGGGTGGGCACCATGCAACGAGTTGATGGAGCCCAGCAGGCCGTTGACGAGCTGATATCGCTGTATGGCGCGTCGTGCGATCTGGCGCGGAGCGCGATCGCGGGCGGCGAGCTGGAGCGCTACCGCGACGTGCGCTACCCCAAGCTCACCGTGGAGGTGACGGACTGGCGGCCCATCGACCGCAACGAGCCGTTCGGCTACGTGGACGAGGCCGGGACCTACTCCGCCACGCTCTCCCGGCCGGACCTGATGCGCGGCTACCTCACGGCGCAGCTGGAGGCGCTGACCTCCAACTACGAGTGCGAGATCCGGGTCGGCTACTCGCAGACGCAGATCCCGCCCGAGTACGTCGCGGGGGTGGGGGACCTGAGCGAGGTGCGGGCCTCCACCAGCAAGGACGTGCCGCGGCCGAGCCTGGACGAGGTGGACGACGCGATTGTGGACGGCCACTGGGCGGCGTTCCACGGCGAGGAGAAGCCGCTGTTCCACTTCGGGCCCCAGCGCTTCGACCTGGCGCTAGCCAGGCTGGAGCACTACACGGGCATTGCGGTGGACTCGCTGCAGAAGTACATCCTCTTTACCAACTACGCCATGCACGTAACCGAGTTTGTGCGCTTCGGCGTGCGGGAGCTGTCGCGGGAGGGCTCGCGCTACACGGGGCTGGTGCTGCCGTCGGGGGAGACCGTGAGCGACACCGTGGCGGTGGAGGACTTGGAGCTGGGGTCAAAGTTCCAGATGCCGCGCTACGACCTGGTTACCGCGGACGGGGACGGCATCACCCTGATCAACATCGGGGTGGGCCCCTCCAACGCCAAGACCATTACGGACTCGCTTGCGGTGCTGCGGCCCGAGGCGTGGATCATGATCGGCCACTGCGCGGGCCTGGACGCCCGCATGCGCATCGGGGACCTCATCCTGGGCAACGCGTACG
Source organism: Corynebacterium bouchesdurhonense (assembly GCF_900078305.2). Taxonomy (GTDB): domain Bacteria; phylum Actinomycetota; class Actinomycetes; order Mycobacteriales; family Mycobacteriaceae; genus Corynebacterium; species Corynebacterium bouchesdurhonense. The sequence continues at coordinate 595,622 of NZ_LT546028.1, forward strand.
AGCGCCACGACCACGTGCTGGATGACCACATCCGGCGCGACCAGCCCATCCCCGCCGTGCCCGAGATCCAGCGCACGCTGGAGAAGGCAGTGTCCAAGGTGTACGGGGAGGACACCTCCCTCATGCGCACCGGCACCGTGCTGAGCACCGGCGACCGAAACTGGGAGTGGAAGTCCCCGCGCGATCTGTGGGACTGGCTGCGCGGCTCCACCGCGGCCGCGGTGGACATGGAGTCCTGCACCCTGGCGGCCAACGGGTACCGCTACCGCGTGCCCTACGGCACCCTGCTGGCGGTCTCCGACCTGCCGCTGCACGCCGTGCCCAAACTGCCGGCCGGCGCGCAGGCCTTCTATTCCAACTCGAAGGAGGCGCACGTGATGTGCGCGGTCCGCGCGATGGAGCGGCTGGCCAAGGACCCGCGCAAGCTGCGCACCCGCAAGCTGCGGCGCACGATCGGCGAGGTGCCGTTCCGCTGATGTTTGAAGATCCGGCGGTGGCCATGGTGCACCGCAGCGCCGTGCGCTCGATAGAGCGGGTGGTTCAGGAGACGGCCCAGCCGACAGACCCGGCAGAGGCGCGCGAGCGGGTGCTGGGCATGCTGCGGAACCCGCGGGTGCTGGTGGTCACGGGTGCCGGCATGTCCACCGAGTCCGGCATCCCCGATTACCGCTCGCCTGGGGGCCGCCTGAGAACGGGCCGGCCCATGACCTACCAGGAGTTCGCGCACTCGCCGGCGCAGGTGCGCCGTTACTGGGCCCGCGCCTTTGTGGGCATCCGGCACATGCGCGCCGCCGCGCCGAACCGCGCGCACTACGCGCTGGTGGAGCTGGAGCGCGCCGGGCTGATCCGCGGCATTGTCACCCAGAACGTGGACGGGCTGCACACCGAGGCCGGCTCCCGCGAGGTGATCGCCCTGCACGGGGACATGGAGCGCGTGGTGTGCCTGGATTGCGGGGCGTTGCACGAGCGCTCGCTTATCGACGCATCCTTTGAGCAAGCCAACCCCCACTTCCTCGAGTCGGTGCGCGTCACCGGCTCCATGATCAACCCCGACGGCGACGTGGAGCTGAGCCCCGCGGACGTGGAGCGCTTCCGCATGATCCCCTGCCCGGTGTGCGGGGGCGAGCGGCTGAAGCCCAACGTGGTCTACTTCGGCGAGAACGTGCCGCGGGCGCGCCGGGCCGAGGCGGACCGTTGGCTCGCCGAGTCCACGTCCTTGCTGGCCATCGGCACCTCGTTAGCCGTGATGAGCGGCTACAAGTTCGTGCTCGACGCGGTGAAGCAGGGCAAGCCGGTGGCGGTGATCAACGGCGGGCCCGGCCGCGGGGACGGCAAGGCGCAGACGGTGTGGCGCACCAGCGTGGGCGACGCGCTGGACGAGGTGCTGGACGGGCTGGACCTATGAGGAGGGCCTGGCCGGTGTGCAACGCGCTCGGGCTGGTCGCGCTCATCGCCTTTGCGGTGTGGCGCTACCGGGTCAACGCCGGGGTGCTGGAGAACGCGTTCGGCGCCAAGGTGCCGTCGGACCTGGAGGTGTACCTGCTGGGCGGGCAGCAAGTGGCCGCCCACCAGCCCCTCTACTCGGGTGACCTGCTGCCCGGGCTGCCGTTTACCTACCCGCCGTTCGCGGGCGTGGTGTTCTCCTGGTTCGGGGAGGCCACGCCGGCGCTCGGGGTGGCGTGGAAGGTGGCCACGGTGGTGGTGTTGGCGTTGGTGGTGAAGGGGGCGTCGGCAAGCAAAAGCCCCGTGCTGCTGCTCACGGCGTTCTTTGTGCTGTGTACGGAGCCCGTGCACGCGACCCTGTTTTTTGGGCAGATCAACGTGTTCCTGATGGGGCTGGTGTGCCTGGATTTTCTACCGCGGCGCTACCGGCTGCCGGGAATCGGGACGGGGCTGGCCGCCGGGATCAAGCTCACGCCGGCGTTCTTCCTGCTGCTCATGGTGCTGCAGCGGCGCTGGGGGGCGGTGTTTGTGGCGGCGTTCACTTTCCTGTGCACCGTGGCCACCGGGTTTGCCGAGGTGGTGGACGCGAAGCGGTTCTGGACGGACGCCATGTTCAACTCGGACCGCGTGGGCTACGCCGACAACCCGGGCGCGCAGGCGCTGCGACAGGTGCTCGAGCGCGAGTTCGGCGTGGAGTCCACCGGCGTGTGGCTGGCGTGCGCGGTTGCGGTCACGCTGCTCGCGGCAGCGGCGGCGCTGGTTGCCCTCTCGCGCTCCCAGGTGCCCCTGGCCGTAGCCTTCATCGGCATGGCCGGCTGCCTGGTCAGCCCGTTTTCCTGGCACCACCACTGGGTGTGGATCGCCGTCTTCGGCACCGTGGTCTACTGCGCGTGGGGCGTGGTGCCCATGGTGTTGCTCATGCTGCCGTACACGGCGTACAACGTGGCGCACGGTTATATCCCGGTGCCGGGCCTGCCGTTCACGCTCGTGCCGGTGATCGCGATGGCGGCGTATGCGGCGTGGGGGTTATTCTTTGGGCGTCGTTTCCCTCCGCCCGAGAAAGGCTCTTATCGTGCGCACCCGCCTGCTCGCCGCCGCCGTCGCGGCCTCCGCAACCCTGACCCTCGCACCCGCCGCGCTGGCTGACCCGGCGCCGGCTCCCGCCTCCAGCGTGGCCGAGTCCACCCCGCAGCAGCACTCGTCCAGCTCGCAGCGCAAGGAAGGCGGGGCGTCGCTGGAGGAGATCCAGGCCATCGCCGGCATCATCACCGCCGTGGTGTCCCTGATCACCGTGCTGGCCACGGTGGGGCACCAGATGGGCTTCTACTAAACCGCGGCGGGCTCGGCGGGCTCGGGGTCCCGCTCGGTGCGCTCGGCGGCGTCCCAGACGTCCTGGTCGAGGATGCCCTCCCGCTTGGCCACCACGGTGACCACCAGGGCTTGGCCGGTGACGTTCACGGCGGTGCGGCCCATGTCGATGATCGGGTCGATGGCCAACAGCAGGCCCACGCCGGAGAGCGGAAGGCCGAGGGTGGACAGGGTCAGCGTGAGCATGACGGTCGCGCCGGTGGTGCCGGCCGTGGCCGCGGAGCCGAGCACGCTCACGACGGCGATCAGCACGTAATCACCGAAGCCGAGCGGCAGGCCGTAGAACTGGGCCACGAAGATGGCGGCGATGGCCGGGTAGATGGAGGCGCAGCCGTCCATCTTGGAGGTGGCGCCGAGGGGGATGGCAAAGGAGGCGTACTCGGTGGGCACGCCCATGGACTCCTCCGTGGTGCGCTGCGTGACGGGCATGACGCCCATGGAGGAGCGGGTGGCAAACCCGAGGGTGGTCACCGGCCAGACGCGCTTGAAGAAGCCGGCCACCGGCAGGCCGTTGAGGGCGAGCACAGCCGGGTAGAGCGCGAAGAGCACGAGCGCGAGGCCCAGGTAGATGGCAAAGACGAACTTGCCCAAAGAGCCCAGGGCTTCCCAGCCGTAGGACACCACGGCGTTGCCGATCAGGGCGGCGGTGCCGATGGGCGCGAGGCGGATGACCCACCACAGCACCTCCTGGACCACCTTGAGCAGGGAGGCGTTGAAGTTGATGAAGGGCTCCGCAGCCTTGCCCACCCGCACGGCGGCGATGCCGATCAGCAGGGAGATCACCAGGATCTGCAGCACGTTGAAGGACACGGAGACGGAGCCGGTGTCGCTCACCTTCGCGCCGATGCCCAGGAAGTTGGCGGGCACCACGGAGTTGAGGAAGCCCATCCACGAGCCGGTGGAGGAGGGCTCGGCGGCGTTGGCGGCGTCCACGGTGGAGTTCACGCCCGGCTTGACCACCAGGCCGACCAGGATGCCGATCAGCACGGAGAAGAAGGACGTGATGGCGAACCAGACAAGGGTCTGCACCGCGAGGCGGGCGGCGTTGGTGACCTTGCGCAGGTTGGCAATGGAGGTGACCACCGCGGTGAACACCAGCGGCGGGATGAGGAGCTTGAGCAGCTTGACGTAGGTGGAGCCCACCCAGTCAAGGGTGGAGGCGAGGAAGTTGCCGTCGCCCATGCCGGCGGCGGCGAAGCCGAGGAGGAGGCCGATGATGAGGCCGGCGATCACTTGGGCGCCGAAGCCCGTGGCCCACTTGGGGAGGTGCATGTGTCACGCTTTCTAGACAGGTTGGTTCACTATAAATGAGAACAGAACGATAACCTACACCTACTCGCCGAAAAAGCAATAGGCCGAAGTAGACAGGACGGTCTATAAGGGGGCGTCGAAAAGCGAGAGCCCCTACCATGGGCGCATGATCTACGCATTCGAAGGCAAGGCCCCGCGCATCCACCCCACGGCGTACGTGGCGCCGGGCGCGACCGTGATCGGGGACGTGGAGCTGGGCGAGGACGTGAGCGTGTGGCCGGGCGCGGTGCTGCGCGGGGACGTGGGGCGCATTGTGATCGGGGCGCGCTCCAACGTGCAGGACGGCAGCGTGATCCACGTGGACACCGGCGGCGAGACCGTGCTGGGCCAGGACGTGGTGGTGGGGCACATGGCCATGCTCCACTCGTGCGCGGTTGCGGACGCGTGCCTGGTGGGCATGTCGGCGTCAGTGCTCTCGGGCAGCTCGGTGGGCGAGGGGTCCATCGTCGCGGGCGGGGCGGTGGTGCTCCAGGGCCAAGAAATCCCGCCCTACTCGCTCGCGGCGGGCGTGCCGGCGCAGGTCAAGCGGGCGCTCGGGCCCGAGACGCGGGCGGACCGCGTGCGGCACGCGGCCGCGTACGTGGATCTCGCGCGGAGGCACCGCGAGGGGCTCACGCTTGTCGACGCCCCCTAGATAGCCCCCTAAGATAGCTAAGCGCTGCGGCGCACCACCACGGCGTCCAGGGGGTCGGTGAGGACGGGGTCGAGGGCGGCCGCGCGGGCGATGTCGCGCACCATCTCGCGGTGCGTGGGCAGCATGCGAAGCTCCACCTGGTCGCCCGCGACGCTGCGCGCGGCCTGGGCGAAGGGGCCGGGGGCCTGCGGGTCCTCGATGAAGGCGCTGCCAGCCACCACCACGGTGGCGGGGTGGTAGGTCTCCCACAGCTCCCCGGCCAGCTCACCGAGGCCCCGGGCGCGACGGTCTAGGGCGTCGCGCGCGTCCTCCCGTCGCACGGCGTCGGCCAGGCTGGCCACGGCGGGCTGGCCGATGTCCGCCAACAGGCCGCTGGTGGTCAGCTCGTCGCGGGTGACCTCCACCGGCACCACGCCGTCCTCGGTGGTCACGGCGCAGGCGATGGAGTCGTCGGCAAAGAGCGCGAGCACGGACGGCACGTCCAAGTCCGCGCGGGACTGCATCTCCGAGCCGACGATGGCGGCGCTGACCGAGGTGACCTGCACGGGCACTGAGAACTGCTCGCGCAGCTGGCGGCCCAGGTTCACGTGGTTCCAGCCCAGGTTGGGGGCGGTGACGCAGCCATCCTCGGAGACCGTGCCGGAGGCCGTGACGCCCACGGTGGCCAGCCTGCGGTCCAGCCCGGCGGTGAGGCGGTTCAGGCCCGCCATGAGGTGCTGGATCACGTCGTCCTTGTCCAGCGACGCCACCGGTAGGTTCAGGTCCACGCTGCGCACGGTGCGGCCCTTGAGGTCAAACAGGGCGATGTACGTCTCCTCCGTGCCCATGGCGATGCCGGCGTGCACGGTGCCCGGATCCGCCAGCTCGAGGGGGATGGTGGGCCGGCCGCGGCCGTTCGACCTGGCCATATCCAGGCGCTCGGTGACGTAGCCGGCATCCACCAGCGCGGAGACGGCGCGGGTGATGGTGGGCTGGGAGAGGCCGGTTGCCTGGATGAGCTCGCTGCGGGACGTCAGCTCTCCCAGGCGCACAAGGTGCAAGCACTTGGCGGCCGGCGTGCGGGGGCGGGAGAAGGCCATAGAAAGAGTAGTACCGCAAACTAGACCGCATTGTCCAAAACGATCCAAAACGAGCGTACGCCCGCTGGGATACAATGCCCACCCATGACGCAACGCCCCGCCACCGCCGCCGTTCCGGCTGCGGTCCCCGCTTCCGAGACTGCGCCGCTGCGGGAGCCTTCGCTTCTCGACGCAACCTGCAACGCCTTCGCCGAGGACTTCGCCGCCCTGAGCCCCACCGACGCCACCGCGGCGGGCATCCCCGGCCACGACGGGGAGCTGCAGAACTTCTGCCCCGAGTACTTCAGCTCGGTGGCGGACCGGATCCGCGAGCTGGTGGCGGACGTGGAGGCGCTCAACGACACCACGGATGACTCGGACGACGACGAGGACTTCGACGACGTGGACCACCTCACCGCCACCATCGTGCGCGACCGCATGGCCTCCTACCTGGCCTTCCACCACCGGGGCGAGGACCTGCGCTGGCTGAACAACATCGACTCCCCGGTCCAGATCATCCGCGACTCCTTCGAGCTAATGCCCAAGGACACCCCGGAGGCCCTAGACGCCGTGGCGTCGCGCATGTCCAAGGTGCGCGAGGCGCTGCGCGGCTACGCCGAGTCCCTCGCCGAGGCTGCGTCCGCCGGCCGCGTGGCCGCGCGCCGCCAGGTAGAGGCCGTGATCGAGCAGTGCGAGGCGCTCGCGGGCGAGCACTCCCAGCTGCAGGACCAGGGCCTGGACCCCGATTCCCAGGTGGTGGTGGGTGCCCGGGACGCCTTCGCCGAGTTCGCCGACTGGCTCTCCACCGAGCTGGCGCCGCTTGCCGGCACCGAAGACGCGGTGGGCCGGGACCGCTACGAGCTCTTCTCCGGCTACTTCCTGGGCCGCGAGGTTGACCTGGACCAGGCGTACGCGTGGGCGCGCGAGGAGCTCGCCGTGACGGTGGAGGAGCAGAAGCAGCTGGCCCAGGCGCTGTACGGGGAGGGCACGGGCGTGCTCGAGGCCTACCGCAAGCTGGACCGCGAGCCGCGCTACCAGCTGCACGGTACCGAGGCGCTCATGGAGTGGATGGCCTCCGTGAACGAGGAGGTGCACCGCGAGTTGGGCGGGGTGGATTTCACCGTCCCCGAGGACATGCCCCAGGTGCAATGCGCGGTGGACCGGGCGGGCTCCGGCGGCATCTTCTACACCCCGCCGAGCGACGACTTCTCCCGCCCCGGCACCATGTGGTGGTCCGTGCCGAAGGGCCAAGAGACCTTCCACACCTGGCAGGAGCTGACCACCGTTTTCCATGAGGGCATGCCGGGCCACCACCTGCAGCTGGCCACTTCCATGCTGCAGCGCCGCACCCTCAACCTGTGGCGCCGCACCATGTGCTGGAACGCGGCGCACGGCGAGGGCTGGGCCCTCTACGCCGAGCACCTGATGGCGGACCACGGCTACTTCGAGGACCCGGGTTTTCGCATGGGCCTGCTCGACTCGCGGCGCTTAAGGCTCGCGCGCGTGATGGTGGACATCGGGGTGCACCTGAAGAAAGCCACCCCGGACGGCTCAGGCGTGTGGGACGCCCAGTACGCCAAGGCGTTCCTGCGCTCCAACTGCGCGATGGGGGACGCGAACCTGGCCTTCGAGCTGGACCGCTACCTGGGCTGGCCGGGCCAGGCCCCCTCGTACGCGCTGGGGTACCGGGACTGGCTCACGCTGCGCGACAAAGCCGTCGCGCAGGGCATGGAGCTGCGCCGTTTCCACGACAAGGCGCTGCGCCTCGGCTCCATGCCCATGGATCTGCTGGCCAGCGAGGTGCTCAACCACTAGCCGCGCTTGTCCAGCCGGCCCAGGATCTGCGGCAGGTAGGCGGCGAAGACCAGGATGCAGATCAGGCGGATCAGCTGCAGCGCGATCACGGCCGGGCCCGCGCCGCCCTCGGCGGACAGCGCCAGCACCGTCTCCAGCGCGCCGGGCGTGGTGGCCAGGTAGCCCTCGAAGAAGGTGATGCCCAGCCACGTGGACACCACCCAGCCCACCCCGGCGCACGCGGCCATCAGCCCGAGGATGTACGCCACGGTGGCCGGCAGCATCCTGCTGAACTGCTTGAGCGCCGGCACGCTCAGGCCGCCGCCGGCGAGCCACCCGATGGTGATCAGGGCCGCGACGGAGAGCGGCTTCGGCGGCACGATTTGAACATCCATTACCGTGCCCGCCAGCACCGTGACCAGCATCGGGCCGAACACGGACGAGTTGGGCAGGTGCAGGAACTTGCCCACCGGCAGGCCCACGGCCACCAGCAGGGGCACGAGCAGCCACATCCAGGGCGATGCCGCGTCCTCGGACACGGGCACCGCGGCCGGGGCGGCTAACAGCGACGCGACCACGGGCAGTGTGAAGGACACGGTGAGCAGGCGCAGGTACTGGGTCAGGGCCACGTAGCGCGCGTCCGCACCCACCTCCTCGGCGATGGCGGGCATCACCGACGCGCCGCCCGCGAGGAGGGAGAGCACGCCCGTTTCCCGTGAAACACCGTGGCGGGACAGCACGATGCCGCCGCCGAACGCCAGCGCGATGATGATCGCGGCGGAGCACAGCCCTGGGATGAGGAAGGGCGCGAGCTCGGCGGGCGGGATGCCCACCAGGGGCACGGCCGCCATCACGCCGATCACGCCGCGTGCCACCTTAAACAGGGTGCTGTTGAGCTTCAGCTCGCGGCCGCTGACAAGCGCCGCACCACCGGAGGCGATGATCGCGCCGAGGATCCAGGCCGCCGGCACGTGGAGGGCGCTCAGGCCCGCGCCGAGCGCGACCGACAGCGGCACCACAAACACCCAGCGATTCACGGCCCACAGAGTACTCTGTTGGCCCATGAGCCCTGTGACCGTCGCCATACTCGCAGCCGCGGCGGCGTTCGCGGGCTGGATCGACGCGGTGATCGGCGGGGGCGGGCTCGTGCTCATCCCGGTACTCATGGGGGCGACGGGGCTGCCGGCCGCCTCCGTGCTGGCCACCAACAAGATCGCGGCGGTCACGGGCACGGCGTCTGCGGCCGTCACGCTGGTGCGGCGGGTGGGCGTCCCGCGCGTCACTTGGGCGCTGGCGGCAGCCGCGTTCGCCGCCTCCGCGTGCGGGGCGCGGGCCGTGTCGCTAGTGAGCGACGAGGTGGTGCGCCCGGTGATCATCGTGCTGCTGCTCGCTGTCGGCGCGTTCGTCGCCGCCCGCCCGGAGTTTGGTTCGGGTGGGGGGATGCGGGTGGAAAGTGGGCGTCGAAAAGCGATTGCTCTTAGCGCGGCGGGAGCGATCGGGCTTTACGACGGCATCTTCGGGCCCGGCACCGGCATGTTCCTGATCATGGCGCTGACCGCGATCTTCTCGCAGTCCTTCCTCGAATCCTCGGCGATGGCGAAGGTGATCAACACTGCGACCAACCTCGGTGCGCTCAGCGTGTTCATCCTCGGCGGGTACGTGCAGTGGAAGCTCGCGCTGGGCCTAGCCGCGGCCAACCTTGTGGGCGCCCAGCTCGGCGCGCGCACGGTGCTTGCCGGCGGCTCGAAGCTGGTGCGCTATGCGCTGCTGGGGCTGGTAGTTGTGCTGAGCACGAAGCTGATGCTGGACGAGTTCGCCTAATCCAGCACGAGTGTGCCGTTGAGCAGCCCCACCAGGGCGAACGCGGCGCCGACCAGCACCAGGGCCACCACGAACCACTCGAAGCGGTTGAACAGCGCCTCGCCGCGGCGGCGCTTGTTCCACACGTACACCAGGATGCCCGGCACCACGATCAGGGCGCCCAGCAGCACGTACACCGGGTCCGCCGCGTAGATCAGCCACAGCGAGTACACCGAGGCCACCAGGCCGAGGATGAGGTGGCGGCGGTTCTCGCGGGCGCCCGGGCGCACCTCCACGGAGCGGGGGTTGGGTTCCGGGCGGGCACACAGCGTGACCAGGTAGATGGCCGAGAAAATGTAGGGCAGCAGGTACATGATGGTGGCCAGCTGCACCATGGCGTTGTAGGACGTCTCGTTGGCAAAGAACACGATGACGAAGAACTGGATCACCACGGTGGAGACTAGCTGGGCGGCGAACGGGGCACCGGCGTCGTTCACGCGGCCGAGGCTCTTGGGCAGCAGTCCGTCGCGCGCCATGAGCACGATCGGTTCCGCGCACAGCATCTGCCAGGACACGTAGGCGCCGAGCACCGACAGGCACAGGCCGACGGAGATGAGCAGGCCGCCCCACGGACCCACCACCGCTTCCAGCACCGCGGCCATGGAGTTGTCCGGCAGCGCGGCCAGCTCCTCCTGGGTGAGCACGCCGTAGGAGAGCGTGGACACCGCCACCAGGAGGAAGAGGATGGACAGGAAGCCGATGATGGTGGCGCGGCCCACGTCTCTGCGGGAGCGGGCCTGCTTGGAGTACACCGAGGCGCCCTCGATGCCGATGAACACCCACACCGTGTAGAGCATGATTCCCTTGAGCTGGGTGTTGAAGGCGGTGCCGGTGCCCTCGCCCCAGAAGTCCCCCGTGAAGGTGTCCCAGGAGAAGCCGAGGAACGCCACCAGCAGGATGAAGCACAGGATGGGCACCACCTTGGCCACGGTGACCACCAGGTTCATCACCGCCGCCTGCTTCACGCCGCGGGTGAGCGCGAAGAAGATCACCCAGGTGAGCACCGACACGGCCACCGCGAGCACCCACTGGTTCTGGAAGACGGGGAAGTAGTGGCCCACCGTGCCGAAGAAGAGGGTGGCGTAGCCCACCTGCGCCATTACCGAGCCCAGCCAGTAGCCCAGGCCGGAGGTGAAGCCGATGAAATCCCCCAATCCGGCGCGCACGTAGGAGTACACGCCCGAATCCAGCTCGGGTTTGCGTCGGGCCAGGATCTGGAAGACGAAGGCGATGGAGAGCATGCCCACCCCGGCGATGAGCCAGCCGGTGAGCATCGCGCCGGGACCGGCCACGGAGCCAATGTTCTGGGGCAGGGCGAAGATGCCGGAGCCGAGGGTGGAGCCGATGATGAGGGAGACCAGCGTCCACACGGTCACGGTGGTCCTGCTCTGGGCAGTTGTCATAAATGTCAAGTTTACTTGCGGCGGTTCGTCCTCGAGGTAGCGGTGGCGCTCCACGGGTCCTCGGGCCAGGGGTGCTTGGGGTAGCGGCCCCGCATCTCCTTGCGCACCTGCTGGTAGGGGCCGTCCCAGAAACTGCGCAGGTCATCCGTCACCGCCAGCTCGCGCCCAGCGGGGGAGAGCAGGTGGAACAGCACCGGCACGCCCGCCACCAGCGGGGAGGCGGCTAGGCCGAAGCACTCCTGCAGCTTCACGCGCACCACGGGGCGGCCGGTGGCGTAGTCCACGCGCGGGTGCGAGCCGCTGGGCACCTCGAGGCGCTCGGGCGCGAGCTCGGCGAGCTGCCCGGCCTCGGGCCAGGGGAGGTTGCGCATGATCGCGCCGCGCATGTCGAGCTTGCTTATCGACGCCCCCTTGCACACCTGAAACACCTCCGGCGAGTAGTCGCCCCGGGCGACGTCGGGCCACGGCTCGCCGAGCCGGTCTCGGAGGAAGTCCACGCGCTCCTTCAGCCGCTGCGCGTCGGCGTCCAGGGGGAAGTCGGCAAAGGTGAGGCCGGTGAGCACCTCAGCAGCCTCCTCGGGCGACAGCTTCACCGGGGTGCTCGACAGCTCGATGGCGCCAACTGCCTTGACGGCGCGGCCGCGCACCTTGCCGTCGGTAAGCGATGCCCTGATTTCTTCCCGCACGCGCTCTGCGGGCAGCTCCGTCGCGGCGGCGGCTCGGATCACGGCGCCGGCGCGGGTGCGCTGCACGTCCGCGGCCGCGAGCCACTCGGGGCGGCCCATGTCCACGCCGAGGGCGGCGCGGGTGCCGGACGCCAACAGGTACTCGTCGCCGCTGCGCCTGGCCACCCACTGGGGGAAGGCGGCGGCCACCACCTGACCGGCCGCAACCGGGGGGCCGGGCGGGGCGAGGCGGGCCAGGCGCTCCACCTGGCGCTTCGGCGCTTGCGCGCGGGCGAGGTCCCCGCTTACGCCCTCAGCGATGGCGGCCACGGTGGGCGCGGCGCCCGCGCCGAAAGTGAGCAGTGCCGCACCCAGGCGAGGGTCCACGGGCATGGCGGCGAGGCGGGCGCCCAGCGGCGTGACCGCGCCCTGGGGGTCCACGGCGCCGAGGTCCGCCAGCGTCGCCTCGGCCTCGGCGAGGGCCGGTGCCGGGGGCGGGGTGAGCAGCGGCAGGTCCGGCGAGCCCCAGGCGCGCATGGCGAGCACGGCGCCGGTGAGGTCGCTGACCAGGATCTCGGGGGCTGTGTCGGGGCGGAAGTGCTGGTAATCCGCCTGCGAGTAGGCCCGGACCACGGCGCCGGGCCCGAGGCGGGCGGCGCGGCCCGCGCGCTGGTCGGCGCTGGCCTTGGAGGCGGAGACGGTGACCAGGCCCGTCATGCCGCGGGCGTCCCGGCGCGGCTCGCGCGACAGGCCCGCGTCCACCACGCGGCGCACGCCCGGCATGGTCAGGGAGGACTCCGCCAGCGCCGTGGAGACCACCACCGGGGCGTCGCCGGTCAGGGCCGCGTCCTGCTCCGCGCTGCTCAGGCGCCCGTGCAGGGGCACCGCGTGCGCGCCGACTAGGGAGCACACCAGGTCCACCTCCCGCGCGCCGGGCACGAACACCAGGGTGCGCCCCTGCGCGTGGCCGCCGGCACGCGCCAGCTCCGCCACGTGCGCGTAGAACTCCCGGGTGCCCTCCGCGCGCCCGGGGTGCGGGGCGTACTCGACCTCGAGCGGGTGGGTTTGCGCGCTGGTGGTGAGCACCGAGGCGCCCATGTGCTCGGCGATGGCGGCGGCGTCCAGGGTGGCGGACATGGCGGCGAGGTAGAAGTCCTCGCGCAGCACGGCGACCTCCATGCACATGGCCAGCACCAGGTCGGTGTCCAGCTGGCGCTCGTGCACCTCGTCGACCACCACGGCGCCCACGCCGTCCAGCCCCGGGTCTTTGAGCAGGCGGTTGAGCAGCACGCCGGGGGTGACAAACTCCACCAGGCGCCCGCCGGTGTGCTCGCCGCGGATGGAGTAGCCGGTGAGGGAGGGGTCGTCGAGAAGCGAAAGCCTCCGCCACGCGGAGCGCACCGCAACCCGGCGCGGGGCGGTGACCAGGGTTTTGCCGTGCGCGTTGGCGATGGCGGGCGGGATAAGCGTGGTCTTGCCGGTGCCCGGCGGCGCCTCCACCACGAGCGGGCCGGACTGGGGGAGCTGGTCGATCACGCGGGACACGGGCAGGCCGCGGCCGATTCGTTCCAGGTTAAACATTGTGATCCAGGGTACCTTTGGGGGCATGAGACGCCTGTTCGCAGCAATCGTCCCACCCGTCGAGGTTCGCGAGCACCTGATCACGGCGCTGCGCCCCATCCGCGACACGTTCGGCACCGAGTCGCGCTGGACCGACCCGGACAACTGGCACATCACCCTCGCCTTCTACGGCGCTCAACCCAATGACGCGGCGCTGGTCACGGACATTTTGGCGCAGGCGACCGCGTGGGCCCCGGCGCTGGAGCTGCAGCTGCGCGGGGCGGGGTGCTTCGACCGGCGGACGTTGTGGATCGGCGTGGGCGGCGACAAGCTGGGGCTGCGCGAGCTTATGGCGGACTCGCTGATTGAGCCGGATATGCGGGGGCGCCAGCGAGCCCACCTCACCGTCGCGCGCACCGGAACCCGGACGCGCGATTTTTGGCTTCTGGAGGACCACGCCCACGCCCTGTCGGTCTACCGCGGGCCACGCTGGGTGGTTGATGAGGTGCACCTCATGGAGTCCCACCTGGGCAAAGGGCGCTCCGGCGGGCCGAAGTACGAGGTGGTGGACACCTTCTACCTGCGTGGCCCGGCGCGGCGGCAGGCCAGCTAGCCTCGGCTGTTGGCCAGGGCCTGGCGGTCTGCGATCGACTGCCAGCGGATGAGGTTCTCCTGATCCAGCGGGTGGCCCCGTTACCGCGTGAGTTGGCCCGCCAGACTGGGGAAACTCGCGGTGCGGCAATAATGATACGGGAACAGGAGTTCGATAACTCGCTATTGCTAACACAATTTTGCCGATCCCACGTTGGATCGCTGTGCCAAAATTGAGTCAACAATGAAATCAGATTGGAGGTGCCAAAATGACTGTTCCATCCTTGCGGCGGCTGACCGTCGTGGAGGCCCAGGCCGAGCTGGCAAGTCTTGAGCAGCGAGTGGAGGGGCCAATGGAGGAGTTTGAGCGCCGAGCCTACGACTACGAGCTCACGGCTCGAGAGCAAGGTCTCTGGCAGCGCATTAGCGAACTGCGGTGGATGCTCGCTCATGTCTAATCAGGAGGATGCGGGCCACGAAACTAGCTAAAACCGCCGCTTCACCTGCGCGGGCACCCCGGCGGCGAGGCAATCCGACGGAATATCGCGCGTGACCACTGCGCCGGCCGCCACGACCACGCGGTCTCCCACGGTCACGCCGGGCATCACCATCGCGCCGGCGCCGAACCAGCAGTCCTCGCCGATGGTTATCGGCTTCGCAATTTCCCAGCCCTCGGCGCGCATGCGGTGATCATCAACCGGGTGGCCCACGGTGATGAGCCGGCAGCCGGGCCCGAACAATGTCCGCGCCCCGACGGTTATCTCGGCGATGTCCAAGATGGTGCAGTTGAAGTTCATGAAACACCCCGGCCCGAAGCGGGTGTTCACGCCGAACTCCACGTGGACCGGCCCCCAGATCTCGGGTACCTCGCCGCGGGGGAAGAGCTCGCGCAAAAGCTCGGCGGCGCGGCCCGGATCGGTGTTGCCGAGCTGGTTGAACTCCCGCGTGAGCGCGAAACAGCGTGCGTGCGCCGCATCCGCCTCGGGGCCGCCGGGCAGGTACCACTGCCCCGAGCGCATGCGGTCCATTCCTTGCATACTGGGAGCTTATGCTTTTCGACGCCCTCCCGCGCGACCCCGCCAACCCCATCCCGGGCGTGGTACACCTGCCCGGCTTCTTGGCCCTCGGCGAGCAGGAAGCCCTGGTGGCGCAGGCGCGCGAGCTGGCCAGGTCCGTCCAGGGCACGCCGGTGGCCATGCGGCGGCCCGTGCTGAAGGCGGGGCAGATGCAGGCGTGGATGCTCTCGCTGGGCTGGTACTGGGCCACCCAGCCGTACCGCATGCTCACCGAGGTGGACGGGTACCCGGTGCCGCCGGTGCCGGAGAACTACCAGGCGCTGGCGGAGCGCATCCTCGCGGCGGCGCGGGAGATCGACCCGCGGGTGGGGCCTACGCCGGCGGTGGAGACGGCGCTGGTGAACTTCTACCCGCCGGGCGCGGGCATGGGCATGCACGTGGACGCCGAGGAGGAATCCGCAAACGCCGTGGTCAGTCTGTCCATCGGGGAGGAGACGGTGTTCCGCATCGAGGGGCCGCAAGGCAACCGGGACCTGTTGCTCATGTCAGGCGACGCCCTGGTGTTCGGCGGGCCGGCGCGCCGGGCGCGGCACGGGGTGCTGGGCGCCAAGCCGGGGACGGGCCCGGAGGGCACCGGGCTGAAGGAGGGGCGGATAAACATCACGATGCGCCAGATGCGCCGGTAGTCTTGTGCCCCATGAGCGAGCAGAAGGTGGCGGTGGTCACGGGCGGGTCGGCGGGCATCGGCGAGGCCGCGTGCCGGGCGCTGGCGGGCGACGGCTGGAAGGTGATCGTCGCGGCGCGGCGGCGGGAGCGCTGCGAGGAGATCGCGCGCCAGATCGGGGGCGAGGCGATGGTGCTGGATGTGGGTGATCAGGGGAGCGTCGACAAGCTTCATGCTCTTGACCGCGTGGACCTGCTGGTGAACAACGCTGGCGGGGCGAAGCAGCTGGACTACCTGCGCGACGCGGACACGGCGGACTGGCAATGGATGTACGAGACGAACGTGCTGGGCACCATGCGCGTAACCAGAGCCCTGTACCCGCAGCTCAAGGCGGCGAAGGGGCTGGTGATCAACATCGGATCCGTGGCCGGCACCGACGCGTACCCGGGCGGGTCCGGCTATAACGCCGCCAAGTACGGGCTGCGCGGCCTCACGCGCGCGTTCCGGCGGGAGGAGGCGCCGGACATCCGCGTCTGCGAGATCGACCCGGGGCGGGTGAAAACGGACTTCTCCCTCAACCGGTTCGCCGGCGACGCCGAGCGCGCCGCGAAGGTGTACGAGGGCAAGCTCAACTTAACCGCCGAGGACGTGGCGGAGGCGATCCGCTGGGTGGCGTCCCTGCCGCCGCACGTGAACATCGACACGCTGGGCATCATGCCGGCAGACCAGGCGGAGCGGTAGATGACGGCCTCAGCGTTCGCGGCGCTGCTCGGCGTGTGGCTCGCGGCCATCGCCAGCCCCGGGCCGGACGTGGTGCAGATCATCCGCGTCGGCTCGCGGGACCGGGTGGCGGGCATGGCGTGCGCGGCGGGGATCATGGTGGGCAACACCGCTTGGATCCTCGCCTCGCTCCTCGGGCTTTCCGCGCTGGTGCAGGCCGCGCCGCGGGTGCTCGCGGTGCTGCAGGTGGTGGGCGGGGCGTACCTGCTGTACATGGGCGCGGGCGCGCTCCGGGCGGCGCGGGGTACGCGGGCCGCGCCTGTGGGTGCCGCCGTGCCCGCGGCGCCCCAGCTCACCCCGCGCCGGGCGTTCGGCCTGGGCGTGGCCACCAACCTGGCCAACCCGAAGGCGCTGCTCTTCTTCGCGGCGGTGTTTGCCCAGTTCGTGCGCCCGGGCATGGGGTGGCAGTGGATGGCGGCGATCGCGGTCACCCTGATTGTCACGGGCACGGCGTGGTTTGTGGGCTTCGCGGCCGCGGTCCGCGCGCTGGCCAGGCCGATCCAGCGCTACGGCGCGGTCATCGACGCGGTGACGGGCGCGATCTTCGCGGCGCTGGCGGTGTGGATGCTGTGGGAGGGCCTCAGCGCGCTCGCAGGATTCAGCTAAAGAAGCCGCAGCGTTTAGACTGTGCCCATGCATGTTGAGGTGCCCATCGCAGGCGACTCCATCAAACTGGGCCAGTTCCTCAAACTAGCCAACCTCGCGGAAACCGGCGGGCACGCGAAAGAGCTCATCGCCGGCGGCGAGGTGCTGGTGGACGGCGAGCCCGTGGCGTCGCGGGGCTTTCTGCTGGTCGGCGGCTCCGAGGTGACCGTCGCCGGCACCACCGCCACTGTGGTCGCGGGCGGCGGGGACGACGGGGATTACTTCGACGAGCGCACCGCGAACGACGACTTCGACCCCGAAAAGTGGAGGAACATGTAGATGCCCGCCTTCGAAGCCCTGCCGGGCATGCCGTACTGGCAGGACCTCATCACCGCCGAGCCGCAGCAGGCCGCCTACTTCTACTCCAAGGTGCTGGGCTGGGAGGTCAGCCAGGACGCCTACCGCGTGGCCCGCAAGGACGGCCTGCCGGTAGCCGGCGTGGTGCGCGCCGAGCAGGGCGTGCCCGCATGGGTGGTGTACTTCCTCGCGGGCGAGGAGGAGACGGTGCGGCGCGTGGAGGAGCTCGGCGGTGCGGTGGTCAGCAGCGCCGACGTGGCGCTCGGGCGCATGACCGTCTGCCAGGACCCCCACGGCAGCATCTTCGGCCTGATCGAGCCCGCGGGCGAGGACCAGTTTGTCGCGGCCGGCGAGCCGGGCGTGCCCGTCTGGTACGAGTACGTCGCGCCGTCCGCGGCCGCCATCGACTTCTACGGCGAGCTCTTCGACTGGGAGCTGCGCCGCGAGGGCGGGTACGTGCTCGCGGAGCGCGAGGGTGCGCCGTTCGCGGGCTTGTTGCTTGTCAGCGACCCCGAGCTCGCCGAATCCGCCGGCTTCTGGTCCATCTACTTCGGCGCGGAGGACGCCCTCCGCGGCGCCCACGCCGTGGGCGAGTTCGGCGGGGAGGTCGTCGCCGGCCCGGAGACCACCGTCTTCGGCGAGATCGTGGTGGCCCAGGACCCCGCCGGCGCCGGCTTCTTCCTGTGCGAGGTGGAACAGCCCCGCTCCGAGGACGCCCGCGAGTCCGACTCCATCCTGGAGCTGTAGGGGAGCGGGCCGTGAAGGGTGTGAGGCTGAGGGCGGGGGCGGCGTTGGCGGTGGCGTCGATAAGCATTGCCCCCCACACCGCGCACGCGTACCACGTGGATCCGGCCTACGACCGCGACCGGACGGCGCTGGCCGTGGTGCACCCGGACGGGCGCATCTCCATGTCGCCGGCTGCGGAGGACGCGCGCCCGGCGCTGTCCCTGGCCAAGCTGTACCTGGGGTACTACGTGCTCTACCACGGCACGGACGCGGAGAAGGACGAGGTGGCGGGCATGATTGCCTCCTCCGACGACGCCGTGGCAACCGAGCTGGACGCGAAGTACCCCGAGGCGATCGACGAGATCGCGGAGGACTTCGACCTGCGGCAGACCAGCCGCGCGGGCTACTGGGGCAAGACTGTTACCTCGGCGCGCGACGTGGCCACCTTCACCTCCTCCATCATCTGGGACCCGGTGGCGAAACCGCTGCTCACCGGGATGAAGCAGCAGGAGAAGGTGGCCAAGGACGGGTTCATTCAGGGCTTCGGCACCGCGCGGCTGGAGCGGGTGAAGGGCTCGAAGATGGGCTGGGCGGACGACCGCGAGAGCGCCACCGGGAGCGTGTCCTGGGGCGAGATCGGGGACGAGACCTGGGCCGTCGCGGCGCTCACCGAGGGCAGCGCCTACCAGAACACGGTGGACACCCGCGTGGGCATCCGCCAAGTGGAAGATCAGGCGGCCTCAACGATGGCCGACTACAAGGAATGGAGGAAACAGTGGTGACGGGAATGCGGAAGCAGGTCAGGCGGGGCGCGGCGGCGCTGACGGCGGCGGCGGTACTCGTGGCCGGTACTCCGGGTGATGCCGCAGCCTCCACCGCGGTGGTGTGGGACAACGGGGTGACCACCGGCTCGCCGGACCTGGACGCGCCGCGGCCCTCGCTCTCGCTGGCCAAGCTGTACCTGGGCTACTGGGTGCTCTACCACGGCGCGCCGGGGGATAAGGCCAGGGTGGAGGAGATGATTCGCTTCTCCAACGACGCGATCGCCTCCGCTCTGGACGTGCGCTACCCGCAGGCCATCGACGAGATCGCCCGGGACTTCAACCTCACCGCCACCAAGCGCCACGGCCGCTGGGGGTCCACCTCCACCTCCGCGCACGACGTGGCCCGCTTCATCCAGGAGATCCGCAACGACCCGGTGGCCGCGCCGATCATGGCCGGGATGCGCACGGCCGCGCCCGTGGCCGCGGACGGGTACCTGCAGAACTACGGCACCTCGCTGTTGCCGGGCGCGCAGGGCACGAAGTTCGGCTGGTCCGATGACCGCTACACCGCCACCGGTACCGTTTCCTTCGGCAACGGCTGGAGCGCCGCGGCCCTGACTTACGGCGGCGCGGGCGCGAATACGGCGGAGGCGCTGCGCGACATCGACGTGACCAACCGGCCCGGCCCGGTGGCGCCCCCGCCGCAGGCGCCGGCCGAGGGCCCGACCATCCTGCTTGGCCCCTGGCGCCTTCCGGCAATCAGCGTGCGCGACCTGCTCTCGCCGTATCTGCCCGAGGAGTTCGTGCGACTCATCCCGGTGGACTGGCTCCTGCCCGTTGGCCTGCCGCGCTAGCCTGCCGCGCTCGCCTGCTATAAACGAAGACACGTGACACGGGGTGCCTGAGAGGCTGAGAGTAAACCCGTAGAACCTGATCCAGCTCGTACTGGCGGAGGGATTGTCGCGCGCGGGCAAAGCCCCGGCCTTCCTCCGCGTGAAAGGAAGCCGAGGACATGAAACCTCACAAGCAACTCGCGGCCGTGATCGCCGCCCTCGCCGCCCTGTTCGGCGCGGCGTTCGTGGCGGGCTGCGCCCAGGACGACACGGCCGGTGACGGCCTGACCAAGGTGCGCTTCGCCCTGGACTGGACGCCCAACACCAACCACACCGGCCTCTACGTGGCCCAGAACAAGGGCTACTTCAAGGATGCCGGCCTGGACGTGGAGATCCTGCCGTTCAACGACAGCAACCCAGACGTGATCGTGGACTCCGGTCAGGCGGACTTCGGCGTGAGCTTCCAGGACGCGGCGACGATCTCCATGGCCGCCGGTGCCAACGTGCGCTCCGTCATGGCGGTGGAGCAGACCTGGGCCACCGCGGTGAGCGTGTTGGCGGAGCGGGATGACATCCAGAGTCCGAAGGACCTGGACGGTATGACGTACGGCGGCTTCGGCACGCCGGCGGACCAGGCCGTGATGTCGGGCGTGATCAAGGCCGCCGGCGGCAAGGGCGAGTTCGACAACGTCACCCTGAACACCAACGCGTACGAGGCGCTGTACTCCCGCGACGTGGACTTCACCGTGCCCTACCTGGCGTGGGAGGGCATAGAGGCCGAGGACCGCGGCGTGAAGCTGAAGCACTACAACTACACCGATTACGGCTTCCCGGATTGCTACCAGGTGATCATCCTTGGCAACAATGACTTCCTCGAGGCCCACCCGGAGGAGGCGAAGGCCTTTATCCAGGCGCTGCAGCGCGGCTACGAGGACGCGGTGGAGGACCCGGACGGCGCCGCCGAGATCCTGCAGCAGGAGAACGCGGACCTGCTCACCGACGTGGACTTTCTCAAGCGCTCCCAGCGCATCCTGAGTAAGGATTACATGCTGGACGCGGACGGCAAGTTCGGCCACCAGACGGAGCAGCAGTGGGCGGAGCTGGGCAAATTCCTCTACGACAACGGGCTGCTTGTCGACGCCTCCGATACCCCGCTTACCACCGAGCCCGACTGGTCCACCTACTTCACCGATGAGTACGTCGCCGACTAGCCCGGCTCGCCCTGCGCGCCTGGCCAACGCCTGGGTGCCCGTCGCCTTCGCGCTGGCCGCGCTGGCGGTGTGGGAGGCGGCCGTGCGCCTGACCGGGGTGCGCCCGCAGGTGCTGCCGGCGCCCACGCGGGTGGCCGCGGCCGGGTGGGAGCAGCGCCGCGTGATTGGCACCCACGCCCTGGCCACCCTCGAGGTGACGCTGGCGGGGTTCGCGCTCTCCCTGGTGTGCGCGTGGGTGATCGCCGTGGCGGTGGATTTCTCGCCCACGCTCAAGCGGGGCCTGATCCCGCTCCTGGTGGCCTCCCAGACGGTGCCGATCATCGCCATCGCGCCCCTGATGATCATCTGGTTCGGCTTCGGCATCCTGCCGAAGATGCTGGTGGTGGCGCTGGTGACCTTCTTCCCCGTGGCCATCGGCCTGATCGAGGGCTTCGACCGCACCGACCGGGACGCCTCGGCCCTGCTGCGCAGCATGGGCGCGAGCCGGTGGCGCGAGTTTACGCTCGTGCGCCTGCCGTCGGCGCTGCCGTCCTTCTTCACGTCCCTGCGCGTGGGCATCACCTACGCCGTGACGGGCGCGATCTTCGCCGAGTACGTCGGCGCCCGCCAGGGCCTGGGCATCTACATGAGCGTGCAGAAGAACGCGTTCCGCACCGACCTGGTGCTGGCGGCCGTGGTGGTCACGGCGCTGATGTCCATCGCGCTGTACCTGTCCACGTACCTGATTGAGCGCGCCGTGATTCCGTGGCACGTCAAGCAAAGGAGGGCGGGCCGTGCCTAGCACCCCAAGGCTGAGCCTCGACGCCGTCAGCCGCACCTTCGGCACCTTGGAGGTGCTCGACCGCGTCTCCTTCGACGTTGCCCCCGGCGAGTTCGTCTCCCTGGTCGGCCCCTCGGGCGCGGGCAAGTCGACCCTGTTCAACATCATCGCGGGCCTGGATTCCCCGTCCTCGGGGCGCGTGCTGTTTGACGGCTCCGACGCCCGCGGCCGCCGCGACCAGACCGCCTACATGCCCCAGAAGGACCTGCTGTTCCCGTGGCGCACCATCGAGGAGAACGCCGCCCTCGGCCTCGAGGTCCAGGGCATGCGCCGCGCCGATGCCCGCGCCCGGGTGCGCGAGTGGTTCCCCCGCTTCGGCCTGGAGGGTTTTGAAAAGGCCCTGCCCTTCGAGCTGTCCGGCGGCATGCGCCAGCGCGCCGCGCTGCTTCGCACGGTGGTGCAGGAGCGGAGCACGTTGCTTCTCGACGAACCCTTCGGAGCCCTCGACTCCCTCACCCGCCAGGAAATGCAGCAGTGGCTACAGGAGATGTGGGCCGGCAACGAGTGGACGGCGCTTTTGATCACCCACGACGTGCGCGAGGCCGTCATGCTCTCGGACCGCGTGGTGGTGCTGGGCCCGCGCCCCGCCTCCGTGCGCGAGATCGTGGAGGTGGACCTGCCGCGCCCCCGCGGGGTGGACCAGCTGGCCAGCCCCGCCTTCGGCGAGCTCGAGCGGCGCATCCTCGAGCTCCTGCACGTGCAGGGCTAGCGGGCCAAAGCCTGCTCGAGGAACTCGGCCACGTCGCGCACCCGCCGCCGCGACTCGGCCGGCGTGGCGATGCGGTGGGTGGAGTGGTACCGCGCGAGCCGGGCGCTGCCCGGGAGCTGCCAGCTGGTGGGCGCCTCCTCGTCGCGCGTGGCCACCTGCACGAGCGCAGGAACGCCGTCGAGCTCCGGCAGGGCGGTGGGGAAGGTGAGCACCACGGCATCCACCTGGGCGTCCTGCGGGCCAGTGAGGCCGGCCAGCGCCTCCGCGGCCGCGCCGAAGGCCCACACCGCCACGGCTTCCGCGCCCTGCGCGCGGGCGAAGGCCAGCGCCGCGGGGAGGGCGGCCGGTGCATCCAGGTCCAGAATGGTGGCGCCGGACAGTTCCGCGGCGCCGGCGACTTCGGGGCGCCAGGAGTGCTCGCGGGCGCTTGGGGGGCCGTCGAAAAGCGAAATGCCCCACGCCCCGCTCGGTGCGCTGGGCGTGAATACGGTGCCGAGCTCGTGCGCGGCGGCCCGCACGGCGCCGGGGAAGGCCACGCCCGGCATGGTGTGGTCCACCGCGGAGCCGAGCATGAGCATCGCGGCGTGCGTGATGCGGTCCGGCAACAGCGCGAGGAACTGCTCGGCGGATGCGTCGTAGGTGGCCTCGAGGTAGGAGACCAGCTGCTCCAACTGCAGCTCGTCGGGCAGCGTGCGCTCCACGCCGCCGACCTGGAACTCCTCGGCGTCCTGGCGGTTTTCCGGGTAGGAGTCGCTGGGCGAGCCCTGCTTCAGCGGCTCCGTCACCAGATCTTCACCCTCTCCTCCGGCGCGAGCCACATGGCCGAGCCCTCCTCAACGTCGAAGGCCTCGTAGAGCTCGTCCACGTTCGCGGCGATGATGTTGCAGCGGAACTCGTTGGGCGAGTGCGGATCTACCGCCAACAGCTGCGCCGCCATCTCCGGGCGCGCCTTGGAGCGCCACACGCGCGCCCACGCGAGGAAGAGGCGCTGGAAGCCGGTGAACTCGCCCTCTAGGTCCCCGAACGGCTGGGGCTTAACGTCCTGCAGATCGCGGTCCGCCAGGTAGAGCTTGTATGCCTCCACGGCGATACCCAGTCCGCCCAGGTCGCCGATGTTTTCGCCGAGGGTGAACTCGCCGTTCACGCCCCCTTGCCCCTCGTGAGCGGCCAGCACGGACGGCACGCGGCCCTGGAACTGGCCCACCAGCTTCGCGGTGAGCTCCTCGAAGCGCTCGCGGTCCTCGTCCGTCCACCAGGAGTTGAGGTTGCCCAGGCCGTCGTAGCGCGAGCCCTGGTCGTCGAATCCGTGGCCGATCTCGTGGCCGATCACCGCGCCGATGGCGCCGAAGTTCTCCGCCGCGTCCGCCTCCGGGTCGAAGAACGGCGGCTGCAGGATCGCGGCGGGGAAGGTGATGTCATTGACCACGGGGTTGTAGAAGGCGTTCACGGTCTGCGGGGTGGTCACCCACTCGCCGCGGTCCGTGGGCTGGCCGATCTTGCCCAGCTGGTAATCGTGCTCGAACGCCGCGCCGGCGCGCACGTTGTCCACCAGCTTGGCACCGGAGTCGCTGAACTCCAGGCCCGCGTAGCTGCGCCACCGGTCCGGGTAGCCGATCTTGGCGTTGAACTGCGCCAGCTTCTCCAGCGCGCGGTCCTTCGTCCCGGCGCTCATCCACTCGAGTTTGGTGATGCGCTCGCGGTACGCGCGGATCAGGTACGCAACCAGCTCGAGCATGTCGCTTTTCGACGCCGCCGGGAAGTGCTCCTCCACATAACCCCGCCCAATCTCCTCGCCCACCAGCGACTCGGCCAGGCCCACCCCGCGCTTCCAGCGGTCGCGCTGCTCCGTGGCGCCGGACAGGCGCGTGCCGTAGAACTCGAAGTTGGCCTTGCCAATCTCCTCGCTGAGCACGCCCGCGCGCGAGCGCAGGATGTTCCACGCCGCCCACAGCTGCCAGTCCGGCAGCGCCTCCGGGCGCAGCATGCCGGCGAGCGCCTCGGTGTAGGAGGGCATCATGTTGATCAGGCGGCCCTCCGGCACGCCGGAACCCTGCAGTAGGGTGCGGATGATCGGCGGCAGCTCCGCCAGCTCGGTGGGGTTGTAGGTGGCCACGGCGTCGCGCGCGCGGACCACGTCCCAGTGGCTGGCCGCCAGGTGCGTCTCCACTTCGAGGATGCGGGTGGCCGCCTGCTCCGGCGTGAGGCCGAAGAGGTACTTGGCGTCGAGGAAGCCGAGCATGCGCGCCACGTGCCGCTCGTAGGCCGCCAGGGTCTCGGCGTGCTGTGGTTCGCGGTAGTAGGCCTCGTCCGGCAGGCCCAGGCCGGATTGCACCAGGTACGCCACGGCGAGCTCGCCCTGCGAGTCCTTCTCCACCCAGTAGGTCAGCGGGCCGCCGATGCCGGCGCGCTCCAGCTCGCCGAAGTTGTGCACCAGCTCGTTGATGTTGGACACCGCAAGCTTCTCCAGGTCCGCGTCGAGGGGGCGCACCCCGGCCGCGTTCACCGCGTCGGTGTCCATGAAGGAGCGGAAGAGCGCGCCGCCGCGCCCGCCACCGGCTTCCAGCAGGGCGTGGACGTCCGCCTCGGACTTGTCGCGCAGCTGGTAGAAGGATCCGTCGATGCCGCGGTCGGCGGGGATGACGTGGTTTCGCACCCACTCGCCGTTGACTAGCTCAAATAGGTCGTGCATGACCCCACTGTAGCGGGGCGCGCGGGGTGAGCGCGCCGGGCTAGTGGGCCGGGCTGTGGGCCGGGCTGTGGGAGACGATCCAGTCCGCGGCCTGCTGCGGCGTGCCCAGGCCGTAATCCATGTGCGCGCTCATCCCGGTGACCAGGCTGGCCACGTCCGGTCCGAGCAGCTGGAACTGGTTGATGTACTCCGCCACCGGCACGCTGCCGGCGGCCAGGGTGGTTCGCAGCGCAGGGTCCACCAGGGCGCGCTGGTTGTCGCGCATGGAGCAGATGATGTCGTCCGCCCGGCAGATCTCCAGCACGCGACCGGACACCTGGCCGTAGCCGCCCTCGAGCTGGCCCAGCGCGCCGCGCGAATCCGGGGAGGTGCCGGGGCCGAGCACCGCGCCGTTACCGCCCTGGTACGGGTTGGCAATCAGCGCCACCGCGTCCAGGCGCTCCGGGCCGATGGGGCCGGCACCGTACGCGATGTCGCGCGTCAGGCGGGCCGCCACGTCAGCGCCGAGCGAGTAGCCGGTCAGGCTGAACGTGGCCCGCGGGCAGGCGTTGGCCAGCGTGGCCACGGTGCCGCGCGTGTGGTTGTACGCGTCCGCGGACACGGCGAAGTACGGGCGGGTGGCAAACGCCGCCGAGTTGTAGGACACCCACAGCGGCTGGATCCGCCCGCCGGTGGCCGCCTGCGTGCGCAGGCCCGTGGTGAACACCTGGCCGCCGTGCGGCAGGAACGTGGGCAGGCCCGCCACGGTGTTCGCCCCGCCCGGCACCGCGATGAGGTAGTTCGGCTTGCAGCCCTGCTCGCGCAGGAGCGCTCCCGCGTTCTCCGAGGACGTGATCGGCGCGACCGGCTGCGGGGCGACCGGCTGCTGGGCGTGCGCCGCCGGCGCGCAGAGGGCGGCCGCGGCGATCAGGGCGCCTGCGAGACGGGGCAACTTCATGGGGCGTACCTGCATCTGCTTACTCGTTCGGGTTGCGGATCTTCATGGGGCCGGGTGTCCACCAGCCCCAGCGCTGCACCGTCTCGTAGTCGATCTGCGCGGGCTCGGGGGCGGTACCAGTGGAGTCCGTCCGCAGCCCGTAGCGGGCCACGGAGCCCCAGTCGCGCTGCCAGTCATCTCGCAGGTAGCCGGGGACCTCGTAAGAGTAATTCACGGCCTCGGCCGTGGCCAGCGCGCCGCCGCCCAGGAAGTCCTGGAAGCCGGAGAGCTGCGCCTTGCCCGGGGCGTCCGGCATCACGCGGAACTGCGGGATCTCCGCCACGCCGGCGTAGTGGTTGAAGGTGCGCTGGCAGGGGTACTGCAGCGCCACCGACCAGTCCAGCAGGCCTGGGGTGTCGGCGTCGAACACCTCGGTCATCGCCTCCAGCTGCGGGTTGCGCAGCGGGGTGATGGCCAGCCAATCCTTCTCGGCCAGGGAGGTGTCCTTGCCCACCAGGCGCACCGCGTCCGCCTCCGCCGGCAGGTCCGCCAGCGGGTAGCGCAGGTTGCGCCATGACGGCGTCGGGCCCTGGTCGAGCATCTCCACTTCGCCGAGGGGGTCCACCGTGCCGTCGGCAAGCAGGGCCCCATACTCGAGCTTCAGCTCGGTTCCCTCCTGCTCCACGCCGTTGATGTCGTGGTGCGCGATGCGCCCGGCCACGCTGGTGACCAACAGCGGGGCGTTCTCGGACGACTCCGGCAACGCAAACCAGGAGGTCTCGATGCGGGCGGCCGTGGACGGGTCATCCTCGAACGTGCCGGCCACGGGCACGCGCGTGTAGTCCAGGTTGAACGGCAGGCGCACCGTGGAGCCGTTCACGCCCTTCATGCTGCGCGGGCGGTTGCCCTGCGTGTTCACGCTCGAGGTGGACTGCGCCTCGTCGCTCGTCTCCTCGTCCGCGGGCTGCTGCGCCTGCGCGTCGGTCTGCGCCGTCTGGATCACGTCGGTGGTGTTGCCGTTCTCGGAGGCGATGAAGGCCGGCACGCCGTCGGGCGTGAAGCCGACGTTCTCGCCGGAATCCAGGGAGCGGCCCAGCGGCACGCCGTCCAGCGGGGTGAGGAAGGAATCGTTCGTGTCCGTCTCCAGCAGCACGTCGCTGGCCAGGGCGCAGGAATCGCCCTTGAAGGTGCGCACATTGCCCATGCCCACCGAGTAGGCCGGCGCTTGCGCCGCGTACGCCTTGACAAAGGTGAGGCAGGAGAACGCCACCACCATGGCCGCGAGCACCGCCAGTGGTGCGGACATCACCCCGGCCCAGCGGCGCGTGTCCACCCGGTTCGCCGCGTCGAACTCCGCCTCCAGGCCCATGCTTTTGGCCTCGGCGCGCCGGGCGTTGTGGCGCAGGGACTGGAACACGCCGATGAGCAGCACCACCAGGGTCAGCGCCAGCATGATCGTGTTGGCCTCCACCGCCTTGTACTGCACGGTGCGGTCCCACCACGGCACACCGAAGGAGGACACGTACCACCAGGCGTTCCAGCCGGCCAGAGTGATGGCGAACAGGAACATCGCCGCCGCGATGGCGAAGGTGCGGTTGCGCGCGGACTGCAGCGCGATCTGGGACAGCACCACCGCGCCGAGCGCCGCCACCGCGCCGGCCAGGCCCGCGTAGATGCCAAAGTGGTGCGTCCACTTGGTGGGTGTGAACATGAGGAAGAAGGTGCTCAGGCCCACGATGAGCAGCATGCGCTGCACCGTGCCCCTCGTCGCACCCGGGATCTGCCCGTGCCGCGCCACGCCCCACAGGATGAGCGCGATGCTGAACGCGAACAGGTACATGGGGAAGCGCCGCTCCAGCGAGGCGTCCACCGTCTGCTGGAACAGGGTGGCGTAGCGCGTCCACTCGTCGTACCAGTGCAGGGCCGGGCCGACCTCGGCGCGCACCGCCGTGGCCTCCAGCACCGTGGCCAAGGTCTGGTCCTTGAACACCGGGACCATCACGGCCATGCCCGCGCCGAGGAACGGCGCGATGAAAGCCAGCTGCGGGGCACTCGCCTTCCTGCGCCCCATAGTGCGGAACACCGCCGGCAGGCTGACCAGGAACACCCCCACCGCGGCGAGGCCCGTCGGGCCGCACGCCAGGGTCAGGGCCGCGGTGATGGTGCCCAGCGCCGCCGGCAGCAGCCTGTCCGTGTCGATGGCGCGCTCGAACAGGGCCCACGTGAGGATGATGCCCAGCGCGATGATCGGCTCGGGGCGCAGGCCGTTGTTGTACGGCAGCCAGAACGCCAGGAAGGTCAGCCCGGCCGTCCAGAACGCCACGCGCCGCCCCGCCACGGCGCCGCCCAGGCGGGGCAGAATCTCGCGGGAGAGGATCCACCAGATGAGGATGCCCGAGACCAAGGTGGGCAGGCGCATCCACATAGAGGCGGTGGACACCCTGGCCAGGCCCGCCAGCAGGTCGTAGAACGGGGAGCCGAAGGGGGCCTCCGGCACGCCGTACCAGCGGTAGTAGTTGGCCATGTAGTCCGAGGCGTTGGCCACGCGCGCCATGGTGAGCAGGTACCCGTCGTCCGACGTGTTTGCGCCGAAGACGTGCCAGAAGCCCAGTACGGCCACCACCAGGCCATCCAGTGGCTTCAGCCGGCGCCACTGCGGGCCAAAGACCGGCAGGCGGCGCCCGTCGAGGCGGTCGAGGCGCGCGAGTGCCACGAGCGAAACCAGCGCGGAGGCGAGGCCGCCCAGCATGGCGGCCAACTTCAGGGCGCTCGGCGAGGAGGTGAAGCGGGAGTTGATGTCTACGTTGGCGTTCAAGCCGGCGTCGATAAGCAACTGCCCCGCGGACGGATCCAACTCGGTGTAGATGCCGGTGAACTGCGCCCGGTAGTCATCCTCCTCCACCTCGCGGATGGAGGTGCCCGTGATCTCCACGGTGGTTTCCTCGTCCGTCTGGTGCACGCGCAGCAGCGCGTCCTTGGGCAGCGCCTTGACCTCGCTCGGCTGCAGGTCAAGCACGACCTCGTTCAACGCGGAGACCACCAGGCCGCCGTTGGGGGACGTGACGAACAGCCCGCGGTCAAAGGCCTCCTGCGAGGAAGTGGGCAGCGTGCCCACGATGAGGGTCTGCCCATCGCGCAGCTTATCGACGGCACCCACCGGGACCTCCAGATCCACCTCCTGCGGCGCCACCGAAATCAGCGGCGCGTTCACCGCGGTCAGCGAGGAGTCCTGCGGCCAGCTCAGCGAGGATTGAACCTGGTTGACCGGCAGCAGCGGTGTAAGAACCAGGAGCACGAACGCCAGCAGGCCGCTGAAGATGGCGGTGCCGGTGAGGGACCGCGGCGCCCGCTGCGGGCGGGGATCCCGCTCGGGCGGCGTGGGCTGGCTCGGTGCGGTGGCGCTATACACAGTTGTCACGGTGAGTCACTCTACTTTCCCGTCCCACACGGTCCGTTACTTACGCACGACCACGACAAACGGGCCGATCTGCTCCATGTCCCAGTCGGCCTCGCCGAAGGCCTCCGAGTTGAAGAAGAGGCCCTCGTAGCGGACGTTCGGCTGGCTGGGGAAGATGTCGTGCGCCACGTGCGTCTTCAGCTCTGTGCCGGTTTCGATGTCGCCGCGGAAGATGAAGGCCTCGGGCGCGCGCCACGGCGAGGCGTCGATCGCCTGCGTGAGCGCTTCCGGGTCCGAGTGGGAGAGCTCGGCCCAGGAGACCAGCTCCTCGTTGCGGCGGTCGAACTCGCCCAGCGGGTTGGCGTAGTGGCTGGTAAACGCGTTGAAGCCGTAGTAGGGGTTGAACGCCATGAAGTTGATCTCGTCGGTGTAGATCACGGCCTCGTTCGGGCGGCGGCCGTGCTCCTCCAGGAAAGCAACCACGTCGGCGTAGTAGCGCGCCGCGTCCGCCGGGAAGCGGTCCGCTCGCTCGCCGTAGCCGTCTGTGTCCGCGTAGGCCTGGTCAATGTACTCCTGGTTCTCCTCCGGGATCTGCTGCGCGTACGCCAGGGTGCCCGCGCATACCAGCACGCCCGCCACCACCGTGGCGGTGGACTTCGCCCGCGCGCTCCACCGCTCCGGGTAGAGACGCTGGCCGCCTTCCTCGACCGCCGCCGCGATGCCCAGCACGCCCGCGGTGGCGAAGATGAGCATCAGCAGCACCTCGATGCGGAAACCCAGCAAGGAGGTGCCCAGCAGCGCGAACGCCATGGAGAGCACCACCCAGAAGTAGCAGACCAGCGCGGTCACACCGAGGCTCAGCGCCGTTGTGGAGCGTGACCGCACCAGCAGGTAGACCAGGCCGATCAGGCTCAGCAGGCCGACAATGGAGAGCTCGAAGAAGGGCAGGGGGATGTAGGTGCCCTCCTCCGGCAGGAAGTGGTTCGCGGTGGAGTGGGCGTCGAACTCGCCCGAGAGCAGCTTGCGCAGGTACGGGCCCCACGAGATGAGCGCGATGGCGATGGAGCCGAAGCCGATCACCAGCAGGTGCTTGATGGTGTCCCACCAGCGCCGCTCGGTGAGGCACACGATCAGCGCCAACACCACCACGGTGAGCGCGCCGACCGCGGTGTAGAGCGTGTAGAAGGTGGCGGACAGGCCCAGGTACACCATCACCGCGATGGTGGCCGGCCACGAGCCGGCCAGGGCGCGCCGGGCACCCACTGCGGCGGCTGGGAGGAACATGCCCACCACGGCGGCGTAGGGCTCCACCGCCACCTCGGCGAGCACCACCGAGGTGGTGATCAGGGCGATGCCCGCGGCCGCCGGCAGCGAGCCAGTGAGCCGGTGCCAGATCGGTGTGAGCATGGACGCGGCCGCCGCCAGGGAGACCAGCGCCCAGGGCTGGTAGACCTCCCAGCCCGGCATTCCCAGCACGTTGGCCAGCCGCCCGCCCAGCCAGAACCAGCCCAGCGGGTAGAAGGACGGTAGGTCCACGTAGTTCATGTCCCCGTGCGTGACCGACTCCGCCATCCGCGACAGGAATTGGGTGCGGAAGCCCTGGTCCACCTGAATGCCGTCCAGGTAAAGGCGCGTGGCCGCGAGCGGCACGCCGATCAGGCTCAGCACCAGCATCGCCGGCGCGAGGCTGAGCACCGCCTCCCACAGCAGGTTCCGGCGCCCGCGCCACCACATCCAGCCCGCCAGTCCGGCGAGGATGAGCGCCGCGAACGCCGCCCCGACCGCCAACGCCCTGGTGACGTAGGAGGTGTTGAACGCCGCCAGCGAGATGCTGTGCAGCACGAACCAGCTGGCCAGGGTCAGCAGCGCACCCACCGCGCCGTACGCGAGGACCCGGATCCAGGTGCCGCTTACCAACGGCACACCGTGAGCGTCATTTCCAGGAGCCTCCGCGCGGGCCTCGCGCGTGCGGACGGGTGTGGTTGTCATGCGTCCTAGTCTCGCACACCGCCTGCGCGTCCTCCCCAGGGCGGCGCGGCGGGGCGGGTTGGTGGGCGCAGGTGAAAAAGTTCACGGTCCCTGGGGGAAACCGTGAACTTTGTTACGCGCTCAGTTTTGCGACCTGGGGAAATGGTGCCGCGAAGCGGTTGTTCCGTAAGAAAGTTCACGGGCCGGTGAACTTTCTTACATTGGCGGTGTCGGGGCGGCGCCGGCTAGAAGCTCAGCTTCCGCATGATGGGAGCCGGGATGAGCTGCAGCGCCACCGACACGGGCCAGAAGAGCTTGTGCACGAACACGAAGCGCTCGCCCTTGAGCGCGGCGTCCACGGCGGCCTCGGCCACGTCTTCCTTGTTCACGGTGAGCGGCGCCTCCTTCATACCGGCCGTCATCTTGGTGCGCACCTGGCCGGGGCGCACCACGGTGACCTTGACGCCGTCCTTGCGCAGAGCCTCGCCGAGCTGGAGGTAGAAGCCGTCCATGCCCGCCTTGGCGGAGCCGTAGACGAAGTTGGAGCGGCGCACCTTGGTGCCGGCCACCGAGCTCATGGCGATGATGGTGCCGTGGCCCTGTTTCCGCATGGCCTGGCCGAGCAGCACGCCGACGGACACGGGGGCGGTGTAGTTGGTCTGGGCGGACGCGACGGCCTTGGCCTGGTTCTGCCACAGCTCTTCCTGGTCGCCCAGGGTGCCGAAGGCCACCACGGCCACGTCCACGTCCTGCTCGGCGAAGGCGGCGTCGATGACCGCGGGGTGGGAGTCGAAATCGAGGGCGTCGAAGTTGACTAGGCGGATCTGGGAGGCGCCGGCGCCGCGCAGCGTCTCTGCCGCGGCGTCGATGCGCGGGGAGTTCTCGCGGGCGGCGAGCGTGACCACGGGGTTACCGCCGCGGGAAGTCAGCTCCTGGGCGATGGCAAGGCCGATCTCGGACGTGCCGCCGAGAACCAGGATGTGCTGAGCTTGGCCTACTGCATTAAGCATTTCAAGTTCCTTTCTGGGCTAGTTCAGCTCGAGGCGGCGGGACATGTCGGAGGCGAACACGCCTGTGGGGTCCACGGCGCGGCGGGTTTCCAGCCAGCCGGCCATGCCCGGGTACATGGCGTGGAACTTCTCGGCGGAGGTGCGGGACTCCTTGGCCAGGTAGAGGCGGCCGCCGAACTCCATCACCTGGTCATCCAGGCGGTCCAGGAACTCGCCCAGGCCGTCGCGGATGGGGAAGTCCACGCACACGTTCCAGCCCTTCATCGGGTAGGACAGCGGCGCGCGGTTTCCCTCGCCGAAGAGCTTGAACACGTTGAGGGCGGTGTAGTGCCCGGAGGCCTGGATCTCGTAAATGATGTCCTTGAACGGCTCGACCGCGTCGGTGGGCACCACGAACTGGTACTGCAGGAAGCCGGCGGAACCGTAGCCGCGGTTCCACTCGCCGATGAGGTCCAGCGGCTGGTAGAACTGCGTCAGGTTCTTGATGTCGTTCTTGCTGGGGGAGCCCATGAGGTAGTAGGCCTCGCCGATGGCCATCAGCGAGAGCTTGTTCATGGTCCAGGACGGGAAGACGTCCGGCACCGTCATCAGCTGCGGGGCCTTGAACTTCAGCGGGTCCTTGGCCAGCTTCGGCGCGTACTCCTTCAGCTGGTCAAGGGTGGCCAGGGAGCCGCGCGAGATGGTGGAGCGGCCCGTCTTAGGGGGCGCGGAGATGGCGTCGAACCACGCGGAGGAGTAGGTGTAGCCCTCCTCCTGGCCGTGGGAGTGCTCCTCGATCGTCTCGTCGAGGGTGCTGGTGCGCACCGTGTCGGAAATAAAGTAGGCCGTCTCCGTGAACGTCATCTGGATGCGGGCGCGCAGGATGATGCCGGTCAGGCCCATGCCGCCCACGGTGGCCCAGAACAGGGTCCCGTCTGGGTCGTCGGCGGAGCCTTGGGGCTCGAGGTGGGAAACGGTGCCGTCGGCAAGCAAAAGCTCCATCGACAGGACATGGTCGCCGAACGAGCCTGCGGAGTGGTGGTTCTTGCCGTGGATGTCGGGGCCGATCGCGCCGCCGATGGTGACCTGGCGGGTGCCCGGCAGGACGGGGACCCACAGGCCGTAGGGCAGCGCGGCCTTCATCAGCTGGTCCAGGGTCACGCCCGCGTCAACGTCGACGATGCCGGAATCCGGGTCGATGGAGTGGATGCGGTTTAGCGGCGTCATGTCGATCACGAGGCCGCCGCCGTTCTGGGCCGGGTCGCCGTAGGAGCGACCCATGCCGCGGGCGATGACGCCGCGGCGGGCGTGCTCCGGCAGCTCCGAGTTCTCGTCCGCGACCCGGGCGACGGCCGCCTTGATCACGTCCACGTCCGGGGTGGAGAGGACGTGCGCCGTGCTCTTCGCGGTGCGCCCCCACCCGTGGAGGGATTTCAGTTCGGTGTGGAGTTCCATGGCTCCCAAGCGTACCGGCGCGCCGGCCTGTGGCCTGGAGCCAAAAGTGTGACTTTTAGCGCTACAGCGGCTGGGCGCTACAGCTCCATCAGCGCGCGGATTTCCTCTGGCAGCTCCGCCTGCGAGGTGATGGTGGGCCGGCCGGCCTCCTGGTGCTCGCGAAGCAGCTGCGCCACCCGGGCGCGGGAGGCGGAGTCCAGCATGGGCAGCTCCTGGGACATCAGCTGCTGCATGAAGTGGTCGAGAGGGGCCGGCTGGTCGGCGCGGTGAGGCTGGTCGGCGTGCATGCGCTCAACCCTAGCCGGTGGGCCCCGCCCGCCCAGGCCGGGTACCATCGGCCGGCATGACCACGCAAAACGCAGGGCAAAACGCAGGGCAAAACGCAGGGACCATCCAAGACGCCGTCGACGAGGCGCGTATCGACTACAACGCGCTGGACAACACGCTCGGCGGCCAGCTGGTGCAGGCGGGGTTCATCTTCGCCATCCTCGCGGCCCGCTCTGCACCGGCGCGGCTGGCGCTGGGCGCGGCGAACCTGGCGGCGGTGGCGGTGTGCAACGCCTTTGACGAGGACCCGCGCAATGACCTGACGGCCGTGGTGGAGGCGGAGCAGGGCGAGCAGGAGTCGCTGGCCGTGTCGTGGGGTGTGCTCGGCGGCCTGGCGGCGGGGGCGGTGACGGCCGGGGCTGCCGCGTCGCGGGCGGTGTCGGGGGTGGCTGATTGGCTGGGTGAACGGGGCGTGCCCAAGCCGAATGCCCTCCTCGGGCTCGTCGGCGCGGCCGCCTACGTGGCGGCGAAGCAACGCGCCGCGTAGCTATATTGGGCCCCATGTCCAGCACCATTTACCGCGCGGAGCACCTCGCCCCCGTGATCAGCCTCGACGCGGCGCGCGCCGGGAGGCGGGGCGGCGAGGCCGCGGGCGACACGCTGATGGTGCGCTGCTCCGTCGTGTCCGACGACGCGGTGTACCGCTGGGTGGGCATCCACGAGGGCACCACCATCGCCGAGTGCTGCGGCACGGTGGCCACGGTCTTCGGTATCGACGGCCAGGTGGGGGCCGAGGCCGATCCGGAGCTTGTGCTTAGCGACGTCCTCTCAGCCGCCGGCGCCACCACCAGCTTCCGGTGGGGCTTGTGGCGCATCGAGATGCAGCTGGCGGACGTGTACCCGCGCGACGAGTCCACCCCGCCGTCCGTGTGCGTGGCGGGGTCTGGCGAGTTCGGCGAGCGGCCCTTCGACATCGCCGCCGTCAACGCCCGGCTGCTGGGCGCCGAGCGCGCGAAGCAGCTCGAGCTGCTGCTGCGCGGGGACGTGCGCGACGTGGTCGGCCGCGCTGCCTCCCATGACTTTCTGCCGTTGATCCAGGCGCTGGGGGTGGAGCGCGGGGTTGAGCGCGGTGCAGGGGATACCGCGGGCGAGGGCGTCCGCGCGCGGCTCGCCGACCTCCCGCTGGAGCGCGACCCGCGCAGCCGCGACGCGTTTTGGGCCTGCGTGCTCGCGGACGCCTGCTTCGCCGACGACCCCACCACCCGCCGCCTCACCGAATCCATCATGCGGTCTTTGGGCTGGGGCGACCTGGACGCCGAAGAGATCCGCTCCCTGTGCGCCGCCTCCCTGGTGGAACTGGCCGTGCTGGCGGCGGACCTGCCGCTGGCGCGTCGCCTGGATCTCTACCGCGACCTGCTGCGCGGGTAGACTCACCCGGCGTGAGTTCGACAGCACACGGTTCCGCCCTGAAGAAACAGCTGGTGCCCTTCATCATCATCGGCATCGGCTGCGCCGTCCTCGACTTCGGCGTCACCTACGCATTGACCAAGCTCACACCGCTGGGGCGCATCCCCGCCAAGGCCGTCGGCTGGTGCGTGGGCACGCTCGCGGCCTACCTGCTCAACTCCCGCTTCGCGTTCCGCGCCGAGGTCAACGCGAAGAAGGCCGGCGCGGTGTTCATCCTCTACGCCTCCACGCTGGCGGCACAGCTTTTGATTTATGACTG
Source organism: Corynebacterium bouchesdurhonense (assembly GCF_900078305.2). Taxonomy (GTDB): domain Bacteria; phylum Actinomycetota; class Actinomycetes; order Mycobacteriales; family Mycobacteriaceae; genus Corynebacterium; species Corynebacterium bouchesdurhonense. Next base: position 631,181 of record NZ_LT546028.1, read on the forward strand.
GGCGGCGCGCCCCCTCGAGGCCCTCGGCTTCCACGAATTCTGGCGGGACCTGGTCTCCTTCGTCATCGCCCAGGGCGTGGCCACGGTGACCAACTTCGTGCTCCAGAGGCATGTGATTTTCCGCCGGGAGACGAAGATGATTGCGTCGGCTGAGCCGACCGTCGTCAAGCAAAAGCCCCCTATGGGCGACGGAAATCCTCCCGTGCCCCCATCCGCAGTAAGCGCAACCAGCGAGTAAAGGCGGCCGGGTCGCGCTGCTCAACCAGGAAGAACCAGCCGAACCGCACCACCTCCTGCAGCTTCATCTTGCGCATGCCGCGCTGGTTGATGATGTAGCCGCGGTTGCGGTAGGTGAAGTAGCGCTTGGTGGGGTTGTCCGGCCACTGCGCATGCGCCCGGCCGCCCATGATCGGGTGGAACTCCGCGCTGCCGTCCGGGTGCAGGTAAGTGGCGTTCAGCGCCGTGCCGTACTTAAGGGAGCTTTGTGCTAATCGACGGTGGTACTCAACCTCATCCCCCCGAATAAACAGCCGGTAATCCGGCACGCCGATGATCTCCATCGCCTCGGCGCTGATCAGCGCGCCGTTGAACAGCGAGGCGTAGCGCGGCAGGAAATCGCCCTCAAGCTCCGCCGTGGTGCGCTTCCACGTCAGGCCCTGGCGCAGCGGGAAGGCGAGCTTGGCCGGGTCATCGATGTTGGCCACCACCGGGCTGACCTCGTGGAGGCGGTGGGCCTCCGCGGCCGCGTAGAGGGTTTCCAGGGTGTCGTGGGCGGCGGGGCGGCCGTCATCGTCCGCGCACCAGATCGCGTCCGCGCCCAGTGCGAGGGCGTGCAGGAACCCGTACGCGAAACCGCCCGCGCCGCCCAGGTTCGTGCGGCTGGGCAGGTACACGGCCCTTTCCCCGGCCAGCTGGGTGAGGAGGTCGCGTACCTCGGGCTGCGCGCCGTTGTCCACCACAATCACCCAATCCACCGGGTGCGTCTGGTGCACAACCTGCTCCAGCGAGTGTTTCAGCAGCTCGACGCGCTTGTGCGTGACAATCACGGCGGCCGTTGTCCCCGTGCGGTGCAGTGTGGCAGTCATGGTGAACATTGTGTCATGGTGCGCTACCGGGCCGCCGGATGGAACCTGCGTGGCTCCGGCGCAGTCTAAGTGGGCATGGTGAATCTTTTCGACGGCATGCGCGTAGAGCTCGCGGAGCTGATTCTGCACCACTCCCAGAGGCGCGTCGGGGTGTCGTACACGCAGATAAGCGCGCGCCACTACCTGGCTGCGGAGGAGTGCCGCGAGGAATGGGTGGTGGCCCACGACGCCAAGCAGCATCCCCGCGGCGTGGCCTACCCCGCACCCGCCGCTGCCCGGGCCGCAGCGCACGCCGCCGAGCATCCGGGCTGCGTGGTGAGCGGGTTCGGCGCGCTTGCGCTGTACGGTCTCGGCTACTTCGTGGACGGCGCCGACACCACGCTGTTGCACGCGAACGCCGTCAACAGCCACGGTGACAGCACCACGCCCAGCCTGCGGCGCCGTTCCCGCGCCCCGCTGCAGGTGTGGCAGCTCGAGCACCGGGGCTGCACCTTCAACGCCGCTGCCCCACCAGCCGCCCTGGTGCAAGCACTCCAGGACATCAGAAGCGGCGCCCACCGGTGGAAGGCGGTGGACGTTCCCGGCCTCTCGCCAGAGCAAGTGATGGCGGTGCAGCTGGTGGATTGCGCTCGCCGGTTCCTCGGGCTGACGCCGGAGCAGATCCTGGATGCCGCCCGCGGCAAACTGAATCGGCGCTGGCTTGAATCGGTGCTGGTAAACAGCAGTTGTCGCGCGGATTCGCCCAAGGAAACTGAGATGCGGCTTTTGCTCCAGCAACTGGCCCGCGAGTTCGGGTGCTCCGTGTGCGAGCAGGTGGATATGGTTGAGAACGGCAGACTGATCACCGTTTTTGATCTGGCAATCCCGGAGCGGCGGGTCGCGGTCATGTACGACGGCGAGCACCACTGGGGGTACGAGCAGCGGCAGAAGGATGCGTTCATCAACCTGAAGGCGGCGGCACACGGGTGGACGCTGGTGCGGTGCTCCTCCGGCACCATGGTTGAGGGGTTGGCGCTGGTGCGGGAGCTGCTGAGCAAGAAAGTTCACGGCTCGCCGGCCACGGAGTGAACTTTCTTACCGCCCTCCCCGCGCGACCTGGGGAAATGAACAGTTTCACGCGGTTTTTGTCAGATAGTTCATGCCGCTCTGAACTATCTTGTGGGCCGGGGGCTTTTGCTTGTCGACGCCTCCGCCAGCCGCTACGCCCCCGCCAGCCGCTACGCCCCGGCCCACAAGATAGTTCGTCTATGATGTCAGGAGTTGTGGTGGTCGTTAATTGGTGGGGCGAGGCCGCCGCCGGAAGAGAGAAAAGAGACGGCGGGGGCGGCGTCAGATGTGTAAAAGAGACGGCGCCCCCGCCGTGGAACCGGTCCACCAGCTCGGCCACGTACTGCCCGGCCTCGGGGCCCTCGTAGGCCTCTACCACGTCGGCGACCAGCCCGGCCTCGCGGATCTCGCCCTTGTCCACCCACAGCGCGGTGTTGCACAGCTGGGCCAGGAAGTCGTTGGAGTGGGAGGCGAAAACCAAAATGCCGGAGCGCTCCACCATCTCGGCGAGGCGGACGCGGGCTTTGGCCATGAAGGCGGCGTCGACGGCGCCGATGCCTTCGTCGAGAAGCAAAATCTCCGGCTCGATGGACGTGACTACCCCGAGTGCGAGGCGCACCCTCATACCGGTGGAGTAGGTGCGCAGCGGCATGGAGAGGTAGTCGCCGAGCTCGGAGAACTCCGCGATCTCATCCATTTTGGCCTTCATCTGCTTGCGCGTCTGGCCGAGGAAGAGGCCGCGGATGATGATGTTCTCGTAGCCCGAGATTTCCGGGTCCATGCCCACGCCGAGGTCGAACACCGGGGCCACGCGACCTCGCACCTCCGCCGAGCCGCGGGTTGGCTCGTAGATGCCGCTGAGCAGGCGCAGCAGGGTGGACTTGCCGGCGCCGTTGTGGCCGACGAGCCCCACGCGGTCGCCTTCGCGCAGGTGCAGGTTGATGTCGCGCAGCGCCTCGACCACCACGGTGTTGGAGGCGTTTTTGCCGATCCTGCCGCCGGCGCTGGACATCACCGCCTTCTTCAGCGAGCGGGACTTCGCGTCGAAGATGGGGAAGTCCACGCAGGCGTTGTAGGTGTCAATAGAAACCATGGGTGTCTCCTCAGCGTCTCTTAGACCCAGTACGGTACGCGGAACCGCATCCGCTTCATGGCAAACAGCGCGATCAGGGTGCCCACGGCGGTGCAGGCGAGCACGATCAGCCAGTGGTAGCCGGCCACGGGCTGGTTGATCAGGGGCGCGCGGACAATCTCGAGGTAGTGGTAGAGGGGGTTGATCTCTGCAAGCAGAGCTCGCTTGGCGACGTCTCCCCCCTGCTCCTTCAGCGTTTGGGTTGTCCACACAATGGGGGTGACGTAAAACAGCAGCTGCACCAGGGCCTCGAGCAGGGGCGCGACGTCCCGGTACCGGGTGGCGATGATGCCGAAGAGCATGGTCACCCACACCCCGTTGAGCACGAGCAGCAGCAGGCCGGGGACGGCGAGGAGCGTGTGCCAGGAAAGCGGGATGCGGAAGATGATGACCAGGATCAGCCAGATCACCATGTTGTGGGCGAGGAACAAGAGCTGGCGCCAGACCAGGCGGTACACGTGCACGGATAGGGCCGAGGGCAGCTGCTTGATCAGGCCCTCGTTCTCAATGAAGACGTTGGCGCCGTCCTTGATGCACCCGGAGATGAAGCCCCAGACGATGAAGCCGACGGTGACGTGGGGCAGGAACTCGGCCACGTCGATCTGGAACAGCATGGAGTAGAGCAGCCCGAGCGCCAGGGACATCACGCCGGTGGCGATGGTGATCCACAGCGGGCCGAGGGTGGAGCGCCGGTAGCGCTGCTTGATGTCCTGCCAGCCGAGCTGGAGCCACAGCTCGTGCTGGCCCCACCCGCGGGCGAGGTCCCGCATCGCCATGCTCCACGTCTTGGAGTTGGATGGCGGGGTCTCGGAGACGGGCGAGCTGGTCATGCGGGCGGCGTCGGCCCGCAGCTGATCTCTGTCCTGCACGGTGTTCACCCTAGCGCCCGCACCCACACGCACCCGCCCGCACACCCGCACGCGGCGGCTGGCAAGGGGACGAGCAGGGGGTATGCAGCCGCAAAGGTGGCCGTGCATAATAAGTAACCCGTAGGCCGGAGAGACCATGTGAGGAGGGCAGGCGGCGTGGCGTATGACGTAGCTGAGGTCCGCGGCCTCTACACGTCGCTGTCGGACGGCTGGACGTACCTCAACGCGCACGACGCCCCGCAGGTCCCGGAGCGGGTCTCTTCGGCGGTGGCGCGTTCCTTCCGTCTGGCGTCCACGGTGCCGCAGCCGGAGCCGGTGCGTGGCAGCCACTACCGCCAGCAGGCGGGCCGCCCGGAGGGGGACGCGTACTTGGCGGACGCGCGCTCGGCCGTGGCGGACCTGGTTGGCGTCTCGCCGGAGCGCGTGGTTCTCGGCCCGGACCTGCCGGCGTTGTACATGGCGTTGGTCACGGCGATGCGCCCGCTGTTTCGCCGCCACACCTCGGTGGTGCTCAACAACGTGGAGCGCCCGAGCCTGAACCGGATTCTCACCCGCGTGGACGCGGAGCTGCGCTGGGCGCAGGCGGACTTGGCCACCGGCGAGCTGCCGGCGTGGCAGTACGCGGAGTTGGTGGACGGCTCCACCCGCCTCATTGCGGTGCCGGCGGCGCACCCGGAGCTGGGCACGGTGGTTGCGGTCCGCGAGATCGCGGACCGTGTGCGGGAGCGTTCCAGGGCTTGGGTGCTTGTCGACGCATCCTCTTTCGCCCCCTACCGCCCCCTGTCCTTCGAGGGCTTCGGGGCGGACATCATCGCCCTGGACGTGGCCGAGCTCGGCGGGCCGCAGATAGCGGCCCTGGTGTTCCGGGACGACACCATGTTCCGCCGCATCGACCGCGACGTGCTGCAGCTGGCGGTGTCGCCGGGGCTGGCGGGCGGCGTGTCCGCCACGGTGGAGCACTACGCGTCCCTGGCGGGTGCCGGGGCGGGCTGCCGCTCGCGCCGGGAGCGCCTGGTCAAATCCATGGGCGAGGCCGCCGAGTACATGGACCACCTGCGCGAGGACCTCTACACCTTCCTGGGCACCCTGCCGGTGGTGCACGTGGTGGGCGTGTCCGGGGAGGCCGCGGAGCACGCCAGCCTGGACCGCATCCCCCGCCTGACGTTCGGTGTGAACGGGGTGCCGTCCTCGACCGTGTCGCAGCGCTTGGTTGCGAATGGGGTGGTGGCAACGGAGGCGTCGTTAAGCACACTGCTCCTTGAAATGGGAGTGGGCGAGATGGGCGGCGCCGTCACCGTGGGCCTGGGGCCCTTCAACACGCAGGCCGATGTGGTGCAGCTGACGCGCACCGTGGCGAGCCTGGCCTAGCGCACCTCGAGCACGATTTTGCCGGTGCTGGCGCCGGAGTCGAGGTGGTCGTGCGCGCGGGCGGCCTCGGCGAGCGGGAACGTGGCCGAGATGTTGGGGCGGATCAGGCCGGCCTCGATGAGCGGCCACACGTGTTCCACGGTGGAGCGCACGATGTCCGCCTTCATAGTGCGAGGGCGGGCGCGCAGCGTGGTGGCGTGCAGCGATTGGCGGCGCGGCATCATCCGGCCCAGGCTGATCTCGCCTTTCGCGCCGCCCTGCAGCGCAATCACCACGATCTGCCCGTCCGTGGCCAGGGCCTTCACGTTGGGCTCGAGGTAGGGCCCGCCCACCATGTCCAGGATCACGTCCGCCCAGCCGCGCAGCTCCTCGGCGAAGTCCTGCTCGCGGTAGTTGATGGTGATGTCCGCGCCCAGCTCGCGGCAGTACTCGAGCTTCTCAGCGCTGCCTGCGGTGGTGGCCACCTCGCAGCCGAGGGCCTTGCACAGCTGGATGGCAAAGGAGCCGATGCCGCCCGCGCCCCCGTGGATGAGCACCTTTTTGGCGGTGCCGTCCGCGTGCGGCTCCGCAACGCCCGCGAGCATGCCCAGGTTGGACCACACCGTGCACGCCACCTCGACCACCCCGGCCAGCTCCGCCAGGCTGAGGTTGTCCGGCTTGGGCAGAAGCTGGCCCTCCGGCACGGCCACGTACTCGGCGTACCCACCGCCGGCCAGCAGGCAGCCCACCTCCTCGCCCTTCGCCCGGCCAGTGGTGCCCGGGTCCTCGATCACGCCGGCGCACTCCAGGCCGATGATCTCGGACTCGCCCTTCGGCGGCGGGTACTTGCCGGCCGCCTGCACTAGGTCGCCGCGGTTCACCCCGGCCGCGGCGACGCGCACGAGCACCTCGCCGTCCTTGAGCTGCGGCATGGGGGCGTCGGTGAGCGCGAGGGAGCGCGGGTTGTCAGGATCAGTCAGCGTGATGGCTTTCATGCCTGTTCAGCGTAGCGATATTGACGTCAACCCGCGGTCGTCCTGCGGCTGCGAGAGAAATTACTCGCACAGGACCGGGCATCTCCATCCTGGACGCCGCCCTTCGCACGGGCCTCGCCGATCGGCGGGGCCCGTTTTCTCATGTAGTAAGGTAATTCCGTTGCTGTAGGGCAACGTGGAGACGTGGCAGAGCGGCCGAATGCACCGGTCTTGAAAACCGGCGAGGTTAATCCCTCCAGGGGTTCAAATCCCCTCGTCTCCGCTCTTTTCTGGGGGAGCATTTGCTTGTCGACGCCCCCTTCTAGGGCGCTTATGCCCCGGCGGTCTCCGGGAAGAGCTCCGGCATGGTATGGAACTGGCGCTCGCCGTCGAAGTCGGAGGCAACCGCGCTGAGGATGCCCATGGCGCGCTTGGTGGCCGGGCGGTTCTGGCCGGCAACCACGCGCACGCGCTCGATGGGGAAGGTGCCGCGCACCTGGGCGACAGCGCTGCCGCCGGTGCGGTGGCCGAAGTCTGCGCCCATCAGCGGGGCGACGTCCTCGAGGCGCTCGGCGGAGCGCACGTCGCTGCCCGCGCCGGAGCGGTCATCGAAACGCCACGAGGACCCCTCAAGGTCCCCGAGGGGCACGCCGAGCAGCACGATCTCCCCGTTGCCGGCCTGGAGGGCGGATGTCTTTGGAGTGAGGAAGAAGGGAACGGACTCGCTGTCGCCGGCAAGGGGGCCGTCGGTAAGCGAAGCAAGCTCGGCGGGGAACCAAACGAGCCAATTGGAGGGGTCGGTGTGGTCCCCGCATGCGCAAAAGCCGGAGTTGAGCCAGGTGTTGAGTTTCATGGGCACGAGTATACGGGCGTTTTCGGTGCGCACGCGGGGCAATGCGCTGGTGGTGGCCAACCGCGGGCCACGGGCGGTCGCGCCGCTTCCCGCGGCCATGAATATAAAAAGATAATTCACCTACCTGGTCTTTTAGGTCCTGCTTCCGCAGATTTTTGAAGATCCTCGGAACTACGCGGCCTTCGGTTGTCCCTTGTCCTATTTCCGAAGGCCCCATTTGGTTGGTGCACCCGCGTGGACTAGACTGTTGCGAGGTCTGGAGACGTGCCAGAGTGGCCGAATGGGGCTCCCTGCTAAGGAGTTGCCCTCTTGACGAGGGCCGCAGGTTCAAATCCTGTCGTCTCCGCCAGGCGCCCGTAGCTCAACGGATAGAGCATCTGACTACGGATCAGAAGGTTGGGGGTTCGAATCCCTCCGGGCGCACAGAAAAACCCCAGCTGAGCTGGGGTTTTCGCGGTTCCAGGGCTAGGCGGGGCGGTTCGTCTCCACCACCGGTGCGGCCTTCTCCACCGGCTGGGCGGGGGCCGCCGGCGCAGCACCACCGGGGATGCACGACACCACGGCAACCGCCGCGAGCAGCGCGATCACCGCGCCGACCGCGCCGCCCGCTACTGCGGTGATCTGTTCGGGCTGCACGTTGAACTGCGCCGCGGCGTTGTTGAACACCTCGGCCGCCTGCGCCGCGAGCTGCTCCAAGCCCGGGATTCGCACCTGTTGCGCCAGGGCAATCGGTACCAGTGCCGCGAGCGGCAGGCCCAGGCCGGCAAGGGCCACGATGCAGCGCGGGCTAGTGATGCCGCCGCCACCGTTAGAGGAGCCGAGCGAGGAGTTCGCGTTGTCCGTGATCACAGGGTTCGCGTTACCGGTGATCACGGGGTTCGCGTTGCCGGTGACCACGGCGCTGTTGTTGCTGCCGTTGTTCGAGCCGTTGTCTTTGATCTCAACTGTTGGGTTGGCGTTGCCGGTGATGACTGGGTTCGCGTTGCCGGTGACCACGGCGCTGTTGTTGCTGCCGTTGTTCGAGCCGTTGTCCTTGATCTCAACTGTTGGGTTGGCGTTGCCGGTGATGACTGGGTTGGCGTTGCCGGTGACCACCGCGCTGTTGTTAGAGCCGTTGTTGGAACCGTTGTCCTTGATCTCGACGTTCACGGTCGGGTTAGCGTTGTTGGTGATGACCACGCTCGGGTTGCCGTTGTTGGAAGCAATGGCGTTGTTGGTGATCACCACGTTGATCAGCCGGCCTGCGCCACCGCCGCCCTCACCCGTGCCGCCGCCACCGCCGCCGCCAAGCAGACCGCCGATGGAGCCGAGGATCCCGCCGAGGCCGCCGGTGCCGCCGCCCAGAATCCCGCCCAAGAGGGTGCCCAGGATGCCCGCCGCGGTGCCGGCCACATCCTTCGGCTCCGTCTTCGGGTTCTTGGCCATGATGCGCAGCTTGGCATCGAACTTGTCGGTGCCGTCGTTAACCCTGATCGGCAGTTCAAGGTAGCCGGCGGAGAAGCTGTTCGGTGGGGTCACCACAACCTTGCCGTTCTGAGAGGAAATCTTCCAGCCCGGAGGAGGCGTGATGCCAGCCTTTTCAAGGGTCACGCCCTCGGGCAGCGTGAGCCCCTCAATGGTCTTCGGCTGGTTCGTCTTTTCAAAGTCCAGCTCGTAGGTCTCGTTAAGGTCATCCTCCCACTTCTGCGGGGTGCGGGAATCCACCACGTTGACCTTGAGTGTCGGGCGGTAGGTGTTGCCGTTGGCCTCGGTGACCTTAACCGGGATATCCACCTCGCCGGTCTCGAACGCGGTGGAAGACTGCGGACGGATCAGGACGAGAGTTCCGTTGTCGTTGCGGAACTTCCAGTTGAAAATCGTGTCGGTGGTCGGCTCGACCTTCGTGCCCGGGTCGAGCTGGAGGCCCTCCACCACTGCTTCCTTCTCGTTCCAGAAGTTTGCGGTGTTGTAGCGCTGGTCGAACTTGCCCTGGTCAGCGTTATCTGGGGCCTCATCGATGATGTTGAGCTTCAGGGTTGCCTTGTAGGTCGCGCCGTTCGACTCGGTGACGTTGACGGCGATGTCCTTGTCGCCCTTGTTGAATCCGATGCTGGTGGCAGGGCGGATCGCCACAAGCGCGCCGCCGTCATTACGGAAGTTCCAGTTCTTGATAAGCGTGTCCTGCTCCACCTTCGTGCGCGGGTCGAGCTGGAGCCCCTCCACAGCGGCTTCCTTCTTGTTCCAGAAGTTCGCGGTGTCGTAGCGGTCGTCGAACTTTTGCTTGTCGACGCCCGCCGGTGCGGCCTCCGGCTGCGTTGGGTCCGTCGGCTGCTCGTCAACCACGTTGACCTTCAGGGTAGTGGTGAAGGATTGGCCGCCCTGGGGGGTGACCTTCACTCGAATGTCCACGTCCCCGGTCCTGAATGCGGTGCTGGACTGCGGGCGAATGAGCATCAGGGTGCCGTTGTCGTTGCGGAACTTCCAGTTGAAGATGGTGTTGGTGGTCGGCGCCACCTTGGTTCCCGGGTCGAGTTGCAGGCCGTCGACGGCCGCTTCGTTAACATTCCAGAAGTTGCCGGTTGTGTAGCGCTGGCTGAAGTCAGCAACCGTCTGCGCAGCGGCGGCCGGGAGGAAGGATACGGATGCAGTCTCGGGCACTACTACGGACGGGGTGAGCAGCGCGAGGGACAGGGCGCCGGCCGCGACGGAGATGCGGCGGGAGCGGATGGGTTTTGCCACGGGGGCTCCTTCAGAAAACCAGGGGCGGGGGGGGGCGGCGGACTCGCGCCGGGGCGGAGTCGTTGAAAACCATGGGTAGTATCGCAAAACCTTCTGGGTTTTTTACAGCGGAACGCGGAAGGAACGCGAAATTTGGGGGCGCGGGATGTGGCGGGTGCCCCCGGGGAAAGGTGGGAAGGGGGCGTCGAAAAGCATGCAACCTGCGGTTTTGGTGGAACCCTCCGTTCGGTGTAGTCTCACTTCTCGTTGCAAGCGCCCGTAGCTCAACGGATAGAGCATCTGACTACGGATCAGAAGGTTGGGGGTTCGAATCCCTCCGGGCGCACCAAACAAAACCCCCGTTCAGCGGGGGTTTTCGCGTCTCCGGGTACGGGGGAGTGGCGTGAGAGTTCCCTTGGCGTAAGCGTTGAGAAGTCGCAGTGTGACGGCTATGTTGTTGGGTGGCTATGTGGGTCGCGCCGTGCGCGCCCTTATTCAACGAGAGGTACGCATGAAGAATTCAAGGAACCCCCGTCGCGTTGCTGGCATTTCGCTGGCCATCGCGGTCGCCGGCGCAGCTACGGTCGCGCCTGCCGAGGCGCAGCCGTCGCCCTCGTTGAGCACCCCGGCCCCGGATGCGCCGGCCGCCGCCACCCCGGCCGCGGCGCCGAAGGCCGATCCCTCCGACGTGAAGCGCATCGTGGCCACCCTGCAGAACGGCGTGGGCAGCTTGGAGCGCGCCGCGGGCTCCATCCTTACCCCGCACGCGGGCAGCGGCAGCGCCAACGCGCGCTACTCCTCCGGCGGCTGGACCTACACCGCGGTGGCGCACAACCCGTCGGCGGACCGCCTCTACGCAGTCTCCACGGGCGAGGGCGGCAAGCCGGCCGGCCACCTGCTGCGCTTCATCCCGTGGATGGATGAGGTCGCGGACCTCGGCGCGCTCGACCTCAAGGGTGTGGACACCAAGGACATCGCCTCCGCCGCCTTCACCCCGCACGGCACCCTCGTGCTCTTCTCCGGCTCCCAGATCCGCACCATCGACCTCTCGGATGATGTGGTGAAGGAGCGCGTGGAGCAGATCACCGCCGTGCCCGTGAAGAGCCTGAAGCTGAAGGTGGAGGGCAACCCGGGTGACGTCGGGCTGCCCAGCGCGTGGGCCTCGCTCGGCGAGAACGAGCACGAGCTTTACGCCGTGTCCTCCTCGCCGGAGGGCCGCGAGTACAAGTGGGCGCTGGACACCACCACCGGCCGCATCCGCATCTCCGAGCTGAAGGTCGCCGCCGGCGCCAAGCCGCAGGAGCTGGGGGGCCTGAACTACGCCTACACCAAGAACCGGGACACGCTGGTGTTCGCGGACGATGAGGCACGTACCCTCGAGGTGCGCGGCGACGAGGTCACCGCCACAAACTTCGGCGGAGAGATCATCGACAACCTGCGCGAGATCGCCTACCTGCGCGTCGGCGCGCCGTACAAGCCGGTCACCCAGGTGGACAAGCCGGCCCCGCTGCCGGGCAGCGCACCGGTCTCGCCCACCACCAAGAAGGCCGCGCCCACCTTCAGCGTGCCCACCGTGGTTGCGCCCTCGTCGGAGCCGACCGCGTCTGAGAGCGCATCGCTTGTCGACGCACCCGAGGACCAAACCGCCACCCCCGAGCAGCCCGCCGACACCCAGGCCGTGCCCGCGGTGACCACCACCGAGGCTCCGGCGCAGGACCGCACCGTCAAGTTCACCGTCGCCGACGACGCCGGCCACGCCAAGTCCGGCGTAGCCGTGGAGATCGACGAGCTGGGCATCTCCACCAAGACCGACAAGAACGGCCAGGCCTCCGCGGAGATCCCGGCTTCCGCCGGCGACGTGACCGCCTACATCGACGGCCAGCCCTCCACGGTGACCGCGGGCGAGCTGAGCCACCGCGTTACCCTGTTCGCAGGCACCGACGGCGAGGCTGACGCGCCCGCCGCCGACAAGGACACCGATAAGGCTGCGGCGTCGGTTGAGGTACAGCTCACCGTCAAACTCGCCGGCAAGGGCATTGCGGACGCGGAGATCACGAGCTCGGACAAGAATGTAACAATTATTGATCCGAAGACTGACGCGAACGGCGTAGCGCTCATCCGGGTGCCCGCCACGGGTTCCTACCCGGTGAAGCTCAAATTCGGAAGTATTGAGAAGGACATCCGAGTTTCCGCGGGCGGCACTGATCGAGAGATCCAGTTGGATCAGCAGACCTCATCCGAGGCCAGCAAGCCCGCCACCGGGAAAACGGTCGAGGGGCAGACCATTAAGGTCCGTGTGGTGACCGCGAACGGGGACCCGGTTCAGTTCGCCCAGGTCTACAACATGGGCGCGACCAAGATCGAGACCCGCACCTGGGATAACCTAAACGACACCTCCGAGAACGCCGGTCTGACCGACGAGAACGGCTGGGTGGCTGTCTACATTCCGGGCCCGGTAGAGAGCGATAAAAAGCTGACGCTCTCGGTGAAGACGGCGCCGTCCGGTTACCGGACCACCTCCGAGGATGTTGTGGTGACCAAGGAATATCTCGAGCTGAAGCTCCCGAAGGCCTCCACCACCACCAGCTCCACCAAGTCGCGCCCGCAGGAGATCCTAGACGTGATCGAGGAGGTGCAGCCGCTGGTGGCCGCCATCGCGGGTCCGGCTGCGGTGGGCGCGGGCCTGAACGGCCGCTCCGGCAAGAGCACGACCACCAAGACCACGTCCGCCACCACCACGGCAACCACGGGCGTGCGCAGCACCAACCTGAATGACACGGTGGTCACCGGCCGCACCACCGCGGCCTCCACCACGGCGGGGAAGAAGGCGAGCTCGGGCGGCTCGGCCAGCTCCGGCGGCTCGAACGGCGGCAGCAAGTCCACAAAGAGCACCAAGAGCAGCACGTCCACCACCAAGACCACCGCGCGTGACGGGGATCTGGCGGATACCGGTACCCCGATGACCACGGTGATCACGCTGGGTGTGCTGGCGCTTCTGATCGGCGGGGCATACATCGCCTTCGGCCGCCGCCGAGACGCGTAGGGGTCTCGCGCAAGGGGCCTCGCGCTGGGGGCTGTGCCCAAGCGCGGGGCTAGGGGGCGTCGAGAAGCAAAAGCCCCCTAAAACACCTCGACGCGGCCGCCGAGCGACTCGATCTGCTGCAGCTGCTGCACCCACCCGGGGCCGCCTGGGTGGACGCGCATGACGGGGCGCGAAGAAATGGCCACGGGGGAGACGGACTCGCGGCGGGCGCCGGAACGGGCGGACATGCGCACGTGGGCGCGGTGCCCGGCCTCAGCGAGGTGCTCCATCGAGGGGTGCTCGGCGGCGAGGCTGTCGCGGGCGTCTTGCAGCACCTCGATGAACTCGTCCAGCACGCCCACCAGCGGTTCCGCGTTGGTCTCGCACATGTTGCGCACCAGCGAGGGCTGCGTGCCGGCCACCCGCGTGGCGCCCTTGAAGGAGCCGGCGGCGAGGGACTGCGCGAGGGTGCGGCCGCGGTCGCCGACGATGGAGAGGGACTCCGCAATTACGTGCGGCAGGTGGGAGACGCGCGCGACGGCCTCGTCGTGCTTCACGGCCGAGACGGGGACGGACTCGGCGCCCACAAGCGCCGCCATGGTGCACACCTCGCGGAACAAGTCGGCCCAGGCGGCGGGCACGCGCTCGACCTCTGCGGCGTAGTCGTACGTGACCACCCACGCGGCGCCCACAAACAGGCCCTCCTGCGAGGCGGCCCAGCCGGACGCCTCGGTGCCGGCCATGGGGTGCCCGCCCACGTAACGCTCGAGCATGCCGCGCTGAGCAACCAGGTCGTGCACCGGGCGCTTCACGGAAACCACGTCGGTGATGCCGCAGGTGGGGGCGTGCGCTGCGATGGCGTCCAGCACCTCCGCCACCACGTCGAAGGGCACCGCGATCACGATCAGGGCGCCCACCTCCTCGGCGCGGCGCAGAACCCCGGGCAGGTCGGTGGAGACGTCGAAGCCGTCGGCCGCGGCCTTGCGCGCCCCCGCGCCGGAGTGCGTGTAACCGAACACGCGCTCACCGTGCGCCGCCAGGTCGCGCATCAGGGAGCCGCCGATCAAACCGTTGCCGATGATGCACACGGGGCGGAGGGTGGGGGTGTCGCTCATGCCGTCCGAGTGTAGGCGAGTGCGCCTGCGCGGCGGGGCGGGCGGGGCGGGGACGGACCACGCCGGGGCAACATGACGCAGGAGTACGAGGACGGCTACGCGGGCACGGTCGCGCGCGCGGACGGCGGCTGGGTGGTGCGCGAGTTCGAGGACGATTTCACCGACCTGAGCACCTCCATCAAGGCGGTGCGCGCGCTGCGCAGCGAGGGCGCGGCCTTTGCCATCCTCAACGTGGAGGAGGACTACCTGGTGGTGGTGCGCCCGGGCCCGAGTCGCACGCGCCTCCTGCTTTCCGACGCCACGATGGCGGTGGACGACGACTTCGCCGCGGACATCCTGGACGAGGCAGGCTACGAGGTGCCGGACATCGACCCGGACGAGCTGGATGACGTGGAGGCGTGGGCCGAGGGGGACTTCGCCATCTTCGAGGACCTCGGCCTGTCCGAGGAGCGTTTGAGCATCCTGCTCGATGACGACGCGGATCCGCGCGATCTCGCCGAGACCATCGCCGAGGACCTGGGGTTTTTGGACGAGCTCACGGATGCCGTTGGCTAGCCCCAGCCGCCCGGAGCGGGTGGCGCGGGAGCGGATGCGCGAGGCGCTCGCCCTGGCGCGGACCACGCCGCCGGGGGACGTACCCGTGGGGGCTCTGGTCTACTCGCCGTCCGGCGAGGTCATCGGCCGCGGCGTGAACCGTCGCGAGGCGCGCTTGGACCCCACCGCGCACGCCGAGGTTGAGGCCATCCGCGACGCCGCCCGCACCCTCGGCTCGTGGCGCCTCGACGGCTGCGAGTTGGTGGTCACCCTCGAGCCGTGCACCATGTGCGCCGGCGCCATACTCGGCGCCAGGGTTCGCTCGGTGGTCTTCGGCGCGTTCGAGCCGAAAACGGGGGCGGTGGGCTCGCTTTTCGACGCCATCCGGGACCCGCACCACCTCCACCAGGTGGAGGTCCGGGGCGGCGTGCTGGAGGAGGAGGCGGCGCAGGTGGTGGGGGCGTTCTTCCGGGAGCGTCGATAAGCAAACGCTCCTGTAATGGAATTGTTACCCCGCCCCAAGCTTTCGTCCCTACACTAGGTGGAACACGTTACGTCAACGAAAAGGAGATCCATCATGGCTTTTGAAGGCAAGGGCGACCAGCTCAAGGGCGATCTGAAGCAGGCAGCCGGCGAGGTTACCGGCAACGAGCAGCTGCAGAACGAGGGCAAGGCCGACAGCCTCCTCGGCGGCGCGAAGGAGAAGCTCGCCGAGGCCGGCGACGCGATCAAGGACAAGGCCAACGAGGTTGCCGCCAAGGTCGAGGACAAGGTCAACGAGCACGAGGCTGAGAACGAGGCCGAGAACCGCTAGGCGCCTCGCGAGCAATTTGGCCGCGTGGACGCTCACCCGTTACGCTAGCTAGCGGTAGCGTGTCCGAGCGGCCGAAGGTGCTCGCCTCGAAAGCGAGTGTGGGTCAAACCACCGCGGGTTCAAATCCCGCCGCTACCGCCAAACATAACCGGCACCACCTGCAGCCGCAGGCGGTGCCGGTTTTTTAAAGTTTTGCACCCGGGAAGGATGTGGCTGTGGCGAAACTGCTGTACAAGCTTGGGCGCTGGTCCTACGTGCACGCGTGGCGCGTGATCCTCGCGTGGCTGCTCATCCTGGCGGCCGCGGCGGGTGCGGCGTTCGCCCTGTCCAAGCCGTTCTCCTCGGACTTTAACGTCTCCGGCACGCCGGCCATCGACGCGCTGCAGACGCTGGATGACAACTTTCCGGGCCAGGGCGGCATTGCCAAAGCCCCCAGCGTGAACCTCGTCTTCGCCGCACCCGAGGGCCAGCGGCTCGACGCGCCTGCGTACATGGCGGCGATGGACGCCACCGTGGACTACATCCGCGACAACCTGGGCGGCATCGAGGGCACGGAGCGCTTCGGCAACCCGGTGCGCGTGAACCACGACCTGGGGCGGCAGGTGGTGGGGCAGATGACGGCGATGGGCCTGCCGGAGGAGGCCGCGAAGCAGGACGCGTACTACTTGCGCATGCTTTCCGACGACGCCCGGATCGGCTACACCACCTTCGAGTTCGACGCGGAGACCAACTTCGCCGTCACGGACGAGGACAAGCAGGTGGTGGCGGACGCCATGGAGATCGGGCGCGAAGCCGGCCTGCAGGTGGAGGCGGGCGGCCCCGGCTACGGCGACGCCATCGCGGTGAACACCACCTCCGAGCTGATCGGTATCGGCGTGGCCCTTCTGGTGCTCATGGTCACCTTCGGCTCCCTGATCGCCTCGACCATGCCGATTGTGGCCGCCGTGGTGGGCGTGGGCATCGGCGCGCTGGCCATCCTCACCACCACGCACTGGGTGGAGCTCAATGACGTCACCCCGGTGCTGGCCGTCATGATCGGCCTGGCGGTGGGCATTGACTACTCCCTGTTCATCCTGTCGCGCTACCGCCAGGAGCGCCGCCGCCTCCCGGGGCCCGAGGCAGCGGGCATGGCGGTGGGCACCGCCGGTTCCTCCGTGGTCTTCGCCGGCACCACCGTGTTTGTGGCGCTGGTGGCGCTCGTGCTGGCCGGCATCGAGTTCCTCTCCTGGATGGGCCTGGCCGCCGCCTTCACCGTGCTGGTGTCGGTGCTGGTGGCGCTGACCATGCTGCCGGCGCTGCTCGGCGCGTGGGGTGAGCGAGCCTTCGGGCTGAAGATCCCGGGCATCGCCGGCAACGCGGGCCCCGGCGCACGCCCGGGCAAGGACCTGGACACCCGCTCCATGGGCCGCAGCTGGGTGGGCTTTGTGCGCAAGTTCCCGGCCGTGGTCATGGCCGCGGTGGTGCTGGGCCTCGGCGCCATGTCCGCCCCGGTGCTGGGCCTGGAGATGGCCCTGCCCTCAGACAGCACCTCCAACAAGGACACCACGCAGCGCAAGTCCGCCGACCTGATGGCGGAGGGCTTCGGCCCCGGCGTGAACGCGCCCCTGTTGATGGTGGTGGACGCCCACGCCGTGAACCCGGACGCCGAAATCCTCCGGCCGTACATGAACGCCATCCCGGATGCCGCCGGCGGCCGCGCCCAGAAGGCGGCCTTGGCCAGTTTCCTGTACGCGGTGCAGGAAACCAACGCGGTGGCCGGCATCGAGCACGCCCAGATCATCGGGGTGAACGAGGACTTCACCGCCGCGCAGATCCTGGCCACCCCGGACGGCGGCCCGGAGGAGGAGCACACCCTTGAGGTGGCGCACGGGGTGCGCGAGTCCGACGCCCGGATCGAGGACGCCACCGGCGTGCACGTTGGCCTGACCGGGCTCACCGCCGTGCAGATGGACATCACCGAGGAGCTCTCCGGCGCCATGCCGCTCTACCTGGCCATTGTGGTGGGCCTGGCCATCGTGCTGCTGATGATTGTCTTCCGCTCCATCATGGTGCCGCTGGTGGCCGGCCTGGGCTTCCTCCTCTCGGTCGGCGCCGCGTTCGGCCTGACGGTGCTGGTGTGGCAGGACGGCCTGTGGGGCCTGGTGAACACCCCGGCGCCCATCTTGTCCTTCCTGCCCATCTTCCTCATCGGCGTCACCTTCGGCCTGGCCATGGATTACCAGGTCTTCCTGGTTACCCGCATCCGCGAGCACTACATCGAGCTGCGCGGCGCGGGCGACCCGGAGGCCGAGCGCCGCGCGGTGGAGGAGGCCGCCGTGGAGGGCTTTACCCAGGGCGCGCGCGTGGTCACGGCCGCGGCGATCATCATGATCTCGGTGTTCGTGGCTTTTATTAACCAGCCTTTGCCGTTCATCCAGATCTTCGGCTTCGCGCTCGGCGCCGCCGTGCTGTTCGACGCATTTTTCGTCCGCATGTCCCTGGTCCCCGCCACCATGTTCATCCTCGGCCGCTCCACCTGGTGGATGCCCAGGTGGCTGGACCGCATCCTGCCCGAGGTCGATGTTGAGGGCACCGAATTGGAGGTAGCGAAGTGAGTGAAGACATCACGTTTGAGCAGGGCATTGTGCTTGACGACGCACCCGGTGCGCACGGCCGCACCGGCACCATCCACACCCCCCACGGCGACATCGCCACGCCCGCGTTCATCCCCGTGGCCACGAAGGCCACGGTGAAAACGCTCACCCCGGAGCAGATCCGTCAGACCGGCGCGCAGGCCATCCTCTCCAACGCCTACCACCTGTACTTACAGCCCGGCCCGGACATCGTGGACGAGGCGGGCGGCGTGGCCGCCTTTGAAAACTGGCACGGCCCCACCTACACCGACTCGGGCGGCTTCCAGGTGATGAGCCTCGGCGTGGGCTTTAAAAAGGTGCTGGCCATGGACATCGCCGGCTTGACCGAGAGCGACATCCGCGCCGCGAACAAGGACCGCATGGCCCGGGTGGATGATGACGGCGTGGACTTCAAGTCCGTCATCGACGGCAGCGCGCACCGCTTCACGCCCGAGGGGTCCATGCAGATCCAGCACTCCCTCGGCGCGGACATCATGTTCGCCTTCGACGAGCTGACCACGCTGGTGGACACCCGGGATTACCAGGAGCACTCGGTGGAGCGCACCCGCCGCTGGGCCAAGCGCTGCCTGGACGAGCACGACCGCCTCACCCGCGAGCGGGTAGGTAAACCCAAGCAATCGCTGTGGGGTGTGGTGCAAGGTGCCCAGTATGAAGACCTGCGTAGACAAGCAACGCGCGGCCTGCTCGAGCTGGACCGGGAGGCGCGCGACGCAGGCAGGCGCGGATTCGGCGGCTTCGGTATCGGCGGCGCGCTGGAGAAGGAGAACCTAGGCACCATCGTGGGCTGGGTGACGGACGAGCTGCCGCAGCACATGCCCCGCCACCTGCTGGGTATC
Organism: Corynebacterium bouchesdurhonense; assembly: GCF_900078305.2. Taxonomy (GTDB): domain Bacteria; phylum Actinomycetota; class Actinomycetes; order Mycobacteriales; family Mycobacteriaceae; genus Corynebacterium; species Corynebacterium bouchesdurhonense. Next base: position 650,139 of record NZ_LT546028.1, read on the forward strand.
TCGGAGCCGGACGACATCTTCACTGCCGTGGAGGCCGGCGCGGACACTTTCGACTGCGTCGCCCCCACCCGCCTCGGGCGCCGCGGCGGCGTGTACACCCTGGATGGGCGTTTGAATCTCGCTGGCGCGAAGTTCAAGCGGGATTTCCGCGGGGTGGACGAGGAGTTCGGCGGGGACGTCTCCGAGAACTACTCGCGCGCCTACATCCACCACCTGCTCAAGGCCAAGGAGTACCTGGCGGGCACGCTGTGCACGATGCACAACCTGGAGTTCATGATCCGCCTGGTGGACAACATCCGCGCCGCGATCGAGGCCGGGGATTACGAGGCGTACCGGGACGAGTTCTTGGGGCGCTACTACGCGTCCCGCCGCTAGTTGCTGAGGGTATTGACGTTCTCACAGCCCCGCTTTACTCTGTACCTGCGTCTTTGCAGGAGGTGGGCTATGACAACCTTGAGTGCCAATGAATTCAGCCGGGACGTGGGAGCTGCAAAGCGAGCTGCGCTGCAGGAGCCGGTAGTCATCACCGATAGCGGCAGGGCATCACACGTGTTGCTCTCAGCCGAGCGTTACTCAGCGCTGGTGGCTCAGACGACGGATTGGGCCAGTTTGCTGCACATGGACGGCGACGAAATAGAATTCGATCCCCCGCGCGTTGACTTCGAGCCTCGGATACCGAAGTTTTGAGGTACCTACTCGATACAAACGTGGTGAGCGAGTTGCGGAAGCCCGCCACAAAAGTCGACCGTGGAGTTTTAGAGTGGTCGCAGCGGCATCCTCTCGACGCTCAGTATGTCTCTGCATTAACCATATTTGAGCTAGAAGTGGGAGTGCAGCGCAAGGAACGGGTTGATCCAGATCAGGGAGTTCGTCTGCGGCTATGGCTTGAGGGTCAAGTGAAGCCGTTATTTCAAGAACGAACGTTGCCCTTCGACAGTGAGGTTGCCGTGGCAGCGGCTGATGTACAAGCCATCGACCCACGGCCGCTCGCGGACCTCTTCATTGCGGCGACTGCACAGGTGCACGGGTTGAGCGTGGTTACCCGCAACGAGCGGGACTTTGTAAATCTCGGGGTGCCGTGGGTCAACCCATGGTCTACGAGGTCGCGTTAAGCGCCTCTTCTTTCCGCCGCACCCACGCGATGGTGGGGTAGGTGATGGGCAGGAGGATGACCTCCATGAGGGTCTTCCACAGGAAGCCCACCACCACGTAGTTCACAAACTCGCCCGCGGTGGCGATGCCGATCACCCCGGCGGCGATGGAGCAGAAGAGCAGGGTGTCGGCGAACTCGCCGACGATGGTGGAGCCGATCAGGCGCGCCCACAGGTTGCCGGTGCCAAACCGGTCCTTCATCCGCTGCAGCACCCACGCGTTGAGCAGCTGGCCAACCACGTAGCCGGCCAGGGAGGCGGCGACGATGCGCGGCAGCAGCCCGAGTACGGCGGCAAACGTGTCCTGCATGTCGTAGAAGTCCGCGGCCGGCAGCGCGATGGCGATGTAGAAGGACGCGACCGCCAGCAGCGCTATGCCGAAGCCGGTGAACACCGCGCGCTTGGCCGCGTTGTAGCCGTAGACCTCGGCGATCACGTCGCCGATGACGTAGGAGATGGGGAAGAGGAAGAAGGCGCCGTCGGTGATCAACGGGCCGAGGGCGACGCCCTTCTGCGCGGTGATGTTGGAGATGAGGAACACGGCGCAGAACACGGCGACCAGGTACGGGAACGGCGAGCGGGTAACGCGGGGTGACATGCGCAATATCATGGCACATATGTCAGCATTTCAAGGCCCGGCCGGCAGGTACGCGCCCAGCCCGAGCGGGGACCTCCACTTCGGCAACCTGCGCACGGCGGTGCTCGCGTGGCTGTTCGCGCGCCAGTCCGGCCGCCGCTTTTACATGCGCGTGGAGGACATCGACTCGGAGCGCTCCAGCGAGGAGTCGGCCCAACGCCAGCTCGAGGACCTCGCCGCCCTGGGCATCGAGTGGGACGATCCGGTGCTCTACCAGCACGAACGCGGCGCGGCCTACGCCGAGGCGCTCGCCGCGCTGCCCACCTACGAGTGCTACTGCACCCGCCGCGACATCCGCGAGGCCGCCTCCGCGCCCCACGCCCAGCCGGGCATGTACCCGGGCACGTGCCGGAACCTCACCGATCAGGAGCGTGCTTCTCGACGCTCCCTTTTGCACACAGAAGGGCGCCTGCCGGCCGTGCGTCTCAAAGCACAAGCCCCCGAGTGGACCGTGCGCGACGCGCTGCGCGGCGAGTACACGGGCGCGGTGGACGACGTGATTCTCAAACGCGGCGGGCGGGTGGACCAGGCGCAGGCGGGGGACTGGGCGTACAACCTGGCCGTGGTGGTGGACGACGGCTACCAGGGCGTGGACCAGGTGGTGCGCGGCGACGACCTTTTGGCATCCGCGCCGGCGCAGGCCTACCTGGCGCACCTGTTGGGCTACGCGGAGCCGGGGTACGTGCACGTGCCGTTGGTGGTGTCTCGAGGGGGGCGCAGATTAGCAAAGCGCGATGGGGCGGTGACCCTGCGCGAGATGGCGCCCGACGGGGACTACCGGCCGGTGGTGGAGGCGATCGCGGCGTCCCTCGGGCACCCGGGCGTGGGCACCCTCGCGGAACTGGCCCAGGCTTTCGAGCCCGCGGACCTGCCGCGCGAACCTTGGGTGTGGGCCTAGGCGGTGAAGCCCACGCTCTTGCGCCACGTCAGCGCCACCGCCGGGCGGACCGGGGAGAGGGGGGCGAGGATGTCGTCCACGCGCATCCACTCCGCCATCACCTCGGCGTCGGTGATGGTGACCACGCTGTAGCCGTGCGTGTCCAGCGCGCAGTGGCGCAGCTGCGGGTTGGCCGAGCGCATGTATCCCTCGGCCGTGCGCAGCAGCGGGTGGCCCGGGCGCAGTTTGGTCGACTCCGACACGTTCGGCGCCGTGATGGAGGTGCACACCACCTCGCAGCCAATCTGGGTGTCGTTGTGCGTGATGGTGTGCGCCCACTCCGAGTGGATGTCACCGGTGAGGAAGATCGGGTGCTTGCCCAGGCGGCCCAGCTCGTTGATCAGGCGGCGGCGCTCGAAGTCGTAGCCGTCCCACTGGTCCCCGTTCAGCGGGACCTCGTCGATGCCCGGCGCCTGCACCGACGAGGACAGGATGTTGGAGGACAGCGCCTTGGCCACCGGGCGCGTCGCCGGGTTCTGCACCACCGCGCCCAGGCGCATGGGGGAGAACATCACCGAATTCCCCAGCGCGTTCCACTTCGTGCGCGAGCGTTCCAGCGTGCCGATGAGCCAGTTGTACTGCTCCGAGCCCAGCATCGTGCGCGCATCCCCCGGCTGGCGGGAGCCGCCCCGCCAGAACTCCACGTCGCGGAACGTGCGCAGGTCCATGATGGTCAGCTCCACCAAGTCGCCGAACGTGAAGGAGCGGTAGATGTGGCCCTCCTGCGACCCCTGGGTGGTGCGCACCGGCATCCACTCGTAGTACGCGCGGATGGCGGCGTCGCGCCGGGTGTAGAAGTCCCCCTCGGAGGCGTCGTGGTTGTCCGCGCCGTCGCGCCAGTTGTTGTTGGCCACTTCGTGGTCGTCCCACACCACAATCCAGGGCAGGGCCGCGTGGGCGTTCTGCAGCGCCGGGTCCGTGCGGTAGCGGCCGTAGCGGGTGCGGTAATCCGCCAGGCTCACAATCTCGTGCGCCGGGGCGTGGAGGCGCACTGGGCCGTAGCCCGCGTACTCGTACTGGGCGTACTCGTAGATGTAGTCGCCCAAAAAGACGGTGAGGTCCAGGTCCCCCGCCCAGCCGCGCTCTGCCATGTCCGCGTACGCCGAGAAGAAGCCAGCCTCCCAGTTCGCGCAAGACGCCACCGCCCACCGCTGCCGGGCCAGGGGCGCGCCCGCCGGCGGGGCGGTCTTGGTGCGCCCCAGCGGGGAGACGGCACCCGCGTGCGGGCCGCCGATAACGGTGAAGCGGTAAAAGTAGACGGTGCCCGCGCCCAAGCCCCGCACATCAACGTGGATGGTGTGGTCCGTCTCGGCGCTGGAGTCCACCTCGCCCGCCTGCACAACGCGGCCGAAGCCCGGGTCCAGCGCCACCTCCCAGCGCAGCCGCGTCGGGGCGCCCAGCCCGCTGCCCGGGGTGGCGGATTCATCCGGAGTCACCCGCGTCCACAGCACCACCGAATCCGGCAGCGGATCCCCCGAGGCCACGCCGTGCACGAACGGCAGCGGCAGCAGGTCCATCTCCGCCAGCGCCGGGGCGGCGGTCTGGGAGCTCTGCGCCCGCGCGGTGACGGTGATCCCCGCGCCGGCGGCACCCGTGGTCACCGCGGTGGCGCGCAGGAAGGTGCGGCGGGAGACGTGGCGGCGGGTCTGTGGCGCGGGTTGTGGCGCGGGTTGTGGCACGGTCTGCCGGGGCTCGTAACCTGTCACGCCTCACATGTTCGGGCAGGTTCCCCTATCCCGCGCGGTGGGGAGGGCGATTTTGCGCAGGTTTCGCCGCAAGTTCTGCTGCTGTTTACCTTGGTTGCGCCCGGGGGACGGGCACACCGAGTGTGAACGGGGTAGGTTCGTCGGCGGAGTCAGTGGTTTATAGGGCAGGGTGTTTCCCCGCGGGGGCGGGGGGGGGGGCCGGGGGGGGGGCCGGGGGGGCGGGGGGGGGGGGTGGCGGGGGCTCAGAACGGCATATGGTCATCAGTACCTGGTCATTAGTCGATGACCCGCCGATTCGTATTACCAAGCGACGATGACTAATGACCAGGTACTGATGACCATTTGGGTACGGAAGGGGCCTGGGCGGTGTCCGGCCGCCCCGGAGAGGCCGCCCCCGCGCCGCCGCCCCCGCGGGCGCAGCCTTACTGCGGCAGGGTGGTGCCGCGGTTGGCAAGGGCGGCGTCGATACGCAACAGCCCCGAACCGTCGGCGCCGACGAGCTCGAGCTGATCCACGATCTCGCCCACGGTCGCCTCCTCCTCAACCTGCTCGGTGAGGAACCAGTTGAGCAGTCCGCGGGACTCCAAGTCGCCCACCTCGTCGGCGGTGCGGGTGATGGTGCGGATCTGCTCGGAGACCTTGCGCTCGTGCTCGAGGGCGGCGCGGAAGGCGTCGAGCGGGCCGTGGATCTCGGGCGCGTTGGCCTCGATGGTGCGTGGCTGCACGTGCTCGCCGCGGTCGATCAGGTGCTGCGCAAACTTTTGCGCGTGCTCCAGCTCCTCCTGCGCCTGCGCGGTGAACCACGCGCACATGCCAGGGAAGGACAGCGCGTCCATCTCGTTGGCCAGGTAGCGGTAGGTGTAGGCGGCCCCGTACTCCTCGGTGACCTGCTGGGTAATGGCTTCTTTGAGCTGTTCGTTAATCATGGCCGCCATTGTACGGTAAGGGGAGCCTTGCTTAACGACGAAACCGATCCGCCGCCCACCAAAGAGCACACGGATCGGTTCCGGATACGGCGGAGGATGTGGGATTTGAACCCACGAGGGTATTGCTACCCGCACGCGTTCCAGGCGTGTGACATAGGCCGCTAGTCGAATCCTCCAGTTGTTACAACGCCCGAAAGCGTCTCCGGACATGTTAGACCACCCCGTGCGCCCGGCCAAAACACCTGGCCAGTGGGGCAGGTTGTGTCCGGGCGACGGCCCCCGCTACAGTGTGGGGCAGGATCTCACGCGGTGTTATCTTGTGAACTCCCCCAGGGCGGGAACGCAGCAAGGGTCAGCGAGCTCTGTCAGGTGCGTGAGGTCCCCTAAATCTTTCTGTGGGTAGAATCACGGTTCATGGCAACCCCCTTGAACGAACTGGATCCCCGGGAACGCGAGGCCCTCGAGGCGGACGTGCGCAAGCGCTACGAGGAGCTCAAGGCCAAGAACCTGCAGCTGGACCTCACGCGAGGCAAGCCGTCGAGCGAGCAGCTGGACTTCTCGCAGGATCTCCTGGCGCTGCCGGGGAAGGACACCTACATCACCGCGGGCGGCGTGGACGTGCGGAACTACGGCGGCTCCGACGGCATCGCCGAGATCCGCGAACTGTGGGCCGAGGTGCTGGGCATCAACCCGGACAACGTCATCGCGGGCGACGCCTCCTCGCTCAACATCATGTTTGACCTCATCTCCTTCGCCTACGCGTTCGGCACCAACGATTCGCCGCGGCCATGGAGCCGAGAGGAGACGGTGAAATGGCTGTGTCCGGTGCCGGGGTACGACCGCCACTTCGCCATCACCGAGCAGTTCGGCTTCGAGCTGGTTCCTGTCCCGATGGGGGAGAACGGTCCGGATATGGGGAGCGTCGAAAAGCTTGTGCTCGACCCGCAGGTGAAGGGCATCTGGTGCGTGCCCATCTACGCCAACCCCACTGGCGCGGTCTACTCCCGCGAGACCGCCGAGCGCCTGGCGGCGATGGAGACGGGCGCGCCCGATTTCCGGGTGATCTGGGACAACGCGTACGCGGTGCACACCTTCACCGACGAGTTCCCGGAGAACCCGGACGTGCTGGCGATGGCGGCAGAGGCGGGCAACCCGAACCGCTTCTGGTACATGAGCTCCACCTCCAAGATCACGCACGCGGGCTCGGGCGTGTCCTTCTTCGCGTCGTCCAAGGACAACCTGGACTGGTACCGCGGCATCGCGGGCATCCGCGGCATCGGCCCGAACAAGGAGAACCAGCTGGCGCACGTGGAGCTGTTGGGCGACGCGGAGGGGGTGCGCGCGCTGATGCGCAAGCACGCGGGCTCGCTGCGCCCGAAGTTCGACGCGGCGCTGCGCATCATGGAGGACCGCCTGGGCGGCTTGGGCGTGGCGTCTTGGACCGAGCCGCAAGGCGGCTACTTCATCTCTTTGGACGTGGTGCCGGGCACGGCTACGCGCGTGTGGAAGCTGGCCAAGGAGGCGGGCATCAACCTGACCAAGGCCGGCTCCGCCTTCCCGCACGGGACGGATCCGGAGAACCGCAACATCCGCCTCGCGCCGTCGATGCCGCCGATCGAGCAGGTGGAGGAGGCCATGGACGGGGTGGCCACCTGCGTGCTCCTCGCGGCGCTCGAGCGGTAGCGGGTAGCGGGTAGCGGGCAGCGGGCGACCGGCAGCGGGCTCGCGGCCCGGTGTCGGTTGTAGCCACTAGAGTTGGGCGCGTGGCTCTCTACCGGAAATATCGCCCCGCGACGTTTGGAGAGGTCATCGGCCAAGAGCAGGTGACCAAACCCCTATCCACCGCCCTGGACAACGGGCGGATCGCGCACGCGTACCTCTTCTCCGGCCCGCGCGGCTGCGGCAAGACGTCCTCCGCCCGCATCCTCGCCCGCTCCCTCAACTGCGTGGAGGGGCCGACCTCGACCCCCTGCGGCGTGTGCGCTTCCTGCGTCGCGCTCGCCCCGGGCGGCCCGGGCAACCTGGACGTGATGGAGCTCGACGCCGCCTCGCACGGCAAGGTGGAGGACATGCGCGAGCTGCGCGAGCGCGCCGTGTTCGCGCCGGCGGAGTCCCGCTACCGCGTCTTCATCATCGATGAGGCCCACATGATCTCCAAGGAAGGCAACAACGCCCTGCTGAAGATCGTGGAGGAGCCGCCGGAGCACCTCATCTTCATCTTCGCCACCACCGAGCCGGAGAAGGTGCTGGGCACTATCCGCTCCCGCACCCACAACTACCCCTTCCGCCTCCTCGCCCCCGCGAAGATGCGCGAGCTGCTGGAGAAGGTGGTGGCGGAGGAGGGCGTGCACGTGGACGAGAACGTGTACCCCCTTGTCATCCGTGCCGGCGGCGGCTCTCCGCGAGACACGCTGTCCATCCTGGATCAGCTGCTTTCCGGCGCGGGCCCGGACGGCCTGACCTACGAGCTGGCGCTGCCGCTGCTCGGCGTCACGGACCTTTCGCTCATGGATGCCGCGATCGACGCCCTGGCCACCCGCGACGCGTCGGCGGCGTTCCGCACCATCGACGCCGTGATGGAGGCCGGCCACGAGCCGCGCCGCTTCGCCACCGACCTGCTCGACCGCCTCCGCGACCTGCTCCTGATCAAGAGCGTGCCGGACGCCTTTGGGCAATCGCTTGTCGACGCACCCGTGGACCGCGCCGAGATCCTCCGCGCCGAAGCAGACCAGTTCACCGCCCCTCAGCTCGCCGCGCTGGCCACCGAGGTCAACAACCGCATCCCGGAGCTCAGCGGCGCCACCTCCCCGCGCCTGCTGCTGGAGGTGGTGATGGCCCACCTGCTCACCATGCCCGCCGGCGGTGCCGCCTTCGGCCCGGCCGCGGCCGCTGCGCCGGCCACGCCGACCGCCCAGCCGACCGCCCAACCGACCGCCCAGCCGGCCCCTGCGGCGGGCGGCAGACAGGGCGGCGGGGCAGCAGCTGCGGCGGCTGCTGCCGCGGCCGCCGCGGGGCGTGGTGTGCACAGCTCCTCCACGCCGGCGCCCAGCGAGCCGCAGCCTGCCGCGCCCAAGCGCCCGGAGCCGGAGCCGGAGCGCCGGGAGCCGGAGCGGGAGCCGGGGACGTCGGCAAGCGAACGCCCCGATCCCATCAATTACGACGAGCTGTTCGATCGCGTGCAGCGGGACTGGACCTCGCTGCGGCAATCCGTCGGTGAGCGAAACAAGGTGGCAGAGATCATGCTCACCGAGGCCAGGCCGCTCGGCTTCGACGGAAATACACTGGTGGTGGGGCACAACACGGGTGCCCTGGCTGAGCGAATCAATGCCTCGAGCAATAATCCGGACATCGCGGCGGTGTTTTCCGAGAAGCTGCGCGCGGACGTTGCGGTGCGGTGCGTGATTGGAACGGATCCGGCCGCGGCCGGCGTGAAGGCCGGCGGGCGGCGCGAGGTGTGGAACCCCGGCGGCGGGGAGTCCGGGGCCGGAGGCAGTAGTGAAAGCGACGGGGACGGCGGCTCCGAAGACCCCGCCCCTGCGCGGGCTGCGGCGCAGGACTGGCAGTCCGCGGCGCGCGCGGCCGGCGAGCAGGCGGCCTCGAAGTCCAAGCGCGAGCGCGACGACATCCCGCCGCCGCCCGAGCCCGCCGAGGACGAGCCGCCCTACGATCCGTGGGAAGCTGGCGGCGGGGAGGCCCGGGAGGCATCGCCCGTCACGCCGGACCCGTTGAGGGGGGAGGAGAAGGTTGGGTCGGAGTCGTCGACAAGCATTGAGCCCGCTCCCGCCTCCGAATACACCCGCGAGGACGAGGAGCGCGACATGGCGGACCAGGCCGTGAGCGAGGCGAGCTCCTTCGACCGCCGCGACGCGACCGAGGTGGCGATGGAGCTCTTGGCCAGCGAGCTCGGCGCCCGACCGCTGTAGGCCCCGGGCGCGGCCCGCCACCCCGGTGGGGAGCGGGTACAGTGGGGCGGAGAATACACCCAAGCGAAAGGTACACCCATGACCCAGCCGAACATGCCGGCAGACATGCAGGAACTCATCCGCCAGGCCGCCGAGGTGCAGGCCGCGCTGCAGCAGGCGCAAGAGGAGCTGCTGAACACCACCGTGGTTGGCTCCGCCGGCGGCGAGCTCGTCACCGTCACCATGACCGGTGGCGCCGAGATTACTGACCTCACCATCAAGCCGGAGGCCGTGGACCCGGAGGACATCGAGACCCTCCAGGACCTCATCCTCGCCGCGTACCGCGACGCCCACAACAAGGCCGGCCAGCTCGCGCAGGAGAAGATTGGCCCGCTCACCGGCGTTGCCGGCGGCGCGCAGGACGGCCCGTTCGGCGGCGGCCAGCCGGCCGGCCCGGGCGAGGTTCCTTTCGGCGGCATCATCTAACCTGCCCCGCCACGAGCGCCTAGCCACCGCGGCTGGGCGCTTTTGCGTGGCCGGCGCAGTGAACTTTCTTCCGGACGCGTTTCGGCGACCTGGGGAAATGAAGAATCTGACGCCATTTTTGTAACAAAGTTCACGGTTACCGAGGAGTGCCATGTTCGAAGGACCGCTGCAAGACCTGATCGACGAGTTCGCGCGCCTGCCCGGCGTGGGCCCCAAGTCGGCGCAGCGCATCGCGTTCTACCTGCTGCAAACCGAGCCGGAGGACATCGACCGGCTGCGCGCGGCGCTGGCGGCGGTGCGGGACGGCGTGACCTTCTGCCGCATCTGCAACAACGTCTCGCGCGAGGAGGTGTGCCGCATCTGCGCAGACTCGGGGCGCGATAAGAGCACGGTGTGCGTGGTGGAGGACGCCAAGGACATCCAGGTGATCGAGCGCACCGGCGAGTACACCGGGCGCTACCACGTGCTGGGCGGGGCGCTCGACCCGCTGGCCAACATCGGGCCCAAAGACCTGGCCATCGCCTCGCTGCTGCAGCGCATTGGCGGGGTGCAGCCGGATCTGCCGGACGGGGAGATCCCGGACATCACCGAGGTGATCCTGGCCACCGACCCGGACACCGAGGGTGAGGCGACAGCGTCCTACATCGCGCGGCTGTTGAAGGACTTCCCGGACCTCACGGTGTCCCGGCTCGCCTCCGGGATGCCGCTGGGCGGGGACCTGGAATTTGTGGACGAGCTGACGCTGTCCCGGGCGCTCAGCGGGCGGCTGAAGCTGTAGGCGGGCGGGGCGGGGCGCCCGGGGCGCCGGTGGCGCAGCCGCGGGCATGTGTGCTAGCAGCCTGGGCGGGGGCGCTAGCACGCATTTATTTGGTCAGAGCGAAATGCCTGCTCACGCAGTGACGAAGTTCGGCGTTGGGGCGTTGTGTGCTAGCAGCCACTAGCAGACATCGAAGCGGCGGGCATCAGAGGCGCTAGCTCAGGCGCTCCATGCGGAGGCGGTCGATGACGGGGATCTCGAGGGGCTCGAGGTCCTCGAGGCGCACGCCCAGGGCCTGCGCAAGCAGCAGGTCTGCGAGCTGGGGGTTGCGCGCCAGGGCCGGGCCGTGCATGTAGGTGGCGATGATGCTGCCCTGCACCACGCCCTCGACGGCTTCCACGGCCTCCACGGCAGAGCCGGCGGAATCGGAGCCGGCGCCCGCGCCGTTGCCGGTGCCGCGCGTGACCTTGCCCAGCGGCTCGGCGGCGGGCCCGAGGGTGGTGGCGCCCATGTGGTTCTCAAAGCCGGTCAGCGGTTCGGTGAGCTGGGCCGTGACGCCGGCGCGGGTGGGGCGCGAGGCGACTTCGCCGATGGCTCGAGAGGGGAGTGGTTGGGTGGAGACGTCGAGAAGCGAAATGCCCTGGGCCTCGGTGCCGTGCGCGAAGAAGCTGTGGCCGAGCACCTGCATGCCGGCGCACACGGCGAAAATGGGGCGACCGTCGGCGGCCGCAGCCTGCAGGCCCGGGGAGGCCGCGAGGCGGGCGGCGGCGATCACCTGGGCGGAGTCCTCGCCGCCGCCGAGGGTGTAGACGTCGCAGTCGGCGGGGATGTCCTGGGTGAGTAGGATGCGGCGGACCTCGGCGTCGATGCCGCGCAGGCGGGCACGCTGGCGCAGGACGAGCGCGTTGCCGTCATCGCCGTAGGTTCCCAGCACGTCCGGCAACACGAGGCCGATGGTGAGCTTAGGCACGGTAGTCCTCCTCCTTGCTCAGCGCGCGGCGCAGGTTGAGCAGCGCGGTGTAGTTGGCCAGCACCTCCACGCGCCCGGGCGGGCAGGCGCGGATGGCCTCCACCGGGTCGTGCACCAGCTGGTGGTCGATTCCCGCGTAGAGCAGGCGCACCGCCAGGTCGGTGGCGCGCTCGCCGGCGGCCACCACCTTGGTGTCCCCGAAGTCCTCGAAGGCCACGTCCCACAGCCAGGACACGTCCTCGCCGTCGCCCTGGCGGGCGTTCACGGCGATGACCACGCCGTCCGCGTCCCGGTCCAGCATGCTCAGCGCCTCCTGCCAGCCGGCCGGGTTCTTGGCCAGGAGCAGGTGCACGTCGCGCTCGCCGAGGTGCACGGTGGTGTAGCGCCCGGCAACGTTGTCCACCTCCTCGGCGGCGCGCACCGCCTTGTCCAGGGGCACGCCGAAGGCCTCCACCGCGGCGGCGATGGCCTGGGCAGCGTTGCCCCGGTTGGCGCGCCCCGGCAGCTTCAGGTCCAGGGGCACGGTGCCGGCGGGGGTGTGCAGGCCGGCCTCGTCCACGGAGTAGTGGGGGGTAGGGCGGCGGAACTCGCGGGCGCCCCCCTGCTGTTCGATGCCGTACCAGTCCCCGTCGTCGGTGCGCACGATGTGGCCGCCGGAGCGGGGGTTGGTCACGGAATCCCCCAGCCAGCCGGCACCGGCGGCTACCCACACCACGTTGGGGTGGTCCCAGGCGGCGGAGGTGACTAGGACGTCGTCGCAGTTGGCAATGACGGTGGCCTCCGGGTGCGCATTCACCGCGGCGCGCAGGGCCCGTTCGATGGAGTTGATTTCGCCCACCCGGTCCAGCTGGTCGCGCGAGAGGTTGAGCAGGACGATCGCCTGCGGTTCGAGACGTTCCGCCACCTTTGGCACGTGCAGCTCGTCCACCTCCAGCACCACGTGGGAGGCGTCGCGGCCCGCCATGAGCGCGGAGATGATGCCGGCGTCCATGTTGTCGCCGCCGTCGTTGGTGGCCACGGTGTGGGTGGTGCGCAGCGCGCCCGCCAGCATGCGGGTGGTGGTGGACTTGCCGTTGGTGCCGGTGACCAGCACCGCGGGGCGCCCGCCGCCGAGGTGGTCCATGATGGTCGGGTCGATCGCCCCGGCAACAAGGCCGCCGATCATGCCGCCGGCGCCGCGGCCGGTGGCGCGCGACGCCGTGGTGGCCAGGCGGGCAGCCGAGAGCGCCATCTGGGAGCGGATCCGGGCAAGGGGTCCTTTCGGATTCATGCGCTACAGGCTACTCCGCGGCGCCGCCGCCCCGAGACTCCATCGCCTCCACCGCGCGGGCGAACTGCGCGGCCGTGAGGATGGGGATGTCCTTGCGGTGGGCGTGCATGGCCTTGCCGCGCAGCTCTACGCCCTTGGCCTGCGCGTCCGAGACCACCAGCGAGGTCTGGCGCGTGAGCTTCTCCGCGTAGGTGAGGCCGGCGCGCACTCCGAGGTCGATCAGCTCGTCGGGGTTGCACGCCACGTCGTCGGTGACCACCACCTCCATGCCGGGTTGCAGGCCCGTGGCGGGGGTGTACACGCCGGGGTTGTCGGCCGCGGCCGCCGCCTTCTCCGCGTCCACGCGCAGGGAGCTGCGCTGCAGCCCGAAGCGGTCCGCCGCCAGCTCCGCTGGGTCCGCCACGGCCAGCTCGCCCGCGTCCCGCAGCGCGAGGTGCATGCCCACCAGGGTCAGGGTGCGCTGGCGGGCGCGCTCCTCCTCGGTGGCGGCGGGCGGCGGCACCGACACGCCGGCGATGGCGGCCAGGGCGGGCAGGCGCGTGTCCACCGGCACGTTGCCCTGCAGACGCACGGTGGCCAGAACGTCCACGATCCCCTCCGGCCTCGGCACGTGCCCCACCCGCTGGCGGCGGCGGTTGCCCCGCCCGCGCCGGGACCGGTTCGCGCGCGCCGCGGCGTTCATGGCTCGGCGGGGCTCGGACACGATGTAGCCCCAGTCGTGGGGCGAATTGTGGAGCGTGAGCTGGCGGCCGTCGATAAGCTTGTCTAAGCCCCGCAGCGACCGCGAGAAGCGCGGCGCCTGGGCAAAGTCGCTGGCCTCGAGCCCGTGGGTGTGGCGCGGCCCGGCATCGCGGCCGGGGTTGAACACCTGGTAGAACGTCTCGCCGACGCGCCCGGTGCCGTCGAACGTCACCGCGTCGAGCGTGAGCAGGCGGCCGGTTGAGGGGTGAATTCCGGCCGCCTGCGCGGTAAGTGCCACGTACGGGAATTCACTGCCCTGCGGCTCGCTCGGTGCGGTCATTACACGCATCTTAGCCCGGCGCTACGTCGCCTCCGCGGGGAGGACCTCCACGGAGACCATCTCCAGCTCCGGCGTCAGCGGGGTGGGGGTCGCCGCCGCGCTTGGAGTGAGCACTGGGTCGCTGCTCACAATCGCCACCGCACTCTCGTGGCCCTCGTGCTCCGCCCGGTTCCGCCCGGCCAGCGCCGCCACGCCCGTGCCCGTCAGCGTCAGCGCCGCCACGGATGCTACGGCCACCCGCCGCCGCGCGCCGGGATCGGGGCTTTTTTGCTTGTCGACGCCCCCGACAAACCCAATCCCAGCCCCAACCGGCCCCGGCAGGGCCGCGGCGCGCGGGCGCCCGTCGGCGTCGAGGGGCTGCAGCGGGCTCACCGCGTCGAGGTGGACGCACTCCACCGGCCCGGCCGTGACGGTGAAAAGCGGCGCGCCCGCGGACGGGTCGTGGAACCCGCGGGCCACGGCCACCACGCCCCACCGCTCGAGCGAACGCAGCGTCGGCGCCAGCTTGGAGCCCGCGGCCGCGTCGAGGTAGCCCACCTTCTCCCCGTCGATGCACACCGTCACCTCGCCGGCGGCGTCGAAGCCGAGGGTGGCCAGGTACTGCACCCTGCGGCCCACCCGGGCGTAGCGCGAACCGGGCAGGTAGTGCACGGTGAGCGGCTCGCCCGGCTCCAGGAACTGCCACGGCTCCGCCGGTGGGGTGTTGGCGGGCAGCACCAGCTCAGGGGCGGGCAGGCGGAGCGCCAGGGTGACGGTGCCGGATGCGTCGCGCGCGGCCCGGGCCGTGGCCAGCGGGCGGTAGCCGGCGTCGGCGATGGTGTTCAGCGCCGGGTACGCGTCCGCGTCGGCCGCGGCGAGCTCGCCGATGCGGTCCTCCCGGAACCACACGCCGAAGCCCGTGCGGCTCTCGCGGCTTTCGCGTCGCAGCGTGACGGCGAAGTCCGCCGCATCGCTGGAGGAGGTGCGCAGGTGCTTGGCCACCGCGGCCGTGTCCACCCGCTCGACGGCAACGGAGCGGATCTGTCCGAGACCGTGGTCCGGAATCACGTACAGGGCTGGTGGCATCGACGGTCACCTCCGGGTAGGGCAGGGGAGCGCACTCGCGCGTTTTTCGCACGAGGGTACCCATTTTTGGCGGGAGGCGGCGGGGGGCAGGCGGGTTCCTGGCTCGCGCCGCGAGCTATTCGCTACACGCCCCCGGTCTTGCCCTCCGTCAGCCCGCGGTTCACGGCGGAGACGATCGCCTTCAGCGAGGCCCGCGTGGTGGAACCGGCGATGCCCACGCCCCAGGCGCTGGTGCCGTCGATGTCGGCGTAGATGTAGCAGGCGGCGTCCGCGTCGTCGCCGGCGGAGCGGGCGCGCTGGGAGTAGTCCTGCACCTCAAAGTCGATGCCGAGGGACTCAAGGGCGTTGGCAAACGCCGCGATGGGGCCGTTGCCGTTGCCGGTGATCTCGCGCTGTTCGCCGTCGAATTCCACGGTGGCGGTCACGGCCGAGTCATCGTCGTCGCTGGCGGCGCCCGAGATCTCATAATCCACCAGCTCGAGCGGGGAATCCAGGTCCAGGTAGGTGGCGGCGAAGATGTCCCACATGTTCTTGGAGTTCACCTCGCCGCCCTCGGTGTCGGTGATCGCCTGCACCACGGCGGAGAACTCCGGCTGCATGGCCTTAGGCATGTTCACGCCGTGGTCCGTCTTCATGATGTAGGCCACGCCGCCCTTGCCGGACTGCGAGTTTACGCGGATCACGGCCTCGTAGGTGCGGCCGACGTCCTTCGGGTCGATGGGCAGGTAGGGCACCTCCCACACCGTGTCGCGCAGCTCCTCCCAGCTCACGTCGGTGGAGGAGGCGCCCGGGTGCACCTTTTGCGCAAGGGCGTCGAGGCCCTTGTTAATGGCGTCCTGGTGCGAGCCGGAGAACGCGGTGAAGACCAGGTCGCCGCCGTAGGGGTGGCGCTCCGGCACGCGCAGCTGGTTGCAGTACTCCACCGTCTGGCGGATCTTGGTGATGTCGGAGAAGTCGATCTGCGGGTCCACGCCCTGAGTGAGCATGTTCAGGCCGAGCGTGACCAGGTCCACGTTGCCGGTGCGCTCGCCGTTGCCGAAAAGGCAGCCCTCGATGCGGTCCGCGCCGGCCATGTAGCCCAGCTCGGCCGCCGCCACGCCCTCGCCGCGGTCGTTGTGCGGGTGCAGGGAGATGATGATGGAGTCGCGCTTTTTCAGGTTGCGGTGCATCCACTCGATGGAGTCCGCGTACACGTTGGGCGAGGCCATCTCCACGGTGGACGGCAGGTTGATGATCATGGGGTTATCCGGGGTGGCGTCCATGACGTCCACCACCGCGTCGCACACCTCCAGCGCGAAGTCCAGCTCGGTGCCGGTGAAGGACTCGGGCGAGTACTCCCAGCGCCAGTTGGTGTCCGGGTAGTCCTCCGCGATGGTCTTGATCAGCTCGGCGGCGTCGGTGGCCAGCTTCTTAATGGCGGGGCGGTCCTTGCGGAACACCACCTCGCGCTGCAGCTTGGAGGTGGAGTTGTAGAAGTGCACGATCACGTTCTTCGCGCCGGCGCATGCCTCGAAGGTGCGGCGGATCAGGTGCTCGCGCGCCTGCACCAGCACCTGAATGGTCACGTCGTCCGGGATCATGTCCTGCTCGATGATCTCGCGCACGAAGTCGAAGTCCGTCTGGGACGCGGACGGGAAGCCCACCTCGATTTCCTTGTAGCCCATCTCCACCAGCAGGGTGAACATACGGCGCTTGCGCTCGGGGCTCATCGGGTCCACCAGGGCCTGGTTGCCGTCGCGCAGGTCCACGGCGCACCACTGCGGCGCGACCGTGATCTTCTTGTCCGGCCAGGTGCGGTCCGGCAGGGTGATGTCCTCGACCTCTTGGGCAAACGAGAGGTAGCGGTCCACCGGCATCTGGGATCCGCGCTGCTTGTTCCAGCTCGGCTGGCCTTCGTTGCGCGGGCCGTTCGGCTTCACAATTTCGCGGGGGACGTAAAACTCGTTGGGGTTCGGCACTTCGCTGCTCCTTTATTTCGGCGGCGGTTGGGGGTGTCCACGGCCGGCGGTCACAAACTCCGCGGCGGGGTGCCGGCCGTGTTACTGGGCCTGATTCCCGCCGCGGCGTAGAAGGAGGAGCGCCTTTCGCGTCATGTGGCGCACCTTACCCTAGTCCGCGGCCTCGCGGGCCAGCATTGCGGTTGCAAGGAGCATTCCGCTTATCGACGCCCCAATCAGCCCCCACCCCCACGAGCTTCCCACCGCAAATTTCTCGCCCAGCAGGGCGTAGCCCAGCGCCAGGGCCGTGAGCGGCTCGCCAACCTTCGAGGCGGGCAGGGACAAGCCGAGCTCGCCTGCGTCGAAGGCGTACTGCTGCAGCGCCATGCCCACCACCGCGCAGCCGAGCACCGCCCAGAACTGCCAGGTGGTGAGCATGGCGGATGCGCCTCCCGCGGTGAAGGCGTCCACGGCCACCTTGGCGTACACGGCCAGCAGCCCGAACACCGCGCCGCAGGTGAGGCCGAGGGTGAGGGCTTTGGTGGCAGGGGAGCGTCGGTAAGCAAATGCGAAAGCTCCTGCCGCAACCACCGCCCCTCCCGCGGTGACCCCCGCCCACTCCCAGGCCGGAACCTCGCGCGTGCCCGCGGACGGGCGGCCGAGAACCACCACCACACCCACGCACGCGGTGAGCACCACCGCCCAGAACACCTCCGGCACCGTCATCCGCCGGTCATCCACCCGCGCCGAGAGCACCAGCGTGAGCATGAGCGAGAGCACCAGGATCGGCTGCACCACCAGCAGGGAGCCGAACGCCAGCGCGCCGACCTGGAACGCGTAGGCCAACAGGGCGAGCCCCACCGAGCCCCACCAGGAAGGCCGCTTCACCGACGCGAGGGGGGAGGCATCGTCTGCGTGGCCGCCGCGGACAATCTGGTGGCGCCACACCGTGCCGGCGGCGATGAGCACTGCGGAGATCGTCGCGAGGATGACCGCGTAAACGTTGCTGTGCACGGCGAATGATAATACTGCGTTACTTGAAACGAGCCCCTTTGAACAGGTTATTCTGGTTGGCATTGCCGGATATATAGGAAGGGCACACCTATGGCCTTGATCGTTCAGAAGTACGGAGGGTCCTCCCTCGAGAGCGCCGAGCGCATCCGCGCCGTGGCGGAGCGCATCGTGGCCACCAAGCAGGCAGGCAACGACGTGGTGGTGGTCTGCTCGGCCATGGGCGACACCACCGACGAGCTGCTTGACCTCGCCGCCCAGGTCAACCCCACCCCGCCCGCGCGCGAGATGGACATGCTGCTCACCGCCGGCGAGCGCATCTCCAACTCCCTGGTGGCCATGGCCGTGGCCTCCTTCGGCGTGGACGTGCAGTCCTTCACCGGATCACAGGCCGGCGTGATCACCACCGAGCGCCACGGCAACGCCCGCATCATCGAGGTGACGCCGGGGCGCGTGAAGGACGCGATCGAGGAGGGCAAGGTGGCCATCGTGGCCGGGTTCCAGGGCGTGAACCGGGACACCAAGGACGTGACCACCCTGGGCCGCGGCGGGTCCGACACCACCGCCGTGGCGCTGGCCGCC
The DNA here is from genome assembly GCF_900078305.2 of Corynebacterium bouchesdurhonense. GTDB lineage: Bacteria > Actinomycetota > Actinomycetes > Mycobacteriales > Mycobacteriaceae > Corynebacterium > Corynebacterium bouchesdurhonense. The sequence goes on from NZ_LT546028.1 coordinate 668,497, forward strand.
GCGCTCGGCGCGGACGAGTGCGAGATCTACTCCGACGTGGACGGCGTGTACACCGCGGACCCGCGCATCGTGCCCGACGCGCGGAAGCTGGACCAGCTCTGCTTCGAGGAGATGCTGGAGCTCGCCGCGTCCGGCTCGAAGATCCTGGTGCTGCGCAGCGTGGAGTACGCCCGCGCCTGGAACGTGCCCATGCGGGTGCGCTCGTCTTACAGTAACGATCCCGGCACGCTGGTGGCCGGAGCAATGGAGGATATCCCCGTGGAAGAAGCAGTGTTGACCGGCGTGGCCACCGACAACTCGGAGGCCAAAATCACCATCACCGGGATCCGCGATTCCGTTGGCGAGGCCGCCAAGGTGTTCCGCGCGTTGGCGGACTCCGAGGTGAACATCGACATGGTGATCCAGAACATCTCCAACGCCGAGGACAACAAGACGGACATCACCTTCACCCTGCCCAAGGCGGACGGTGCTCGTACCCTGGAGACCCTGCGCGCCATGCAGCAGGCTGAGGGCTGGGACGACCTGTCTTACGACGACCAGATTGGCAAGGTCTCCCTGGTGGGCGCCGGCATGAAGTCCCCCCCGGGCGTCACCGCCGATTTCTGCGACGCGCTGCGCGACGCCGGCATCAACATCGAGATGATCACCACCTCCGAGATCCGCATCACCGCCGTGGTGCGCGAGCCGGACTTGGCGGAGGCAGCCCGCGCCATCCACACCAAGTTCGAACTCGGCGGCGACGAGGCCGCCGTGGTCTACGCGGGCACCGGCCGATAAGGAGAAAAGTTATGACCACCGTTGCTGTAGTTGGCGCCACCGGCCAGGTCGGCCGCGTGATGCGCGACATCTTGGAAGAGCGCGACTTCCCGTGCGACCGCGTTCGCTTCTTCGCCTCGCCCCGTTCCGCCGGCACCACGCTGACGTTCCGCGGCCAGGACGTTGAGGTGGAGGACCTCACCCAGGTGACGGAGGCATCCGTCGCCGACGTGGACATCGCCCTGTTTTCCGCGGGCGGCGGCACGTCGCGCGAGTGGGCCCCCGTCTTCGCCGCCGCCGGCGCGAAGGTGGTGGACAACTCGTCCGCGTGGCGCAAGGACGACGAGGTGCCCCTGATCGTCTCCGAGGTCAACCCGGCGGACGCGCGCGACCTGCCCAAGGGCATCATTGCCAACCCGAACTGCACCACCATGGCGATCATGCCGGTGGCCAAGGCGCTGCATGACGCCGCCGGGCTGGTGGCCATGCGCGTGGCGTCCTACCAGGCCGTATCCGGCTCCGGCCTTGCCGGGGTCCGTGCGCTGACGGACCAGGTCGCGTCGCTGGATGACCCGTCCGAGCTGGCCCGCTCCGGCGCCGCGTTGGCGCCCGAAGACTTCGGCCCGTACGTGGCGCCCATCGCCTTCAACGCCCTGCCCTTGGCCGGCAACCTGGTGGATGACGGCACGCTGGAGACGGACGAGGAGCAGAAGCTTCGCAACGAGTCCCGCAAGATCCTCGGCCTGCCCGAGCTGCGGGTCGCCGGCACCTGCGTGCGCATCCCCGTGTTCACCGGCCACACCATGGTGGTGCACGCCGAGTTCGAGCGCGCCATCACCCCGGAGCAGGCCCGCGAGGTGCTCACCGCCGCCCCGGGCGTGGAGGTTGTGGATGTGCCGACCCCGCTCGAGGCCACCGGCAAGGACGACTCCCTGGTGGGCCGCATCCGCCAGGACCAGGTGGTGGACGGCGACCGCGGCCTCATCTTCGTGGTGTCCGGCGACAACCTGCGCAAGGGCGCGGCGCTGAACACCGTGCAGATCGCCGAGCTGCTGGTTTAGGCGGCGGCTACCGCTCGGCGTTTAGCCGCGGCTACCGCTCGGCGCCGCCCTTGCCCGCGGCCTCCTCGGCTGCGGCGGCTTGCTCGGCTGCGGCGGCTTCCTCGGCCTCGCGCTCGCGCATCTCTTCCTCGTCTGCGGCGATGAGCTCGTCGATGGAGTGGTCGTTCCACGGCTCGTCGGGCTCGTACTCGTCCTGCGTCACCGGCTCGGTGTAAGAGACGTACACCACTTCGCCGTCGCGGTCCTCGGGGTCGAAGTCGATCTCGTCGTCCTCCGCCAGCTCCTGGGCAACCTCTTCTTCCAGGGCCTCAACCAGCTCCTCGTCGTCCATCACGGACATGGCGGTCACGTGCTCGAGCTCGCGCTGGTCGTTCTTGGTAAAGCGCTCGCGCGGGTCCAGCTTCAGGCGAGTCAGCTCCATCGCGCGGCGGCGGCGCTGGCCCTCCTTGCGCAGCTTCTGCGCGCCGCGCAGGCGGGCGGCAACCATGACCACGATCAGCAGCAGGCCCAGGTACCCCAGGACGGGGTAGACCACGGAAACCAGCTGCTGGAAGCCCACGAAGGACAGCACGAAGCCCACCAGGCAGGCCGCGATGAAGATGACGCGGAACTTCTCCTCGCGGCCGCGCGCGAGGCGCTTGCCCAGGGCGAAGAACATGCCCAGGGAGGTGGCGAAGATGAGGCCGAAGATCACCAAAGACATCACCACGCCGAGGGTGGGGTTGATGTCATTCATCAGCGTCAGAAGCGGCATGTCCTCGCCGCTAACGTCCTCCACCTTCACCAACAGCGTGACGGCCAGCAGCATGAGCATGATCAGGTAGGCCATGCCGCCAAGGAACCCGCCGAGGCCGGCCGCGCGGGTGTCCAGCTGGTTACCGCCGATGACGAAGGCCATGGAGACCACGCAGATCACGTTCAGGCCGGTGTAGTTCAGCGCGCCGACCCACCAGTTGGGCAAGGTGGTGTCCACCTGCGCGGCCGCCTCGTTCAGCGCGGCCCAGTCCGGGTGGGCGTTAATCAGCGTGTAGCTGCAGCCGAAGATCACCAGGACGAGCAGCACGGGGGTTAGCGCGCCGATGGCTCCGGTGACTTTGTCCACGTCCAGCATGCCGAAGCCGATGGTGATGGCAAGCATGAGCACGGCGCCGATCCAGACGGGGAACCCGAACTGCTGGTTGAGGTTGGCGCCGGCGCCGGCGAACATGACGAAGCCGACGGCGAAGAGGGTGACAATGGTGGCAATGTCCAGGATCCAGGACATGACCTTGGAGGTGATGTTGCCCAGCACCTCCATGTGCTCCTTGGCTTGGAAGAAGGACCCGAGCTGGAGGATGGTCACGCCCGAGATGAGCATCAGCGCGGAGCTGAGCACGGCGCCCCAGATGCCTTGGGTGCCGAAGGACGAGAAGTACAGCAGTGCTTCCTGGCCCGACGCGAAGCCGGCGCCCACGAGCGTGCCGATGAATGCAAATGAGATGAGAATTGCGGTCTTGAGCATGGAGCTCGCTCCCGATGAAATTCGAATTAACAATGAGCGGTCTAAGTTTAGCCAGACCCGGCGGCACTGTCGGCCCCAGCCACCAGATCCTTCCGCGCCCGGGCGACGCGGGAGCGGATCGTGCCGACCCGCACGCCGGCAATTTTTGCGGCTTCCTCGTAGGTGTACCCGAGCACTTGGGTGAGCACTATTGCTTCTCGACGCTCACTGGGCAGCGCATCCACCAACGCCCACGCGTCCATGACCTCCGACCACGTGTTGGGGTTGTCCGGGCTGGCGGTGGTGGCCGCCACGGTGTCGTACTCGGTCGCGGACTTGCGCGGCCTGGCCATGTCGTGGCGCACCGAATCCACCCACGTGCGCCGCGCCAGTGAGAGCAGCCAGGTGCGCGCCGACGAGCGGGCGGCGAAACTGGGCAGGGAGTGCAGGACGCGCAGGTAGGTTTCCTGCGTCAGGTCGTCGGCGTACTCGCGGCCGGCGAGGTGGGCCAGCAGGCGCCAGACGTCATCCTGGGTGCGGGCGATGAACTCTGTGAGCGCGGCCTTGTCGCCCCGCCCCGCCTTGAGGGCGAGGTCGGTGACGTAGTCGTCGTCGCTCCTGCTCACAAGCGGTAACTTTAGCTGGCGTCGCGCCGGTCAACGACGGTGACGCCGTAGAGGGCGCGGCCCATGATGAAGGAGCCGACGGAGCCGACGATCCACACCCCGGCCACCGCGATCAGGGCGAAGATGAGCTCGCCGAGGTCAAAGCCGGTGGTGCTCCAGGAGCGGATGAGCTTGGCCAGGATCAGCAGCGGGAACGCCAGGCACACGAGCGGGCCCAGCAGGTTGGCGCGGGTGAGCGCTTCCTTGGCGCGCACCTGCAGGATGGCGGTGGCCACAACGAACACGGTGGCTAGCACCACGAGGGCGGCGACGATGATTTCTGCGGTGGTCATTAGCGGCGCCCCCTGGTGATGATGCGGGCCATGGAGATGGTGGGGATCACGCCGCACACCAGGGCGGCGAGGATGGCCACGTCGTAGCCGATCATCGTGTCCGTGACTAAGGTCCACACCAGGTAGATGGCAATCATGGCGTAGAACACTAGGTCCGCGATCACGGCGCGGGAGAGCTCGTCCTTGGTCCAGATCACCGCGCCGAGGCCTACCAGCAGGGCGAGGGCCATGACGATCATGCAAGCGGAGATGATTGTCTCGAACATCACTCCATCCTTTCTGCCGGCGGGGTGTCTTCCGCCGCTTGGTCCGGTTCGAGCACCTCGTAGGGCTCCCACAGCACAGCCGCGGCGTCCACCGGAATGTCCTTCACCGCTGGGTTCAGGTGCTCCTCCATGTCTGCCAAGCCCGCGATGATGTCCTCGGGATCGGAGCCGAAGGCGGCTTGGACGATCAGGATCTCGGGCCCGTCCGGCTCGGTGCGGTGCCGCAGGCCCAGGGAGAGGGTGCCCGGGGTGACGGTGATGGAGGTGGAGAACCAGAAGATGTCCCAGTCGCTCTCCACGCGCAGCGGGTAGAAGATGATCACCGGCTCGAGCCCCGAGTCCGGCTTGAACGCGGCGACGGTGGCGTCGATGCCGGCGGCGAAGATCTCTTTGATGATCCAGCCGGTGTAGGCGATCGCGTGCCCGAACTTGCTCATTATCGCTGGCCTCCCTGGATCGAAGCGGTATCCGGCACGCCCACCGGGTCGGCGCCCAGCACCGCGGCGCTGTACGCGTCCACGTTAAGCAGCGCGTCGGCCGCGCCCGTGGTGGCGTCCCACAGCTGGCCCGCGAACACGAACATGGCTAGCGAGATGAGCATGAGGGTGAGCGACGGCAGCAGGAACTTCCACTGCACGTTCAGGGCGTGCGGGTAGTGCTGCATCGGTCGGCCCCAGAACACCATCTTCCACATCCGCATCATGGAAAGCAGCGCGCCGAAGGATGCGACGATGATGGCCGTGATGACCACCCACGAGCGCCAGTCTCCCGGCTTCGCCGCGGCGAGCACGATGGTGACCTTGCCGAAGATGCCGGAGAACGGCGGGAAGCCGACGAGGGAGAGGGCGCCCGCCACGAACACCGCCGAGGGGAGCGGGGCGCGCCTGGCGATGCCGGGGAGCTTGGACAGGGTGCCCGTGCCGTAGGTCTCCTCGATCGCGCCAACGTTGAGCACCAGCGCGCCCACCGTGATCATGTGGTGCAGCGTGTAGAGCAGGCCGGCGGCCAGGGCGTATCGGGCATTTTCCCCGCCCTGGGTGAACGCCAGCATGATCAGGATGAACGGCATGCCGTTGACCATCTGGTAGGCCAGGACTCGGCGCATGGTGGACTCGGTAAGGCCGGCGAAGCCGCCGATCAGCATGGAGATCACCATGAACACGATGATGATCGTGTTCCAGCGGGCGTCCATGTCGAAGATGACCACCCAAATGCGGTAGAGCATGTACACCGCCACCTTGGTGTGCAGGCCGGAGAACAGGCCCATCACGGCTGCGGAGGTGGAGGGGTAGGTGCGCGGCAGCCAGGTGTGCACCGGGAAGACACCCGCCTTCGCGGCGATGGCGATGACCACCAGGCCGGCGGCCACGGTGACCGGTCCGTTGCCGGCTGCGGCACCGCGCAGGGCGGCGATGTTCACCGCGCCGCACACGCCGTAGAGGTAGCCCACGCCGATCACCAGCAGGGTGGAGGCGGCCAGGTTCACCAGCACGAAGGTGCGGGCGGAGAGCAGGCGGTGCCTGGTTCCGGTCATGGCGATCAGGCCGTAGGACGGCATGAGCATGACCTCAATCATGACGAAGAAGTTGAACAGGTCCGCCGCCAGCAGGGCGCCGGAGACACCGGTGATGAGCACCAGCGTCAGCGGCGTGTAATAGCGGGCCTGCGTCTCACCCGCGGTGATGGCGAACCAGTTCGCCGTCACCGCAACGATCATGGTGGTCACCAACATGATGGCCGAGAACTGGTCCGCAGCCAGCGAGATACCCACACCGGCCTGGTACTTGCCCAGCACGTGCGAGATGGGGCCGTGCTCGGCGGTGTAGGCGTAGAGCCAGATGCCGCCGGCCAGGTTGACAAGCGGGATGAGGATGGACAGCGCGTCGTTGACCTTCTTCGCCGGGCTCAGCGCCGTGATGGCGGAGACGATCAGCGGCAGCGCGATGAAGACGGGCAGGAGTGCGCTCGCGGTGGTGGCAGCCATTTACCGCTCCACCTCCATGTCGTGGACCTCTTGCAGCTTCTTCGGGTTGAGGCGGGCGCGGCGCCCGGCGGGGGACAGGGCGGTGGGGCTCAGCTTCATCAGGGCGTAGTTCGAGTCGGTGTAGGTGGGGGTCTCGTAGGGATCGTCGTTGCGGCCAAGCGACGCCAGCATGAGCAGGATCGTGGTGGTGGCCATCGCAATCACGATGGCGGTAAGCACGAACGCCTGCGGCAGCGGGTCGGACATCTCCTCGAACGGCGTACGGGAGGGAAACGCCTCGCCGCGCCAGGCGCCCACACCGGTGGCCAGCAGGGTGAGGTTGGCGGCGTGGCCGAACAGGGACATGCCGAACACCACGCGCACCATGCCGCGCTGCATGACCAGGTAGACGGCGCCGGCCACCAGGACCGCGATAGTCAGTGCGATAACCATTGCTCCTACAGCTCCTTTTCCGTCACTGGCTTCGGGTCGTGCGCCGGGTTCAGCGGCGCGGGGTGCGCCTCCACGGCGTTCTCCGGGTGCTCGGGCTCCGGGATGGAGGGCAGCGGGTTCTCCGGCTCGTCGCGCGAGTAGTCCAGGTTGGCCACCTCGGTGCCCGGGCGCAGGTAGCCGCCCAGGCGGTTGATGGCCTGGGTGACCATGCCGAGCACCGCCAGGTAGATGCCAAAGTCAAAGATCAGCGAGGTGGTCAGGTGCTGGCCCGCAATCTCGCCGTGGATGGCGTACATGAAGCCGCCCTCGACAAAGCCGATGAAGCCGGAGGAGATGGCGATGATGATGCCCCAGCCGGCCAGCTTCACCGGGGAAAGCTCGCGGACGATGAATGTGTCCGCGCCGCGGGAGAGGTAGTTCAGGGCGAATGCGGTGGCGAGCACCAGCGCCGCGACGAAGCCGCCGCCGGGGGCGGTGTGGCCGCGGAAGAAGATGATCACGGAGAGCACCACCAGCACGGGCACCACCAGCGCCGCGGCCTTGCGCAGCGGCAGGGCGTTGAACTGGGACTGGCCGAACGGGCGGGGGCGGGTGCCGGCCTCGAACATGTGCCGCGGCATGGATTGCGTCACCGCGGCGATGACCACGGCGGCCATGCCCAGCACCGAGAGCTCGCCCAGGGTATCGAAGCCACGGAACTCAACGATGATCACGGCCACGATGTTGTCCGCGCCGGTGGCCTCCCCGCCCTGGGTGAGGTACCACTCAGCCAGATCTGAGCGGTCGTGGCGGCCGAGCAGGCCCCACACGCCGAGGAAGGCCACCAGGCCAGCCAGCAGGGCGAAGACGGCGGCGGCCACCTGGCGCCTGCGCGGGGTCTCGGGGAACATGCGCGGCTGGTAGCGCAGCACCACCATCATCACCACCACGGTGAGGGACTCCACCAGTATCTGGGTCAGCGCAACGTCGGGCGCGCCCAGCATCAGCATCTGCAGGCTCATGCCCACGCCGACGGTGCCGATGAGCACCGTGGAGGCCAGGCGGGACCGCGTGGACACCAGGCCCACCACGGACAGCGCGATGATGGCGAAGGGGATCAGGTCCCACCACACGTCGATGCCCTCGGCGCGCGGCGCGAGCGGCACCCCGTCCACACCGGAGGTGAGCAGCGCGGTGGACAGCCCCACCAGCACCACCAGGCCGAAGATAGGGACGAGGTGGCGCGACGGGTTGAAGCTGTCCGCCAGCCTGCCGCACTGCCGGCCCAGCGCCTTGGAGGAGAGGTAGAGGCCGCGCAGGGCCTGGTTGCCGTTAAACGGCAGCAGCTCCTTGTTCTCCGCGCGGGCGAAGAAGGGCTTGCGGGCGAAGAGGATGAAGGCGATGCCGGCCACCAGCACTGCCAGGGAGACGAGGAACGGCGGGGTCACGCCGTGCCACAGGGCCAGGTGCGCGTGGTAGTCCTCGCCGGTGATCGCCCGCACGCCGGCGGAGATCGGCCCGGAAACCGGGACGAGGAGGAAGGGCACTACGGCGGACATGAGGCCGGGGAGCGCGGCGGGCAGCCACAGCGCCACGGGCGCCTCGTGCACGCCGGTGGTGTCCTTCGGGCCGTCCACGAAGCCGCCGAAGACGATCTTGGCGGAGTAGACGAAGGTGAGGAAGGCGGCCACGCCGCCCACCGCCAACAGCACCGCGCCGTAGGGGGACTGCTCGAAGGCGTCGAGGATGGACTCCTTGGACAGGAAGCCGAACAGGGGCGGCACGGCGGCCATGGACGCCGCGGCCACGCAGGTGGCGGCGAAGGTGAACGGCATCTTGTCGTACAACTTGCCCAGGCGGCGCATGTCGCGCGAGCCGGCCTCGTGGTCCACCACGCCGATCAGCATGAACAGGGAGGATTTGAACAGGGCGTGGGCGAGCGTGTGGGTGAGCGCGGCGGCGAGCGCCAGCGGGGTGCCGATGCCGATGGCCGCCACAATCCAGCCCAGGTGGCTCACGGTGGAATACGCCGTGAGGTGCTTCAGGTCGGTCTTGGTGATGGCGAAGGTGGCGCTCATCAGCGCAGTGAACAGGCCCGTGGTGGTGAGCAGGACGTTCCAGGCGGTCACGTCCGCGAAGATGGTGGAGAAGCGCAGCAGCAGGTACACACCGGCCTTGACCACGGCTGCTGCGTGGAGGAACGCGGAGACCGGCGTGGCCGCGGCCATTGCCTCCGGGAGCCAGAAGTGGAAGGGGAATTGCGCGGCTTTGGTAAAGCCGGAGACGGCCACCAGCACGGCGACGGTGACGGCCAGGCCGTGGTCTTGCGCCCAGACGTCGGAGGCCAGGATCTGGGTCAGCGAGGTGGTGCCCGTGCTTGCGGCGGCGAGCGCGAGCGCGGCGAGCAGGGTCAGGCCGCCGAAGAAGGTGAGCGCCAGCGTGCGGTAGGAGCCGTCCTCGCCGGAGGACCCGGAGCGGGCGATGAGCATGAACGATGCGATGGAGACGAGCTCCCAGCCGATGAAGAGCAGCACCACGTCGTCCGCAAGCACGAGCACAAGGACGGACAGCGTAAAGGCCGTCATGATGGTGTAGAAGCTGGTGTTGCCCTCGTTGCGCGGCAGGTACGCGGCGGAGTAGCACATCACCACACCGCCGATCACCAGCGCGAGCAGCGCGAAGAAGATGGAGAGACCGTCCGCCCGCAGCGCGAACTCCACCCCTGTGCCGGGGCCGAGGATGTCGCTGGCCCACGTGCGGTGCCAGGTGAGCGGGTTGCCGTCCGAGACCTCGCCGAGGTGGCGTCCGAGGACCCCCGCCGCGGCGAAGAAGAGGGCGGCGATGGGGTACCCAGCCGCGCGATCCATGGACCGCACCAGAATCGGGGAAAGGACCACCGCCGCGGCCACGAGCGCGAGCACGAGTGGAAGTGTCATGGTGAGTATTTCTATTCTCGGTTGTGTCTGCCTGCCGCCTGTACAAGAAGCGCGTGGTTCACCGTAGCAATCGCTCCCGCAGCGGTGCGCCTCCCCGGTTAGGGCTGCGCTTTTAGTTAAATACTGTGCCATGAAGTGGCGTCTGGGGATAGTTGCGCTCATTTTCGCCGTGGCGGCAATGCTGCCAATGCACCCGGCGTCCACGTGGAGCGCGCCGGTGTCTGGGGGCGATTCGCTTATCGACGCTCGCCGTGCAACCTCCGACGCCGCGGCGCAGCTCAGCCTCCTGACAGCTGGTACTTCGCAGCTGGTGAAGGGCGTGGACCAGCTCGACGAGGGCAAGACGGCGCTCACCGACGCCATCGCCCAGGCCCGCGCCGGCGCCCAGGAACTCTCCGGCGGCATGGTGCAGCTGCAGGCGGGCACCGGCCAGCTCGGCTCGGGCGCCACCCAGTTGGCGGACTCCGTGGGCCAGGTGGTGGACCAGGTGGCCGGCTTCGAGGCCATCCGCGGCCAGGTGGTTGCCGCCATTGACCGCGCGCTGGAGAGCACGAAGGACAGCCGCGACCCGGACGTGGTGGCCTCCCGAGACTCGCTCAAGGCCCTGCGTGAGCAGGCCGCCACCGCGCAGATCCCCGCCGACGCCGTGGCCAAGATGAATCAGCTTCGCGACGGCTCCCGCGACCTGGCAAACCAGCTCGCCGTGCCCGGCTACGCGTACCACGACGGTATATATACAGCCACCAACGGCGCCGCCTCGCTCGCCTCTGGCTTGGCCGAGCTTGAGGGCAAGGTGGGGGAGGCTTCCGGGGGCATAGCGCAGCTTGTCGACGGCGCCTCCAAACTGGACAACCTAGCCAACCAGTCCGCCTCCAAGGTTTCCGCGGTGCGCGCCGCCCTCCCCGTCGCCGTGGCCGCGGGCACCGGTGCCGCTGGCGCTGGCGCTGGGGTCGATGGCGCTGCCGCGGAGGTTGCCGGCGCTTCGGATGTTGCTCGCCCCTCGCTCTCCCCGCTAGCTGCGATGCTGCTTGCAGCCCTCGCCGTCCTGAGCGGCGTGGCGCTGGCCGCCGCCGGGTGGCTCGCCGCGCGCGGGCGCGTCTGGATTCTGGGCACCGGGACCGCGTGCATTGCCGCCGCTGGTGCGGCGCTGGCGTGGGTTCTGGGGAGCCACCTCGGAGCGGCCCCCCTTGCCGGCATTGCAATTTCCATGGCCCTCGGCGTGCTCGCCTCGGCCGGGATCACCCAGGTGCTGGCCGGAGTCTTTGGCCCGGCTGCGGGGCTGGGCATCGCCGGCGTGCTGGCCGTGGCGCAGACTGGCCTGGTTGGCTGGGTGTGGCGCCAGGCCGCGACCACCTCGCTTGAGGGCGCGTGGGTGACCGCGTCCCAGGTCTTCCCGATGCACTGGGCAACCGCCGCCATTGCTGCATGTGCCAACGCAGCAGATTACCGATTGGTGGTTTCCGGCCTGCTGCTGAGCCTCACCGTTGCGGCGGCGGGCTTGGCTGGTGTTCGGCGCTCGGTGCCTACTTGGTGAGGCCGGCGGGGTATAGGCCCGGAGCCGGTTTGTTCGAAACTCTGTAGACTGCCCAAGAACGGTCGAATCCCTTTCGGCACCGTTAAAACACTTGACCACAAAACCAGCGGCGTGGGATAGTTGTATGGTCTGCCCTTTTCGGGGCAATTACTAGTTTCCAATCGCATTGAGCATCGATGTACCGGGGAACTCCCGGACGCATTGTCTGGACACCTTGCCCGGAAGCGGGGGGTACGCAGGTGCTTGGCGATCCTACTTACTAAGGAGTAACTGTGACTGATTCGTCTCGACGTTCACAGAAGCGCGCCCGCACGGGTGTCGCAGCTTCATCTGTCATTGCTTTGGCGCTCGGCGCCTTTAGTGTCGTCGGCCCGGGCCCCCTCGCGCCGTCCGCCGCAGCGGCGGAATTCAAAGGTGGCATCCGCGGCAAAGCCGGCACGGGCGCGATTGAAAAGGACGCTCAAAAGGATTCGGACCTCGATTCAGGGACGTGTGCCGTGGTGGGCAAACCGGAGAGTGGCAGCCAGGCGGGCTTTTCGTGGACGAGCTTTGAACCGAGCACCTCCACTGGAAATAAGACGGAGTGGGGTTTAAGCCTCGCCTTCGACAACTCGAAGGACCGCACCTTCGCGGACTGGAGCTTCAGCAATTCGGGCAACCATGGCGACCTCTTGCCTACTGGCTCGGTTTCCTCCATGGATCCTGATGCTGTATTTCCTGTCGATCCGCCTCTCACAGTCAACGCAAAGGCCGATGAGAGCATCGATATTACGGCAGCCCGCGGCCAGAGAAATTTGAATGTTTTCTCGGACCTGACCGAAGCAGAGGTGCAGCAGTTCGCAAACGCCAGCACCGATAACCGGGTGCGCTACGCGTGGGTTGGAACGTATACGAAAGACAACTCTCAAGGCTCTCAGCATGCCACTAAGGGGGGAAACGCTAGGTACAGGGCTGTGGTCAACCCGTGGCCGAGCGAGGACATTGAATGTAACCCGATCACGGTGTCGTGGGACAGCTTCGAGGAGCATGTCATCGTCCCTGGTGAGAAAACCAAGGTCGGTCACATCAACATTCCGGCGGTTCAGAGCGGCGGTACGGACGATTCGTTGTCCCGAATGGTTGCTGAGGCCTTTAGCGATACTGGCGAATACATCGGCCCTGCTCTTATCGACGATAAGGGAGACATCTACTTCACCTGGCCCGAGTATCGCGGAACGAAGCTGGCGAACAACAGGAACGTGAAGTTCTCCGTTACCGCGAAACCACGATCTGTGGCTCAGCTCCAGACTGCGGTTGAGCACAACAACACCGGAGAGGGCAAAGCGTTTGATGCTTCCAACTCGCTCGGGCGTTACAGCAAGCCGAACGTCATTGACTCGGCGACGTTCACCCTGGACGACACGGAATACCACGACCCGAAGTACGACAAGACCGAAGCGAAGATCATCTCCGGCGTCGATAGCGCCACTGGTCCGCTCGCAACCGAGCCGCAAAAGGTCACCTTCACTCAAGTCCCGGACCTGATCACGGACTTGGAAAAGAAGAAGGCCAACGGCGGCTTCGAGGCCACGGTTGAGCTCGACGAGAGATATGTTTTCGAGGGCTGGACCGTCGAAATGGACGGCGAATACAACGTCACCGTCACTGCCCCGGAAAACCCGAAGCCGGGCACGTTTGCTCAGCCGAGGGTCGTCGTGACGTACTCAAACGGCTCGACGGATGAGCTGAGCCTGCTCGTGATCGTCGATCCGAACAACACCCAGGTCACTGACTTGGTGCGCCCAAACCTCGCCAAGGGCAAGGTGACCGAAGAGATCACCTCTCAGATTGCACTTAAGCCCATCATGAGGGGCTATAAGGCGGTCCACCCGGCGGAGTACGTAGTTGACCCGTCCAGCGTGCCCGATGGCTGGACCGTCACCGTCGACAACACCGGCAAGGTCACCGCGGTAGCGGATGAGTCTGTCGAGCCGGGCACCGTCATCACCCCGAAGGTGACGGCCACCTACCCGGACGGCACCAAGGATGAGATTGAGGTCCAGTTCCAGGCCATCGTGGACATCAAGATCCCTGACTACGACACGGTGACAAACAAACCGAACCAAGACGTCAGCATGAAGCCCGAGGTTCCCGAGCGCGGACTGAGTGGCAACACGACCGACGAGGCCCCGAAGCGCTACACTTTCGAAGACGGCACGACGACGTTCACCTTGACGGACGACAGCGGCACCTGGAACGTCAAGATCAATGAGACCACTGGTGAAATCACCACTACGATTCCGAAGACTGCGCCCGAAGGCTACGTCCTCAACCTTCCGGTGCTCGCCCATTACGACGAGAACAAGCCGCAGAAGGTGAAGGCCACGATCGTCGTAATCAAGGGCGATCTTGCTCCGGTCTACTCGGTAGAGACCACCGGCCCGAACCAAGCGGTTGAGCACCAGGTCGAGGATGCTCCAAAGGGTTCGACGTTCTCCTTCGGCAAGAACGGGGACCAGCCGATCCTTGAGCAGGAAGTAGACGGCTGGAAATACAAGATCGACCCGAACACCGGTGTCGTTTCGTCCACCCCGCCAGCTGACGCGAAGCCTGGCGACAAGAACACCGCGACCGTCAGGGTGGAAACCCAGGATGGGTTGGTGGCTCAGGTTCCCGTCACCACCGTCGTGAAGCTGACCAACAACTGGGAGGCTGAGCCCTCTTACCCTGTTGAGACTGTCTACCCCGGTGATACGGCAAATTTGGTTGTCGATCTCCAGAAGCCGGATAACGTTAGCCTCGCCGAGGACAACCCCTACGAATTGGGTGAGGTTCCCACAGGCTGGACCGTCAGCATCGATAACGACGGCAAGATCACCGCGACCGCACCGGCGGACGCGAAGCCGGGCACCCAGGTGAAGATTCCCGTCACTGTGACCTACGCGGACGGTTCCACGGATACCACTCAGGCGGTTGTGAACGTCGTCGACGTTCCGACGCGCCCGGTGCCATTCGATGTCGAGTACGTCTACGATCCGGAGATCCCCGCCGGCGAGTACAAGACGGTTACCGAAGGCGTCGCAGGTGTGGAGAAGCAGAAGCGCGACGGCACGTGGGAGCAGACCACTGCGCCGACCAACGAAGTCGTCCACATCGGCACCAAGCCGGCCGAGGCATCCAAGGATGTGACCTGGAAGGTTCCGATCCCGTACAGCACGACGACGCGTCCGAACCCTGAGCTTGCTCCGGGCGAGCAGAAGGTTGTGCAGAAGGGTGAGGACGGCGAGCGCACCTACACCGCCAAGTTCACTGCTACCGGTGATCAGGCCTCGGTCGTTGAGTCCGAGGACACGAAGCAGCCGGTCGAGGAGATCATCGAGTACGGCCCGCGCCTGGATGACCAGGAGCTGGTGACCGAGACCACCCGCAAGATCCCGTTCGAGACGAAGATCGTTTTTGACAACACCCTCGAGGCGGGTCAGCAGGTCGTCGATACGCAGGGCGTTGTCGGCGAGGAGAAGGTCACGAGCACCCAGAAGCTTGTTGACGGCAAGCCGTCCGGCGACCCGGTGGTCACGACCACCACGGTGACCGAGAAGCAGGATGCTGTCATCCACGTGGGCACGAAGACCGAGGGTGCGACCACGGTTGAGCACACCGAGCCGGTGCCGTTCGAGACCAAGGTTGAGATCGACCCGAATATGCCGGCCGGGACCTACGAGGTTGTGACGCCGGGTAAGGCTGGCGAGAAGACCGTTAAGGTCACGCAGACCATCGTCAACAGCCAGGTCACCGAGACCAACCGTGAAGAGAATGTCACGGTGCAGCCGGTCACCGAGGTGATCAAGGTCGGTACGAAGCAGGCAACCGCCACCGACAAGGTCGAGTGGACCGAGCCGATTCCGTTCTCCACGGTCGTGCGCCCGAACCCGGATCTGAAGCCGGGCGAGGTCAAGACCGTCCAGGAAGGCGTCAACGGTGAGGCGAAGTACACCGCGACGTTCACCGGCACCAACGGTGAGGCTGCGGTGAAGGAAGAGACCAGCCGCACCGAGCCGACCGACCAGATCATCGAGTACGGCCCGACGATTGCGGACCAGAGCCTGACGTCGACCACGACGAACCCGGTTCCGTTCAACACCACGTTTGTGGCGGACCCGACGTTGCCGGTGGGTCAGCAGGTCGTCGATAAGCAGGGTGAGAACGGTGTCGACACCATCACCTCGACCCAGGAGATCAAAGACGGCAAGCCTGTTGGCGAGCCGACGATCACCACGGATCGCACGAAGGAGCCGGTCGACGCGGTTGTCCGCGTTGGCACGATGACTACGGGTGAGACCGTCAACTCGTACGAGGCGGAGATTCCGTTCCCGACTCGTTTCGTTTACGACACGACGCTTGCTCCGGGCGAGTCGAAGGTGACTCAGGTGGGTAAGCCGGGCACGAAGAAGGTGACGATTACTCAGCTTGTGGTCAACAGTCAGCCGAGCGGTAAAGCGACCACCACTGAGGAGATTGTTGAGCAGCCTGTTGAGCAGGTCGTGACCATCGGTACCAAGCCTGATTCTGCGACCAGTGCAGTGACCTGGACTGCGCCGATCCCGTACGACACGGTCGTTCGCCCGAACCCGGATCTGAAGCCGGGCGAGGTCAAGACCGCCCAGCGGGGCGAGAATGGCGAGAAGAATGTCACGGCCAACTTCAGGGCCACTGGCGGCGACGCAACCTCGAGCACGAGTGAAGAGATCACGAAGCAGCCGAAGGACCAGATCATTGAGTACGGTCCGACGATTGCAGACCAGACTCTGAAGTCTGAGACAACCCGTCCGATCGATTTCGAGACCGAGATCATCTTCGACAACACGTTGCCGGCTGGTGAGCAGAAGGTCGACCAGCAAGGTGAGAACGGCGAAGAGAAGATCACCTCTACCCAGGAGATCAAGGACGGTAAGCCCGTTGGCGAGCCGACCATCACCACTGAGAAGACCAAGCCGGCGAAGAATGCCATCATTCGTGTTGGCACGAACCCGATCACCACTACGTCTACCGCAACGGAACAGGTCCCGACCACCGTCACCCAGACGACGGAAGTTCCGACAACTGTCACTGAAACCACCGAGGTGACGACGACTGTCGACGGAACGCCGACGACGATTACGGAGACGACGGAGATCCCGACAACGGTTCCTACGACCATTACGGAGACCAAGGAAGTTCCGACGACCGTGCCTACCACGGTTAAGGAAACGCAAACCACGCAGGTTCCGACCACGGTCAAGGAGACCGAAACCAAGGAAGTCCTGACTACCATCACGACTACGACGACGGAGACGAAGGAAGTGCCGACTACGGTCAGCGGCACTCCGACTACGGTCACGGAGACCAAGGAAGTCCCGACGACTATCACCACCACGATCCCGACGACGGTGAAGGAAACGGCAACCGCAACCACCACGGTTCAGGCTGAACCGCAGCCTGTCTCCAAGACGGTGAAGCTCCCGTCCACGACGAAGATCATCTTCGATCCGACTCTTGAGCCGGGAACGGAAGTTGAGGATGTCAAGGGCGTCGACGGCGAGGTCAAGGTCACGTTCGAGAATGGCGAGGCCACGGCTGAGACAGTCAAGGAGCCGGTCCAGCGCGTTGTCCGCGTCGGAAGCAAGCCGGCTGAAGGCGTCGAGTGGACTGAGGAGACCCCGTACAACGTCAAGGTTGAAGAGGATCCGAACCTCGAGGCCGGTAAGTACGTCGTCTCCCAGGAAGGCAAGCCGGGCCAGGTCGTCCACAAGGCTGACGGTACGACCGAGAAGACTGATCCGACTGAACAGATCATTAAGGTCGGCACCAAGAACGCCGAGCCTGTCAAGAGCACGTTCAAGGCTCCGATCCCGGCACCGGTCAGGATCGAGTACGACCCGAACCTGCCGGCTGGCACTTACCAGGAGGATCCCGCTAACCCGGGCGCAGATGGTGAGAAGGAAGTCACCGTCACCCAGAAGCTGGTCAACGGCCAGCCGGAGGTGGCCGAGAAGGTCATCACCGAGCCGAAGCCGCGCGTGATCAAGGTCGGCACCAAGCAGCCTGTGGCTGGTGAGAATGTCACCTGGACCGAGCCGATCCCGTTCTCCACCGAGTTCCGCGAGAACCCGAACTTGGCACCGGGCGATACCCGCGTCGTCCAAGAAGGCCAGGACGGTCAGATCACCTACCACGTCGAGTTCAAGGCCAACGGCGAGTCCGCGACGGTTGAGAACAAGGACCAGCGCATCGAGCCGGTGAACCGCATCATCGAGTACGGCCCGCGCGCCAAGGATGATGAGATCGTCAACCAGCTGACCCGCCCGGTCGAGTTCAAGACCAGCGTCATCTACGACGACTCCCTTGACGAGGGCACGCAGGTCATCGTCCAGGGTGAGCTCGGTGAAGAGGTAGTCACCACGACGCAGAAGCTTGTCGACGGCAAGCCTTCTGGCGACCCTGTCACCAAGACGCAGGTCACCAAGGCCCCGAAGAACGCGGTGATCCGCATCGGCACCAAGAAGCCGGGCGCCCCGGAGCTTTCCGAGGTAGTCGACCTGCCGTTCACCACCAAGATCGTCTTCGACCCGACGCTCGAGCCGGGTACCGAGGTCGAGGATATCCCGGGTGAGAACGGCCAGGTGAAGGTCACCGTGATCAACGGCAAGCCGACCGTTGCAACCGTGAAGGAGCCCGTCCAGCGCGTTGTCCGCGTGGGCAGCAGGCCGGCCGACGGAGTCGAGTGGACCGAGGAGAAGGCTTACGAGGTGAAGGTTGTAGAGGACCCGACCCTCGAGGCCGGCAAGTACGTCGTTGCCCAGGAGGGCAAGCCGGGTCGTACCGTCCACAACACGGACGGTACGGAGACGACCACCGAGCCGACGGATCACATCATCAAGGTGGGTACCAAGGGCGAGAAGCCGGTCTACAGCGAGGTTGGGCTGCTGCCGGGTCAGTCTGCGGACATCCAGCCGACCAACGCGGTTCTGGGCAACCGGTACAGCAAGCTCGACTGGCCGAAGGGCTGGACTGGAGACGTCGATCCCGAGACCGGCCAGGTCCACGTGACCGTGCCCGCGAATGCGACGCCGGGCAGCGAGGTTGACCTTCCGATCGAGGTGGATGCCAACGGTGTCAAGTCCACCGTCTTTGCCAAGGTGAAGGTGAACGGCACAGGTGTTGTCCCCGCGCCGGATAACGGCAAGGGCTCTTCGGACACGGCCAAGCGTTGCGTGTCTAACGCGTTCGCGGCCAACAGCCCGATCCTGTGGCTGCTGCCGGTCGCGCTGCTGGGCGCAATCGGTTACGGCGTGAACGAGGCGTTCGGTCCGCAGATCCAGCAGGCAAGCGCCCAGATCAACGAGCAGATCCGCCGCAGCATCCCGGACTTCGGTTTCGGCATCGAGCAGCCGGAATGGGTGCGCCAGATTAACGCTCAGGTCGACGCCATCAACCGCCAGTTCGCTCCTCTGGCGAAGCAGCTCGAGCCGGTTGGCATCGTGCTCGGGGCGATCGCCGCGGTCTCCCTGACCGGTGTGCTTATCGCGCAGGCCTGTTCTGAGGACGGCTTCGACAACGGGCTGATTGCGCTCAGCTCGAAGAAGTAGTCGCGCTGCCAGCACGGCGATGAACTAAACGAAGGCGGCCCGGAAACGGGCCGCCTTCTTTTTTTTGGCTTTGCGCTGGCGGGAATCTGCGCATTCGCTGTGTGCTCGTTGGCGCGTGCGGCTACGATCCTGCGTATGACACGCACTCGCATTACCGCGGTCGCTCTAGCGGCCGCGCTCGCGCTCTCTGGGATTCAGGTCGCCGAGGCGCCGTCCGGTATAGCCCAGCCCGCGCAACCAGCCGCAAATCAAGCATCCGAAAAGAACGCCCGCCTCGCCGCCCAGGCCATCGAAGAACTCATCAACGAATACCGGGAAGCAAACGGCCTCAACCGCTTGGTCACGCACGAGGTGTACGACGCCAAAGCACTCGGGTGGTCCCAGCAGATGGTTAAGGATCTGCGTAACCCTCAGTTCGGCGAACCGGTGTTCAAGAATGGTGTCCGGGTGAATGACGGCGCGTTCCGCCATTCGAACCGGGAAGATTGGGGGTACTCGGGCGAGAATATTGTGTTCAGCGGCCCCTACGCCGATTCTGAGGAGGCTTGGAGGAGGGCCGCCTCGGAACTCTTCGAGGATTGGCGCAACTCCCCAGACCACAACGCAAACATGCTTTCACCCGTTTATCAGGGGGTGGGTCTGGGGCTCGTCCGTACGGCACGCGGTGAGATCTGGGCTACCACGATGTTCTTCATCGACGACACTCCGGTTGTCACAGATGACGGGCAGAGTGGGCAGGCGGAGCGGGATGACGCGACCGAGGCTGCCATCGCGAGCGGCGCCCCGTTCTACGTACCGGCGGGGGCCCGCGCCCGCCTCGGTGTCCCGGGTGTTCCAAACCCTACCGACACCAGAAATCACACGGTGAGCCTGGCTGTCTCCTTCGAGGGCGGCGAGACCGGGACGGTGGTGCCGCAGGCAAAGGGGGAGGGGCAGGTCACGCACACCTGGGATAAGACGAAAGGGGCCCCGGCGGGGTTGGACCCCCTGGTAACGGGGCAGAAGATTGGGGCCGCGCCCCCTGCAACCACAACCACGCAGAAGGTGCCCCCGAGCGCAAAGCCGTCCACCACAACGTCAACCAGCCCTACGCAGTCGAAGCCCGCAACGCCGCCGAGCTCCGCCCCCACGGTCCCCTCGAAGCCCACGTCGCCAACGCCGACAACGTCAACCAACGCGTCGACGACGACGCCGCCGACGCAGAACCCCTCGCCCGCCAATCCGCCCGCGGGTAACGGGGGCGGGGGATCGAGCAGTGTGGGAATCGTGATCGGTGTGGTGCTCGCGCTGCTCGCGGTTGTGGGCGCGGCCGCGGTGGCGATGCCCATGGTTATGCCGGGTGGGGGGAGGTAGGTGGGAAGGGGGCGTCGATAAGCACGATGCCCCAAAACGCAACCGTTTTCAATAGCGAATGCCTGTGCTGGGGCTGTGAGCTGGGAGAATGCGAGCGTTACGCAAAGTTCACGTAAATGCTGCTTTCTGGAAAGTTCGTGGGAATAGCTTGCCTATCGGTTTAAAAACCAGATACGTCTTCTCGCAGAAAGAGTTCTCATGCGCTTCTCCCACAAGGCAGCAACCGCCATGGTCAGCGTTTCCGCGCTGGCCATGGCCAACCTGCCCACCGCTCTCGCCGCCTCGGCGGAGCAGAGCTTCAACGGAAAAGAGTCCTGCATCACCATCGACTCGCAGGGCACCGTGCGCGCGCCGCAGCCCGGCGACTGCACCCAGTTTGGCAAGGGCGGCCAGGGCAACACCGACGCCCAGGCCCGCAACGTCATCTTCATCCTCGGCGACGGCATGGGCCACCAGGAAATCACCGCGGCCCGCAACTACCTCAAGGGCGCGAACGGCCGCTTCGAGGGTCTGGACGAGCTGACCGCGTCCGGCGCGTACACCACCTTCGCCGTGGGCAAGGACGGCAAGCGCCAGTACGTGACCGACTCGGCGGCCTCCGCAACCGGCTGGTCCGCGGGCGTGAAGACCTACAACGGCGCGCTGTCCGTGGATATCAAGGGCAAGCCGCACGAGAACCTCATCGAGATGGCCAAGAACGCCGGCATGCGCACCGGCAACGTCTCCACCGCGGAGATCCAGGACGCAACCCCGGGTGCGATGGGCTCGCACATCTCGCAGCGCGGGTACTACGCACCGTCTGGTACCTCGAAGCCGGTCAAGGGCAAGGAGGCGCGCGAGAACGGCGGCCTGGGCTCCATCTCCGAGCAGCTGATCGACACCCGCGCGGACGTCACGCTCGGCGGCGGCCGTAAGTACTTCAACGCCGCTGTTGTTGAGGGCGGCGAGAACCGTAACCCGTTCCTGACCGAGAAGAACGACGGCGGCGCTGCGTGGGCGGCCGGCAAGTCGGTCCGCGAGAACGCGGTGGCCAAGGGCTTCACCGTGGTGGACGACAAGGCCGGCCTGGAGGGCATTACCAAGGCCGACCAGAAGCACCCGGTGCTGGGCCTGTTCAACGACGGCAACATGACCCGCCGCTACGAGCGCACCGTGCCGGTGAAGACCGACGGCACCACCGCGCCGGAGACCTGCACGCCGCGAAACACCGGCAACGAGCCGACCGCCGCGGAGATGACCAAGAAGGCCATCGAGCTGCTGGACGACAAGAACGCCGAGAAGGGCTTCTTCCTGCAGGTTGAGTCCGCCTCCATTGACAAGGCTGACCACGACGCAGACGCCTGCGGCATGATCGGCGAGACCGAGCAGATCGACGAAGTGATCAAGGAAGCGCTCGACTTTGCCAAGCAGGACGGCGACACCCTCATCGTGGTTACCGCGGACCACGCGCACACCGCCGAGATCGTGCCGGACGGCGAGCCGTCCGTCTCCGCCGTGACCCGCCTGAAGACCCCCAAGGACGGCGGTTCCGTGATGTCCGTGGCCTTCGGCACGCTTGCGTGGCAGGACAAGGATGGCAATGACACCTTCGATGCCAAGCAGGTGGGCGACCCCTTTGATAACAAGAACTTCTCCATGCAGCACACCGGCACCCAGGTGCGCATTGCAGGTTTCGGCCCGGGCTCCGAGAACGTCAACGGCCAGCTGGACCAGACCGATGCCTTCTACGTGATGGCCAACGCGCTGGGCCTCAACGGCGGCACCAAGGGTGGCCAGGAGCCGTGGGAGATTACCAAGGGCAGCAAGGTGATGTCGCTGGCTAATCGTCGAGAAGCAAAGGGCTCTGGCGAGCTGTGCTACCTGGTCACCCCGGGCGAGGCCCCGAAGGTGGGCGAGTGCGCCCAGTTCGGTACTGAGGGCCAGCAGGTGGACAAGGCGAAGGCCAAGAACGTGGTGGTGCTGATCGGCGACGGCACCGGCGACTCCGAGATCACCGCCGCCCGCAACTACCTCAAGGGCTCCGCCGGCCGCTTCGAGGGCCTGGACAACCTGGACTACACCGGCTACCAGACCACCTGGGCGCTGGATAAGGAGACCGGCCTGCCCAACTACGTCACCGACTCCGCGGCGTCCGGCACCGGCTGGAACTCCGGTGTGAAGACGTACAACGGCGCCCTCGGCGTGGACAACGCCGGTAAGCCGGTGCCCACCATGGGTGAGCTGGCCAAGGCCAACGGCATGAAGATCGGCAACGTCACCACCGCCGAGATCCAGGATGCCACCCCGGCCGCGTTTGCCGTGCACTCCCAGAAGCGCTCCTACTACGCGCCGTCCGGCGACAAGAAGGTGGTCGGCGCGGAGGACGCCCGCGAGAACGGCGGCCTCGGCTCCATCTCCGAGCAGTTGGTAGACCTGCGCGCCGACGTGACCCTGGGCGGCGGCCGCAAGTACTTCGACGCCGAGGTGGTCAAGGGCGGCAACTGGGATCAGACCACCTGGACCGCCGGCAAGTCCGTGCTGGAGAACGCGAAAGACAACAACTACCAGGTTGTCACCACCGCGTCCGAGCTGAACGGCATCACCGAGGCGAGCGCCGACAAACCGGTGCTGGGCTTGTTCTCCGAGGGCAACATGCCGCGCGTGCTGAACCAGACCATCCCGACCACCGACGCTGAAAAAGCCACAGCCACCTGCGAGGCCAACCCCGAGTTCACCGCCGAGACCCCGCGCCTGGCAGCCATGACCACCAAGGCGCTCGAGCTGCTGCAGAATGACAAGGGCTTCCTGCTCCAGGTCGAGTCCGCCTCCCCGGACAAGGCCGACCACCAGGCGGACGCCTGCGGCCTGATCGGCGAGGTTGGCCAGCTGGACGAGGCCGTGCAGGCCGTGCAGCAGTGGGTGAAGGAAACCGGCGAGGAGACCCTGATCATCGCCACCGCGGACCACGCCCACACCGCGCAGATCACCTACAACGACGCGGCGACCGCCGGCCGCACCACCAAGCTGACCACCGCCGACGGCTCCGACATGACGGTGAACTTCGCCACCTCCAAGACCAACCAGGACAAGGACGCCCTCGGCGGCCAGGAGCACACCGGTGCCCAGCTGCGCGTCGCCGCCTCCGGCCCGGGTGCTGCGAACATCACCGGCCAGATCGACCAGACCGACATCTTCTTCGCCGTGAACAACGCGCTCGGCATCGACGCCCTGAACACCAACGGCGCCGTTGACCTGGGCACCAAGTGGGAGAAGGAGCAGCCGGCGCAGGCCACCGGTTCCTCCGCCTCCAGCATCATCCTCTGGATCCTCGCGGGCCTGACCGGGCTGGTCAGCCTGTTCAGCCTCATCGCGCTGATCTTCCCGTTCCAGGTGGATGCGCTCCTCGGCCCCATCGCGGGTTCGAGCAAGCGCTAGTTTTCGCACCTGCTTCGCGCCTGCTTGTCGACGCACCCTGTGCAGCCCCCAGCCGCACAGGGTGCGTTCCGGCTTTTGGGGGGCGGCTGGCTTTGGGCGCCGGCGTACAGTGGCCGGCATGGCTACATTTCTTTCGTTTCCTGTTTCGCGCAAGTTCACCGCCGCGGTTGGCGCCGCCGCCTTCGCCCTGGCCGGCGCCGCCGCCTGCTCCAACTCCGAGTCCGCTGATGAGACGGAGACCGTGACCATGTCCAGCGAGGCCGCCGCACACGACCACGGGGACCACGGGGGCCACGCGGGCCACGACCACCCCGCGGACGGCGGCCCCGCCCCCGCCGGCATCGCCGAGGCCGCGAGCCCGAAGTACCCGGTGGGTACCGAGGTGACGCTCACCGCCGACCACATGCCCGGCATGGACGGCGCAAACGCCACCATCTCCGGCGCGTACGACACCATCGCGTACGCCATCGACTACACGCCCACCACGGGCGGCGCGCCGGTGCTGGACCACAAGTGGGTGGTGCAGGAGGAGCTTCGGGACGCTGGGACGCAGCGGCTTGCCGACGGCACCGTGAAGCAGGTCCTCGCCGACCACATGCAGGGCATGGAGGGCGCCGAGGCCACCATCGCCTCCTCCACCGACGAGACCGTCTACATGGTGGACATCGATGACCCGGACATGCAGATGAAGCGCCACAAGTGGGTCGTGGAGAGCGAGATCCAACCCCGCTCCTAGCCCCGCGGCCCGCCGGCCAGCGGGACCGCCCAACGCGAAACCCGCCAGCGGCGGTGCCACTGGCGGGTGTGTTGGTCGGGATAACAGGATTTGAACCTGCGACCTCTTCGTCCCGAACGAAGCGCGCTACCAAGCTGCGCCATATCCCGGCTGTGCCTTGGGCGATCGCCCTCGGTACTCGAAACAGCCTACCCCCGCGGGGCAGCCGCGCCAAAACGGCAGGTGAGCGGGCTCAACGCGGACCCTACCCGCGCTACTCGGCGCGCTCGGTGACGCGCAGCAGCGTCGCGGCGGGCGGGCAGAAGAGGCGCACGGGCGCGTACTTGGACTGGCCCAGGCCCTGGGAGACCTCCATCCACATCCGGCCGTAGCGGTGGAGGCCGGAGGCGCGCCGGCGGTCAATGTCCGCGTTGGTCACAATCGCCTTTCCGCCGGGGAGGCGGATCTGCCCGCCGTGGGTGTGGCCGGCGAGCGCCAGCTGGTAGCCGTCGGCTTCGAAGGCGTCGAGCACCCGCCGGTACGGGGCGTGGAGCAGGGCGATGGACAGGTCCGCGTCCCGGTTTGGCGCGCCGGCTACCTGCGCGTACTCGTCAAGCTGGTGGTGCGGGTCGTCCACGCCCGCCAGGGCGAGGCGCACGCCGGAGGCCTTGAACTCCAGGCGCTGGTGCGTGGCGTCTCGCCAGCCGCGCTCGATGAAGGCGGCGCGCATGCCCTGCCAGGGCAAGTCCACGTAGCTCGGCTCGCGCTTGGTGCCGGTGAGGTACTTCAGTGGGTTGACGGGCCGCGGCGCCCAGTAGTCGTTGGTGCCGAAGACGAAGGCGCCGGGGCGGTCGAGCAATGGCCCGAGCGCGTCGAGCGCCCACGGCACCGCCTGCTCGTCGGAGAGGTTATCCCCGGTGTTGATCACCAGGTCGGGATCGAGCGCGTCGAGGGAGGAGACGAACTCCACCTTGCGACGCTGCCCCGGGATCATGTGCAGGTCGCTCACGTGCAGGATGTCGAAGCTGCGCTTGCCCGTCTTCGCGCGCCGCAGGGTGCCGGGCTGCAGCAGCGGCAGCTCGTACTCCTGGAGGTGGAAGTTGCGGGTTTGGAGGTTGGCCCAGGTGAGCGTCGACAAGCAAAAGGCCCCAAACAGCGTGCGCAACTTCATTTGGCTAACTGTATACGCTGGGTGCCATGAGTGAATTGAAGGACAAAATCCGCGCGGACCTGAAGGAAGCCATGAAGGCGAAGGAGAAGGAGCGCACCGGCACCATCCGCATGCTGCTGGCCGCGATCCAGACCGCCGAGACCGAGGGCACCAAGCACGAGGTGGACGACGCGGAGATTCAGAAGATCATCGCCCGCGAGATCAAGAAGCGCCGCGAGTCCGCCGAGATCTACCAGAGCAACGGGCGCGAGGACCTCGCCTCGCAGGAGCTCACCGAGGCCGGGATCCTCGAGGGGTACCAGCCCACGCAGCTCACGGACGAGGAGCTTGCTTCGCTTGTCGACGCAACCGTAGCCGACCTCAACGCCTCATCCATGGCGCAGATGGGCGCCGTGATGAAGGAGGTCACCGCCCGCGCCGATGGCCGCGCCGACGGCAAGCGCCTCTCCGCGGCCGTGAAGGCGCGCCTGGGACAGTAGCGGCGAGCTCCGGCTGGTAGCAGCTGGTAGCGGCTAGTTCAGCAGGCCGGAGAGGCCGTCCGCCATGTCCCCGAACTGGCGGCCGATTTCGCGCAAGTCAACCGGCGTGGTGGGGGCGGCCCGTCTCTTTTACACCCCTGACGCCGCCGGCGGACGTCCCGGGCCGGGCGCCCACCGAGCGCACACGGCGTAGGTCGGCGGCCGGGGTGAGTTGTGTAAAGGAGACGGGGCCGTGGCAGTGCCCGTCGCGGTGCCCGCGGTGGTGGGGGCGGCGGTGCCGGTGCCGTCGGAAATGTTCAGCGTGATCACCGAGCCGCGCGAAAGGTTCGGGTCGCTCGGAACCGCCGAGACCACCGTGCCGGCCGGGGAGCCCGCGCCGTAGACGGTGACCACGGTGACGGTGAAGCCCTGCGCCTCGAGCGAGGACTTGGCGGACCACTGGTTCATGCCGATCGTCTCATCCAGCACGCCGCGCCGGGTGCCGCGGTTGTACTCGTACGTCGAGGGCGGCAGACCCGTGTACGCCGCGCCGGGCACGTTCAGGGCGGCCTGGAACCAGGTGGAGGCGGCCTCGTCGCCGCCGTAGAGGTTGCCCTGCGGGCACTGGCGCACGGGGGCGGAACACAGCGGGGCCTGCTGGGTGCCGTCGTTGAAGATGTAGGACGCCGCCGACATGCCGCGGGTGAAGCCGAGGAACGCGGTGGACTGGTGGGATTCAGTGGTGCCCGTCTTGGCCGCCACCGGGGCAGTCCACCCGGCCGCGCCGGCTGCCTTGGCCGCGGTGCCGTTGACCGCGTCCTGCGCCATGCCGTTGGCAAGTGCGGCGGCGATCTCCGGGTCTATGGCCTGCTCGCACGCGGGGCGCTTGAGGTAGACCTCCTGGCCGTGCTTGTCCTTGACGCTGACGATGGGCGTGGGCTCGCACCACCGGCCGCCGGAGGCCAGGGTAGCGCCCACGTTGGACAGCTCCAGGTCGTTCACGGCGAGGGGCCCGAGGGTAAAGGCGCCCATGTTCTCCTCCTTCGCCGCGGTGGCGATGGAGCGGCCGTCGCCGAAGCTGTTCTCGTCCAGGTAGGAGCGAAGCCCCGGGCGCACCGCCAAGTCCACGGTGTAGGACACCCCCACCTGCTGGATCAGCTCGATGAAGGTGGTGTTGGGGGACTGCGCCAGGGCATCGCGCAGCGTCATGCGCGGGGCGTACACGCCGGCGTTTTCCACGCAGTACGCGTCCGGCGGGCAGTTCTCGGCGCCGCCCTTACCCATGCCGTAGACCACCGAGCGGGTGGGCACCTCCAGCATGGTGTCTAGGCCGTAGCCCTGCTCGAGCGCGGCCGCCGCGGTGAACACCTTGAACACGGAGCCCGCACCGTTGCCCACCACGGACGCCGGCTGGGGCAGGATGGTCTGGCTCTGGTCCAGGTCCAGCCCGTAGTAGCGCGAGGAGGCCATGGCCGTGATCGGGCGGGTGTCCTCGCCGGGCTGGATCACGTTGAGCACCTGCGCCACGCCGGGGGTGGTGGGCGCCACGAAGCTGCGCACGGCCGCGATGGTGGAGGCCTGCACATCCGGGTCCAGGGTGGTGGTGATGGTGTAGGAACCGTGCTTGATGTCCTCTTGGCTCAGGCCCTTGTCCGCCAGGTAGCGCAGCACGTAGTCGCAGAAGAAGCCGTTATCGCCCGCCGTGATGCAGCCCTGGGGCAGCAGGTTCGGCTTCTCCAGCACGCCCAGCGGCGCGCCCGCGTAGCGGTCCGCCTCCTCCTGCGGGAGGTAGCCCTCCGCCGCCATGTTGTTGAGCACCGTGTTGCGGCGCTGCGTCGCGCCCTCCGGGTTGGTGTAGGGGTTGAGCCACTCCACGGACTGCAGCAGGCCCACCAGCAGCGCCGCCTGCGCCGGGTCGAGGTTGGCGGCCGGCTTGTCAAAGTAGGTGCGCGCGGCGGCCTCGATGCCGAAGGCGTGGTTACCAAAGCTGACCAGGTTGAGGTAGCGGGTGAGGATCTGGTCCTTGTCCAGCGTCTTGTCCAGGTCCGAGGCCATGCGCATCTCCCGCAGCTTGCGGGGGATGGACTGCTCGGTGGCCGCCTGGGCCTCCTCGTCATTCTCCGCGTCGATGAGCCACAGGTAGTTCTTCACGTACTGCTGGTTGATGGTGGACGCGCCCTGCTCCACGCCGCCGGCCAACACGTTGGTGACCATCGCGCGGGCGAAGCCCTGCATGTCCACGCCCTCGTGCTCGTAGAAGCGGCGGTCCTCGGTGGAGACGAGCGCGTGCTTGACGTGCTCCGAAATCTGGTTGCTCTCCACCTCGTAGCGGCGCTGGCTGAAGATCCGCGCCATGGGCGTGCCGTTCACGTCGGTGATGGTGGTTACGCCGGGTACGTCGCCCCCGGACATGTCCGAGAGGTTGGACTGCATCGTCTCGTCCGTGCGGGCGACCGCGTAGCCCCCCAGCCCCGCGAGGGGGGCGATACACAGCGTGATAGCGAGCGCGGCGGCCAGCAGCGCGAGCAGCAATTTCCCGAGGGAACGTAGGGCAGACACCCCCTTACAGTAAAGGATCTGCCCGTGGTGGGTGAATCGAAAACTCCCCTGAATTTGTGATCCATTCGACAGTAATGGGAGGCTGTGAATACACTTACAAGTGCAACGTGATCCGGAAAAGAGGCACACCATGACCACTACGCTTGGACGACCAACCCCCGCAGAAACCCCGTCGACCGCCCGCAAGTGCAACTCCTCCGGCACCCTTGTATTTGACCGCGGTGACTGGGTGACCAGGGCAAGCTGCCGCACCGGCGACCCGGACGCCCTCTTCGTTCGCGGTGCCGAGCAGCGCAAGGCCGCCGTGGTGTGCCGCCGCTGCCCGGTGCAGATCGAGTGCTGCGCCGATGCGCTGGATAACAAGGTGGAGTTCGGTGTGTGGGGCGGGCTCACCGAGCGCCAGCGCCGCGCGGTGCTGCGCAAGAACCCGGACGTGACCGACTGGGCCGCGTACCTCTCCGCCGGCAACGAGATCGAGGGCCTCTAACGCCGCATAACCCCGCCGCCGGTGGCGCGCGCCGCGGTAGGGTGGTGCCCATGAAGAAATGGGAATACGCCACCGTTCCGCTGCTCACCCACGCAACCAAGCAGATCCTCGACACCTGGGGCGAGGACGGCTGGGAGCTGGTCACCGTGACCCCGGGCCCGAACCCGGACAACGTGGTCGCGTACCTCAAGCGCGAGGCCGAGTAGGCCGTGGCGGAGCAGCACGGCGGCCAGTGGTCCGCGAAACTGGGCCAGCTGGGGATCGAGCTGCCGCCGGTGGCCGCCCCGGTTGCCGCCTACGTGCCGGCAGTTCGCGCCGGTGACCAGGTGTGGACATCCGGCCAGCTGCCGTTCGTCGACGGCGCGCTGCCCGCCACCGGCAAGGTGGGCGCCGAGGTGTCCGCCGAGGACGCGCAGCGCCTCGCCCGCACCGCGGCGCTCAACGCAATTGCCGCGGTGGATGATCTGGTGGGCATTGACAACGTGGCCCGCGTGCTGAAGGTTGTGGGCTTTGTGGCTTCCGACGCATCTTTCACCGGCCAGCCCGCCGTGGTGAACGGCGCATCCGAGCTGATCGGGGAGATCTTCGGCGAGGCCGGGCGCCACGCTCGCTCCGCCGTGGGCGTGGCGGTGCTCCCGCTGGACAGCCCTGTGGAGATCGAGCTGGTAGTGGAGCTCACATCGGGGGCTGGGCAGCCGGCCAACGCGGTAGGGTAGGGGGTATGAAACACCCCGCCTACAGTCAACTGCGCCCGGTGACGGCATCCGCCGCTGTCGTCCTGGCGCCCAACCCGAGCTACGCGGCGCTTGAGGGGACGAACTCCTGGGTGATCCGGGATCCGGAGGACGAGTACAGCATCGTCGTGGATCCGGGACCGGAGGATGAGGGCCACCTCAACGTGCTGCAGTCCAAGGCTGAAAAAGTGGCGCTGATCCTGCTCACCCACCGCCACCACGACCATGCTGACGGCGCAGAGCGCTTCCGCCAGCTCACGGGCGCGCCGGTGCGCGCCTTCGACCCCCAGTACTGCAGCGGGGCTGAGCCGCTTGTGAGCGGTGAGCTGATCAGCGTCGATGGCGTTACCCCGACGCTGAAGGTGGTGCACACGCCGGGCCACACCGCTGACTCGGTGTCCTTTTACGTCTACTCCGGCCAGCCGGGGGAGAGCGAGCTGGAGGGCATCATCACTGGCGACACCATCGCGGGCCGCCACACCACCATGATCTCCGAGACGGACGGTGACGTGGGCGCCTACCTGGAGACGCTGGCGAAGCTCGAGGAGGACGGCCGAGGCGTGATGTTGCTGCCGGGCCACGGCCCGGAGGGCGAAGACCTTTCGGCGTACGCGCGCAAGTACATCGACCGCCGCAACCAGCGCCTGGACCAGATCCGCGAGGCGCTGGCCACCCACGGCCAGGACGCGGACATCAACACCCTGGTCGACGCGATCTACGACGACGTGGACCCGGTGCTGCGCGGCGCCGCTGAACAGTCCACCCGCGTGGCGCTGCGCTACCTGCAGAACCAGGGCTAGGAGCCTACGGCAGCGCCGGCGGCGGGGAACTCCCCGCCGCCGGCGTTTTTGGTGTGCCGCTTCCGCCTAGCGCGCGCGGCGGGCCAGGTGCTCGGTGTCCACGATGAGCACGCTCTTGCCCTCCAGGCGGATCCATCCGCGGTGGGCAAAGGTGGCCAGCGCCTTGTTCACGGTCTCGCGGGACGCGCCCACCAGCTGGGCGATCTCCTCCTGGGTGAGGTCGTGGTTCACGCGCAGGGCGCCGCCCTCCTGGGTGCCGAAGCGGTTGGCCAACTGCAGCAGTGTTTTGGCCACGCGGCCGGGGACATCGGTGAAGATGAGGTCCGCCAGGGACGCGTTGGTGCGGCGCAGGCGGCGGGCGAGGACGCGCAGGAGCTGCTGGGAGATCTCCGGATGCTGGTCAATCCACTGCTTGAGCAGGGTGGAGTCCATGGTGGCGGCTGTGACCTCGGTGACGCAGACGGCCGAGGAGGTGCGCGGGCCCGGGTCGAAGATGGACAGCTCGCCGAACATGTCGGACGGGCCCATCACGGACAGGAGGTTCTCGCGTCCGTCCGGCGCGTGGCGGGCGAGCTTCACCTTGCCGTCGACGATGATGTAGAGGCGGTCACCCGGCTCGCCCTCGTCGAAGATCGTGGTTCCGCGTGGGAACGTGACCGTCTCCATGTCCTGGATCAACTCGGACACTGCATCGGGATCGACCCCCTGGAAAATGCCCGCTCGGGCAAGGGTCTGCTGCACGCCGTCCATAAAACCTCCTCGAATCTCCCGGCTCAGCGCCGGATGCGAATGTCCCAGCCGCGGCCCTACGCGTGGTAACGCTCACTCCGGGGGAGTGTTTGCGGGTTTGTCACACCCGCGCTTTCCCCCGTGAGACTACCATCACCGCTGCAGGCGCGTGGTTGTCCCGCTGCTGCTACGCCGACGCCCCGCCGCCCACAGCCGAGCCCACCGCTGAACCGGCAGCAGGGCCCACCACAGAACCCAACACGGGGCCCACCACGGACCGCTCCATGCGCTCCATCGCTACGGTGAACAGGCCGAGGCCGAGGGGCGCGAGGATCGCGAGCAGAAACGTCATACCAACCATGGTAGCGGTCACGGGGCCGAAGCGGGAAGGAAACGGGTGGCTAGCATGTCCCGTATGACGTCGACAAGCAAAAGCTCCCACCGGCGGCCCGGCGCGCACCCGGCGGCGAAGGGCACGGAGACGCGGTTAGGGCTCGTGCGGCGGGCGCGGCGCGTGAACCGCACGCTGGCGCAGACCTACCCAAACGCGCACGCTGAGCTCGACTTTTCAAACCCGCTGGAGCTCCTGGTGGCTACGGTGCTTTCCGCGCAGACAACCGACGCGCGGGTGAACATGGTTACCCCGGCGTTATTTGCCGCGTACCCCTCGGCGCAGGCGTACGCGTCGGCCAACCAGGCGGAGGTGGAGGAGATCATCCGCTCCACCGGCTTCTTCCGCTCCAAGGCCGGCAACCTCATCGGGCTGGGCCAGGCGCTGGTGGCCGACCACGGCGGCGAGGTGCCCGTGGAGATCGACGCGCTGGTGAAGCTGCCCGGCGTCGGCCGCAAGACAGCGCACGTGGTGCGCGGCAACGCCTTCGGCCTGCCGGGGCTCACCGTGGACACGCACTTCCAACGGCTGAGCAAGCGCCTCGGGCTGACGCAGGAGACCGACCCGGTGAAAATTGAGCGGGCGGTGGGCGAGCTGATAGAGAAGCGGGAATGGACGATGTTCTCCCATCGCATCATCTTCCACGGCCGTCGCGTCTGCCACGCGCGCAAGGCGGCGTGCGGGGCCTGCCCGATCGCGTGGGACTGCCCCAGCTTCGGGCTGGTGGGGCCGGCGGAGCCCGAGGAGGCGGCCAAGCTGGTCACGGGGCCGGAGCGCGGGCACATCCTGGACATGGTCGGGCTCGGCGGCGCGGCGGCGCAGGACGGGGCTGAGGCGTAGGTGGACAGGAAATCGAAGCGGATGGCAATCGCCGGGGTCGCGGCGGCGGTGCTGCTGACCGCGGCGGTGATCGCCGGGGCGGTGGTGCTGTTGCGCGGCGGCGGCGCGGGCGCGGGGAGCGGCGCTGAGGGTGTGGACCCGAGCGCTGCCTCGAGCGCGGCCTCGAGCGCCGCCTCGAGCGCGGCCGAGATTCCCGGCGCCGAGCTGCGGCCCGACTGCCCCGGCGCAGGCGTGGGCGGCGTGGAGCTGCCGTGCTTGGGCGGGGAAACCGGTGCTGAGGGCGCTGCGGGTGGAGCGGGCGTGACGCTGGTGAGCCTGTGGGCCTGGTGGTGCGTGCCGTGCCGCGAGGAGCTGCCGCTGCTGCAGGCCTACGCCGACGCCCACCCGGACGTGCAGGTGGTGGGCGTGCACGCGGACGCCAACGCCGCGGCCGGAGTGGCGCTGCTCAATGACCTCGGCGTGCGCCTGCCTAGCTACCAGGACTCTCACGGCGCCTTCGCGGGCCAGCTCGGCCTTCCCGGCGTGGTGCCGATTCTGTTGGTGTACCGCGGCGGCGAGCAGGTTGGGGTGTTCGCGAGGCCGTTTGCGTCGGCAAGCGAGCTCGAAACTGCTGTGGCGGGGGTGCTGTAGGTGGAGAGCGCGCAGGACGTGGCGCTGCGCCCGGCGGCGGCGCCGGCGTGGATGCGGCCGCTGCTCGGGGCGCTGGAGGGTGACGCGGTGAGCCCGGGCGGCGCGGCGCGCGTGCGCCGGATGCTGAACGGGCGCCTGCCCAGGAGCGCCTCGCGCGACGAGGCCGCCGTGCTCATCTTTTTCACCGGCGACCCGCACGCGCGTGAGCTGCCGGCTGACGCCGCAGTGCTGGTCACCCACCGCCACCCCGACATGCGCAGCCACTCGGGGCAGATGGCGTTTCCTGGCGGCCGCATCGACCCGGGCGATGCCGGGCCCGTGGACGCCGCCCTGCGCGAGGCAACCGAGGAGACAGGGCTAGAGCGC
This sequence comes from Corynebacterium bouchesdurhonense, assembly GCF_900078305.2. GTDB lineage: Bacteria > Actinomycetota > Actinomycetes > Mycobacteriales > Mycobacteriaceae > Corynebacterium > Corynebacterium bouchesdurhonense. The sequence goes on from NZ_LT546028.1 coordinate 702,134, forward strand.
GGCCGGGTCGTGCCGCTGGCGGTGCTGGACGCCGTGACCACCGGCGGGTCCGCGCGCCGCGTGCGCCCGGTGGTGGCGTACGCGTCGGACCCGGGCCCCGTCCACCCCGCGAGCGAGGACGAGACGGACGACGTGTTCTTCGTGCCGGTGGCAGACCTCGCAGCCCCCGCCAACCGGCTCAGCGTGCGTTGGCGCGGCTGGACCGGGCCCGCGTTCTGGGCTGGCGGCTACCTCATCTGGGGTTTCACCGGCGTGCTCCTTGCGGTGCTCCTCGAGCTTGGGGGCTGGGCATTGCTTGTCGACGCCCCCGTGCACGACCTCGCCGATTCCCTCGCGCGTTCCCGCAACAACGAGCGCCACGGGTAGCATGAGCCGGAACATCGGTACGGCGAGGAGGTGGCACGCGTGCAGCTCGCCCTTGACGCCGTCCTCGCCGCGCTGATCCTGCTCTCCGTTTACGCGGGCTGGCGCCAGGGGGCGCTGGCCGCGGTGCTGTCCGCCGTCGGCGTGCTCGCCGGGCTGGTGGTGGGCCTCGCGCTCGCGCCCGCGGTTACCGGCTTGTCCGAGTCCGCGCCCTGGCGGGTGGTGATCCTCACAGCCGTGGTGGTGGGCTTTGTGGCGCTGGGCAACATCGGCGGCGCGGCCGCGGGCTCGCAGCTGCGCGCCGGGGTGCGGCGCCGCTTCGCCCGGGTGGTGGACTCCGTGCTGGGCGCCGTGTTCCAGGCCCTGGCCGCGGCGTTGGTGCTGTGGTTCATCTCCATCCCGTTGGCGGCGTCGCTGCCCGGGGAGCCGGGACAGGCACTGCGCAACTCCCGGGTGCTCGCCGCCATCGATGCCGCCGCGCCGGACGTCCTGGCCACCCTGCCCGCCCGCCTGGCCGCGCTGCTGGACGAGTCGGGCATGCCCCCGCTCGTCTCCCCGTTCAACGCGCCGCGCGGCGCCCACGTGGACGCCCCCGACGCGGCGGCGCTGGACGCGGACGTGGTGGCGCGTGTGCGCCCCGCGGTGGTGCAGGTGATGGGCGACGCGGGCTCCTGCCAGCGGCGCCTGACCGGCACGGGCTTTGTCATCGAGGACAATTACGTGCTCACCAACGCCCACGTGGTGGCCGGCACCGACGCGGTCTCGCTAGACACCGTGGTGGGCGTGAAGTCCGCGGACGTGGTGCTCTACGACCCGGACGTGGACATCGCCGTGCTGCGCGCCGACCGCCTGGGCATCGCTCCGCTCGCGTGGGCGGAGCACGAGCTGGCCACCGGTGACGACGCCGTGGTGATGGGCTTTCCGCTTTCGGGCCCGTTCGAGGCGGCCCCGGCGCGCATCCGCGGCCGCCTGCACATCTCCGGCCCGGACATCTACGCCCAGGGCCGCGTGGAGCGCGAGGCCTACACCATCCGCGGCAACATCCGCCAGGGCAACTCGGGCGGGCCCCTGCTCACGCCGGGCGGCGAGGTGGCGGGCATGATCTTCGGTGCCTCGATGGACGCCACCGACACCGGCTACGCGCTCACCGCCGCGCAGATCGCGGACCGCGTCGGGGATGTGGGTACGTTGCGGGCGCCGGCCGCCACGCAAGCCTGCGTGGGTTAGAGCAGTTGCTTTTCGACGCCCCCCACGAACGCCGCCGGGTCCTCCACCTGCGGCAACCTACCCGGCCCGAAGGGTGAGGGGTGCGCCCCGGCTGTCCGGGCGCCGCGCCACCGCAGCGGCCGCAGGCGGGAGACCGCGGCGATGTGGGGCAGCGCGTGGTCGATGCGAGCGGCCTGGCTCCGCAGCCGCAGCGCCTCCTCGAAGCGCTCCGTGCCGTGGAACGCGTCGGTGGTGTCGGCGCGCAGGTTGGCGCGCAGCACCGCGTCGAGGACCCGGCCGCTGGCGCGCAGGGCCCGGGACGGTAGCCTGCCCGCGGCGGCCGCCGCGCCGCGGGACAGCGGCAGCGCCGCCACCGACCGCACAAGGTCCGGGTAGCGCAGCTGGGCGGCGTCCGCGAGCACTGCGCCCGTGTCAGCGCCGATGATGCGGGCCTCGCGGTGGCCCATGGTGCGCACCGCCCCCGCGATGTCCCCCGCCAGAATGTGCGTGACGTCCCCCGCGCGCGGCGCGGGCTTGTCCGACATGCCGTAGCCGCGCAGGTCCAGCGCCGCCACGTGGTACCCCAGCTCCGCCAGGGGCGCGATCACGTCCTTGAAATCGAACCACCCGCCGAGCGCGCCGTGTACGAGGAGCAGCAGCGGGTTCGACGGGTCACCGGCCTCCGCCACGTGGAGGCGGATGCCACGGGTGTGCAGCATGCGGTGCGTGAAGTCGCCCTCGAGCTCCACCACGCTCGGCGGGTTGCGACGCACCGTGTGGCCCATCTGCCGGGCGCTTAGCGGTTCGTGACCGCCGTGGAGCCGCCGGTGGGGCGGGTTGCGTTGGCCGGCGCGGAGACCGGCGCGGTGGTGTAGAGGCCGCTCTCATCCTTGCGCAGGTTCTCCTGCGCCTGGCCCGGCACCAGGTTGCGCAGCTCGTTGACGGACTCGATGGTGCGCTTCGGGGCCTGCATCTTGCGCAGCTTGCGGAAGCCGATGAAAGCGAGCAGGCCGGAGACCAGCAGCATGATGAGGAAGACCAGCAGGAAGGCCCAGCCGCGGTGCATCCAGGACGCGAACATCTCCGCTAGGTCGATGAAGAGGAAGAAGGAGGCGAACAGGGCGATGGCGCCGGCCGCGCCGAAGAGGCCGCTGCCGATGGCGCCCTTCTTTACCTCGCGAACAACCTCGGCCTTGGCCAGCTCGATCTCGCCGCGCACGAGGGTGGACACCTGCTCGGTGGCGTTGGAAATGAGGGTGCCGATGGAATCGTGGCCCGGCTGGGTCACACCGGCGTCATGCAGCGGGATGGAATCCACCTTGGCGGAGACTGCCGTGGAACCGCTGGTGTAGAGACCTTTGTTGCTCACTGTTTCGTACCTTCCTGCGTGTGCGTTATCCCACACCACACTAGCCATAAACCGGTCTCTGCGCCCAATACCCGGCCCAATACCCGGCTAAGCGCTCTCCTTAGTATTTCGCAGCGCCTTCGTCACGGCGAAGCCGGCGGCGAGGGCGGCGCCCACCGCGGCGAGGATGCCGGCGCCGATGCCCACCTCGCGCGCGTTGGGGACGGCGATGAGCGGCTCCGGGTTTTTGAAGCTGAGCACGCCCCAGCCGCTGTGCATCGCGTGCTTCTTCAGCGCGCGGTCCGGGTTCACGGCCACGGGGTGGCCTACCAGGGCGAGCATCGGGATGTCCGTGGCGGAGTCGGAGTAGGCGTAGCTGTCCTCCAAGTCATAGCCGCGCTCGGCGGCGAAGCGGCGCACCGCGTCGGCCTTCGCCTCGCCCTTGAGGTAGCGGGTCACGCGGCCGGTCAGCGCGCCGTCCTCGACCTCCAGCTCGGTGGCTACCACCGTGTCCACGCCCAGCTCGCGCGCGATGGGCTCCACCAGGATGGAGGCGGAAGCGGAGATGATGATGACTTCCCGGCCAGCCTCGTGGTGGCTGCGGATGAGCTCGCGCGCCTCGGCGTAGATGGCGGGGGTGACCACGGTGCGCATGGTCTCGGTGGTGATTTTCTGGATGTCCTCGACCCGCCAGCCCGCCGCCATCTGCGCGAGGGCGTCGCGGGTGGAGTCCATCTTCTCGCTCGACTGGCCCAGCCACATGTAGCTGGCCTTGGCCAGGGAGATTTCCAGAGCCTCCTGGCGGGTGATCATCCCGCTGTTGAGGAACTCTTTGCCGAAGGCGAAGGCGGAGGACGTGGCAATGATCGTCTTGTCCAGATCGAAAAACGCTGCCGCCGTGGTCGCCATAGGGGGCAGTGTAGACCTCCCGTCAACCGGCTTGTTGAAAATCCTGTGCCAATAAGGTGCTAGTTATCCACAGGTTCCGGGGCGCGAACCGGTCCGCGGCCCCACGTTATCCACAGAACAGGGCGGGGGTCTTGCGCTGTTCGTTTCGACGATCCATGCTGCGTTCATGCCGCAGATGCAACTAACGAATAGCCAGCGGGGCCGCGTCGCCCCCATCGTCGTCGCCGTCGATGACCCGGCGCTGCACCCCGAGGCCCTCCACATCGCTGCAGCCTGCGGCAGACCAGTCCTGTGCGCGGCCGATTCCGCCGAGCTCGCCCGCGCGCGGCCCGGGGCGTTCGCTGTGCTTGTCGACGCCCCCTTTGCCACCGCCCCCTCACCAAACACGTTCCTCCTCGCCACATCTCACGCTGCCGACTATCTCGCGTGTCTTGATGGTGCTGGTCGTGCTCCTATTGCTCGTGCTCTCGCCCCACGTGGTTCCATTCTGATTACACCTCCAGTAGAGTAGGATTTTTAGGACGGTGGCCGCCGTCGGAGGTTTATAGGGGCCGGACCCGCCGCCCCCCCGCGCCGGGTGCCCGGCGGCCCCCGGGGGGGCGGGCCCCGGGGGCCGCCAGCCCGCCGGGGCGCAGCCGGACACCGGGCGTGTGGTGGCGCTGGTTGGCGCCGCGGGTGGGGTGGGCGTGTCCACCTTGGGGGCGTCGATAAGCAAACGCGCGGGCGGGCACGAGCCGACGCTGGTTGACGCGCACCGGTGCTCGGGAGGCCTCGACCTGCTGCTGGGCATCGAGAACGAGCCCGGCGCGAGGTGGGGCGAGATCGAGCTCGGCGATGGCGTGGTAGCGCGCGCGGACGTGCGGCGCGCGCTGCCGGCAACCGCGGACGGGGTTGCGGTGCTGACGTATCCGCGCACCACGGTCGCGGACCCGTACCGGGTTGGCGCGCGCGACGTGGAGGCCGTGGTGGGCACGGTCGGATCGGCGGGGCTCACGGTGCTGGACGCGCCCGTGGAGCTCGTCCCGCGCCGCTGCGATCTCGCCTGCGTGGTGCTCACCCCGCAGCTGCGGCCGGCCGCGGCGGCAGCGCGCATCGTGGCGGAACTTGCTGCGGCCGGCGTGCCGCACGCGCTGGTGGTGCGCGACTCCGGTTGGCAGGCGCTCGAGACGGGCGAGCTCGAGCGCATCACCGGCTCGCGCGTGCTTACCCGCGTGGGCAGCGCGCGCGGGCTGACCCGCAGCGTGGAGCGCGGGGGGCTGCCGCGGCACCTACCCCGCCAGCTCGCGCGGCCCAGCGACGCCATCCTCGCGGAGGTCATGGGCTGATGGGCGCAAACCACGAGGTACTTGAGCGGGTGCAGCGGCGCTTGGCGGACGAGCCGGACACCCCCACACCCGAGCGCCTAGCGGAGCTGATCCGCGAGGAAGCCGTAGTGATCAGCGACGTTGACGTGCTCGAGCTGATGCGGCGCCTGCGCGAGGAGACCACCGGCGTCGGGCCCCTGGAGCCGCTGCTGGCGGCGGGCGACGTGACCGACATCTGCGTCAACGGCCCCGGGAAGGTGTTCGTGGACCGCGGCCGGGGCCTGGAGCGAGTGGAGGTGGCGGGCCTGGACACCGACAACGACGTGCGGCGTTTGGCCACCCGCCTCGCGCTGCGCTCAGGCAGGCGGTTGGATGACGCGCGGCCGTTCTGCGACGGCCACCTCACCCGCCCCGGCGGCACCCTGCTGCGCTTCCACGCGGTGCTCGCCCCGACGGCGAAGCCCGGCACCTGCCTCTCGCTGCGCGTGCTGCGCACAGCCACCGCCAGCCTGGACGATCTGCGCCGGCGCGGCTCGGTGGACACCGAGCGCGCGGACCTGCTGCGCGAGCTGGTGCGGCGGCGGAAAAGCTTCCTGGTGGTGGGCGGGACCGGGTCAGGCAAAACCACGCTGCTGTCCGCGCTGCTCGCCGAGGCTGGACCGGAGGAGCGCATCGTGGCCATCGAGGACACGCTCGAGCTCACACCCGCCCACCCGCACGTGGTGAACCTGACCACCCGCGCCGCCAACACCGAGGGCGCCGGCGAGATCAGCGTGGCGGACCTGGTGCGCCAGTCCCTGCGCATGCGACCCGACCGCATTGTGGTGGGCGAGATCCGCGGAGCCGAGGTGATCGACCTGCTCGCGGCGCTCAACACGGGGCACGAGGGCGGCGCAGGCACCTTGCACGCCAACTCCATCCACGAGGTGCCCGCGCGCCTGGAGGCCCTCGCCGCGCTGGGCGGGCTCGACCGCGCCGGCCTGCACGCCCAGCTGGCGGCGGCCGTGGACGCGGTGGTGGGGGTGAAGCGGCTTGTCGACGGCACCCGGCGCGTCCAGCAGATCGGCGTACTCGAGGGCCAGCCGGTCACGGTGCGGGTGGTGTGGGACGCCGAGACCGGGCCCGGCCCCGGCTACGGGGAGCTCGCATGATGCCCGCCGCCATGCTCCCGGCCGGGGCGCTCGCGGTCAGCGCGCCGAGCCCCGCCAGCCGGCTCGGCGGCGCCGTCTCCCCGCGGGTGCGCCCCGCCGCCATCCCGGCGGGTGTTGCGACGGTGGCGCTCGCGGCGTTCGCGCTCGACCGCGCGGCGGTGGTCATCGCCGGACCCGCGGCCGCGGCCCCGGCGGTGCACACGGTGGCCAGGCGCCGCCGCGCCGGCGCCGCACCCGCGGGGGCGGCGGCGGCCGCGGAATTCCCCGGTCCCCTCGCGGCCGCGCTCGGCGCCGGTGCCCCGCCCGCCGACGCCGCGTCCCGGGCCGCCGCCCACCTGCCCGCTGACGCCCCGCCGGAGCTGCGGCGCGACGTGGTGCAGTTCACCGCCGCCGCGCAGCGCGGGGTGGCGCCGCAGCAGCTGGCCACCCCGGAGCTTTCGCGGGTGGCGGCGTTGTGGGCCCTGTCGATCTCCCGCGGCGTGCCGGTGACGCGCCTGCTCAGCCTCGCCCGCGACGAGATCGACCACACGCTCCGGCACCGCGCCGCCACGCACGCCGCCCTCGCCGGCCCGCGCACCACGGCGGCAGTACTGGCGCTGCTCCCGCTGGCGGGGATCGCCCTGGGCGCGGCGATGGGGGCGCACCCGCTGCAGCTGCTGCTGTCGCCGGGCATCGGCGGGGCGCTGCTCGTGGGCGGCACCGCGCTGGTCTGCGCCGGCGTGGTGGCCTCGAGCCAAATCATCGGGAGGGCCGCCGCATGATCCCCGTCACCGCCTCGCTGTTCGCGGCCGCGGCGCTCGCCGTCCCCTCGACGCTCCCGTCGCGCCGCCTGGGGGCGGGGGCGCGGGACCCGAAGCGCCCCCGGGACGGCCCGCCGGGGGCGCCTGCGGCGGCCGCGGAGCGCGCCGCGGGCGATATCGGGCTCTTCGCTGCCTGTGCCCAGGCGGGACTGCCGCCCGCCCTCGCCGCCGCGGCGGTCGCCGACACCTATGCCGGCGACACCAGCCCGTGGCACACCACCGCCGCGCTTCTGGCGCTCGGGGCCGATCCCGAGCGCGCCTGGTCCGAACTCCGCGCCCTGCCGGGCGGAGCCGACCTGGCCCACCTTGTCACCCTGTCCAACTCGTCGGGGGCCGCCCTCGCTGAATCGTGCGACCGCATTGCGGAACGCCTGCGCGAGGAAGCCGCCGACACCGCCACCGCCAAGGCGGAGCGGGCGGGCGTGCTCATTGCGATCCCGCTCACCGCCTTCTTCCTCCCGGCGTTCTTCGCGCTGGGGCTCGCACCCGTGGTGATCAGCCTCGGCGCGAGCCTCCTGCACTGAGCGCCATAGCACTCCCCGCACATCACACACACTCACCGAAAGGACCTGCCATGCACAACCAACTGCTCGCCGTCTCCGCGGCCGCTCACACCCGCGCCGCCGCCTGCGTCGACTTCACCGCCAACACGCTTAGGAAACTTCGTAGCGACGAGGGCATGAGCACCATCGAATACGCCTTTGGATCTTTGGCCGCCGCGGCCCTGGCAGGCGTGCTCTACATGGTGGTCAACGGCAACGGCGTCGTCTCCGGCATCGAGGGCGTGATCACCGACGCGCTGAGCAACACGCCCAAGTAGATGACCACGATCGAAACGGCCCTCTCGCTCGGCGTGCTGGTCAGCGTCGCCGCGGCGATCGTCGCCGGCATCGCCACCATGGCCGCCTACGTTTCTGCGGTGGATATCGCCGGGGCCGCGGCCCGCGCCGCCGCCATCGGGGTCGCCTACGAGCCGTCCCGGGGCAGCGTCTCGCTCGCGGAATCCGGCGGGCTGGTCACCGCCACCGCCGCGGTACCCGCCGCTATCGGTACCATGCGCGCCGCCGCCGTCTTCCCGGTGGAGTTCCAGTGAAGCGCCTGCTTCGCGACGACGGCTCCGCCACCGTGACCTCCGCCGGCATCATCGCCGCGGTGGCGGTGCTCGCCCTGGCCGTCGCCGCGGTGGTCGCAGGCGTGGCGGACAGCCACCGGGCGCGGGTGGCGGCGGATCTCGCCGCCGTCGCGGGGGCCACCGCTTACTACGCGGGCGCCGACACCTGCGCCGCGGCAGCGCGGACCGCCGAGCTCAACGGCGCGCAGCTTCACGGCTGCGAGGTGGCCGGGGGCGACGTGGTTGTGGGCGCGGCTCGCGGGCGGGCCACCGCCAACGCCAGGGCCGGCCCGGGCTAGCCGGTGCGCCCCCTCAGCCGGCGGTCATGGTCACGAGTGCGCCGAGCAGCTTCAGGGCGGCGTGCTTGTCCAGCGGCTGGTTGCCGTTGCCGCACTTCGGCGATTGGACGCAGGACGGGCAGCCGTCTTCGCATTCGCAGGAGCGCACCGCCTCGTACGTCGCCGTGATCCACTCGTGGAAGCGGGCGAAGCCCTCGTCCGCGAAGCCGGCGCCGCCCGGGTGGCCGTCGTAGACGAACACCGTGGGCAGCATCGTGTCCTGGTGCAGGGCGGTGGACACGCCGCCGATGTCCCAGCGGTCGCACGTGGCCAACAGCGGCAGCAGCCCGATGGCGGCGTGCTCGGCGGCGTGCAGCGCGCCGGGTACCTCGCCCGGTGTGATGCCCATGGCGTCGAGGGCGAGCGGGTCGATGGTGTACGCCACCGCCCTGGTGGTGAGCCGCTGTTCGGGCAGGTCGAGGGGGATGTGCTCGCTCACGGTGCCGTCGGCAAGCCGCACCACGTACCCGGTCACGCGGTCGGTCACCTCCACATCCACGTTGGCCACCCACAGGCCCGGGGACGGGTTCACCAGCGCAGACGGCTCGCCGAGGATGGTGATGTCCGTGGTCGAGCGGGCCTGGGTGGAGTAGTCCGGCTGCTCGGGCACCACCAGCGCCACGTATTCCTCCAGGTCGAGGGCTTGCACTACGAAGTGCTCGCCCTGGTGGATGTACACGGCGCCGTCGTGCACCTGGCTCATCGCCCGCGCCGCGTCGACGGTGCCGAGGAGGCGCCCGTCGGTGACGTCCACGATGGCCACCTCGTGGCCCGAGCCCCCGCGCAGGGACACGGACGAGTGCGCAGTCTCCGGGGCCAGCTCGCCCTCGAGGCGCGGCACGGCGTAGTAGCGGTCCCCGCGCCGGCGCAGGTAGCCGGCCCGGGTGAGCTCGTCGACCACTTCGGCGGCGCGGAACGCCTCCACGTCCGCCGGGCTCAACGGCCGCTCCACCGCGGCGCAGTAGACGTGGCCGCGCAGGATGTAGGGGTTGGCTGGGTTGAACACGCTGCTTTCCACCGGCCGGCCCAACAGGGCCTCGGGGTGGTGCACCAGGTAGGTGTCCATCGGGTCGTCGCGGCCCACCAGCACAACCATCGCGTGCTGGCCGCGCCGCCCCGCGCGCCCAGCCTGCTGGCGAAAGGAGGCTACCGTGCCGGGAAAGCCGGCCATCACCACGGCATCTAGGCCGCCCACGTCGATGCCCAGCTCGAGGGCGTTGGTGGTGGCCATGCCGAGCAGCTCACCCTCGTCCAGCGCGCGCTCGAGCCTCCGGCGGTCCTCCGCCAGGTAGCCGGCTCGGTAGGAGGCGATGCGCGGGGCGAAGTCGGGCCGGCCCAGCAGCACCAGCTCCTCCTGGGTGCGCATGGCCACGGTCTCGGCGGCGCGGCGCGAGCGCACGAACGTCAAGGTGCGCGCGCCCTCGTCCACCAGCTTGGCCATGATGCCAGCTGCCTCCGTGGTGGCGGGGTAGCGCACTGGCGCGCCGAGCTCGTCCTCCGCGCCCTCGATGAAGCCGGGCTCCCACAGGGCGATGGTGCGCTCGCCGGTGGGGGCGCCGTCCTCGGTGACCGCGGCGACTGGGCGCCCGCACAACCGCGACGCCTGGCCGGCGGGGTCGGCCGCGGTGGCGGAGGCGAACACGATGGTGGGGTGCGCGCCGTAGGCGGCGGCGATGCGCAGGAGGCGGCGCAGCACGAGGGAGACGTTCGCGCCGAAGACCCCGCGGTAGGTGTGGCACTCGTCCACCACCACAAATCGCAGGTGGCGCAGCAGCCGCGCCCACCGCGGGTGGGCGGCCAGGATGCCGGCGTGGAGCATGTCCGGGTTGGTGAACACGAAGCGGGTCTGCTCGCGGATGCCGGGGCGGGCCTCGGCATCCGCGAGCAGACCCGCTTCGTGTTCACCAACCCGGACATGCTCGGTTCCGACCAGCTGCACGCCACCGCGGAGATGGTGCGCAGCCCCTCGGCGCCGCGCACCATCTCCGCGGTGGCGTGCAGCTGGTCGGAACCGAGGGCCTTGGTGGGCGTGAGGTACATGGCGCAGGCGGTTGGGTCCGCGGCCAGGGCGGACAGCACCGGCAGCTGGTAGCCGAGCGACTTGCCGGAAGACGTGCCGGTGGCAATCACCACGTCCGTGCCGGCCCACGCGAGCTCGGCGCAGGCGGCTTGGTGGGAGAAGGGGCGTTGAATGGAGGCGTCGATAAGCAAACGCTCCAAGCTCGGCTCAACCCACGCCGGCCACTCGCCGTAGGTGGCGGGGGACGCCGGCACCGTCTCCACGTGCGTGAGCGTGGAGTTGGGGAAGCGCCGGCGCAGCGCCTCGAGCAGCTCCCCGCCGAATCCGTGCCCCGCCGTCATGTCTGCCACCCAACCAACGTTAGCCACCGCGCGGGCAAAGGCGTGCCGGCGGTCGCGTTTCGTGGCAGACTAGTGGACGGTCACAGATTTTGTGTGCGCCCTTAAACAGGTGCTCGCGAGGATTGTGTACGCGGGCACCAGGTCTTTCGAAAACGGTTTTTCGAAGTCCTGGTGGACGGAAAACCAAATCAATCACATGTTTTGAAAGGTCTCACTGACAATGGCAACTGGCACCGTCAAGTGGTTTAACGCTGAGAAGGGATACGGCTTCATCGCCCCGAACGATGGCTCCGCCGACCTGTTCGTCCACTACTCCGAGATCCAGGGCTCGGGCTTCCGCACGCTGGAGGAGAACCAGCAGGTGGAGTTTGAAATCGGCGAGGGCGCGAAGGGCCCCCAGGCGCAGCAGGTGCACGTTATCTAAGCGTCGCGCGCCGAGCCTGAATTAGCCCCCGTTTTTAAGCGGGGGCTTTTGCTTGTCGACGCACCCTTGAAGCGCCGCCTAGATAACCGACACGCCCTGGCGGACGTCGCGCCACTCCGAGATCCGCACCTGGGCCCACCGGATGAGCGCCCCCACCAGCGAGCCGACCACGAGGCCGGCGATCATGGCCAGGAACGGGTAATCCGCCAGCAGCGCGCCGCCGACGTAGCCGCTGCCCACGCCGATGAGGGACCACAGGATCACGCCGAGCGTGTCGTAGAAGAAGAACGCCCCCCAGCGGTACTGCACGGATCCGAGCACGATGGTGGCCACCCAGCGCACCCACGGCAGGAAGCGGCCCACGATGATGGTGATGCCGGCGCCGCGCTTCATGTTGCGGCGCACCCAGGTGATGGCCTGGCCCGCTTTGGAGGCCGGGTCCAGGCGCTCCACGTAGCCGATGAGCTTGCCGCCCATGGCGAAGCACAAGTTGTCGCCGATCATGCCGCCCGCCACCGAGGCGGCGAACACCCCCCACAGGTTGGGTACGCCCTGCGAGGCGGAGAACGCGCCGGAGAGGTTGAGCACCGTCTCGCTGGGCAACAGCGGGCACAGGGCGTCGCCGATGATGATGAGGCTGACCAGGGGGTAGTACAGCGGCATGCCCATCAGGGAGTGGAGGAACTCGACGAGTGTGTCGACGATGCTCATGCAACCTCCTTCAGCGAGCAACCACGGCGGAACACCTCCGCGAGTGTAGCCCCCGGGGGTGAGGTGTTCGAGACCGCGCCGTCAATAGCGTCTGATACAAATAGGGGAGTTTGAGCTACCGGCGCGTGTCCTTATATATAGGTGCTGTTCCAGGGCCGGTAACAACGTTCGAAGTGAGGTGTCAGCGCGGCGTGGCTGCTAACGGCAAGACGCTCGTCATCGTGGAGTCGGCGACGAAGGCGAAGAAGATTCAGAAGTACCTGGGCAACGATTACATCGTGGAGGCCTCCGTGGGCCACATCCGCGACCTGCCCGGCCGCGCGGCGGACATCCCCGCCAAGTACAAGAAAGAGCCGTGGGCCAAGCTCGGCGTGAACCCGGAGGACGGCTTCAGCCCCATCTACGTGGTCAGCCCGGACAAGAAGAAGAAGGTGGCGGACCTCAAGGACAAGCTCAAGCAGTCGGACCGCCTCCTGCTCGCCACAGACCCAGACCGCGAGGGCGAGGCCATTGCCTGGCACCTGCTGGAGACGCTGAAGCCGAAGGTGCCGGTGGAGCGCATGGTGTTCAACGAGATCACCGAGTCCGCCATCCAGGAGGCGGCGGAGAACACCCGCGAGCTGGACATGGACCTGGTGGACGCGCAGGAGACGCGCCGCATCCTGGACCGCCTCTACGGCTACGAGGTGTCCCCGGTGTTGTGGAAGAAGGTCATGCCGCGCCTGTCCGCCGGCCGCGTGCAGTCCGTGGCCACCCGGGTGATTGTGGAGCGCGAGCGCGAGCGCATGGCGTTCATCTCCGCCGAGTACTGGGACGTGACCGCCTCGTTGCTGCCCGCGGCGGAGAAGATTGAGTTCGACGCCAAGCTGGTCGCCTTGGACGGCGAGCGGGTTGCGCAGGGCCGGGACTTCGATGACCGCGGGCGGGTGAAATCGGGCGACGTCCGGGTTGTGGACAAGCACACCGCCCAGGCGCTCGCCGAGGGCCTCGAGGGGTCCCCGATGCAGGTCACCGCGGTGGAGGAGAAGCCCTACACCCGCCGCCCGTACCCGCCGTTCATGACGTCCACCCTGCAGCAGGAGGCCGGTCGCAAGCTGCACTTCACCTCCGCGCGCACCATGCGCATCGCGCAGCGGTTGTACGAAAACGGCCACATCACCTACATGCGTACGGACTCCACCGCGTTGTCCAAGCAGGGCCTGGACGCGGCGCGCAGCGCGGCCACCGAGCTCTACGGCGCGGACTACGTAACCAAGTCCCCGCGCGTGTACGAGCGCAAGGTGAAGAACTCGCAGGAGGCGCACGAGGCGATCCGCCCCGCCGGCGAGCGCTTTGCCACCCCCGGCCAGCTCGCCGGCTCGCTCGACGCGGAGGAGTTCAAGCTCTACGAGCTGATCTGGCAGCGCACCGTTGCCTCGCAGATGGAGGACGCGCGCGGCAACTCCACCAAGGTCACCGTGGCGGGCACGGCGCGGTCCGGCGAGCGCGCCGAGTTCGCCGCCACCGGTCGCACCATCTCCTTCCCGGGCTGGCTGCGCGCGTACAGCGACACGCAGGACAAGGAGACCCGCCTGCCCCAGGTGTCCGAGGGCGACGCGCTGGAGACCACCAAGGTCACCGCGGATGGCCACTCCACCAACCCGCCCGCGCGCTACACCGAGGCATCGCTGGTGAAGAAGATGGAGGACTTGGGCATCGGCCGCCCGTCCACGTACGCCAGCATTATCAAGACCATCCAGGACCGCGGCTACGTGGCCGCGCGCGGCAACGCGCTGGTGCCCACGTGGGTTGCGTTTTCCGTGGTGGGCCTGATGGAGAACAACTTTGACGCGCTGGTGGACTATGACTTCACGTCCTCTATGGAGGACGAGCTGGATGAGATCGCGCACGGCAACGAGAACCGCACGCAGTGGCTCTCCGGTTTCTACTTCGGCGACGCGGACGCGCGCGACACCATGGCGGACGCGATCGCGCGCCGCGGCGGCCTGAAGCACATGATCGAGGACAACCTCGAGTCCATCGACGCGCGCGAGGCCAACTCGCTCAAGCTTTTCGACGACTCCGAGGGCCGCCCCGTCCTCGTCCGCGTGGGCCGCTACGGCCCCTACATCGAGCGGGTGGTGGGCACCGGCGCGGGCGGCGAGCCGGAATACCAGCGCGCCAACCTCCCCGAGTCCGCGACCCCCGACGAGATCACCCTGGACATGGCGGAGAAGCTCTTCTCCACCCCCCAGTCGGGCCGTGAGCTGGGCACCAACCCCGCCAACGGGCGCATCGTGGTGGCCAAGGAGGGCCGCTTCGGGCCGTACGTGACCGAGCTCGTGCGCGACGACGAGCGCGCCAAGGCCGAGTCCCGCGCCGAGGAGGTGGTAGCCGCCGAGCGCGCCGCCGAGGACGCCGAGCGCGCCAAGGAGGGCAAGCGGGCCAAGAACTGGGAGACCAAGACGGCCGCGGCGCAGAAGGAGAAGCGCATCGAGGAGCTGGTGGAGGAGCAGCTCAAACCCGCCACCGCGTCCCTTTTCCAGTCCATGGAGCCCGCGAGTGTGACACTCGAGGAGGCGCTGCGGTTGCTTTCCCTGCCCCGCGAGGTGGGCGAGGACCCGGCGGACGGCGAGATGATCACCGCCCAGAACGGCCGCTACGGCCCGTACTTGAAAAAGGGGAATGATTCGCGCTCGCTTGCCAGCGAGGACCAGATCTTCTCCATCACCCTGGACGAGGCGCGGCGCATCTACGCCGAGCCGAAGCGTCGCGGCCGGGCAGCAGCGAAGCCGCCGCTGAAGATGCTGGGCGACAACGACGTGACCGGCAAGCCCATGACCATCAAGGACGGCCGCTTCGGGCCCTACGTCACGGACGGGGAGACAAACGCCTCGCTGCAGCGCGGCGATACCCCGGAGACGATGACCGACGAGCGCGCCAACGAGCTGCTCTCCGCCCGCCGCGCCCGCGAGGCGGAGGAGGGCGGCAAGACGGCCACGAAGAAGACGGCGAAGAAGGCCGCCAAGAAAACGGCCAAGAAGACGGCCAAGAAAACCGTGAAGAAACCGGCGCAGACCACCAAGCGCGTGGTCAAGGCCCGGAAGAAGTAGCGCCCGCGGGCGGCGCTAGTAGCGGTCCGCCAGGGTGGAGCGCACCGGGCGGGCGAGTTGCGTCATCTTGTTGCGGCCGCGCAGCTCGACGGACTTCATCAGCGTCCAGCGCTGCTGCTCCACCTCGTTGGCGGCGCGCAGGGTGGCGGCGTTGGTGAGCACGCGGCCCGGGGTGTCCTTGGCCAGCTCAGTGAGGCGGGCGGCGGCGTTGACCGCGTCGCCGATCACGGTGTACTCGAACCGGTCCGAGCCGCCGATGTGACCGGCAACCACGTGCCCTGCCGCCACGCCGATGCCGGCCTGCAGCTCGAGTCCGCCCAGGTCCCGGCGCAGTTCGCGGGCGGCCTGGAGGGCGTGCGAGGCGGCGTCGTGCAGCGACACGGGCGCGCCGAACACGGCGAGGGCGGCGTCGCCCTGGAATTTGTTGATCACGCCCTTGTTGCGGTGCACCACCTCAACCACGATCTCGAAGAACTTGTTCAGCTCCTCAACCACCTCTTCGGGCGTGTGCTCGACGGCAAAGGTGGTGGAGCCGATGACGTCGATGAACACCACGGCCACCTTGCGGTCCTCGCCGCCCAGTTCCGGCTTCTCCTCGAGCGCCTTCTGCGCCACTTCGATGCCCACGTAGCGGCCGAAGATGTCGCGCACGCGCTGGCGCTCGTTGAGCCCGCGCATCATCTCGTTGAACCCGGCCTGAAGCACGCCGATCTCGGAGCCGTCATAGATATCCACCTGGGTGTTGGCCTCGCCGCGGCGTACGCGGTTGATGGCGTCTTGGAGCTCCTTGATCGGGTCCACCACGCTCATCACCGAGAACGCGATGCCGAGCGCGCCGGTGACCAGCGCGGTGATGGTCAGGGCGAACACGGCGGGGAACAGCTCGCCGGGGGTTTGGGTGAAAAAGCCCCGCTGCTGCGCGATGAACAGCAGCAGCACCCCGATCATGGGTACGCCGGAGGTGGTGAACCACGTCATGTAGAGGCGCTGCTTGATCGGCGGCTCCAGCGTGGAATCCTCGAAGCGGCGCGCCAGGGCGGTGGCGGCCACGGGCCGCACTAGGCGCTCCGCCTGCAAGTACGTCAGCACCGCCACCACGAAGCAGGCCATGGACGTGGCCACGAAGATCACCAGCGCCAGCTGCCAGTCAATCTGGAACGCCACCGCGGTGATGATGGCAATGCCCACGGCCCACACCGCCACCACAATCAGCGTCTGCAGCACCGGCAGGCGCAGCACCAGGTTGCGCACCATGTTGGGGTCGTGGTCGTCGGGACGCAGCTGCCATTCCAGCACGGGGCGGAAGAGGAAGAGCGTGACCACCACGCCCAGCACCACGGCGATGAGCAGGTACGCCACCCCGATGGCCCCTAGGCCGAGGTGCTGCAGCGTGAGTTCCTGGACCTCCGGCATGGGGATGAAGTAGCGGATGAAGATCATGATCAGCACGGCGCCGATCACGCTGGTGCCCAGCACGCTGGCCGCGTACAGCGGCCAGGACGTGCGCAGGAGCCACCGCGCGCCGTGCCTGAGTCGATTCATGCTGATCACCTTAGCGCCGTCCCCGCAGGAACGACTACGCTGTCGCCTTGTGAGTACCCGCAGCGTGAGCGAGCGCTTGGCAGACGCCCCCAAGGTGCGCGACACCATCCTCGCCGCTGCGGCCGCCGCCCGGGGCGTGCCCGGCGCCGACCCGCGCGCGCTGGCGCACTCCTGGCTGTTCACGGGCCCACCTGGGTCGGGTCGTTCCAACGCCGCGCTCGCGTTCGCCGCCGCGCTGGTGTGCACCAACACCGAAGAGATCGGCTGCGGCCGCTGCGAGGGGTGCCGGCACGCGCTCGCCGGCAACCACACCGACGTGGTGCGGGTGGTGCCGGACAAGCTCAGCATCAGCGTCGAGGGGATGCGTGGGGTGGTGGCCCAAGCCGCACGCTTGCCGACGGTGGCCAAGCACCGCGTAGTCATCATCGACAACGCCGACCGGCTCACCACCGAGGCCGCGGATGCGCTGCTGAAGACCGTGGAGGAGCCGCCCGAGCACACGGTGATCATCCTGTGTGCGCCGTCGACGGGCCCGGAGGACATCTCCCAGACCCTGCGCTCGCGCTGCCGCCACATCTACATCCCCGTTCCCTCGGAGGCCGAGGTGGTGCGGGTGCTGATGGAGGAGGAGGGCGCCTCGGAGGAGCACGCCCGCCTCGCCGCCGCCACCTCGCTGCGGCACATCGGCCGGGCCCGCAAGATGGTCACCTCGCCGGAGGCGCAGCGCCGCCGCGCGGCGGCGATCCAGCTGGCGGAGCACGTCTTCTTCGGCGCCCGCGCGTTTCAGGCTGCCGGCGCGCTGGTCAAGGCGGTGAACAAGGAAGCCATCGACGCGTACGCGGAGGCCGACGCCGCGGAGGTGGCCAAGCTGGAGGCCGCCATCGGCCGGGGCGCGCGCGGCAAGGGCGTGGGCAGGGCCACCGAGGACAGCGCCCCGGAGGTCAAACGCTTGGAGGAGGACCAGAAGAAGCGGGGCACGCGCCGCAAGCGCGACATGTTCGACCTGGTGCTGGTGGACCTCGCCGGGGTGTACCGGGACGCGCTGGTACTGCAATCGCAAGCTGGCGTGCCGCTGACGCACCCGGACTTCGAGGGCCTGTCCGCCGAGATCGCGCAGCGGGTCAGCCAGGAGGGGCTGGTGGAGTGCCTCGATGCGGTGGGGCAGTGCCGCGAGCGCCTGGGGCAGAACGTCATGCCCGCGGTGGCCTTCAACGGGATGCTGGGGCGCATCCGCCTCGCCTGCGGCGTGCGCTAACCCGGGCCGCCCGCCCAGCACCCGCGCTCACCTGCGAGTTTCACCGCGAGGCGGCGGTCGGCTACACTCCTTTTCGGTACGCGCGCATGCCGCGGGTCCGGCCACCTTAGCTCAGTCGGTAGAGCATCTCACTCGTAATGAGAAGGTCGCGAGTTCGATTCTCGCAGGTGGCTCATTTTTTATTTGCGGGATCGGCCACCGCGTCCCGCGTCCCGGCGCTAGATGCCGGGCAGCAGCCGTGGCACCACCTTGCCGATGGGGTTGCGCGGCAGCTCGTCCATGAAGTGCACGTCGCGGGGGATGGAGTGGTCCGCCAGCCGCGCGCGCACCCAGTCCCGCACGGCGTCCGCGTCCAGGCCCCGGCCGTGCTCGCTCTCCTCGGGCACCACCCACACGGCGATGCGTTTGAACATCTCCTCGTCGTCCACGCCGTGGGCGTACACCTCGCCAATGCCGGGCATCTCCTCGAGCACCTCGGTGACGGACTGGGGGTGCACGTTCTCGCCGCCGACGATGATCATGTCGTCGTTGCGGGATTGCACGTGCAAGAAGCCGTGCTCGTCCATGTAGCCCAGGTCGCCGATCTCCACCAGGCCGTCGATCTCCACCACCTCGGTGTTCGGGTTGGTGTAGCCCTTCAGCGCCGTCTCGTTGTGGAGGAAGATGCGCCCGGTCTGGCCGGTGGGGACTTCCTCTCCGGATGCGTCGAAAAGCTTCAGCACCGTTCCCGGGGGTACCTTGCCGGCAATCGTCGGGTCCGTCTGCATCTGCTCGGGGGAGGCCGCGGCCGCCAGCGCGAGCTCGGTGGAGCCGTAGATGTTGGCCAGGATCGGCCCGAAGCGCTCGGTGGTGCGTCGCAGCAGCGCCGGCGTGATCGCGTTGCCGGCGGAGGCCAGGTAGCGCAGGCTGGAGGTGTCGAAGTCCTCGTCGAGCGCCAGCATCTGCTTGAAGAAAATGGGCGAGGAGATCAGCCCGTCGCAGCGGTAATCCTGAATTTGCTTGAAGCAGGCCTCCGCGTCGAACACGCGCCGCGTGACGATGGTGGAGCGGCTTGCCAGCGCCACCTGCAGCGCGGACCAGCCCCACGTGTGGAAGATGGAGGCGGACAGCTGCACGGTGTCGCCGGAGCGCCACGGGATCGCCTCCAGGTACCCTGCGAGCACGAACGGCAGGCGCGGTTCGGGGCGCACGATGCCTTTGGGGATGCCGGTGGTGCCGGAGCTCATCAGCACCATGTTGCCGTGCTTGGGAAAGAGGGGCAGTTGCTTGTCGACGCCCCCCAGCACCACGTCCTCCAACGTCAGGCCCGCCCCGCCGGGCGCGCCGGGCGCGGCTGGCTCCGTGAAGGCGCGCACCACCGTGATGCCGGCCTCCTCGGCCACGGCCGCGGGCACGCGGTCCGCGAACTCGTCGTCGATGAACAGCACGTTGATGCGGTTCTCGGCGAAGATGCCGCGCAGCTGCTCGGGCGAGGAGCCGATGTTCAGCAGGAAGATGTGGCCGCCGGTGTAGCCCTTCGCGCCGAGGGGGAGGATGATGCCGCGGCCGTTGCGGGCCATCACGCCGATGCGGAGCTCGTCTAGGCCGCGGTCCTCTTGGAGCTGGGTCAGCCAGGAGGCCACCGTGCGGGCTTGGTCGCGCAGTTGCTGGTAGGAGAGGACACCGGAGTCGTCGATAAGCGCAGTGCGATCGGGCGTGGCTGCGGCGCCCTGCTCGAGCTCGCGGGCGGTGGAGAACCAGTAGCGGGCGAGGTTGGGCACGAGCTGCGCGGCGGCGCGGGGGCTGCCTTCGGTGCTGACGATGCCGGCGCGTGTAACGGCGGGCAGGAAGCGGGCGAATGAACGAAGGAGGAACGCCGGGCGGCGAGTTGGTCGCATGTTACGTAATGTAGCGTAAGTTCTTCCTGTGACGTATGGTGCTGGTGGTAATACGGCCGGCGTGTCCCAGCCAGGCACCGAGCAGAAAGGTTCCCCATGCCCACACACCCCTTCCGTCGCCGGGTAGCGGCCGCGGCCACCGCCCTCCTCGCCGCCGCGGGCCTCTGCGCGCCGGCGGCGGGTGCGCAGGAGCGCGACATGGTCATCTTGGGCGACTCCGTGATCTCTGACCCGAGCGTGCCCCAGTGGGCCGCCGGCAAGCTGGGCTTGGACCCGCGCGGCAAGTCCGACGTGACCACTTGGTGTCCCACCTCCCCCGTGAACTGGGGCAAGCAGGCGGCCGGCAAGCTCGGCTTGGCGGCGCGTGACTACTCCTGCACGGGCACCGTGTCCATCCACCCCGGCCCCCAGTTCGCCTCCCAGGTCACCCGCGCCATCAATGACCGCGGCCTGAACCCCGCCACCGCGCGGGTGATCATTACCACCGGGTTCAACGACACGTACCACAATGACGGCCGGGACAGCGCCGCCATCCGCCGCGACTTCGTGGCCGCGATGGTGCCGCAGATCAACCGCATCCGCGCGGCTGCCCCCAACGCCCGCATCCAGATCGTGGGCTACCCCAAGATCACCGCCGGGGATCGCGTCTGCCTCTTCCACGTCGCCCCGAACGTCTCCGATTTCACCCGGTTCGCCGCGGTGCAGGAGTGGGAGAACACCGCCCAGTGGGCGCAGGTGGACCTCGCGCGCGCCGCGGGCGTGGAGTTCTTGGACATGAAGCCGTCCACCTGGAACAACAACATGTGCGCGCCGGATAACCTGCGCATGTGGGCCGGCATGGTGGACTTCTACGGCGGCCCCGGCAACCTGCCCATCCACGTGAACCAGCGCGGGCACGACCATGTGGCAAATGTGATCGCCCGCTCCTAAGTTAGGGGACATGACACAAACAGTCACAGGAGTCATCGCCCGCGAAAAGGGCGCCCCCGTCGAGGTCACGGACATTGTCATCCCTGATCCCGGCCCGAACGACGTGGTGGTCAAGGTCCAGGCCACCGGCGTCTGCCACACGGACCTCGCGTACCGCGACGGCGACATCGCGGATGAGTTCCCCTTCCTCCTCGGCCACGAGACCGCTGGCATCGTGGAAACGGTCGGCGAGGACGTCACGCACGTGGCGCCCGGCGATTTCGTGGTGCTGAACTGGCGTGCCGTGTGCGGCGAGTGCCGCGCCTGCCGCAAGGGCGACCAGAAGAACTGCTTCAACACCCACAACGCGTCGAAGCGCATGACGCTTGCCGACGGCACCGAGCTCACGCCCGCGCTCGGCATCGGCTCCTTCGCCGAGAAGACCCTGGTGCACGAGAAGCAGTGCACCAGGGTTGACCCGGAGGCGGACCCGGCGGCCGCCGGCCTGCTGGGCTGCGGCATCATGGCTGGCCTCGGCGCCGCGGTGAACACCGGCGAGGTGCAGCGCGGCGAATCCGTGGTCGTGTTCGGCCTCGGTGGCGTGGGCCTGGCTGCCGTCGCGGGTGCGGCGCTGGCCGGGGCGACCACGGTGATCGCGGTGGACGTGGATGAGCGGAAGTGCGACGCAGCGCTGGAACGCTTCGGTGCCACCCACGCCGTCTGCGCGAAGGACATGAGCGAGGACGAGGTGATCGAGCGCGTGCGCGAGCTCACCGGCGGTTTCGGCACCGACGTGTCCATCGACGCCGTGGGCATCCAGCCCACCTGGCGCCAGGCCTTTTACTCGCGCGACCTGGCCGGCCGCATGGTCATGGTCGGCGTGCCGAATCAGACCGACCACGTGGACATCCCCGCGATTGACCTGTACGCCCGCGGCGGCTCCATCAAGCCCGCCTGGTACGGTGACTGCCTGCCGGAGCGGGACTTCCCGGCCTACGTGGAGCTGTACCGGCAGGGCCGCTTCCCGCTCGGCGAGTTCGTCTCCGAGCGCATCGGCGCCGGCGAGATCGAGGAGGCCTTTGCAAAGATGAAGCGCGGCGATGTGCTGCGGAGCGTGGTGGAGTTCTGATGAGCCAGCTGCGTATCGACAACGTTGTCACCTCCGGCCTGTTCAAGCTCGACGGCGGCGAGTGGGAGGTGGACAACAACGTGTGGATCGTGGGCGACGACTCGGAGGTGTACATCATCGACGCCGCCCACAACGCCCGCGCCATCGCCGACGCGGTGGGCGGCAGGCGCGTCAAGGGCATCCTGGCCACCCACGGCCACTCGGACCACATCGACGCCGCGCCGGAGCTTTCTTCGCTTGTCGACGCCCCGGTGTACCTCCACCCCACCGACGGCTTTTTGTGGCAGCGCCAGAACCCGGGCGCGCACTACCGCCAGCTGCGCGATGGCGACGTGTTCACCATCGCCGGCACCGAGCTGCGCGTGCTGTCCACCCCGGGCCATTCGCCCGGCTCCGTGGTGATCCACGCCCCGGAGGCCGGCGAGCTCTTCTCGGGCGACACCCTCTTCCAGGGCGGCCCGGGCGCGACGGGGCGCTCCTTCTCCAGCTTCGACACCATCATCCACTCACTGCAGAAGTCGGTCCTCGACCTGCCGGCCGAGACCGTGGTGCGCACCGGCCACGGGGACCACACCACCATCGGCGAGGAAGCGCCGCACCTGGAGGAGTGGATCCGCCGCGGCTACTAGCTAGCCCGTGCCCGTGCCCTAGCCCGCGCCGCGCGCCTGGCCCGCGCGCGGCGGCTCGGCGTTCTGCAGCGCCACCGCCCGGGCGAGGCGCGCGTAGCGCAGCTCCTGCTCGCGGAAGCGCGTCCACGTGGACAGCGTGGTGAAGAAGAATGCGATGATGAGCACGTAGAGCATCAGGTCGGTGCCGCGGTCCACCCCCAGCCAGTTGGCCACCACCGTGACGTCGTCGGGCCTGGCGATGGCCCACACCGCGGCGAGCATCATCGCCACAAACCCGATCTTCACCCACGCCTTCGCATTCGCTTTGCGACGGTGCGTGAAGAAGTACCACGCCAGCCCAATGACAGCCAGCAGCAACAGGATCTGGATCATGGCAGCCTCCGCGCAACCAAACCGTCGGCCAAGATGTTCACACCGTTGATCAGGGACTGGCCCTTGCTCATGGAGTACTCGGTGTAGAGGATGTCCACCGGCTCCTCGGCCACGCGCCAGCCCCGCTGGTCAATCATTGCGACGATCTCCGAGGCGTGCGACATGCCGTTCATGCGGATGTTCATCTCGTCCGCCACGCGCCTATTAAAGGCGCGCAGCCCGTTGTGCGCGTCCGTCAGCCCGAGGCGGCGCGTGCGCGGGGAGAGCAGCACCACGGTTTTCAGCACCACCCGCTTGATCCACGGCACCTGGGTCTCCTCCTGGCCGGCGAAGCGGGTGCCCACGATGATGTCCACCGGCTCGCTACGCAGCCGCTCGACCATGCGCACCACGTCCTTGACCTGGTGCTGGCCGTCCGCGTCGAAGGTGACAAAGTACTGCGCGCCGGGCTGGGCGCGGGCGTACTCCACGCCGGTCTGGATCGCCGCGCCCTGACCCAGGTTCACCGGGTGGTTGACCAGGTGGGCGCCAGCCGCGCGGATCGCCTCCGCGGAGTTGTCGGCGGAGCCGTCGTTGACCGCCACGATGTTAGGAAACGTCCCGCGCGCGTGCTCGAGCACCTGCTGGATCACGGGGCCCTCGTTGTAGCAGGGCACGATCAGCCAGGTGTCGGCGAAGGCGGCAGAGGTAGTCATCGCCGCCTAACGTTACTCGGCGCGGTGGAAGAGAAGCGAGTACACACGCTCGAGTACGCCCACGGGCAGCGCGCGGTAGAGGTTGCGCACCAACCAGTTGCCCACCGCGCGGGGCCGCGAGATGAGGCCGTACTCCACCAAATTGCGCTGCATCTGCCGCTCCGAGCGGCGGGTCCGCGGGTCGGAGCGCCGCGCCAGCTGCCCCTCGCCCACGCGGAAGTAGGTCAGCGCCTCCGGCAGGTTGGCCAGGCGGTAGCCGCCGGCCACAAGTCGCGCCCACAGGTCGTAGTCCTCCATGAACGGCACGTCCTTGTACCCGCCAACCGCCACCACGGCGTCGCGGCGGAACATCACCGAGGGGTTGTTGATGGGCGAGTTCAGCCTCACGTACCCGTTGGGGTCCGCGGGCAGGGCCCGGATCTTCCCGCCGCCGGTGAGCGCGCCCTCGAACTCCTCCACGGCGGTGCCGAGCGCCGCCACCTCGGGGTGCGCCTGAAGGTAGTCCAGCTGCACGGCGAAGCGCTCGGGCTTGGCCGCGTCGTCCGCGTCGAGGCGGGCAACGTACTCGGCGTCAGTCGCCTCCAGGCCTGCCTGTGACGCCGGGCCGGAGCCGAGGTTGCGCTCCAAGCGCAGCACCCGTGCGCGCTGTTGCTTCTCGACGAACCCCTGCACCACGCCCTCCACCGAAGCGTCGACCGGGCCGTCAAGCACGATGAGGATCTCGTCCGCCGGCCTGGTCTGCACGGCGAGGGACTGCAGCGCCACGGCCAGCTCGCCGGCGTCGGTGCCGTGGTACACCGTGATCAGGGCGGCAAGGGTGGGCATGGGTGGCTCCTTCTCTCTAGTCTCTGGCGGCGTCGATGAGGTAGCGCCCATAGCCGGACTTCAGCATCGGCTGCGCGAGGCGCTCCAGCTGCGCCGCGTCGATGAAGCCCTCGCGGTACGCGGCCACCTCCGGCGAGCCGATCACCTGCCCCGTGCGCTTCTGCAGCACCTCCACGTACGCGCTCGCCTCGGCCATGGAGTCGATGGTGCCGGTGTCCAGCCACACGTCGCCGCGCTGCAGGCGGTGCACTTGCAGGCGTCCCTCGCGCAGGTAGGCCTCGTTGACGGAGGTGATCTCCAGCTCCCCGCGGGCACTCGGGGTGATGGACTTGGCAATGTCGACCACGCCGTTGTCGTAGAAGTACAGGCCCACCACAGCGAAGTTGGACTTCGGCGCGGCGGGCTTCTCCTCGATGCTCAACGCGGTGCCGCGCTCGTCGAACTCCACCACGCCGTAGCGCTGGGGGTCCGAGACCTCGTAGGCGAAGATGGCGCCGCCGTCCGCGCGGCGCGCGTCACCCAGCACGCCCGCGAAGCCGGGGCCGTCGAAGATGTTGTCGCCCAGCACGAGCGCCACATCGTCGTCGCCGATGAACTCCTCGCCGATGAGGAAGGCCTGGGCGAGGCCCTCCGGCGCGGGCTGGACGGCGTAGTGGAGGATGAGGCCGAGCTGGGAGCCGTCGCCAAGCAAACGCTCAAAAGCCGCCTTGTCCTCGGGCGTGGTGATCACCAAAATCTCGCGGATGCCGGCGCTGATCAGCGTGGTCAGCGGGTAGTAGACCATCGGCTTGTCGTAGATGGGCATCAGCTGCTTGGAGATGCCCTTGGTAATCGGGTACAGGCGCGTGCCCGATCCCCCCGCGAGGATAATGCCCTTCATAGGCTAGAAGGGCAGCTGCGAGCGCACCTGGTTGATAACGGCGTCGACCTGCGCCGGGTCGATGCGCATGGCCGCGTTGAGCAGGGCGGTGATGATGCCGATCACGAACAGGATCACCGCGGGGGTGCTCACGTCGGAGAAGTCGCGCGAGGAAAACGCCTGGAGGATGGACTTCGTGTCGCTCTTCGGGCCCGTGGTGGTGGGGGTGGCGGTTCCCAAACCTTTTACGGCAGTTTTTTTTTTTTTTTTTTTTTCAAGCAGAGGCCGGCATACGAGATGGGAGTCCGTCTCGTGGGCTCGGCCCCGGCGTTGCTCACCAGGACGGTGGCGCACATGGCGGCGGTGGCCAGGGCGATGGAGGTGCGGGTGCGATTCATGGCGGCAAGTCTATCCCTTCGGCAGCCCGCAGTCAGGTTTACGCCAGGTACAGCGCTAGCGCCGCCCGCCAGTTGGTAGGGGAGAACCCGGTGGCCTTGATCTTGTCCAGCGCCAGGGTGGACTCCGCGGGGCGCGGCGCCTCGGGCCCGGCCAGCTCGCGGTACTGCTCGGTGGTCACGGGGTGAACGCTCGCCGGGTCCCCGCCCGCCGCCACGAACGCGGCCATGGCAATCTCGTCGCGGCCCGCGGTGTCGCCGTCGGAGGTGAGGTTGTACACCCCGTACGGCGCCCGCTCTGGGCCCGCGGCCAGCAGGTGGGCGATGCCCTTGGCCAGGTCCTCGGCCCAGGTGGGGCGCCCGCGCTGGTCCATGATCACGTTGGCCTGCTTGCCCGCCCGCGCGAGCCCCGCCATCGTGGCCACGAAGTTGGCGCCGTGGCCGAAGACCCAGCTCGTGCGCACCACGTAGTGCCTCCGCGCGGTCTGCGCCGCGGTGTCGCCCGCGGCCTTGGACGCCCCGTAGGCGCTCAGCGGGCTCGGCACCTCGTCCTCGGTGTGCACGTCGCGGGTGCCGTCGAAGATGTAGTCCGAGGAGACGTGCACCAGCGTCAGGTCGTGCTCGTTGCAGAGCCGCGCGAGCGCCGCTGGGGCCTCGGCGTTCGCGGCCCACGCGCCCGCCCGGTCCGCTTCGGCGCCGTTGACGTCGTTGTACGCGGCGCAGTTCACCACGGCCCAGTACCGCGAGCCGTCCACCCCGGCGAGCGCAGCGTGGTCGGTGATGTCCAGCTCGGCGCGGGTGCGAAACTCCGCCTCCCGCTCACCCCACACCGCGCGCAGCGCCGTGCCGAGCTGCCCGCCGGCGCCGGTCACGAGGATTTTGCGGGGTGGTACCAAGGGGGCGTCGACAAGCAGCGGATGCTCCTTGTCGGCCGCTGAAAGCTCGGTGGGCGCAAGCGGCCACTGGATCTCGCGGTAGGAGCAAAACGCGTACTCCCCGCCCGGCCGGTAGCGCTGATTGACCAGGTAGATGTAGGCGGTGTTGTCCTCCAGCGCCTGGAAGCCGTTGGCCACCCCGCGCGGCACGAACACCGCCGTGCCCGGGGCGATCTCGGTGCCGAACTTTTCGCCGAAGGTCGCCGATCCCTCGCGCATGTCCACCCACGCGCCGTACACCCTGCCGGTGGCCACCGAGACCCACTTGTCCCACGGCTCGGCATGCATGCCGCGCGTGGTGCCGGCCTTGGCGTTGAAGCTCACGTTCTGCTGCCTCGGCACCAGCGCCTGCCCCGCCCAATTCTCCTTGAACCAGCCGCGGTTGTCCTCGTGCACCGCCAGCTCGTGCACGGTGAGGCCTTCGATGGGGGTTTGCATGCCTGCCAAGCTACTGCCCGGATTGGGCATATTGCTTTTCGACGCCATCTTTCACCCCCTCCCACCACCGCACGTGCTCCCGGTACCAGGCCACCGTCTGCGCGAGGCCCTCGCGCAGGTCGGTGTAGCGCGGCCGCCACCCCAGCTCGCGCCGCAGCTTGGAGGCGTCCATGGCGTAGCGCAGGTCGTGCCCCGGCCGGTCCGCCACGTGCTCGTACGTGCCGCCCGTGAGCTCGCAAATCAGCTCCACCACCTCCTTGTTGCTCACCGCCGCCTGGTCCGCGCCGATGTTGTACGTCTCGCCCGGCGTGCCGTGCTCCAGGATGGCGAGCACCGCCGAGTTGTGGTCGTCCACGTGGATCCAGTCCCGCACCTGCGCACCCGAGCCGTACAGCTTGGCGGGGCGGCCGGTGAGGATGTTGGTGATCTGGCGCGGGATGAACTTCTCCACGTGCTGGTAGGGGCCGTAATTGTTGGAGCAGTTGGAGATGGTGGCGTTGATGCCGAACGAGCGCACCCACGCCCGCACCAGGTGGTCCGAGCCGGCCTTGGTTGCCGAGTAGGGCGATGAGGGGTTGTAGGGCGTCGACTCGGTGAACCGCTCGTCTGTGCCCAGCGGAAGATCGCCGAACACCTCGTCGGTGGAGATGTGGTGCAACCGGGCGCCGTGCGCGCGCACCGCCTCGAGCAGTGCGTACGTGCCCACCACGTTGGTGTGGACGAAGGCGCCCGGGTCTCGCAGTGAGTTGTCGTTATGCGACTCGGCGGCGAAGTGCACCACCGTGTCCGCCGACGCCACCAGGCGGTCCATCAGCTCGGCGTCGGCGATGTCCCCGCGCACGAACTCCACCCGGCCCTGTTTTGGGCCCTGTTCTCGGCCATGTTCTAGGCCCTGTTCTAGGCCCGCGAGGTTGGCGCGGTTGCCCGCGTAGGTGAGTTTGTCCACCACCACGATGCGATCGTCGGTGTGCGCAAGCGCCATGCGCACGAAGTTCGAGCCGATGAACCCGGCACCGCCCGTCACCAGCATTTCTCCCATGCCCAGCCACTGTACCCGGTGCTTCAAACAGGCATATTGGCCCAAACAGGCATATTCGCGGGCGGCTTCACGGGCGTCAAACAGGCATATCCGCAGGTCAGATTTTGCGGGGCGCCAATATGCCTGTTTGGAATATGCCTGTTTGCGGCGCGTGCCCCCAGATATGCCTATTTGCGCGGCTCGGCCGCCGGGCTCGCCGGCGCCGCCGGGTCTCCAGCGGGGTCACGGGAAGCGCGGCGCAGACCCACCGCGTGCACCAGCGCGCCGGCGACGGGGCCTAAGTAGAGGGCCACGACCACGTTGGCCACCACGCCCCACGGGCCGACGAAGAGGATGGTGAAGGCCACGGCCGAGGCCGCGATCCACCCGGCCACGTACCAGCCGTGGCGCTCCATGGCGAGCACGGCCACGCCCGTGACCATCAGCGTGCCCATGAAGGCGGAGGCGAAGGTGAGCAGGCCCAGGGTCAGGCCGCCCACGTAGAGCTCGGGGCGGAAGGCGGCGCGCAGGATCCAGGGGCCCACCAGCCAGGCCGCGGCGAACCCCACCGCGCCAAGGCCCAGCACCGCGCCGACCGGGGCCGCCAGTGCGCGGTAGATGTGCGCGCGCTGCCGCACAAACCGCACCACCAGGGCCGATTGGAAACGCTGCAGCGGCACCAGCACGGGAGCGCGGGTGAGCATGATGGCGTTGCTGATCGCGCCGACCAGCACCGAGGCCGCGGCGTCCGTGTCCGGCACGGCCGCGGAGATGGCGGTGGGGAAGCCGGTGATCAGGGCGGCGGAGGCGCCGGATGCCACCATCGCGGTGGCCACCCGGCCCATGAAGGCCTCCTTGTCCACGTCGAGGGCCACGCGGATCTTGCCGCGGGCCGCCGGGGAAGCCCCCAAAATCACGAGCCAACTGGCCGCCCCGATCACCGTGATCAGCAAGAAGGCACCCAGGCCCCAGCCCAGCGCCCACGCCACCACCGCCAGGGCGAGGCGCACCCCCGCGTCGAGCGCCACCAGCCCGGCGTACTCGTCCCACAGGTTGGCGCCGCTCAAAATGCCGGCGAGCACCGCCTGGAAGATGTAGCTGACCAGGCCGAACACCAGCAGGCTGGTGGCCAGGCCGGGCGACATTGGCACAAGCGCGCGCATGGCCCACACGCCCAGGCCCACGCCAGCCAGCACCACCAGGGCGGCGGCGCGGGCGGCGAAGCGCCACGGGTTGGCGGAGCCGCGCGCCCCGGTCTCGCGCGACGCTGCCACGGCCCGGGTGGTCTCGTGGGTGATGCCGTCAATGAGCCCGGTGCCCGCGAAGAAGAGCCCCCAGAACGCGATGAAGTACCGCAGCTCCGTCTCCGGGTTCAGCGCCCACCCGGCCACCCACATGAGGATGAAGCCGGCGGCGGCGGAGAACAGGGTCGCGAGGGAGAGGTTCCTCACGGGCACTCCGGCAGGGCGGTGTGGTTGAGCCAGGCATCCCACACCGGGTCGATGTCGCCGTAGGGACGCAGCGCGTTGGCCAGGTCGAACGGCTCCACCACGCCGTAGGAGGAGCGGGCCACGTACGAGCGCACGGCGGCGAAGAAGGCCTCGTCGCCCACCGTGCGGCGCAGCGCGTGGAGGGTGATGGCGCCGCGCTTGTACACGCGGTCATCGAACATGTTGCGCGGGCCCGGGTCCGCGATGGTGAAGTCCTGGGGCGTGAGGGCGCGGTAGTGCGCGCGGACGGAGGCGTCGATAGGCATCTGCCCCGAAAAATCCGCCCACAGCCACTCGGAGTAGCAGGCGAAGCCCTCGTTGAGCCAAATGTCGTTCCACTGCGCGATGCCCAGGGAATTGCCAAACCACTGGTGTGCCAGCTCGTGCGCGATGAGGCGCTCGTTGCCGCTCGTGTGGTTGCGCCCGAAGATGCTGGCGCCGGCGGCCTCGAGCGGGATTTCGAGGGTGTCCTCGTGCACCACCACCTGGTAATCCTCAAACGGGTAGGGGCCGAAGACGCCCTCGAAGTAGTCCAGCATCCGCTGCTGCAGGGCGAAATCCCCGGGCGCCACTCCGCGGGGCAGCCACCCCACGGTGTTGCGGCCCAGCTGGTGGCGCACGAACTCGCCTACGTTCACCGTGGCCAGGTAGGTGGGGATCGGCCGCGCGGTGGAGGTGGCGATGACCTGGTAGGGCTGGTCCGGGCGCAGCCGGATGGAGTAGGTGGCCTTCTCGTCCGGGGTGTCGTCGCAGGGGAACCAGGTGGGCGCCCCGTTGGGCTGGTTGGCCGTGAGCGCGCCGTTGGTCAGCTCCTCCCACCCGAGGTGGCCCCACGCGGTGCGGCGCGGCCGGGGGTTGCCCTGGTAGCGGATGGCCAGGCGGAACTCCGTGTCCACCGGCACCGGCTCGGCGAACGAGATGCGCAGCTTGTTGCCGGATTGGCGGAACCGCTTCACCGCGGCCGAGGCAGTGGCCACGCTGCGTACCCGCATCGTGTCGGCCAGGTCCAGCGTCAGGTGGTCCAGGTCGCGCCAGGTGGTTAGCGTCAGCGTGGCCGTGCCCTCGAGCCGGTTGGGCACAATCTTGTAGAAGAGGTCCAGGTCGTAGTGCGTGACGTGGAAGCCGAGGTTGAAGTCCACCCCGGTGTACGAGTCGCGGTGGCCTGGGATTGGCGTGGTTCGCAGCCTGAGATTGCTCATAATTGCCTGCCAGTCTAGTGCCCCCTCAGCGCGGGGCTATTGCTTGTCGACGCCCCCGGTTGCGTCGACAAGCAACGGCCCCGAACTACATGCCGAACGCGGGAGCGATGGTGGTGAACCAGGACTTCTGCAGGTCATCGCGCCAGTACGGCCAAGAGTGGGTGCCCACGTTGCGGAACTCGTAGGTGGCGGGGATGTTCAGGCCCTCCAGCTTGGCGCGCAGGTCGTGCGAGCACTGGTTGATGGCGCCCTCGATCACGCCGCCCTCAACCTGCAGCTTTGCCGACGCCACCTGCGCAACGCCGTCCGGCGCGCCGAGGCCCAGCAGGTAGCCCACCTGGTCCGGGCGGCCGGCCAGGCCGGTGGCGGTGGAGATGTAAAGCGCGGTGCCGCGGAGGCGCTCGGCGTTGACCAGCGCGTCATTCCAGCGGTTGTACGGGCCGTTCATCGGGCCCCACATGCGCTCCGGCGTAATGGTTGTGAAATCGCTGTTGCCCGCGCGGTTGACCGTCAGGCGCGCGAAGTTGTAGCCCGCCGGGGAGCTGGTGGCGGCGCAGCCGGAGAAGGAGGCCGCGGCGTTGTAGAAGCCGGGGTAGTGCTCCGGCAGCACCAGCGCGGAGGTGCCGGACATGGAGAAGCCCACAATCGCGCGGCGGCTATCGGCTCCCAGGGTCCGCTCGATCGGGCCCGGCAGCTCCTTGGCCAGGAAGGTCTCCCACTTCTGCGGGCCCTGCAGGTAGGCGGTGTTCATCGTGTCATCAAGCCAGTCGGTGTAGTACGAGAACGCGCCCGCCTGCGGGATGACCACGTTGACGCCCTTGCCCGCGAAGAACTCCTTCACCGGCGCCATCTTCAGCCAATCCTGGTTCTGCTCCGCGCCGCCGGCACCGTTGAGCAGGTAGACGGTGGGGGCGCCGGACACGCGCTGGCCCTGCGCGTTGGTGGCCGGGATCACCGCGACGGGGATGTCGCGGCGCATGGACGGCGAGTAGACCTTGTAGGAGAGCACAGTCTTGTGGTCCACCTGCTGGACCCAGTCCTGCGGCTTGGTGGTGCCCGCCACCAGGGACGGGCTGCGCGGCGCGTCCCACGCCTTCACGGTGCCGACGGGGGTCTGCCCCGCAACCTGCGCGGCGGGGATCGCGGCGCCCGCGGACGGGGCGGTGGCCACCGCGCCCAGCGCGCTGAGGGAGACGGCTGCGGCGGCGAGGGTGGCGGTGACGGTGCGCTTCAAGCTCATGCCTCGCTATATTACGGTCACTTTAAGCAACTTGTGCAACAATAGTGCGCAATCCACTACCCCAAAAGGAGCGTTCCCATGAATCCGATCGAGCAGCTGCAGCTTCAGGTCAACGAGGTCCTCGGCCAGGTCATCCACCTCGGTTCCTCCACCTCGTCCACCATCGCGTACGGCCTGGGCCTGTTCTAGAGCCTATTCTGGGGCCTGTTCTAGGGCCTGTTCTCGACCCGAGAACCCAAGTACCCAGCGCAAAAACCGCGGCGGCCACCCGGCCACCGCGGTTTTTGCGTTATTACCTGACTTCCCGCCCCTACTGCTGGAACTTCCCGGGCAGCAGCGCCGGCCCGATCACGCGCTCCCAGGAGACCTTGAGGTCGTCGTGCCACACCGGCCAGGAGTGGGTGCCGGTGGCGCGCTTGTTAAAGGTCACGGGCACGTCGAGCGCCTTGAGCTTGGTGTGCAGGTCGTGCGTGCAGGCGTTCATCGCCGCCTCGATCGCGCCGCCCTCCACCTGCAGGGTCAGTGCCTGGGCCAGCGCCTCGGAGGACGTCAGCTCCTTGGCCTTCTTTAGCTCGCCGATCATGTCGGTGCTGCTGGGCAGGCCGGTGCCGGCGGAGATATAGAGCTTGGTCTGCGTGCCGCGCAGCTTCTCCGCCATCACCAGCGCGTCGTTGTAGCGGTTGTACTCGGAACCGCGCGCGCCCCACAGGTCAGCGGGGGAGAGGTTGCCGCGCCCGGCGGAGCCGCGGTTGACGGTCAGGCCCACAAAGAAGGACGGCAGCGCGGTGGAGGTTGCGGCGCAGCCCGAGAAAGAACCCACGGCGGCGTACTGGTCCGGGTTGTGCTCCGCCAGGAGCAGTGCCGAGGTGGCGGACATGGAGAAGCCGGACACGGCGCGCGTGCCGTTCGCGTTCAGGAACGGCTCGATGGAGTTGGGCAGCTCGGAGCCGAGGAAGGTGGACCACTTCTGCTTGCCGTGCAGGTACGTGTTCGGCTGCGGGTCACTGAGCCAGTCCACGTAGTAGGAGAACGCGCCCTCCATCGGGATCACCACGTTCACCGGCTCGTCCTGGAACGTGTCGCGCACCTGCTCAAACGCCTGGGTGAGCCAGTCGGTGTCCTGCTCGGATCCGCCCGCGCCGTTGAGTAGGTAGTAGGTGGGTGCGCCGGTGAGCAAGGTGCCGTCCGGGTTGGTCGCGCGGATCACCGCCACCGGGATGTTTCGGCCCATCGAGTCGGAGTACACCTGGTACGCCTTGCCGCCCTTGATCAGCCCGATGTTGTGGAACCAGGCCTGGGGGTTGCCCTTGTAGTTGACGGGCGCGGCCGTAAGTTCGCTCACCTTCTCCGGCGTGGCTGTGCTGCCGGCCAGGTTCTCCCCGGCCACCGCGGGCATGTTGTCCACCTCGGCGCCCTCGGCGTCCGGCCCCAGCAGCTCCTCCACGGCGTTTGCCAGGCCGGCCTTGTCCCCGTCCGGGACGGAGCCGCCAACCGGGTCAACGCCTTCGGGGCTTTCGCTTGGCCAGGCGCTCCGCCACGGTGATGGCACCCTCGTTGTTAAAACCCATGCGGTTCAAGATGGCCTTGTCCGCGGGGAGGCGGAACAGGCGGGGGGCGGGGTTGCCGGGGCTCGGAGATCCGCACCAGACACCGCCATACGTATGAATATTTTTTTTTTTTCAAGCAGAAGACGGCATACGAGATAGGAGTCCGTCTCGTGGGCTCGGCGCGGTGGCGCTGGGGATCTTCTCCGGCTCCTCCGCTGGCACCGCTGGCGCCGCTGGCACCACGGCCTCGGTTTCCAGGTTGGCGGGTCGCACCGGCGCCACCTGGGTGGCCAGCGCCTGGGGCTGCTCGTCGGAGGCGGTGCGCACGCCCGGAACGGCGGCGACGGCGAGGGCTACTGCGGCGGCGGTGGCCGCAGCTGCGGCGGATGCAGCGGGGCGGGAAAACTTCATCGGTGTGGCTTTCTAGGCTTCAAGGCAGGGGTGTGTGCGTTCGCTCCATATATATTGCCAGATATCCCCGGCATTACCCGGCCGAGACCTCACGCCGATGCGGGGCGGCACGTATCCTTGAGATCGTGAGTAACGAACATTTTGACGTTGTTGTCCTCGGCGCGGGCCCCGGTGGCTACGTTGCCGCTATCCGCGCAGCTCAGCTGGGCAAGAAGGTTGCCGTAGTTGAGAAGAAGTACTGGGGCGGTGTCTGCCTCAACGTGGGCTGCATCCCGTCCAAGTCCCTGATCAAGAACGCCGAGGTGGCGTCGATCTTCAAGCACGACGCGAAGACCTTCGGCATCAAGGGCGACGTGGAATTCGATTACACCGATGCCCACAAGCGCTCCCGCAAGGTCTCCGAGAAGATCGTGGGCGGCGTGCACTACCTGATGAAGAAAAACAAGATCACCGAGATCAACGGTCTCGGCTCGTTCAAGGACGCCTCCACCATCGAGATCACCGAGGGCGACGACAAGGGCAAGGTCATCACCTTCGACGACTGCATCATCGCCACCGGCTCCGTGGTCCGCACCCTGCCGGGCATCGAGCTGTCCGACAACGTGGTGTCCTACGAGGAGCAGATCCTCAACCCCGAGGCCCCGGAGAAGATGGTCATCGTCGGCGCCGGCGCCATCGGCATGGAGTTCGCCTACGTGCTGTCCAACTACGGCGTGGACGTCACCGTGGTCGAGTACATGGACCGCGTCCTGCCGAACGAGGACAAGGACGTGTCCAAGGAAATTGCCAAGGCGTACAAGAAGCTGGGCGTGAAGCTGCTCACCGGCCACGCCACGACCGCGGTGCGCGACAACGGCGACTCCGTTGAGGTGGATATTCAGAAGAACGGCACCGAGGACACCCAGACCCTGACGGTGGACCGCGTCATGATCTCCGTCGGCTTCGCCCCGCGCACCGAGGGCTACGGCCTGGAGAACACCGGCGTGGAGCTTACCGACCGCGGCGCCATCGCCATCGACGAGCGCATGCGCACCAACGTCGAGCACATCTACGCCATCGGCGACGTGACCGCGAAGCTCCAGCTCGCCCACGTGGCCGAGGCGCAGGGCATCATCGCCGCGGAGACCATCGCCGATGCGGAGACCCTCGAGATCGAGGATTACATGATGACGCCGCGCGCCACCTTCTGTAACCCGCAGGTGGCCTCCATGGGCTACACCGAGGAGCAGGCGAAGGAGAAGTGGCCGGACCGCGAGATCAAGGTGGCCACCTTCCCGTTCACCGCCAACGGCAAGGCCGTGGGCCTGGCTGAGACCGCCGGCTTTGCCAAGCTGGTGGCGGACGCCGAGTTCGGCGAGATCCTTGGTGCGCACCTGGTGGGCGCCAACGTCTCCGAGCTGCTGCCGGAGGTCACCCTGGCCCAGCGCTTCGACCTCACCGCAGGCGAGATCGCGCGCAACATCCACATCCACCCGACGCTGTCGGAGGCGCTCAAGGAGATCGCCCACGGCATCGAGGGCCACATGATCAACCTGTAAGCAGCGGGTAGGTGAAGAACGCCCCGGGCGCTGTCCGGGGCGTTCTTGCTGTTTGCCCGCAGTGCGCGGGCCGACACAGAAGAGAAGCACCGGCCTGGGGTGGCCGGTGCGTGCTCCTAGGTTGTGTCGACAAGTACTAGCTCTCGGTGCCGGAGACAGCCTCCGCGAGGGCGTCGAGGGATTTGGCCAGGAAGTCGTCGTCGAAGTTCTCGCTCATCTTGCGCACCTGGTCGGACTCGATCTCGTCGCGCTCGTAGGTGAGGGCGACGCGGGTGTGGTCCGGATCGACCGGCTCGAGCTCGTAGAGCCACTTTGCGCCGACCTTGACCTCGGCGGTGATGTTCTCCACGTTCTTCCAGCCGATGACGCGACCCTCCTGGAAGGCGAAGACCTCGTTGACGGTCTGGTAATCGCCGTCTTCCTTGGTCATGTTCATGGTGAAGGTGTCGCCCACGGCCTTCAGGCGCTCGCCCTGGTCGACGGACTGCACCATGCCGGAATCATCGGTCTCGGGGTGGCGCTCCGGGTTGGAGAGGATGTCGAAGATCTCCTTCGCGGGGGCGTCGATGACGCGGGACGCGGAGTTGTTCAGGTTGTCATTGTTGTTATCAGCCATGCGTCCGACGATACAGACTTTTTGGAAAGCCCGTGGTTAGGTGCCACTTACCAACCAAAGTTTGACGCTTAAAGGGGTGGCGCACGGTGTGAGTGGCGGAAATCACATGCAGACGCGTTTTTGCGGAAATCCCTAATAGAAGGCACCCTGCCCGCCGCTGCGCGAACGAGCGGGCGCGTGCCGGCAGGCGGGGTGCGCGAACGCTGGCCGGAAAGTAGGTAAGAGACGGGCCCCTTCCTTAAAGTGAAATCGACACTGGAGGTGCCATGACTGTAAAAAACGCAGACCGTGAAGCCATTCGTCACGGAAAAATCACTGAAGCGCCGCTGCGCGAGCGGCCGTCCTTCCCAACTTGGGCCGTCAAGCTGACCATGGCCATCACCGGCCTCATCTTCGGCCTGTTCGTGCTGGGCCACATGGTGGGCAACCTGAAGATCTTTATGCCGCTCAACCACGGCGTCGCGCCGATTGACGAGTACGGCGAGTGGCTGCGCACCATCGGCGAGCCGCTGTTCCCGCGCGAGGGATTCCTCTGGATCGTGCGCATCGTGCTGCTCGCCTGCCTGGCGCTGCACATCTGGGGTGCCTTCACCCTCCGCGCCCGCTCCGCGCGCTCCCGCGGCAAGTTCAAGCGCACCAACCTGATGGGCGGCTGGCAGTCCACCGCCACCCGCGCGATGCTCGCCACCGGCGTGATCCTGCTGCTGTTCATCATCTTCCACCTGCTCGACCTCACCTTCGGCGAGGTTGTGGCCTCCGACGAGTTCGTCCACGGCGCCGTCCGCGACAACCTGCTGGCCACCTTCGCCCCCGAGCGCTGGTTTGTCACCCTGTTCTACGTCCTGGCCATGGTGGCGCTGGCTCTGCACCTCACCCACGGTATCTACCTGGCGGTTTCTGACCTCGGCTGGCTCGGTGAGCGCGGCCGTGGCTGGATGGTGCTGCTGGCCTACGTCCTGCCATTCATCGTCGTCGTCGGCAACATCGTGATGCCGATCGCCATCGCCCTCGGCTGGGTTCCGGAATTCTCTCGGTAAAGGCTGACTAGGACTACCCGTTAGGACTACACGGAGAAAATTATGACTACCTCTATCAACGCGAACGCCGGTTCCGCCGGCGCCGCGCAGCAGGGTGCCCAGCAAACCAAGGGTGCCGACGTCAACGCCGGCTTCCGCCAGCCGGCATCCGCCGTGCCCGGCGTCACCCCGGGCGAGATCCTGGAGAGCAACGAGCCGGACCGCACCAAGGTCCGCATGCGCGACATGTGGGAGTACCAGAAGGACCACATGAACCTGGTCTCCCCGCTGAACCGCCGCAAGTTCACCGTGCTGGTTGTTGGCACCGGCCTGTCCGGCGGCGCCGCCGCGGCCGCGCTCGGCGAGCTGGGCTACAAGGTGCAGGTGTTCACCTACCACGACGCCCCGCGCCGCGCCCACTCCATCGCGGCCCAGGGCGGCGTGAACTCCGCCCGCGGCAAGAAGGTGGACAACGACGGCGCGTACCGCCACACCAAGGACACCGTCAAGGGCGGCGACTACCGCTGCCGCGAGTCCGACTGCTGGCGTCTGGCCGTCGAGTCCGTGCGCGTGATCGACCACATGAACGCCATCGGCGCCCCCTTCGCCCGCGAGTACGGCGGCACCCTGGCCACCCGCTCCTTCGGTGGCGTGCAGGTCTCCCGCACCTACTACACCCGCGGCCAAACGGGCCAGCAGCTGCAACTGTCCACCGCGTCCGCGCTGCAGCGCCAGATCCACCTGGGCAACGTGGAGATCTTCACCCACAACGACCTGATGGACCTCATTGTCACCGAAGAGGACGGGAAGAAGGCGTGCCGCGGCATTGTCACCCGCAACCTCATCACCGGTGAGATCACCCCGTTCACCGGCCACGCCGTCATCCTCGCCACCGGCGGGTACGGCAACGTGTACCACAAGACCACGCTGGCCAAGAACTCCAACGCCTCCGCGATGATGCGCGCCTACGAGCGCGGCGCGTACCTGGCTTCCCCGTGCTTCGTACAGTTCCACCCGACCGGCCTGCCGGTCAACGCGAAGTGGCAGGCGAAGACCACCCTGATGTCCGAGAGCTTGCGTAACGACGGCCGCATTTGGACGCCCAAGGAGAAGGGCGACGACCGCGACCCGAAGGACATTCCGGAGGAGGAGCGCGACTACTTCCTGGAGCGCCGCTACCCGGCCTTCGGCAACCTGGTGCCGCGCGACGTGGCGTCCCGCGCCATCTCCCAGCAGCTCAACGCCGGCTACGGCGTGGGCCCGCTGCACAACTCGGCGTACCTCGACTTCACCGACGCCATCGAGCGCCTGGGCGAGGACACGATCCGCGAGCGCTACTCCAACCTCTTCGAGATGTACGAGGACTCCACCGGCGCCAACCCGTACCACGAGCCGATGCGCATCGCGCCGACCGTCCACTTCACCATGGGCGGCCTGTGGACGGACTTCAACGAGATGACGTCCATCGACGGCCTCTTCGCCGCCGGCGAGTGCTCCTGGACCTACCACGGCGCGAACCGCCTGGGCGCGAACTCCCTGCTGTCCGCGTCCGTGGACGGCTGGTTCACCCTCCCGTTCACCGTGCCGAACTACCTCGCCGACCACCTTGGCGAGGAGGTCCTCCCGCTGGAGGCGCCGGAGGTTGCCGAGGCAATCACCCGCACCCAGGACCACATCGAGCGTCTCATGCGCATCGAGGCTGTGGAGCCGCACGGCCCGGAGTACTTCCACGAGCAGCTCGGCGCCATCCTCTACGAGCACTGCGGCGTGTCCCGCACCGTGGAGGGCCTGGAAGAGGGCATCCGCAAGATCCGCGCCCTGCGCGAGGACTTCTGGCGTAACCTCCACATCCCGGGCAACCCGAACGACATGAACCAGACCCTCGAGGCCGCGCTGCGCCTGGTTGACTACATCAACCTGGGCGAGCTGATGTGCGTGGACGCGCTGGACCGCGATGAGTCCTGCGGCGCCCACTACCGCATGGACCACCTTACCGAGGACGGCGAGGCCGAGCGCGACGACGAGAACTGGTGCTTCGTGTCGGCTTGGGAGCCGGCCGGTGACGGCCAGTTCATCCGCCACGCAGAACCCCTGCACTTCGATTCGATCCCGCTGATGGCAAGGAACTACAAGTAATGAAACTGACACTTGAGATCTGGCGTCAGGCCGGACCCGATACTGACGGACACTTCGAGACCGTCCAGGTCGACGACGCCGTGGAGCAGATGTCGATCTTGGAGCTGCTCGACCACGTCAACGCGACCTACGTTGAGGCGGGCAAGGAGCCCTTCACCTTCGCGCACGACTGCCGCGAGGGCATCTGCGGCACCTGCGGCCTGACCGTGAACGGCCGCCCGCACGGCGCCGGCCAGAACACCACGGCCTGCCTGCAGCGCCTGTTCAACTACAAGGACGGCGACACGCTGAAAATCGAGCCGTTCCGCTCCGGTGCGTTCCCGGTGATCAAGGACCTCGCGGTTGACCGCTCGGCCCTCGACCGCGTTATGCAGCAGGGCGGCTACATCTCCGTGGCCGCCGGCACCGCCCCGGACGCCGACACTCTGGCCGTGAACCACCACGACGCCGAGCTGGCGCTCGACTACGCGGCTTGCATCGGCTGCGGCGCATGCGTGGCCGCCTGCCCGAACGGTGCGGCGCACCTGTTCACCGGCGCGAAGCTGAAGCACCTCAAGCTGCTGCCCCTGGGCAAGCAGGAGCGTGCCCGTCGCGCCCGCAAGATGGTCGACGAGCTGGAGACCAACTTCGGCCACTGCTCGCTGTACGGCGAGTGCGCGGACGTGTGCCCGGCCGGCATCCCGCTGGATGCGGTCGGCGCCATCAACGCGGAGCGCGCTCGCGCTGCTTTCCGCGGTGGTGACGACTAAGAGCTCGTACCGTATAGTTTCGAAGTAATACCTCTCAAGGAAACGTAAGGAACACACCATGGCTTCCCAAGATGCGGTAGCGGACATCCGGTCGGAGTCCTTCCCGGGCTACCAGACCAAGCTCGAAGATTCATACATTGAGGGCTACGACCCGGTCTCCCTGGGCTCGCCGCACTCCTCCCTGACGCAGTACTCCACTTGGGTGGCCATGGGCCTGATCCTCGCGTCCCTCTTCGGCTTCGGCATCATGGTTTGGGGTATCGGTGCCCACTTCTACGGCTGGGGCGCCCAGTCCGAGGACTACTCCAACGCCCTGATGATGCTCGGCGCCATCGAGATGGCGGTCACGCTTGCGCTCGGCTTCCTGCTGATCTCGCGCGGCCGCAAGGGGTACAAGGAGTACCGCCGCACCACCGGCCGCCGGAACTAAAGGATCTAAGGCGCGGTACAGATCCGCGGCCTCGACCCGCGGCATTCACCCGCGGCACCCATCCCCGGCTCCCACTGCGGAGCCGGGGATTTTCCGTGTGTGGGTGAGCTGCTTTAATCGCTTGTATGGCTAACCAGATGCCGCTCATGCCGTCGCCCTCCAATGAGTCCGAACGGCGGAAAGTCCTGCGTAACCACAAGATCTTCGTCACCAGCCTGCTCGGCGTCATGGCGGTGATCTTCCTCGCCCGCTCCTGGTGGCAGTCGGGCGGGCATGCTCCGGCGTGGGTGGGCTACGTGCGCGCCGCGGCGGAGGCCGGCATGGTCGGTGGTTTAGCGGACTGGTTCGCCGTCACCGCCTTGTTTAAATACCCCATGGGCATCCCCATCCCGCACACCGCCATCATCCCCAACAAGAAGGACCAGGTGGCGGATGCGCTCAGCGAGTTCGTCAGCGAGAACTTCCTCAACGCCCGCACCATCACCGACAAGGTCATGCAGGCCCAGATCCCGGAGCGCGCGGGACGGTGGTTGTCCAAGCCCGAGAACGCGCAGCGGGTCAGCGCCGAGGCCGGCACGTTCACGGCCCGCATGGTTGAGGGCATCGACCCGGCCGAGGCAGAGGCCTTCATCAACACCTACGTGGTGGACAAGGTCGCGGAGCCGATCTGGGGCCCGCCGCTGGGCCGCATGCTCGAGGGCTTCATCGCAGACGGCAAGGTCGAGCCCGTCGTGGATGATGTGGTCGGGTGGGGCAAAAAGCGCCTGCGCACCATGGAATCCAGCATCATCACCATGATCGACGAGCGCATGCCGCGCTGGGCCCCGCAGTTCGCCCGGGACTTGGTGGGGGAGCGCGTCTACCGGGAGCTGGTCAACTTTATGGATGACGTGGATTCCACCCCCAACCACGAGGCCCGCCTGGCCATCCGGCGGCAGATCTACCAGTTCTCCCAGGACCTGCAGTTTGACGGCGAGATGATCACCCGGGTGGAGGAGCTCAAGGCGGACATCATGGGTTCGAGCGCGGTCAGCTCCGCCGCTTCCGGTATGTGGGAGCAGCTCTCGCGCTCGCTTGTCGACGCAAGTTTGAACGCGGACTCCAGTTTGCGTCGAAAAGCAACAAGCTCCGTGCTGGAGATCGGCCGAAAGCTCGCGGAGGACCCCGAGACCCGGGCGGCGGCTGAGCGTCGGCTGGAGCGGGTCACGCACTTCGCCGCGGAGAACGGTGCTGGGCAGATCGTGGGCATCATCGCGGAGACCATCCAGCGGTGGGACGGCGAGGAAGCGGCGGACAAGATCGAGCTGATGGTGGGCAAAGACCTGCAGTTCATCCGCCTCAACGGCACGATTGTCGGTGCGCTGGCCGGGCTCCTTATTTACACTGTGTCGCAGATCCTGTTCTTTTAGCCACGAAAGGGCCGCAAACCATGACCGAGAACAACACTCCCAACGACCACGTCACTGAAAACACCACGAACACCGCCGAGGAGGGCGCGCAGCGCTCCGGTGAGGTGCGCGACAACCTCCGCGAGGCGGGCGACGCGCTGCTGGCCGCCGGCTCCGCGCTGGGTGCGGCGCTGGGCAAGTTCGCCGAGGGCGTGCCGGAGCGTTTTAAGAGCGCAACCGACTCCGCGCGAGAGACCCTCAACTCCGCGAACACCGAGGGCGAGGTGCGCTCCTGGGCCGCCAACGTGACCAACGAGGCGGAGAAGGCGTTCAACAGCTTCCGCGAGCGTGACGTGAAGTTCACCGAGGACGCGAAGGCGACGCTGCGTTCCTCTGTGGCGGACGTGCGCGCAAACTTCAACGAGCGCCTGGACAAGCTGGACAAGAACTCCCAGGGCGAGGGCGGCGTGATCGATGATCTCCGCGGCCGCTTCGATTCCCTGGTGAACCGCCTGCAGGACCAGTTCGCCGGCGAGGACACCAAGGGCACCGAGAACGCCAAGGGCAGCGAGAACGCCAAGGGCGGCGAGGTCATCGACGGCGAGATCGTGGAGTAAGCTCGCCGTATGGATTCCACGGCCGTTGAGCAGATCTCACTGATCATGAGCGCCCCGCTGTATGTGGAGCGGGCGCTCTACGTGCTGGCGGGAATCGCTGGCGCGGTGGGGGCGGTGCTTGCGGCCGTGACCCGCCCGGACGCGTTCGATGCGGCCGGGCGCCAATCAAAGTCCGCGTGGGTAGCCATCCTCGCGGTTTCGGCGCTCGCGTTGCTGCTGCGCTTGCCGTTCATTGCGTGGTTCGCCGCGGTTGCGGTGGGCATCTACTACTTCGACGTGCGCCCGCAGATCAACAACCTGCTGCGGGGCAACTACTAGGAGCGCTGGCCGCTACCGGGCTGAAACTGCGCTGAATCCGGGCTGCGCCTCGGCCTGCAGGTTTTGCAGGTTGACGTCGTGGCCCGTCATTTCTAGGTGGAGCCCGCCCGGCACCACCGTCATATCCCGCACCTCAAGGCCGCCCGTGACCTCCTGGCGCAGTCCCTCGGCCATGGCGTCGCTGAGGGAGGCGGAGACGTCGCTGGGCAGGTCGAAGCCGAAGAGCGTGGTGTTGGTGGCCTCGAAGCCGAGCTGCCCGTCGGTTGGGGTGGGCCGCAGCTCGATGCCGGCCACACCGCTGGTGAACGTGAGGGCGAAGGTGCCGCTGTCCGGGTTGGATGTCACGTCCGAGACGGTGA
The DNA here is from genome assembly GCF_900078305.2 of Corynebacterium bouchesdurhonense. Taxonomy (GTDB): domain Bacteria; phylum Actinomycetota; class Actinomycetes; order Mycobacteriales; family Mycobacteriaceae; genus Corynebacterium; species Corynebacterium bouchesdurhonense. The sequence continues at coordinate 745,184 of NZ_LT546028.1, forward strand.
TCACGCTGGTAAGGAAGCGGTTGTCCCCCAGCTGCTCGTGGATGCCCTGGTTCAAAACTGCGCGGATGAAGTCGTTCGGCAGCTCCGTATCCAGCTGGAAGTCCCGCGCCACCGGCTCGCCACCGGTGATGCGCACCTTGTCCAGCCGGATGGTGGCGGCGGGGGTGCCGGAGAACTCGTCGCCGTTCACGGACAGCGTTGAGGGCGTCTCCACCGTCATGTGAGGCAGGGAGCCACCGATGAGGCCCAGGGTGACGGGGCTTGAACCGAAGGAGACCTTTGGGTCCGCGGCCGCCGCGGCCCCGGGCTGTTGCTCAAAGCCGGAGGTGATCTGGTGGGCCAGGAAGGTACGAATGCCGGCCTCCGCGATGAGGAGCAGGACGAGCAGCGTCGCCAACACTCCGATGATCCATTTCCACGCCGTTTTCATGCGGCCTAGTGTACGGGCGCTCTAGTGTGCGGGCGGCGCCACGGCCGCCCAATCGACAGTGAGCGTGTTGTCCCGCAGCCGGCGGCGCGCCGGGGCGAGGGGCCAGCCCTTTTGTACCAGCTCGGCGTGGGCGTGGCGCCAGCGCACGCGCGGGCCGTGGGGCGCCCACCCGGCCGCGTTGGCCCAGGCGGCGTCGGCGTCGGCGAGCAGGGCGTGGATCGGCTCGCCGGGCACGTTGCGGTGGATCAGCGCCTTGGGCAGGCGCTCGGCGACGTCGCCAGGCGATGCCACATCGTGCGGATCCCAGGAAAGGGTGAGGCTGACGGGGCCGCCGGCGTCGAGCAGCACCCACGCCGCGCGCCGGCCCAGCTCGTCGCAGGTGCCCTCGATGAACAGTCCGCCGGGGGCGAGGCGCGACGTCACGGCGTCCCACACCTCGGGCACCTCGGCGGCGTCGTACTGGCGCAGCACGTTGAAGGCGCGCACGAGGTGGGGGTTGTAGCCGGCCAGCTCGAAGCCGCCGAGTTCGAAGCGGACCCCGTCGCGGGCGGGCAGCACGCGCGCGGGGTCGATCTCCAGGCCCACCACCTCAACGCGGGGGTTGAGCTGGCGCAGCCACCGCGCCCACTCCACGGTGGTGGTGAAGGAGGCGCCGTAGCCCACGTCCACGGCCAGCGGTGCTTCCACTGAGCGCATCAGTTCGGCCACGCGGGGGTGGTAGCGGGTCCAGCGGTCGGAGCGCCGCAGCCGGTTGTAGCCGGTGGTGCCGCGGGTGATTACCCCGTACGGCTTGCCCGGCCCCTGCGTAGAGCGCAGGTTGTGGTGGTGTTTAGAGATTGTCCGAGATCCACTGCTCGGTGAGCTTGGCCTCGTTCTCGGAGATCTCCTCCAGCGCGTCGGCCACCTTCGGCTCCAGGGCGGCGCCCATGAAGGGGATGTCCACCTTGACCTCATTGTCGTACGCCAGGGTGGTGGTGTCGCCCTCGCCGGTCATGGTGATCTCGCCGGAGAAGTCCACCGGGGTGCCCTTCACGTCGCCGGTGAAGGTGTGGGTGGCGCGCTCGCCGTCGAGCTCGCCGATGTTCACCACGCGCTTGAGCTTGAGGTCCTGCGAGACCATGGCTTGGGCGGCGGCCGGCAGGATGGACGTGGGCAGCACCTCGAAGAGGACGGCCTGGTTGCCGGTGAACTCGTTGAGCGAACCGGCCTCAGGCGAGAGGTGCTCGGCCACGTACTCCCAGTACTCCCTCGAGGCGTAGGCCTGCGCGACCTTCTGCGCGGGGTGGTTGATGGTAACGGTCGTTTCGCTACGTGCAGTCATGCCCAACAGACTACCGTGGCGTAGGTGCTCAACTCATCTTTCGCTTCCCTAACCACGCTGCGTGTTGGCGGCACTCCGTCGCAGGTGGTGGCCTGCGGCACGGCCGATGCGCTCGCGCGCACCGTGGCCTCCCTCGATGCGGCGGACGCACCCCTTCTGGTGGTGGGGGGAGGTTCGAACCTTCTGGTGGCGGACGGTGAGCTCGACCTCGCGGCGGTGCTCGTGCGCAACGGGGGCATATCGCTTGTCGACGCATCCAGCTCCCGCCCCCTCCTCCGCGTCGGCGCCGGCACCGAGTGGGACGCCGTGGTGGCCTACGCCGTGGAGCGCGGGCTCGGCGGCATCGAGGCCCTCTCCGGTATCCCCGGCTCCGCGGGCGCCACCCCGGTGCAGAACGTGGGCGCCTACGGCTCCGAGATCGCCGACGTGCTCGAGCGCGTGCGCCTGTACAACCGCGAGACCGGCGAGGACGAGTGGGTCCCCGCGTCCTCCCTGGACCTGGCGTACCGCTACTCCAACCTGAAGTTCACCTCTCGGGCGGTGGTGCTGGAGATCGAGCTGCGACTCGAGCGCACGGAGCTGTCGATCCCGCTGCGCCACCTAGGCGGCGAGCGGGTGCCGCTAGCGCAGGCGCGCGAGTCGGTGCTCGAGACGCGCCGGGCGAAGGGCATGGTGCTTGATAGCGAGGACCGCGACACGTGGTCCGCCGGATCCTTCTTCACCAACCCGGTAGTGCCCACGGCCTTGGCGGACGAGATCGAGGCGAAGGTGGGCGAGCCCGGCATGCCCCGCTACGCCGCCGCAGATGGCATGGAGAAGCTGTCGGCGGCGTGGCTGATTGAGCGCGCCGGGTTCGAGCGCGGCTTCCCCGGGGAGGGGGCGCCGGCGCGCCTTTCAACCAAGCACACCCTGGCACTGACCAACCGGGGCGCCGCTACCGCCGACGACGTTGTGGCGTTGGCGCGGCGGGTGCAGGGGGGCGTCGAAAAGCAATTCGGCGTGGAACTGCGCCCCGAGCCCGTGTGGGTCGGGCTCTAGGGAGCGCCGAAGGTCCTTACGCCTCGGCCAGGCGGGCGAGCAGGTCGTCGCGCACCTCGCGGCGGCGGATCTTGCCCATCGGGTCGCGCGCCAACTCCTCGAAGTGGTAGAACGTGCGCGGCACCTTGTAGCGGGTGAGGTTCTCGCGCGCGTACTCCTTCAGGCCCTCGGGGTCAAGCGCGGCGCCGTCCTCCAGCACGATGCAGGCCACCACGTCCTCCGAGCCGTCGGAGCGGGGCCGACCAACCACCGCCACGTCCTTCACGTCGCGGTGGCGGCGCATCACCTCCTCCACCTCGGCCGGGTACACGTTGAACCCGCCGGTGATGATGAGCTCCTTGATGCGCGAGACCAGACGGATGAAGCCGTCCTCCTCCATCACGCCCATGTCGCCGGTGCGGAACCAGCCGTTGTGGAACGCGGCCTCGGTAGCCTCCGGGTTGTTGAAGTAGCCCTGGAACACCTGCGGCCCGCGGGCGAGGATCTCCCCGGCCTCGCCAAAGGGCATATCCTCGTCCAGGTTCTCCTTGTTGGCGATGCGGATCTCGGTGTCCGGGAAGGGGATGCCGATGTAGCCGGGGCGGCGGTCCGCGGAGCGCGGGTTGCCGACGAGGATCGGGCCGGTCTCGGTCAGGCCGTAGCCCTCCACTAGGTGGCCGCCGGTGAGGGACTCCCAGTCCTCGATCACGGTCGCCGGCAGCGAGGACGCCCCGGAGAAGCCGATGTTCACCTCGGAGAGGTCGATGTTCTTCTCCTTGGCGGTGGTGACGATGCGCTCGAACACGGTGGGCACACCGGGGACGAAGGATGGCGGGGTCTTCTTCAACGTGTCCATCACCAGGTCCATCTTCGGCGCCGGCAGCAGCACCAGCTCGGAGCCGATGAGCATCATCAGCGTGAGCGAGAAGGTCAGGCCGTAGGCGTGGAAGAACGGCAGGGTGGCGAGCATGCGCTGGCCCGGTTCCTGCAGCTCCTTCACCCAGGCGCGGCCCTGGAGCGGGTTGGCCAAGAGGTTGTTGTGGGTGAGCACGGCGCCCTTCGGCGCGCCCGTGGTGCCGGAGGTGTAGAGGATCAGGGCGGGGGAGTCCGGGGTGACGGTGTCGGGGGTGACCACGTCATCGCCCTCGCCGCCGATGGCGGAGCTGGTCAGCGCCTCCCACGGGACGGTGTTGGAGGACGGGCCGGTGAGCGAGGCGCGGGCCTCGCGCAGCTTGCCGAAGGGGATGCGCAGCGCGAGCTGCTGCAGGTGCGGCATGGCGCGTGTCATGTCCACGGCCACCACCGTCTCCAGCGGGGTGTCGGTGCGCAGCTGCTCCAGCGTGTCGGCGGACTTGTCCCACACGATGGCGATGCGGGCGCCGTGGTCGCGGAACTGTGGGCGCAGCTCGTTGGCGGTGTAGAGCGGGTTGTGCTCGACCACTACGCCGCCGAGCATTTGCACGGCGTAGTAGGCGGCCACGTGCTGGGGGCAATTCGGCAACATGATGGCAACGCGGTCGCCCGGGCGCACGCCGAAGGCCTTCAGCCCGGCGGCGGCGCGGCGCACCTCGCGGTCGAGCTCGGAGTAGGTCTGCACCCGGCCGAAGAAGCGGGTGGCTGGCTTGTCGGCGTTTTTCACCAGGTTGGCGTCATAAAGCTGCGGAAGCGTCTGCCCGCCGTACTCCAGGGAGTGGGCGGTCCACTCGGGGTAGTACTCCAGCCAGGGCTTTTCTTTGTTGCTGTGCATGTCGATTGGGGACGATGTCATGGCGCCCACACTACGCCAAACCTACGGTTGCGTAAGAAGGCCCAGCAGGGTGTCGCGAACCTCGCGCCGGCGGATCTTTCCCGTCTGGTCCCGGTTGAGCTGATCAAAGTGGTAGAAGTCTCGCGGTACCTTGTACCTAGTCAGGCGCTCGCGCGCGTATTCCTTGAGGCCAACTGGGTTCAGCTCCGCGCCGTGCACCAGGGTGATGCAGGCAACCACGTCCTCCGAACCGTCCGGGCGAGGCCGGCCCACCACGGCGATGTCCTCGATGTCCGGGTGCTCCCGCAGCACGCCCTCCACCTCGTCCGGGTAGACGTTGAAGCCGCCGGTGATGATCATCTCCTTGATGCGCGAGACCAGCCTGATCCAACCGTCCGGCTCCATCACGGCCATATCACCGGTGCGGAACCAGCCGTTGTGAAAGGCGCGCTGGTTGGCTTCCTCATTGTTCAGGTAGCCGGCAAACACCTGGGGCCCGCGGGCCACCAGCTCGCCGGGCTCGCCGTCCGGCATCGTCTCATCGGGGTTATCCGGGTTGGCAATGCGGATCTCCGTGTTGGGGAGGGGCAGGCCCACGTAGCCCGGGCGGCGCCCGCCGTCGAGGGGGTTGCCGGTGAGCAGCGGGGCGGTCTCGGTCAGCCCGTAGCCCTCGATGAGGCGGCCACCGGTCACCCGCTCCCACTTCTCTAAGAGTGGCGCCGGCAGGGTGGACGCGCCGGAGAACGAGGTGTGGATGGAGGTAAGGTCTGCCCCGGTTTCAATCGCCCAGTCCGCGATCTTGGCATACAGCGTGGGCACGCCGGGCAGTAGTGTGGGCCGCGTCTTCAAGATTGCCTTCTGGTAGATCTTCGGTTCCGGGGCGGGCACCAGCACCATCTGGGCCGCGGTGGTCAGTGGCAGGACGTAGTTCAAGGTCACGCCGTAGATGTGAAACTGCGGGAGGATTGCCAGCACCCTCTCCTCCACCGCGCCCCAATCCTCAAGCCACTCCAGGCCGGCGCGGATCACCGCGATGATGTTGCGGTGGGTCAAAGGTGCGCCTTTCGGGGCCCCTGAGGTGCCGGAGGTGTAGAGGATGAACGCGGTGTGCTCCTGCGTGACTAGTGGGAACGCGGTTTGGCGGGAGTGGTCTGCGCTGGCGAGGAATTTTTCCCAGGCAACCGCCTCCGGGCCGGGCGTGCCACTGAGCTTTTCGCGCTGCTTGCGGGTCTGGGGAAGCGGCATGGCAAGGGCTGCGCGCAGGTGCCAGGGCATCGCCTCGATCAGATTCACTGCAACCACGGTTTCCAGGCTCGTGCGGTGGGCGAGTGAGATGAAGGTGTCCGCGGAGCGGTCGAAGACGATGGCCACTCGTGCTCCGTGGTCCAAAAACTGCGGCTCGAGTTCCGCGGCGGTGTACAGGGGGTTGTGCTCCACCACGGTGGCCCCAAGCCGCAGGATGGCGGTGATGGCGATGATGTGCTGCGGGCAGTTTGGCAGGGCTACCGCGACCCGGTCGCCCTCTCCCACCCCCAGCTTGGCCAGCGCGGCTGCGCATCGGCTGACCTGCGCGTTCAGCTGCGCGTAGGTGAGGGCTTTGCCCATGAACCAGGTGGCCGGGCGGTGTGGCTGGGTGGCCACGGATTGGTTGAAGAGGCTGACGATGGTGTCGCTGCCCACGTTCGGCGCCGGGTTGGTCCACGGCGCGTACTGCCCGAGCCAGGCTTTCTGCTCAGATGCTCCCACGAGTCGGCTCCTTGCTCCCTTGGGGTGCTCCCATGAAGTGGTTTTGAGGGACGAAGCAAAACTATAACCTACGCAACCGTAGGTTTGGCAAGAGTGGGCAAGGGTGCGTTCGCGCGGCGGGTTACACTTGCCCCCATGCGCGTCGCCATGATCTCCATGCACACATCCCCGCTTGAGCAGCCGGGATCCGGCGATGCCGGGGGCATGAACGTCTACATCCACAACGTGGCAAGCCAGCTCGCCCGCCAGGGCACCGAGGTGGACGTGTTCACCCGAGCCACGCGCCCGAGCCAGGGCGAGGTAGTGGAGGTCGAGCCCGGGTACCGGGTGATCAACGTGGTCGCCGGGCCCTACGAGGGCCTGGAGAAGGAAGACCTGCCCACGCAACTCGCCGCTTTTGCCGGGTCAGTGGTGCAGTTCGCCCGCACCCACCATGCGGCGTATCACCTCATTCATTCCCACTACTGGTTGTCAGGCCAGGTTGGCTGGTTGCTTGCAGATCTCGCGGGGGTGCCGCTGGTGCACACCGGCCACACGTGGGCTGCGGTGAAGAACGCGGCGTCCGCGGACGGCACCACCGAAAGCGAGGCGCGCCGGATCTGCGAGCAGCAGCTGGTGGATAACGCCCAAACGTTGGTGGTCAACACGGCTGATGAAACCGTGCAGCTCTCCCGCTTCTATGACGTGGATCCGGCCAAGATCGCCGTGGTCAGCCCCGGGGCCGACACCGCGCTGTTCACCCCCGGCACCAACCGCAACACCGAGCAGTCGCGCCGCCAGCTCGGCATCCCGGTCCACGCCAAGGTGGTGGCGTTCGTGGGCCGGCTGCAGGATTTCAAGGGCCCCCAGGTGCTGCTGCGCGCGGCCGGGGAGCTGGCGCGGCGCGGCCGGGTGGACGCGCCGCTGCGGGTGCTGGTGTGCGGGGGAGCGTCGGGAAGCGGAAGCGTAGAGCGGTACCGCGAGCTCGCGCGCGAGGAGGGCATCGAGCACATCACGCGCTTCCTCGGCCCGCGCCCGCCGCAGGAGCTGGTGAGCATTTACCAGGCTGCGGACATCGTGGCCGTGCCCAGCTACAACGAGAGTTTCGGGCTGGTGGCGGTTGAGGCCCAGGCCACGGGCACGCCGGTGGTGGCCGCGCGCGTGGGTGGCCTCCCGCTCGCCGTTGCGGAGGGGGAGACGGGGCTGCTCGTGGATGGTCACGGCACGCAGGCGTGGGCCGACACACTCGAGCAATTGCTTATCGACGACCCCTTGAGAATCTCCATGGGCGAAGCCGCCGTCGCCCACGCCGCCACGTTCTCCTGGGCGGGTTCCGCCGAGCGACTGCGGGGCGTCTACGCCGACACCCTCGCCGGCTTCGTGCCCGGCGCCGGCACCCGGCAACCCGCCGGCGGCTGAGCGGTTTCGGCTGGTTGGGCCCTTGGGCCCGGCCCTAGCGGGAGCTGCCGGCGGCCAGCGCGGCGCCGGCCCAGTACGAGATGTTGGCGGCGTTGTCGCGCGCAACCTGCTGCAGCTGGGCCGGGTCTAGCTGGCCCTGCAGTGCGCTTTCGGCCGCCTGGCGGGCGTCCTGCTGCGCCTTGCCCAGCGCGTTGCCGAGCTCCTGCTGCGGGTTGGCGCGGTGCAGGTCCGGGTTGTCCTGCGCGATCTTGTCGGCCACGTACTGGGCCTCCACGCCGAAGGGGATGAACTCGTCGCGCGGGGCGGGGGCCGCCGGGGTGAAGTACTCGTTGACCTGCCCGTCCGGCACACCGTAGGCGTCCTCGATAATGCGGTCCGCCGGCTGCGCCTTGCCCAGGCTGTTGAACACGATGGTGCTCACGCCCACGGCGGCGCCGTCGCGAGGGTCGTAGTTGATACCGCCGGAATCGCCGGGCTGGTAGCGCAGCCCCCAGCTGTAGACGCCGTTGCGGGTGCGGCCCAGTTGGGTGCCGCAGGAACGCCCGGTGGTGGCGCCGTCCTTGCAGATCGGCTGGCCGAAATTGTCCACGGAGACTTCGCCGGGGGCCAGGGTGCGGAAGTCCCGGATCGAGGTGATGGCCACCGGGTCGCCCTGGGCGCCCCCGTTGGCGTTGCGTGACTGGGCGAGGTTGGAGGTGGCAACGGAGTCGTCGACAAGCACAACGGCCCAATCCGGGGCCTTGATGCTCAGCGCGGGGTTGCTGAGGTCCAGCGCGGCCGGGGGCACGTGGCTCGACTTGATGGTGCGCCCCACGCGCTCGTAGCCCGAGCCGCTGTTTACCGGCACTGTCACCGCGTCCGACACCGGCGGGTTGCCCAGCTTGCCGTCCACGCAGTGCGACGCGGTGAGGATGACGCGCTGGGTGGTGCCGTCCGGCAGCCGCACCGTGCCGACGGGGCCCTGGGAGCAGGTGTCCATCCAGAACTGCTTCGGCACCTTCACCTCCTGGCCTCGCTTGTTCTTCACCGTCTCCGGCGGGTCTTTCGGGAACACGCGCATCGGGGCGCCGGGAGCCGCCCACGCGGGCTCGGCTGCGGCGATGGCGGGGGAGGCGATGCCCGCGGCCGCGATGGCGGCCGAGGCGAGGGCTGCGGCAAGGGCCCGGGGTGGGTCATTCGGGTGCGCATAAACGCGACAATAGCGCGAAGTGCCTGCCTGCGGGGCCCAAATCGTGGCATGCTTGGGGGCATGGCTAACGGAAAGTTGATCCTTGTCCGTCACGGGCAGAGCAATTGGAACAAGTCCAACCAATTCACCGGCTGGGTGGACGTTGACCTGACCGAGCAAGGCGAGCGCGAAGCGGTGAACGCCGGCAAGCTCATGGTGGAAAAGGGCGTGCTGCCGGACGTGCTGTACACCTCCCTGTTGCGCCGCGCCATCCGCACCGCCAACATCGCGCTGAACGCCGCGGACCGCCACTGGATCCCGGTTGAGCGAAGCTGGCGCCTCAACGAGCGCCACTACGGCAAGCTGCAGGGCCTGAACAAGGCCGAGATCCGCGAGGAGTTCGGCGAGGAGCAGTTCATGGAGTGGCGCCGCTCCTACGACACCCCGCCGCCGGAGATCGACACGGACAACCAGTACGCGCAGACGGACGACCCGCGCTACGCCTTCCTGCCCGAGGTGCCCCGCACCGAGTGCCTGAAGGACGTGGTGGAGCGCTTCCTGCCGTACTACATCGACGAGATCGCGCCGCAGGCGATGGCCGGCAAGAACGTCATGATCGCCGCGCACGGCAACTCCCTTCGTGCCCTGGTCAAGTACCTGGACAACATCTCCGACGAGGACATCGCCGGCCTGAACATCCCCACCGGCATGCCCCTGGTCTACGAGCTCGACGAGCGCGGCCGCGTGCTCAACCCGGGCGGCACCTACCTGGACCCGGAAGCCGCCGAGGCCGGCGCCGCCGCAGTGGCCAACCAGGGCCAGAAGTAGGTGTCGCCACTCGCCGCGTTCCTCCTCGGTGTCGCGGTCACTGCCGCCGTAGCGCTCGGTGTGCGCTGGTTCACCCGTTGGCGCGGCCGCGCGCGGGAGGAGGCGGATGCGGGTGAGCGCGAGGTGGGTACCGTCAGCGAGCTGCTCAATCTCGCCGTGCAGGGCTCGCCCACCGGCATCGCCATCTTCAACCGGGGCGGGCGCGTGCTGATGTCCAACGCCCGGGCGCACGACATGTCCATCGTGCACGACAGGGCGATCAACCCCGAGGTGTGGGACGCGGCGCTGGTGGCGTTCGATGACTTGGAGGCCCACACCCTGGACTTGGACCTGCCGCGCCGGGCCACCGGCAGCCGGATCCGCAACGTGAGTGTGGTGGTCAAGCCGCTCGCGCTCACCGACAGCTCCTACGTCATCGCCTACTCCACCGACGAGTCTGAGAACGTGCGCATGGAGGCGGCTCGCCGCGACTTTGTAGCGAACGTCTCGCACGAGCTGAAGACACCGGTGGGAGGCATCGCCCTGCTCGCCGAGGCCCTCCTGCAGGATCCGGCTGACGAGGACATGGTGGATCACTTCGGCAACAAGCTCCTCAAAGAGGCCCACCGCATGGGCGACATGATCGCGGACCTGATCAGCCTGTCCAAGCTCCAGGGCGCCGAGGCCCTGCCGGAGATGGCGCCGGTGTGCATCGACGAGGTGATCGACGACGCGATTGCCCGCAACCACGTCACCGCCGAGAACCGCGACATCTCGCTCACGCGCGGCGCCGCCACCGGCATCGAGGTGATGGGGGACAAGGCGCTGCTCACCGCGGCGGTGTCCAACCTGGTCAGCAACGCCATCAACTACTCCCCGGACGGCCAGCCGGTGAGCATCTCGCAGAAGGTGGTGCGCGACAACGTGGTGTTGGTGCGGGTGACGGACCGCGGCATCGGCATCGCGCCCGAGGACCAAAAGCGCGTTTTCGAGCGCTTCTACCGGGTGGACAAGGCGAGGTCGCGCTCCACGGGCGGCACCGGTCTGGGCCTTGCCATTGTTAAGCACGTGGTGGCCAACCACGGCGGTAATATCAAACTGTGGTCGCGCCCCGGGACGGGGTCGACGTTCACCATCGAGCTGCCCATCTGGGCGGGCTCCGGCGCGGGCGGCGCGAGCGCGATGCTGCCCAAGAAGGACCCCAAGAAGGACCCCAGGAAGGACAAGGAGAAGCAATGACCACCATCCTCATTGTTGAGGACGAGGAATCCCTGGCGGAGCCCCTTGCCTACTTGCTCCAGAAAGAGGGCTTCACCACCGTCATCGCCCCGGACGGCACCAGCGCGCTTGACGAGTTCGCCGCCCAGCCGGTGGACCTGGTGCTGCTGGACCTCATGCTGCCCGGCATGAGCGGCACCGACGTGTGCAAGAGGTTGCGCGCCGAGTCGGACGTGCCCATCATCATGGTCACCGCCCGCGACTCGGAGATAGACAAGGTGGTTGGCCTCGAGCTCGGCGCGGACGATTACGTGACCAAGCCGTACTCCACCCGCGAGCTGGTGGCCCGCATCCGCGCCGTGCTGCGCCGCGGCCCAGAGGTGGAGGAGGTTGACGAGCCCGACGACCAGATCTTGGAGGTGGGTCGGGTGCGCATGGATGTGGAGAGGCACACTGTGCTTGTCGACGGTCAGCCGGTGGCCATGCCCCTGAAGGAGTTCGACCTCCTCGAGTACCTCATGCGCAACGCCGGGCGGGTGCTCACCCGCGGCCAGCTCATCGACCGCATCTGGGGCGCTGACTACGTGGGCGACACGAAGACCCTGGACGTGCACGTCAAGCGCCTGCGCACCAAGATTGAGCAGGTGCCGTCGCGGCCCAAGCAGCTGGTTACCGTGCGCGGACTGGGCTACAAGTTCGAGGCGTAAGCGCTGGCCGGGTGCTGGGCGCGGGCCTCGACCGGCAGTGCCCGGCGGGCCTCACAGTGCGCCGCGAGCACCTCGTAGGGGCGCTCGCCGATGAGCCCAACCAGCTCGTCTTTCATAGTGCGCCACACCGGCTCCAGTGAGCCGTCCGCCTGCGGGGCGTGGCAGGCGGGTGCGCCGCTGCACCACCAGTCGAAGTCCTCGCCCCCGCCGCCCCACTGACGACGGTCGTACTCGCCAATGGTGGTGCGCAGGATCTCCTGGCCGTCCGGGCGCTCCTGCCACTCGTCCTCGCGGGAGAAGGGAACCTGCCAGCACACCTCCGGTTTGGCGCGGAGCATGTCCTGGTCAGTGGCCGCGGCCCACTGGTGCAGGGCGCATCCGGGGCCGGTGCGCCAACCGCGGCGGTTGGCAAAGATGCAGGCGCCGTCGATGACGCGGGTTTTGATGTGGGGGCCGTCGTCGGAGGCGTCGTCAAGCGATTGCTCCTCCTCATCCCACTCGAGCCACGGCTCGAGCAGCGTCGGATCCGCCGCGGCCAGGTAGGAATCCACGTCCGCGGGGCGCAGCTGCCAGTACTCGGCGGGCATGTCGCTCACGGCGCGGTAGAGGTCATCCCGGTCCGACTCGTCCGCGAGGTACGCGCCGTGGATGCAGCAGCCCACCTCGGGCAGGGACTCGTCGATGCCGTGGCACTGCGGGGTGCCGAAGCGGCACGTCCAGGTGGACTCGAGCCACGTGAGGTCGATGCTGAAGTAGTGGTGCGGATCATCGGGGTGTACGAACTCGAACCACTCGCGCGGGAAATCCGGGGCAACCTCCCGCCCCGCCCCGATCGAGCGGCCCGCGGGAGAGTCCGCGGGGAAGCCGAGGAAGACCGGTTCTGGGCGGGGGGACAGTTGATTCACACCTCAGTACCGTAGACCCGTTACTCTTTTGTTGTGCGTTTAGGTGTTTTGGATGTAGGCAGCAACACTGTCCACCTCGTGGCGGTCGATGCTCACGGCGGCGCCCGCCCCACCCCGATGTCCGACTGGAAGCAGCCGCTGCGGCTCGTGGAGCTCTTGGACAAGAAGGGCAACATCGAGGAAAAGGGAGTGGACAAGCTTATCGACGCTGTCCAGGAGGCCTCCAGCCTGGCCGACAACCTCAAGTGCGAGGAGTTCCTCGCCTTCGCCACATCCGCCGTGCGCTCCGCCAAGAACGCCGACGAGGTGCTCAAGGCCGTGGAGAAGAAGACCGGCGTGAAGCTGCGCGTCATCTCCGGCGAAGAGGAGGCGCGCCTGACCTTCCTGGCCACCCGGCGCTGGTACGGCTGGTCCGCCGGACGCATTACCAACCTGGACATCGGCGGCGGTTCGCTGGAGATGTCCACGGGCACCGAGGAGGTGCCGGATTACGCCGTCTCCCTCGACCTCGGCGCCGGGCGCCTGACCCACGAGTGGTTCGACACCGACCCGCCGGAGCGCAAGAAGATCAACCTCCTGCGCGATTACATCGACGCCGAGCTGGCCGGGCCCGCCGAGCACTTCAAGCAGATGGGCGAGGCCGGGCTGGCCGTGGGCACATCCAAGACCTTCCGCTCGCTTGCCCGCCTCACCGGCGCGGCGCCGTCCTCAGCCGGCCCGTACGTGAAGCGCACGCTCACCGCCCCCGGCCTGCGCCAGCTCATCGCCTTCATCTCCCGCATGACCGCGGCGGACCGCGCGGAGCTCGAGGGCATTAACTCGGACCGCTCCCACCAGATTGTGGCCGGCGCGTTGGTGGCCGAAGCCGCAATGCGGGCTTTAAATATTGATAAGTTGGAGATCTGTCCGTGGGCGTTGCGCGAGGGTGTAATCCTGAAATGGATCGACCAAGGTCATGCCCCAGGTATCGATGAAGGAGAGGACGACTGATGTCTGAGGAGAAGCAGCTCACGGTCGCAGAAATCCTCGCGCGCGCGCAGCAGGAAAACCCCGAGGCGGGAGCGCGCCGCCGGCGCCGCCGCAGCCTGGAGGAGGGCGGCGTTTCCGTTGCCGAGCTCACCGGATCCATCAAGAAGGTGGAGGCGCGCCCGGTAGAGGCAAAGCACTCCAGCATCCCCATCGACGCCCCGGAGCCGGAGGCAACGCCGGTGACTGAGACCGCCCCGGTGCCGGAGGCAACGCCGGCGCCTGAGGCCACTCCGGTGCCGGAGGCAACGCCGGCGCCTGAGGCCACCCCGGTGCCTGCGCCGCAGACGCAGAAGCCGGCCCCCGCCTCCTCGACGCGGATCGTGACCGCGAAGCCGACGCCGAAGCCGGTGCCGAGCTCGAAGCAGGAACCTGAGCCGAAGGCGGAGCCGCGCCCGGTCGAACGCAAGACGGAGCCGCGCGCGTCGGAGGGCGAGACGACCGTATTTAAGAAGGTCACGGCGCCGGCTGCGGCACCGGAGCCAGCTGCGACACCGGAGCCGGAGCCGGTGCGGGTCGAAGCGGCGACTCAGACTCACGGGGGCGTCGAAAAGCAAGAGCCCGCTGCGGCCGCGGTTGAAACCGCGCCGGTGGCGCAGAGGGACGACTTCGACCCATTCGCGGAGAACTTCAGCGCGGCCGGGGACGCGGCGGCGGTGCCGGCTGAGGAGATTGTGGTGGAGGAGGCCACGGTCAACCCGATCGTTTTGGTGCTGCTCGTCTTCCTCGGCGTGGTGCTGGGCGTGCTCGGCTTCCTGCTGTTCAAGTGGATCTGGGCGAACACCATGGCTGTAGTGGCGGCGCTGCTCGGCGTCGCCGCGGTTGCGGGCGTGGTGGCCGGCGTCGGCGCGATGCGCCACGGCCGCGACGCGCTGACCATGGCGCTGGCGGGACTCGCCGCGGCGGTGGCCGCGTTCGGCCCGGCACTGCTCTAAGTGCCGCTTCGGCCTAGGCTGGGCCGCATGGAACACATCGCAGTCATCGGCGCCGGCAACATCGGCGAGGCCCTGATCGCGGGGCTCGTGGAATCCGGGGTGGAACCGCGCCGCATCACCGCCACCAACCGCTCCCAGGAGCGCTCCGCCTACTTGGCGGGCACGTACGGGGTGGCGGTGGAGCAGGATAACCGCGCCGCGGTGGGGGACGCGGCCTTCGTCTTCCTCTGCGTGAAGCCGGGCCAGATCGCGCCGGTGCTGGAGGAGATCGGCGACGAGCTCGATGCCGGTGACGGCAATGCCGTGGTGATCTCCATGGCGGCGGGCGTGAGCCTGGCCTCGATGGAGGAGGCCTTGCCGTCGGCGGGCATGCCGGTGGTGCGCGTCATGCCGAACACCCCGATGCTGGTGGGCAAGGGCGTGCTCGCGGTGAGCTTCGGCCGCTTCGTGGACGAGGAGCAGCGCGGGCAGATCCGAGAGCTACTCGCCGCCGCCGGCCGAGTGGTGGAGGTGGAGGAGCAGAAGATGGACGCCGTGACGGCGCTGTCAGGCTCCGGCCCCGCGTATTACTTCCTGCTCACCGAGGCGCTGATCGACGCCGGTGTGGCCCTGGGCCTGCCGCGGGATCTCGCGCAGACACTTGCCGGCGCCACGGCCGCCGGGGCGGGCGCGATGCTCGACGGCGACGCGGACCCGGCCCAGCTGCGCGCCGCCGTGTCCTCGCCGGCGGGCACCACGGTGGCGGCCCTGCGGGAGTTCGAGGAATCCGGCCTGCGCGGCGCCGTGTTCCGCGCCACCGATGCCTGCGCTAAGCGCTCGGCGGAGCTGGGCTAGCCGCCCTGAAGTCCTGCCGCGAGACCCGCGCCGGGCGCCCAGCCCCCGCTTTCACTCAAGTGCTCACCAGTAACCACCGGTAATCACGGGTACTCACCCGCGCTCAGGCGGTTCACCAGCCAACACTCAGCACACTGAAAAATTTGCAGCTCACAAGTCGCCAGTGGCACTCAGTTCACGCTAGGCTGTTTGGAGCACGTGCGTGTCCGTTCTGCGGGAGGGGAAGCCTGCAGCGCGCCTGATGTGCGGAAGGTTGAATACAACATGGCAAATGATGAGAAGGGTAAGTTCCTCACCGTTGCGGAAGTCGCGGAGATCATGCGCGTTTCCAAGATGACCGTGTACCGCCTGGTGCACTCCGGCGAGCTGCCGGCGGTGCGCGTGGGCCGCTCGTTCCGCGTGAACGAGTCCGCGGTCGGCGAGTACCTCGAGTCCTCGGTGTACAACGTTGAGACGGACGCGTCCTAGGGCTTTTCCCTTACGCGCGCCCCTCCGCTCCGGTGCCCGCCCAGCTTTGGGCGGGCACCGGAATTTTTTGTCATCGCTGCCCGCGGCGCTATGCTGTTACCCATTCATGCTGGCCCTGCCCCGCACGGGAGTGCACCTCGGCGGGCAGCCGCGGATCGCTTGCCGGCCCGCGGTGGCGGCCGGCGGACTGTACATGTACACCGAAGAAATGAGGCACCCAAATGGGCTCAGTGATTAAGAAGCGCCGCAAGCGCATGTCCAAGAAGAAGCACCGCAAGATGCTGCGCCGCACCCGCGTGCAGCGTCGCAAGCTGGGTAAGTAACGCCCCGCGAGGCTTGCAGCCCGTTTCCGGTACGTTCCGGGAGCGGGCTTTTGCTTATCGACGCCCCCTTGCAGCCCACACAACCCCCGCCGCAACCGCCCCCGCGGCCGCGGCCGGGGCGAGGTAGGAGCGCGCGAGGCGGCGCACCGAGCGGTAGTCCCGCACCGCCCAGCCCCGCTGCCTGGCATACCGGCGCAGCTTGCGGTCCGGGTTGACCGCCACCGGCGAGCCGACCATCTCCAGCATGGGCAGGTCATTGATGCTGTCCGAGTACGCGGTACAGCGCTCCAGGTCCAGCTGCTGGATGGCGGCCAGGGCCGCCACGGCGTGCTGCTTGCCCGGCCCGTGCAGGATGTCGCCCACGAGGCGGCCGGTGAACTTCCCGTCCTCCTCCTCCGCCACGGTGCCCAGCGCTCCGGTGAAGCCGAGGCGCTCCGCCAGCGCCTGCCCGATCTGCACCGGGGTGGCGGAGACCAGCCACACCTGCTGCCCGGCGGCGATGTGCATGGCGGCGAGGTCCACGGTGGACTCGTAGGCCTTGGTCAGCATGTGCCGGTCCACGATGTCCTTGCACAGCGCCTGGAGCTCCGCCACGGACTTGCCCTTGACAATGCTGAGCGCCTGCTCGCGGCCTTCCGCGATATCCGCCGGGTTTTCGGAGCCGGAGAGGCGGTAGCGCAGCTGCTTGACCAGGGCCGGGGCCAGCTCGCGCACCGAGATGAAGCGGCGCTTGGCCAACTCCTCTGCCAGCAGGATGAGCGACGAGCCCTGGATGAGGGTGTTGTCCACGTCGAAGAACGCCGCCGCGCCCGTGTCCACCGGCACGTCCGGGTCGGGCTGCGTGAGGTGCGGCCGGCCCGCCGCGGCGAAGGCGCCGCCCACGGAGTGCACGCCCACCGAGAAGTCCTCGATCCCGATGCCGAAGGTTTCCTCGATCGCGGCGGCGGCCGCGGCCTCGCCGGCCGCGCGCTGGGCCTCCTCGTCGATCGGCGGCAGCGCGAGATCTTCGAAGAAGCGGCGCAAGTTGCCGTGGGAGACGGACCACTGGGCCAGGATTTCCTTCGGCTCGGCCATCGCTTCCGTCACCATCTTTCTCCGGGGTGTCGGCCCGGGGTGCTAGCTTATGCGGGTTGGCGCTAATGGTACCGCTATCGCGTCCGCGGGAAGGAGCTGCAATGTCTGCGGGGAATGAAAGGTCTACGCCCACGGAGCCGACGGTTGGGCCGACGGTGGAGTTGATGGTGCGCTCCACGTGCGGGTCGTGTGCGAGGGTGGCGGCGCAGATTACGCCGGTCGTCGACAAGCATGATGCCCACCTTGTGCTGGTTGACGTGGACGGCGACCCTGAGCTGGCCGCGGAGTACGGGGACCGGGTGCCCGTGGTGGTGATAGACGGCGAGGAGTTCGCGTGCTGGGAAGTGGACAACGCGGAGCTGGAGGCGGAGCTTTCGGGCCTTCGGGGTGGGAGGGAACCCGAGGGCTATACTTTCGGTTGATTTTGAGTTTGGGAGGCGTTGCGTGAGCGTACTGGTGGTAGGGATGTCGCACAGGTCTGCGCCGGTGGCGCTGCTTGAGCGGCTCAGCATGGACGACTCCGTGCAGCGCCGCACCGCGACAGCGCTGGTGGAGCGGGCGTCGCTGAGCGAGGCCATGATTATCTCCACCTGCAACCGGCTGGAGATCTACACGGTAACCAGCGCGTTCCACTCCGGCGTGGAGGACGTGCTGGCGGTGCTGGCGGACGTCTCAGGCGTGTCCGACGCGGAGCTGCGCTCCTACCTCTATGTGCGCTACGCGGATGCCGCGGCCGAGCACCTGTTCTCCGTGGCCGCGGGGCTGGATTCGATGGTGGTGGGCGAGCAGCAGATTATCGGCCAGGTACGCGCCGCCTACCAGGACGCGGCGGACCGCGGCACCGTGGGCGCGACCCTGCACTCGCTGGCGCAGACCGCGCTGCACACCGGCAAGCGCGTGCACACCGAGACGGACATCGACGATGCCGGCAGCTCCATGGTCACCTTCGCGCTGGACGAGGCGATGCAGCTGTTGGGCCTGGACACCCTTGAGGGGAAGACGGCGCTGGTGCTCGGTGCGGGCGCGATGAGCTCCCTGGCTGCCACGCAGCTGGGCAAACGCGGCGTGGACAAGCTGATCTTGGCCAACCGCACCCGCTCGCGCGCCGAGCGGGTGGCGGAGCACTCCCGCGAGGCGGGGGTGCCGGCGGAAGTGGTGGACTTCAACGCCCGCGCGGGCGCGCTGGCGCGGGTGGACTTGGCCGTGTCCGCCACGGCGTCGGACGGCTTCACCATCACCGCCGAAGACATCTCCGGGCCCACCGTGCTGGTGGACCTCTCGCTGCCGCGCGACATCGCGGACGACGTGACGCAGCACGTCGGGGTGCACCTGATCAACATCGAGTACCTGCACGGCCGCCGTGGGCAGACGAAGACGAAGGACTCGTTGGCGCTGCGCCGCGCCCAGGACATCGTCGCCGAGGAGGCGCTGGCCTTCGGCTCGCAGCAGCGCGTGCGCGAGGTTGCGCCGACGGTGGCGCGGTTGCGCCGCTCGGCCGCGGAAATCCAGGCCGAGGAACTGGGCCGGTTGCGCGGGAAGCTGCCCCACTTGAGCGAGGAGGACTTCGAGCAGGTGTCGCGCTCGCTCAAGCGCGTGGTGGACAAGCTCCTGCACACCCCGACGGTGAAGATCAAGGAGCTGGCCGCGTCCTCGGAGCCGGTCAGCGTGGAGATGGCCATCGAGGAGCTGTTCGGGCTCGAGCAGGCTTCCGGCGCCGCCTCCATCGCAGTGGACGCCCAGCGGCTTCCCCGCCCAGAAGAGATGAACGCAAAGGAGCACTCATGATGCGCATCGGCACCCGCGGTTCCCACCTCGCGGTCACCCAGTCCGGCCACGTCCGGGACCAGCTCATTGCACACGGCGCCCAGGCGGAGCTGCAGATTGTCACCACCGCCGGGGATCTCTCCCAGGCGCCCGTGGAGCGCATCGGGGTGGGCGTGTTCACCTCCGCGCTGCGCGACGCGCTCTTCGCGGGCACCGTGGACGTGGCCGTCCACTCCTTCAAGGATCTCCCCACCGCGGAGGAGCCGCGCGCCCACTTGGTCGTACCCGAGCGCGAGGACAACAGGGAGGCGCTCATCGCCCGCGACGGGCTGACGCTTGCAGAGCTGCCCGCCGGCGCCCGCGTGGGCACCTCCGCGCCGCGCCGCATCTCGCAGCTGCGCGCGATCCGCCCCGACCTGGACATCCGCCCGCTGCGCGGCAACATCGAGACCAGGATGGGCTACGTGGAGTCAGGGGAACTCGACGCCATCGTGCTGGCATTTGCTGGGCTTTCGCGCGGCGGGTACGGGGAGCGCGCGACGCAGCTTTTCGACGCCTCCGTGTTCATGCCCGCCCCAGCCCAGGGCGCCCTGGCGGTGGAGTGCCGGGCCGGGGACGCCAAGACCCGCGCCGCGATCGACGCCCTGGCTGACGCGGACGCCACCGCCCAGGCAACCGCGGAGCGCCAGGTGCTGGCCGCGCTGGAGGCGGGCTGTACCGCGCCGGTGGCGGCGTACGCCACCGTGGACGGCGGCGAGATTACCCTGCGCGCGGGCGTATTCGCACTGGATGGGTCGACCCAGCTCACCGAGACGGCGCGGGGCACCGACCCCGTCTCCCTCGGCCGCTCGGTGGCGGCCGCGCTGCTGGAACGGGGCGCGGCGCAGATTATGGAGTAGGCGGTCAGGCGCCGGCGCGGTTTTTGTTCCTGTTTTTGTTTCGCGGGCACTCCACTTTAAGGTGGAGGAGATACCATACGTCTTCTCGTCTCGGCGTCACCGGGGTCCGTTTGCACCCGTGATGGCCGGGACCACTATTTGTGCCATAGAAAAGATCGTTGCATGACATTGGGAAAGATCGTCTTTGTCGGCGCTGGGCCGGGCAACCCCGACCTGCTCACGATCCGTGCCCGCGAGGTACTGGAATCTAATGCTATAGCCCTGGTTGATCCGGAGGTCTCTGAGGGGGTCCGAAACGTGGTCGCGGCCCAGCTGCCGGTGCCGCAAACCAAGCTGGACAAGGCCGAGGCGGCGTACGAGGCGCTGGTCGCGGAGGCCAAGGAGGCCGGCGCCCGGCGCAAGCCGCCCCGCCCCGCCGCCCCCACCGCGGCCGAGGTCAGCGAGGTGGGATTGGGCGAAGAGGGGATCGTCGACAAGCTTAAGCTCGCGCTGGAGGAGTCCGCGGCCGCGGTCGAGCGCGGCGAAGGCGGCGAAGGCGACGTGGTGCGCCTGGTGTGCGGCAACCCCCTGACCCGCGATTCCGTGATGGACGAGGTCTCCGCCGTGGCCGCCGCTGGCCTGGAGTTCCAGGTGGTGCCCGGAATGTCCCTGCCGTCCACCGTGCCCACCTTCGCCGGCATCGCGCTCGGCTCCACCTACACCGAGACCGACCTGGCCAACAGCTCCGTGGACTGGGACCAGCTGGCCACCGCGCCGCAGCCCCTGGTGTTCCAGGCGTCCAAGGAGCACCTGGAGGAGATGGCGCAGCAGCTCATGCAGCGCGGCTTTGCCGGCTCCACCGACGTGACTGTGACGGTCAACGGCACCACCCGCCTGCAGCGCACCTTCGACGCGACGCTTGAGACCGTGGGCAAGCTCGACGCGGACCTTTCAGGCCCGCTGATTGTCACCCTCGGCACCGTGGCAGACGAGCGCGCGAAGTACTCCTGGTGGGAGAACCGGCCGCTGTACGGGTGGCGCGTGCTCGTGCCGCGCGCCAAGGACCAGGCCGGGCCGATGAACGCGCGGTTGAGCTCCTACGGCGCCATCCCGCAGTCCGTGCCCACCATCTCCATGGAGCCGCCGCGCAACCCGGCGCAGATGGACCGCGCGATCAAGGGCATCGTGGAGGGTCGCTACCAGTGGGTGGTCTTCACCTCCACCAACGCCGTTGACGCGGTGTGGGACAAGTTTGAGGAGCTGGGGCTCGATGCCCGCTCGTTCGCCGGCGTGCACCTGGCGGCGGTGGGGCAGCGCACCGCCGACGCGATCCGCGCCCGCGGCATGTTCCCGGAGCTGGTGCCCCACCGCACGAAGCAGAACGCGGCCGGCCTGGTCGAGGCGTTCCCCGACTACGTGGAGGACATTGACCCGGTCTCCCGCGTGCTGCTGCCGCGCGCCGACCTAGGCACCGACGTGCTGGTGGACGGCCTGGTGGAGAAGGGCTGGGAGGTCGACGACGTGGTGGCCTACCGCACCGTGCGCGCCGCCCCACCCGCGCCCGAGGTGCGCGACATGATCAAAACCGGCGGCTTCGACGCGGTCTGCTTCACCAGCGCGTCCACCGTGAAGAACCTGGTGGGCATCGCCGGCAAGCCGCACCAGCGCACCATCATCGCCTGCATTGGCCCGATGACCGCGGCCGAGGCCCGCGAGCAGGGGTTGCGGGTGGATGTCGTCCCCGAGGTTGCTGACGTGCCTTCGCTTGTCGACGCCCTGGCCGACCACGTCGCTGACCTCCGCGCCGCAGGCCAGCTGCCGCCCCCGCGCAAGAAGCGCCGCGCCCGCCGCAAGCCGGCCGACGCCGCGGGAGATGTAGCGGCCGCGCAGGCGGGGGAGCCGGAGGGCACCGCCGATTCCGCGGGCGCGGAAGAACCGGAAGAATAGGCCGGGTTGGGGGGGCGTCCTAAGATGGGGCGCATGCCACTGCAACCCGACTTCGAATCCGGCAACACCGACGTCTTCCTGCCCCGGCGGCCCCGCCGCCTGCGGCAGAACCCGCAGATCCGCGCCCTGGCCGCGGAGACCCGCCTGCACCCGGCGGACTTCATCCTGCCGGTGTTCGCCGCAGACGGGATCGGGGAGAAGCGCGAGATCTCCTCGATGCCGGGCGTGTACCAGCACACCACCGACTCGCTGAAAACGCTCTGCCACGAGGCGCTCGAGGCGGGCGTGACCTGCGTGGACGTGTTCGGCGTGCCGTTGGACGAGGACAAGGACGCCACCGGCTCCGTGGCGTGGGCGGAGGACGGCGTGCTCAACCGCACCCTCGCCGCCCTGCGCGAGGAGTTCGGCAATGACCTGGTGATTATGGCCGACACGTGCCTGGACGAGTTCACCGATCACGGCCACTGCGGCGTGGTGCGCACCGACCGCTGGGGCCGGGACGTGGTGGACAACGACGCGACTCTGCCGCTGTACGTGAAGATGGCGGTGGCGCAGGCTGACGCGGGCGCGCACATCGTAAGCCCCTCCGGGATGATGGACGGCCAGGTGGGCGTTATCCGCGAGGCGCTCGACGCGGCCGGCCACCAGGACGTGGCCATCATGGCGTACTCCGCAAAGTACGCGTCCAAGTTCTTCGGCCCGTTCCGGGACGCGGTCGGCTCCTCCCTCAAGGGGGACCGCCGCACCTACCAGCAGGACCCGGCCAACATCCGCGAGTCCCTCCTGGAAACCCAGCTGGACATCGACGAGGGCGCGGACTTTGTGATGGTCAAGCCCGCCATGCCGTACCTGGACGTGCTGGCCAAGGTGGCGGAGATGTCGCCCGTGCCGGTGGCCGCGTACCAGGTGTCCGGTGAGTACGCCATGATGGTGGCCGCTGGCCAGAACGGCTGGATCGACTTCGAGGAGACCATGATGGAGGCGCTGACCTCCATCAAGCGCGCGGGCGCGGACCAGATCTTCACCTACTACGCCATCGAGGCCTCGAAGCGGCTGCGCGGTGAGGGGGGCGACCGTGGTTAGCCTCCCGCCGCCAAACCCGGGCTCCGGGTCGCACGTTGAGCCGCGTGCGGTCGCCGGCCCGCACCCCGAGAAGGGCTCGAAGCCGGAGGCCGTGCGCTACATGCTGGTCTGCTGGGCCGTGATGATCGCCGGCGAGCTGCTGCACCAGCTGCTCACCGTGATCTCGGTGGTGATCGACCCGGCGCCGCTGAAGGAATCCGCCAAGCAGGCCGCGAAGAGTCAGGGTGACGCGCTGAGCGATGCCACGCTCCATGCCGGTATGTGGGCCACCGTGGTGGTGGCTGGGCTGATCCAGCTGGCTATCATCGGCGTCTTCGCGGCGGGTCTGAACGCGATCTCCTCGCAGAAGAAGTGGGCTCCGGGGGCTCGCCGGATGCTGCAGATCTTCGCCGGGTTCTTTGCCATCCGCGCCGCCGCGCTCTACGTCGCGCTGCCGAGCTCCACGGCGGTGCCGGGGGCGTTCTTCGCGGCCGACGGCATCATCCAGATCATCCTTGCCGTAGCGGGTGTGTTAGGCGTGATCTACTCTTCGCAGAAGGAATCGCGCGATTACGTGGAGGCGGGCGCGGACACGAAACCGGGCGGCGGTGCGGGCGGGCCCGCCCGATAAAACCCGCCACATACATAAGGAGCGAGACGGGCATGCCGAACATGTACCCAACGATGATCTCCGACCCGAGCGATCGGAACCGCCGGTTCACCGGCGAGGTGGGCGACACCTGGCCGCAGTCCCTGAAGTGGGGCTACCGGTTGCTGCTCGCCGCGGCGGTGCTCATGCTCGTCACCGGGCTGATGCTGCTGAAATCGGGCGTGCCCGCGGACATCGACCCGGAGGTGCGGGGCACCTTCCGCGGAAACCTCTTCATCGTCTCCCTCGGCAACATCGTCCTGGGGCTCTGCCTCGCCGGCGCGGCGTCCTTTTTCGAGCGCGGGTCGAAGGCGGCCCGCCGGTGGGCGGCCGGGTTCGCGCTGGCGACCATCTTCCTCAACTTCGCCGGCTTCTTCGTCGGCGTGTCGGGCACGGTGTCTTTTGTCATCGTCGCCCTCGTCGCGTTCGCCATGTTCGCGGCGTTCCGCCCGGCGGCCAACGCGTATGTGGACGCGCAGAGCGGCGATCTGTGGCGGGGGGTGAAGTAGCCCACCGTGTCGGCAGAATCGGAAGAGCTCACCCGCTCCATCGAGCTAGCGCGCGACGCCGCGCGGATGTGCGGCATCAACCCCGACGGCCGCAGGTCCGATGAGGACGATGAGGCGTACGGCAGGGGCAACGCCTCCTATGCGTTCGAGCTGACCGGGGTCAAGGACGGCCCGCAGCTCAGCGACATCGAGGAGGCGCTCGAAACCATCCCCGGGGTTTCGGCACAGCTGGTGTACCCCACCTCCACGGCGTGGGTTACCGCCCCGGCGGACCTTGACCCGGAGGCCATCACCGCCGTCATCGCGAGCTTCGGCATCGAGGCAGAGATGAGCGACAACACCCTGCGCCGCCGTGCGCTGACCGCGGCGTCGGAGCTGCGCTCGCCGCGGCGCAGCACCCGCGCAATGTCGGAGCGCATCCGGCGCCGCCGCCGCGACGCGCAGGCGAACCTGACCGTGGCGCGCGAGGCGGGGTTCATGAACCGCCGCGACACGGCCAAGCGCAACGACAGCGACGACGTGCTCTTCACCGCGCGCGACCTGGTTACCCCGGCCAGGCTGATCACCGCGATTGTGCTGGCAATCCCCGTCATCGCCATGAGCTACGTGCCCGCGCTGCAGTTCCAGGGCTGGCAGTGGGTGTGCTTCGCGCTCGCCACCCCGGTGGCGCTGTGGTGCGCGTTCCCGTTCCACCGCGCGATGGCCGGCGGCGTGCGCCGCGGTATCTCCGCGCTCGACGGGGCGAGCTCGATCGCGGTTCTGGCCGCCTATACCTGGTCCGCCGCGGTGCTTTTCCTCACCGAGGCCGGCCGCCTGGGTTGGGTGTCCAGCGGCGGGTGGCTGTCCACCAGGCGGGGTAACCAGGTGGAGATCTTCCTCGACGTGGCCTGCGGCGTGACCGCGCTGCTTCTGATCGGCCGCTTCTTCACCAAACGCGCTGGCAACAGCCTGGTGGACGAGATGAACCGACTCACCCCCGCGTCGGAGACCGAGTACCAGGTGTGCCGCCGCGGCAAGGCGGACGCGGAAGTCATCGCCGTCTCAGAGATCAACCGGGGCGACGACGTGATTGTCACCCGCGGTGAGATC
Source organism: Corynebacterium bouchesdurhonense (assembly GCF_900078305.2). Classification (GTDB taxonomy): domain Bacteria; phylum Actinomycetota; class Actinomycetes; order Mycobacteriales; family Mycobacteriaceae; genus Corynebacterium; species Corynebacterium bouchesdurhonense. The sequence goes on from NZ_LT546028.1 coordinate 770,206, forward strand.
GTGCCCGTGGACGGCGAGGTGGTTGGCGGCTCAGGCGCGCTCAGCCACGTCCTGATCGGGGTGAGCGCGGACCCGGAGTTCAAGGTCGGCGACGTGGTCTCGGCCGGCGCGGTGGTGGAGCGCGGGAAGTTGAAGGTGCGCGCGCAGCGAACGGGCCACGCCACGCGGTGGGCGTCGGTAAGCCGCTGGGTGGGGGACGCCTCGAAGCGCGAGAACAACTCCACCATGATCTCAACCAAGTCCGCGAGCGTGCTGATCCCTACCGCCTACGTGCTGGCGGTCCTGGATTTCGGTATGTGGATCCTGCTCACGGGCGACTACAACGCGGCGTTCTCCACCGCCCTGGCCATTCTCGCGGTGGTGGCCCCGGTGGCGCTGGCCATCTCGCCGGCGCTGGCCACGCGCAACGGCATCGAGGCGGCGGCGCGCAACGGCATCTTGATCCGGGACGGTTCCGCGCTGCGCCGCCTGGAAGAGGTGGACACGGTGGTGTTCAACCGCGTCGGGACGCTGATCCAGCCTGATATGTCGGTGGAAACCGTCACCGCGGCCCGCGGCGAGGACTCGGAGCTTGTGCTGCTGGTAGCTGCGGCGCTGCTGGTGGAGTCGAACCACCCTGCGTCGCGCGCCATCGTCGCCGCGGCGCGCGAGGCCAAGACCCACGGTGCGCCGTGGCGCGTGGACCTGGACGACTCGGAGTTCCAGGCGGACGGCAGCTGCGTGGGCCGCGTGGAGGTCCGCCCGGTGGCGGACGACAAGTCGCCGCAGGAAGACCAGACCACCCGCATCGACGCTACGCTGTGGCGCCCCACCAACCTCTCCCAGCTCAGCGGCCGCCTCGCGCTGGCGGCTACCTCCGGCGGTGCGCCCCTGGTGGTGCGTTGGAAGGGCAAGGACCGCGGCGTGATCACGCTGCACGAGCCTGCGAAGAACGACGCCGCCGACGCCGTGGACCGCCTCGAGTCCATGGGGCTGACCACGGTGATGCTTTCTCGCGACACGTACGCCGTGAGCCGCCGCTTTGCCAACATGCTGGGCATCACCTCGGTGCTGGCAGGTATGACCGCGCAGGAGAAGCCGGCCGCGGTGCGCCAGCTGCACACCCGCGGCGCCAACGTGGCCATGGTGGGCAGCACCTCGGTGCTTGACGTCGTCGCGGTCGGGGACGTGGGCATCCTCTACGCGGACGACGAGATATTGGACGTGAACGTGAAGAAGGCCGAGGCCGATGTGGACGCCGTAGTGCTGCGCCCGGAGGTCACCGCCGTGCCCCAGCTGATCGAGCACGGCCGCCGCGTCTCGCGCATTATTGACTCGAACATGGTCTTCGCCATCGTGTACAACGCGGTGGCGGTCGCGCTCGCCGCGTTCGGCGCGCTGCCGCCCATGGGCGCCACCCTGCTGATGCTGGGCAGCTCCCTGATCATCGAGTACCGCTCCATCGGCGCCCGCCGCTTCCCCCAGTAGCGCGAGCCGCTGGGAGCTCGGGCCTCGGCCGCCCAGCCGGCGACGGTAGGCTTAGGCACCATGACACGACGCGACCTCACCCATGCCCCGCTGATTGAGGCCGCCCACGGCCGCACCCCCGCGCGCACCCCGGTCTGGTTCATGCGCCAGGCCGGCCGCTCGCTTCCGGAGTACCGCGAGGTGCGCGAGGGCATCCCCATGCTCGATTCCTGCTTCATGCCGGACCTGCTCGCTGAGATCACTCTGCAGCCCGTGCGCCGCCACGACGTGGATGCCGCAATCCTGTTCTCGGACATCGTGGTACCGCTCAAAGCGGCCGGCGTGGACGTGGAGATCGTGCCCGGCAAGGGGCCGGTGATGGCGCAGCCGATCCGCACCAAGCGCGACGTGGAGGAGCTTCCGCTTCTCGACGCACCCGTGGACGAAGTCGCAGCCGGCATCGAGACGATCCTCGCCGAACTGACCGACACCCAGGCGCTCATCGGCTTCGTCGGCGCCCCGTTCACCCTGGCCAGCTACCTTGTCGAGGGCGGGCCCAGCAAGAACCACGAGAAGACGAAGGCGATGATGCACGCCGAGCCCGACACGTGGCACGCGCTGATGCGCCGCCTGGTGCCCACGATCACCTCGTTTCTGCGCACCCAGGTGGAGGCCGGCATCGACGCCATGCAGCTGTTCGACTCCTGGGCGGGCTTCCTCACCGAGGCGGATTACCGGGAGCACGTGCTGCCGTACTCCACGGAGATCCTGGAGACGGTGGCGGGCGAGATCCCGCGCATCCACTTCGGCGTGGCCACAGGCGAATTGCTCGGCGCCATGTCCGAGGCCGGCAGCGAGGTGATGGGCGTGGACTGGCGCGTGCCCCTGGATACCGCCGCCCGCCGCTTCGCCTCCCCGCGGGTGCTGCAGGGAAACCTGGACCCGGCGCTGCTCTTCGCGGGCACCGACGTGGTCCGCTCCGAGGTGGCGCGCATCAAGGCGGAGGCCAAGCGCGCGATGGAGGAGGGCACCGCCACCGGGCACATCTTCAACCTGGGGCACGGGGTGCTGCCCACCACGGACGCGGACGCGGTGACTGAGGCCGTCCGCATCATCCACGAGACGGACGACACGAACGAGACGGACGAGACGGAGGCGTAAACCGTGAATATTGCCATCATCGGTGCCGGGCTGGCGGGGCTGACCGCCGCGTACGAGCTGCGGGATGCGGGCGCCCGCGTGGACGTCTACGAGGCCACCGACCGCATCGGCGGCAAGCTCTACACCGTCGCGTTCGAGGCGGGCCCCACCGACATGGGCGCCGAGGCGTTCATGGCGCGCCGGGTGGACGCGGTGGAGTTCTTCAAGGAGCTGGGGCTCGGCGACTCCTTGGTGGAGCCGTCGGGGCTGGGCTCCTTGGTGTACGTGGACGGGCGCACCGAGCCGCTGCCGCACGCGGGGATCATGGGCATCCCCTCCTCGTCCGCGCCGGTTGCGCACTTGGTCTCGGAGGCAACGGCCGCGAAGATCGACGCCGAGGGTGACGCGCCCGGTTTCGAGTGGGAGATTGGCTCGGACGTGAACGTCGGCAAGCTTGTGCGCGAACGCTACGGCGATGAAGTGGTGGACAACATTGTGACCTCGCTGCTCGGCGGGGTGTATTCCTGCGCCGCGGACGACCTCGGCGTGCGGGCGACGATCCCGCAGCTGGCGGAGGAGTTCGACCGGCTGGCCGAGCGCGGGCCGGTGCATCTGTCCGAGGCGGTGCGCAACCTGGAGAACGCGCGCAAGGAGCTGCCCACCGGCCAGGGCGCGGTGTTCAACGCATTCCGCGACGGCTACCAGGAGCTCTACGAGGAGCTGGCGGAGCGCTCCGGCGCGGACATTTACGTGGACGCGTTCATCTCCGGCATCGAGCGGGTGGGCGACGGTGCCGCTGGCACGTTCCGCCTCAAGGGCGGCGAGGACGTGGAGTATGACGCGGTGCTGCTGGCCGTGCCGGCCCCCACGGCGGCGCTGTTGCTCAAGCAGGTCGCGCCCGGGGCGGCCGCTGCACTTACCCCGGTGAAGCTGGCCAACTCCGCCGTGGTGGGCATGCGGTTTGCCACCGACGAGGGCCTGCCGCAGAACTCCGGCGTGCTGGTCGCAGCGGGGGAGCAGGACGTGCGCGCCAAGGCGTTCACCTTCTCCTCCCGCAAGTGGCCGCACCTAGCCGAGCGCGGCGGTGCCCTAGTGCGCGCGAGCTTCGGGCGCTTCGGCGACGACGTCGCGCTGCGCGCCAGCGAGGACGACCTGGTGGATTGGGCGCTCGATGACTTGAAGGCCATCACCGGGTTCGACGGCCGCGAGGCAGGGCTGGAGGAGATCTACGTCCAGCGCTGGTTCGGAGGCATCCCGCGCTACGACGAGCACCACCTCGACACGGTGGCGCGCGTGGTGGAGCAGCTGCCGGAGGGCGTCGCCGTCACGGGCGCATGGGTCGGCGGCGTTGGCGTGCCGGCGGTGATCGCCCACGCGCGCGCTGCGGCCGAGCGCCTGCGCTAGGTTGGGGGCTCGTCCCAGGGGTTGATCAGGGTGACCCCGGTGCCTGTGAAGTCTTTGATGTTTCGCGTCGCCAGCGGGGCGCCGTGCGCTCGGCAGATCGCGGCGATCATCGCATCGGCATCCGCGACGGGGCGGCCGGCAGCGTTGCGCCGCGCAGCGACATCACCGAACTCGTGGGCGGCCCGCGCATCGAACGGGAGTACACCCCCGCGCATCTCGAAGCTCATGAGCTGCCCTGTCACGCTCGCGGCGAGGGCGTCGCGTCTTGCACCCCGCGGAAGAAGACTTACCCCGCGGGTCATCTCGGCTGCCGTGACAGCGGTAATTGTGAGGAGGTCTCCAGCCGATTCGGACCACGCGAGGACCCGCGTATCCGGCGCATAGCGCCCCAGTTCCGACACCACGTTGGTATCGAGCACGATCACGGCGCGTTCCCGCGGCGATCGGTGACTGCGTCCTCCATTACTTCAGCGAGGTCGTCCAAACCGCCGAAAACGGCGCCAAGCTGGTGAAATTCCACGCCAACATTCACGGGGCGTACCGCGTCGGCCAAGATGTGCCGGACCTCGCCCTCCATCGAGCGACCGTGGCGCGCGGCCCGCTGCTTGAGCTTGGCTTTCACCGACGCATCTATGCCCCGGATAGTGAGGGTGACATCGCTGTTCTGTGCCGGCATAGCAACCTCCAGGTGACCTGCAATAGATGTGTAGGCAAAATGCAAGCATACCCCTGTGGGCGCAGGTGGTCACTGCGCCCGGCGCACACTAAGTTGTACGCCTATGGAAAATGAGGCCCCGCAGCGCGAGGAACAGTGGTGGGAGCAGGACGGGCTGCCCTGGAACGGTAAGCCCACCAAGGCGGACTACTGGTGCCTCGGCTGGTTCGGCTTCGTCGGCGTCTTTGGCATGGCCATGATCCCGCTGCGGGCGTGGCTCTTGGGCCTAGACCCGCCGATCATGCTGGCGCTGACCGGTTCGCGGGTGGGCGCCGCCTCCACCGGCGCCCTTGCGGGCGTGGGCGAGGCCCCGCACTGGCTGCTGTTCCTGCTCATCGGCTCGCTGGTGAGCATCAAGTTCGACTGGATCTACTGGTGGGCCGGCAAGCTATGGGGCCGCGGCATCCTCGACGTGCAGGGCGCGAACTCGAAACGCGCCGAGAAGAACATCGAGCGGGTGGAGGGCTGGGCCCGCAAGCTGGGTTGGCTGGGCATTTTCCTGGCCTACGTGCCCATCCCGCTTCCCATCGCGTTCGTGGTGTTCGTGCTGATGGGCATGACGGGGATGCCCCTGTGGAAGTTCATGGTGCTGGACTTCGTGGCCAAGACCCTGTGGTCCTTCATCTACCTCGGCCTGGGCTGGTGGATTGGGGAGCCGGTGGTGTTCGTGCTGGACCAGTACGCCAAGGTGGCCAACTGGGTGGCCATCGCGCTGATTGTGGTGGTGATGGTGGGCGCGTTCCGCGCGCAATCAAAAAAGCAGCAGGCGGAGGCGGCCCCCGCGGCCCCCGCGGTCACCGTGGGCAACGAGCTCGAGGCCGGCCGCTAGCTAGCGCGGGCTAGTCCCGGTAGACCACCACGGAGGAGAAGTCCTCGTCGCCGCGCCCGGCGCTTTGCTGCGCCTCGAGCGAGCCCAAGGCCGCGGCCACCGCCGGCAGGTTGCGGTCAGCGGTGGCCAGCATCAGCCGCGCGTCCTTCGCAATCGCGTCCACCGAGAAATCGCCCGGCGCGGTGTCGCGCTCGCCGAGCAGGAACGGCGCCTTCATGTTCACGATGAACTCCAGGCCGGTGGATTTCAGCATGCCCACCACCTGCTCGGCGCCGAGGCCCTGCGATGCACCGAGGTCGAGCGCCTCCTTGAAGCCCTCGATTGTCACCGCGAGCGCGAGGTTTGCAATCAGCTTGCCGACGCTCGCCTGCGCCGCCGTCTCCACCTGCCGGAGGCGCTCCGGGTTGGCGGCGGCCCACGGGGAGACTACGTCGGCGACAAGGGAGCGTCGAGAAGCATCTGCTCCACCCACGTACACCCCGAGCTTGCCCTCGCGGGCGGGCGGCAACGAGCCGACCACCGGCGTGTGCACGAAGCCGGGGACCGCCGCGGCGAACTCGTCCGCGTCCGCCGGCGAGATGGTGGTGGCATCCGCCCAGGTCACGCCCTCGGGGATCAGCCCTGGCTGGATGACCACCTCGCGCACCACGTCGGGGCCGAAGAAGGAGGTGATCACCAGCTCCGCGCCCTCGACCGCCTCCGCGGGTATGCCTGCGGCCCGTGCGCCGCGCGCCACCAGCGGTTCGGTCTTCTCCGGCGTGCGGTTCCACACCGTGAGGTCGTGCTCGTCCACCAGCTTCAGCGCCAGCTCAGTTCCCATGCGGCCGAGGCCCAAAAACGCGATTTTCATATGCCCTAGGATAGACAAGCATGACTGCCCCGGATCCCATCCAAAATCCCACCTCCCGCAACACCGCCCGCTCCAAGGAGTTGTTCGAGCGCGCGCGGCAGCTGACCCCGGGCGGGGTGAACTCGCCGGTGCGCGGCTTCGGCTCCGTGGGCGGGCAGACCCGCTTCATTGCCAACGCCCACGGCTCCACCCTGGTGGACGCGGACGGCAACAACTACGTGGACCTGGTGTGCTCCTGGGGCCCGATGATCCACGGCAACGCCCACCCGCAGATCATCGAGGCGGTGGAAAAAGCGCTGGTGAACGGCCTGAGCTTCGGCGCACCGACGGAGGCCGAGGTGCGCATCGCGGAGATGATCGTGGAGCGCACCTCGGTGGAGGAGGTGCGCATGGTCAACTCCGGCACCGAGGCCACCATGAGCGCGGTGCGCTTGGCGCGCGGCTACACGGGCCGCCCGAAGGTGCTGAAGTTTGAGGGCTGTTACCACGGCCACGTCGATGCGCTGCTCGCCTCTGCCGGCTCCGGCATCGCCACCTTCTCTCTGCCGGATTCCCCGGGCGTGACCGGAGCGCAGGCGGCGGACACCATCGTGGTGCCGTACAACAACATCGAGGCGGTGCGCGAGGCGTTCGCGCAGAACCCGGGCGAGATCGCCTGCATCATCGCCGAGGCCGCCGCCGGCAACATGGGCACCGTTGCCCCGCAGGACGGCTTCAACGCCCAGCTGAAGGAGATCGCGCACGCTCACGGCGCGCTGCTCATCTTGGACGAGGTGATGACGGGCTTCCGCACCTCCTACTCCGGCTGGTACGGCGTGGACCACGTGGCGGGCGACTTGACCACCTTTGGCAAGGTCATCTCCGGCGGCCTGCCGGCGGCCGCGTTCGGCGGGCGCCGCGAGATTATGGAGAAGCTCGCCCCCAACGGCCCCGTCTACCAGGCGGGCACCCTGTCCGGGAACCCGGTGGCGATGGCCGCCGGCATGGCCTCGCTGCGCCTGGCCACGGAGGACATCTACCCGGTGCTCAAGCGCAACGCGGACACGCTCGCCGGCCTGGTCTCCGAGGCACTGACGCGCGAGGGCGTGGCCCACCACGTGCAGCGCGCCTCCACCATGCTCTCCTTCCGCTTCGCCGAGGGCGAGGGCCGTAACTTCCAGGACATGCAGGCGGCGGACACCTTCCGCTACGCCCCGTTCTTCCACGCGCTGCTGGACGCCGGGGTGTACGCCCCGCCGAGCGCGTTTGAGACCTGGTTCGTCTCCACCGCCCTGACGGACGAGGACTTCGGGCGCATCGAGGAGGCGCTGGTGCCGGCCGCCAAGGCGGCGGCCGCCGCCACCGCGGATGGGGCCGGCAAGTGAGCGAGCGCACCGTTGTGCACCTCGTCCGCCACGGCGAGGTCTACAACCCGCAGAAGCTGCTGTACGGGCGCATGCCCGGCTACCACCTGAGCTCGCGCGGGCGGTCGATGGCCGCGGCAACCGCAAAATTCTTCGAGGGCCGGGAGGTGACATACCTTGCCGCGAGCCCCCTGGAGCGCGCCCAGGAGACGGCCGCGCCGATTTCCCAGGTCACCGGGTGCGAGGTAGACACCGTGGACGGCATCCTCGAGGCCGGCAACACCTTCGAAGGGCTGCGCACCAAGGGGTGGCGCACGCAGCTGGCCAACCCCATCCGCTGGCGGCACATGACCAACCCGCTCGAGCCGAGCTGGGGCGAACCCTACGCCGAGATCCTCGAGCGCATGCTCGCCGCGGTGGAGGGCGCCCGCCAGAAGGCCCTAGGCCACGAGGCGGTGCTGGTGAGCCACCAGCTGCCCATCGTCATGGTGCAGCGCTACGTGCAGGGCAAACCCCTGGCGCACGCGAGCCGGCGGTGCGACCTGGCCAGCGTGACGTCACTTGTGTTTGACGGCGACGTTGTTATTGACTGGTCTTACGAAACCCCGGCAGCCCACATCTAGCCGGGGTACACACCGAGAGGGAGCCCGCCGACATGCAACGCACTTTTGCCGCCACGCTGTCCTGCGCCCTCCTGCTAGCCGGGTGCGGCGCAGGCGGCGGCGACGAGGGCGGCACCTTCGCCTTCCACTCGCCCGGCGGGCAGGTGGAGATCTTCTACGACGAGGCCGAGCGCCAGCCGTTGCAGGACTTCTCCGGGGAGTCGCTCACGCAGCCCGGCGAGGAGATCGCGCTGAGCGACTTCGACGGCCAGGTGGTGGTGCTCAACGCCTGGGGCCAGTGGTGCGCGCCCTGCCGCGCCGAGGTGGATGACCTCCAGGAGATCCAGGAGGCGCTCCAAAGCGGCAGCGCCGGCGCGCGCGGCACCGTGCTGGGCATCAACGTGCGCGACCCGAACCCGCAGATCGCCCGCGACTTCCTCGCGGACAACGGGGTGACCTACCCCTCCATCTATGACCCGCCGTTTAAGACGGCGGCGTTCCTCGGCGGCGTGCCCAGCTCCGTCATCCCCACCACCGTGGTGCTCGACTCCCAGCACCGGCCGGCCGCGGTGTTCCTGCGCGAGGTCACGGCGCAGGACGTGCTGGACGTGGTGGAGCGCCTAGGGCAGGAGGCCTAGGTGGGCGAGGCGTTTTCTGAGGTGGCGGCCTCCGGTCCGCTGCTGCTGGGGATCCTCGCCGCGGCGCTGGCCGGCCTGGTGTCGTTCGCGTCCCCCTGCGTGATCCCGCTCGTGCCGGGCTACCTGTCCTACCTCACCGGCGTGGTGGGCGGGGAGATGACGTACGAGGACGGCGGCCCGCGCGTGACCCGCAAGCGCGGCGCAGTCGCGGCCGCGGCCGGGCTGTTCGTCCTCGGCTTCACGGTGGTGTTCCTCCTGGCCACGGTCTCGGTGTTCGGGGCGATCAGCCTGATCCGCCTCAACGCGGACACGCTCATGCGCATCGGCGGCGTGGTCACCATCACCATGGGCGCGGTGTTCATGGGCGCGGTGCCGGCGCTGCAGAAGGACACGCGCATGCAACCGAAGCGCTGGGCCACCTGGCTCGGCGCCCCGCTGCTCGGCGGCGTGTTCGCCCTCGGCTGGACCCCTTGCCTGGGTCCCACGCTCGCGGCCATCATCTCCGTGTCCGTGGGTACCGCGGGCGTGACCGCGGCGCGCGGCGTGGTCCTCGTCATCGCCTACTGCCTGGGCCTCGGCCTGCCGTTCCTCCTGGTCGCGCTCGGCTCAATGCGGGCGGTGCGCAGCGTGGACTTCCTGCGCCGCCACTCCCGCCAGATTCAGGTCGCGGGCGGGGTGGCCATGATCGCCGTCGGCGTGCTGCTGCTCACCGGCGCGTGGGACCATTTCATCGGCTGGGCCCGCCAGCTCACGCTCGGCTTCGGAGGAACGGTGATCTAATTGCCCAAGGTTGTGACGTGGCTGCGCCGCGCGTGGCACTGGCTAACCAGCATGAGTACCGCGCTCATCCTGCTGTTTTTGCTCGCCCTCGCCGCGATCCCGGGCGCCTTGCTCCCGCAGCGCCAGGTCAGCGCCTCGCTGGTGGACGATTACCTGAAGGCCAACCCAACCATGGGGCCGATCTACGACAAGCTGCAGTTCTTCGACGTCTTCAGCTCCACGTGGTTCGTGGCCATTGTCACCCTGCTCATGGTCTCCCTGGTCGGCTGCATTATCCCGCGCTCGCTGGACCACTGGCGCGCCTACCGGGCCACGCCCACGCGCGCGCCGAAGTACCTGTCGCGGATGCCGCTGCACGCGTCGGGGGTGGTTGAGGGTGACATCGGGAGCGTCGACAAGCATGTGCACTCGGTGCTGCGGAAGTGGCACACCGCAACGTACGAGCCGGCCGCGGACCGCGCGGGCGCGCACTCGATCTCGGCGGAGCGCGGCTACACGCGCGAGCTGATGAACCTGCTGTTCCACATCGGCCTGGTGGGCATGATTGTCACCTTCGCCGCCGGGCGCATGGTGTTCTACGAGGGCCAGGCCATCGTGGTGACCAACTCGCAGGCGCCGTCCGCCGTGCCGGTGGAGCGCTCGCGCGAGTTCTGCAACACCTCTCCCGCCAACTTCGATGTTTTTCGGGCCGGATCGCTTTTCGACGGCACCGGGCTCACACCCTTCTGCTTCGAATCGCAGAATTTCGTGGCCGACTACCTGCCCAACGGCCAGGCCAGCGGGTTCACCTCCGACATCACCTACACCGACGACGTGAGCAAGCCCAAAAGCGAGTGGGAACCGTTCACCCTGGAGGTGAACAAGCCCCTGCGCGTGCGCGGCAACCGCGTGTACCTGCAGGGCCACGGCTTCGCGCCGCAGGTGACCATCACCTGGCCCAACGGGGAGACGCGCACCCAGATGGTGCAGTTTCGGCCCACCGACGCGCAGACGTTCCTGTCCTCCGGCGTGATGCGCTTCGACCCGCCCGCCGGCATGTACCCGGACCTGTCGGAGCGCCGCGCCCACCAGATCGCCATCGAGGGCGTGTTCGCGCCCACCGCGTCCTGGACCGGGCCGAACGGCGACATGCTGCAGTCCGCCTTCCCGGCCATGGATGACCCGGCGCTGGCCGCCGAGGTATACGTGGGCGACGCCGGCCTGGACACCGGCCGCCCGCAGAACATCTTCGTGCTGGACCAGTCGCTCATCGCCGACGGGCGGTTGGAGAAGGCGCAGCGCCTCAACCTCGAACCCGGCCAGGAGACGGAGGTGGATCTGGGCGACGCCGGCACCGTGAAGGTGCGCTTCGACGGCGCCGCCGAGTACGCCAACTACCAGATCTCACGCGACCCGCTGCAGGGCTGGGCGCTGGCCACCACAGCCGTCATGCTGGCGGCCCTCGCGGCCTCGCTGACCATCAAGCGCCGCCGCGTGTGGGTGCGCCTGCGCCCGGTGGAGGGCACGGGCCAAAATGGCGGCGCTGGCCTCGTCGAGGTGGAGATCGCCGGCCTGGCGCGCACCGACCGCGCCGGGTGGGGCAGCGAGTTCGACGAGGTGGCGGCCGCTATCCTCGGCACCGGCGGCGAAGCGGCCTCGCGCCCCGGCGGCGGGGGCGACCTGGACGAGCCGGACCTGTAGCCCCGGCCGAGGCCGGTGGAGTAGGTTAAGCACATGCTTGTGGACTCCTCAATGGCAACGCTGTCGGACTTAACGTTCCGCACCGCCTTTGTCATCTACATTGCGGCGCTCGTCATGTCCTGCATTTACTACGGCCGCCTGCTCGGGGTGATCGACCTGCGCCGCGAGCACGAGGAGCGCGCGACCGCCGAGGGCGGCGCCGAGTACGACAAGCGCGTCGCCTCCGCCCGCAAGTGGGCCGGCATGACGCAGGCGCTGGTCTGGTTCGGTGTGGCGCTGCACGTCGCGGCCTTTGTCACTCGCGGCTTCGCGGCCCGCCGCTTCCCGCTGGGCAACCTCTACGAGTACATCTTGTTCATGACGGCCGTGATCATGCTCGTGGCCGCCACCGTGATCCAGCGCAAGGGCTGGCACTCCATCTGGCCGTGGCTTTTGTTCCCCATGGTCGTGGTGATGTTCCTCAACTCCACCGTCTTCCACCTGCAGGCCGCCCCCGTGGTACCGGCGCTGCAGTCCTACTGGATGCCGGTGCACGTGTCCACGGTGTCCATCGGCGCGTCCATCGGCGTCGTCTCGGGCATCTTTGCCCTGCTGTACCTGCTGCGCATGTGGCAGCCGAAGGGGGAGGAGCACGGCTTCTTCGGGAGCGTCGCAAAGCCTCTGCCCAGCGCAAAGACGCTGGACACCATCGCGTACAAGACGGCGATTGTCACCCTGCCGCTCTTCGGTGTGGGCATCGTGTTCGGCGCGATCTGGGCCGAGGTGGCGTGGGGTCGGTTCTGGAACTGGGATGCGAAGGAGACCGTGTCCATGATCACCTGGGTGCTCTACGCTGCCTACCTGCACGCGCGCGCCACCGCCGGGTGGAAGTCCACGGCCGCTGCGTGGATTAACGTCTTCGCGCTGTGCATGACGGTGTTCAACATGACGTACGTGAACTTCGTGGCGGCGTCCCTCCACTCCTACGCCGGCCTGAATTAAGGGAGTACGCGTGAAGGTTCTCATCACCGGCGGCGCCGGCTACATCGGGTCCACCATCGCGTCCTGCTGCGCGGACAACGGGATCACGCCCGTGATCCTGGACAACTACTCCACGGGCCTGCGCGTGTTCGCGCGCCGCTTCGACCACTACGAGGGCGACATCGCGGACGCGGCGCTGATCGACCGGATCGCGGCCGAGCACCCGGACATCGACGCGGTAGTGCACTGCGCCGCCATGATCGTGGTGCCGGAGAGCGTGTCCAACCCGCTGGCGTACTACGACAACAACGTGGCCAAGTCCGTCTCACTGCTGCGCTCGCTTACGCGCAACGGCATCCGCCGCGTCATCCTTTCCTCCACCGCGTCCATGTACGAGCCGGGCGAGGACTTCATGGTGGACGAGTCCAGCGCGGTGCGCCCGCTGAGCCCGTACGCTGCGTCCAAGCACATGGTGGAGCGCGTGCTTGCAGACTCCGCTGCCGCCGGCGAGCTGCAGGCGCTCTCCCTCCGCTACTTCAACCCCATCGGCGCTGATCCCGAGCTGCGCACCGGGCTGCAGAACCCGCACCCCACCCACGCGATGGGCAAGATGATCGAGGCGCACAACGCGGGCGCCCCGTTTACCGTCACCGGGGTGCAGTGGCCCACCCGCGACGGCTCGGGCCTGCGCGACTACGTCCACGTGTGGGACCTCGCCCGGGCGCATGTCGCGGCGCTTGCGCTGTTTGGCGCCCCCTTCGAGCCCACCCACACCACCATCAACCTCGGCACCGGGCAGGGCACCACCGTTTTCGAGCTCGCCGAGGCCTTCGGCGAGGCCACGGGCACCCCGCTCGAGGTGCGCACCGCCCCGCCGCGTGACGGGGACGTGGTGGGCAGCGCGGCGCGTATCGAGAAGGCGCGGCGCGTGCTTGGTTGGGAGCCGGAGCGCTCCGTGGCCGACGGGGTGCGCGACGCCCTGGCCTGGGCGGAGAAGCTGCCCGCCGTGCTGGAGGAAGAAGCCGAGCTGAAGGCGAAGGCACACTCGAAGGCACACTCAGAGGGCCAGCAGTGACCGGCCCCCGCAACCAGCCGCGCCGCAAGGAGGGCAAGCCGGCGAGCGATGACCCGGTGCTCATCGAGCTCGGGGAGCAGCTAGCTCAGCGGCGACGCGAGACCGGTCGCGTCCAGCAGGACGTCGCATCGGCCGCGGGGGTGTCCCGCTCCACACTGCACACGATTGAGCACGGCGGCGCCGGGGTGCGGTGGGAGAAGGTGGTGGCGGTGGCGGAGGAGCTGGGGCTGGCGCTGAAGTTGGAGGGGCGGGGCTAGAAAAGGGGGCGTCGACAAGCAGCTAGCCCTCCTCACGGCGGCGGCGGCGCTCCTCCTCCTCGCGGCGCTTGCGCTCCGCTTCCTCCCTGGCGCGGCGCTCCTTGAAGCGGTTCTTCTCAATATTCCACAAAAATTCCTCGTCATCGTCCGGGCCTTTGATCTCCGGGCGGGCCGGTGGCTGCTGCTTCAGCGTGCCGTAGCGCTGCGCCGAGCCGGGGCCGAACGCCTTCCACATGAGGTAGGCGGCGGCGACAACCAGAACGAGGAGTAGAAGCCTTCCCATGACTACCAACATTACTTGGTGGCCATCTAGGGTAAACAAGCGTGACGCAGCCAAGCCCCAGCACCCAGCCCACCGCCGCCGACCCCCGCGCCCGCTCCCGCGCGACCAAGGCGATCGCGGTCTACGGCCTGCTCCGCCTCCTGCTTTTTGTGATGCTCACCGTGGTCATCCAGGGGCTTGCATTGCTTATCGACGCCCCCGTGCCCCTCGTCATGTCCGCCCTCCTCGCCCTCATTGTGGCCTTCCCGCTGTCCATGGTGATCTTCACCAAACAGCGGCTGGCCGCCAACGCGGCGTTGGCGCACTGGCGCGAGCAACGCACCGCCCGCAAGAACTGGATCGCCGACGAGCTCGCCGAGCGCTAGCTGGCGCTAGCCGGCGTGGTCAACCGGCGCTAGCCGAAGAGCCACGCGATCACCAGCATCGCTGGCAGGGACAGGAACGTAGTAATGAAGATCGTGTCCCGCGCCACCGTCTGCCCGACCCGGTACGTGGCCGCGTAGTTGTACACGTTCTGCGCCGTGGGCAGGGCCGCGAGGATGACGGCGGCGTACAGCAGCTCCGCGCTCAAGCCCATCGCCGTCCCGGCGGCCCAGGCGATCGCCGGCATGCCCGCCAATTTCAGCGCGGAGGCGACCAGGGTGGGCACGGGGTCCTGCTGGAGCACGCGGTCGCCCTTCAGCGAGGCTCCGAAGCTCATCAGGATCAGCGGGATGGACGCGCCGCCCAGGATCTTCAGCGGGGCCATGACCGGTTCGGGCACCGTCCAATGTGCGGCGGAGACGACGAACCCCGCGACGGCCGCAAGAACCACCGGCGCGGTCACCCCCGAGACGACCGCCTTTAGCGTCGCCCCCTTGGTCTCGCCGCCGAAGTTCAGGCCCGTGATGATGATCGGGGTGAGTACCGCCATCTGCAGCACCAGGGCGGGCACCACGTAGACGGGATCGCCGATCACGTACGTGGCAATCGGCAGCCCGATGTTGACGGAGTTGTAGTAGCTGGCCGCGGCCGCCCCAGACATGGTCTCGGGCACGCCACGGCGGAAAAACAGCGCGCTGAGCAGCGCATACGCCGCCATGGTGGCCAGTGACGACACCGCGATCACCAGCACCACCGGGGAGAGGAACGCCGAGGTATCCGACACTGCGACCGAGCTGAAGATCAGCGACGGGGTGGCCGCCCAGAACGCGATCTGGTTCAACATCAGGCGGTTCTGCGCCTGGATCACCTTGAACTGCGCCAGCAGGTAGCCAGCCCCGATCACCACGAAGATGATGGCAAAGCCAGTGAGGATGTCGAGCATTGTTTAAGGCGCCAGGATCCCGGGCCTATCGAGTGGGATGTCCATAGTCCAGCCGAAGTCGCTCTCACCGATGTACGGCACCGTTTGGCCCCAGTAGAAAGAGCCCGCGATGGCAAGGGCGATCGCGGTGAGCACCGCCCAGATGAGCATGGTGCGCCCGTTCATGCCCAGCACCGGGATCAGGTCCTTGCCGCTCGCGCCGCCACGCACCTTGAGTATGGACGCCACCGCAAACGGCAGCGCCGCCAGCCCGATCAACGCCGGGGAGTAACTTACGGCCAGCAGCGCCGAGGCAACGAAGGGTGTAAGCGTGAGCACGGTGAACAGCTTTCGTGCCCCGGCGTCTCCCAGGCGCACCGCCAGCGTCTGCTTGCCCGCGGCGGCGTCGGTGTCGATGTCGCGGATGTTGTTGGCCAGGTTCACTGACGCCGAGATCGCGCCGATACCGATCGCGCTCCAGAAACCCTCACGCGAGACGAACCCGGACTGCGTGAACTCCGTCCCCATCACTGCCACCAGGCCGAAGAAGACGAACACCGCCAGCTCCCCTAACCCCGCGTAGCCGTAGGGGCGTGACCCGCCGGTGTAGAACCAGGCCGCGGCGATACACACCGCACCCACCAGAACCAGCCACCACGAGCTCACCGCGAGGATGATGCCCAGCGCCGCCGCTACGCCAAAGGCGATGAACGCCGTCATCTTCACGTTCTCCGGAGCCGCCAGCCCGGAGGCAGTCAGGCGGGTCGGGCCCGTGCGGTTGTCATCCGTGCCCCGAATCCCGTCCGAGTAATCATTGGCGTAGTTCACGCCCACAATCAGCGCCCACGCAACACCGAGCGCAAGCAGCGCCTTACCAACGTGCGCCGAGCCCCAGAACGCCGCCGCGCCCGTACCGGCAATGACGGGCGCAAACGCATTTGGCCAGGTGTGCGGGCGCGCGGCCTGCCACCAGTCGCGGAGCGTCGCGGCGCTGCCAGTGTTGTCTGTGTTGTCTGTGTTGCCTGTGTTGTTGGCGTTGGCTTGGCCGGCGCTGCCGCCCGGTCCGGTATTACCTGCTGGGCTTGCGGGTTGAGTCATGGCCTCTATCATGCCCTCTCCCCGAGGTGTCGGCTCGGGTTTATCGCCATGTGGATTGACTACGCCGTGCGCAAGGGATTACGGCTCCCGGCGCATTTGTGCGGTTGCCGGTCCTGCTCAACGCCGCGCGCCCCTACCGCGCCCACAGAATCGTGCTGGACGCGAACGGCATCGCACCGTATAAGAAGTGGAGGCCAGCACGGTCTTCCCAGCCGTCCCACCTGAACTCCGCCACCGGCGTGGACGGCGTGCGCTACCCGCTAGAGATGGTGCGCTATGGGGGCAGGGCGCGGCACCGAGTTTTTGGACCTCCCCCCGCGCGCCGACGACGTGTGGCTGAACCACTGCGCGCTTCGCGCCGGGTTCCCGGTGCAGCAGGTGTCGGCACGGTCGGCGAACTTTCCGCTGGTCCTGGGCTCGCAGCGCGTGCGCCTGTCGCGCGTGAACCTCTCCGGCGGCAACGACGTGCAGATCGCGGCGACGTACTCCTCCGAAGACGTGGCCAAGCTGCGCGCCGCGGAGTAGCGTTCTGCCGGTGAACGCTACGACCTCTTCGAGGTGGTTGGGTCCGGCGCAGCTGACTTCGCTCGGCTTTCTCGCACTGATTCTGGCGGGAACGGTGCTGCTGGCCACGCCGCTCGCCTCTGCGGACGGTACCGCCACACCGCCCACGGCAGCCTTCTTCACGGCCACGTCGGCAACGACGCTTACGGGTCTTGTTGTTGTCGATACCGGTAGTCACTACAACCTGTTCGGCCAGGTCGTCGTGCTCGTGCTCATCCAAGCTGGCGGCCTCGGCATCATGAGTATTGCGTCCTTGACCGGTATGCTGCTCACGGGGCGGGTGAAGCTGCGCACGCGCTACTCCACCGCGGCTGAAGGTCGGCCGATTTTCGAGGGCGGGGTGAGGCGAACGCTCGTCGCTACGCTGCTGCTCACGGTGTTCTTTGAGGCGACGGTGGCTGTGCTCCTCTTCGCCCGCTTCACCACCGCCTACGGCATGTCTGTGCCGCGCGCGGCGTGGGAGGGGATTTTCCACGCGGTGTCGGCGTTCAACAACGCCGGCTTTGGCCTGCGGCCGGACAGTCTGATCTCCTACAACGCCGACGGCTGGATCCTCATCCCGCTCGCCGGCGCGCTGATGATCGGGGGCTTGGGGTACCCGGTGCTTTCCGAGCTGGTGCGCCGCGTCGGGGAACGCCTGCGTGGCTGGCTGCGAGGCACGTCGGTGAGCTCGCGGCGGCTGTCCATCACCACCCGTATGACGCTGAAAGGCACCGCGGTTCTCGTGCTCACCGCCACGCTGCTCATCGTAGCGCTGGAGTGGCGCGGGTTCCTCGCTGGCATGCCGCTGGGCGCGAAGTGGCTCAACGCGTTCTTTTCGGGCGTGACCCCGCGCACCGCCGGCTTCAACTCCATCGACTACGCCGACGCCCACCCGATCACGCTGATGGTCACGGATATCTACATGTTCATCGGCGGCGGCTCCGCTGGCACCGCGGGCGGCATCAAGGTCACCACCGCGATCGTGCTGCTTGCGGCTATGGCTGCCGAGTTTCGCGGGCGCGACGACACCACCGTGGGCCACCGCACCGTGCCGAAGAGCGTGGTGCGCCAGGCCATGACGGTCGCCGCGGCTGGGGTGGTGTCAGTCACCGGCGGTGTTGCGGCGCTGCGCCTCTTCGACCCTCAATTCACGGCTGACCAGGTCAGCTTCGAGGTGATATCAGCGTTCGCCACCACCGGGCTGTCCACCGGCATCACCGCCGGTTTGAGCACCCCGTCCCAGCTGGTGCTGTGCCTGCTGATGTACGTCGGGCGCATCGGCCCGTTCACCCTCGTCGCGGCGCTGGCGCTGCGCACCGTCTCCCGCAGGTTCGACTACCCCACAGAAAGGCCCTTCATTGGCTAACTTTCCCCGCCGCTCACGCTCCCAACGGTTCAACATCCCACCCGTGGTGGTGATCGGCCTCGGCCGTTTCGGCGGCGCGATCGCCCAAGAACTCACCCGCTACGGCGTGGAGGTGCTCGGCATCGACGCCGATGAGCGGCTTGTGCGTGAACACGCGCCATTGCTTACCGACGCCACCGTCGCCGACACCACCGACCCCGAAGCACTGCGCCAGCTCGGCATCGAGGAGGTCAAACGCGCGGTGCTCGGCATCGGTTCCGCACTCGAGGCATCAATCCTGACCGCCTCCAACCTGGTGGACCTAGGCGTGCCCGACATTTGGGCCAAGGCCGACTCCGACTCCCACGCCCGCATCTTGGAGCGCCTCGGTGTGCACCATGTGGTGCGTCCGGAGCACGACACCGGCCGCCGCGTCGCTCACCTGCTCGGCGGGCGGTTCCAGGATTTCGCCGAGCTCGCGGAGAACTACGGCGTGATCAAAATGGTCCCGCCGCGCGTCCTGCTTTCGAGGCCCTGCGACCCGGAGAAGTTGTGGGATGAGCACCGCGTGCAGGTGGTCTCCGTGCGCAACAGCAACAGCGAGTGGCAGCCGTTTGTCCCGGGCCAGGAACTTTCCCCGTCGAACTTGATTGTGATGGCGGGTGCGCCGGACGACTTAGAGCGCTTTTCCCAGCAGTAGGGGATGGTGGCAGTATTTCCACGACCGAACCTCTCAGCCAGTAAAGCGCCTGTCGGCGGTGCGGTCGGACCTGGCGTGTGCGGATAGGGGGGGAGGCCGGAGGGTCGCACCTCTGAGCGCTGGCAAGGCGTGGCTAAACCACTGCGCGTCGCGGAGTAAGGAGATCTGCGCTGGTTAGGCTCAGTCCATTTGCAGCACGGCGCGAAGTTCTGCGAATAGCTCTGGGCGCAGCCGGTGTATGACCGACCTACCCAGGCGGCTCTTTTCCAGGAGACCGGCCTCGGTCAGCTTTTTGAGGTGGTGGGAAACCGTCGGTTGGCTGAGCCCAGAACGTTGCGTCAGTTCGCTCACGCTCATCGGCTCGCAGCCCTCTTCGGCAAGCCAGGAAAGTAGTTGCAGCCGGCCGGGGTCCGCCAAAACTTTGAACAGGGCCGCGTAACGCGTCGCGTCGTCTGCGGAGAGCACGCCGGAGCCCAGCGAGCAGCATTCGGGGCCAGTGTTTACTGTGGTGGCGACGTGGTCTTCCATGCTTTCTCCCTCGTCATATTGACAGTTATAAATATGCGGTTTAGTGTTTGTGCTGGTTGCTGTCAATAGATTAGGATTCCAGATGCACGACCCGGCCTCTCAGCCTGTAGAGCGACTGTCATTTTTGGACCGGTTCCTGCCGGTGTGGATCATGCTCGCGATGGCGGCGGGGCTCGGACTCGGCCGAGCTGTACCGGGGCTTTCGGGCGCACTTGAACGCCTCGAAGTCGGCGGGATCTCTCTTCCCATCGCGCTCGGCCTGCTGGTGATGATGTACCCGCCGCTGGCCAAGGTGCGCTACGACAAGACCCGCGAGATCGCCACCGACAAACGGCTCATGGCCGTGTCCATCGTGCTCAACTGGATTGTCGGGCCTGCGTTCATGTTCGCGCTCGCCTGGATCTTCCTGCCCAACGAGCCCGAGCTGCGCACCGGCTTAATCATCGTCGGTCTGGCACGCTGCATCGCCATGGTGCTGGTGTGGTCCGACCTCGCTTGCGCCGACCGGGAGGCCACCGCAGTGCTGGTGGCCATCAACTCCGTGTTCCAGGTCCTCATGTTTGGGGTGCTGGGTTGGTTCTACCTGCAGATCCTGCCCGGCTGGCTGGGGCTGGAGACCACATCGGTGGAGTTCTCCTTCACCGCCATCGTCACCGCCGTCCTCGTCTTCCTGGGCATCCCCCTGCTTGCCGGGTTACTCTCCCGCATCATCGGCGAGCGCACCAAGGGTCGCGACTGGTACGAGAACACGTTCCTGCCCAAGATTTCGCCGCTGGCGCTGGTGGGCCTCCTGTACACCATCGTGCTGTTGTTCTCGCTGCAGGGCGACCAAATCCTGTCTCGCCCGTGGACCGTGGCCACGGTGGCGCTGCCGCTACTGTGCTACTTCGTGGGCATGTTCGCCGTGGCCCTCGCAACCGCGAAGTTCACCGGCATGAATTACGCCCAGTCTGCGTCGGTGGCATTTACTGCCGCCGGCAACAACTTCGAGCTCGCCATCGCGGTGGCCATCGGCACCTTCGGCGCCGAGTCCGCCCAGGCGTTGGCGGGCACCATCGGCCCGCTCATTGAGATCCCGGTGTTGGTAGGACTTGTCTACGTCATGCGCGCCCTCGGCCCGCGCCTCTTCCCGGCCGATCCAACCCTTCCCAATTAAGGAGCCCCCATGCGACCCAAAGTCCTCTTCCTCTGCGTCCGCAACAGCGGCAAGTCGCAGATGGCCGCGGCACTCGCGGAAAAACACGCCGGCGACCGCCTCGAGATCCACTCCGCCGGCACCGAGCCCGGCACCAAACTCAACCAGGAATCCGTCGAGTCAATCGCGGAAGTCGGCGCCGACATGTCCCACGGCCACCCCAAACCCATCGACCCGGAGATCCTCCGCACCGCCGACCGCGTGGTGCTGCTCGGTTCCGAGGTCCAGCTTGAAGCCCCCAACACAGAGCGATGGCTTATCGACGAACCTTCGGCCCGCGGCATCACCGGCCCCGAACGGATGCGCCTGGTGCGCGACGACATCGACGCCCGCGTGAAAACGCTCGTGGTCGAGCTCCTGGATGAGGCCTAGAACACCGGCGAAAGCGGCCTTCGCTGCTTGTGCCGCAATCGGGACGCCTGCATGCGCGCCGGCGAGGTGTCGCGGTAGTGGGTGGTGGAGGGGGAGGTCGCGTACTTCGGATTTGTGGACGGTTTGCGGGAGCGTAGCTTCTCTAGCCTCACGCTTTCGCATTGTTGCACGAATTACACGGTTGTGCTTTGTACGCGCCCACGCGCGATACCATCCGACCTGCGATATCTTCACACGTGTGAGGTTCCCCAAGGGCAAGTCCATCGACACGCGCGATCTCGACTCACTCGCCCCCGCGTTCAAGCGTGGCGAGTCCCGCTGCGGCGTCTATCGCTTGCGCTTCGCCAACGGTGAGGCGTATTGCGGCCAGGCGACAAACGTCATCCGTCGCTACGGCGCGCACCGTCGCCACTACCCAGACATCGTGGGTGTGGACTTCTTCCCGTTCTCTAAGGCCCGCCTCAACGAGGCCGAGCAGATTTTGATCACCGAGACTGAGCAGCTCATGCCGTTGCGCAACGTCATGCTCGCTGGCCGTCCCCGGGGCGACGAGACCATCGAGATCGTTACCGCAGCCGGCTCAACCGTCGCGCTTCCCTGGGAGCCGGAACGTGCCAAGGGGCCAGCGAAGTCGCTCGCGGACGAGGGGGAAGAAAAATTCGCCAACCTGCTTACCCACCCGATGTTTCCCACACTGCGCTCGATTCTGGGGTGGTACATCGCGCTGACCATCCCAGACCCCGCAGCCACAGCGGGCCAGCTCTGGACGGCAACCTGCCTGCCCTCCACCAACAAATCTGACAATCACCACAGGCTGATCACGATCTCGTGCGGGAATTTGGAAACCCTCTACATCACCGCCGATCGCCGGATGCATGATGGATCCTTCTACTACACCGTTCGGATCAACACTTCGAGCCTTGACAATTACGAGCAGTTCCGGGATCCGGAAAGTGGGATGCACCGAGCTCGCTGGGGCGCATCCGCCGGCAGATATTCCAACGAGCACGTCGGCGGATTCTGGTTCGACCCAGAAGACTTGGACCAAATCACTACCGGGGAGATTGATTTCCCTCAGCTCGACGCATTCGTCGACGCCTCCTACGAACTCAACGTCCGCCTCATGCGGCGCGGCTCAACGATGTACTCGCGCTTTCATAACCAGAAGCTCGCGGACACCCTCATTGCCGAGGCGGTCATTTGGGAGTCGGTCCTCGCGGAGTCCTAGGAGCCTCCCACTTATCGACGACCTCCGGTCGTCATCTCTGCACGTCACAGTCGTGTCGGGCCCACTTGCTACGTTCTTTGTCATGCCCGTTGTGATCAGCCGGATAAGCCGAAGGCCCGGAAAGCGATGTCCGAGATCGCGATCCGGGCCTTGGGCGGGCTTCTGGCCAATTTGCTCGCGGACATCGTCCGTGAGCTAACAGGCTGGCCAGATAGCTAGTCTCACCAAACCTTCGTGCTGGTGATCAAAGCGGCGCGGGGCCTAGCCGTGTGGGCCGACATGGTTAGCGCTCACGTCGCGTCCAAGTGTAACCGCTGCGCCGACACGCACAATCCCCAAGCGACGACGCGTTCGAAAATGCCAGGAGATTCAGCGTGACGCCTTCTATGCTCGAAGTCGCTTCCATACGATTCATAGTAGGCAGGGTCTCACATCCTAGATCGGCCCGGGCGGCCGCCGCGCGCTGCGCCCAGATCTCGTACGGGATGTCCAGCGAGCCGGTGAAGGCGACGCGGTCACCGGGGGAGAGGGTGAATTGGGTGGGGGAGGTTGGGGCCTGTGGTTCGTCGATAAGCGAGCGGATGCGCGTGGCGTCCACTTCCAACGTGGCGGCGATGTCGATGAGTCGTTGGCGCTCCTTGCCGGTGATCACGCCGTCAGCCCATGCCTCGATGACCAGCTGGCGGGTGAATTTCTCGTTGATCGCTCGTGGGACAGGCGACAGTCAGGTGTTCGGAGGCGGGAACCGGAGAGGCATTGTCGGCGTCTAATAGACGAGACCAATGTGGTCGTCTACACCTGGTAGACGAAAGTGTTCGAGGGGGGATTGATTATTGAAGCGTTCTGCGGTAATCAAGAGATTGAGGGTGGAAGCCCGAAAGCGTGGTTTGGAGTTCGAAGAGATCCCGCTTCGCAAGCACGATGCCTACCGGGTTGGAAATGTCAGTCGAACTCTCGGACGGCACAGGGAGATCGATGACCTCACCGCACGAAAGTTCTTTGATCAGTTCGAGGACGTACTTGGAAAGGGATGGTGGCGATGAAGCGGTACACGGTAACCGCAGAGCGTGGGTCGAGCGGGGCCTGGGTTCTGGAGTGTGAAGAGCTGGGTGTGGTGTCGCAGACGAAGCGGCTCGACCAGGCCGAGGACGAGGTCGCGGAAGCGATCGCATATCAATCCGGTCTGCAGCCGCAAGCGTTCCGGATTGAAGTTGTGCCCGTTCTGGCACCCGATATTGAAGGTCTGAGGGCGCAGGCGGAGGAGCTCCAAACAAAGGCGGATACCGCTGCCATTGACGCCGCTGCTGCTAAACGGGCGCTGGCCCGCACCATGAAACAGCAAGGTTTCACGGTGCGTGAAATGGGACAAGTGTTGGGGGTGTCGTATCAGCGTGCGGCGGCCCTCGCAGCGGGGTGAGGGCTGGTACCCCTGGTCATTGAGAACCCACTCGGCTAGGGCGTGAACGCATCATTCATCCCAATCGGGGATCGGCTCCAGGTGGAGCTCCGCAGGCTCGTGTAACTTGTCAGCCCACCCATCCGGGAAGTCGCTTGTAATCGAGTCGAGCACGTCTTTAGCCGACACGGGAACCTCGGCGGGGCCGTTCTCGCCATCCATCTTTAAAACAGCTCCTTGACCGCCGCGCGGTCCACCTTGCCCGGCCCGAGCCGAGGCAGTGCCGCCACGACCTTGAGTTCTTTCGGGATCTGCCAGTGCGGGATGCGGTCGGCGTCCTCCGCATCTGCGAGCGCGTCCAGGACGTCGGGCACTGACGCGGAGCCGGTGTAGGCGGCGCATATGCGTTGCCCCAGGCGGTCGTCGTCTTTGCCGATGACGGTGGCGGCGGTGACGCCGTCGATACGCAAGAGCTCCGCTTCCAGCACCTCGGGGTGCAGTTTGAGGCCGCCGGAGGAGATGACGTTGTCCGTGCGGCCGAGGACGGTGAGCACGCCGCCCTCCAGCGATCCGGCATCGGAGGTGCGGAACCAACCGTCCTTGAGGTCGGGGGATTCGAGCAGGTGGTAGCCGCGGGCGACCATTGGACCGCCGAGGCACACGCGGCCGCCGTCTACTTTCACCCGCGCGCCGGGGATCGGTCGGCCGTCGTACACGCAGCCGCCGGAGGTTTCGGAGGAGCCGTAGGTGGTGACCGCGTTGATGTGCAGTTTCGCCGCCGATTCGAGCAGGCGCGGGTTGGTGGCCGCGCCGCCGACAAGGACCGCGCTGAAGCTGCGCAGTGCCTCGATGCCCTTGAGCGTGGAGGTGGCCTTGGTCAGCTGCATTGGGGTGAGCGCGGTGTAGGTGCGCTCGCCGGTGCGGGCGAGCTCTTGGGCGCGCTCAGCGAACTCGGCGACGTTGAAGCCGTGGGAGAGGTCGATGAACGCGGGCTCGACGCCAGCGACCATGCTGCGTACCAGCACCTGGATCCCCGCGATGTAGGCGGCGGGCATGGCCAGCAGCCACTGGCCCTCACCGCCGAGCGCCTGGTGGGTGGCGTCCGCGCTGGAGATCAGGTTCGCGGGCGTGAGCATTGCGCCTTTGGGTGTGCCGGTGGAACCGGAGGTGGATACGACCAGGGCGATGTCGTCGTCGATGGGCGCGCCGGGTTTAAGCGTGTTGCGCAACAGGCTCGCGCGCGCCGGGTCGTTGGCGGGGACGGGTAAAAGCGTGCGCTGGCCGGTCAGCGCCTCCTCGAGCGCGGGCATGATAGCCAGGGGGTTAGCCGGGTCGACAGGGGTCAATTCGAGGAGGTGTGACACGGGGGATAAGGGTAGCAACCCGTGAGGTCTCCTCTTATTGGTCGACTCATAAAAGCACTGCATTCGGACGACCGTCATCCAAACCTCCTACCGGAGGAGGAGGTGGAGGCGCGGAGCCGTCGATAAGCTAGTCGCCCGTGCATGTGAAAACAGGCGACGCGGTGCTCGCAGGCGCGGCTGCAGTGCTGGCTGCCGCCTACACCGTGGCGGTATTCGGTGACCCAAGCGTCGCCTCCGGATGGGCGCAGGCGGTGCTGTCGTGGGGGTATGTTGCGGCGTTTGCGGTGCTCACCGCCAAACCGCGTGTCGCCTCGGCTGCGCTGGTGTCGCTCAATATTGCGTGGGCGCTGGTTTGGCTCGTAGCGCCGGTGAACCTGGGTTACTCCTTCTGGGTGTTGTCTGTGCCGGTGGCGGCGTTTGTCGCCGGCAGGCTCACGGACAAGCGTTTCGCCTTGGGTGTTCTGGCAGCGGCGTGTGCGTGGGCGTTCCTCTCCCCGTTTATGTGGACATGGAACGAGCAGCTCGTGCTGTTTTACCGCCGAGGCGCGGACGGCGCGCTCACGTTGGCGCTGCACTGGGCGGGTTGCGCGGTGGCGTACCTTTTGGGGGCAAACCTTGCGGGGGAGGAAGCAGCGCGCCGCAGGGAGGCGGAGGCGAAAGAGCAGCGGCTCGCGGCGGCGCGGGTGAACGAGCGACAGGCCATCGCGCGTGACATCCACGACGTGCTGGGGCACTCCTTAACCCTGATCAAGGTGCAGGCCACCGCGGGTCTCGTCTCTGGCAGGGAGCGCGAAGCACTGCAGCAGATCAATGCGGCCGCGGGCGAGTCGCTCTCGGAAATTCGCCTCCTGGTACGTGGCTTGCGCGAAAGTGATCGAGGGTTCGCGCCGGTGGCGGGGGTCGCAGACCTGCCCGCGTTGGTGCAGCGCTTCCGCGACGCCGGTCTTGAAGTCGCGCTTGACGCCCCGCCTATCGACTTTCCGCCGGTGACTTCCCTCACCATCTACCGCATTGTCGCCGAAGCACTGACCAACGCGGCGCGCCACCAGGTAAACCCCGTGGTGTCCGTGCGCGTCACACCGGGGCCGACGGTAGAGGTAGAGGTGATCTCCACCGGGCAGGAGCGCCCGCAGCCAGGCGCCGGCGTCGGCCTGGAGGGGCTTCGAGAGCGCGCAGCGAGCGCCGGCGGCGCGCTCGAGGCGTGGCAGGCGGGGGAGACGTTCACCGTGCGCGCGGAGCTGGCAGCATGATCCGGATCCTGCTGGCTGACGATCAGTCGTTGCTGCTCAACGCGCTTGCGACCATTCTAGGTGCCGAAGACGACATCACCGTAGCGGCCACTGCGGTCAACGGGGCGGAGGCTGTGGAGAAGGCGCGGGTGCACCGCATCGACGTCGCCGTGTTGGATATCCGCATGCCGGTGCTTGATGGCATCGCGGCCGCCCGCGCGATCATGGAGATGGGCCCGCGGGTGATTATGCTGACCACGTTCGACGACGACGTCCTCATCCACTCAGCCATCGACGCCGGTGTGCACGGATTCCTGCTCAAGGACGCGGAGCCAGACGTCCTTGCTGGGGCGGTGCGCGCTGTTGCCCACGGCGAATCGGTGCTCGCGCCCGCGGTGACCGGGAGGGTCATGCAGTGGGTTCGCGGCGGTGCAGGCGACCCGGACGCGGGCAAGAGGCTCGATGAACTCACCGCCCGCGAGCGCGACGTGCTCGCCGAGATCGGCCGCGGTGCCACAAACGCGGAGATTGCCGCCACGCTCTTCATCGCCGAAACGACTGTCAAAACGCACGTGTCAAGCCTGCTGTCGAAGCTCGGCGTGCGAGACCGGGTGGCGCTGGCGCTGCTCGCCCAGCGGGCTGGCATCTCCTCCTAGAGGAGGAGGCAGATTGGTCCCGCCGGCCGATGTGGCGAGCCCGCCCGCCGCGGACGATAAAGCCATGACTGACACTCAACTCGCTTGCCGCGGCGTGGACGTCTCCTTCGGCGACCACCACGTGCTGCGCGACATCTCACTGACCACCACACCCGGCCGCGTCCATGCGCTGCTGGGCCCCAACGGGGCCGGCAAATCGACGCTGATGTCGGTCCTTCTGGGCCTGCTTGAACCGGACGCGGGCGAGGTGACGCTGATGGGCAAGCCGCTCACCCGCGATGCGCTGCGGCACGTGGGCGCCTCGGTCAACGACCCGGCCGTCTACAGCCACCTAAGCGCCCGCAACAACCTACGCGTGCACACTACGTTGCTCGGATTGCCTGACTCGGAGGCAGACCGGGTGCTTGAGCTTGTTGGCCTGCAGGCGGCCGGCAAGAAAAAGGCAGGGACCTTCTCCACCGGCATGAAAGGCAGGCTTGCGTTGGCGCAGGCGTTGCTGGGTGAGCCAGAGGTGCTCATCCTGGACGAGCCGCAAAACGGCCTCGACCCGGAGGGTATCGCCCACCTGCGCGCTTACCTCAGGGATTACGCCAGCGCGGGGCGCACTGTCTTAGTCAGCTCCCACCAGCTCGGCGAGGTGCTGCATATGGCCGACGACGCCACCGTCATTGCCGGCGGCAGCGTCCGCTTCACCGGCGAACTCGTGGAATTGGGCCCAAACCTGGAGGAGTCTTTCTTCCGCCTCACCGCGGGAGGCGGACGATGAGTCTGCTACGCGCAGAATGGATCCGTGCCAAAGGCTCGATGCTGTGGTGGCTCGCCGGAGCGGGTCTATTCCTCGGCCTGCTGCTGACCGCGTTTTCGCTTGTCGGCGAGGTAAACGCCGCCAGAGACCTGCTGTACCCCCAGGGGTTGCTCGTTACCGGCATGGCTGCGCCGGCGGCGGCGCTGTTCGCGGGTCTTGCTGAAGACCGTGAGCGCGACGCGCGCGCCGGGGGCACGCTCTGGCGGCCGGTTGCTCCCATAGGCACCCGTGCTGCGCGTATCGCGGTAGTGTGGCTGGCCCTGGCAGTCTTTGTCGCCCTCGACTTCGCCGTGCCGTTCGCGGCGGTGCTAGCGCTTGGCCTGGGCAGTGCGGGAACCATCGCGGTCGTTGCTGTGTTCGTGTGGCTTGGCATGCTCGGCCCGGCTGGATTGGCTGCCGCTGCCACCCGGCGCATCGGGTTGCTGCCCACGCTGGTCGCGGCTTTCGGCTTTACCATCGAGCTCGGCTATTTCACCGAACGCAGCTGGTGGTGGGCCAACCCGGGAGCCTGGCCTGCGCGCCTCACCCTGCCCGCGATGGGGTTGCACTTTAACCTCCTGCCGCTGGAAGGCACCTCGCCTATGGCTGACGAGTCGCCTCTGCCCGCGCTCGCGCTCACCCTGGTGTTAGCCGTAGTCGGGTTCGTCGCCGCTGCGCTTACCCCGCGCCGCGCCCGGCCCCTGCTCGCCCACCGGATTATCCACGCGGTGGGCGCTCCCGTCGCCGTGGGGCCGGCCACGCAGCGGCCCGAGCGCACCGGTTTCGTGTCTGCGTTGCAAGGGGTCGCGAGGGCGGGGCGGACGCCGTCGTTAAGCGTGGTGCTCGTGCTCACAGCCCTCGTGCTGGTGTTTGGCGCCCGCTACCCGGCCGATGTGCGCGGGGCGCTGTTCGCCTATGCGATCCTGCCGGTCGGCGCGGGGGTGCTGCCAACGCTCGTGTGGCCGCGCATTCGCCCGGCGTGGGCGCTCATGCAGATTGAACACTCGCAGGTGAGAACCGCGCTTGCGGCGTGGTTTATCTGCATCGTTGTGCTGGTGTGCATGTTCGCCGGTGTGCTTGTAGGCGATGCCCGTTTCGCCTTTATCTCGTTGCTTGCGGGCGCTGTTCTCACGCTCGCCTCGCTGGCAGTGACCGTGCGCTTCGGCGTGATGTGGGCGCTGGCCGCGACCGTTGTAGTCACTATCGTCTCCGCCACGATCGGCGGCGACGTGCTGGCGGAGTCCGCGCTGTGGATCGTTGCCGTGCCGGCCTGGCCGGTCACCGCTACCGGCGCGCGGGTTTGGGTCGCTTGCGGACTTGGGGTAGTCCTGCTCGCCCTGGTTTCAGCCGCGCTACTCCGGGCACTGAAGGGGATGCGCCCTGCCCGCCGCGTCTAGTAGTAGTAGGGGAACTGCTCCCAGTTCGGCGCGCGCTTCTCCAGGAAGGAGTCGCGGCCCTCCACGGCCTCGTCGGTCATGTACGCCAGGCGGGTCGCCTCGCCG
Organism: Corynebacterium bouchesdurhonense; assembly: GCF_900078305.2. Taxonomy (GTDB): domain Bacteria; phylum Actinomycetota; class Actinomycetes; order Mycobacteriales; family Mycobacteriaceae; genus Corynebacterium; species Corynebacterium bouchesdurhonense. The sequence goes on from NZ_LT546028.1 coordinate 799,436, forward strand.
GCGAAGACCTGCTGGCCCATCAGGCCGTCGTCGGTGAGGTTGAAGGCGAACTTGAGCATGCGCTGCGCGGTGGGGGACTTGCCGTTGATCTCGCGCGCCGCCTCGATCGCGGTCTGCTCCAGTTCCCCGTGGTCCGCCACGATGTTCACCGCGCCCATGCGCTGCATTTCCTCGGCGGTGTAGGTGCGGCCGAGGAAGAAGATTTCGCGCGCGAACTTCTGGCCCACCATCTTGGCCAGGTACGCGGAGCCGTAGCCTGCGTCGAAGGAGCCCACGTCCGCGTCGGTCTGCTTGAAGCGAGCCTCTTGGCGCGACGCGATGGTCAGGTCGCACACAACGTGCAGCGAGTGCCCGCCGCCGGCCGCCCACCCGTTGACCACCGCGATGACCACCTTGGGCATCGTGCGGATGAGCCGCTGCACCTCGAGGATGTGCAGGCGCCCGCCCTCCGCCTTGGTGCGCGCGGCATCGACTTCGTTGTCGTCGCCGCTGTACTGGTACCCCGATCGGCCCCGAATCCGCTGGTCCCCGCCCGAGCAAAACGCCCAGCCGCCGTCCTTCGGGCTCGGTCCGTTGCCAGTTAGGAGCACTGTGCCTATCGACGCATCCCTTCTCGCGTCATCCAGCGCCCTATACAGCTCGTCCACGGTGTGCGGACGGAAGGCGTTGCGCACCTCGGGGCGGTCGAAGGCGATGCGCACGATCCCGTCCTTGCGCTCGGTGCCGACGTGGCGGTGGTACGTGATGTCCGTGAAGTCGAATCCTTCCACCTCGCGCCACTGGGACGGGTCGAAGGGCTGCTCGGTGGAGTACTGCGGGCGCGGGTGGCCGTGCTGGTGGCCGTGCTGCTGGCCGCGTTGGTGACCGTGCTGCTGGCCGTGCTGGTGCGGTTGCTCGGGGGTGTCGCTCATGAAGCCGATCGTACGTGGCGCCCCGCGCCGCCCGGCGCTTCCTGTGAACGAAGGAGGGGGGTGCGTTTCGCGCCGGCGATCCAGGCAGATACCTGCAATCCGGCACATAGATTCCGGATTGCAACATTGTGCCGGGTTCCGCAAAAAGCAACACACCCTCCTCCGCCGCTCACAGGAAACATCCAGGCTTGCTCAGCGCAGCGCCACCAGCAGCGCTCAGCGCAGCGCCACCAGCAGCGCCGCGCCCAGCCCCATCGCCGTCACGGCACCCGTGAGCACCAGCACCCGGGCCGCGTTCGGCGAGACGGATTCCTCGCGCAGCCCCTCCACGGTGCGGGCGTAATCCGAACGCGAGGACGCCACCACGTACACCGCCGCGAGCAGCAGCACGGCCATCAGCGCGAACACCCCGCGGCCGTACACGCCGGCCCACCGCATCGTGATGGACGCGGCGACCAGCATCGAGATCGTAGTGCGCGTCCAGGACATGGTGGTGCGCTCCGGTTGCAGGCCGGCGTCGCCGTGCGGCTCGGGGAGCGGCTCGGGGCGGATCAGGTCGGGGGTGTGCACGCGGCCCGCCTTACACGGAGATCATCACGGCGGTCACGGCCAGCGCCGCGAAGACGATCAGGGAAAGCACCGGGATGATTGCCGGCACGGGTAGCGGCTTGCCGTCGCGAAGCGCCCGCTCAACGTGCACCCACCGCACCGCCGCCCCCCCGGCGATGAACAGCCCCGCGGTGATCACCAGCAGCGCTACGGCCTTTTGGTAGGAGGGGTGGATGCCGTCGATGTCGAAGGCCCCGAGCGCGATCCCGCCCGCCAAAAATGCGAGCGCCGTGCGGGTCCATGCGAGGTACGTGCGCTCGTTGGCGAGCGTGAACCGCGGATCCGGCTCCTTGCCGCCGGGAAACAGCCGCCGGGCCAGCCGGGAGCGCTCGTCGCCTCCGTTCGTGCTCATACTCCGCCACGCTACGCTGGCCGCCATGACCCCGCCCGCCCCACGCCCGCTCCCCACCGCCGAGGAGATCCTCGAGCGCGCGCACGTGGTGGCGTTGCCCATGGCGGTGCGCTTCCGTGGCATCACCACGCGCGAGGCGCTGCTTATCGACGGCCCCCGCGGCTGGGGCGAGTTCTCCCCTTTCCTCGAGTACGGAGCGGCCGAGTCCGCGGCGTGGCTGCGCGCCGGCCTGGAGGCCGCCTTCGAGGGCCTGCCCGAGGCCGAGGGTGCCGTGGAGGTCAACGGCACCGTCCCCGCCGTTGCGCCCGGCGAGGTGGAGGAGATCCTCGAGCGCTACCCGGGTGTGAGCACGTTCAAGGTCAAGGTGGCCGAGCGGGGGCAGTCGCTTGCGCAGGACACCGCCCGCGTCAACCGCGTCCGGGCCCTGCGCCCCGGCGCGCGCATCCGCGTCGACGCGAACCGCGGGTGGAGCGTGGAGGAGGCCGTCGAGGCGGAGCGTGCCCTGACCGAAACGGGGGAGCTGGAGTACATCGAGCAGCCGTGCCGCACGGTGGAGGAGCTCGCCGAGGTGCGCTCCCGCGTGCGCACTCCGATCGCCGCGGACGAGTCCATCCGCCGCGCCTCGGATCCGCTGCGGGTGGTTGAGGTGGGGGCGGCTGATGTGGGCGTCGTCAAGCAAGCTCCACTTGGCGGGGTACGCAACACGCTGCGCATCGGGCGCGAGCTGGGACTCGAGCTGACGGTGGCGAGCGCGCTGGACACCGCGGTGGGCATCAACGCGGGCTTGGTGGCGGCGAAGCTCGCCTCCTCGCGCGCGGCGGGGCTGGCCACCCAGCGGCTGTTTGCGGAGGACGTGGCCGAGGAGCGGAAGCTTATCGACGGCACCTTCACCACCGCCCCCTCCATCCCCGACCCGGACCGGCTGCGCGGCCTCGTGGCGCCGCCCGAGCGCCGCGACTGGTGGTTCGCGCGCGTGCGCGAGTGCCTGCCGTACCTGGAGCGCGGTCTATCCTTTGGCCATGGATAACCAGACGCGGCAGTTCGGTGGAGCGGGCGAGGAGCCCCGCCCGCGGCCGAAGCAGTACATCCCGGAGACGAGCTATGGGCAGCCGGAGTACCAAGAGCCGTACTACGAACCCGCGCCCCAGTACGCACCCCAGTACGCGCCCCAGTACGCCGAGCAATACTCCCAGCCCGCACCGGAAAAGCGCGACAACGTGCCCGCGATCGTCGTCGGCGTGCTCTTCGCTATCGCGGCGGTGGCGGCCACCGTTTTGTTCTTCCTCTGGCGCGGCGCGACGGCCGAGGCGGACAAGCCTCCGGTTACGGTCACGCAGACCCAGACGGTGACCACCACGGAAACCACCACGAAGCGGCCCTCGTTGTTCGGCCGCGACGGGGAGAGCGCCACGAGCGTGACCGCGCCGCAGGAGCCGGCTCCCCAGAACCCGGCCGTGCCGGGCGAGCCGGCCGCGCCGGGGCTACCCGCGATCGAGGTGCCGCCGGAGCTGCGGGACATCTTCGACGAGCTGCGCGACGGCGCGGAGTCCGTAATCCAGGGCCAGTAGGGCTGGGTGGCACGCGGCGAGGGAAGTAGGGTGATCGGCGTGGAATCTTTGCAGGTGGCGCAGCAGGTTGTGGAAACGCTCGCGGGCAGCGTGACGGACGTGGTGATGAGCCCAGGGTCGCGCAATTCGCCGCTCGCGTACGCGCTGTTGGCGCGGCGCGACATCCGGGTGCACATGCGTATCGACGAACGCTCGGCGGCGTTCACCGCTTTGGGCATGGCGCGGGTGCAGCGTCGCCACGTGGCAGTGGTGATGACGTCGGGTACCGCGGTGGCCAACGCGTACCCGGCGTTGATCGAGGCGCACATGTCCCACACCCCGCTGGCCGTGGTGAGCGCCGACCGCCCCGAGCGCATGGTGGGCACGGGCGCGTCCCAGACAATTTGGCAGCAAGGCATTTTCGGCCGCTACGCTCGCACGCAGCAGGTGACGTCGGTGGCGGAGGCCGCGGCCGTTTCGTTCGCGGACGGCCAGGTGCACATCAACGTCGCGCTGGACACCCCACTGGTGCCCGAGCGGCTCCCGGAGGCGCGCGGCGAGGCGCGCCGGGTTGGGCCGGGGAGGCTGGGGGCGGATGCGCCCTTCTCTACGGACCACGGCGTGGTGGACATTGACCTGGACCGGGACACGCTGGTCATCGCCGGCGACGAGGCCTGGGAGGTGCCGGGGCTCGAGCACGTGCCGACGATCGCCGAGCCGACCGCGCCAACCCCGTTTCACCAGGTGCACCCGCTGGCGGCGCGATTCTTCGCCCAATCCGAGGTGGCCATCTCGCACGACGGCGGGGATTTCGCGGCCTCCACCAAGCCGGCGCAGGTGGTGGTGGTTGGGCACCCCACCCTGCACCGCGACGTGATGGCGCTCTTGGCCGACCCGGACATCGAGGTCATCGGGCTGTCTCGCACCGACACCTTCACCGGCCACCCGGACCGCCGCGGCACGAGGGTCAACGCCACCGGCCAGCCGAGCGACACGTGGTTGAAAATCTGCGAGGCCGCGGGCGAGGTGGGCGCGGAGACCGTCCGTGCCGCGCTGGAGGATGCGGCCTTCGGCTTCACTGGTCTCCACGTCGCGGCCGCGGTGTGTGACACCCTCGCCGTGGGTGACACGCTGGTGCTCGGGTCCTCCAACCCGGTGCGCGACGCGAGCTTGGTGGGCATGCCGTTCGACGGCGTGGACACGTACGCCGCGCGCGGGGCAGCCGGCATCGACGGGACCGTGTCGCAGGCGGTGGGCGTGGCCCTGGCCACCCAGGCGCTGCGCCCGGACGAGGTGCGGGCCCCGCGCACCGTGGCGCTGATGGGGGATCTGACCTTCCTCCACGACGTTAACGGCCTGCTTATCGGCCCGGACGAGCCGCGGCCGGGCAACCTCACCATCGTGGTGGCCAACGATGACGGCGGCGGGATCTTCGAGGGTCTGGAGCCGGGCGGGGAGGCGCTGCGGGGCCAGTTTGAGCGGGCGTTCGGGGTGGCGCATGGAAGTGACGTCGAAAAGCTTGCGCTCGCGTACGGGGCGCACTACCGCAAGGCGGGCACCCTGGCCGAGCTGAACCAGGTGCTGGTGGCCCTCGAGGCGGAGCCCGAGCCCATTACCGTGGTCGAGGCGGTGCCCACGCGCGCCACCCGGCGGGCGTTGGCGGAGCGGCTGGCCAGATGACGCGCCGCGACAAGCTCATCCTCGCGCTGTCCCTCACGTTCATGGCGGGCGCGGTGGCAATGGTGGGCGGGCCCGCCATGAATGACGCCGCCATCGCCGCCGACCCCGGCCGGGGGCTCGCCACCGTGACCAGCGTGGGGCCGCTGCGCACCGCGGTGGAGTACCAAGACGAGGACGGACAAGTGCATTCGCCGCGCACCGGCCTGCTGTACCCGACCGGGCTGGGGGAGGGCCAGCACGTGTGGGTGACGTACGCGAAGAAGAACCCGGACCTGGTCAAGGTGGAGGGGCGCGGCTGGCAACTCGCGCTCAAGCCGGCGTTGTCGGTGGCGGCTGTCGGCACCCTCGTCGCGGCGCTGGCGTGGTTGGGGTTCGCGCGCCGCGGGTAAGCGGCGCGGGTAAGCGCCGCGGGTAAGCGACGCGGCCAGGAAAAGTTCACGCGGACTTCACGTCGGGTTGAGCGGAAATTTCCGCGCGTGTGGAAATGTGGCCGGGTATGCGTGTGGGAATCGTTGCTGAATCCTTTCTGCCCAACATCAACGGCGTGACCAACTCCGTCCTCCGCGTGCTCGAGCACCTCAAGCGCGAGGGGCACGAGGCGATCGTGGTCGCGCCGGGCGCCCGCGATTTCCAGGAGGAGGTGCCTGACTACCTCGGTTTCGAGATCGTCCGCGTGCCCACCGTGCGCATCCCGCTGGTTGATTCCCTGCCGGTGGGCGTGCCCACCACTAACGTCACCGCCGCGCTCGCCGAGTTCCGGCCGGACGTGATCCACTTGGCCAGCCCGTTCGTCCTCGGCGGTGCGGGCGCGTTCGCCGCCAACCAGCTGGGCATTCCCGCGGTGGCGCTCTACCAGACGGACGTGGCCGGTTTTGCCACCAAGTACCACGCGGCGATGGTGGCGTCTATTGCCTGGGACTGGACCCGCATCATACACAACATGTGCGAGCTCACCCTCGCGCCATCCTCGGAGGCCATCCGCGAGCTGGAGGAGCACGGCGTGAAGAACGTCCACCACTGGGGGCGCGGGGTGGACGCGGAGCTGTTCCACCCGTCGCGCCGCTCCGAGATGCTGCGCCGCCAGTGGGACCCGTCCGGCACGAAAAAGGTGGTCGGCTTCGTTGGCCGCCTTGCCGCGGAGAAGAGCGTGCACCGCCTCGCCGCGCTCGTCGGTGACCCCGGCATCCAGCTGGTCATCGTCGGCGACGGTCCGGAGCGCCCCATGCTCGAGGAGGCGCTGCCGGGCGCGGTGTTCACCGGCGCGCTGAGCGGTGAGCAGCTGGCCCGCGCCTACGCCTCGCTTGACTTGTTCGTGCACACCGGCGAGTTCGAGACGTTCTGCCAGGCCATCCAGGAAGCGCAGGCCTCCGGCGTGCCCACCATCGGCCCCCGCGCCGGCGGCCCGATCGACTTGGTGCGCCACGGCGAGAACGGGCTGCTGCTTAGCGTCCCCACGTTCGAGGACGAGCTCCCCGACGCCGCCGCCTGGATCCTCGACGGCTCCCGCCTGGACGAGCTGAAGCGCAACGCCCGCGAGTCCGTGGCGGACAAGACCTGGGCCGCGCTGTGCGAGCAGCTGCTGGGCTACTACTCCGAGGTGCTGGACGCCTACGAGCGCAACGTGGTGCACCTGTTCGGCCGCGACGTGGCCCTGCCGCGCTGGGCGCCGGCACGCCTGGGCCAACCCCGCAGGCAAGCGCGGCGCGACGACACCGCGTAAGCGCAAGCGCGCCGCCAAGTAGAGTGGCGAGCATGTCCGTCGGCGACCTGTCCACCAGTACCCAGAACTACCTCAAAGGCATCTGGGCGCTTTCGGAGTGGTCAGATACGCCGGTGACACCGTCGTCAGTGGCCAAGCACCTTGGACTGCGCAAATCCACCGTCTCCGACGGGGTGCGCAAGCTCGGCGAGCAGGGCCTGGTGGAACATAAGCCCTACGGCGCCGTCGAGCTGACCGACACAGGCCGCACGTACGCGGTGGCGATGATCCGCCGCCACCGCCTGATTGAAACGTTTTTGGTGGAGGCGTTGGGCTACACCTGGGACCAGGTGCACGACGAGGCCGAAAACCTCGAACACTCGGTGAGCGACTTTATGGTCGACCGCATCGACGCGTTTTTGGACTACCCCAGCCGCGACCCCCACGGTGACCCCATCCCCTCAGCCAGCGGGCGTGTTGATGCCCCCGAGGCCGTCCCACTGACCGGCGTGCAGCCGGGGCAGAAGGCCACGATTGAACGCATTGCCGACGACGACCCGAAACTGCTGCAATTCTTCGACAGTCACGGGCTCGTCGTCGGCGCAACCCTCGAGGTGGGAGAGGGTGCCCCTTACTCCGGCGCGGTCGCGGTCCGGCTTGCCGGCGCGGCGGAGGCGGTGCCGCTCGGCGAGGAAGCCACGGATTCCGTCTTCGTGCGCGTGGATGCGTAACGACGACCCCGCAGCACCCCATGCGGGCCGAACAGGTACACCACACCAAACACCACACCTTGGGCGAGCACGATCATGCCGCCAGAGGCCGTGTCCAGGTAGTAGGAGCAGTACAGGCCCACAATCGCACACGCCGCCGACATGGTCGGGGCGATGATCAGCATCGTGCCGAATTTGTTGGTGAGCAGGTAGGCGGTCGCACCCGGGATGATCAGCATCGCCACCACCAGGATCACGCCAACGGCCTGGAGTGCCACCACTGACGTCAGCGCCAGCAGTGCCAGCAGGGCCGCACCGAGCAGGCGCGGATTCAACCCAATCGCGTGTGCATGGGTGGGATCGAACGCGTAGAGGGTGAAGTCGCGCCGCTTGAGCACCAGCACGCTCAACACGATCGCTCCCAGGATGGCCACCTGCAGCAGGTCCCCACGGGACACACCAAGCAGATTGCCGAAGATGATGTGGTTCAGATCCGTGTGCGAAGGGGTTACCGAAATGAGCACGAGCCCCAGCGCGAACATGGTGGTGAACACAATGCCAATGGCCGCATCCTCCTTCACCCGGGACGTATCGCGCACCAGCCCGATCAGTGCCACCGCAAGGAACCCGAACACCACCGCGCCGACGGCAAACGGCACGCCCAGAATGTAGGCCAGCACCACGCCGGGCAGGACAGCGTGGCTTACCGCATCGCCCATCAGCGACCAGCCAACCAACACCAGCCAGCACGACAACAGCGCGCAGACAATCGACGCCACCAGCGAGGTCGCAAGCGCACGCATCATGAACTCGTACCCAAACGGCTCCGTAAGCAGCGCAATCATGCTGACACCCCCATACCGAAGCCCTGTACCAAATTGTCCGGCTCTAACACCACTTCAGTCGGGGCGTGCATCAACACCCGGCGGTTCAACAGCACTGTCTCCGGCGCGAGCTGGGGCAAGGCAACCAGGTCGTGCGTCACCACAAAAATAGTGGTGCCTTCTGCCGCGAGGTCACGCAGCAGCTCAGTGATGGTGGCCTCGGAATGTTTGTCCACGCCGGCGAAGGGTTCGTCGAGAAGCATGATGCTCGCACCCTGAGCGATACCGCGGGCGATGAAGGCACGCTTCTTCTGGCCACCCGAAAGCTGACCGATCTGGCGGTCTGCGAACGACTCAAGGTGGGTGCGCTCAAGCGCGCGATCCACAGCCGCAATGTCCTCCGCACGCGCGTGGCGGGTAAAGCCCATGTGGCCGTAGCGGCCCATCATGACCACATCACGCACTGTGACCGGGAACTGCCAGTCCACGTCCTCGCTCTGCGGGACGTAGCCCAGCACCTGCGTCTTGCGGGCGCGCATGGGGTCGATGCCGTTGATACGAACCGTGCCGCGATCCGGCTTGACCAACCCCATGATCGCCTTGAGTAGCGTGGATTTGCCCGCGCCGTTCATCCCGATCAGCCCACAGATACGGCCTGGTTGGACGCTCAAAGTTGCGCCGTCGAGCGCGACGACGTCGCCGTAGCGCACCGCAACATCGTCAACCGCGATTGCGGGGATCACTGCTTGCCCCCGTTCAAACCGTCGATGATCACCTTCGTGTCGTGGCGAATCAGATCCAGGTAGGTCGGCACCGGACCGTTTTCCTCAGAAAGCGAATCGACGTAGAGGGTGCCGCCGTACTCCGCGCCGGTGGCCTTCACGACCTGCATCATCGGCGCGTTAGAGACCGTGGATTCACAGAACACAGACGGGACGTTGTTTTCCTTCACAAACTCGATCGCGCCGGCGATCTGCTGCGGGGTGGCTTCCTGCTCAGCGTTGACCGGCCAGATGTAGCGCTCGGTCAACTTCGCGTCGCGAGCCAGATAGGAGAACGCACCTTCGCAGGTGACCAAGGCGCGCTGCTTGTCGGGGACAGCGGCGAGCTTGGTCTCCAGCTCGTCTTGCACAGCCTGCAGTTCCTGCTTGTATGTTTCGCCGTTGGCCTTGAAATCATCGGCGTGCTCCGGGTCGAGTTCGCTGAACGCGTCGACGATGTTGTCCACGTACTTCTGCACGTTCACCGGACTCATCCAGGCGTGCGGGTTGGGCTTGCCGGCGTAGGCGTCCTCCGCGATGTCGATCGGGTCGACACCTTCGCTGACCACGGCGTGGGGCACGTCCAGGTCGGCGACGAACTGGGAGAACCAGTTTTCCAGGTTCATGCCGTTGTCCAGGATCAGGTCGGCGTCGGAGGCGCGCGAGATGTCGCCCGGGGTGGGCTCGTAGCCGTGGATTTCCGCGCCGGGTTTGGTGATGGACTCCACCCGCAGGTGGTCGCCGGCGACGTTCGAAGCGATGTCCTGGATCACCGTGAACGTGGTGAGTACCACGGGGGTGTCTTTGCCGCCTGCGGCGTCGGCGCTGTCCTGCGAACAGCCTGCCAGGCCGGCAGTTAGCGCAGCCGTGGCGGCGAGCGCGAGCACCTTGGATTTCAGCATGTTGGTCTTTTTCTTTCTGTGTACTTTTCCGTGCGGTTAGAGAAGCGGCGGCGGGCCGACGCGGTGGGACGTGGCAATGAATCGGTCGAGCTTTTCCGGGGATTCGTCGTGCAGGTAGACGGCGAGCAGCCGCATCAGGTTGAGCGTGACGTCTTCCGGGTTGGCGCTGGAGCGCACGAGCCGCGCGGACGCGAGGTAGTCGCCTTCGCGGGCGGTCTCGAACAATGCGATGGCTTCGAGCCATGCGCCCATGTTGGAGTCATCAAGTCCCATACCGGCGAATAATAAAGTTCGGCACGCCGAACTTGCAAGTGTTGTGTTGTCGTACGGCCTCCGTTTGTGGGTGGCAAAGTAGACTTGCGCACCATGGCCAAGGCGGATCTGGACAAAAAGCCCTTCGACGTTGCCGGTATGTTCGACGACGTGGGCAAAAACTACGACATCACCAACACCGTGCTGTCGTTCGGCTTGGACAAGTACTGGCGACGTCGCACCCGCGAGCGCCTGGACTTAAAGCCCGGCGAGCTCGTGCTCGATCTCGCCGCCGGTACCGCCGTGTCCACAGTGGAGCTGGCCAAATCCGGCGCGCACGTGGTGGCCTGCGATTTCTCCCAGGGCATGCTCGCCGCGGGCAAGGACCGCAACGTGCCCAAGGTGGTCGGCGACGCGATGCACCTGCCGTTCGCCGACGAGGCCTTCGACGCCGTGACCATCTCCTACGGCCTGCGCAACGTGCACGATTTCGAGGCCGGCCTGCGCGAGATGGCGCGCGTGACTAAGCCGGGCGGGCGCCTGGCCGTCAACGAGTTTTCCACCCCCGTCGTGCCGGGTTTTCGCACGCTGTACAAGGAGTACCTGCCGCTAGCGCTGCCCCCGGTGGCAAAGATCTTCTCCTCCAACCCGGAGGCCTACGAGTACCTCGCGGAGTCCATCCGCGCCTGGCCGGACCAAGAGCGCCTCGCCGCCGCGATCAACCGCAACGGGTGGCGCGACGCGGGCTGGCAGAACCTCTCCGGGGGCATCGTGGCCATCCACAGCGCTATAAAGCCCGCCTAGGGGGCGTTTGCTAATCGACGCCCCATAGGACGCCGCCCCTCGGCGCCACCCTGCCCGCCGCCCGCCAGGCGCGCGCCACCAGGTCCTTGTCCTCCTCGGCCACCAGGTTGCCCATCAGCCGGGCCGCCGCCGGCATGAGGTAGCGCCCGCCGAGCCCCCGCATGGCCATCGGCCCCGCGAGCGGGAGGAACTGCGGGTAGGTGAGCAGGCGGGCGGCGGTGCGGGCGAGCGAGAACGCCTCCCCGTGCGCCTCGCGCAGCGCGAGCGGCCACGCCAGGGTGAGATCCGCGGCCTTCCCCGCGCCGGCGATGAGATCGACCGCCATCACGGCCGTCTCCAACCCGTAGTCAATGCCCTCGCCGTTCAGCGGGTTGACGCAGGCGGCGGCGTCGCCGATCAGCGCCCAGTTCGGCCCGGCCACGTTGGACACCGCCCCGCCCATGGGCAGCAGCGCCGAGGCCACATCCTGCTCGGGGCCGAGCCCCCACGCCTCGCGCTGTTGCGCCGCGTACTGGACCAGTAGCTTCTTGGTGTTCACGCGCGCCGGGCGGGCGTCGGTGGACAGCGCGCCGCAGCCGAGGTTCACGGTGCCGTTGCCCAGCGGGAAGATCCAGCCGTAGCCGGGCTGGATCGCCCTCGCGGCCTCCGCGCCGTCGCGCAGCTCCACATGGGAGTGCATCCACGGGTCGTCCGAGCGCGGCGAGGCGCAGTAGGAGCGTGCGGCGATGCCGTAGACCTCGGATTTGTGCCAGGTGCGGCCCAGCAGTTTGCCGAAGGGGGAGCGCACCCCGTCGGCGACGATCACCCACTTCACCGCCACCTCGCCGCGGGCGGTGGTCACGGAGCGTATGCGGCCGTCTCGCAGGTCCACCCCCGTGGCGGGGCAGTCCTGCCACACCGTGGCGCCGGCCTTGGCGGCCTCCTCCACCAGGGCGTTGTCGAAGACGACGCGGGGGCTGGCGGAGCCCACGGTGCCGTAGCGGCCGTCGGGCCAGGCGGCGGTGACGTCCCCGCCGAAGCCGTGGAGCTTTAGGCCCCGGTTGCGGTAGCCGGGCAGGGCGGATTCGAGGCCGAGGCGGCGCAGCGTGTGCACGGCGCGGGGGGTGAGGCCGTCGCCGCAGGTTTTGTCGCGGCGTTTACCGGATGCGTCGATAAGCAGCACCTCAAGCCCCGCCCTCCGGGCGGCGATCGCCGCGGCCGAGCCAGCTGGGCCCGCGCCCACCACAAGGCACTCAAACGCGTAGTCACTCACGCGCCACATTGTGCCAGCAGCACCCCTCGAGCTGTGCGCGCGGTGGCAGGTGGACTACGGTTAGACCAGACACGCGCGCGCCCGCGGGTGCGGCGCCCCACAACCGACACTTCGACGTGCAAGGACCTCACCGATGACCAACGGCCCACAACCGTCCGTGCGAGGCGCAGCGAGCCTCGAGCTTGGGGATCCTGCGCTCACCGCGCGGGTGGCGGAGGGCCTCCAGGCGGTGGAGGCGCTCCTGGCGGAGCGTTTGAACGTGGGCGAGGACTTCATCATTGAGAAGGTCAACCACCTCGCCTTCGCCGGCGGCAAGCGCTTTCGGCCCACCATCGCTCTGCTGTGCGCCAGCTTCGGCCCGCGCCCGGACGCGGAGGACGTAATCAAGGCGGCCACACTGACCGAGATGGTGCACCTGGCCACCCTGTACCACGACGATGTGATGGACGAGGCCGACCGGCGCCGAGGGGTGGCCTCAGCCAACGCGCGCTGGGACAACTCGGTGGCGATCCTCGCCGGCGACATCCTCCTGGCCCAAAGCTCGCGGCTGATGAGCGAGATCGACACGGTCACCGTGGCCCACTTCGCGGACACGTTCCAGACGTTGGTGACGGGCCAGATGCGCGAGACCATCGGCGCCGAGGGTGGCAACCCGGTGGAGCACTACCTGCGCGTGGTGGAGGAGAAGACTGGCGTGCTCATCGCATCCGCCGCCTACCTCGGCGCGCTCCACGCAGGCGCCGAACAAGACGTGGTGGAGAGCTGCCGCCGCTTGGGTGCCGCGATCGGCGTGGTGTTCCAGATCGTAGACGACATCATCGACATCTTCTCCGCGCCCGACCAGTCCGGCAAGACCCCGGGCACGGACCTGAAGGAGGGCGTGTTCACCCTTCCCGTCCTCTACGCGCTGGAGGAGGACTCCGATGCCGGCCAGGAGCTACGCTCGATGCTCACCGGCCCGCTGGAAACCGACGCGGAGGTCGCCCGCGCCATCGAGCTGATCGGGCGCACGCGCGGCCGCGAGCGGGCCCTGGACACGGTGCGCGGCTACCTCGCCGATGCGGAGCGCGAGCTGGATGCGCTTCCCGACGTTCCCGCGAGCGCGGCGCTTCGCCAGCTGGCCACCTTCACCGTCGAGCGCGTGGGCTAGCACGGGCCGCTTACGCTGCCGATTTGCCCTCCCACGCGGGTGGTGTTGTAAAGTAATCCACGCGCTAAACGGCGCACGCCAGGTTGCCCGAGCGGCCAAAGGGAGCGGACTGTAAATCCGCCGGCATTGCCTTCAGAAGTTCGAATCTTCTACCTGGCACACAGTTGGAAAATCGTGTGGAAAATCGTGAAATACGGCGCGAGCCCGCCGGCCCAGTGTTTGGGCCGGCGGGTTTTTTCGTGCGCTTGGGGGTTAAGGGGGGTTAAGGGTCAAAAAGTGTGTCTGGCGTCGGCGTGTCGCTGGGGTTAGATCTGGCCTTTTTGGATGCCTGTTGAGTGGTTGTAGTTGGTGTCGATAGCGTTGTCGTAGAGGGCTGGTCGTCCTGTTTCGTGGTCGGCGCGGTTCTCGTCGTGGGTCAGGATCTGGACTTTGGCGAGTTGATCCTTTCCCCAGTTGGACTGTCTGGCGATCTTGATGGGGTCGTCAGGCAGTTCTGTTTTCAGATACAGCCACCAGTCGAGCATGCGGCGTTGGTGCTCGTTGGTGCGCCCGCGGTGGGCGTGGGCAAGTGCTTTGACTTGGGCGTTGATCCCGCCTTCAAGACTGTTGGTTGTGGCTTTGACTCGGGCGGGATCGAGTACGCCTTCGGGTGGGTCGAGGTAGACAAACAGCAGGTTGTTTCGCCACAGGTGATTGAGGCTGTTGTAGGCCTTGCGCACGTTTGCGTGGGTCCAGGTGGTGACCCACATTCCGGTTGCGGGGTCTTTGCTTCTGGTTTTCTCGTTCATCCATTTTTGGTAGATGGTGGAGAATTCATGCAGCTGCCCACCCCAGGTGGCGGCCTGGTCCAATGTGGTGATCTGGGTGAGGTTGAGCGCCAGCCGGTAGATCGTTTGTCCTGCGTCGGTGCGCGGGCGCGAGGTGGTGTGGCGGCGCACAACGCGTTGAGCGTGAACTAAGCAACGCTGCACTTTGGTAGTTGGCCAACACGTTTTGATCGCGCTTGCTGCGCCTTGCCCACCGTCGAGCACAACGATCAAGGGGGCGGGGATACGTGAGAGCAGGTGTTGGTAGTCGCGACTGGTTTCCCGGTAGCACCAGTGCCAGGCAATGACGTGGTCGATAGTTGCGGCGACGATAAGGCACCCGCCTGCGGTGTAGGTGCCGTCAATGAAGATCTGGTCGTAGACGCGCCCGGTGTGACTGATGGTGGGATCAGGCACGTCAACGAGCCAACACCAGGTGAAACGCCGTTTCAGTGTGGAGCGGCTCACGCCGAGTCGTTTCGCGGTGACCGAGAGGGTCTCCGTGGTGGTGCAGTGCGTGATGAATTGGGCGAACGTGGCGGCGTTGGTGACGTCGGGGCGTTTTTTGGAGGCGGAGAAGCCACAGGCTTTACACCGCCACCGGGTTGTGCCTTTAGATGTGGTGCCGTTGCGTTTCATTTCAGCGCCGCAGTGGCAGCGTGGTCGGTTCTTTGGCATTGGGCTACAACACCAAAAGCGCATACCACATCCCGGTTGCCACACCGAGGATTTCGCCGACCCCAGCTCGGTATACGCCCTGGAAGCGTATACTTTCGCTGAAGAACGAGGTCAGGTCCCGGAAATCACCGATTCCGGACACACATTCTGACCCTTAACCC
>NZ_LT546028.1:814569-1280966 GCF_900078305.2 Corynebacterium bouchesdurhonense
CGGGTTAAGGGTCAAAAAGTGTGTCTGGCGTCGGCGTGTCGCTGGGGTTAGATCTGGCCTTTTTGGATGCCTGTTGAGTGGTTGTAGTTGGTGTCGATAGCGTTGTCGTAGAGGGCTGGTCGTCCTGTTTCGTGGTCGGCGCGGTTCTCGTCGTGGGTCAGGATCTGGACTTTGGCGAGTTGATCCTTTCCCCAGTTGGACTGTCTGGCGATCTTGATGGGGTCGTCAGGCAGTTCTGTTTTCAGATACAGCCACCAGTCGAGCATGCGGCGTTGGTGCTCGTTGGTGCGCCCGCGGTGGGCGTGGGCAAGTGCTTTGACTTGGGCGTTGATCCCGCCTTCAAGACTGTTGGTTGTGGCTTTGACTCGGGCGGGATCGAGTACGCCTTCGGGTGGGTCGAGGTAGACAAACAGCAGGTTGTTTCGCCACAGGTGATTGAGGCTGTTGTAGGCCTTGCGCACGTTTGCGTGGGTCCAGGTGGTGACCCACATTCCGGTTGCGGGGTCTTTGCTTCTGGTTTTCTCGTTCATCCATTTTTGGTAGATGGTGGAGAATTCATGCAGCTGCCCACCCCAGGTGGCGGCCTGGTCCAATGTGGTGATCTGGGTGAGGTTGAGCGCCAGCCGGTAGATCGTTTGTCCTGCGTCGGTGCGCGGGCGCGAGGTGGTGTGGCGGCGCACAACGCGTTGAGCGTGAACTAAGCAACGCTGCACTTTGGTAGTTGGCCAACACGTTTTGATCGCGCTTGCTGCGCCTTGCCCACCGTCGAGCACAACGATCAAGGGGGCGGGGATACGTGAGAGCAGGTGTTGGTAGTCGCGACTGGTTTCCCGGTAGCACCAGTGCCAGGCAATGACGTGGTCGATAGTTGCGGCGACGATAAGGCACCCGCCTGCGGTGTAGGTGCCGTCAATGAAGATCTGGTCGTAGACGCGCCCGGTGTGACTGATGGTGGGATCAGGCACGTCAACGAGCCAACACCAGGTGAAACGCCGTTTCAGTGTGGAGCGGCTCACGCCGAGTCGTTTCGCGGTGACCGAGAGGGTCTCCGTGGTGGTGCAGTGCGTGATGAATTGGGCGAACGTGGCGGCGTTGGTGACGTCGGGGCGTTTTTTGGAGGCGGAGAAGCCACAGGCTTTACACCGCCACCGGGTTGTGCCTTTAGATGTGGTGCCGTTGCGTTTCATTTCAGCGCCGCAGTGGCAGCGTGGTCGGTTCTTTGGCATTGGGCTACAACACCAAAAGCGCATACCACATCCCGATTGCCACACCGAGGATTTCGCCGACCCCAGCTCGGTATACGCCCTGGAAGCGTATACTTTCGCTGAAGAACGAGGTCAGGTCCCGGAAATCACCGATTCCGGACACACATTCTGACCCTTAACCCGCGCTTGGGGTGGGGGCGGGGTAGGGGAGCGTCGAGAAGCAAAATGCCCCAAAAAAACGCTTTCAGCTGGCGATTTGTGTTCTAAAACAGTATCGGGTTACTCTTTTCAAGGCTTCAACGGAGCGGGCCACACCGGAAGGTGAGGTTCACAACATAGAGGCTGTGCCCCCTTAGCTCAGTCGGCAGAGCGTTTCCATGGTAAGGAAAAGGTCGACAGTTCGATTCTGTCAGGGGGCTCTGTTGTTTGTCCGCCTAGTGCCACGGGCGCGAGCGGCGCGAACACATGGCGGTGTAGCTCAGTGGTAGAGCAAGCGACTCATAATCGCTGTGTCGAGAGTTCAATTCTCTCCATCGCTACTCACCTTGAAACGGGGGCCTAGGCGCCCGTGGTAGGGTCTAGGTGCATTGCGGACTGCTCCGCGGTGTCCTAGGGGCGTGGCGCAATTGGTAGCGCAACGGTCTCCAAAACCGTAGGTTGCAGGTTCGAGTCCTGTCGCCCCTGCAAGAACGTGGAAGTTGGAGGAGTTCTTTTGACTAATCCGAACGGTCAGACCCCCGCGCAGCCGACCGGCAAGCGTCAGCTGCAGGGGACTTCTCCTGTCTCATCCTCCTCGTACGAGGAGAAGCGCGCTCCCGCCAAGCAGGAGCGCGACGAGGACACCCCCGGGGGCGGGATCGGGGCATTCCCCGGCGAGGTGGCCTCGGAGATGAAGAAGGTGATCTGGCCCACCGGTCGCCAGATGCTCAACTACACGCTGATCGTGTTCGCCTTCCTCATCGTGACCACCCTGCTCATGTGGGGCACCGACCTGCTCGGCGCGAAGCTAGTTGAGTGGACCCTGATCCGCTAGCTATACTCACCCACGTACCAATTCCCGCCACCTCGGACGCCGAGGGAGGCGGGATACGTTTTAGGCTCACCTCATGCAAGGGTGGGTACGCTTACAACGCAGCAACGGGTAACCGAGTACGAGAGGAGCCGACCATGGCTGACGCGAAGAACGACGCGAAGAACAACGAGAGCAACCTCGAGCAGCGCGAGGAGAAGATGATCGCGGAGGGAGGCCCCGTGCAGCCCAGCACCGACCCGGAGCGCGAGGAGGAGGAAACCTCCAACTAGGGGGGAACACGCATGGATAACGAGCAGGACCTGAACGTGGAGCGCGAGGACCGCGACGGCCGCGACGGCCGCGACGGCGCCGCCGAGGCCGGCGCGCCGGAATCCGAGCTGGAGGCGGCGGCGGAGGCCGGCTACCTCGAGGACACCCCGGAGGGCGAGGCTGCCGAGGCCGAGCTTGAGACCGAGCCTGAGAGTGCCGAGGCCGCCGAGTCGATCACCGAGGTTGTCGAGGAGATCGAAGACAACCAGGAGATGATCGATGAGGGCGCGCCCGTGCAGCCCGAGACTGAGCCGCTGCTGGACACCTCCGCCGAGGTAGAGGCTGAGGTTGAGGAGGAGCCGATCCAGGACGGCGACTTGGCCGCGGCCGAGGCGGCGCTTGGCGGGGAGGCGGAGGAGAGCGACTCCGAGTACCGCCGCCGTCTGCGCGAGTACACCAAGGAGCTGAAGAAGCTCCCCGGCGAGTGGTACATCATCCAGTCCTACTCGGGCTACGAGAACAAGGTGAAGACCAACCTGGATATGCGTATCCAGACCCTCGAGGTGGAGGACTCCATCTTCGACGTGGTGGTGCCCATCGAGCAGGCCTTGGAGCTCAAAGACGGCAAGCGAAAGCTGGTCAAGCGCAAGCTGCTGCCGGGCTACGTGCTGGTGCGCATGGAAATGAACGACGCCGCCTGGTCCGTGGTCCGCGAGACCCCGGGCGTGACCAGCTTCGTGGGCAACGAGGGCAACGCCACCCCGGTCAAGCACCGCGACGTGGCCAAGTTCCTCATGCCCAAGACCGAGCCGGTTGCGGGCGAGAAGGCCGCGGCGAACGAGGATGGCGAGACCGTCATCGCGATGCCGGAGGAGGACAACGCGCCGAAGGTTGCGCACGACTACAAGGTGGGCGAGGCTGTGACCATCCTCTCCGGCGCGCTCGCCAGCGTCTCCGCCACCATCAACGCGATCGATCCGGAGACCGGCAAGATCGAGGCGCTCGTGTCCATCTTCGGCCGCGAGACCCCGGTGGAGCTCACCGCCGACCAGATCGAGCGGATCATCTAACACGTTTTTGCGTTCGCCCGCACCGACCGCGTAACATCAAGCGCCGCGCATGCCTGCATACAGGCTGCGCGGCGTTTTTTGATCGTTCATCCCCGGTGGCTGGGTCACTCCCGGCATCCGGAAGGCCCCGTTAAGCATCGTGGCGCGGCCTGTACCAAGGAAAAGAGGTAATCCGATGGCTAAGAAGAAGGTCAGCGGCCTGATCAAGCTGCAGATTGAGGCTGGCATGGCTAACCCGGCTCCGCCGGTCGGTCCGGCGCTGGGTGCGCACGGCGTGAACATCGTCGAGTTCACCAAGGCGTACAACGCGGCTACCGAGTCTATGCGCGGCAACATCATCCCGGTCGAGATCACGGTCTACGAGGACCGCTCCTTCGACTTCGTGCTGAAGTCCCCGCCGGCTGCGTCCCTGCTGCTGAAGGCCGCCGGCCTGCAGAAGGGCTCCGGCGTCCCGCACACCGACAAGGTGGGCAAGGTGACCTGGGAGCAGTGCAAGGAGATCGCCGAGACCAAGAAGAACGACCTCAACGCCCGCGACATCGAGGCTGGCGCCGCGATCATCGCCGGTACCGCCCGCTCCATGGGCATCGAGGTAGAGAAGTAGCACCTCGCTCACTTCTCGTGGCAGGGCCGTGCCAGGCCCGCTCACCACAATCCTGAAAGGAACACAACATGGCTACTAAGTCCAAGCACTACAACGAGCAGTCCTCCAAGGTTGACCGCGAGAAGCTCTACAGCCCTCTCGAGGCTGTGAAGCTCGCGCAGGAGACCTCGTCCAAGAACTACGACGCGACCATCGACGTGGCAATGCGCCTCTCTGTCGACCCGCGCAAGGCTGACCAGCTGGTCCGCGGCACCGTCAACCTGCCCAACGGCACCGGTAAGACCGTGCGCGTGGCCGTCTTCGCCGAGGGCGAGAACGCGACCAAGGCCCAGGAGGCCGGCGCGGACATCGTG
Source organism: Corynebacterium bouchesdurhonense (assembly GCF_900078305.2). Lineage (GTDB taxonomy): Bacteria > Actinomycetota > Actinomycetes > Mycobacteriales > Mycobacteriaceae > Corynebacterium > Corynebacterium bouchesdurhonense. Next base: position 819,084 of record NZ_LT546028.1, read on the forward strand.
GGCACCGACGAGCTGATCGAGCAGATCAACAACGGCCAGATCAACTTCGACGTGGCCATCGCCACCCCGGACCAGATGGCCAAGGTAGGCCGCGTCGCCCGCGTGCTCGGCCCCCGCGGCCTGATGCCGAACCCGAAGACCGGCACCGTCACCCCTGACGTGGCGAAGGCCGTGCAGGACTCCAAGGGCGGCAAGATCGCCTTCCGCGTGGACAAGGCCTCCAACCTCCACGCCCTGATCGGCAAGGCATCCTTCACCCCGGAGCAGCTCGCCCAGAACTACGGCGCGCTGCTGGACGAGGTGCTGCGCCTGAAGCCGGCGTCCGCCAAGGGCATCTACCTGAAGAAGATCACCGTGTCCGCCACGCAGGGCCCGGGCATCCAGGTTGACCCGTCCGTGCAGAAGAACTACACCGAGCAGGCGTAGCCCTTTAGCGCCCCGACGGCCCCAGCGCCCCCGCCCAGGAACTGCCCGGGTGGGGGCGCCGCTGCTTTTCTCAGAAGGGCGATTTGGAGTTTGCCGCCCGCCAGCGCTAGCATTACCGCTCGAAGTTTGAACGGGCTTTGGCCCGAGCTCAAGTTTCACCGAAGACCGTCGGCTACTCCCGGCGCAACAGCAACGGGAGTCGAAGGTATCCCCCTTCAAGGGGATCGGCCCACGCAGGAGAAACGTGGCACCTCTTAAACAAGACTGCCTCGTGCTTCTGCACGGGGCAGTTTTTGTTTCGGTACTCCGTTGGGGCTGGTTGGTTCCATCGGGAGCGTCGACAAGCAACTGCCCCGGGCGGATACAACAAGACAAGTATTGGAAGGAGGCGTGTGTCATGGCAAACCCGAAGAACGTTGCTGAGCTTGCAGAGCTGAAGGACAAGTTCGCAGGCTCCAGCGCTGTGTTCCTCACCGAGTACCGCGGTCTGACCGTGGGCCAGCTGCAGCAGCTGCGCGGTGAGCTCGGATTTGATGTTGAACTGCACGTCGCCAAGAACACCCTCGTGAAGATCGCTGCCAACGAGCAGGGCATTGAGGGTCTCGATGATCTCCTTGTCGGCCCGACCGCCGTCGCCTTCATCAAGGGCGACGCCACGGTTGACGCCGCGAAGGCGATGAAGAAGTTCGCCAGCGACAACGACGCGTTCGTTGTCAAGGGCGGCTACATGGACGGTAACCCCCTCGACGCAGCCCAGGTTGCTGCCGTCGCGGAGATGGACAACCGCGAGACCACCCTTGCCAAGCTCGCCGGCGCGTTCCAGGGCTCTCTGGCGAAGGCTGCCGGCCTGTTCCAGGCTCCGGCATCCAAGACGGCACGACTCGTTGCCGCGCTGCAGGACAAGCAGGAGGACGCCGCGTAAGCGGCGCCCGCACCAACAACTACACACCCCATTTACCGGCCGCATGCGGCGGCCGAAAGAAAGGATGCCATCATGGCTAAGCTCACCAAGGACGAGCTCATTGAGCAGTTCAAGGAAATGACCCTCATCGAGCTCTCCGAGTTCCTGAAGGAGTTCGAGGAGGTCTTCGACGTGACCGCTGCTGCTCCGGTTGCAGTTGCGGCCGCTCCGGGCGCTGCCGGCGGCGAGGCTGCTGCGGCTGAGGAGAAGGACGAGTTCGACGTCGTGCTGGAGAACGCCGGCGACAAGAAGATCGGCGTGATCAAGGTCGTGCGCGAGCTGGTTCCGGGCCTGGGCCTGAAGGACGCCAAGGAAATGGTCGAGGGTGCCCCGAAGGCCATCCTCGAGGGCGCCAGCAAGGACGACGCCGAGGCCGCCAAGACCAAGCTCGAAGAGGCCGGCGCTACCGTCACCCTCAAGTAAGAGCTTCTGCTTTTCAGCGTCACCCCCTCCGGTCGCAACCGCGAACGGAGGGGGTTTCGCGTTCCTCCCCTCGGCCGCCGATTGAGGGGGCTGCGGTAAGGTGCCTGCCATGCGGAAATCTCGGGCGCTCCCCGCGCTGCTTGTCGGACTCGGCATCGCCCTCATCGTGGGCGGGTTGCTCGCTCCGAGGGCATTGCTTATCGACGCCCGCTTTCCACTGTCCCTAACCAACACCACGTGGACCATGTCGGACCCGGACGGCGTGCGCGACGGGCGCCGCGAGCCGGTGGTGCGGCAGCTGCACATGGAGGTGCGCAACCCCTCCGACGGGGACACGGTGAACGTGCGCGTGGGCGACTCCCTGCGCGCGGGCGTGGCCGGCGCCGACTTTGACAACCTGGTGTCCGCCTCCACCTGGGCCTTCGCCTTCGACCGCGTGACCGGCGAGGTGCCCGAGCCCGCCAGCGCGCAGCTGGTGATGGCCATGCCCGCTGCCGAGGTGCCCGTCGAGGGCGTGTGGTTGAAGTTCCCCGTGGACGTGGAGCAGCGCAGCTACGACGTCTTCGACCCGGTGCTGCGCGGAGCGGCTCCCGCCGAGTTTGTGGGCGAGGACGAGCTGGAGGGGCGCAGCGTGTACCGCTTCCACCAGCGCATCGCGCCTACCAACCTGGCGCAGCGCTTCGCCGACGAGCGCAACACCACGTACGTGGAGGGGCCCGGCGGGGAGCCGGTGCGCGCCTTCCTCTTCCACTCCGCCGAGCGCGTGCTGACGGTGGATCAGGTGAGCGGCCTCGTGGTGGGCATCGATGAGAAGGTGGATGACTACTACGGCGACGCGCAGGGCCGCGGCATCCGCAACGTGGTGACGTACGACGCGCGTGCGGACGAAGCCCAGGTGCGCGCCCTGCTCGGGGAGCTGGCCGGCGTGGAGCCTGAGTCCCGCGGCCGCTCGATCTCCTGGGCCGTCGCGGCCGCCGGCGCGCTGCTCGCACTGGTGGGGCTTGCCATGGCCGCGGCTCGGCGTCGCTCCCGCGAGACCCGCCCGCCGCGGCACGCGCGCTGATTTCCCGCGCGGGCGGCTGGTGGTGGTAGGCTTCCGGCTACATCGCGCAGCGGCGCCCCGGACGGCTATACGGGGCGGCGGCGCGGGAAGAGGCGCTGGGGTGGGTGCCCTTTACAAGCGCACGATTGTGGTATAGGCTAACTCGTTGCGCTGGAAGCCGTCTCCAGTGTGCGCGCAAACCTTGCTCGAGCGGTTTTACACACCGATTTGACAAGGTGATTTTGTTGTCTCTGGGGGCGGGTCTTCCGAAGCAGACCAAATGCTAATTTAACCAGCGGAAACGCCGCGATCTTGCTGTGCCAGAGCAGGGTGTACGCGGCGTCCGCCTGAGGTGCTGGAAGGACCCAAAACTTGGCAGTCTCAAACCAGACCATGAACCAGACCAGGTCAGTGGCTGAAATCCCCGGGGCGCCCGAGCGCTACTCGTTCGCCAAAATCGCCGAGCCCATCTCCGTCCCGGGTCTCCTCGACGTGCAGCTCGAATCCTTCGCGTGGCTCGTGGGCACGCCGGAGTGGCGCGAGCGCGAGCAGGAGCTGCGCGGCGACGCGGCGCGCGTGACGAGCGGCCTCGAGGACATCCTCGAGGAGATCTCCCCGATCCAGGACTACTCGGGCAACATGAGCCTGTCCCTGTCGGAGCCGCGCTTCGAGGACGTGAAGTACTCCATCGAGGAGGCGAAGGACAAGGACATCAACTACTCCGCGCCCCTCTACGTCACCGCGGAGTTCATCAACAACGAAACGCAGGAGATCAAGTCCCAGACCGTCTTCATCGGCGACTTCCCGCTGATGACGGACAAGGGCACCTTCATTGTTAACGGCACCGAGCGTGTCGTGGTCTCCCAGCTCGTGCGCTCACCGGGCGTGTACTTCGATGAGACGATTGATAAGTCCACCGAGCGCCCGCTGCACTCCGTGAAGGTCATCCCGTCCCGCGGCGCCTGGCTCGAGTTCGACGTGGACAAGCGCGACACCGTGGGCGTGCGCATCGACCGCAAGCGCCGCCAGCCGGTGACCGTGCTCCTGAAGGCCCTGGGCTGGACCACCGAGCAGATCACGGAGCGCTTCGGCTTCTCCGAGATCATGATGGCCACCCTGGAGTCCGACGGCGTGGCCAACACCGACGAGGCCCTGCTGGAGATCTACCGCAAGCAGCGCCCAGGCGAGCAGCCGACGCGCGACTTGGCGCAGTCCCTGCTGGAGAACGCCTTCTTCAAGGCCAAGCGCTACGACCTTGCGCGCGTGGGCCGCTACAAGGTCAACCGCAAGCTGGGCCTGGGCGGGGACCACGAGGGTCTGATGACGCTGACCGAGGAGGACATCGCCACCACCCTCGAGTACCTCGTGCGCCTGCACGCCGGGGAGACCGAGATGAAGGCGCCGAACGGCGACATGATCCCGATCAGCACCGACGACATTGACCACTTTGGCAACCGCCGCCTGCGCACCGTGGGCGAGCTGATCCAGAACCAGGTCCGCGTTGGCCTGTCCCGCATGGAGCGCGTGGTCCGCGAGCGCATGACCACCCAGGACGCGGAGTCCATCACCCCGACGTCCCTGATCAACGTGCGCCCGGTCTCCGCCGCCATCCGCGAGTTCTTCGGCACCTCCCAGCTGTCGCAGTTCATGGACCAGAACAATTCCCTGTCCGGCCTGACCCACAAGCGCCGCCTGTCCGCGCTGGGCCCGGGCGGCCTCTCGCGCGAGCGCGCCGGCATCGAGGTGCGAGACGTGCACCCGTCCCACTACGGCCGCATGTGCCCGATCGAGACCCCCGAGGGCCCGAACATCGGCCTGATCGGCGCGCTCGCGTCCTACGCGCGCGTGAACCCCTTCGGCTTCATCGAGACGCCGTACCAGAAGGTGGACAACGGCCAGCTCACCGACCAGATCGACTACCTCACCGCCGACGAGGAGGACCGCTACGCCATCGCGCAGGCGGCCACCCCGATGGATAAGGACCGCAACCTCACCGGCGAGCGCATCGAGGTGCGCCTGAAGGACGGCGACATCGGCGTGGTCGGCCCGCAGGGCGTGGACTACCTGGACATTTCCCCGCGCCAGATGGTGTCCGTGGCCACCGCCATGATTCCGTTCCTGGAGCACGACGACGCGAACCGTGCCCTCATGGGTGCGAACATGCAGAAGCAGGCCGTGCCCCTGCTGCGCTCCGAGGCGGCCTACGTGGCCACCGGTATGGAGCAGCGCGCGGCGTACGACGCGGGCGACACGGTGATTACCAAGAAGGCCGGCGTGATTGAGAACGTCACGGGCGATTTCATCACCGTGATGGACGACGAGGGCGTGCGCGACACCTACATGCTGCGCACCTTCGAGCGCACCAACCAGGGCACCTGCTACAACCAGACCCCGATTGTGAGCCAGGGCGAGCGCGTCGAGGCCGGCCAGGTCATCGCCGACGGCCCGGGCACCAAGAACGGCGAGATGGCGCTCGGCCGCAACCTGCTCGTGGCGTTCATGCCGTGGGAGGGCCACAACTACGAGGACGCCATCATCCTCAACCAGCGCGTGGTGGAGGAGGACATCCTCACCTCCGTGCACATCGAGGAGCACGAGATCGACGCCCGCGACACCAAGCTGGGTGCCGAGGAGATCACCCGCGAGATCCCGAACGTGTCCGAGGACGTGCTGAAGGACCTGGACGAGCGCGGCATCATCCGCATCGGTGCGGACGTGCGCGACGGCGACATCCTGGTGGGCAAGGTCACCCCGAAGGGCGAGACCGAGCTGACCCCGGAGGAGCGCCTGCTGCGCGCCATCTTCGGCGAGAAGGCCCGCGAGGTGCGCGATACCTCCCTGAAGGTGCCGCACGGCGAGACCGGCAAGGTTATCGCGGTGCGCCGCTTCTCCCGCGAGGACGATGACGATCTGGCCCCGGGCGTGAACGAGATGATCCGCGTCTACGTTGCTCAGAAGCGCAAGATCCAGGATGGCGACAAGATGGCTGGCCGCCACGGCAACAAGGGTGTCGTGGGCAAGATCCTCCCGCAGGAGGACATGCCGTTCATGGCGGACGGCACCCCGGTGGACATCATCTTGAATACCCACGGCGTGCCGCGCCGTATGAACATCGGCCAGGTCCTCGAGGTGCACCTGGGCTGGCTGGCCAAGGCCGGCTGGACCGTGAACCCGGACGACCCGAAGAACGCCAAGCTGCTGGAGACCCTGCCGGAGCACCTCTACGACGTGCCGGCCGAGTCCCTGACCGCCACCCCGGTGTTCGACGGCGCGACGAACGAGGAGATCGCGGGCCTGCTCGCGAACTCCAAGCCGAACCGCGACGGCGACGTGATGGTGGACGGCAACGGCAAGACCACGCTGTTCGACGGCCGCTCGGGCGAGCCGTACAAGTACCCGATCTCGGTGGGCTACATGTACATGCTCAAGCTGCACCACCTCGTGGACGAGAAGATCCACGCCCGCTCCACCGGCCCGTACTCCATGATTACCCAGCAGCCGCTGGGTGGTAAGGCCCAGTTCGGTGGCCAGCGCTTCGGCGAGATGGAGGTGTGGGCGATGCAGGCGTACGGCGCCGCCTACACCCTGCAGGAGCTGCTCACCATCAAGTCGGACGACGTGGTTGGCCGCGTGAAGGTGTACGAGGCCATTGTGAAGGGCGACAACATCCCGGATCCGGGCATTCCGGAGTCCTTCAAGGTGTTGCTGAAGGAGCTGCAGTCCCTCTGCCTGAACGTGGAGGTGCTCTCCACCGACGGCACCCCGATGGAGCTCGACGGCGACGACGACGAATTCGACCAGGCAGGATCCTCCCTCGGCATTAACCTCTCGCGCGACGAGGGGTCCGCGGCGGATACGGCCTAGCGCCAGGTTCGAAGGGGGCGTCGGCAAGCAATTGCTTCTCGACGCAACCCTTTCGAAAAACGAACTAGCACTAATAAACGAACACCCTTCCGAACGTGGAAGGTGAAAGGGATATTTACGTGTTTGACGTAAACCTCTTCGACGAGCTTCGCATCGGCCTGGCCACCGCCGACGACATCCGTCGTTGGTCCCACGGCGAGGTAAAGAAGCCGGAGACCATCAACTACCGCACCCTGAAGCCGGAGAAGGACGGCCTGTTCTGCGAGCGCATCTTCGGTCCGACCCGCGACTGGGAGTGCGCCTGCGGCAAGTACAAGCGCGTGCGCTACAAGGGCATCATCTGCGAGCGCTGCGGCGTCGAGGTGACCAAGTCCAAGGTGCGCCGCGAGCGCATGGGCCACATCGAGCTGGCCGCGCCCGTGACCCACATCTGGTACTTCAAGGGCGTGCCCTCGCGCCTCGGCTACCTGCTGGACCTGGCGCCGAAGGACCTCGAGCGCATCATCTACTTCGCCGCCAACATCATCACCTCCGTGGACGATGAGGCCCGCCACAACGACATGTCCACCCTCGAGGCGGAGATGATCCTGGAGAAGAAGGAAGTTGAGGCGGACGCCAACTCCGAGATCGCGGAGCGCGCGCAGAAGCTGGAGGAGGACCTCGCCGAGCTCGAGGCCGCCGGCGCGACCGCCGCTGCCCGCAAGAAGGTGCAGAACGCCGCGGACAAGGAGATGCAGCACATCCGCGAGGCGGGTGAGCGCGAGGTGGAGCGCCTGGACGAGATCTGGACCACCTTTACCAAGCTCGCGCCGAAGCAAATGATCATCGACGAGAACCTCTACGAGGAGCTCGTGGACCGCTACGAGGACTACTTCACCGGCGGCATGGGCGCCGAGGCGATCCAGACCCTGATCCGCGGCTTCGACCTCGACGCCGAGGCCGAGGAGCTGCGCACCATCATCGCCGAGGGCAAGGGCCAGAAGAAGGTTCGCGCGCTGAAGCGCCTGAAGGTTGTCGCCGCGTTCCAGCGCTCCGGCAATGACCCGGCCGGCATGATCCTGGACGCGATTCCGGTGATCCCGCCGGAGCTGCGCCCGATGGTGCAGCTCGACGGTGGCCGCTTCGCCACCTCGGACCTGAACGACCTGTACCGCCGCGTGATCAACCGCAACAACCGCCTCAAGCGCATGATCGACCTCGGCGCGCCCGAGATCATCGTGAACAACGAGAAGCGCATGCTGCAGGAGTCCGTGGACGCGCTGTTCGACAACGGCCGTCGCGGCCGCCCCGTCACCGGCCCGGGCAACCGCCCGCTGAAGTCCCTGTCCGACCTGCTCAAGGGCAAGCAGGGCCGCTTCCGCCAGAACCTGCTGGGTAAGCGCGTGGACTACTCCGGCCGTTCCGTGATCATCGTCGGCCCGCAGCTGCAGCTGCACGAGTGCGGCCTGCCGAAGCTGATGGCGCTCGAGCTGTTCAAGCCGTTTGTGATGAAGCGCCTGGTGGACAATGACTACGCGCAGAACATCAAGAGCGCCAAGCGCATGGTGGAGCGCCAGCGCCCCGAGGTGTGGGACGTGCTCGAGGAGGCCATCTCCGAGCACCCGGTGCTGCTCAACCGCGCGCCGACCCTGCACCGCCTGGGCATCCAGGCCTTCGAGCCGAAGCTGGTCGAGGGTAAGGCCATCCAGCTGCACCCGCTGGCGTGCGAGGCCTTCAACGCCGACTTCGACGGCGACCAGATGGCTGTGCACCTGCCGCTGTCCGCCGAGGCGCAGGCCGAGGCCCGCGTGCTCATGCTGTCCTCCAACAACATCCTGTCCCCGGCGTCCGGTAAGCCCCTGGCCATGCCGCGCCTGGACATGGTCACCGGCCTCTACTTCCTCACCATGCTCAAGGGCGAGGACGAGATCGGCGGCGAGGGCGCGTACAAGCCGGCCGACGAGCAGGGCCCGGCACGCGGCGTGTACTCCTCCTACCGCGAGGCCATCATGGCGTACGACCGCGGCGTGCTCGGCCTGCAGGCGCCGATCCAGGTGCGCATCGACCACCTGCGCCCGACGCCGGAGATCGAGCTTGAGCAGTTCCCGGACGGCTGGTCCAAGGGCCAGCCGTGGATGACCACCACCACGCTCGGCCGCATCATGTTCAACGAGCTGCTGCCGTTCAACTTCCCGTACCAGGAAGGCGCGATGGTGCGTAAGGGCGGCGGCTCCGGCAAGGTGCTTTTGGGCGACATCATCCAGTCCATGGTGGAGAAGTACCCCATGATCACCGTTGCGCAGGTGCTGGACAAGATGAAGGACGCCGGCTTCTACTGGGCCACCCGCTCCGGCGTGACCATCACCATGTCCGACGTGCTGGTGCTCCCGAACAAGACCGAGGTCCTGGAGGAGTACGAGCGCGAGGCCGAGGAGATCGAGCGCAAGTTCTGGGAGAAGGGCGCGCTGACCGAGGAGAACCGCTACGACCGCCTGGTCGAGCTGTGGCAGGACGCCACCAACAAGGTGGGTCAGGCCGTGGAGGACCTCTACCCGGACGACAACCCGATCCCGATGATTGTGAAGTCCGGCGCGGCCGGCAACATGCGCCAGATCTGGACACTGGCCGGTATGAAGGGCATGGTTGTGAACTCGCGCGGCGAGTACATCACCCGCCCGATCAAGACCTCCTTCCGCGAAGGCCTGAGCGTGATGGAGTACTTCAACAACTCCCACGGTTCCCGCAAGGGCCTGGCCGATACCGCGCTGCGCACCGCCGACTCCGGCTACCTCACCCGCCGTCTGGTGGATGTGGCGCAGGACGTCATCGTGCGCGAGGACGACTGCGGCACCCACCAGGGTGTGCGCGTGCCGGTGGCGGAGGCCGCGGGCGATGCCTTCGTGCGCCACGACTTGGTGGAGACCTCCGTCTCCGGCCGCGTCCTGGCCGCCGATGCCACCGATGCCGACGGCAACGTGGTGCTCGAGGCCGGCACCGAACTGTCCGAGGAGCGTATCGACGCCCTCGTGGCGGCCGGCGTGACCGACGTGAAGGTGCGCTCCGTGCTCACCTGCCAGACCCCGACCGGTGTGTGCGCGAAGTGCTACGGCAAGTCCATGGCCTCCGGCCAGCTGGTGGACATCGGCGAGGCCGTGGGCATCGTCGCCGCCCAGTCCATTGGTGAGCCTGGTACGCAGCTGACCATGCGTACCTTCCACCAGGGTGGTGTCGGCGGCGACATCACCGGTGGTCTGCCCCGCGTGCAGGAGCTGTTCGAGGCTCGCGTGCCGAAGAACCGCGCACCGATCGCGTCGGCGGCCGGCACCATCACTCTGGAGGACGAGGGCAACTTCTGGACGCTGACCATCCACCCGGATGACGGCTCGGACGACGTGGTCTACGAGAAGCTGTCCAAGCGCCAGGGCCTGGCCCAGGTGCGCCGCCCGATGGAGTCCAACCCGGACGCCTACATCGAGCGCACCCTGCGCGAGGGCGACCACGTCGAGGTGGGCGAGCGCCTCCTGCGCGGCGCCGCCGACCCGCACGACGTGCTCGAGGTCCTCGGCCGCCGCGGCGTGGAGAAGCACCTGATCAACGAGGTGCAGGCCGTGTACCGCACCCAGGGTGTGTCCATCCACGACAAGCACATCGAGATCATCATCCGCCAGATGCTGCGCCGCGGCACCGTCATCGACTCGGGCACCACCGAGTTCCTGCCGGGCACCCTGGTCGACCTCTCCGAGGCGCGCCAGGTCAACGCCGCGGCAGTGGCGGACGGCGGCGAGCCGGCGGAGATGCGCTCCGAGATCATGGGCATCACCAAGGCATCGCTGGCAACCGAGTCCTGGCTGTCCGCGGCCTCCTTCCAGGAGACCACCCGCGTGCTCACCGACGCCGCGATCAACAAGCGCTCCGACAAGCTCATCGGCCTGAAGGAGAACGTGATCATCGGTAAGTTGATCCCGGCCGGTACCGGCATCTCGCGCTACCGCAACATCCAGGTCAAGCCGACCGAGGCGGCCCGCTCCGCGGCCTACTCGATCCCGAGCTTCGGCGATTCGATCTACGGCGACGAGGGCTACGGCGAGTTCACCGGCGCCTCCGTGCCGCTGGACGAGTACGGCTTCGACCAGATCTAGCCCACTGGCACTGTAGCTAGGTCTGCTTCAAAAGGGCGGGTTCCCCACTTCAGGGGCCCGCCCTTTCGCATGTTTGCTTATCGACGCCAATTCCACCCGCCGCGCGACTCCGACCCTCAGCCCACCTCGGCGTCGCGCGCGGCGCGGATAACTTCAACACCTCCCATCAAGGAGAAGCCGGAGATGGTGATCGACGGCGCGTTGGGGGGAAGCTCGGATTGGGGCACGGTCACGCTCGGGTGGTCGACGATGCCGAAGCCGCCCATGATTGCGGCGCCCTCGCTCTTGACGCGGACGTCCTCGGGAACGACCACGCGCCCCCCGCCCATGACCGCCGCGACACGTATCGACGTGTGCGCGGAGCTTAAGCGTGCGCGCTGGAGGTTGAGGTCGGTGCCGCCCATGAACGCGATGGAGAGGTGGCTGGGTGCGATGAGCCAGTCGCCGTGGTGCTCAACTCCGCCCATGACTGCGAATGAGGTGGCTACGCCGCCGGGTTCGCCGGTGGGGAGGACGGGGTGGGTGGAAGTGACGTCGGCAAGCGTGGGCTCCGCTATGTCGAGGTCTGCGATGAGCGGGATAAGGTCGTCGTGGAAGGTCGCGCGCCACGCGGCGGCGGAGCGCTCGTCGAACTCCTGCGTGCTGAGCTGGCCGTCGGAGTACGCGGCGGTGAGGGTGTCAACGGCGTGCTGGCGTGCGACCTGGGAGACGCGTTTGCGGGGGAGGTTGTCGCTGTGTGGCTGGCTCATACTTTGAGTGTACTAAGCAACCGGGGCAGGGGATTTGCCTGTTGTGGCCGCGCTGTAGTACTTTGAGCAAGGTTTCGTTCGCGCGTGCGCGGTACGAAGTTTCAGAACTCCATGCGGCACCCGCCGCGTGCGTTGGTTCGTGCAGACGGAAGGGCCCCGCAAAGAGCCCCCATTTTTGCATGTACGGGCGCGTGCGCTGGCCGCAGACACAGAAAAGAGTGTGAATGCCTACTATTCAGCAGCTGGTCCGCAAGGGCCGCCACGATAAGAAGACCAAGGTCGCTACGGCCGCCCTGAAGGGCTCCCCGCAGCGCCGCGGCGTGTGCACCCGCGTGTACACCACCACCCCGAAGAAGCCGAACTCCGCACTGCGCAAGGTCGCCCGTGTGCGCCTGACCTCCGGTGTCGAGGTTTCCGCCTACATCCCGGGCGAGGGCCACAACCTGCAGGAGCACTCCATGGTGCTCGTGCGCGGCGGTCGTGTGAAGGACCTGCCGGGTGTGCGTTACAAGATCATCCGCGGCGCGCTGGATACCCAGGGTGTCAAGGACCGCAAGCAGGCTCGCTCCCGTTACGGCGCGAAGAAGGGACAGTAAAGAATCATGCGTAAGCAGCAAGCTCCGAAGCGTCCCGTTGTTAAGGATCCGGTGTACAACTCCGAACTGGTCACCCAGCTCGTGAACAAGGTCCTCCTGGACGGCAAGAAGTCCACCGCCGAGCGCATCGTCTACGGTGCCCTCGAGATGTGCCGCGAGAAGACCGGCACCGACCCGGTGGGCACCCTCGAGAAGGCCCTCGGCAACATCCGCCCGGATCTCGAGGTCCGCTCCCGCCGCGTGGGTGGCGCCACCTACCAGGTGCCGGTGAAGGTCGAGCCGTCGCGCTCGAACACCCTCGCCCTGCGCTGGATGGTCACCTTCACCCGCCAGCGCCGCGAGAACTCCATGACCGAGCGTCTCGCCAACGAGATCCTGGATGCATCCAACGGTCTCGGCGCATCCGTGAAGCGCCGCGAGGACACCCACAAGATGGCCGAGGCCAACCGCGCCTTCGCCCACTACCGCTGGTAGTTCTGGCTCCCGTTCGCACGCATGCCGACCCGGTGGACAATGTGCCCGCGCCCCGCGCAGGCCTCATGCCGCCCCCTTGCGGGGCTGTGAGTTGCCACCGGGTCGGACGTGTATGCGCCGGACTTCACGCTGCTACTTAGGCTAAGTAGTGGAATAATCGATCAAGGACAATATCCGCTATAGGCGCCGCCGGCCCCGGGCAACCGGGAGGGCGGCGGCGCCGACAACGTAAAAGTTGGGGTAATAAACGTGGCACAAGAAGTGCTTAAGGATCTGAACAAGGTCCGCAACATCGGCATCATGGCCCACATCGATGCTGGTAAGACCACCACCACTGAGCGCATCCTCTTCTACACGGGTATCAACCGCAAGGTTGGTGAGACCCACGACGGTGGCGCCACCACCGACTGGATGGAGCAGGAGAAGGAGCGCGGCATCACCATTACGTCCGCCGCGGTGACCTGTTTCTGGAACAGCAACCAGATCAACATCATCGACACCCCGGGCCACGTGGACTTCACCGTTGAGGTGGAGCGCTCCCTGCGCGTGCTCGACGGCGCCGTTGCCGTGTTCGACGGCAAGGAGGGCGTTGAGCCGCAGTCTGAGCAGGTGTGGCGTCAGGCCGCTAAGTACGACGTGCCCCGTATCTGCTTCGTGAACAAGATGGACAAGCTGGGTGCGGACTTCTTCTTCACCGTCAGCACCATCGTGGATCGCCTCGGCGCGAAGCCGCTGGTCATGCAGATCCCGGTCGGCGCCGAGGACGACTTCGACGGCGTTATCGACCTGCTCGAGATGAAGGCCATGATGTGGCCGGGCAAGGTCGAGACCGGCACCCCGCCGCAGATCCAGGAGATCCCGGCCGAGCTGCAGGAGAAGGCCGAGGAGTACCGCGAGAAGCTGCTCGAGACCGTCGCCGAGTCCGACGAAGAGCTGATGGAGAAGTACTTCGGCGGCGAGGAGCTCACGATCGAGGAGATCAAGGGCGCCATCCGCAAGCTGACCGTCAACTCCGAGATTTACCCGGTCTTCTGTGGCTCCGCGTACCGCAACAAGGGCATCGAGCCGATCCTCGACGCTGTTGTGGACTACCTGCCGAGCCCGCTCGACATCGGCGAGGTGCACGGCACCTCCGTCGACGGCGACCAGGACCTGACCCGCAAGCCGTCCGTGGAGGAGCCCTTCTCCGCGCTGGCGTTCAAGATTGCCGTCCACCCCTTCTTCGGCAAGCTGACCTACGTCCGCGTGTACTCCGGCCAGGCCATCCCGGGTGAGCAGATGCTCAACTCCACCAAGGGCAAGAAGGAGCGCGTGGGCAAGCTCTTCCAGATGCACGCGAACAAGGAGAACCCGGTCGAGCACGCCGACGCCGGTAACATCTACGCGTTCATCGGCCTGAAGGAAACCACCACGGGTGACACCCTGTGCAACCCGGATCACCCGATCATCCTTGAGTCCATGGACTTCCCGGACCCGGTTATCCAGGTGGCCATCGAGCCGAAGACGAAGGCTGACCAGGAGAAGCTGGGCACCGCCATCCAGAAGCTGGCGGAGGAGGACCCGACCTTCACCGTGAAGTTGGATGAGGAGACCGGCCAGACCGTCATCGGCGGCATGGGCGAGCTGCACCTCGACGTGCTGGTGGACCGCATGAAGCGCGAGTTCAAGGTTGAGGCCAACATCGGTTCCCCGCAGGTGGCGTACCGCGAGACCATCCGCAAGAAGGTCGAGCACCTGGACTACACCCACAAGAAGCAGACCGGTGGTTCCGGCCAGTTTGCAAAGGTCATCGTCACCATCGAGCCGTACAACCCGGAGCCGGAGGAGCTGGAGGAGGGCCAGTCCGCCACCTACGCCTTCGAGAACGCCGTCACCGGTGGTCGCGTGCCCAAGGAGTACATCCCGTCCGTGGATGCCGGTATCCAGGACGCGATGCAGTACGGCTACCTCGCTGGCTTCCCGCTGGTGAACATCAAGGCCACCCTCGAGGACGGCGCCTACCACGAGGTCGACTCCTCTGAGATGGCCTTCAAGGTCGCCGGCTCCCAGGCTCTGAAGGAGGCTGTGGCAAAGGCGAAGCCGGTGCTGCTCGAGCCGCTCATGGCCGTCGAGGTTGTGACCCCGGAGGAGTACATGGGCACCGTCAACGGTGACATTAGCTCCCGCCGTGGCCAGGTGTACGCCATGGAGGACCGCTCCGGCGCCAAGGTGGTCAAGGCCAAGGTGCCCCTGTCCGAGATGTTCGGCTACATCGGCGATCTGCGTTCCTCGACCGCCGGCCGCGCGAACTTCACCATGGTGTTCGACTCCTACGCTGAGGTTCCGCAGTCCGTGGCCCAGGAGATCATCGACGAGCGCAACGGCAAGTAAGTCGCACGCAGCACCCGCCCCCGCGCTCCACGCCGCCGGTCGTGAAGCACGGGAATAGAGGTGGGTGCCGCTGCCCGGTGGGTAGCGGCTTGCTGAGCCCGGACCCGCAACCCCGCTTTGCTGGGTGTGCGGGTGGCGCTGAGCTGGCCGTTACCCGCTCGGGAGACCAGGATTTCTCCGGATCGCTTGGTTTGAAAAACGGTCTCGAGATATCTAGGATTATGTAACTGGCACATTGTGAAATGGTCGTGCAGCATGTCTCGCGCATGCGGGCCATGAGGCAAGGCAAATGTAAACACGTGGCTGCGAAGGTCGTAGCCACCACGAAGTCCAGGAGGACAACAAGTGGCAAAGGCAAAGTTCGAGCGTACGAAGCCGCACGTCAACATCGGCACCATCGGTCACGTCGACCACGGCAAGACCACCACCACGGCTGCCATCACCAAGGTGCTCGCTGACGCTTACCCGGAGGAGAACAAGGCCTTCGCGTTCGACGCGATCGACAAGGCTCCGGAGGAGCGCGAGCGCGGTATTACCATCAACATCTCCCACGTGGAGTACAACACCCCGAAGCGCCACTACGCTCACGTGGACGCCCCGGGCCACGCCGACTACATCAAGAACATGATCACCGGTGCTGCGCAGATGGACGGCGCCATCCTCGTTGTGGCCGCCACCGACGGCCCGATGCCGCAGACCCGCGAGCACGTGCTGCTCGCCCGCCAGGTGGGCGTTCCGTACATCCTCGTTGCGCTGAACAAGTGCGACATGGTGGACGACGAGGAGATCATCGAGCTCGTCGAGATGGAGGTCCGCGAGCTGCTGGCCGAGCAGGACTACGACGAGGAAGCTCCGATCGTCCACATCTCCGCTCTGAAGGCTCTCGAGGGCGACGAGAAGTGGGTTCAGTCCGTGCTCGACCTCATGCAGGCCTGCGACGACGCTATTCCGGACCCGGTCCGCGAGACCGACCGCGACTTCCTGATGCCGATCGAGGACATCTTCACCATTTCCGGCCGCGGTACCGTGGTTACCGGTCGTGTGGAGCGCGGTGTCCTCAACCTCAACGACGAGGTGGAGATCATCGGTATCCGCGAGAAGTCCCAGAAGACCACCGTCACCTCCATCGAGATGTTCAACAAGCTGCTCGACACCGCTGAGGCCGGCGACAACGCCGCTCTGCTGCTCCGCGGTCTGAAGCGCGAGGACGTCGAGCGCGGCCAGGTCGTCATCAAGCCGGGCGCTTACACCCCGCACACCAAGTTCGAGGGTTCCGTGTACGTCCTGTCCAAGGACGAGGGCGGCCGCCACACCCCGTTCTTCGACAACTACCGTCCGCAGTTCTACTTCCGCACCACCGACGTGACCGGTGTGGTGAAGCTGCCGGAGGGCACCGAGATGGTCATGCCGGGCGATAACGTTGAGATGACCGTCGAGCTGATCCAGCCGGTCGCTATGGACGAGGGCCTGCGCTTCGCTATCCGCGAGGGCTCCCGCACCGTCGGCGCCGGCCGCGTGACCAAGATCCTCGACTAATCCAGCCGGATCCTGGCTAGCACCAGCTGCCTGAGCTAAGGGCCGCGCTCCCCGCCTGGGGGCGCGGCCCTTTCGCGTACACTCACCCGTTGTGCGCGAGCTAGACCCGACCCGGATCCCGGCGCTGATGGCCGCCCTCCAGGAGGCGTGGGAGGGGCAGCCGGACCTTTCTCTCCCGGCATTTCTGGGCATGCTGCAGGCACGGGGCCTGACGTGGGCGTGGAGCGAAGCGGAACTCCTGGCGCTGCTCGCCGACCTTCGCGACGAACGCCCCAGCCGCATCGCCTCCCCGCTGGACCGGCCCGTGCTCATCACCACTACCGCACCCCGCCACGCGGTCACGCTCATCGGGGACACCGCGGTGGTGCGCAGTGTCGAGGACCCGCAGCGGCCACCAGCGGTCTGGTCCGCCACCGGGTTCCGCCCCACGGGCCCGGGGCGCCCGCTCGTGGTCGCCGACGCCGAGGGTGTCGAGCACCGGCTCGGCGTGGTCGAGGCGGTGCGCCCGTTCGATTCGCCCGTCTCCCTCCCGCGGGTGCTGCGGCA
Source organism: Corynebacterium bouchesdurhonense (assembly GCF_900078305.2). Lineage (GTDB taxonomy): Bacteria > Actinomycetota > Actinomycetes > Mycobacteriales > Mycobacteriaceae > Corynebacterium > Corynebacterium bouchesdurhonense. The sequence continues at coordinate 836,189 of NZ_LT546028.1, forward strand.
GGGGGAGATCGGCGGGGAGCGGTGGCTTGTGCTTTTCGACGCACCCGCCCGAGCGCTCATCGGCCCGCGCATCCGCATCTGGGAGAGCGTGGGGCGCGAGACGCGGGTGGAGGCGTTGGCTTGGGGGAGCGTCGACAAGCTTGCCCCCGGTGAGCGCATGCAAATAACCCCAGCAGGCGGCGGGAAGCCGGTCCTGCTGGGGCGGGTGGAGCGGGTGCTGCTTGTGGAGGCCTAGGCGGCCACCCGGTCGAAGTGGAGCTTCCACACTGTGTCGATCTCCATGGTGTGGTTAGCCACGCGGAAATCCTCGTTGGCGCGCTCCACGAGGTCGATGAGGTCATCCATGCTGAACGCGGGGTCCGCCGTGACCGTGAAGGTGGCGGTCGGGCGCTCACGCTCCACCGCGACGCGGCAGTCCGCTTTCTGCACCGCCTCCGTCTGCGTGAGGGCCGCGCAGGCGGCGTCGCCGAGGCGCTGGACGTTGATCACCGTCTCGCCGTGCTCTGGGTCGGCTGCCTCGATCGCGCGGTTGGAGAACGCGCGGCTGCGGATGTTCGCGAGCACGAACCAGAGGCCGAGCAGGAAGAGCACCACCGCGGTGGCGATCAGCGCGTTGATGTACCACGGGTAATTGGGCAGCTCGGTGAGCTCACCGCGGTTGAGCCGGTTGACGTACTCGCTGACGTAGGGAATGTCCCAGTACATCGCGGCCGGCAGCAGCCCGGCGAGGAGCAGCAACAGGCCGATCAGAAACACAATGAAGCGGTCAAAGAACGCCAGGGTCTTGCTCATCGGAGCTCCTCCTCTACCTGGTCGAGGTCGGTGCGGTGGGGCTCTACGGGCTGGGGTGCCGTCTGCTGCGAAGATCCCGTGCGGGGCAGCACCTTCACTGCAACAGCGGGCGGGTGAGAGAGGCGGCGCAGCTCGCGCCCCACGGCACCCTGCACTAGCTCCTCGACGTGGCCCGAGCCGTCGTCCTCCACGGAGACGGTGACGCGCTTGCGGTCCGCCTTGGAGCGGACGCTCTCTCCGCCGACTTCGGCGCGCGCGGCGTAGGTGGACTTGCGCGCCACATCCACCGGGCGGACCCAGATGGAGGCGGGAGATTCCACCTGCATGTGCGTGCGGCCGCGGGGCATGAACGAGCTGATGATCAGCCAGAGGCCCAGAAGCGAGATGATGATGCCTACGGTCACCGCGGCGGCATCGACCGCCCGGGTGCCGAGAAAGTCGAGCACGGGCCGCACCCAGGACGTGAACGGCTGGTCCTGGTAGTGGAACCAGAGCTCGCGGGCGAGCAGGCCGGACAGCGCGAGGAAGGTCACGCCCACCAGGATGGTGACCCAGCGCGCGGCGGGGTTGCGGCGCGGCTCGAGGCCCGGGTGGGGGCCGAACGGGCGGTGGGCCTCGGTCTCGTGGGCGTTAGCGGGTGCGGTCATAGTACTTCTCCACCGGTTGGATGGTGATCTGCTTCAGCGGCTGCGGGCGCGGCGCGACGGGGTGCAGCACGGCATCCGGCTGCGGCGGGACGACGCGGCGTAGTGGCGCGGCCGGCTCGATGCGGATGGGCACGAGGGGTTGGCGCTGCACCACAACCTGCTTGAGCGGCTGCCGCGGTGGTACCACTGGCCGCGCCACGCGCACCGGGTGTTCGACCACCGGGGGGATCAGGCGGCGGGGAGGTTCCATGCGCACCGGACGCAGCGCGGCAGGGGCCGGGGTGCGCACGGGCCGCACCTCGGGTTCCCGGACCATGATCGGTACGAGCGAGCGCTCGCGCGGCGGCAGCGGCACGCGCACCGGACGCGGCGCGGGCGCCTCGGGGTGGACCAGCGGCGGCACATGACCCACAAAGCCGGAAACCCGGGGCTCGATTGGCTCCGGCGTTTCCACGCTCTCCACCGCGGGCGGTTCCGGCGTGCGGATGTGCTCGACCTCCGGCGGGGCCGGTACCACCACGTGGCGCAGGTGATCTGCGGAGGACTCCACGTCGATGGGGAGCAGGTCCTTGCGCTCCGCCACCACGGGGGAGGAGACCTCGGACGGGGTGACCAGCACAGGAACCGGCACAACGCCCGCGGTGTGGCTTGCCACGTCGTCCCACGTCACCCGGCCGCCGGCCGGGTCTGCCTCGACGTTGGCAACGTTCACCTTCACGCGGGAGACGTCCAGCCCGCAGAGGGTGCGGATGTGGGCGATAATGGTGGCCCGCACCGCGTCGGTGATCGCTGCCACGGGGGAGGGGTACGTGGTGGCGATGTCCGCCTCCACCGCCGCGGTGGCGGTGGCGCGGTCTAGGCGCACCTCCACGCGGGGGAAGCTCCGGCCCGCCAAGCCGGCGAGCTTGGCGTCCAGCGCGCGGACGCCGGGCACGGTCAGCGCAGCCGTCTCGGCGACACGCTCCACCGCTTTCTCACTGATGTGGTAAAACGATGTGTCCATCAGCCTCGGCCCTTGCCGGACGCGGAGCTCATCAGCTGGGCGAGGTCGAGGCGCCCGTCGAGTTGGGCGCCGACGATGCCGCCGACCACGGAGAAGAGCAGCAGCCACAGCAGGCCCTGGGCGCCGCCGAAGGTGACGAAGAACGCCACAACTACGCCGATGAGGATCCCGGTGAGGGTTTTGTTAGCAAAAATGTTCATGTTTGCACCTAATTGCCCGATTGCCCGGCCGCGCGGGACGCGGCGCGGGCTGAGTAGGGGAGGGAGCTAGCGGGCTAGTTCCCGGATGGGGATGCGGGTTGCGGCCTGGCTACGGCATCGGCCACAACCACGTCGACGACGTCTACGCCCGCCGCGCGGGAGACTTGCTCGCGCACGCTGTCCGCCACGGCGCGCACGTCTCGCTCCGAGCTGACGTCGAACACGATGTGCACCTCGAGGCCGGATTCGTCGCCGCGGTTGGCGGCGCGGATGCCCTCGATGCGCGTGCCGGGTAGCAAGAGCGCGACCTCGCCGACGCGGCCGCCGTGGAGCCCGGCCACGCCGGGGACGGACAGCGCGGCGTCGCGCGCCTTCTCTCCGGTCTCGCGGGTGACGGAGGCCGGCGCCATGGCTACTGGCCCAGGGCCGGGTTAGCGGCCTGGTAGTTCACCGGCTCCTCGTACTGCTCGGCGTTGGTCTCCTGCTCCGGCAGGTTCACGTCGTGCACGGTGACGTCCACGCGGTCCACGATCAGGCCGGTCATGCGGGTGATGGCCACGGTGATGTTCTCGCGGATGGCGTTGGCCAGCTCGTGGATGGCCACGCCGTACTCGGCGATGATGGCAACGGCAACGTTGACGTGGCCGTCCTCGACCGCCACGTTCACGCCCTGCTGCACGTTGGTGGAGGAGGTGAAGGACTCGCGCACCGCGCCCCACATGCGGGCGGCGCCGCCACCGAGGTTGTGCACGCCGGACACCTCGCGCGCGGCGATGCCGGCGATCTTGCCCACAACGTTGTCGTCGATGGTGGTGGTGCCGTGGTCGGTCTCGAGGTTCTCGTTGCGCGGGCGCAGCTGCTCCGGCTCGACGGCGGAGGAGGTGGAGGCCGCCGGGGCGGAGGTGTTCGCCGAGGTCGCAGCGGTGTTAGCGGCGGTGGTGTCGTTCTCGCGGTTGGTGTTCGGGGTGTTGTTAGCCATGATGGTCCTTTCGTGGATGGGCCGTGGATAGCGGCGTGCCCGCCGAGCGGGCGCACGCGACCAATCGTACCCGGTTTCGCCCTACCTGGGAGGGGCTGTTGCTTTTCGACGCTTCCCTGCGACGTGTTGCTCAACGCGAACGTCGAAAAGCAAAGCTTGCAATACTTTCCGCGGTGTGCTTAACTACTCGGGTTGCTTTGACATGGCCCGCCTCGAGCGGGCGGTGGTGAAGCGACCATGACACCTTCGGATGAAGGCTCCGCGGAAGCGGAACCGGCGAGGGCCATGGCAAATAAACAGCGGCAGTACGCGAGGGTCACGCACCCTTCCGAGCCTGACACCCGGCGCCCACCGTGCGCGCTAGGCGGAAGCACTGATGTACGCGCTTGTTTGCGCCGTGCCCACCTTCCGGAACCGTCATGGCAGTCATAACGACACTGGCGTTGAGCCAAGGGCCCAGCCCGGACAACGTTATAGAGAAACTAGAAGCTACAACCCCACCGCTTCGCGCTCGTTCCACTCACTCGAGGTTCGCTCGAGCGGGGCGAGAGGCTGAACGTGGGGATGCGAGGAAGAGGTAAGCGTGGCGGGACAGAAGATCCGCATCAGGCTCAAGGCCTACGACCACGAGGCGATCGACGCATCCGCGAAGAAGATCGTCGAGACGGTCACCCGCACGGGTGCCCGCGTCGTTGGACCGGTGCCGTTGCCCACCGAAAAGAACGTGTACGCCGTTATTCGTTCTCCCCACAAGTACAAGGATTCTCGCGAGCACTTCGAGATGCGCACGCACAAGCGCCTCATCGATATTCTCGATCCGACGCCGAAGACCGTCGACGCGCTCATGCGCATCGACCTCCCGGCCAGCGTTGACGTGAACATCCAGTAATCACCAGAGATTCCCGACTGTTAGTAGTGGAGAACTGATACATGTCTGACAACCAGATGAAGGGCATTCTGGGCAAGAAGATCGGCATGACCCAGATCTTCGACGAGGAGAACCGAGTGATTCCGGTGACCGTCGTCGAGGCTGGTCCGTGCGTGGTCACCCAGATCCGTACCCCCGAGACCGATGGCTACTCCGCCATCCAGATCGCTTACGGCGACGTTGATCCCCGTAAGACCAAGAAGCCGCAGGCCGGCCACTTCAAGAAGGCCGGCGTGAACCCGCGCCGCTACGTCGCTGAGATCCGCATGGACGACACCTCGGAGTACGAGGTGGGCCAGGAGTACAACGCGACCATCTTCGACGGCGACGTGTTCGTCGACGTGGTTGGCACCACCAAGGGCAAGGGCTACGCCGGCGCAATGAAGCGCCACGGCTTCGCCGGCCAGGGCGCCTCCCACGGTAACCAGGCAGCCCACCGCCGCGTCGGCGGCATCGGCGCCTGCGCCACCCCGGCCCGCGTTTTCAAGGGCACCCGGATGGCCGGCCGCATGGGCGGTAACCGCGTTACTACCCAGAACCTGAAGATCCAACGCATCGACGGCGACAACAACCTGATCCTGATCAAGGGTGCCATCCCCGGCGCCAAGGGCAGCGTTGTTACCGTCAAGACCGCAGTGAAGGGCGGTGCTCACGCATGACGAACCTGACGCTTGACGTCCACACCGCAGACGGGAAGACCAACGGTTCCGTCGAGCTTCCGGCAGAGTGGTTTGACCGCGAAGCTTCCATCCCCCTGATGCACCAGGTGGTCACCGCTCAGCTGGCGGCCGCTCGTCAGGGCACCCACGCCACCAAGACCCGCGGCATGGTCAGCGGTGGCGGCAAGAAGCCGTTCCGCCAGAAGGGCACCGGCCGCGCCCGCCAGGGCTCGACCCGCGCGCCGCACTTCACCGGCGGCGGCACCGTCCACGGTCCGCAGCCGCGTTCCTACGCGCAGCGGACCCCCAAGAAGATGATCAAGGCCGCCCTCGCGGGCGCCTTGACCGACCGCGCCCGCGGCGGCCGCATCCACGTGGTTGAGGAGCTCGTGCCGGGCCAGACCCCGTCCACGAAGTCCGCGCGCGCGTTCATCGAGCGACTGTCCGACCGCAAGTCCGTGCTGCTGGTGGTTGGCCGTGAGGATCTCAACTCCCGCCTCTCCGCAAGGAACCTGCCGGGCGTGAACATCCTTGAGCCTTCCCAGCTGAACACGTACGACGTGCTCAACGCCGACGACGTTGTGTTCTCGGTCGAAGCGCTGCACACCTTCATTAACCGCGGCAGCGAGAACGCCGTTCTCGCCGGCGCCAACGCGGAGGAGGAGAAGTAAATGGCTAAGACCGCGAATCCGCGCGACATCATCATCGCCCCGGTCCTCTCCGAGAAGACCTACACGCTGATGGAGCAGAACACGTACACGTTCTTCGTGGACCCGTCTGCCAACAAGACCCAGATCAAGATCGCCGTGGAAGAGATCTTCGGCGTCGACGTCGCTTCGGTGAACACCACCAACCGCGAGGGTAAGCGCAAGCGCTCCCGCACCGGCTTTGGTAAGCGCAAGGACACCAAGCGCGCCTACGTCACTCTCCGCGAGGGCAGCGACTCCATCGACATCTTCGGCGGCGCGACGGCCTAGGGCCGTCGCCTCTATGAAGAGACGATAGAAAAGGACACACTATGGCTATTCGTAAGTACAAGCCGACAACCCCGGGTCGCCGCAACAGCTCTGTTTCCCAGTTCGACGAGATCACTCGTTCCGAGCCGGAGAAGTCCCTGCTGCGCCCGCTCCCGAAGAAGGGTGGCCGCAACACGCACGGCCACATCACCACGCGCCACCGCGGCGGCGGCCACAAGCGTCGCTACCGCGTGATCGACTTCCGTCGTTCGGACAAGGACGGCGTGCTGGCCAAGGTCGCCCACATCGAGTACGACCCGAACCGCACCGCCAACATCGCGCTGCTGCACTACTACGACGGTGAGAAGCGCTACATCATCGCGCCGAAGGGCCTGACCCAGGGCACCGTCGTCGAGTCCGGCCCGAACGCCGACATCAAGGTGGGGAACAACCTGCCGCTGCGCAACATCCCCACCGGTACCACCATCCACGCCGTGGAGCTGAAGCCGGGCGCGGGCGCCAAGCTCGCCCGTTCCGCAGGCACGTCCATCCAGCTTCTGGGTAAGGAGGGCAACTACGCCGTGCTGCGTATGCCGTCCTCCGAGATCCGCCGCGTGGACATCCGCTGCCGTGCAACCGTTGGTGAGGTGGGCAACGCCGACCAGATCAACATCCGCTGGGGTAAGGCTGGCCGCATGCGTTGGAAGGGCTGGCGCCCGACCGTTCGTGGTGTGGTTATGAACCCGGTCGACCACCCGCACGGTGGTGGTGAGGGTAAGACCTCCGGTGGCCGCCACCCGGTTTCGCCGTGGGGCCAGAAGGAAGGCCGCACCCGCAACCCGAACCGTTACTCGAACAACATGATCGTGCGCCGTCGTCGCACGAAGAAGCGCTAAGAGGAGGTAAGTCAACATGCCACGCAGCCTGAAGAAGGGCCCGTTCGTCGATGAGCACCTCCTCAACAAGGTGGATGCTCAGAACGAGGCCGGCACCAAGCAGGTTATTAAGACCTGGTCTCGCCGCTCGACCATTCTCCCCGACTTCATCGGTCACACCTTCGCCGTCCACGACGGCCGCAAGCACGTGCCGGTGTTCGTCGACGAGTCCATGGTCGGCCACAAGCTCGGTGAGTTCGCACCAACCAAGACCTTCAAGGGTCACGTTAAGGAACAGAAGGGACGTCGATAAGCAATGGCTGACACGATCACCACTGCATCTGCGACGGCCAAGTTCGTCCGTACTTCCCCGATGAAGGCCCGCCGCGTGCTGGCTCTCGTCCGCGGCAAGTCCGTCTCCGAGGCCCTCGCAATTCTGAAGTACGCTCCGCAGGACGCCGCCAAGCCGGTGGCCAAGGTTGTCGCTTCCGCGGCAGCCAACGCAGAGAACAACTTCGGCCTGGACCCGCGCACGCTCGTCATCTCCGAATGCTGGGCGAACGAGGGGCCGACCATGCGCCGCTACCAGCCGCGCGCCCAGGGCCGCGCCTTCCAGATCCGGAAGCGCACCTCCCACATCACCGTTGTTGTCGAGTCCGAGGAAGGGGCTAAGTAATGGGCCAGAAAATTCACCCACACGGCCTGCGCCTGGGTATCACTTCTGACTGGAAGTCCCACTGGTACGCCGACAAGAACTACGCCGACTACGTCGCCGAGGACATCAAGATCCGGGAGTACCTGGAGAAGAACCTCGAGCGCGCCGGCATCGCCGATGTGGTTATCGAGCGCACCCGCGACCGCGTCCGCGTTGACATCCACACCGCCCGCCCGGGCATTGTGATCGGCCGCCGCGGTGCTGAGGCCGACCGTATCCGCCGTGAGCTGGAGAAGCTCACCGGCAAGATGGTCGCCCTCAACATCCTCGAGGTCAAGAACGTCGACGCCAACGCGACCCTGGTCGCGCAGTCCGTTGCGGAGCAGCTTGTGAACCGCGTGGCGTTCCGCCGCGCGATGCGCAAGGCTATCCAGTCCGCAATGCGCAACCCGCAGGTCAAGGGCATCAAGATCATGACCTCTGGCCGCCTGGGTGGCGCCGAGATGTCCCGTGTCGAGCGCTACCACGAAGGCCGTGTGCCCCTGCACACCCTGCGTGCGGAGATCGACTACGGCACGGCAGAAGCACACACCACCTTCGGCGTCATCGGCGTCAAGGTGTGGATCTACAAGGGCGATGTCGTTGGTGGCGTCCGCGAGTCCGAGCTCAACGCACCGAGCAACGACCGCCGCGGCCGCGGTGACCGCGACCGCCGCCCGCGCCGCGGCGGCCAGCGCCGCCAGCAGCGCGCTGACCAGAAGCAGGAGGGCTAAGCATGCTTATTCCTAAGCGCGTGAAGTACCGCCGCCAGCACCGCCCGGGCCGTTCCGGCGTGTCCAAGGGCGGCAACAAGATCACCTTCGGTGACTACGGCCTGCAGGCTCTCGAGCCGGCCTACATCACCAACCGCCAGATCGAGTCCGCTCGTATCGCCATCAACCGCCACGTCAAGCGCGGCGGCAAGGTGTGGATCAACATCTTCCCGGACCGCCCGCTGACCCAGAAGCCGCTCGGCGTGCGTATGGGTTCCGGTAAGGGCCCGGTGGAGAAGTGGGTGGCCAACGTGAAGCCCGGCCGCATCCTCTTCGAGATGTCCTACCCGAACGAAGAGGTCGCCTTGGAGGCACTGCGCCGCGCCGGCGCCAAGCTTCCTTGCAAGGTCCGCGTGATCAAGAAGGAGGACCAGTTCTAATGGCTGCCGGTACCCCCGCATCCGAATTCCGCGAGCTCAACGACGACGAGCTGCGCACCCGCCTGTCCGAGGCGAAGGAAGAGCTGTTCAACCTGCGCTTCCAGCTCGCCACCGGGCAGCTGACCAACAACCGCCGCATCTCCACCGTGAAGCGCGACATCGCACGCATCTACACCGTGCTGCGCGAGCGCGAGCTCGGCCTGTCCGTTGTCCCCGAGTCCACGGGAGCTGAGGCGTAACCATGACTGAGGCAAACGTGACTGAGAACCAGAACAAGAAGGAAAAGGGCCTGCAGAAGCGCCGCCGCGGCTACGTCGTGTCCGACAAGATGGACAAGACCATCGTGGTCGAGGTGGAGGACCGCAAGTCCCACCCGCTGTACGGCAAGATTGTCCGCACCACCAAGCGCGTGAAGGCTCACGACGAGCAGAACATCGCTGGTGTCGGCGACCTCGTCCACATCGAGGAGACGCGTCCGCTGTCCAAGGACAAGCACTTCCGTCTCGTGGACATCATCGAGAAGGCTCGTTAAGCACTCCGCTTTTCGACGCATCCTCGAAGAGCCCACCGCCCCCGCCCGGGGCGCGGTGGGCTCTTTGCTGTCCGCCACCGTCCGGCGCATTTGGAGCACTAGGTAAACTGGCCCGCATGTGTGGAATTGTTGGATACGTAGGCGGCGGCCGGGACGCGAAGAGCGTCATCATCGAGGGGCTGCGTCGGCTGGAGTACCGCGGCTACGACTCGGCCGGTGTGGCCGTGGTCGCGGACGGCCGTATCGAGTGCCGCAAGAAGGCCGGCAAGGTCGCTGACCTGGAGGCAGAGATCGCGGCGCACCCGCTGGACGCCTCCCACCTCGGCATCGGGCACACCCGCTGGGCCACCCACGGCGGCCCGACCGACGTCAACGCCCACCCGCACGTGGTTGGCGGCGGGAAGCTCGCCGTGGTGCACAACGGCATCATCGAGAACTTCGCCTCCCTGCGCGCCGAGCTCGAGACGAAGGGCTACACCTTCCTCTCGGAGACGGACACCGAGGTTGCGGGGGCCCTGCTTTTCGACGTCTACGTCAACCAGGCATCCCAGGATCTGACGCGCGCGATGCAGCTGACCGCCCAGCGCCTCGAGGGCGCGTTCACCCTCCTCGCCATCGAGGTGGGCCAGCCGGACCGTATTGTGGCCGCGCGCTGGAACTCCCCGCTGGTGATCGGCGTGGGCGAGGGCGAGAACTTCCTTGGCTCCGACGTGTCCGGCTTCATCGAGTTCACGCGCGACGCCGTGGAGATGGACAACGGGCAGATTGTCACGCTGACCGCCGACGGGTACAGCATCACCACCTTCGACGGCGCCTCGGCCGAGGGCAAGCCGTTCCGCGTGGAGTGGGACGTCACCGCCGCGGAAAAGGGCGGCTACAACTCCTTCATGGAGAAGGAGATCCACGACCAGCCGGCGGCGGTGCGAGACACGCTGTACGGCCGCTTCAACGAGGAGGGCCGCCTCACCCTCGACGAGCTGCGCATCGACGAGTCGGTGCTGCGCTCGGTGAACAAGATCATCATCGTGGCCTGCGGCACCGCCGCGTACGCGGGCCAGGTGGCGCGCTACGCCATCGAGCACTGGTGCCGCATCCCCACGGAGGTGGAGCTGGCCCACGAGTTCCGCTACCGTGACCCAATCGTCACCGAGCAGACCTTGGTGGTGGCCGTCTCCCAGTCCGGCGAGACGATGGACACGCTCATGGCGGTGCGCCACGCGCGCGAACAGGGCGCCAAGGTCATCGCTATCTGCAACACGGTGGGCTCCTCCATCCCGCGCGAGGCGGACGCGGTGCTCTACACCTACGCGGGGCCGGAGATCGCGGTGGCCTCCACCAAGGCCTTCATCTCCCAGATCGTGGCGGCCTACCTGCTGGCGCTGTACCTGGCCCAGGTGCGGGGGAACAAGTTCACCGACGAGATCCGCGGCATCATCGAGCAGTTGCAGGAGATGCCGGACAAGATCGCCTCGGTGCTGGAGAACGCTGACCAGGTGCGCGAGCTGGGCCAAGAGCTGGCCAATTCCAAGTCCGTGCTGTTCCTGGGCCGCCACGTCGGCTTCCCGGTCGCCCTCGAGGGCGCGCTGAAGCTGAAGGAGGTGGCGTACCTGCACTCCGAGGGCTTCGCGGCCGGCGAGCTGAAGCACGGTCCAATCGCCTTGGTGGAGGAGGGGCAGCCGGTGTTTGTCATCGTGCCGTCGAAGTCCTCGCGCCACAGCCTGCACGCCAAGGTGGTTTCCAACATCCAGGAGGTGCGTGCTCGCGGCGCGGTGACCATCGTCATCGCGGAGGAGGGCGACGAGGACGTGGTGCAGTTTGCTAACCACATCATCCGCATCCCGGAGTCGCCGGGGCTGCTGCAGCCGCTGCTGGCCACGGTGCCGCTGCAAATCTTCGCGTGCGCCGTGGCGGAGGCCCGCGGCCTGAACGTGGACCAGCCGCGTAACCTGGCTAAATCCGTCACCGTGGAGTAGCGCGCCGAGGTTTCTTTGGTGTGGGAACACACCTGTCCTTGCTAATCTGTGCGCGTGCGAAAGACGAAGATCCTGGGTGCTGTAACGCTGTTATTCTCCGCAACAACTCTGGCGGCGTGCGGGTCGAGCGTTCCCGAGGTGCCGGCGGCGGACACGGTGGAGCTTGAGCCCAAGGACGTCGTCTCCAGGGTCTCGGCCAGCGCGACGATTGACTCGCGTGAAGTGGTGGCGCTGACCACGGCGCTCACCGGCCCAGTGACCGCGATTGATGTACGGGTGGGGCAGCCCGTGCAGGAGGGCCAGGTGCTCGCCCGGGTTGATACATCCAGCGTGCAACGCGAGCTCGATACCCAGCGGGCGCAGCAGATGGTGTCCGAGGCGACGTCACAAAGCCAACTGCAAGCCGCGCAGCAGGAGCTGAACCAGAAGCAGGAGGCGATGAACCGTGGCCTCAACCCGCAAATCGCCCAGGCGCAGGCCGCGCAGCGAGACGCGGATGCGGCGCTCAGTGAAGCGAACGCATCCTTCCAGCAGCGCAAGGCTGAGGTGGATGCGGGCCTGGATGCGCGGCTGTTTCAACAGGGCAACGCTGTTGACGCGGCTCGCCGCAACATCACCATAGCGGGGCTTGCGTCGGTACGCGCAAATGCCGTGAACTTCATCAACGCGCTCACCGGTCAGGTTGACCAGATCACGCCGGTGGTGGGCATCCTGGAAACGGACGAGGCCTACAAGGGCGCGAGGCGCGAGCTCGCGGACGCGCAGCGTGGCTACGAAATCGCGCTGCACGAGGTGGACGCCGATTTGGAGGCCAAGCAGCGCGCAGTGGGCCAGGCATACCTGGCTAAGAGCAACGCCGACGTTGCGCTGGAAGTGGCGCGGCTTGCCGCGCAGCAGGACTTGCAGGCCAGCGCCGCAGGCGTAGAGCAAGCGCAGCGCGGCCTCGATGCGTCCCGCACCGCCGGCGCGGTGGGACAGGGCCAGCTGCAAGTGGACCTGCAAAACGGGGAGGTGCGCTCGCCGATCAACGGTGTGGTGACCAACGTGGTCGCGCAGCGCGGCCAGCCCTCTTCGGGCCACCTGCTCACCGTTGCGGACCCGGAGCGGCTGCTGCTCACGGCCAACGTGAATGAGGTGGACTCCGGGCGCATCAAGGTGGGCAACGAGGTTACGTTCACCACCCCCAGCACCGGCATGAAGGAGTTCCGCGGGCGCGTGGAGGACATCTCCCCAGTGGCGGCGCCGAGTGCGGGTGGGGCGGAGGGCCCGGCGCAGACGCCCGCACGGCCGGAGTTCCCCGTCACCATCGAGGTGATTGGGGATAAGGAGGGTCTGCGGATCGGCGGTTCGGCGAAGGCGCAGATTGTGACGGGGACCGCGCGGGCGTCGTTAAGCGTGCCCCGCGAAACCATCATCGATGACAACGGTAAGTACTCCCTGCTCACGCTGCGCGACGCGGGCGAAGGCGAGTACGAGGTCACCGAGGTGCCTGTGACGCTCGGGCTGGTGACGGACCTTGAGGTGCAGGTGAAGGGGGTTGACCCGCAGACCCGCGTACTGAAGAACCCGGGGGATTACCGCTCGCAGGTTGGCCAGCGGGTGCGCGTGCCCAGCGGCAAGGCGCAGTAGTGGATGCCCGCGACGCGATCGGGCTGGCCGCCACCAGCCTGAGGGCAAACAAGCTGCGCTCGGTGCTCACGCTCCTCGGCGTGATCATCGGCATCGCCGCGGTGGTGGCGATCATGTCCCTGGGCAAGGGGATGCAGCAGCAGCTGCAGTCCGACTTTGAGCAGTTCGGGCTTAACGACGTCAACGTGCAAGTGAAAGCGCGCGACACCGGCGACGAAAACACCTGGTACTACGAGGACATCCCTGACTCGGCCCTCATTACACCGGACATGGTGGACCAGCTGCGGGGATACATCGGCGGACAGATCCAGGGCATCGCGCTCGACGCTGGGCGTGAAACCGGCAAGCTTACCCGGGGCCTGAACGAGGGCCGGGCGGGCGTGGAGTTTGTCAACGCCGATTACGTAGAGATGCAGCGCCACACCATGACCGCCGGGCGCATTTTCAACGAGGACGACATCTCGGCCGACAGGGCAGTCGCGGTTATCTCGCCTGAGGTGGTGGACACCTACTTCAACGGGGACCCAGCCTCGGCGATCGGCGCCAACCTGGATATCGACATAGACGGTCGCTTTGGAAGCTTTCAGGTAGTGGGCACCTACGGCCGCGCGGAGACGTCCTCCCCGCTGGTGATGATGCCGGAGGACGCCGTAGTCTACGTCCCCTACACCGCGCAGGCCCGGCTGAGTGCCAACCCGGTGCAGGGCTTCCGTGGACTGCAGATCCGCGCGCTCACGCCGGAAGGCACCGCTGAGGTGGCCCAAGACGTTGCCACCTGGTCCTCCCAGGCGTATCTCGATGACCCGGATTATGAGGCGCAGGTGCTTGACACCAAGTCTGAGATTGACCAGGTGAATCAGACTATGGGGATGATCAGCCTGGTGATCTCCGCCATTGGCGGGATCTCGCTTTTGGTTGGCGGCATTGGCGTGATGAACATCATGCTGGTGTCCGTCACCGAGCGCACCCGTGAAATCGGCGTGCGTATGGCGTTGGGCGCGACGAGGCGGGCGGTGCGCACGCAGTTTGTCACCGAGGCAATGATGATCTGTCTGCTCGGCGGGGCACTTGGGGTGCTCCTAGGTGCCGGGGTGGGCATGGCCGGCACCGCGGCCATGGGCGTGACGGTGCTGCCGCCGGTGACGGCCATCGTGGTTGCACTGCTCTTTTCTCTGGCGATCGGGTTGTTCTTCGGTTGGTACCCGGCGAATAGGGCGGCGAAGATGAACCCGATCGAGGCGCTGCGCTACGAGTAGCGCTAGCGCTCGGCATTAGAGGTCGCCGCTGCGGCTGGACTGGTCGAAGAACTCCAGCTCGTAGTAGCAGGCGTACATGAATGCGTCCGCGGCCTTTTCGCGTGCCTCGGGCGAAGCCGCCTCGAGCGCGCGCTCCACTGTGGCAAGAGCTGTACGGACGTCGCTGGTGAACTCCTCGCCGCCGTACATGGACAACCAGGCGTTGTACGGGTGAGCATCGTGGTTCGCCTCCGCCAGGTGCAGGCCTACCTCGGCGTAGAGCCAGAAGCAGGGCAGCACTGCCGCTGCGCCCACCGCATAATCTTCCAGCGCAACCTGCGCCTTGAGGAAGTTGGTGTACGCGGCGGTAATGGGGGATACCTCGGAGCCGGAGAAATCCAAATCGTGGCTGCTAAACCAGGTGTGGTGCAGGTCAGATTCGGCCTCAATTGCCACCACCGCGCTCTGCGCCCACCACACCTGGTCATCCGGGGTGTGAGCCTTCACGCTGAGGTTGGCCAGAGCGCGGGAGTACTCCTGCAGGTAGTGCGCGTCTTGCAACAGGTAGAACTCGAACTCTTCGCGTGGTAGTTCGCCGGAGCGCAGCGCCTGGATGTGAGGCAGGTTGAGGGTGTCCGGCCACACCTTCGCCGCGGCGCGGTCCCACAGGGCTTGGGTGTGCGGGCCTGCCGCCTCGATCTTCGCCGCGAGTAGCTCTGCGCCTTCGTCGGGAGGGGTGCCCGACAGGTCCCACGGCTGGGTGGAGGCGTTGCCCGCCAGGCGGCGTAGCTGGTGGAAGTGGTTGACGGGGCCGTGGCCCTGGCCAACGTTTAGCTCGTCAGCGGTTGCAATTGCCTCGTGCAGCCAGTGGGAGGTCCAGCGCAGGGCACGAGCCTGATCCCCGCTGAGTGCGATGCGCGCGGCCAGCGCGGAGGAGAGGGAGCAACCTGTGCCGTGGGTGTTCTTGGTGTCCACGCGCGGTACCTCCGCCACTTCCACCGACCCGTCCGGGCTGACCAGCGCGTTGGAGGCAGCGCCTTCCTTGAGGTGGCCGCCCTTGACCACCACGGCCACGCCCGTCTCGGAGGCGAACTTGTGGCCCTGCTCAATTGCCTGGTTGAAGTCCTGGGCAACCTCTTCGCCGGTGAGCACGGCGAGCTCCGGGAGGTTGGGGGTAACAACTGTGGCGTGCTCACGCACGAACTCGCGCAGCGCGTCCTCCGCGTCGGCGGTGAGCAGGCGGTCGCCGGAGGTGGCCACCATCACTGGGTCCACCACCACGTGGCGCACCGGGTGCTGGGCGAGGTACCGGGAGACGGTGGCGGTGGTTTCGGCGTCCCCCAGCATGCCGATCTTCACGGCGTCCACCTCAACATCGTCGAAGACGGCCTCAAGCTGGGCGGCCAGGAACTCTTGCGGGGGCGTGTGGATCTCGCGCACGCCCTGCGTGTTCTGCGCCACCAGCGAGGTGACCACGCACATGCCGTAGCCCCCGGCCGCGGCGATGGACTTCAGATCTGCCTGGATCCCGGCGCCGCCGGTGGGATCCGTCCCGGCGATGGACAAGATATTGGGGGTGGTGTGGCGCTGCGCGGGTTGCGTGGGCATCAGGCGATCCTTTCGCGGTTCCGGGTTCGGGGTATCACTCCCGCCCACGCTACACATGCGGCGCGCGTGCTTACCCGGGCTAACCGGCTGCGATTGCTACGTGATCCGCGAAGCGGTCGTAATCCCCCCGGATCTGCGCCAGCGGGTCCACCACGGCCGACTCCGACGCGGCCGCCACCTCGCGCTGGATTGCGGCCCTGGTGCGCCGCTTCACGCCGGCGCCGATCACCCCGCCGAAGACGGTGGTGGTGAGCCCTACCAGGAGGCCGGTGAGCAGGCCCGCCATGATCAACAGCGTGGGCACCGGCCACCCCTCAACCTCCGGCACGAGGTCCCCGCCGAAGATCGGGGCCAGTGCGCCGGGGACAAAGGCGGCGGCCAGGTACCACAGCACGCCTACCAGCGCGGCGAGCAGCGCGAGCCACTGCAGCACGGTGAGGGCGGACCAGCCCCTCGACGGCTCCGCCGGCAGCTTGGTGCGGGCCACCGCGCGGTCCAGCTCCGCCGGCACCGCCCGCGAGATCTCCTCCGCGCGGTCCTCCACGGCGGCCGCCCACGCGTGCGGCAGGCCCTCGGCCGCGGCCGCGGCGTACCCGCGCACGCCGCGGTTGGCCACCGCCTTGGACGGGGCGTCCAGCTCCGGCATCGAGGTGCGGTGCACGCCGATCTCGTCTGGGGCCTCCCGCAGCCCCAACCGCTTCAGCGGATCCGGCCGGAACTTGGTCACCCAGGACGTGAGCAGCCACCCGGTGCGCTCGTGGAGGCGCTTGCGGTACGCCGCCGCGGTGGTCTCCGCGATGCGGTCGGCACCCGCGGCCTGGGAGAGGGCCGCATCCATTTCGCGCTTCGCTTGCTTGTCGACGCCCCCCGCCCGACCAAGTCCCACATACTCCCCGGTCACAGCCCGGATATCCGCCTCGATGCGCGCTGACTGGGCGGTGTGGGCGCGCGCCACCTTGGTGATGGCGGCGCGCAGGTCGTCCACACCGGCGCCGGTGAGCGTGGAGGTTGGGATGACCTGGACACCGCGTAGGCCGTCGCGGACAAGCAACTGCTCAAATGAGCGGGCAACCACGTCTATGTCCGCGCCGCGCAGAAGGTCGGACTTGTTGAGCACGGCGAGGGTGACGGCGGAGTGCGCGGCGTGGGGGCGGATGAACTCGTCGTGGATGACGCTGTCCGCGTACTTCTCGGGGTCCGAGACCCATACGAGGATGTCCACTTGGCCGGCGAGGCGGGTGGCAATCTCGCGGTTGGACAGCTCCACCGAGTCGAAATCCGGCAGGTCCAGGAGGATCAGTGGGCCGGCGCCGGGGGCGAACTCGCCCTGGCGCGGGCGGCGGTCCTCCACGCCCAGCCAGTCCAGCAGCTGCTCGGACCCCTCCGGCTGCCAGATCGCGGCCAGCGGGGAGGAAGTGGTGGGGCGCCTGGCGGCGGCTTTGCCCAAGTCCTCGCCCACGACAGCGTTGAACAGGGACGTCTTGCCGGAGCCCGTGGCGCCGAAAAAGCCGACTACGGTGTGCTCGGCCGAGAGGGAACGGCGCTCCGCCCCGGCGGTTGCCACCCGCTCGAGGCGGGCCAGCTCGTCCTGCGGGAGGTAGGGGCGCGCGATGTCCGCGGCTTCGCCGAGCGCGGCCAGCCTGTCCCCCAGCGGGGCCTTGCGCTTGAACACCGCCATTACTGGCCACCCCCTTGGGCACCGAACGTGCCGCGCAGCTGGTCGAACAGGCCGCGCAGTGTGCCGCGCTCAAAGCTCTCCGCCACGTCGTCCGCGCCAGTGCCGTCACCGGCGCCGGTACCCGCGCCGGGCTCGAGCGCGGCCGGGGCGGGGGAGAGGATGCCGGGGAAGCGCTCGTCCACGCTGCGGCGGGCCTCGCCCGCGGCGGCGCGCAGCTCCTCGGCGCCCGCGCCGTCCAGCAGCGGGTCCGTCAGCTCGTAGTAGCGCTCGCGCTCCACGCGCAGGAGGGCGTCGAGGCGCTGGTTGAGGTCGTTGCGCGCGTCCGTGGCCATCTTGCGCACCGTGTCCTCGCCGAACACCGTCTCGAGCAGCCTCTGGCTGAGCACGGCAGAGCCGCCGGCGATGGCCACCTCGCCGCCGGTCAGGCCCGCGGTGGAGGCGAACACCATGAGGATGAGCGCCACGGTGAGCACGTTGAGGCCTAGTGACATCACGCGGGCGCGCTGGCGCTTCTCGCCCGCGGTGCCCTGGATCTGCTCGATGATGCCGGCCTGCCACTCGCGCACTAGCTGGGCCGCGCGCTCGTCGATGTCCGCGCTCGCGCGGGCGAGCGCGGGGTCCGCGCCCGCGCGCAGCTCGGGTGCGACGGCGCCGATGTGGGACCAGGAGCGGGCGGCCGCCGTGTCCGCGGCGTCCACGATCACGGCGTGCAGGCCGGACTCCAGCTCCGTCTCCACCTCACGCAGGGGTGCGGGCTCGCCGCTGAAGAAGCTGCCCAGCTTGTCCACGGCCTGGGAGAACCAGCGCTCGAAGCCGCGGCCAACGTCGGAGGTGCCCACCACGTCCTGCCAACGGTCCATCACCTCGGTGCGCAGCATCTTGCCGTCCGAGGTGGCGTCGATGATGTGGCGGTGCGCGTCCTTGTAGTGCTCGAAGACGCTCTGGTCCAGCTGGTGGGCGAACGCCTCCTGGCGTTCGCGGCGCTCGATCAGCGCGTCCACCCTCTCCAGCGCGCCCTCCACCGCACCCGCCACGGTCTTGCCGGCCACCGCGCGGCGTGCGGCCGAGTCCTCGGCGAGCCGGGTGAGGTAGGCGCGCAGCGGCTCGACCGTCTCGGGGGAGAGGAACTCTCCGGCGGTGTCGTCGCCCAGATCCGGGACAAACGGCACCGTGAACACGGTCGCGCCGCCGAGGCCCGCCTGGTCCATCATGCGCCGCAGGTCCTGCGGCACGGTCTGCGCGGCTGCCGCGTCGAGGCGGTTGAGCACCACCACCACCTCGACCCCACGGCCGGCGGCGTCGTTGAGGAAGTTCCACACCAGCTGGTCTGCGTAGCGGGCGGGCGTGGTAACGAAGATCCAGAGGTCCGCCGCCGCGAGCAGCTGGCTGGCCAGGGCGCGGTTGCGGTCGTCGATGGAGTCGAAATCGGGAGCGTCGAGAAGCGAAAGCCCCGCGGGGATCGAGGGTGTTTCCACGATGCGCAGCGCGGTGGACTGCTCGTCCCCGGCACCGTGGGAGCGGGTAAGGCCCGGCAGGACGCGGGGGGAGTTGAACCAGCCGGCGTCCTCGGGGTTGGCCACGAGGATGGGCTGGCGGGTGGTGGGGCGGATCACGCCCGGGTTGGAGACCCGCTCGCGCAACAGGCCGTTGACCAGCGTGGATTTGCCGGAGCCGGTGGAGCCGCCGATGACGGCCAGCAGCGGGGCGTCCAGGTTGGCCAGGCGCGGCAGGATGTAGTCGTCGAACTGGTTCACCACGGCCCGGGCCTCGGCGGCCGCGTCTGGCGGCAGGGCGGAGGCGGCAACGGTGTCGCGCAGGCGGCGCACCGCCTGCGTCGGGTCATCCTGGTGGGAGGGGACTCTGTCTGCGTCTGCGCGCTCGGGCAGCTGCTCGGGTGTGCTCACCTTGCCTATTGTGGCAGATCGCGCCCGCGCCCATGCCCCGCAGGCCGGCCGGCGCGCGGCGAGCCGCGGGTTAATCCTTGTAGTCGGTCTTGGTCAGGTTGAGCCAGCCGTAGAGGCCACCCATGATGAAGCCGCCGCCGACGAAGTTGCCCAGCCACACCACGGTCCAGTTGCGGATCACGTTCCAGGCGGTGAAGCCGTCGATCGCGTCCGGCCCGAGGGTGAAGCCGCCGAGCGTGGTGAGGATGAAGTTGGCGATGGAGTGCTCGTAGCTCATCGTTGCGAAGGACGGGATGATCAGGATGACGCCCCACAGCTTCGCGCTGTAGTCTTTGCCGGCCTGGGTGGCCAGCATGAAGGCGATGTTGACCACCATGTTGGCCAGGATCGCCTCAACAAACAGGGTGGCGGATGACTTCTGCAGCTTGGCCACGAGGAGCCCGTGGAGGAAGCTGTCCGCATCGACGTGCTGGCCGATGGTGGTTCGCGAGATGAGCCAGGCGATAGCAACGGCGCCGACCAGGTTGAACAAGGTGACGAACAGGACCAAAAGGACGCCGCGCCAGAACGAATTCAGTTTGTGTATGGACCCGTAGGTCATGAACATCATGTCACCGGTGGCGAGCTCGCCTTGTAGGACGATGATGATATAGAGCGTCGAGGCGAAGATGGCGCCGAACGCGTACTTGCCCCAGCCGGGCGCGTACTCGTCGAGCAGCTGCGCGGTAGTGGCCGCGAACGCGGTCATGATGCCGAGGTAGACGCCCGCGAGGACTGCGCGGGTGGCGAAGCGGGCCGGCTCCTGCCCGAACAGAGCCAGCTTGTTCGAAATGATTTTGGGGGCTGCTTCAAAGAAACTCACGCCACAAATCTATTACAGGTAATACCTAAAAGCGAGACCGATAGACGGATCCTCCCCGCGATTCTCCAGAGCTGATTTTCCAGGAGCTGATTTTGGGAAACCGCCACCGACGTGGTTGAATACTCCAGTTGTCTAATGCTGGTCGGCTGGAACGCGCGTTTCCGAGTGAACCGGCCGAGACCCTTCGACCACGTTGCGCGCTTCTCCGCTTGAGGGGAACGGGCGCGCGGGGTTCGTCGATAAGCAATAGGCTCCGAGAAAACATTGACCACGTGCGTACAGGACGGAAATCTGACGCACATCGATCCAGGTCAGGAGACCAAGAAGTGATTCAGCAAGAATCGCGCCTGAAGGTCGCCGACAACACGGGCGCACGCGAAATCCTGTGCATCCGCGTTCTCGGCGGTTCTGTCAAGCGCTTCGCCGGCATCGGCGACACGATCGTCGCCACCGTGAAGGAAGCTGCCCCGGGCGGCAACGTCAAGGAGGGCGAGGTTGTCAAGGCCGTCGTCGTCCGCGCGAAGAAGGAGACCCGTCGTCCGGACGGCTCCTACATCGCCTTCGATGAGAACGCCGCCGTGATCATCAAGAACGACACCGAGCCCCGCGGCACCCGCATCTTCGGCCCCGTGGCCCGCGAGCTGCGCGACAAGAAGTTCATGAAGATTGTGTCTCTCGCACCGGAGGTGATCTAACTTATGAAGATCAAGAAGGGCGACATGGTGCAGGTCATCTCCGGCAAGGACAAGGGTGCCCAGGGCAAGGTCATCGAGGCCTACCCGCAGCGCCACAAGGTCCTCGTCGAGGGCGTCAACCGCATCAAGAAGCACGTTGCTAACTCCTACAACGAGCGCGGCGCCGAGTCCGGCGGCATCGTTACGCAGGAGGCTCCGATCCACGTCTCCAACGTGATGCTGCTCGACTCTGACGGCCGCCCCACCCGCGTGGGCTACCGCTTCGACGAGGACGGCAAGAAGGTCCGCGTGGCCAAGTCGAACGGGAAGGACATCTAGACATGACTGAATCCACTTCGGCTGTGAACACGTACACCCCGCGTCTGAAGACGCGCTACCAGGACGAGATCCGCGCGAAGCTGAACGAGGAGTTCGGCTACGACAACGTGATGCAGATCCCGGGCCTGACCAAGATCGTGGTCAACATGGGTGTGGGCGACGCCGCCCGCGACTCCAAGGTGATCAACGGCGCGCTCGAGGACCTCACCGCCATCACCGGCCAGAAGCCGCAGCTGCGCCGCGCCAAGAAGTCCATCGCGAACTTCAAGCTCCGCGAGGGCATGCCCATCGGCGCGAAGGTCACCCTCCGCGGCGACCGCATGTGGGAGTTCCTGGACCGCCTGCTCACCGTGGCACTGCCGCGTATCCGCGACTTCCGCGGCCTGAACGACAAGCAGTTCGACGGTAACGGCAACTACACCTTCGGCCTGTCCGAGCAGACTATGTTCTACGAGATCGACATCGACAAGATCGATCGCGTGCGCGGCATGGACATCACGCTCGTGACCACCGCCACCAACGACGACGAGGGCCGCGCGCTCCTGCGCCACCTCGGCTTCCCGTTCGTGGACAAGGACGGCAAGATGCAGCAGGCCTAAACGCCAGCTGAGGGAGCATGTGCTTCCCGACGGCCCCCTGTACCGGCTTCCCGGTCCAGGGGGCTTTCGCATGGGCTCGTTCGCGCCGGCAACTGGGCGGGCAGCGAACTATGTGATGCAGCACACCCGCTGCTAAGGTATCGCTCATGTCTCTCGCAGAAACCATTGACAAGGGCGCGGCCAAGAAGGTCGAGCTGCTCGATCAGGACTTCGGCCGCTTCGCCGGCCGCGCCGTCCTCGCCGGCATTTACCTCACCGTGGCCACCGCGTTCGCGGGCGTTGCGGGCAACGCGGTGGAGAAGCTGGCTCCCGGCCTCGGCAGCGTGGTATTCGCCCTGCTCTTCGGCTTCGGCCTCTTTGCCATCGTGGTGCTCAACGGTGAGCTGGCCACCGGCGACATGATGTTTGGCTCATGGGCCTCGGCCAAGGGCAACCAGTCCTGGGGAAAGACCGTCTGGTTCGTCGTCGCAGCGACCCTGTGCAATTTGGTCGGCGCGTTCTTGGTAGCCGCCATCCTGAGCCAGTCGGCCAAGCTCGGCTCGATGGACAACACCCATCTCATCGCCACCATCTCCGAGGGCAAGCTGAACAAGTCCGCGTGGGGCGCGTTCATTGAGGCGGTGCTGGCTAACTTTGTGGTCAACATGGCCATCGTGATGGCGCTGCAGTCCAAGGAGATCGTGTCCAAGTTCTTCGCCATCGTGCCGATCATCGCCATCTTCGTCGGCCTGGGCCTCGAGCACATCATCGCCAACTTCTCGCTGATGACCATGACGCTGTTCGCCGACCCGCAGCCGGACAACTTTACGCTCGGGGCCGTCGGCCTGAACTGGCTGATGGTGTGGCTGGGCAACTTCGTCGGCGGCGGCCTCGGCATCGGCGCCGTGTACGCCTGGTTGAACAACACAAAGACCGTGTACAAGGACTAGGCCGAGGCTTCGCACGAGTAAACCCGCATCTCCCCTTGCTCGTTCACTGGGAGGTGCGGGTTTTGACGTGTGCCGGCGCGCGGCGCGGGGGGTTACTGGGCGAGGTCGAACTCGCTGGCGCCCTCGACCTTCGCCGGGTCCATCTGCGCCGCGATGCCGAAGCGGTTGAACACGTTCATGGTGATGATGGCCACGAGCACGTTGCGGGTGCCGTCCTTGCCGTAGTGGTCCTCCATCCGCGCCCACAACTCGTCGGGCACCGCGGCTTCGCGGCCCTCGAGCGTGGTCACCGCGTCGGTGAACTCAAGCAGTGCGATCTCCTTGTCTTCGAATTCGGCCCTGTGCTCGGTCCAGTGCTCGATGGCGGTGATCTTGGCTTCCGGGAATCCGAGGCCGCGCGAGTTGCGGCGGTGCGTGGCGGTGCAGACCCGGCAGCCGTTCAGGGCGGACGCACGCAGGAAAGCGTACTCGGCGATTTCGGGCTCGAGCGCCGACTCGAGGTACTGCACCGCGGGGTAGAAGGGGGCCTGGTACTCGGGGGAAAGATCACGGGTGGTCATGCCCCCACGCTAACGCACCGGGGCGGCCACGTCCCCGGAATAGAGGTTGAAACGGTCCCGGCGGGTGAAGCCCGCCAGCACCATCCCCGCCTCGCGGGCCAGCTCGACGGCCAACGAGGAGGCGGCCGAGACCGCCACGAGCGCGGGGAAGCCGGCCATCGCGGCCTTTTGCACCAGCTCAAAGGATGCCCGGGAGCTTATGACGAGGATGGTGTTGCGGGCGGGGAGGGCGCCGCTAAGCAGCAAATGCCCGATGACCTTGTCGGCTGCGTTGTGCCTGCCAATGTCCTCCCGCACCACGATCGCGTTGCCGTCCATGTCGAAGGCGCCGGCAGCGTGTATGCCGCCGGTTTTCTTAAACTGCTGCTGCTCGGCCGCGAGCAGGTCCGGCAGTGCCATCACCAGCTCTGGATCGAGCGCCACCGGCTCGATGGGCTGGTGCACCTTGTGCAGGAGCTCGCTGATGGACTGCGTGCCGCACACTCCGCAAGCGCTGGTGGTGGGGGTGAGGCGGATGAACTCCGGGGTGACCGGCGTGGCGCTGGCGGCGAGGTCGATGTCCAGGAGGTTATAGGTGTTCTCCCCGTCGGGCCCGGTGGCGCCCGCGCAGTAGCGGGCGGTGGTGACGTCCCGGGCGGAGGTGATGAGGCCTTCGGCGTAGAGCCAGCCGTGGGCGAGCTCGACATCGTGGCCGGGCGTGCGCATGGTGGTGGTCAGCGTCTCGCCACCGGCGCGGATCTCCAGCGGCTCCTCGGCCGTGACGGTGTCCGCGCGGGTGTCCGTGAGGAAGCGCCCCTCGTTCGCGCCCGTGCCGCGGGTGACTTTGGTAACGGCGAATCGTCGGTTGATCCGGCTCATGTGGTTAGCGCAGGTCCTTTGCTTGCGGGGTGCGGGCGGCGGGGCTGTCGTAGCGCCCGAGCAGCTCCGTGACCTGCCCGATCAGCGCGCGGGTCGGGTCGGGTCCGGGCTGGTCTTGGCGCGCGGCGGCGAAACCCAGTACGAAGGCGGTCAGCGGGGCCGCGGGGCGGGCGGGTCCGTTGGGGGCCACGGCCGCCGTCATATCGAGCACGTCGCCGACGAGCTCGCGCGTGAGCTGGGGGTCGACCCCGAGCTCGCGGGAAACGGCGTCCAGCCATTCGTGGGTGGTGCGCAGTGGTTCCTTCTCGGACATGCGCACGACTCTAGCCGTGCGCATGGGGGTTATCCACACCCCAATTTCGCCGAATTCCACAGGCCGGGCGTCGAGCACTTCCGCGTGTTGGGGGCGGTTGCTATAACCGATGCAACAGCAAGGAAACTACCGAAACAAGGGGGATACATGCGGGACATCGACAAGATCAAGGAGAAGGTGCAGAAGCTGCTCAACCTGGCGGCGGACCGCGCCGGCACGCCCGAGGGGGACTCCTTCTACGAAAAGGCGTTTGCCCTCATGGCGGCCTACGGCTTCGATGAGCGGGACCTGACCGCGCCCGACGAAGGGGATCTGGTGGCCCATAAGCACTACGAGTTCGCCGGCGCGTACAGCGACATGCAGTCGCGGCTGCTGCTGGCCATCGCACAGGCGCTGCACTGCACCGGGTACTACCAGGGCGTACCCCAGTCCACGCGCGTGGAGAGTGCGGACGTCTTCGGGCTGCGGCGGCACATGGAGCGCGTGGACCTGCTCTATTCCATGTTGCTGCCTGTCATGATGGCCGGAGCGCGCGGCGTGGAGCCGGACGGCTGGGCCTCTGCGGTGGTGCGCCGGCGCTCGTTCATGCGCGGCTTCGCCGCCACCGTCGCGAAGCGCCTGCAGAGCGCGGAGCGCACGGTGTCGCCCGCCGGCTCCGCGTATGAGCTCGCGCTTGTCGACGATGCCTTGGAAGCCGAGCGCGCCCGCAACGCGTACGCCGAATCCCAGGGGCTGTACTTTAAGGCGGGCGCCACCCGCCGCAGCCGCGCCTTCGACGCCGACGCGTACTACCGGGGCCAGGATGCCGGGAGCATGACCGACCTCGGCCAGACGCGAGTGCAGTCGCGGCCCGCACTTCCGTTTTGAAGGCGTTGAGGGCGCGAAGGGGGCGTCGACAAGCAATTTGCTAATGCGCAGCCGGGGCAGGTAGCTTAGACCGTCGGACTTGTGCGCCGGTGTTGCCGTGCGCGCGTTTCCGACAAGAACGTAAGAAACCAACTTTGTTGCAGGCCCCCCGCCGAATGCGGACCGCGTGCAAGGGAGGCGGCGAGCGCCCCGCGTTACTGAGCGCGGGGAGCGTGAAGTAGCCCCCGACAGACCACACGGAGAACGCGACCTTTCACGGGGTCAGGTGGGCAAGGGAACCGCAACGAGAAAGGGAAACGGTCACCTTATGACCATGACTGATCCGATCGCGGACATGCTGTCCCGCGTGCGCAACGCGAACAACGCGCAGCACGACAGCGTGTCCATGCCCTCCTCCAAGCTCAAGGTGAACATCGCCGAGATCTTGAAGCAGGAAGGCTACATCAACGACTACCAGGTGGAGGACGAGAAGGTGGGCAAGAAGCTCACCCTCGACCTCAAGTACGGCCCGACGCGCGAGGCTTCCATTGCTGGCCTGCGCCGCGTGTCCAAGCCGGGCCTGCGCGTGTACGCAAAGTCCAACGACCTGCCGCAGGTGCTCGGCGGCCTGGGTGTGGCTATCATCTCCACCTCCCAGGGTCTGCTCACCGACCGCCAGGCAAAAGAGAAGGGTGTAGGCGGGGAAGTCCTCGCTTACGTCTGGTAAAGGGAGGTTGCACAGACTATGTCGCGTGTAGGTAACGCACCCATCGCCATCCCGAACGGCGTGGAGACCAAGATTGACGGCCGCAACGTTGAGGTGAAGGGCCCGAAGGGCACCCTCTCCCTCGAGCTGCCGGAGCCGATCACCGCTTCCGTTGAGGACAACCAGATCCTGGTGTCCCGTCCGGACGACCACCGCAAGAACCGCGCTCTGCACGGCCTGTCGCGCTCGCTGGTCAACAACCTCGTTGTCGGCGTGACCGAGGGCTACAAGATCAACATGGAGATCTTCGGTGTTGGTTACCGTGTGCAGCAGAAGGGCAAGGACCTCGAGTTCTCGCTCGGCTACTCGCACCCGATCCTGATCGAGGCGCCGGAAGGCGTCTCCTTCGCGGTCGACGGCAACACCAAGTTCTCGATCGAGGGCATTGACAAGCAGAAGGTTGGCCAGACCGCAGCGATCATCCGCCGCCTCCGCAAGGATGACCCGTACAAGGGTAAGGGCATCCGCTACGAGGGTGAGCAGATCCGCCGCAAGGTCGGAAAGACGGGTAAGTAATCATGAGCAATACCGCAGAGAACGCAGCAAACGCGAAGCGCACTCCGGTGGGCAAGGACATCTCTACCCGCCGCCGCGAGGCTCGCGCTCGTCGCCACTACCGCATCCGCAAGGAGCTGCGCGGCACGCCGGAGACCCCGCGTCTCGTCGTGCACCGCTCCTCGCGCCACATCCACGTGCAGGTCATCGACGACCTGGCGGGCCACACGCTCGTTTCCGCCTCCTCCATGGAGCCGGAGATCCGCGCGTTTGAGGGCGACAAGAAGGAGAAGGCAGCCAAGGTTGGTGCACTCGTGGCCCAGCGCGCGAAGGACGCCGGCATCGACGCCATCGTCTTCGACCGCGGCGGCTACAAGTACCACGGCCGCGTGGCGGCCCTGGCTGACGCAGCTCGTGAAGGTGGTCTGAAGTTCTAATGATCACCGCCAACAACATCAACAACGGAAGGATCGCGTAATGGCCGAACGTGAACGGCGTGACGGCGGGCGCTCCGCCGACAACGAGAACAACAACAACCGCGGCGAGCGCGGCGATCGTGGTGGCCGCGGCCGCCGCGACCGCGACGACCGCCGCAACCAGAACGACGAGCGCGATAAGTACATCGAGCGCGTCATCACCATCAACCGCGTGGCCAAGACCGTCAAGGGCGGCCGCAACATGTCCTTCACCGCCCTCGTGGTGGTCGGCGACGGCCAGGGAATGGTCGGCGTGGGCTACGGCAAGGCGAAGGAAGTTCCGGCTGCCATCCAGAAGGGCGCCGAGGAAGCTCGCAAGAACTTCTTCCGCGTCCCGATGATCGGCGGCACCATCCCGCACCCGGTGCAGGCTGAGGAGGCCGCGGGCATCGTCATGCTCCGCCCGGCAGCCCCCGGTACCGGTGTCATCGCCGGCGGCGCTGTCCGCCCGGTGCTCGAGTGCGCTGGTATCCAGGACATCCTGGCGAAGTCCCTCGGTTCCGACAACGCCCTGAACGTTGTCCAGGCAACCGTTGCCGGCCTGAAGCAGCTCGTTCGCCCCGAGGAGATTGCGGCGAAGCGCGGCAAGGCCATCGAGGACGTCGCTCCGGCCCGTATGCTGCGCGCCCGCGCAGGTCAGGAGGCGTAAGCGAAATGGCACTGAAGATTACGCTGCACCACGGCAAGGTGGGCGAGAAGCCGGCGACCCGCAAGAACCTGGAAGCTCTGGGTCTGCGCAAGATCGGCCAGTCTGTGATCAAGCAGGACAACGCCGCTACCCGCGGCCAGATCCTCAAGGTGCGCCACCTGGTCACCGTTGAAGAAGTAGCAGGGGAGTAGATAGAACATGGCTGACATCATTAAGCTCCATGATCTGCGCCCGGCTCAGGGCGCCAACAAGGCGAAGACCCGCGTCGGTCGCGGTGAAGCGTCGAAGGGTAAGACCGCCGGCCGCGGCACCAAGGGCACCAAGGCTCGCCGCCAGGTGTCCGCCGCGTTCGAGGGTGGCCAGATGCCGCTGCACATGCGTCTGCCCAAGCTCAAGGGTTTCAAGAACCCGAACCGCGTCGAGTACCAGGTTGTCAACGTTGCCGACCTGGCCAAGGCGTTCCCGGAGGGCGGCACCATTGCCATTGCCGACATCGTCGCCGCGGGCCTCGTGCGCCCGAAGGAGCCGGTGAAGGTTCTGGGCAACGGCGACATCGACGTCAAGCTCGACGTCACCGCCACCAAGTTCTCCAAGTCCGCTGTGGAGAAGATCGAGGCCGCAGGCGGCTCCGTGAGCACGGAGTCCTACAGCAAGCGCGCCCCGAAGAACGTCGAGGGACCGTCCGCGTCCGCAGCTGGGGAGGCTACCCCGGCCGCTGAGGCAACCGAGGGTGCCCGCGGCGTGCTGGATTCCGACCCGCTGCAGGGCGGTTCCACCGCAATCAAGGCTGACCAGACCGAGGCGTAAGCCGCCGCGGCAGCCCGTGCGTACGCAGCGGGTTAGCCAGCCCGAGACCCCCGCCTTCCGGCACTGTGCCGGGACGGCGGGGGTCTTTGCGCGTGGAGGCACAGGTGGCTGCAGATGGCTGCAGACGGCTGAGGCGCACATAGCGGTGGCGCAAATACCGGATGCGGGGGGACGGCTGCTAGGGTGGTGGGGTCGAAGACGGCTGGGTCGGATTTGACGTGCCCAACTTCGGGTGCGCCGCATCTGCCAGTGTCAACTGTCCGCTACCTCCCGAGCGCGGTACGTGCTGGGAGCCAGGAGGCTTTGTGTCCGCAATTGCTCAGGCGTTTAAGGATCCGGATCTGCGCAAGAAGATCCTGATCACCGTCGCGCTGATGGTTTTGTACCGGCTCGGTGCCCAGATCCCCACCCCGGGTGTTGACTACGCGCTGATCAACCAGCGCTTGCAGGACATCTCGCAGGGCGACCAGGCCACGATGTTCTCCATCATCGGCCTGTTTTCCGGCGGGGCGCTGCTGCAGCTGTCCATCTTCGCCATCGGCATCATGCCCTACATCACGGCGTCCATCATCGTGCAGCTGCTCACTGTGGTGATTCCGAAGTTCGAGGAGCTGAAGAAGGAAGGCCAGTCCGGCCAGGCGAAGATGACGCAGTACACGCGCTACCTCACTGTGGCGCTGGCGTTGCTGCAATCCGCCGGCATCGTGGCGCTCGCCGACCGCGAGCAGCTGCTCGGTCGCGGCATGCCCGTGCTGGTGGAGGACCGCAACATTTGGACTCTGGTGATGATGATCATCGTTATGACCTCGGGCGCCATCCTTATCATGTGGCTGGGTGAGATCATCACCGAGAAGGGCGTGGGCAACGGTATGTCGCTGCTCATCATCGCCGGTATCGCCACCAAGATTCCGTCGGAAGGCGTGTTCATTTACCAGAACTCCGGCCCGTTGACGCTGACCTTGGTGGTACTGGCAATCATCGCGCTCGTGGTGGGCATCATCTTCATTGAGCAGGGCCAGCGCCGGATCCCGGTGCAGTACGCCAAGCGCATGGTGGGCCGCCGCCAGTACGGCGGCTCGTCCACCTACCTGCCGCTGAAGGTGAACCAGGCCGGCGTGATCCCGGTGATCTTCGCCTCCTCGCTGATGTACGTGCCGGTGCTCATCACCCAGATCGTCACCATGAACAAGCCGACCCCGCCGGACAACTGGTGGATGAACCACGTGATGGCGTGGCTGCAGAACCCGGGTTCGTGGCAGTACATCCTCAGCTACGTGGTGCTGATCATCTTCTTCTCCTACTTCTACGTGTCCATCCAGTACGACCCGGTCGAGCAGGCGGACAACATGAAGAAGTACGGCGGCTTCATCCCGGGTATCCGCCCGGGCCGGGCCACCGCCGAGTACCTCGGGTTTGTGATGAACCGCCTGCTGTTCGTCGGCTCGATCTACCTGGCCGCGATCGCTGTGTTGCCGAACCTGGCCATGGATGCCGGTGTGACCGGTTCCGGCAGGATGGGTATGAGCGCGTTCGGCGGCACCGCGATCCTGATCATGGTCTCCGTCGCGCTGACCACGGTCAAGCAAATTGAATCCCAACTCCTGCAATCCAACTACGAAGGACTTCTGCGATAATGCGTCTCGTACTTCTCGGCCCTCCCGGCGCCGGCAAGGGCACCCAGGCTGCCATCCTCTCCACCAAGCTGGGCGTTCCCCACATCTCCACGGGCGACTTGTTCCGCGCCAACATCGGCGAGGGCACCCCGCTGGGTGTGGAGGCGAAGAGCTACATCGACGCAGGCAAGCTGGTGCCCACCGACGTGACCGCCCGCATGGTCGAGGCCCGCCTCGCGGAGCCGGACGCGGCCGACGGCTTCCTGCTGGACGGCTTCCCCCGCACCGTGGAGCAGGCGGAGATCCTCTCGGAGCTGCTGCAGAAGTCCGGGCACTCGCTGGATGGTGTGCTGAACTTTGTGGTGGACGAGGACGTGGTGGTCGAGCGCATGCTGGCCCGCGGCCGCGCCGACGACAACGAGGAGACCATCCGCACCCGCCTCGGCGTGTACCGCGACGAGACCGCCCCGCTGATCGAGCACTACGGCGACCAGATCATCTCCATCGACGCCGTGGGCGACGTGGACGAGATCAACGAGCGCGCCATGCAGGCACTCAAGCGGTAGCCTTCGCGTTGTTCAGGGCCGGTGCGTGCACCGGCCTTTTGCATTTGCTTATCGACGAAACCTGAAGGAGACACCGCAATGGCCTTCCGCAAACGCAAGATCGCGGCCAAGACGCCCGAGCAGCTCAACGCCATGGAGGCAGCCGGGCGCATCGTCGGTACCGCGCTGCAGGAGGTGCGCGCCGCCGCGAAGCCCGGGGCGACCACGCTCGACCTGGACCGCGTGGCGGAGGCCGTCATCCGCGACCACGGCGCGATCCCGACGTTCCTCGGGTACAACGGGTTCCCGGGCTCCATCTGCGCGTCGGTGAACGAAGTGGTGGTGCATGGGATTCCGTCGGCAAGTGTGGTGCTAGGCGAGGGCGACCTGGTGTCCATCGACTGCGGGGCCACGCTCGACGGCTGGGTGGGGGACTCGGCGTGGACCTTCGGCGTGGGCGAGCTGGACCCGGCGGTGGCGAAGATGAACGACGCCACCGAGTGGGTGCTGGCGCGCGGCATCGAGGCGATGGTGCCCGGCAACAAGCTCACCGATGTCTCCCACGCGCTGGAGGTGGCCACCCGCGAGGCCGAGGAGCGCTTCGGGGTTGAGCTCGGCATTCTGGACGGCTACGGAGGCCACGGCATCGGGCGCACCATGCACGAGGAGCCGTTTTTGGCCAACGAGGGCCGGCCCCACCGCGGGCCGCTCATCCAGGAGGGGTCGGTGCTGGCCATCGAGCCGATGCTGATCCTCGGCGGCGAGGTGGATTCGGAGGTGCTCGAGGACGAGTGGACCGTGGTCACCGTCGACGGCTCCCCGGCGGCCCACTGGGAGCACACGGTGGCGGCCACCGCCGGCGGGCCGCGCATCCTCACGCCGCGCACGTAACGAACGCCTGCGAAAACCTGTGAGGCGTTTCCATATATGCGGTGCGTTGCATGGGGGCTATACTTCGACGCATGTCTTACACTCCCCGTCACGCGAAGCCGTCCCCGTGGAAGCGCCGAGCTGCGTCCGTCGCTGCCGGCCTCGGCGTCGTCGCATCGCTGGCCGCTCACCCGGGAGCGGCTGAGGCCGCCCCGAGTGTTGCTGGCTTGTCCTCCGGCATTGACGCCTTCAACGCCCAGGTAACCGAGCAGCTCTCGGGCCTCGGCTCCAGCAACAACCAGGCCGCGCGCGACGCCGCCTGGAACACCCGCAACACCCTGCGCCAGCAGGCCGACGCCCTGTCCGTGTTCGGACCGCAGGCCCCGGCGCAGGCGAAGGCAGGCATCGACCAGACTGTGGAGGCCTTCTTCCCCGGCCTGATCGCGGAGCGCACGCCCAAGCCGGCTCCCGCCCCGGCACCGGCGCCGGCTCCGGCTCCGGCCCCGGCACCCGCGCCGGCACCGCGAGCGAACCCGTGCCCGGCCGACGCGAAGGCCTGCATCGACCTGAAGAACCAGAAGTCCTGGCTGCAAAACAACGGCCAGATCTACTACGGCCCGGTGCAGGTGAGCACCGGCCGCGTGGGGTACGAGACCCCGCGCGGCACCTTCTACGTCAACCGCAAGGTCAAGGACGAGATCTCCTGGGAGTTTGGCAACGCCCCGATGCCGTACTCCGTCTACTTCACCAACAACGGCATCGCCTTCCACGAGGGCGATCCGTACGTGATGTCCCACGGGTGCATCCACCTGTACCACAACGACGCGGTCCGTTACTTCAACGATCTGCAGTACGGCGACAAGGTGTACGTGTTCTAGCCGGCGCGCGCCGATCCCCGTCAACCCAGTGCCCGTGTGGTACTGGGTTGTCTTTTTGCTGGTAGTTGGATAAAGTTTCCCGTTGGTGCTGCTCCAGAAGCCGGGCTTCCGGGTGCGGTGCCACGTAGCAATTGGTGGAAAAACGTTAAGTACCTGCGCAAATGCGCGGGCACTGTAGGAAGTGGAGTGTATGGCAAAAGAAGGCGCAATCGAGGTTGAGGGCCGCATCGTCGAGCCCTTGAAGAACGCGATGTTCCGTGTCGAGCTCGACAACGGGCACGAGGTTCTCGCCCACATCAGTGGCAAGATGCGCCAGCACTACATCCGCATCCTCCCCGAGGACCGGGTCATCGTGGAGCTCTCCCCGTACGACCTGGACCGGGGCCGCATCACCTACCGCTACAAGTAAGTAGCTTTTCGCCTCCTTACCCAGACGCGGCCAGCCCGGCCGCGCCGCCTACCTCCGGCCACGGTGGCCAGAGCCGCGCGAAATCACAACCCATCCTCCGGCACGGCCCGGACAAAGCGTTGCTTGGCGTGGACGGGTAGGGAGAAAACCACCGTAACAACCCGAAAGGAACGTGACCACATGGCACGTCTTGCAGGTGTTGATCTGCCGCGCAACAAGCGCATGGAGATCGCACTCACCTACATCTACGGCATCGGCCCGACCCGAGCGAAGGAACTGCTCGAGAAGACCGGTATCTCTCCCGACCTGCGCACGGACAATCTGAGCGACGACCAGCTGTCCGCACTGCGTGACGCGATCGAGTCCTCCTACACGGTGGAGGGCGATCTGCGCCGCGAGGTGCAGGCTGACATCCGCCGCAAGATTGAGATCGGCTCCTACCAGGGCCTGCGCCACCGCCGCGGTCTGCCGGTTCGCGGCCAGCGCACCAAGACCAACGCGCGTACCCGCAAGGGCCCGAAGAAGACCATCGCAGGAAAGAAGAAGTAACACATGCCTCCGAAGACTCGTTCCGGCGCGCGCCGCGGGCGTCGCGTCGTCAAGAAGAATGTGGCCGCAGGCCACGCGTACATCAAGTCCACCTTCAACAACACCATCGTGTCCATCACGGACCCGTCCGGTGCTGTGATCTCCTGGGCCTCCTCCGGCCACGTCGGCTTCAAGGGCTCCCGCAAGTCCACGCCGTTCGCCGCGCAGATGGCTGCCGAGAACGCCGCCCGCAAGGCGATGGAGCACGGCATGAAGAAGGTCGACGTGTTTGTCAAGGGTCCGGGCTCCGGCCGCGAGACCGCCATCCGTTCGCTCCAGGCCGCCGGCCTGGAGGTGTCCTCGATCTCCGACGTGACGCCGCAGCCGTTCAACGGCTGCCGTCCGCCGAAGCGTCGTCGCGTTTAACAGGCTGAAAGGAAAGAGGTAACTAGACATGGCTCGTTACACCGGCCCTGCTACCCGTAAGTCCCGTCGCCTCCGCGTCGACCTCGTCGGCGGCGACATGTCCTTCGAGCGCCGCCCCTACCCCCCGGGGCAGGCTGGCCGCGCCCGCATCAAGGAGTCCGAGTACCTGCTCCAGCTGCAGGAGAAGCAGAAGGCCCGCTTCACCTACGGCGTGATGGAGAAGCAGTTCCGCCGCTACTACGAGGAGGCTAACCGCCTCCCGGGCAAGACCGGCGACAACCTGCTCATCCTGCTGGAGTCCCGCCTGGACAACGTCGTCTACCGCGCAGGCCTGGCCCGCACCCGCCGCCAGGCACGCCAGCTTGTGTCCCACGGCCACTTCACGGTCAACGGCAAGGCTGTGGACGTCCCGTCCTTCAAGGTCACCCAGTACGACATCATCGACGTGCGCGACAAGTCCCGCTCGATGCTGTGGTTCGAAGAAGCTCAGGACAACCTGCTCGACGCAGTAGTCCCGGCCTGGCTGCAGGTCGTTCCGGACACCCTGCGCATCCTCGTGCACCAGCTGCCCGAGCGCGCTCAGATCGAGGTGCCCCTGCAGGAGCAGCTCATCGTCGAGCTCTACTCGAAGTAACCCCGGATTTCTTCCGCGGTCGCTTCGAACCGCGCAGTATCCCGCAGTGTCTCGCAGTCTCTTCCAAGGTTGCGTCGAAAAGCAACGAGCCCTGCGAAATCTTCCACACATCCATCCCGACCGGCATCAAATAGTGGTTGCCGAAAAAGGAGAAGTTCATGCTCATCTCTCAGCGCCCTCAACTGACCGAGGAGTACATCGACACCAACCGCTCGAAGTTCGTCATCGAGCCGCTCGAGCCCGGTTTCGGTTACACCCTGGGCAACTCCCTGCGCCGCACGCTGCTGTCGTCCATCCCGGGCGCGGCCGTGACCTCCATCAAGATCGACGGTGTGCTCCACGAGTTCACCACGATCAACGGCGTGAAGGAGAACGTCTCTGAGATCGTCCTCAACGTCAAGGATCTGGTGCTTTCCTCCGACTCCGACGAGCCGGTGGTTATGTACCTCAACGTTGAGGGCCCGGGCGATGTCACCGCCGCCGCCATCGACGCGCCGGCGGACGTGCAGATCCACAACCCGGAGCTGCACATCGCGTCGCTCAACGAGCAGGCCCGACTCGAGATGGAGCTCGTTGTCGAGCGCGGCCGCGGCTACGTCCCGGCCATGCCCAACTCCGGCGGAGAGGTCGGCCGCATCCCGGTCGACCAGATCTACTCCCCGGTCACCCGCGTCGCCTACAAGGTTGAGGCGACCCGTGTTGAGCAGCGCACCGACTTTGACAAGCTCATCATCGACGTGGAGACCAAGAACTCCATGTCTGCCCGCGACGCCCTGGCCTCCGCAGGCTCCACCCTGGTGGAGCTGTTCGGCCTGGCGCGCGAGCTGAACACGGCCGCCGAGGGCATCGAGATCGGCCCGTCCCCGCAAGAGACGGAGTACATCGCCGCCTACAACATGCCCATCGAGGACCTGAACTTCTCCGTGCGCTCCTACAACTGCCTCAAGCGCCAGGAGATCAGCACCGTCGGCGAGCTGGCCGAGTACACGGAGTCCGACCTGCTGGACATCCGCAACTTCGGCC
The DNA here is from genome assembly GCF_900078305.2 of Corynebacterium bouchesdurhonense. GTDB lineage: Bacteria > Actinomycetota > Actinomycetes > Mycobacteriales > Mycobacteriaceae > Corynebacterium > Corynebacterium bouchesdurhonense. Next base: position 871,733 of record NZ_LT546028.1, read on the forward strand.
AGAAGTCCATCAACGAGGTCAAGATCAAGCTCGCCAGCTTGGGCCTGACTCTGAAGGACGCCCCGGAAGATTTCGACCCGACCCAGATCGAGGGCTACGACGCTGAGACCGGCGACTACGTTGACACCAGCGCGGAAGAGACCGAGTAACCACACTGAGCACGCGCTCAACTAATCGCACACGAGGAGTACGAACATGCCTACCCCGAAGAAGGGTGCCCGTCTCGGAGGGTCCGCCAGCCACCAGAAGCACATTCTGTCCAACCTGGCCCAGTCCCTGTTCGAGCACGGTGCAATCAAGACCACCGAGGCCAAGGCGAAGATGCTTCGCCCCTACGCCGAGAAGCTCATTACCAAGGCGAAGCGCGGCACCCTGGCTGACCGCCGCGCTGTGGCCGCTGAGCTGCCGAACAAGGCCATCGTTGCCCACCTGTTCAACGACCTGGCCCCGCTGTTTGCGGGCCGCGACGGCGGCTACACCCGCACCATCAAGCTGGAGAACCGTTCCGGCGACAACGCCCCGATGGTGCAGATCTCGCTGGTGACCGAGGAGACCGTCTCTTCCGAGGCCACCCGCACCGCCCGCGCCGCCGCTTCCCGCGAGGCGCAGGCCGCTGCTGAGGTCGAGGCTCCGGCCGAGGAGACCACCGAGGTTGTCGAGGCTCCCGAGGCCGCCGAGGCTCCGGCCGAGGAGACCACTGAGGTTGTCGAGACCCCCGAGGCCCCCGAGGCCACCGAGGCTCCGGCCGAGGAGACCACCGAGGAGAAGTAGTCCGGCGCTCGCAGCGCGCCCAGCGCCCCAGCGAGCTCCTACCGGGCCGAAGCGCCCCGCCGCATTCGTGCGGCGGGGCGCTCTTCGCATTTCCGGCCCGCCGGGGGGTGGGGTACGCGGAGTGGGTACGCGGTGTGGGTACGCGGTGTGGGTACACTGCCTGGGCAATGAACACGGACACGGTGCGCATCCGCCTCGACATCGCCTACGACGGCACGGATTTCCACGGCTGGGCCCGCCAGACCTCGGGCGTGCGCACGGTGCAGGCGGAGATCGAGGACGCGCTCACCCTAGTGCTCCGCACCCCGGTCTCGCTCACGGTGGCGGGGCGCACGGACGCCGGTGTCCACGCCTCCGCCCAGGTCGCCCACGCCGACATCCCCCGCGCGAGTTTGGAGCAGCGGTCGCTTCGGGGTGATGCGGGTGCTCTTGTGCGTCGATTAGCAAAGCTCCTCGAACCGGACGTGCGGGTCTTCGCAGTGCGGGAGGTGCCTTTGCTTTTCGACGCCCGCTTTGCAGCACTCTCCCGCCACTACACGTACAGGGTGACTACGCATCCCGCCGGCGCGCTACCCACGCGGGCGCGGGACACCGCCGTGTGGGGCAAACCGGTGGACTTGGCCGCCGCGCAGCAGGTGGCGGACGCGCTGGTGGGCCTGCACAACTTCGCCGCCTTTTGCAAGCCGCGCGAGCACGCCACCACCATCCGCGAGCTGCACGCCTTTCGCTGGCGCGACGCCTCCACACCCCACGAGCCGGACCTGTACGAGGCGGAGATCACCGCGGACGCGTTCTGCTGGAACATGGTGCGCGCCATGACGGCCGCGTGCCTGACGGTGGGGGAGGGCCGCCGCGACCTCGCGTGGGCGCTGGCGCTGCTGGAGAAGACGTCGCGCGACCCCTCGGTGCAGCTGGCGCCGGCGAAGGGGCTGACGCTTGCCGGCGTGGACTACCCGCGGGATGAGGATTTGGCGGCGCGCGTGGAGGTGACGCGGGACCGCCGCAGCCTCTAGGCGGCACGGGTGCGCCCGCGCGGGTGGGGAGGCAATAGAATGCTTGCGGTACGCAGCAACCGGAGACAGGAGGCGAGATGAGCGCGATTGCCGCCGCCTGGTTCGCCGTCGCCTTCTTCCTGGTGCCCGGGTTCCTCATTGCGTGGGTGGCCGGCATGCGCGGCGGCGAGGCGCTGTGGGCGGCGCTGCCCGTCACGTTCGGCGTGATCGGCATGGGCGGTTGGTTGTGGGGGCTGACCAGCGCGCGATTCACCTTGTGGACGTACGGGGTGAGCCTTGCCATGGCGCTGGGGCTCGCCGCCGCGTGGCGCTACGCGTTCGCCCGCCGGGCGCGCTCGCGGGGCGCCGCTGGGTGGCGCGAGGCGCTCTTCCCCGGCGGATTCAGGGCCAGGCTTGCCGACGCCTCCTGGGTCCTGCCCACCGCAGGCATGGCCGTCGGCGCCTGGATGGGCGCGAACAACCGGCTGCAGTGGCAGCTGCGGGTGCCCCACGGCACCTGGAACATCGTGCAGGGCTGGGACGTGCAGTGGCACGCCAACGCGGTGCGATTCATCATGGAAACCGGCGTGGCCTCGGCGACGCGCATGGGCGAGCTGCAGAACCCTGAGACGCACGCGGCGTCGCTGTACCCGGTGGGCTACCACGCCGGCATCGCACTGTTTGCGGAGGCGGCGGGCCTGGAGCCCATCCCGGCCCTGAACATCGCGCAGGCCGTGCTACCGGCGCTGGCCCTGCCCATCTCCATGGGGTGTCTGGTGCTGGCGTTCATGCGCTCGCGGGGGCTGACCGCGCAGATCGGCGCAGGGCTCGCCGCCGTGGGCATCTACGCGGCGCCGCAGTTCCTGTGGATCTCGGATTACGTGGGCATGTGGCCCTTCTTGTTCGCCATGGCCATGACCGGGATCGTGGTTTGGCTGTTCCTGAGCGTGCCTGGGCGGCACGCGGCGGCGCTGCCCGCGGCCCTCGGCTTTTTGGGCGTGCTCACGGTGCACCCGTCATCGGCCACCGTGGTGGTGCTGGCGGTGGCGCTGAGCTGGCTCACGTCCACCCTGGTGCGTCCGGAGCGCGGGCGCCTCGCGGACACGCTGTGGCTGGCGGTCCCCGCGCTCGGGGCGTCGCTGGCCTTCCTGCCCCAGCTGCTGGCCGGCTCCGAGCAGGCCGAGGAGGTCTCCGGCTGGCAGGCGGCGGAGAACGCCGAGAACACCGACGGCTGGCACTCCACCTTCTTCATGGACACCCGCCACGTGGCCGAGTTCTTCCCAGACTTCGACCCCACGATCCTGCTGTGGCTGGCGGGCTTCGGGGCGCTCGCGCTCATCCTCTGGCGCGGCCAGGTGTGGCCGGCGCTGTTCTACGCGGTGAGCGTGTGCGTGGCCGCCAACGCCGTCACGCCGGTGGGCGGCACCTGGGGCGACCTGCTCTCGGCCGTGGGCAACCTGCACTACAACACGCAGCACCGGCTCATCCTGCCGGTGGTGATGTGCGTCTACGCGGCGGCCGCCATCGCCGTGGCGGTGATGCTGCGGGCCATCCTGCTCGCACCCGTGGCGGCCCGCAAGGACAGCGCTGTGGGCAGGCGCATCACGGCCGGCGCCTCGGTCGTGGTGGCGCTGGGCGTCGGCGCCTGGGCCGTGCCGGCCGTGCGCGACGCGGCTACCGCGGGGGCGCAGCACGCCTACTTCGGGTCGCGCGACGGCGGTCGCATGGTCACCGAGGAGGACCTCGCCGCCTTCAACTGGCTCGGCTCGCAGCCCGCCGCGTACGAGGGCTACACCATGGGCGACCCGGCGGACGGCCACTCCTGGATCTACGCCTACAACGGCGTACCCACGCTCACCCGCCACTACCTGGGCCCGGTGGGCTACCCGGGGGCGAAGTTCAGCATCCTCGCCGACGCGTCGGATTTCCTCGGTGAGGGTGTGCGCGGGGAGGCGTCGGCAAGCAATATCGCGGACGAGGCCGCGCGGGACCTCGACGTGCGCTTCTACCTCGTCAGCCCCGGCCCCTTCTGGGCGTTCCAGCGCCCGCACCTGGAGCTCGAGCGGGGGCTGTGGCTCACGCGCGGCGTAACCCCCGTCTACCGCAAGGGCGACACGGTCATCTTCGCCGTCAACAGTGCGTTCAGCGCAGACGAGCTGAAGGAGCTGCAGCGCGACGCGGTGCGCCACGGCTCCGACGACTTCACCGAGCTCAGCGCGCCCGCCTCCGCCGGCTAAACGGGCGGGCGCGCCGCTGGCGTTGTAGGCTGTGCGCAGCACACTCGGGGGAGGGTACGTGATGGCGAAGCTTCTGCCAACCACAAAGACGCAGGTGTCGGGGCACAGGTTCATGCGCCGCCGCGTCGAGCACGGACTGATTTTCGGCGACGTGCGCATGATCCACGACCCGCTGGGGTCGAGGCGCCGCGCCACCATCTTCGGCCTGATCGCCGTGGCGATGATTGCCGGCGTGATGGGCCTATTCGCCTGGATGCGGCCCAACCCGGATCCCGGCGACGCGCCGATCCTGCGCGCGGCGGACGGCACCCTCTACGTGCGCGCCGGGGACGCGCTGCACCCGGTGACCAACCTGACCTCCGCGCGCCTGATCACGGGCGCCCCGGCGGATCCCGAGCGCGCCGGCGACGAGTTCCTCGCCGCCCAGGCCCGCGGCGTGCCCGTGGGCATCCCGGCCGCGCCCAGCCTGTTCGCCCCGGCCGAGTCGGGCCCGGAGGCGTGGTCCGTCTGTGCCGCTGGCGCGCGGGTGGTGGTGCGCGCCGGCGACGCGCCCGCCGAGCTGGCCGGGGACGAGGCGGTGCTCGCCGCCGCGGACGGCCGCGAGTGGGTGGTCACCGCGGCGGGTCGCACCCAGCTGCCCAGCGCGGATGATCCCGCGGGCCGCCTCATGCGCCGGGCGCTGGGCATCGACGCGTCCACCCCGCGCTGGCGCCCGCCGGCGCAGGTCCTGAACGCGGTGCGCGAGCAGCCGCCGTTCGCGCTGCCGTCCCCGCCGCCGCGCGTGCTGCGCACCGGCGACGGCTGGTGGATCCTCGTCGGCGCGGCGGTGCAGCCCGTGACGGCCTTGCAGGGGCAATTGCTTATCGACGCCACCTTCCCACCAACCCCCGTCAAAGACACCGACCCCGCCGAGCTCGCCGCCTACCCCGACCTGGACCCGCCGCTCGACCTGCGGCTGCCCGCCGACGTCCCGCGGTGGGTGGACCCCGGCGAGCGCGCCGTCTGCGCGGGCCCGGAGGGCGAGGGCGCGTCCGCCCCGCTCGACGCGGCGGCGGCGGGGGCCGTCGAGCTGCCCGGCGACGGCGCCGCCACCCACTTCGCGGGCCTGCGCGCGGGTGCGGTCGCGGTGGATTCCGGCCACGGCTTCCATGTGGTGTCGGCGGCGGGAATCCGCCACCCGGTGCCGGACGCGGACACCCTCGCCGCCGTCGGCGCGGCGCGGACCGACGAGGTGCCCTGGACCGTCCTGTCGTTGCTGCCCGAGGGCGAGGAGTTGACGCGGGAGGCGGCGTTGGCGCCGGCGTACTAGGGGCGTCGGGAAGCAAAAGCCCCGCACGCGGCGAGGAGGGCGAGCCCGGCGGCAAGCCGCAACCAGCGGGCGGGCGCGGCCGACTCCAGTGCGGGCTTGGTGCCAACCGCTAACTGGCGCGGGGCGATCGCAGCGGGCGGCAGCTGCTCCACCGCGGCGAGGGGTTCGACCGCGGCGCCGCCCGGCTGGGCGGCTGCGCGGATCAGGGCGCGCAACTGCGCGGGCGAAAGGTGCGGGTAGCGCTGGATGAGCAGGGCGGCCGCGCCGGAGCCCGCGGGGGCGGCGAAACTGGTGCCGATGTACGGCTGCACCGTGTTCTGGGGGCCCGTGCCGCCCGCGGTGCCGCCCGCCCAGCCGGAGCCGTCGGAGGCCAGCGCCGCCTCCACCAGCCCGGGCGCGGAGACGGACGGGCCGGGCACGGGCAGGGAGTACGCCGCGATGCTGTGGTCCCCGTCGCGCGCGCCGACCGCGAGCACCGTGGGCTCGTGGGCGGGCACTACGGTGTAGCCGGGCTCGCAGCTTTCCGACGCATTGCCCGCCGCCGACACCACCAGCGCACCCTCCGCCTCCGCGCGGGCGAGCGCCGCCCGGATCGGGCCCATGTCCACCCGCCCCGCCAGCTGCGGCGGCAGGCAGGAGACGACGGAGACGTTGATCACGCGGGCGCGCTGGTCCAGCGCGAAGTGGATGGCGTCCGCCAGGGTCTGCAGCGACCCGGCGCCGCCCGGGGAGTTACCAGCCTGGCGGGCGCGCATGGAGGTTTGGCGGATGGAAAGGATCTCGGCGTCCGGGGCGATGCCGCGGGTCGCGCCCGCGATCACGCCGGCGACCACGGTGCCGTGGCTGTCACAGTCGAACAGCGGGTCCGGCGCCTGCGGGTCAACGAGATCGATGCCCGGGGTGAGGCGGCGCAGCTCCGGGTTTGGGGCGACGCCCGTGTCGATCACCGCCACGCGCACCCCGGCCCCGGTGGCGAAGCGGCGCAGCTGCGCGAGCTGCGGGTCCGGAGCCGGGAGGTCGGCGGCGGCGACGCGCGCGGGCATGGCGCAGGCGTCCTCGGCGGCGGGGAGCTCCTGGGCGCGCGCGGCGGGCGGGGTCAGCGCGAGCGCCAGCGCCGGTGCCAGCGCCGGTGCCAGCGCGGGCAGGCGGGCGGCGCGGCGCATCACAGCCCCCGAATCGCGGCGAACACGCCGGTGAGGTGGACGGCGAGCGGGACCGCGGCGATGATGGCCGCCGTCTCGGCCCGCTCGAACCACACCACCGTGGTGGGCTCCAGCTTGGGTAGGTGCGTCGCCCACAGTGGGGCGGTGCCCATCAGCGCCGCCGCGCCGGCAGCGATCACCGCCAAGGCGGGGTGCGCGCCGGGCCGCGCGGCGATCACCGCGCACCCCGCCACCGCGCACAGCGTGGCGGCGGCGAGCGCCGCCCGGGGCACCGGGTAGTGCTGGCGCAGGGCGTGCAGGGCCAGCGCCCCGGCGGTGCTGAGCAGCAGCGCGAACGCCCACCCGCTCGGCGCGGCCGCGAAGGCGAGCGCTGCGGAGGCGGGGATGAGGCACCCGGCCACGCCCGCGGAGACGGCAGCGGCGATGCGCACCGCCCGGGCGCTGCGCTCGTCCACGTCCGCTTGGTACCCGTCCGCGTGGGCGAACTCCTCGCCGGCGGTGGGGATGCGGGGGATAGCCAGCCCGGCGGCCCGGGTGGCCACGGACGGCGTGGCCATGACCAGGAATAACCCCGCGAGGATTGCGATCGCGGCTGGCGCGGTCGGGGCGGGAAACCAGGCGCCGGCCGCCGCGGCGGAGGCCAGCAGCGCGCAGGTGAGGTGCAGCGCCACCGCGGCCGGGCCGACGAGCCGCATCCACGCCCCGGCGGCTACGGCTGCGGTGGCCACGAGCGCCGCCGCCAGCACGCCCAGCGCGGGATCGGCGGGGGAGAGCCACTCGGCGCGCGGCCCCGCCACCCACGCCCCGGCGGCCGCGCCCGCCGCCAGCGGCGCGGCGGAGAACACGGCGCGCGATCTCGCCGCCCCGGCCAGGGCGAGCGCGCACAGCGCCGCCACCGCGAACGAGACGGGGAGCGCCGCCGGGCCGTCCGCGAACCGGCTGGCCACAACGCCGGCGCAGGCCGCGCCCGCGAGCCCCGCGGCGGCGTCGAGGCCGCGGACCTCGCGGGCACCGGCCGCCACTGCGGTGAGCGATTCGGCGGCGTCGCGCACCACGGGCGGCGCGGGCGGCTCGGCGGGGTGGAAGGTGATGAGGGAGCCGTCGAAAAGCCTGAGCTCATGCAGCGGCGTGTGCATATCAAGCGGCGAGCCGGCCGCGGTGGACGCGCACCACGGCCGGTCCACGCGCGGGACGTCGATCATGCGGCTGAGCTCGGGCAGGACCTCGGCGAGCGTGGACGCGGTTGGCAGCGACACGTCGATGTCGCGGTGGACGGCGCCCGCGCTGAGGCGGACGGTGACGCGGACAACGTGGTGGGCTGACGCAGCAGCCATGGAAAACCCCCGGTTCGTGCGGCGCGGACCCCCGTTTCGCCGCGCTGTGGGCACCAGTATGGCGCACCGCGTCTGCGCCGTCTACTCGGCCGGTTGAGGCGACACCGGCGCCGCGCTGGCCTAGAATCCCAGGCGCACGCTGCCCGCGGGGAGGGGGTCCGGCTCGGGGGAGTCGGCGTCCGCGGGGTGCACGGCGCGCGGATCACGTGAGGGGCGGGCGACCACCATGCTCGGACTCGATTACAACCCAGTTATTGCACCGGCGGCGCAGCAGCCCGCGGACGGCGCGCCGCCGCGGCCCGCGGGGGCGCTGCGCGGGGGGGGGGTGCCGGGGGCGCAGAGGGCCCCGCCGGTGCCGATCATCCGCATTGTCATCCCGGTGGTGATGGTGGTGGCGATCGGCGCGGTGATGGCGTTGATGGCGCTCTCCGGCCGCGGGGTCAGCCCCATGATGCTGGTGTTTCCGCTGATGATGCTGGTGGGCCTGGTGGCCATGTTCAACCCGCCCGAGCAGCAGGGGGATATTGACGAGACGCGGCGCGTCTACCTGCGCCACCTCGACGCCCTCGCCGGCCGCGCGCGGGCGAACGCGGACCGCCAGCGCGCCCACTTCACGTACCTCCACCCCGCGCCGGGCGCTCTGGCCACCGGTACCGCCACTGAGCGGGTGTGGGAGCGCGCCGGGGCGGACCCGCAGGCGTTGCAGGTGCGCGTGGGGGAGGGCGCGGCGGCGCTGTGCACGCCGGTTGAGGTGGACGAGCCTGGCTCCCCGGAGGACCTGGACCCGGTGTGCGCCGTGAGCCTGCGCCGCACGGTTGCGGCGGTGGGCGCGGTGCACGGGATGCCGATTGTGGTGCAGCTCGCGTCTTTTCCCGCCGTCACGTTGGCGGGTCCGCGCGCGGCGGAGGTGGCGCGCTCGATCGCGTGCCAGCTCGCGTTCTTCCACGGCCCGGAGTTGGTGGGCATCGACGCCTCGCGCACGGGGTTCGGGTGGGTGAAGTGGTTGCCGCACGCGCGTTCGCCGGAGCGCGCCGAGTTTCGCATTTCGCTTGTCGACGCCTCCCTGCAGCCCAATTCCCCGCAGCAGGCGTCGCCCTCCCACGCGGTGGCCGCGGCCATCGCGGCGCAGGAGAGCGACTGCGTGATCACCTTCCACCCGGACCCGGACTTCTGCGGCGACGAGGACGCGTTCCACCTGGTGTGCGCCGACGAGCTGGTGGCGCTGACCGCCCGTGGGCCGGAGCGCCTCGGCGTTCCGGACGCGTTCGCCGAGGCCGAGGCCGCCTACGTGGCGCGCCGGCTGGCGTTTTACCGGCGCCCGGAGCGCGCGGGAGCGGGGGAGGGCGGCGGCGTGCTGTCCATCCTCGGCCTGGACCGCCTGGGCGAGCTGCCTGGGATCGACGGGGGCGGGCCCGCGGCGCCGGGGGACGCGGCGCGTCTTTGGCCCGGCCGCGAGGGCACCCGCCAGCGCCTGACCGTGCCGATCGGCGCCACCCCGGACGGCCGGGCGGTGTACCTGGACCTGAAGGAGGCGGCGCACGGCGGCGCGGGCCCGCACGGGCTGTGCATCGGGGCGACGGGTAGCGGCAAATCCGAGCTGCTCAGGGAGCTCGTGGTGGCGCTGGCCGCCACCCACTCGCCTGATGAGGTGAACCTGGTGCTGGTGGACTTCAAGGGGGGCGCCACCTTCCTTGGTTGCGAGGGGCTGCCGCACACCTCGGCGGTGATTACCAACCTGGAGGACGAGGCGGTGCTGGTGGAGCGCATGTACGACGCGCTTTCCGGGGAGATGCACCGTCGCCAGGAGCTGCTGCGCAAGGCGGGCAACTACGCCAACATCACCGACTACACCGCCGCCCGCCTCGCGGGGGCGGCGCACGCGGACACCGGCGAGCCGCTGGCCCCGCTGCCGGCGCTGATGGTGATTGTGGACGAGTTCTCGGAGCTTCTGTCCCAGCACCCGCACTTTGCGGACCTGTTCGTGGCCATCGGCAGGCTGGGGCGGTCGTTGGGGGTGCACCTGCTGCTCGCGTCGCAGCGCCTGGAGGAGGGCAAGCTGCGCGGCCTGGACAGCCACCTGTCCTACCGCATCGGCTTGAAGACGTTCTCCGCCGCCGAGTCGCGCCAGGTACTTGGCGTGCCGGACGCCTACGAGCTGCCGGGCGAGCCGGGGTCCGGCTACCTCAAGGCGGCGTCGCCGGACCTGGTGCGCTTCCGCGCGGCCTACGTCTCCGGTCCGCTGCCGCGCCGGGTGGCGGGTGCCTCGCCCGCACCGCTGGCTGAGGTGCGCGAGTTCACGTGGTGGGACGCGGAGCAGCTCGCCCTCGATGCGGCCGGCGAGAAGGCCCGCGACGAGACCGTGGTGGAGGATCCCTCGGTCACGGTGCTCGATGCGGTGGTGCGCGTCACCGCTGCGCTCGCCGAGGCGGAGGGGATGCGCGCGCACAAGGTGTGGCTGCCGCCCCTGCCCAAGGCCCTGGGCCTGCACGCCGTGCACCAGCGCGCGCCCGAAGGTGAGTTCGAGGTCCCCGTGGGCCTGCTCGACGAGCCGTACTACCAGCGCCAGGACACGCTGTGCATCGACTTGGCCGCGGCCGGCGGGCACGTGGCCATCGCGGGCGCGCCGCAGACGGGCAAGTCGGAGGCGTTGCGCACGCTCGCCGCATCGGTGGCGCTGACCCAGCCAACTGACAGCGTGGCCATCTACGCCATCGACGCCGGCAGCGGCGGGCTGGCGGGCCTCGAGGTGCTGCCGCACGTGGCCGGCACCGCGGCGCGCGGCGACGAGGAGCGCGTGCGCCGCGTGGTGGACGAGGTGCTCGCCCTCATCGACGCCGCCGAGCCCCCGGCGCGGCGGACGCTGTTGCTTGTCGACGGCTGGCACGCGCTGCTCGCCCCCGACTCCAAGCTGGAGGACCTGCGCGAGCCGCTCGCCCGCATCGCCTCGGACGGGCCGGCTGCCGGCGTGCACCTGGTGCTGACCACCCAGCGCTGGAGCGCGGTGCGCTCGGGTGTGCGCGATCTCATCGGCACCCGCTTCGAGCTGAAGCTCACCGAGCCCATGGACTCGCTGATCGACCGCAAGGCGCAGGGCGCCCTGCCCGCGCGCCCGGGAATCGGGCTGAGCCCGGAGGGCAAGATGGTGCTGTTCGCCCGCACGAGCGCGGAGGACCTCGCTCACGTCGCCCGCGCCACCGCGGGCCAGCCGTCGGTGCCCAAGCTGAAGGTGCTTCCGGCCCACGTCGAGGTGCGGGGGCTGCTGTGCGACCCGCCCCGGCTCCCGATTGGGGTGGGCGGGCCGCGCCTGGGACCCGTCTACTGCGCGTCGGGCCACGCGCTGGCCATCGGCGCGAGCGGGGCGGGCAAGTCCACCTTCATCGCCGCCGCGATCGAGGCGGTCGGGGCGATGCCGCGCGAGTCGGCGCGCATGGTGATCCTGGACCCGCGCCGCGCCCACCTCGGGCGAGCGGGCGAGGAGATGGTGGCGTTCTACGCTGCGCAGGCCGGCGCGATCGCGGATGCCGTCAAGGCGCTGGCGGCCACGATGCGCGGCCGCCTGCCGGGGCCGGACGTGTCGCCCGCGCAGCTCGCGGCGCGCTCCTGGTGGCAGGGGCCGGATATCTACCTGGTCATCGACGACTTCGACCTGGTGGGCGACCCGGTGCTGCGCGAGGTGACCGAGCTGCTCCCGCACGCGCGCGACATCGGGCTGCACGTGGTGTGCGCCCGCAAGTTCGGCGGGGTGTCCCGGGCGCTGTTCTCGGGCTTCCTCGGCGCGCTGAAGGACGCGCACCCGGATGTGCTGGTGATGGACGGCACCCGCGAGGAAGGCACCGTGTTCGGCGTGCGCCCCGGCCCGCTCGCGCCCGGGCGCGCAACCCTGGTGCAGGGCGGGGAGATCGTCGGCGCGGTGCAGGTTGCTGCGCCCTATCCGGCGGGTAGTGCGCTGTGAGCGCCGAGCTGCGGGTGACCGCCAGCGACACCGCGACCGTGTTCTCCGGCGCGCTGAACCTGCACCGCTTCGACGCGCCGTCGCCGCGCGACATCGCGGCCCAGATCCGCACCGCCCTCGGCCCAGACACCGCCGGCGCGCGGGTGCACCTGTGCGCCGAGCCGGAGCGCGCCGCGCAGATCGAGGCCGCTCTCGCCGGTTCGGGGATCGCGGTGACCTGCGAGGAGCTTTCGCTTGTCGACGCACCCGACCCACCTTCCCCCGCTCTCGAACTGCACCGCCCCACCGGCGAGGAGCCCGGCGGGCGCGACTGGGCGGTGTGGGCCGTGGCCGCCGTGGTGGCCGCCGCGGCCGCCGCGTGCGCCGTGGCCGTGGCCGCGACGACGCGCACGCTGCACGCGCCGCCCGACCCGGCGCCGCCGCCCGAGACCACGGTTACCCAAACCGCGGCGATGGCGAGTGGGGCGGCGGCTGAGGGGGATGGCGGTGTGGAGGAGGCGTCGACAAGCAACGAAGCCCCTCCCCGAACCGTGGTCCTCCAACGCGACGGCCTGCACGTGGAGCTGCCGGCGGGGTTCACCCTCGAGCCGGACGGCGAGCTGTGGCGGGCCACCGGGCTCGACCCGGACTTCCGCCTCGAGATCGCGGTGGACGAGCTGTACAACCTGCCGCCCGAGGCCATGGCCGAGCAGCTGCGGCGCGACCTCGAGGCGGACCCCGGGGCCGAGCTGGTGGCCGTGGACGGGCAGAAGCTGACGTACCGCGAGCTGCCCGGGGACGGCTCGGAGGTGCTGTGGCGCACGTGGCCGGCCGGCAACCGGCAGATCTTCGTCGGCTGCCATACGCGCACGACGCCCACCCAGGTGCAGCAGGCAACCTGCCGCATGGCCATGGATTCCGCCTCCTACCGGCCCGTTTCTTAAGGGCAGAAAATTTTTTCGCCGCCGATGGAACCGGGGGGCGGTTTTGGCAGTCAAATACATGAACAGTTCACCGCTTGAACGGTCCGGCTGTTCTCAACCGTTTCAACCTCGAGGGGGAATCACCATGAGCCAATTCGCAACCGAAGCCGACGTCATGCGCTCCACCGCGGACCACGCGGACGCAGTCAACGCCGATGTCAACCGTGAGATCGACCGCATCCAGGACGTCGCCCAGTCAATCCGCGGGTCCTGGGAGGGCCGCGCGCAGCAGAGCTTCGACGAGCTGATGCTGCGCTACGACGACGCCCAGCGCCGCCTCACCGAAGCGCTGACCTCCATCTCCGGCAACATCCGCGACAACGCCAAGCACTACGAGAACACCGACGTGACCACCACCGAGGGCCTCGACCGCCTCGCCGCCACCTCCGGCCTCGCGCTCTAGCCAAAAACGCTCCCACGAAAGGACACACTCGCATGCAGATCAAGTACAACTTCGCCCAGATCTCCAACGCCGCCTCGGACATCCGCTCCTCCGCGTCCCGCATCGACGGTCAGCTCGCCGACCTGAAGGACATGATCAAGCCGATGACCGACTCCTGGGAGGGCGAGGCCGCCGTGAGCTACCGCGCTCACCAGGCCAAGTGGGACCAGGCCGCGGCCGACCTCAACCGCATCCTCAACCAGATCTCGGACACCGTGGAGGAGGGCAACAACCAGATGATGGCCGTGAACACGGCGGCCGCCAACAGCTGGGGCTAGCAACCCGCACTGGGGTCCACCGGCGCCCCGCCCGTTCCGCGGCCACCACCGCGGGCGGGCGGGGCGCTGCGTTTTGGAGCTGAGCAGCGAGGTGCCGTAAAGTCGTACCCCTGTGTGCCGTGCCGGGCCGGGTTACCCCGGGCTAGCGCGTCCCCCGCCGGGTCTCCACCGGCCGCCGACGGGGATGGACGGGGCACACCGCTATGGCCGGCAGCCACTAGACAGACTTTAAAGGAGTCATGCATGTCTACTTACCACCCGAAGAGCGGTGACATCACCCGCCAGTGGTACGTCATCGACGCTACCGACGTGGTGCTGGGCAAGCTCGCTTCCACCGTCGCAGACCTGCTGCGCGGCAAGCACAAGCCCCAGTTCGCACCGAACGTTGACACCGGCGACCACGTCATCGTGATCAACGCCGACAAGATCCACATCTCGTCCAACAAGCGCGAGCGCGAGATGCGCTACCGCCACTCCGGCTACCCGGGTGGTCTGAAGTCCATGACCCTGGGCCGCGCACTCGACGAGCGCCCGGACCGCGTGATCGAGGAGGCTGTGAAGGGCATGATGCCGCACAACCGCCTCTCCCGCCAGGCAATCAAGAAGCTGCACGTCTTCGTCGGCTCCGAGCACCCCTACGCCGCTCAGAAGCCGGAAACCTACGAGTTTAAGCAGGTGGCACAGTAATGACCGAGCCGAACAACTACACCGAGGGCAACGTCGCCGACGACTTCGTGGCCGACGCAGCCGACATCGACGCTGCGACCGCCGCGACCGAGGAGTTCAACTACACCATCGGTGACGCCATCGCTCCCGAGGTCGACGAGACTGAGGCTGCGGCGACCGCCGAGCCGGCGCAGCTGCACGAGGGCCCGATCCAGACCGTGGGCCGCCGCAAGCGCGCCATCGCCCGCGTGACCGTCGTCGAGGGCGAGGGCAAGATCACCGTCAACGGCCGCGACTTCGAGGACTACTTCCCCAACAAGCTGCACCAGCAGGACATCCTGACCCCGCTGACGCTGCTTGAGCGCGAGGGCCAGTTCGACATCAAGGCCAACATCGCCGGCGGCGGCCCGACCGGCCAGGCCGGTGCCCTGCGCCTGGCAATCGCCCGCGCACTCAACGTCTACAACCCGGCGGAGCGCCCGACCCTGAAGAAGGCCGGCCTGCTCACCCGTGACGCCCGTGCCGTGGAGCGCAAGAAGGCTGGTCTGCACAAGGCCCGCCGCGCGCCGCAGTACTCCAAGCGTTAATCCGCTCACGCTCACGCCGCCCCCTACGTGCACCTCCTCCGGTGCCCGCAGGGGGCGGTGGTGTTTGGTGCGGGGGTGGGTGGCGGCGTGAAGGGGAGCGTCGAGAAGCAAAAGCCCTCGGGCATAATGGACACCCATGACTCGACTTTTTGGAACGGACGGCGTGCGCGGGCTGGCCAACGAGGCGTTGACGGCGCCGCTGGCGATGAAGCTGGGCGCCGCAGCCGCGACCGTGCTCACCCGCGACCGGGCCTCCGGGCGGCGCCGGCCGATGGCGCTGATCGGGCGCGACCCGCGCGTCTCCGGCGAGATGCTCGCCGCGGCGATGGCGGCGGGCATGGCATCCAAAGGCGTTGACGTGCTGCGTGTGGGCGTGATCCCCACCCCCGGGCTGGCCTTCCTCACCGACGACTACGGCGCGGACATTGGCGTGATGATCTCCGCCTCCCACAACCCCATGCCGGACAATGGCATCAAGTTCTTCTCGGCAGGGGGCAAGAAGCTTCCCGACGATCTCGAGGACGAGATCGAATCGGCCATGCACGAGCTGTCTGAGACCGGCCCCACCGGCACCGCCATCGGCCGCGTCATCGAGGAGGCGGTCGACGCGCAGGACCGCTACCTGGCGCACCTGAAGGCGGCAGTGAGCGCCGACCTGAGCGGCATCAAGGTGGTGGTGGATTGCGCCAACGGCGCAGCCTCCGACGTGGCGCCCAAGGCGTACGCCGCCGCCGGCGCAGATGTGACCGCGATTTTCAACACGCCCAACGCCTTCAACATCAACGACGGCTCCGGTTCCACCCACATGGAGCAGATCCAGCAGGCCGTGGTCGAGCACGGCGCGGACCTGGGCCTTGCGCACGACGGCGACGCGGACCGCTGCCTGGCCGTGGACGCGGAGGGCACCATCGTGGACGGCGACCAGATCATGGCCATCCTGGCCACGGGCATGCAGGAGCGCAACGCCTTGCACGACAACACCCTGGTGGCCACCGTGATGAGCAACCTGGGCCTGAAGCTGGCCATGCGCGAGCACGGCATCGAGATCAAGGAGACGGCGGTGGGGGACCGCTACGTGCTCGAGGAGCTGGGGCGCGGCGACTACTCGCTCGGGGGCGAGCAGTCTGGGCACGTGGTGGTGCCCGCGCACGCCACCACCGGCGACGGCACCCTGACTGGCCTGATGCTGATGGCGCGCATGGCGGAAACCGGGAAAACGCTGCGCGAGCTCGCGGGCGTGATGACCGTCCTGCCGCAGGTGCTGATCAACGTGCCGGTGTCCAACAAGGGGGCAATCATGGAGGCCGAGGAGGTGCAGACCGCGATCCAGCAGGCGGAGGCGGAGCTCGGGGATTCCGGCCGCGTCCTGCTGCGCCCGTCCGGCACCGAGGAGCTGTTCCGCGTGATGGTGGAGGCGGCCGAGGAAGAGCACGCCCGCAAGGTGGCGGGCCGCCTTGCCGCGGTGGTCGCCGCCGTGTAGCGCCGGCTCCGACCGGGCGGGCGGAAAGTTTTTCGTCCGCCGATGGAACCGGGGGGTGCTTGGGGGAGTCTGAATACGTGCAACCGTTTTCAGACCGGGCCGCGCGCGGCCCCGAGCACATGGGGGAGACTATGGACGCTTTCGAGGGGCCCGACCTCGACACCACGCAACTGCGGGCGCACTACGGATCGGCTATTGACGCCTACGAGTCCGCCGCCCGCGCACTCGACCGCAACCGGGTGCCGGTTGCGCCCGCCGCGTTCGGCGCGGGCTTTACGCAGGAGGGCGCGCGCATCGCCGCGGCGCTCGACGAGCTGCACGAGGCCACGCACGATTTCCTCGCGGTGCGCACGCAGAATTGGCGCAGCATTGTGGAGCTCTCGCACGTGGTTGAGGGCGCCGACGCCGATTCGGCCGGTGAGCTCGGCGGGGTGAGCGGGCTGTGAGCGTGATCATTACCGCAGTAGCGTCGCGCGCCCCCAAGGACGAGGTGGTGGCGCAGCTTCACCGCCAGGTTACCGAGGTGAGCCGCCTGGTCACGGTCGCGCCGGGCGCGGGCGCGTCGACGAAGGCGCAGGCGCGCCTGCTTGGCGACGATATCTGTAAACACCTTTCCCACTTCAGCGGCATGGACCTGGGGGACTTCAACGGGGCCTCGCGCAATCTCGGCGACGAGGGGTTCGGCGCCGCCCAGTTCGACGCCGCCCAGTACGGCGCCGCGGCCTGCTACCCCGCGTCAGCCGGGCGCTGGTTGTCCTCCATCGGGGCGGTCGCGCGCGACAAGCGGGATGCGGAGGCGGAGCAGCAGTTCTTCGTCGAGGCGCGGGGCACCGGCGAGCAGATGCGCGCATGCTCGCGCGCCGTGGACAAAGTGTTCGGCGCGACGGCGGTGGCCGTCGGCCTCATCCTCGAGGCGCCACTTCGGCTGCTGAGGATGACGCTGGGTGCAGGCGTTCCGCAGCTGGTGAAGATGGCGGCGGAGATGGCGGTGGCGGGCCTGCGCGCGGCTGCCGAGGCGGTAAAGGACGGCGTGGAGACGGTGCGCGCGATCCTCGGGCGCATCGCCGAGCGCATCGGCGCGGCCGCGTGCCGGCGCCCGGCGCCGCCCGTCGGCTATGACGGCGGTAAGGGCGGTAAGGGCGGTAAGGGTGCGGAGAGCGCGGAGGGCACGGAGCGTTGCACGGGGCACCCGCCCGGTGACGGCACCCGCGTCACCCCGCCCGCCGCCGGCCCGCCTGTGGCGCCGCCAGCCGGTGGCACGCCCCCCGCCCCCGCGCCTGTGTCCGAGTGCCCGGGCCCGGCTGGTCCGGCTGGTCAGGCTGGTCCGGCTGGTCCGGCGCAGGCCGCGGCCGGTGCGCAGGCACCGGTTTCCGCGGCGGGTGCGGGCACGACCCCGGCCGCGGCGGTGCCGCAGGTGCCACAGGTGCCGCAAACGCCGCAGGCACCAGCTGTGCCGGGCCCCGGTGGCGCGCCGGGCGTGAGCGTGACATCCGCGCAGACGCCCGCCGCCCCCGCGGCGACGACGGTGCCGCCGGCGGCCAGCCGAACCGACCTGCCGGGCTCCGCCGACGCCGCCGCCCGATCCGGTGCTGCCCCGGCGCGCACCGGCGGCGCCCCCTCGTACGAGAGGCTCTGCCGGTGCGCTGGGCCTGAGCCGCAGGCGCCGGGGGCCGTGCAGGCGCCGGGGGAGAACGGCGCGGCACCGGAGGCGCCCGCGAACCGGGTGGACGGCGCGGCAACGGGCGAGCGCCTGCCCCAGCGGCCGAGCGGTGCCGCCGAGGGCCGCGGGCTCACCATCACGTTCGACTTCACCCTCGAGGCGACGGTCAACGCGTCGCTCGGGTGCCTCGACGGCGGCGTGGCGGAGCTGTTCCGCACGGCCGGCGCGGGGGAGGGGTTGCGGACGATCATCGGGCCGTGGGCGCAAAGTGGGGCGACTGCCGTGATGGGCGGCATCGAGCACCTCCGAAACCGCATCCACGAGATCCTCGCCTGCCCGGGCGGCGGTGGGGAGCCGCCCGCGCCGCCAGCGCCGCCCGCACCGCCGCCGAGTGAGCCGTGCCCCGCGCCGCCGCCGCCGGCGGACACGGTGCCAGCGCAACAGCAGGTTGCCGCCCCGCCGCCAGAGCTCGCACGCGTCCCGGAGCCCGCCCCGCCGGCGGAGAAGGTGGCGCATGTTGCGGCGCAGGGGGCGGGGAATGGTGGGCAGGGGGCGTCGACAAGCAAAGGGCCCGAACCTGCACTAAGCTCTGGGGCGCACGCGCGCATTGAAGGAAAAGGCAGCGCAACGTGGGGGATTAAGAAAGCGGGGCAGTGGTAGTGGACTTTCTGGAATTTGCAGAGATGTATCAGCGCCGGACGGCGAAGCGGATGCAGGACTTTGAAGCCTTGGTGGCGGAGACGCAGCGCAAGATGGAGGTCGCCGCGAAGCAGCAGGCGATTTCGCGCGAGATGTATCCGCAGCGCCAGCCCATGCCGGTGGCGCGCGGCGAATACGGCATGCCGCGGCGCAAGGACCGCTCGAAGGGGCAGGTGCAATCCGTGCTGCGGCGGGAAGGCCCCGGCGGATACGGGCCCGCCAGCAGCTAACCGGCCTACGCGCGGCTAGAACAGGGAAAACGCGCTGTTGTCGCGCGACAGGCCGGCGGCCTTGGCCAGTTTGTCTCCGGTGAGGGACTCGACGTTCTTGCCGGAGGCCTCCGGGTCGGAGAACGCCGCGTACTTCTTCTCGTCGGCGAGCTGGTGGAGGAGGAAGCCGGTGACCAGGCCGCGCACCGTGGTTTGGTTCTTGCGGTCCGACTTGCCCAGGCCCAGCAGGCGCCAACCGAGGCTGTCCTCGGAGAAGCCCTCCTGGTCGCCCTTCTTCACGGTGCGGTAGGCCGCCTTGCCCGCCCAGTTGTACGCCAGCTTGGCCGGGTTGCCGGGGGAAAACAGCGCGTCCGCGTCCTCGCCGGGGCCGATGATCAGGCCCGGCAGGAAGAGGTTGCGGGCAGCCTCCACAGCGGAGGGCGCCACGTTGGAGGGGTAGATTGCCGCGACCGCGCCCACCTTCTCGTTGTCCACCGCGGACAGCACCGCCGCGCCGCCGCCCATGCCGTGGCCCACCAGGCCGAGCTTGTTGGGGGAGACGGTGATGTTGCCGTTGCCGATGCGCACACCGGCAGCGATCTGCAGCGCCGTCTCGAGGTCCGCTGCGAAGCCTCGGTGGTCCGGGTTCAGGCCGGTTTCGGTGTCCGGCGCGACCACCACGATGCCCCAGCTGGCCAGGTGGCGCAGCGTGGACTCGTAGGCGCTGATGTCGCGGCGCCAGTCGTGGCCGAAGGCGACTGCGGGCAGGTCGCGCCCCTTAGCCGGGGCATACACCTTGCCCGGGAGACCCGTGTAGCCGAGGTCGCCCTCCATCACGTGGTGCGGGCCGCGGTTGGACAGATCCGAAAGTTGCTTCAAGTTCGCAGACACGCGGGAGAGTCTACTTCATCGCGCGGCGCGGGAGCCGCGGAGAAGCGGGGCTTCTTCCCGCGTTGGGGCATGGTCTAGGGTGGCTTGCGTGCTCGGCGCGCTCTCCCTCGCTTTCATTGACTCGATCAACTTGCTACTTATTGCGGTGGTCGCGGCGGTTGGGATTGTGTCGCCGCGCGGGGGGCGCTACGCCGCGACGACCGGGCTGCTGATCGCGGGCGACTGGCTGGGCGTGGCGGGGCTCGCGCTGGTGATGCTGGTCATCTTCGACGGGCTCGGCCCTGTGGTGCAGCGGGTGGTGGAGGGGCCGATCTTCGGGCTTCTGCTCATCGCCACCGGCGTGGTCACTGCCCTGCTGGCGGTGCGTGGCGGCGATAATTCGGCGCTGGTCGAACGCATTTTGCGGCCGCTGCGCACGCCGTCGGCGCTCACGGTGGCCACCGGCTTCGTGCTCGGCGTGATCCAGTCCGCCACCTCGGCGCCGTTTTACGGCGGGCTCGCGCTGCTGTCCGCGTCCGGGGTGGGGGCGGCGGCCCGGTACGCCGCGATTCCGCTCTACGCCACGGTAGCGCTCTCCCTGCCCACCGCCGCCGCGCTGCTGGTCGGGCTTGTGCGCCGCGCCCCGGACAGCGCCGCGGGCCGGGCGTTCGACTGGGCTCGCGCGAATCCGGGCACCGTGTCCTCGGCGGCGACGTGGGCGGTGGCCGCGCTGCTCACCCTGCTCGGCGTCGTGCACCTGCTGTAGGCCGCGGCGGCTTACGGGTGCACAATGGGGCACCATGCACATCCTGTCCGCGCGCATTGACCTCAACGCAATCGCCCGCAACACCGCCGCTTTGAAACGGCGTGCCGGCTCGGCGGAGCTGGTGTGCGTGGTCAAGGCGGACGCGTACAACCACGGCGTCGAGCGCTGCGTGCCGGTGATGGAGGCGCACGGGGCGGACGCGTTCGGGGTGGCCACGCTCGCGGAGGCCCGCCAAGTGCGCGCGCTGACCAACAAGCCGGTGATTGCGTGGCTGTGGTCGCCCACCGAGGAGGTGCCGGAGGGGGTTGAGCTCGCGGTGCCCACGTTCGAGCATTTGCGCATGCTTATCGACGCCCCCTTGAGCCCCACCATCTACCTCAAACTGGACACCGGCATGCACCGCTCCGGCTTCGACGAAGAGCAGTGGGGCGAGGTGTTCGCCGAGGCGGCGGCCGCGGAGGCGGCGGGAAAGGTGCGGGTCGCCGGGCTGATGAGCCACCTCTCCCACGCCGATGCCCCGGGCGAGCCATACACCTCTACCCAGGGGGAGCGGTTCCGCGCCGCGATCGCCCGCGCCCGCGCGGCGGGCCTGAACCCGGTGCGCAACCACCTGGCCAACTCGGCCGGGACGTGGTCTCGCCCCGACCTGCACTTCGAGCAGGTGCGCCCCGGCATCAGCCTGTACGGCTTCGACCCGGTCCCCGGCGAGGATCACGGGCTCGCGCAGGCCATGAGCTGGGTCGCGACCGTGCTGGCGGTGAAGCGCGTCGGCGAGGGAGATCCGGTGAGCTACGGGCTGACGTGGCGGGCGCCGGCGGCGGGTTACACCGCGCTGGTGCCGGCCGGCTACGCGGACGGGGTGTCGCGCGCGTGGCAGCCGCACTTGGAGGTCACGCTCGGCCGGCGGCGCTACCCCGTGGTGGGGCGGGTGTGCATGGACCAGATGGTGGTGTGGCTGGGCGCCAACGAGCACGGCGTGCGCGCCGGCGACGAGGCGGTCATCTTCGGCCCTGGCGGCGTGTCCGCCACGGAGCTCGCCCGCCGCGTGGGCACCATCGACTACGAAATTGTGTGTGCGCCGAAGGGCCGCACGCGGCGGGAATACATCGAACTGGAGGGGTCAGCTCAGTGACACCGGAATTTCCCGCGGAGGGTAGCCGCGTCTGCCCCACGGCGGCGTCGACAAGGCAACTGGGCGCGGAGTTGGGGCGCGCGCTGGAGGCGGGTGACGTGGTGGTGCTCGACGGGCCGCTCGGCGCCGGCAAGACCACGTTCACCCAAGGCATCGCCGAGGGGATGGGCGTGCGCGGCCGCGTGACCAGCCCCACCTTCGTCATCGCCCGCGAGCACCGCCCGCTCGGCGATGGCCCCGCCCTGATCCACGTGGACGCCTACCGGCTCATCGGCGAAGGATCCTTCGGCGACCCGCTGGGCGAGCTCGACGCCCTGGACCTCGATACCGGCCTCGATGCCGCGGTAGTGGTGGCCGAGTGGGGCGGCGGCCTGGTCGAGCAGATCGCGGAGCGCTACCTGTTCGTGCAGCTGGACCGCGAGACGCTGGTGCGCGAGGACGCCGAATCGGAGGGGCGGATCATCTCTTGGCGCGCCGGGTGAGCTGCGTGAGGCGGGCCGGGGGAAGGTAGGGTAGAGCGCATGCTCAAACTTTCGAACTCCCAGCGCAAGTGGCTTGTGCTCGCCGTGGTGGCCTGGCTGATTATCCTCGCCGGCCTGATCTTTATCCCGATGACCCGCCCCGCGGACTCCCGCGAGGCGCAGGTCGCGCCGACGAACTCGCTGGCTACCACCATGCAGAGCGTCAGCCGTACGGGCGGCGCCTCGGTGGCGCAGCTGGTCAGCCCGGCGCGGGTGTACGACGCGGAGCAGTTCGCCGGCTACACCACCCTCTGCCCGGGCGAGCCTGAGCAGCTCAAGCAGGCGAAGCTCGAGGCTTTCGAGCTCACCGACAACGCCCCGGACCTTGACGGCGCGTACGGCTACATGGTGCTGCTGCCGCAGGACCAGACCGCGCCGGTGGTGCTGGACCAGGTTGCCCTGAAGGACATCGACATCTGCACCCTGCCGCAGTCCGACAGCTACCAGCTTGATTACGCGCTGCCGTTCTTCTACACCGACGGCCACTGGGCGCTCGGGATCAACCAGTAATGCTGGCCCTGGGGATCGACACTGCGACGGGGGATTTGGTGGTTGGCGTCGGGGACGTCGACAAGCAACAAGCCCTCGCTGAGTCGATCACCGAGACGCGGGCGCACAACGAGCGCCTGATGCCGGCGGTCCAGGCTGTGCTCGCGGAGGCGGGAGTTGGCTTCGGCGACCTCGGCGCCGTGGTGGTGGGCTGCGGCCCGGGCCCGTTCACCGGGCTGCGGGTGGGCATGGCGTCGGCGTCCGCGCTGGGCCAGGCGCTCGGCGTGCCGGTGCACGGGGTGGTCACGCACGACGCGGTCGCGGCGCAGATTGAGGCGGGCCGCGTGCTGGTGGTCACCGACGCGCGCCGCCGCGAGGTGTACTGGGCCCACTACGAGCGCGGCCGCCGCGTGGCCGGGCCGGGCGTGTGCGCGCCCGGGGCGGTGCCCGTCGAGCGCGTGGATGTGGTGAGCGTGCCGCCGCACCTCGCTGGCCAACTCGAGGTGGAGGCGGGGCAGGTGCGGCACGTCTCACCGAACACGCTCGGCCTGCTGCGCGCGGCGGATTTTTCCGCCGAGCCGGGCCCGCTCGTGCCGCACTACCTGCGCCGCCCCGACGCCGTCGAGCCGAAGGCGAAGCCCACCTCCCCCGCGATCCCGTGAGGTTCCGGGAGCTTTCGCTTGGCGACGCACCCGCAGTCGCCGACCTCGAAGCCGAGCTCTTCGCCGGCGACGGGCCGTGGTCACGCGACGTGTTCGCGGCGGAGTTTGCCAAGCCGCACACCTTTTATGTGGGCGCGTTCGACGGCGGCGAGCTCGCGGGGTACGCCGGGCTGGCGATGCTGGGCCCGCGCGACGACCCGGAGTTCGAGGTGCACACCATCGGCGTGGCCCCGCGGCACCAGGGGCGAGGCCTGGGGCGGGCGCTTTTGGATCAGCTGCTGCACACCGCGGACCTATTGGACGGGCCGGTGTTCCTCGAGGTGCGCACCGACAACGCGCCCGCGATCGGGTTGTACGAAAGCGTCGGGTTTTTCACGCTGGCCACGCGCAAGGGCTACTATCAGCCCTCCGGTGCGGACGCGTATTCGATGATGCGCCGCCGCAAGAGCGAACGGGAAGGGGAGCAGCGTCAATGATCGTGCTCGGCATCGAGTCCTCGTGCGACGAGACCGGGGTGGGCGTGGTGCGTCTGCGAGGCGACGGCACCATGGAAATCCTTGCAGACCAGGTGGCGTCCTCGATGGAGCAGCACGCCCGCTTCGGCGGCGTGGTGCCGGAGATCGCGTCGCGGGCGCACCTGGAGGCGATGCCGCAGGTGATGGAGGCGGCGCTCGCTGAGGCGGGCATCGAAAAGCCGGACGCGGTCGCGGCGACGGTGGGCCCGGGGCTCGCCGGCGCGCTGCTGGTGGGGGCGTCGGCGGCCAAGGCGTACGCAGCTGGGTGGGGGGTGCCGTTCTACGGCGTGAACCACCTCGGCGGGCACGTGGCGGTGGCAAACCTGGACGGGGAGGCGGAGTTGCCGCACTCGGTGGCGCTTTTGGTGTCCGGCGGGCACACGCAGCTGCTCGAGGTGGAGGCCGTGGGTACGCCGATGCGCGAGTTGGGCTCGACGCTTGACGACGCAGCCGGGGAGGCCTACGACAAAGTCGCCCGCCTGCTCGGCCTCGGCTACCCGGGAGGGCCAGTGGTGGACCGGCTGGCGGGCGCGGGCGATCCCGCCGCCGTCGCGTTCCCGCGGGCCCTGACCCGCGCCGAGGACCTGCGCGGCGAGCACCGCTACGACTTCTCCTTCTCCGGGCTGAAGACCGCCGTGGCGCGCCACGTTGAGGCAGCCGAGCGCGCGGGCGAGCAGATCTCGGTGGAGGACACGTGCGCGTCCTTCCAGGAGGCGGTATGCGACGTGCTCACCGCGAAGGCGGTGATAGCGTGCGAGGACACGGGCGCGTCGACGCTGCTGCTCGGCGGCGGGGTGGCGGCCAACTCGCGGCTGCGCGAACTGGCTGCCGAGCGCTGCGCGGAGCGGGGCATCGAGCTGCGCGTGCCCAGGTTCCGGCTGTGCACTGACAACGGGGTGATGATCGCGGCGCTAGCCGCCCAGCTGATCCGCGCGGGCGGGCGGCCGTCCGGCCTGGGGGTCGGCACCGACACGGGCTTGGACGTGGGCGTGCCGCTGGTCTAGCGCATGGCGCGGCGCGAGGGGTGGCGCGGCGCGGCGCGGGGCCGGTGTTGTCGGCTGGCACTCACGGCGGTAGAGTGCTAAATGGGTTGTCTCGAGCACAGTTGTTCACCCGCGACGACGGCTGCGCGACATGGGATTGACCGCGACAAACTACCCTGGGCCGCCCCGCGGGGCGCGCCTACGCTCAATGAGACGAAAGGCACCAAAGGTACCGATCATGGCTAACGTCAACATCCGCCCGCTCGAAGATAAGGTCCTGGTTCAGATCGCCGAGGCCGAGACCACCACCGCCTCCGGCCTGGTTATTCCGGACTCCGCCGCCGAGAAGCCGCAGGAGGCCACCGTTATCGCCGTCGGCCCGGGCCGCCTGGACGAGTCCGGCAACCGCGTCGCGATGGACGTCCACGAGGGCGACACCGTCATCTTTGCCAAGTACGGCGGCACGGAGCTGAAGTACAACGGCGAGGAGTACCTGCTGCTTTCGGCTCGCGACCTGCTGGCGATCGTCGAAAAATAACAACCCGAAGGGGGCGAAGCCACCAATGGCAAAACTCATTGCATTTGACCAGGAGGCCCGGGAGGGCATCCAGCGCGGCGTGGACACCCTCGCCGACGCGGTGAAGGTCACGCTCGGCCCGCGCGGCCGCAACGTGGTGCTGTCCAAGTCCTGGGGCGGCCCGACCGTGACCAACGACGGCGTGACCATCGCACGCGACATCGACCTCGAGGACCCCTTCGAGAACCTCGGTGCGCAGCTGGTGAAGTCCGTGGCCGTCAAGACGAACGACATCGCCGGCGACGGCACCACCACCGCTACCCTGCTCGCCCAGGCACTCGTCGCCGAGGGCTTGCGCAACGTGGCGGCCGGTGCCAACCCGATCGAGCTGAACAAGGGCATCGCCGCGGCGGCCGAGAAGGTCGTCGAGGAGCTGACCAACCGCGCGACCGAGGTGTCCTCCTCCGCGGAGATCGCCAACGTGGCCACCGTGTCCTCCCGCGACCCGGAGGTCGGCGAGATGGTCGCCGGTGCCATGGACAAGGTGGGCAAGGACGGCGTGCTCACCGTCGAGGAGTCCCAGTCCATCGAGTCGTACGTGGACCTGACCGAGGGCATCTCCTTTGACAAGGGCTTCCTGTCGCCCTACTTCATGACGGACCCGGACGCCGGCCAGGCCGTGCTCGACGGCGCGCGCGTCCTGCTCGTGCGCAACAAGATCTCCTCCCTGCCGGACTTCCTTCCGCTGCTCGAGCAGGTGGCCACCGAGTCGGTGCCGCTGCTCATCATCGCCGAGGACGTCGAGGGCGAGCCGCTGCAGACCCTCGTGGTCAACACCCTGCGCAAGGCGCTCAAGGTGGTGGCCGTGAAGTCGCCGTACTTCGGCGAGCGCCGCAAGGCCTTCATGGATGACCTGGCCGTGGTCACCGACGCCACCGTGATCGACCCAGAGGTGGGCGTGAGCCTGAAGGACGCCACGCTGGAGCACCTCGGTTCCGCGCGCCGCGTGACGGTGACCAAGGACGACACCGTGATCGTCGACGGCGCCGGGACCGCCGAGGCCGTGGAGGAGCGCCGCAACCAGATCCGCCGCGAGATCGAGGCCACCGACTCGACGTGGGACCGCGAGAAGATGGAGGAGCGCCTGGCCAAGCTCTCCGGCGGCGTCGCGGTGCTGCGCGTCGGGGCGGCCACCGAGACCGAGCTGAACGAGCGCAAGCTGCGCGTGGAGGACGCCATCAACGCCGCCCGCGCCGCCGCGCAGGAAGGCATCATCGCCGGCGGCGGTTCCGCGCTCGTGCAGATCGCACGCGAGCTCGAGGCGTTCGCCGATGGCTTCGAGGGCGAGCGCAAGACCGGCGTGCTCGCGGTGTCCCGCGCGCTGACCAAGCCGGCCTACTGGATCGCCCAGAACGCCGGCCTCGACGGCGCCGTGGTGGTGTCCAAGGTGGCCGAGATGAGCAACGGCGAGGGCTTCAACGCCGCCACGCTCGAGTACGGCAACCTGATCGAGCAGGGCATCATCGACCCGGTGAAGGTGACGCACTCTGCCGTGGTTAACGCCGCGTCCGTCGCCCGCATGGTGCTCACCACCGAAGCGTCCGTGGTGACCAAGCCGGCGGAAGAGGACGAGGAAGCGCACGGCCACGGCCACGCGCACTAGCGCGAGCCGCGCCTACAGCGCCAGCAACACCGTACGCAACAACGCACGCCCCGCCCACGCGGCCCGGATTTCGGGCTGGTGGGCGGGGCGTGTGCGTCGATAAGCAAAAAAGCTCTACTTGGCGGATACGGCGGCAACTTTCATCCCGCCGCGGGCGCCGCGCAGCGCCGCCTGGCGCTCGGACTCGCTCATGCCGCCCCAGATGCCGTACGGCTCGGCGACGCGCAGCGCGTGCTCGCGGCATTGGGAGAGCACCGGGCAGCTGAAGCAGATCGCCTTCGCGCGGTTCTCGCGCTGCGTGCGGGCCCGGCCCCGCTCGCCGTCCGGGTGGTAGAAGACCTCGGACGCTTCGCCCCGGCAGGCGCCTCTGAGTTGCCAATCCCAGAAATCGGCGTTCGGACCGGGAAGCAGGTGCGGCAGGGACATTAGTGTGGAGCTCCTTTGGTGTACCTCTCAAGCCTTCGCACGCGGCGCGAGCAACGTGCCGAGAGGCAGTGTCCACGCCGCGGGTGAACGGATGATGTACTGGCGGTAACGCGCACGTTGATCCGCCGTGAAACCTTGCGGAGAAGTGCGCCTTAGCTGGGAATTTGCCAAAGGTTACGCGCTGGTGAATTTCAGCGGAAGAAATCATGGCGCGGCGCGTGCGGGCCGGATGCTGGTAGAGCGGGGCCCGTGCGCGTAGGGTGGCCACTTGGCTCGGAGCATGGCCGGCGAAAGGAGAACCGTGGCTGAAACCGATGTCGACGGTGAGCTTCGCCGCCTCGTCCCCCTGGCGGCAGCCGGGGACCAGCGGGCTTTGCAGCAGGTGATCCGCCTCATCCACCCCCAGGTGCTGCGCTACACGCGTGCCCGCATCAGCGGCGGCCGCACCCCCACGGCGGAGGACGTGGCGCAGGAGGTGTGCCTCGCGGTGGCCACCTCCATCCACAAATTCCAGGACATGGGCAAGCCGTTCATGGCGTTCGTCTACGGCATCGCGTTCAACAAGGTCGCGGACGCGCACCGGGCGCTCTCTCGCGACCGGTTGCAGCCCACGGACGAGGTGCCGGACGCGGCGGCGGACGGCGTGTCGCCGGAGCAGTTCGCCCTGGAAAGCGACGAGAGTAACCAAATTCGCGCTTTGCTCGATCTACTAGGTGACAAGGCCCGAGATATCGTTGTACTGCGTGTTTTCGTGGGCCTTTCCGCGGAGGAGACAGCCGAGGCCGTGGGGTCCACCCCCGGGGCGGTGCGGGTTGCGCAACACCGCGCCTTGGCAAAATTGCGAGCAGCGCTAGAGGAACAGGGAACAGAGGAATGACACGCCGCGCCAATGAGCACAACCGCGACGACGCGACCGCGCAGTTTGCGCCGGTGGGCGCCGACGACGCGTTCCTCGACGCCCTCTCCCGCGGGGAGGACCCCACCGGCGGCGCCGACCCGCTCGCCGGGTTGCTGCTCGGCCTGCGCGCCGAGGTGGAGCGGCCGATGCCCGCCGCGCCGGACGTTTTGGGGGCACTGCTTGCCGACGCACCCGAAGCGCCCGCCTCCCTCGACGCCGCGCGCCAGCGCCGGGGCCGCCGCGGGGCCGCGGAGACTGGAGGCGCCGCAGCGCCCGGCACGTCGAGGAGGGCGATGAACCCGTGGGCGTCGGGCCTGATCGGCGCCGCGGCGGCCACCGCGCTCGTGGTCGGCTCTGGCGCCGCGCTCTACAACGCCACGCCCGGCTCCCCGCTGTGGGGCCCGGCGACCACCGTCTTCGGCGACCGCACCCGCGCCGTGGAACTTGCGTCGACGCTGCAGCAGATCCAGGTTGCCTCCCAGGAGGGCGACACGGAGCACCTCAACGCGCTGCTGGAGCAGGCGCGCTCGCTCGTCGACGCCATGAACCGGCCGGCGGGGAATGGGCGCGGTGCGGAGGATGCGTCGGAAAGCATGCGCAACTTGCCTACGGTGACGGTGACCGTGACTGCCGTCCCCGCGCAACCGGACCCGTCGCAGCCGAAGGACCCCGAGGCCGCAGTGACCACCGTGGTGGTGCCGGCGCTGGAGTCGCAGCCCGCGCCGTCGAGCCAGGCGCCCGCCCCGGCGTCGCAGTCCGCGCAACCGCCGCAGGAGGTCAAGCCGGCGCAGCCCCAGCAGCCGTCAGCCCCAGCACCGGCGCCGCAGCCGAGCGCCAAAACCCCTGCGTCGCAGCAGCCCGAGGGCGCCACGCCGCAGGTGGTGCAGCCTTCGCGCGAGCTCACCCCGCAGGTGCAATACGGCGGCCCGTCAGCCCCGGCTGCCGAAGAGGGTGCCGTGCCGCGCGTGGTGACGGGCTCGAGCAACTAGCCCGTCCGGCTCGGCCGGCTCGGCGCTAGCGGGCGTCCAACCCGTCCAAGTAGCCCATCGCGTAATCCCAAGGCACGTACGCGTCCACGTTCGGGTCGGCGCTCGGCTCGTGCACCGGCGGCAGCTCCCCGCGCAGGGAGGCGAGCATGTTCTGCTCCATAATCTCCCAGTCGTAGTAGTGCAGCTCCTGGCAGTCCTCGCACTGGAAGTAGATGCCGAGGATGCCGCGCGGGCGCAGGCGACGCATGCAGTCGCGCACATAAGCCAAGTCCTGGGTCACCTCGGCGCGTTCCCGGTCGGAGAGCGGCTCCACAACCTCGTCATCGTCGATGAACGATGCCGGGTCGTTCGGGTCGTCCGCGAACGGGTCGAGGGGCATCATGTCGTCGTAATTCACGCCCCCAAGCCTAGTAGGCCGCCCTGACACGGCCACCACGCGGGCGTTTGCGGGGGCGCGCGCGGCGTTTGGCCCGCCTACCTCCGCAAAGGCGCCGCGGCTGCGCCCGCGTAATATCATGGGGCAAAGCTATCGGCGGATGATCCGGCGCAATCGTCGTGGGCAACCACGCGGGAGAGGAGACACTAGATCCATGGCAAACGAGCGAGTTCTCACGGGCGGGGATGATCCGGACAAGGTGGCGCTGCGCGGCCTCACGTTCGACGACGTGCTCCTGCTCCCCGCCGAGTCCCACATCGTGCCGTCCGAGGTGAGCACCTCCACCAAGCTGACCCGCAACATCACCCTGGGCATCCCGATCGCCTCGGCCGCGATGGACACCGTCACCGAGTCCCGCATGGCCATCGCCATGGCCCGCCAGGGCGGCATCGGCGTACTCCACCGCAACCTCTCCGCCCAAGAGCAGGCGGAGCAGGTGGACATTGTGAAGCGCTCGGAGTCCGGCATGGTCACCGACCCGGTCACCGCGTCGCCGGAGATGACGCTCGCCGAGGTTGACGCGCTGTGCGCCCGCTTCCGCATTTCCGGCCTGCCGGTGGTGGACGCGGACGGTCGCCTGGTGGGCATCATCACCAACCGCGACATGCGCTTCGAGCCGGACTTCGACCGCAAGGTTGCCGAGGTCATGACCCCCATGCCGCTCGTCGTCGCCGAGGAGGGCGTGAGCAAGGACGAGGCGCTGCGGCTGCTTTCCGCGAACAAGGTGGAGAAGCTGCCGATCGTGACGTCGGACGGCAAGCTCGCGGGCCTGATCACGGTGAAGGACTTTGTCAAGAGCGAGCAGTACCCCAACGCGTCCAAGGACGATGCTGGCCGGCTGCTGGTCGCGGCGGGCGTCGGCACGGGCGACGACTCGTACGACCGCGCCGGGCTGCTCGTCGAGGCGGGTGTCAACGCCCTGGTGGTCGACTCCGCACACGCGCACAACAACCGCGTGCTGGAGATGGTGGCGCGCGTGAAGAAGGACTTCGGCGACCGCGTCGACGTTATCGGCGGCAACCTGGCCACACGCACCGCGGCGCAGGCGATGATCGACGCCGGCGCGGACGCGATCAAGGTGGGCATCGGCCCGGGCTCCATCTGCACCACCCGCGTAGTGGCGGGCGTGGGCGCCCCGCAAATTACCGCGATCCTCGAGGCGGCCGTGCCGGCGAAGCAGGCCGGGGTGCCCATCATCGCGGACGGCGGCATGCAGCACTCCGGCGACGTGGCGAAGGCGCTGGCCGCCGGCGCGTCGTCCGTGATGCTCGGCTCGATGCTCGCGGGCACCGCGGAGGCCCCGGGCGAGATCGTGGTTGTGGGCGGCAAGCAGTACAAGCGCTACCGCGGCATGGGGTCCATGGGCGCGATGCAGGGCCGAGGCCTGACGGGCGAGAAGCGCTCCTTCTCCAAGGACCGCTACTTCCAGGCGGACGTGGCCAGCGAGGACAAGCTCGTGCCGGAGGGCATCGAGGGGCGCGTGCCGTACCGCGGCGAGATCGACGCGATCACGCACCAGATCGTCGGCGGCCTGCGCGCCGCGATGGGCTACACCGGCTCCGCGTCGGTTGAGGAGCTGCAGACGAAGAAGTTTGTGCAGATCACCGCCGCCGGCCTGCGCGAGAGCCACCCGCACGACATCACGCAGACTGTCGAAGCGCCGAACTACCGCGGTTAGGAGGGGATTCGATTATGCGCGACTACGTCGAAATTGGAATCGGGCGCGAGGCACGCCGGGCTTATTCGCTTGACGACGTCTCCCTGGTACCCACCCGCCGCACCCGCTCGTCGAAGGACGTCGACACCACGTGGCACGTGGACGCCTACACCTTCGACTCGCCGATCCTCTCTCACCCCACCGACGCGCTGGCCAGCCCCGAGTTCATCATCGAGATGGGCAAGCAGGGCGGTCTCGGCGTGATCGACGCGGAGGGGCTGTGGGGCCGCTGCGCATCGCTGGAAGACGCGATCGCCGAGGTGACCGGCACCGCGCAGTACCCGGAGGAGATGAATTCGCGGAAGGCCATTCTCGAGTTCGAGGCGTCGAAGACGCGGGCGGTGGAGGTGCTGCAGCGCCTCCACGCCAAGCCGTTGGATACCGACCTGCTCGCCGAGCGGATCAGCCAGGTGCGCGATTCCGGTGTGACCGTGGCGGTGCGCGTGAGCCCGCAGAACGCGCGCGAGCTTGCGCCCGTGGTGATCGCGGCCGGCGCGGAGCTGCTCTTCATTCAGGGCAACCTTGTTTCCGCGGAGCACGTGCAGCAGGGCGGTGAGCCGCTCAACCTGAAGGAATTCGTTGGCTCGCTCGAGGTTCCGGTGATCGCCGGCGGCGTCTTCGATTACTCCATGGCCACGCACCTCATGCGCGCTGGCGTGGCCGGTGTGATCGTCGGTGCAGGTGAAGCCGCGTCCGATTCGGGCGTCGGTGTGCCGTTGGCCACCGCGATTGCGGACGTTGCCGCGGCGCGACGCGACTATCTGGATGAGACCGAGGGCCGCTTCGTGCACATCGTCGCCGACGTGGCCACCTACGACGACAGCGAGCTGGCCACCGCTCTCGCTTGCGGTGCCGATGCGGTGATGGTGGGGCGTCTCCTAGCAAAGGCCCAAGAAGCGGCCGGCGGTGGTTCCTACTGGGAGCCGCAGGCTGCGCACCCGCGCCACCCCCGCGGCGGCGTGTACGTGAACTTCGCGGAAACCCAGTACCCCCTCGAGGTGGTTCTCCACGGCCCGTCGAACGACCCGTGGGGTGGGTTGAACTTGGTGGGCGGCCTGCGCCGGACGATGGCAAAGTGCGGGTACACCAACGTCAAGGAGTTCCAAAAAGTCCAGCTCACGGTGCGTCCGTCCCTGTAAACGCTCGCTTAATGAAAATGCCCTGTGGAATTCGATCAGAAATTCCACAGGGCATTTTTCCTGCCCTTTACGATTCGGATATTTTGCCTTAACGTCCCCGGCATGACTCCATTCGAATCAATGCTCCGCGGCACAACCATCGATGCACTTGAAGGGTACGACAGAGGGCAAGCCCTGGCCGCTGGTTTCTCGTCCGCCAAGGTCAAAGATTGGGCCTTGCTTCACGACGTATACTTTGGGCCGACCCAGGCAGTCAAACAGCAGGCCACCGCGGTTCGGCTCGCGCGGGAGGCGGCGTTCACGTTTGATCAGCTGGTGATGATCGAGCGGGCGCTCAAGCGCATCCGCCGCTCCCGGACGCGTATGAAGCTCCGGCTGCGGCTCTTACGACAAAAGCGCAACTACCGCACCCTGTCCGCACTGGTGCGAGAGCTGGTGCCGAAACCGGCGCGGAAGCCCGTGAAGCGGGTCGCCTTCTCGAAATCGCGCGACGGGCTGCGGACGGTGACGGCCACCGCCGACGAACGCGACGTGGCGGACCTAGAGCACCACCTGAACCAGGGGATCGATCCCGAGCAACCTGCGGGGCCGCAGCTTGTTGAGAACCTGCTCTCACTGATGCGGGGCGAGGGCGGCGGGGTCGCCCGGGCCGTGCCACGTCCGATGATCCTGGTCCCGCTGCCGGAGTACGTGCGCATCCTCGACGGCGAAGGCGACGACGTGGTCCTCGGCCTCACCGACGCCACCACAATGACCGGCGCCGAGTTCCTGCAAGCTAACTATGGCGAGCAGCTCGAGGTCGCAGCCTTCCACCCGCAGGCGGGCCCGGTGAACCTCTACCGGACCGAGCGCCTGGCTAACCGCAAGCAGCGGAACTTGGCCCGCGCCGCGATGCCGGTGTGCCCGTTCCCGGGCTGCCGGCAGGGTGCGGACCTGTGCGAAATCCACCACATCGAGGCGTGGAGTCGCGGCGGCGAGACGAACCTGGCCAACCTGTCTCCGCTGTGCCGGTACCACAACCGGGTCAACGACGATGACCCCGGGCGCGCCCGCCGCGGACGCATCGAGAACGTCGCCGGGATCCCAACGTGGTGCTCCCCGGGCGGGTACGCGGTGGCGAATCCCTACCACCCGTTCGCGGCGATGCGAACCTTGTTTCCCCAGTAGTTGCCCGCATCGGCTGACGGCGGAAGCGCGCTCGGGCGGGTAGCGCTGATCGGCTACTATCTAGGCCCGTGACTACTCCGCAGATTCGCCCTGTTCTCGTTGTCGATTTTGGCGCCCAGTACGCCCAGTTGATCGCCCGCCGCGTGCGCGAGGCCAACGTGTACTCCGAGGTTGTGCCCTCCACCATCACCGCGGCCGAGCTGAAGGCCAAGGACCCGGTGGCGCTGGTGCTCTCCGGCGGGCCGTCGTCGGTCTACGCAGACGGTGCGCCGCACCTCGACCCGGAAGTATTTGAGCTCGGTCTGCCGATCTTCGGCATCTGCTACGGATTCCAGTTGATGACGCAGGCGTTGGGTGGCACCGTCGCCGAGACGGGCGCGCGCGAGTACGGCCGCACGCCGATGCGCGTTGACGGAGGTGTGCTGCACGCGGGCCTGAGCGAGGAGCACCCGGTGTGGATGTCCCACGGTGACTCGGTCACGGCCGCGCCGGAGGGGTTCACTGTCACGGCGTCCACGCCGGGCGCCCCGGTGGCCGCGTTCGAGTGCCCGGAGCGCGGGTTCGCGGGCGTGCAGTACCACCCCGAGGTGATGCACTCCCCGCACGGCCAGCAGGTGCTCACCCGCTTCCTCACGGAGATCGCTGGGCTGGAGCAGAACTGGACCGCGTCGAACATCGCCGAGCAGCTCATTGACCAGGTCCGCGAGCAGGTGGGCGAGGGGCGCGCCATTTGCGGCCTGTCCGGCGGCGTGGACTCCGCGGTGGCGGCCGCGCTGGTGCAGCGCGCTATCGGCGACCGTCTCACCTGCGTGTTCGTCGACCACGGTCTGCTGCGCCAGGGTGAGCGCGAGCAGGTGGAGACCGACTTCGTGGCCGCCACCGGCGCGAAGCTGGTGACGGTGGACGAGCGCGCCGCGTTCCTGGACAAGCTCGCCGGGGTCACCGAGCCGGAGGCGAAACGCAAGGCGATCGGCGCGGAGTTTATCCGCTCCTTCGAGCGCGCGGTGGCGGACGTTTTGTCTGACCAGGGTGTCGACTTCTTGGTGCAGGGCACGCTGTACCCGGACGTGGTCGAGTCGGGTGGCGGCACGGGCACCGCGAACATCAAGAGCCACCACAACGTCGGCGGCCTGCCTGACGACGTTGAGTTCACGCTCGTCGAGCCGCTGCGCCTCCTGTTCAAGGACGAGGTGCGCGCGGTGGGCCGTGAGCTCGGCCTTCCCGAGGTCATCGTGAACCGGCAACCCTTCCCGGGCCCGGGTCTGGGCATTCGCATCATCGGCGAGGTGACCCAGGAGCGCCTCGACACCCTGCGGGCCGCCGACGCTATCGCGCGCGAGGAGCTGACCAAGGCCGGCCTCGACGAGCAAATTTGGCAGTGCCCGGTGGTCCTGCTCGCGGACGTGCGCTCCGTGGGTGTGCAGGGCGACGGCCGCACCTACGGCCACCCCATCGTGCTGCGGCCGGTCGCGTCGGAGGACGCCATGACCGCTGACTGGGTGCGCGTGCCTTACGACGTCCTCGAGTCCATCTCCACCCGCATCACCAACGAGGTCCCGGATGTCAACCGCGTGGTGCTCGATGTGACCTCGAAGCCGCCGGCCACCATCGAGTGGGAGTAGCGCGCACGCGCACCGCGTGACCCGCGGCCCCGGACGCCCCGGACGCCCCGAACACGTTTACACCGCGCCTGCCTGCACCAGCAGGGAGTGCGCGGTTTTGTCCGTCTCCTGCAGCATGAGCGGGTCGGTGCCGGGCATCGGGGAGATGGTGGTGTCGGCCCACTGATCGCCGGTGGGGATGCCCGTAATGTGCAGGTGGGCATCCAACGAGCCGTCTGGGTGCACCGTGCGGCGGGTGTTCGCGTCCGTCTCGGGTGAGCCGGTGGCAACGCCGCCTGGGGAGAAGGGGCGGACGCGGCCGGCGTCGATGAGCGAGCGGCTGACCGGGTCGGCGGCCCGGCGGATGTCGGGGGCCGGGAGAAAGGCGTCCGCGAGCGCGGCGGCGTGGGCGGTGCGGCTGTGGCTGGCGGCGCGGTATCGCAGCGAATTGACAGTGACGTGGGGTTCGGGGCCGAGGAAAGTGACTAGGCCGGCGTCGTACAGCGCGAGCAGCTCGCGGGTGCGGAACAGCGGCGGGCCGGAGCCGACCATCTGCCCGAACGCCATGTATTGGCCCAGTGCCGCCTCGCGCGCGCCGCGGCCGTTCTGGGTGGCGACGGCGACCGGCTTCCGCCCGGCAGAAATGGCCCACAAACCGGCCTTGACCGGCGAATCCCACGCGGCGACCGCCTCCGTGATGTCGGCGACCATGCCGTCCGTGATCCGCGTCCCGAGGTCCTCGATGCTCAGCGCATGCGTCCCGGCGAG
Source organism: Corynebacterium bouchesdurhonense (assembly GCF_900078305.2). Lineage (GTDB taxonomy): Bacteria > Actinomycetota > Actinomycetes > Mycobacteriales > Mycobacteriaceae > Corynebacterium > Corynebacterium bouchesdurhonense. The sequence continues at coordinate 907,733 of NZ_LT546028.1, forward strand.
GGGGTCCACCCAGTGCGCCATGTTGAACGGCTCGCTGGTCAGGCCGTCGAGCACCCCGCTCAGCGCGCGGGCGACGGGGATGATGTCGTCGCTGTTCGCGGCCGCCCCGAGGTCGGCGGCATCGATCGCGGCGAGCACCTCTTCAAGGGGAGCTCGGAGCGAGTCCGGGCGCACCCGGGCGAGCGTGCGGTAGTACTCGGCGTAGGCGTCGCGCGCGAGCGCCGGCCACAGGTCGCGGCCGAAGGACAGCGCCCCGCTCCCGTCGACTGCGGCGTGGGCGCTGATCGCCGCGCGCAGCCGGCTCAGGTTGGCCTTCGGCGGCAGCGAGTGGTACTCGGATTTGGGCAGGTAGGGATAGCCGCGGCCCGAGGTCAGCACAAAGTGGGGCTCGCTTCCCGACGCCTCGTAGCGCAAACCGGATCGTCGCGAAGCGTCCTCCACGAAGCGGCCGCCCCGGTCGATGGTGGTCAGCGCCATGAGGTCGAAAAAGCCCATACCCATCCCGCGCACCAGGACGCGCTCGCCGGCGCCGAGGCGCGCCACGTCCTGCTCGACGGGGTTTCCCGCGCCAATGTAGGTCAGCCCGGACCCGGCGAAGGCGCGCTGCTCCTCGGTTGCGGCGGGTAGCACCCAGCCGGAGGCTAGGACGGCGGCGTCGGTGTGGATGGTGGTGGTGCCGGTTGCGTCGACAAGCGAAATGGCCCCGCCCGCGAACCGGGTGGCGCGCGCCGCGTGCTCGACCACCTCCACCGACGCCGGCAGCTGCGCGAGCGCGACCCGCCACACCCAGCGCAGGTACTCGCCGTAGAGGGCGCGCGAGGGGTTCGATTCGGGGCGCGTCGCGGCGATCTCGGCATCGAACTGGGGGAGGGCGGCGGGCTGGTGGGCGTCGAAAAGCGAGCGCTTCGGCCCGCTGACCGCCTCCCGATCGCCTCGCACGAGCTGGATCCACTCATACATGGTGGGCCCCTCCAGGACGGGCGCGCCCACGGTTGCGCCCGGCTCGGTGAAGAGCGTGACGGCGCCGGCCAGCGTGTTCATGCACAGCGTGTGGGTTTGCGCGGTGTCCCAAACGCGGCCGGCGCCGACTTGGGCGCTATCCACGATGTGCAGGGTGAGCGCGGGGCTGGTGCCGCGCAGGTACGCGGCGATGCGCTCCGTGATGGAGATTCCCCGCGGGCCTCCGCCGATGATCGCGATCGATGCTGCCACGAGTCCGCTCCTCCCTACGGCCGGGTGACTGTCGTGTCGCCCAGGTTGTTGCTCACGTGCAGCTCCAGCAGCTCGCCCGGCGCGTCGGCGTTGATCACGCCGCTGGGGCAGTCCACGCTGCCCATGTTGCTGGAGCAGCTCACCTTCACTTTGGCGTTCTCGGGGAGGGTGATCCGGATGTCGCCAAGGTTGTTGGAGACCTCGATGGTGCGCGGCTGGTCCAGGGCGGGCAGCTCGCTCAGGTCCAGGCTGATGTCACCGAGGCTGCTGTCCACGTCGTCCAAGCCCTCCTCGCTGGTGGGGGCGAGCGAGATGTCGCCGGCGTTGCTGCTCGCGCCCCCATCCGCCGCGCCGTCGGAGCCGGCAGTGCTCAGGACGGCGGCCGTGAGCGCCGCGATGCCGACGCCGATGGGGATCCACACCCACTTCTGGCTCGCCTTCGGCGCAGGCCGCGCGGGCTCGGCAGGGCCGGGATCCGGCAGGTGCCACAGTTCCGGCGCGGCGCCCAGCGGGTCCCACGCCGGCGGGGTGGCGGTGCCGACGCCCGGGTGCGGGTAGCCCTCGGGCGGGGTGAGGTGGGAGGTGTCCACGGCGGCGTCGTCAGGCAATGCCCCTTGCGAGGGCAGCAACCCTGCGGGCGGTTGCGGCACGCTGCGGTGGGCGAGGTACCACGCGCCGAACAGCACGATCGCGGTGACCACCACGGCGCGCAGGTCGCCCGCGTACGACACGGAGGGGAAGAAAACAACCAGGCCCAGCACCAGCCACCAGCCGGCGGAGCGTTCCTTGCGCTCGATGGGTGTGAGCTGGTCTTTCGGTGTAGCGATGGCGCGGCCGGGGCTGACCGTCATGCCGAAGCGCGGCATGTTCATCCAGCACAGCAGGTACGCGAAGATGCCGCCGCCGAACGCCAGCCCGAGCACGACGAACATGATGCGCACCAGCACGGGGTCGATGCGGTAGCGGGCGCCGATGCCCTCGCACACGCCGCCGAGGAGGGCGTTGCCGCCCTGGTCCTTCGGGATGCGCGGCGGCCGCGTGTCCCACATCTGCCGCACGGTGGTTTGGAAGTCGTTGGGTGTGTCCATGCCCCCATTTTCCCGCCGCGGGCGCGGGCCCACCATCCGGAATCCCCCTGATTTGTGAAAACCAGGGTTTCCCCGGATCCGTCGGCCGGGCCCGCGTGGGAGAATCGCCACCATGCCCGCTTACTCTCCGGCCGCGCGGCCGCCGCTCACGCCGCGTTTCACCCGCGTGCGCGAGGGGCGGGTGGTTGCGGGTGTCGCCGCCGGGCTTTCGGAGCATTTGCTTGTCGACGTCCGCTACATACGCCTCTTCTTCACCCTCGCCTCCCTGGCGGGTGGGTTGGGGGGACTGCTCTACCTTGCGGTGTGGGTGATGACGCCGCTGGCGCCCGGCGGCGCGGCACCGGTGGGCGCGGCCTGGCCGCGCCGGGTGGACTACCTCTTGGCGGCCATCGCCTCCGCGGCCTCGCTGGCCACGTTGCAGGTGGCGGACGGCGGGGGTTCCGCGGTTACGGCGGTGTTGGGCCTGGTGGCGGTGGGTGCGGTGCTGGCGCTGCAGGCGTACGACCGCGGCCGGGGTGGTGGGTGGACGACGGCGGCGCTGGCGGCCGGCATCGCCCTGATTTTCGGCGGGGTGATCGCGCTCGCGGTGATGGGCGATGCCGCGGGCACCGGCGGGGTGGTCGCCGCGGTGGCGGCCACGTTTTTCGGCGTGGGCGTGGTGGTGGTGCCGGTGATCGCGCGCCTGGCCCGCTCGCTGGTGCAGGAGCGCGAGGAGAAGGCCGCGGCGGATCAGCGCGCGGAGATTGCGTCGCGCCTGCACGATTCGGTGCTGCAGACCCTCGCCCTGATACAGAAGCGCGCCGGCGACCCGGAGGAGGTGGCGCGGCTGGCGCGCGGCCAGGAGCGCGAACTGCGCGCCTGGCTGTTCGACTCCGCCGAGAAGGCGGCCGAAACCACCGACGCCGTGCCCACCGTCTTCGCCGCGCTGGGGCGGGCCGCGGGGGAGGTGGAGGACCTCTTCGGCGTGGTGGTCAGCCTGGTCACGGTGGGCGGGGAGTGCGGCTTCGACGCCGCCACGGAGCCCGTGGTCCTCGCGGCGCGAGAGGCGATGGTCAACGCGGCCACCCACGCCGGCGTGGAGCGCGTCGACGTGTACGCGGAGTACCTCGCCGGCGAGCTAGCCGTGTTCGTGCGCGACCGCGGCGTCGGCTTCGACCCGGCCGCGGTGCCGGCCGACCGCCACGGCGTGCGCGACTCGATCACCGGGCGCATGGAACGCGCGGGCGGCGCGGCGCGCGTCACCTCGGCGCCGGGCGAGGGCACGGAGGTGGAGCTGACCCTGCGGGTGGGCGAGCCGTTACGCTGAAGCGCATGATCCGCGTCTTCTTGGTTGATGATCACTCTGTGTTCCGCGCCGGGGTGCGCGCCGAGCTGGCGGCGGCGGGCGCAGGTGCCGGCGCGGGCACTGCGATCGAGGTGGTGGGCGAGGCCGGCACCGTGGCGGAGGCGGTGGCGGGGATCGCCCGGACCCGCCCGGACGTGGTGCTCTTGGATGTGCACATGCCAGACGGGGGAGGTCTGGGGGTGATGCGGGGTGTTTTGGAGGGGGCGTCGACAAGCGCGAAGTTCCTGGCGCTGAGCGTCTCGGACGCGGCGGAGGACGTGATTTCCCTGATCCGCGCCGGCGCCCGCGGGTACGTGACCAAGTCCATCAGCGGGCCGGAGCTGGCGGAGGCGGTCGAGCGCGTGCACGGCGGGGGCGCCTACTTTTCCCCGCGGCTGGCCGGCCTCGTGCTCGACGCGTTCGCGTCCGGCGGCGCGGGGGAAGACCCGGCGGGGGGCGCCCCGACGCGGCGGGAGCTGGAGGTGTTGCGGCTCCTCGCGCGCGGATACACGTACAAGGAGATCGGCCAGCAGCTGTTCATCTCGGTGAAGACGGTGGAGACGCACGCGTCGAACATCCTGCGCAAAACGCAGACGTCCAACCGGCACCAGCTCACGCGCTGGGCCGCGGACCGCGCGCTGGATTAGGCGTACGCGAGGCGCCGCGAGCCGTCCACGTGCGGGAACAGCACCCACGCCGCGCCGAACACGGCCGCGAAGGTGAGCAGCGCGCCCCACACCGGCCAGTCCGCGAGCGGCGCGAGCATGAGGATCAGCCACCACGCCATGAGGGGGAGGAGCATGCTTATCGACGGCACCGTCGCCACGTTCTTTTCCCGCGCAAACGCCCGCATGCGCTGGCGGTACGGGTGCGCCAGCACCACGGCGAGGGCGGCGGCGACGCACACGAGCGCCACCGCCACCTTCGGCCCGGCGCCGAGGCGGGACACCATCGCCGCGACCGAGCCCGCCGCGCCGAGCGAGCCGACGAGGCGCACAAGCGGCGGGGTGGGGATGGGCGTGACGCGGCTGCGTGCCTCTGCGGCGGCCGCGGTGTACGGCGCGGTGAACGGCGCGGTGAACATGGCGGGGACGTTACCAGCCGGCTGCGCGCGGCGGCCAGCGCCCGCCCGCTATAGAAAACATGTTCGACCTTTACGGTTGCCCGCGTCGGGCGCGCCCGGCATACTGATCGGCGTGAGTGGAACACCTATTCGGGTACTCGCGGAGCTCCCCGGGGAGGCTGCGGGAGTACGGGAAACGGCAGTGCAGGGCGGTCGCGCCGCGCAGATTGCCGAGCTTCGCGCCAAGATGGCGGCGCTCGGCGGCGAGGTGGCGCGCCCCGTGGTCGAGGGCGATGGGGTGTTGGCCGTGGGCGGGCCTTTATCGCACGTGCTGCCGAACGGCGGGCTGCCCCGCGGTGCCGTCACGCACTGTAGCGACACTCCGGCGCTAGTGGTGGAAATCATCGACCAGGTCGCCGCAGCCGGCGGGTACGCGGGTGTGGTGGGCTGGCCGGAGCTCTCGTACGCGGGTGTGGGGCGCGACGGGCTGGAGCGGGTCATCGCCGTGCCCGAGCCAGGCATCGAGGACATCGCGGTGGCGGGCGTGCTGGCCGAGGGGCTCGACTTGGTGGTGATGCGCACCCGCGCGCCGCTGGAGCTGACCCCGGTGCGGGCGCGGCCGCTGCTGGCGCGCCTGCGCAAGGGCAGCGCGGCGCTCCTTGCCGTCAACACCACCGTGCCCTCGCCGGCGCTCAGCGTCACCGGCACCATCACCGCCTTCCACGGCATCGGGGAAGGGCTGGGGCGTATCGCCGGGATCGACATCCGGGTGCGCGCCGAGCGCAAGGGGGCGCGGCCGGCCAGCGCCACGCTCACCCTGGGTGCCGCCCCCGAGCGGCCGCGGCTGCGGGCGGTGACGTAAACCTCATGCGCGTGGCTGCACTCTGGTTCCCGGACTGGCCGGTGCAGGCGGCGAAGCTGGAGTTCGACGACGAGCTGGCCGAGCCCATCGCCATTGCCGCCCAGCACCGCGTGAAGGTGTGCTCGCAAGAAGCGCGGCGCGCCGGGATCCGCCGCGGGATGCGAGTGCGCAACGCCCAGGCCGCCGCCCCGGAGCTCACCGTCATCGAGGACAACCCGGACCGGGACGGCCGTCTCTTCGCCTCGCTGGCCGCCAGTTTGGACGACGTCGCCGCCTCGGTCGAGGTGCTGCGCCCGGGCCTGGTCATCGCCGACGTAGAGGCGGCCGCGCGCTTCCACGGAAGCGAGGACACGGCGCTCGAGATGCTGGTCGACGCCGCGTCGAGGCGCGGCATCGACGCCTTCGCGGGCGCCGCCGATGAGATCGCCACCGCCGCTATCGCCGCGCGCACCTCCCGCGTCGTGCCGCCGGGCGGATCCGCGCAGTTCCTCGCCGGCCACCCGCTGCGCGTGCTCACCGCGGAGCCCGCGCTGGCCGCGGACGCGGAGACGGTGACCACCCTGGGCCAGCTCGGCGTTGCCACCCTCGGCGATCTGGCGGCCATCCCGCCGGCAGCGGTGACCACGCGCTTCGGCGCGGCCGGCATGCACCTGCACCGCATCGCATCCGCGGCACCCGACCGCCGCGTGGCTCCCGAGCTGCCGGCCGCGGACTTGGCCGTGGCGATCACCCCGGAGGATCCGATCGAGCGCGTCGACGCGGCCGCCTTCGCGGCGCGGGCGCTGGCAGCGGGGCTGCACGAGCGTCTCAAAGCAACCGGGCGCAATTGCCTGCGGCTGAAGGTGGTGGCCGAGCTGGACGGCGGTACCCGGGTCGAGCGGGTGTGGCGCACCCGCGAGGCGCTCACCGAGGCCGGAACCGCCGACCGTGTGCGCTGGCAGTTGGACGGCTGGCTCACCGCGCAGCGCACCGCCGGCGCGGACGGCGCCGCCGCGATCACCTCCCTCATCCTCGAGCCGCTGGAGCTCAGCGAGCCGGACCCGGTGGGGGAGCTGTGGGCCGACGGTTCCTCCACCGACGGAGCGCGCCGCGTCATCGAGCGCGTCCAGTCGCAGCTCGGCATCGACGCGGTGCTCCAGCCCCGCTTCGTCGGCGGCCGTGGGGTGGCCGAGCGCATCCGCCTTGTGCCCTTCGGCGAGGCGGCACCGGCGCCAGCGGAGCACGCGTGGCCGGGCGCGGTGCCGGCCCCGCTCCCGGCCCGGCTCGGCGGGGGCATCGACCACCCCGCCTCGCGCATCGTGCTGATCAGCGCGACCGGCACCCCCGTGGCCGTCACGGCCGAAGCCCTCCTGAGCGCCAAGCCCTACGCGCTCGCCTGGGGCGACACGAAGTACCTGGTCACGGGGTGGGCCGGGCCGTGGCCGGTGGACGGGGGCTGGTGGGGCTCGGCCGCCAACCACAACCGCGCCGCCCGGCTGCAGGTGGTGGGCCACCCCGGCGGGCGGGAGGCGGAGGTAACGGGCTGGCTGCTGGTGTGGACGCGCCGCAGTTGGCGCGTGGAGGCGGTGTACTAAGGCCGGTTTACAAAGGGCGGTGCACTAAGCCTGCAGGATATCCACCACGAGGCGCTTCGGATCCTGCAGCACCTGCACCGAGTACGGCGTCTCGGAGCGCAGACCCACCACCACCTGGCTGCGGCCCTCGTGGGTGCCGCCGTGCACCACGTCAACGATGTTGCCGGTGTTGCCCGCAGACTCCACCGGCACCTCGGAATCCAGGCCCAGCTCGAAGGGGTAGACGGTGCCGTCGACGTTGATGCTCAAGAAGGCGTTGCCGCTCACCGGCAGGGCCTTGCCCACCGTCGCGCGCATTGGCGTGGGCGTGTAATCCACAAACCAGCCAGGTTCGCCATCGCCGACTAGGTCCAGCACCACGCGGTCGAAGCCCTCGTGGTTGCCCACGCGCACCCCGGCCACCGCGAGCTGCGCCGGCTCGGAGGGTCGCTGCGTCTTGGCGGCTGCGTCGGCGGTGCCGAGCGGCCGCAGCGCCGTGCTCGACCCGCCCGATCCGCCCGACACACCCGACACACCCGATACGGACGCCATCACCGGTGCGCCGGCACCGTCCGCGCCCGCGTCGCACCCCGCGACGCCGAGCGCCACAAGGGCGGCGGCGGCCGCGGCGCGGCTGCGGGCATTTCGATTCAACACCCGCCTCACGTTATCCACCCGCCCCGCCCGCACCAAACCTTCGGGCGCGAAACCGCAAATGGTTACCAAACTGTTAGACCAGCCGCCGCCTCGGCGCGGGCAGTTACTATGTAAGGCATGACTAACCCCGCCGACGTGTTCTGCTCCGATGCCCAGGCCGAGCCGCTGCCCGGGACCGCGAAGACGGGCTCCACGTACGTCCTTCTCGAGTGGCCGGGCCCGTGGAGCCGGGACGTGCTTGACGGGGACACGCTCGGCGCGGAGCTGAGCGCGAAGCTGAAGGCGCACCTGGCCCAGTACAACGCCACGCTGCTGCTCATCCGCCACTCCAGCCGTGAGCGCCGCGACATCCCGGACCACCACGTCTACCTCGTCTTCGCCGACGAGGCGGTCACGGAGGTACTGCACGTGGACGGCCCGGGAGCGGTGCTCGATCTCGACCTCTCTGGCCCGGGCAACAACGGGGCGCAGCGCCGCGACACGCCGCTGGTCCTGGTGTGCACGCACGGCAAGCGTGACCGCTGCTGCGCGGTGAAGGGCCGCTCGCTGGTGCGCGAGCTCGAGCGCAGCGACGACGTGGTGTGGGAGACCTCCCACATCAAGGGCCACCGCTTCGCGCCGACGATGCTGCTCATGCCGTGGGCGTACAGCTTCGGGCGCATGTCGCAGGCCGCCGCGGGCGCGATGATCGACCACGCCCTGGCCGGCCGGTATTTCGTCCCCGGCAACCGCGGCCGGGGCACGCTGCCCCCGCCGGCCCAGGTCGCGGAGATTGCGGTGGCGGCGGAGCTGTCGCGCGCCGGGGAGGAGGTTGCTATCGGGCAGTTGCTTGTCGACGCACCCGACACAGCAGACGACACCGCAACCGTCACCGTCCGGTCGGGCGAGCGCGCCTACACCGTGTCGCTGCGCCGCCGCGAGGTGGACGGCGTGGTTGCCTCGTGCGGTCAGGCGCCGAAGCGGGAGAAGGTGTGGGTGGCGGAGGGCGTGGAGCCGGGCGTCGAGTAGCAATGCCCCCTGCTACATGTAGGTGGGCAGCACCTCCGCCACCGAACCGATGACGCGGTCTGTGGCCGCGCGCACCTCGGCGGGGGAGTGGGGGAAGCTGTGGGAGACGTCGGCGATCGCGTGCATCGGCAGGTCGTTCCAGGAATCGCCGAAGGTGTAGAGCTCCACCCCGCCGCGGTCGATGCCGAGGGCCGCCAGCAGCTCGAGGATACCGGCGCCCTTGCTGCGCCCCGGCGCCATAATGTCTACGTAGGTGTGGTTCTGCGCCACGGTGACATCGCCCAGCCCACGCGCCCACGCGACCGCTTCGGCGCGCAGGGCCGCATCACGCGGGATCCACAGCGGCACCACGGCGAAGCGGTGCAGTGGGATGTCGGCGCGGGTCATGGGCGTGAAGTGGCCGGTGAGGCTGGACGTTGCGCCCGTGTTGTCGGCGAAGACGCCGTCCACGTCGCCGTCGGTGGTGGCGAAAACCGCCGCGCCGTCCCGGTGCTCGTATTCGTCCACGGCGGCCTCGAGCACCGCGGGGTCGAGCGGGTAGGAGAAGATGGGGTCTGGCCGCCCGGTAGCGGCGGCGGCGACGGCACCGTTGGAGAGCACCAGGTAGTCGAAGGCGTCCGCCGGCCCGCCGAGGCCGTGGGTCAGGGCGGTGCCGGATCGCCCGGTGGCGCAAACGGCGAGATGCCCGGCGTTGCGCCAGGCATCGATGGCCGCGAAGGAGGGGCGGTCGAACGCTGCTCCAGGCCCGCGGCCGGGGAAGTGGAGCGTGCCGTCGAAGTCGAACGCCGCTATTTTCACCGGCGCATAACCTTCTTGGACAGCCAGTTGCCCAAGAATTGCGCCAGCTGCACGATGACCACGATTACGATCACCGCGGCCCAGGTGACCTGCGGCTCGAACTGGCGGTAGCCGTAGACGATGGCGAAGTCTCCAAGACCGCCGCCGCCGATGTAGCCCGCCATGGCGGACATGTCGATCACGGCGATGAAGATGAAGGTGTAGCCCAGGATCAGCGGGCCGAGCGCCTCCGGCAGGATCACGGTGCGGATGATGCGCCACGGGCCGGCGCCCATGGAGCGCGCCGCCTCGATCACGCCCGGGTCGATGGCCACCAGGTTCTGCTCCACGATGCGCGCCACGGTGAAGGTGGCCGAGAAGCACATCACGAAGGTGGCCGCCCCGCGCCCGATTGTCGTGCCCACCACGGCGAGCGTGATCGGGTACAGCATCGCGATCATGATGATGAACGGGATCGGGCGGAAGAAGTTCACCGCCACGTTGATCAGGGTGTACACCGCGCGGTTCTGCAGGATGCCGCCCGGGCGGGTGGTGTAGAGAAACACGCCGAGCACGAGGCCGAAGAAGCCGCCCACCACCATTGTGATGGCCACCATCCACAGCGTGTCGCCGATCGCGCTGGCGAAGGTGGGGCCGAGGCGGTCCCAATTCGCCTCCGCGAGGATGAACTGGTTCACGGTGCTGGTCGTCACGGTGCTCGTCATCGCGCGATCTCCTCGATGTCAGTGGTGCGCTGCAGGGTGGACAGGAATTCGTCGATGGCGGCGTCGTCGCCAGTGAGGCGCACCGTCATCTTGCCAAAGGAGTGCTGCTGCAGCGTGGTGATGCCGGCGTGCACCGGCTGGACCGACACGCCCTTGCGCCGCGCCGCCTCGGCCGCGCCGAAGAAACCCGAGTTCTCCTTCAGGTCGACGGTGAAGAGGCGGCCCGGGGCGGCGTCGAGCAGCTCGCGCGCCTCCACCTCGTTCGGGGTGTTGCGCAGGCTGGTGGACACGAAGCGCTTCGCCACGTGGGTCTGCGGGTTGGAGAACACGTCGTAGACGGAGCCGTACTCCACCACGCGGCCGTTCTCCATCACGGCGACCTTGTCGGCGATGGCGCGGATCACGTCCATCTCGTGCGTGATCACCACGATGGTGATGCCGAACTCCTCGTTCACGCGACGCAGCAGGCCCAAGACCTCCTCGGTGGTCTCGGGGTCGAGCGCGGAGGTGGCTTCGTCGGCAAGCAAAAGCGACGGGTTGGTGGCCAGCGCGCGCGCAATGCCCACGCGCTGCTTCTGCCCGCCGGAGAGCTGCTCCGGGTAGTTCTTGCCGCGTTCCGCCAGGCCCACGAAGTCGAGCAGCTCGGCCACGCGCGCCTGGCGCTCGGCCTTGCCCATGCCCGCCAGCTGCAGCGGGTACTCGATGTTGCCCTCGGCGGTGCGCGAGGAAAGCAGGTTGAACTGCTGGAAGATCATGCCGATGTTGCGGCGGATGCCGCGCAGGTCCTTCTCGGGGAGGCCGACGACATCGGTGCCGTCGAGAAGCAATTGCCCCGAAGTCGCGGTGTCGAGGCCGTTGATGAGCCGCACGAGCGTGGACTTGCCGGCACCCGAGTAGCCGATCACGCCGAGGATCTCCCCGGGTTCGACGGTCAGCGTCACGCCGTCGACCGCTTTGACTTCGCGGCCGCCCGTGCGGAAGACCTTGCTCACGTCCCGGAATTCCACCCGGGTGCCGGTCTGAGACATTTTAGCTGTATTCCTTCACAAGCTTGTCCAGGATGGCGTTCAGCTCGTCTGCGGAGCGCTCAACCTGCACGGCGGTGCCGTTGGAGTCCTCGTCGAGCGCGCGGGTGACCTCGTCGGAGTGCCAGATCTCCACGAGCTTCTTGTACGTCTCGTTGTCCAGGTCCTCGCCGTGGACGGTGAAGACGTTGATGTACGGCTCGGCGAGCTCGGAGTTCGGGTCGTCGGCCGCGACCGAGCTGGCCGGGTCGATGCCGGCGCGCGAGAGCCAGTTGTTGTTGATCACCGCGGGGCGGCCCTCGTTGTAGGCGTTCGGCGTCTGCGCGGCGTCCACCGGCACGACGGTCACCTTGGACTTGGCGGCGTCGATGTCGGCGGGGGTCGGCGTGAGCGTCGGCGCGCCGTCCTTCAGCGTGACCAGGCCGGCCTGGACGAGCACGTTGATGGCGCGGCCCTGGTTGGACGGGTCGTTGGGGATGGCCACCTCGGCGCCGTCGATGCCGTTGAGGGAGTCGTGGCCCTTCCAGAACAGGCCGAGGATGTTGATCTCGCCGGAGCCGATGATGCGCAGGTCCTTGCCCGCGGACGCGTTGTACTGGGCCTGGTAGTTGATGGTCTGGAACTTGGAAATCTCGATCTGCCCCTCGTCCAGCGCCGGGTTGACGGTGGGGTACTCGGAGAACTTCACGATGTCCAGGTGGATGCCCTCTTCCTCCGCCTTGTCGGCGAAGGCGGTCCAGGCCTGCTGGTCAGCGTCGGTGGTGCCGATCTTCACGGTCACCGTGTCGGAGCTGTTGCTTGTCGACGACTCCCCAGAGGAGCACGCCGCCGCCCCCGAGACCGCGATCAGCCCTGCCGCGACGGCCGCGGCGATACGTTGTGCGCGCATAGTGGTGCGTTTCCTTTACTTCTGCTTCTACTTCTGGTTCTACTTCTGGTTCTGCTCGAGGCGGGCGAGGATGTCGTTGAGCTCGTTCGCCGGGCGCTCGACCTCCACGGCGGTGCCGCGGGAGTCCTTCTGCACGGCCTCGGCCACCTTCGCGTCGTGCCACAGCTCGGCGAGCTTGACATAGGTCGGGTTGTCCTGGTCCTCGGCGCGGGAGGCGAAGATGTTGATGTACGGCTCGCCCTGCTCGGAGGCCGGGTCGTCCTGGAAGATGGCCTCGGAGGGCTCGATGCCCGCGCGGTCCAGCCAGGAGTTGTTGATGATGGCCGGGCGGCCCTCGTTGTAGGCGGACGGGGTCTGGGAGGCGTCCACCGGCACGACGGTGACCTTGGACTTGGCCGCGTCGATGTCGGCCGGGGCCGGGGCGAGCGGGTCCGCGCCGTCCTTCAGGGTGACCAGGCCGGCCTGGACCAGCACGTTGATGGCGCGGCCCTGGTTGGAGTCGTCGTTGGGGATGGCGATTTCCTTGCCCTCGATGCCGTCGAGGGAGGTGTGGTCCTTCCAGAACAGCGCCAGCGGGTAGATCTCGGTGGAGCCGACAACCTTGAGGTCGTTGCCGGAGGTGGCGTTGTACTTGGCCAGGTAGAGGATGTGCTGGAACTTGTTCAGGTCGATCTCGCCCTGGGCCAGCGCCTCGTTGACCGGCGGGTAGTCGGAGAACTGGACGATGTCCAGGTCGATGCCGTTTTCCGCGGCGAGGTCGGAGAAGACGGACCACGCCTCCTGGTCCGCGTCGGTGGTGCCGATGCGGACGGTGACGTTGCCGTTTTCGCCGGCGGCGTTGTCCTCGGACTCGTTGGAGCAGGCGGTGAGGCCGGTGAAGGCCAGCGTGGCCGCCGCGGCTGCCGCGATGAAACGTTGTGCGCGCATGGGGGTCTCCTTATGCTGCGGAAAAATTGATGACGCGCACGAATCTAGCACCCCGCATACCGCTTAGTCTATTTTCGCGCCGCGGCGCTAACAGAGCTGTCTGTCGCACCCGCCCGGGCCGCCTCTGGCCGCGGCCGCCGGGACTAGAACACAGGTGCGAACGGTGGTAACGTTGCCGACGTGAGATTTAACGGGGGAGAGCCGCTGTCCTGGTCGCGGCTCGAGCGCATCCTCTCCGGCCGCCCGGGCCCCGCGCCGGTGCCGGTGGGGCACACGGGCACGCCCGCCGCGCGGCCGCCCGCAACGCCCGCGCCGCCCCGCCCGCCCGCGCAGCCGTTCGCGGAGCTGCACGCCGTGTCCTCCTATAGCTTCCTCGGCGGCGCCAGCGACCCGGAGGAGCTGGTCGAGCGCGCCCGCCAGCTGGGCATATCCGCCCTCGGCCTGCTGGATAGGGACGGATTCTACGGCGCGGTGAAGTTCGCCGAGGCCGCGGCCGCCGCCGGGATCGGCACCGTCTTCGGAGCGGAGCTTTCGCTTGTCGACGCACCCGGGGCCCCCGTCCTCCCCGTCATCGCCCGCGGCCCCGAGGGGTACAAGCGCCTGTCCCACCTTATGGCCGACGCGCACATGGCCACCCGCGAGAAGGGCAAGGTGGCCTACCCGCCGCTGGAGCTGGTGGGGGAGCGCCTCGGCGGTACGTGCGTCGCCCTGGCGGGTTGGCGGTGGGCCGAAGAAGGCGGGCAGATCGACCGTGTGATCGACAGCTTCGGGGAAGCGAACGTGGTGCTGGAGTACGAGGTCTCCATGACCCCGGAGGACGCGGACCACCACGCCCTCCTCGACGCCGTGAGCGATGCGCGCGGGCGCCGGCTGCCCGCCATCGTCACCGCCGTGCCCGCCGCCGCCACCCGCGACGCCGCCCGTCTCGCCGCGGCGAAGCGCGCGCTGGCGCGGCGCGAGTCGCTCGCCCAGGCGCACGGGGACCTCCACCCCATGGGGGCGAACTGGCTGCGCAGCGCCGACCAGCTGCTGGCCATGCTGCCCGGCTGCGGGGACAAGCTGGCCTACAGCGCCGAGCTGGCCGCGCAGTGCGCCTTCACGCTGAACCTGGTCGCCCCGGAGCTGCCCGCCTTCCCCACTCCCGAGGGCCACGACGAGATGAGCCACCTGCGGGTGCTGACCCTCAGTAGCGCGCAGGTGCGGTATGCGGCGCGGGGGCAAAGGGTGCGTCGGCAAGCAATGGCCCAAATCGAGTACGAGCTAGGGGTGATCGACGAGCTTAACTTCCCCGGCTACTTCCTCATCGTGCACGACCTGGTGGACTTCTGCCGCCGCGAAAACATCCTCTGCCAGGGGCGCGGCTCAGCCGCGAACTCCGCGGTGTGCTTCGCGCTCGGCATCACCAACGTCGAGCCGATCGAGGCGGGGCTGTTGTTCGAGCGCTTTTTGTCCCCGGACCGCGACGGGCCGCCGGACATCGACATCGACATCGAATCCGGCAGGCGCGAAGAAGTGATCCAGTACGTCTACGCCCGCTACGGGCGCGACAACGCGGCGCAGGTGGCCAACGTGATCACCTACCGCCGCAAGGGCGCGATCCGCGACGCCGCCCGCGCCCTCGGCTACGCCCAGGGCGCCGCCGACAGCTGGTCGAAGGAGGTTGCCGAACCCCCGGCCGCCGTGGCCGAGCTCGCCGCCGAGTTCCGCGGCCAGCCGCGCCACCTGGGCATCCACTCCGGCGGCATGGTCATCTGCGACCGCCCGATCGCAGACGTGGTGCCCGTGGAGTGGGCGCGGATGGAAAACCGCTCGGTGGTGCAGTGGGACAAGGACGACTGCGCCTCCGCCGGCCTGGTCAAATTCGATCTGCTCGGCCTCGGCATGCTCGAGGCGCTGCACCACATGATCGACCTCGTGCGCGACACCACCGGCCGCGAGGTGCGCCTGTGGGAGCTCCCGCTTGACGACGCTCGCGTGTACGACATGCTCTGCCGCGCCGATTCCGTGGGCGTGTTCCAGGTGGAGTCCCGCGCGCAGATGGGCACGCTGCCCCGGCTGAAACCGCGCCGCTTCTTCGACCTAGTGGTGGAGGTGGCGCTGATCCGCCCCGGGCCGATCCAGGGCGGATCCGTCCACCCCTACCTGCGCCGGCGCGACGGGCTGGAGCCAGTGGAGTTCGACCACCCGGTGCTTGAGAAGTCGCTGGGCAAAACGCTGGGTATCCCGCTGTTCCAGGAGCAGCTCATGCAGGTGGCGGTGGACGCGGCGGGCTTTTCGGGCCGCGAGGCGGACGGGCTGCGGCGCGCGATGGGGGCGAAGCGATCGCCGGAGAAGATGGCGGCGCTCAAGCAGCGCTTCTTCGACGGCTGCTGGGAGACCAACCGCATCGGCGCGGAAGTGGCGGACCGGCTGTGGCAAAAGATCGTCGCGTTCGCCGCGTACGGGTTCCCGGAATCCCACTCGCAATCCTTCGCCTCGCTGGTGTACTTCTCCGCCTGGTTCAAGCGCTACTACCCGGCCCAATTCTGCGTGGGGCTGCTGCGCGCGCAGCCGATGGGCTTCTACTCGCCGCAGTCGTTGATCCAGGACGCGCGCCGTCACGGCGTGCGGGTGCTGCCGGTGTGCGTCAACGAGTCCGGCCGCGAGGCGCGCTGCCTCGACGGAGACGAGCGCGGCGGCACCATCCGGGTGGGCCTCGGCCTGGTGCGGGGGGTGGGCGCCGCGGCGGCGGACCGCATCGAGGCGGCGCAGCCGTTCACCGGCATCCCGGACCTGGCGCGCCGGGCCGACCTCACCGTGGAGCACGTGGAGGCGTTGGCGCGCGCAGGCGCCTTGGACTGCTTCGGCGTGGACCGCCGGCAGGCGATGTGGCAGGCGGGGATCGCCGCCACGGAACGCGAGGGCATGCTGCCGGGTATGTCGGCGATCAGCGCCCCGGCGCTGCCCGGTATGAACGCGTTCGAGCTGATGGCGGCGGACGTGGTGGCCACCGGCGTCACGCCCGGCGCCATGCCGGTGGAGATGCTGCGCGGGCGCCTGGCCGGGGCGGGCGTCCTGCGCGCCGACCAGCTGTTGGGGGTGGAGGACGGCACCCGCGTGCGCGTTGCCGGCGTGATCACGCACCGCCAGCACCCCGCTACCGCCGGCGGGGTGACCTTTCTCGGCCTTGAGGACGAGACGGGACTGATCAACGTGGTCATCTCCGTGGGCTTGTGGAACCGCCAGAAGGTGCTGGCGCGCACCGCGAAGGCGATGATCGTGCGCGGGATCGTCCAGAACGCCTCGGGCGCGGTGTCGGTGGTGGCGGATCGGCTCGAGCCGCTAGAGATGGGGCAGTGGCTCACACGGGGCTCCCGCGACTTCCGCTAGCGTTGGGGCGCATGGCTGAAGTCGTCTCCACCAACGTCGCCGCGCCCCGCCCGGAGCCGGGCGGGCAGCAACGCCAAAGCGGCATCCACAAGGTCCCCGCGGCGAGCATCCGGGTGGCCACCCCCGGCCCCAACTACGGCGACGGCTCGGGCGTGGAGGGTGACTTCATCGGGGACACCAAGCACCACGGCGGGCAGCAGAAAGCGGTCTACGCCTATTCGCGGGAGCTGCTCGACGAGTGGGGGCGCGAGCTCGGGCGCGAGCTGCCCAACGGCGCGTTCGGCGAGAACCTCACCACCTCCGGCATCGTGTGGGCGGATGCGGTGCTCAACCAGCGGTTCCGCGTCGGCGAGGCGGAGCTCGAGGTGTCCGTACCGCGCACGCCGTGCCGCACCTTCGCCGCGTGGCTGGGGGAGCGGGGCTGGGTGCGCCGCTTCACCGAATCCGGCGACTGCGGCAGCTACTTCCGCGTCATCACCCCGGGCACTATCCGCCCCGGCGACGCGATCGAGGTCCTGGACACCCCCGCACACGGGTTCACCATGGGGCACGCCTTCGCCGCGTGGATGGGCGACAGGGACCTGGCGCGCGAGCTGTGGGAGCTGCGGATCCTCCCGCCGCTCTACCAGGAGCGCTGGGACAAGCAGTTCGGCTGAACAGCGCAGCTAAACCCCGCAGCTACACCGCGCCGGCGAAGCCGAGCTGGCGCCAGGCCTCGAATACCGCAACGGAAGCCGAGTTGGTCAGGTTCATCGAGCGGCGGCCCGGGCGCATCGGGATGCGCAGGCGCTCGGTCACCCGCGGGTGGTGGGCGTGCTCGTGGGGCAGGCCGGTGGGCTCGGTGCCGAACAGCAGCGCGTCACCGTCGCGGTACTCCACCTCGTGGTAGTAGTGCTGGGCTTGGGTGGTGAAGGCGAAGACGCGGCTGGAAGGGAGCGTCGACAAGCAAGTGCTCAAATCCGGGTGGATCTGCACATCCGCGAGGTCGTGGTAGTCCAACCCCGCGCGCTTGAGGTGCTTGTCATCGAAATTGAAACCGAGCGGCTCGACTAGGTGCAGCACCGCCCCCGTATTCGCGGTCAAGCGGATCGCGTTGCCCGTGTTGCCGGGGATGACGGGGTTATCGAAGATGATGTGCAGCACGGCAGAGCAGTTTATTCCCCGGCGCTGAGCGCACCCAGCAAGTGGTCCACCGCAACGTGGGCGTGGAGGCGCACCCCGTAGGCAAGCGCATCGTCGTTGACGTAGAACTGCGGGCTGTGGTTGGGGACGAACCCGCGGTCATCGCCCTCGGCAGGCTCGATGCCGCCCTCAGCCGTAAACGTGAAGTTTTGGCCGCCGAGCAGCGCGTACACGCCGCCGAAGCGGGAGATGAACTCGGAGACGTCGTCGTACCCCATTGACGACGGGACCTCGATCACCGGCTTGTCTCCCACCACCCGCTGGTACACCGGCAGGATGGCATCGACCCACGCCGGCTCGTTGACCACGGGAGGCACTTCGTCGAAGAACTCCACCGAACCCGTGCACCCGTGCGCGGCGGCAAGGTGCTCGACGTAGCGCTCGATGCGCGCGTTGATATCCGCCACAACCTCCGCGCGCAGCGAACGCACCGTGCCCCAGAGCTCGACCTGGTTACCGATGATGTTGAACCGGCCCTGGTCCACAACGTGGCCGAAGGAAATGGAAAAGCGCTCCTCGGGATCCACCTGCCGATAGATCTGGCCGATGTTGCTCAGCACATCGCCCACCGCCGGCATCGGGTCGATGCCCTGCCACGGGGCGGAGCCGTGCACCTGCTTGCCGGTGATGGTGATCTTCACCGTTTCCGATGCCGCATTCTGGATCCCGCGCGCGTACGCCATCGCCCCCACCGGCAGCGGCGCGACGTGAATGCCGAACGCCATCGAAGGTTCTGGGGTAAACATTCCGCGCTGCTCCATCTCCTCGACCATCCGCGAGGCGCCGCCCTCCTCGCCCTGGGGTGCGCCCTCCTCGGCCGGCTGGAACACGAGGACGATCTCGCCGCCGAACTGGTCGCGCAGGGTGTGGAGAACCTTTGCCGCGCCGAGCAGCATCGCCGTGTGCGCGTCGTGGCCGCAGGCGTGGGCGACAGGGAACGGCCCACCCGGGTACTCGGTATCCACCTTGTCGGAGGCGAAGTCCTCTCCGGAATCCTCCTTGACCGGGAGTGCGTCGATGTCGGCGCGCAGCAAGACAGTGCGCTCGCTCTCCGCGCCCGCGCCGCGGATCCTGGCCACCACGCCGTGGCCTGCGATGCCCGTGGTGATGTCGGTGATGCCGAACTCGTCCAGCCGCTGGGCAATGAACGCCGCGGTTTCCTCCTCGCGGTTCGGCAGCTCGGGGTTGCGGTGCAGGTGGTGGCGCCAGGCCGTCACATCCTCGGCGACGGCGCGGGCGGCGGAATCGATCTCATTGTGCAAGGTGTCAAGCAAGGAGTTCGTCATGGGCCCCATCGTATTGCCTAAACTGAGGCGCGTGACTGCGATCAAACTTGACGGAAAACTCTACCGCGAGGAGATTTTCGCGGACCTCACCCAGCGCGTGGCGGCGCTGAAGGAGCGCGGCATCACCCCGGGCCTGGCCACCGTGCTCGTGGGCGAGGACCCCGCCAGCCAGAACTACGTGCGCATGAAGCACAAGGACTGCGAGGAGTTGGGCATTGCGTCGATTCAAAAGGAGCTGCCTGCCGACGTCACCCAAGAGGAGCTCGAACAGGTGATTGCCGAGCTCAACGCCGACGACGCCGTGACCGGCTACATCGTGCAGCTGCCGCTGCCGAAGCACCTCGACGAGAACCGCGTGCTCGGGTTGATCGACCCGGATAAGGACGCCGACGGCCTCCACCCCGTTAACCTGGGCAAGCTCGTGCTGAACGAGCCTGCGCCGCTGCCGTGCACCCCGAACGGCTCCATTAAGCTGCTCGAGCGCTTCGGCGTGGAGCTCGACGGCGCGGTGGTGTGCGTCATCGGCCGCGGCGTGACCGTGGGGCGGCCCATTTCGCTGATGCTCACCTCGCGCGACGTGAACGCCACCACCGTGCTGTGCCACACCGGTACGAAGGACCTCGCCGCCGAGACCCGCCGTGCCGACGTGATCATCGCGGCAGCAGGCAAGCCGCACATGATCACCGCGGACATGATCAAGGAAGGCGCCGCGCTTCTCGACGTCGGCGTTTCCCGCGTCGACGGCAAAACCGTCGGCGACCTGCACCCCGACGTGTGGGAGAAGGCCGGCTGGGTTTCGCCCAACCCGGGCGGCGTCGGGCCGATGACGCGCACGTTCTTGGCGCGCAACATTGTGGAGCGCGCCGAGCGCGAGGCGGGGATTGCCTAGCACGCCCGGGCCGCCGTTGGGCCGGTCAGCGGGGCTGTCGCGCGGTCTGCCGTCCGGGTTGTCGCCCGGGCTGTCGTCTGGGCTGACGCTGGACAACCCTCACGACATCGCAAACCGCCCGTCGCCGCTGCCCCGGTGGGCCCAGCGGGCGATGATCGCCGTTTTCTGCGCGGGTTTCGCGGCGTCCGCGGTTTTCTCCGCCACGGAGCACTGGCGGCGCGCCACCTTCACCCTCGGCGCGGCGATGTTCTGGCTGGCGGTCATGCGCCTGACCTGCGACTCCAAGGTGATCGGGCTGCTAGCGGTGCGCTCTCGCCGCTTCGACGCCTGCTTCTGCGTGGCGCTCGGCGCTGCCATGATGTGGCTGTCTTGGTCGGTTGACTCGCTGGGTTCGTAAGCCGGCCTGGCCATGAATTTAGATAAATCTTTCACCTTCCTGGGGTTTTAGGCTCAGGCGCCACGGATTATGAAATATTCATGGACGTCCCGGGACAAGACTTTGACCCGGGCCCCACAGGGGCGAGAGCCACACCCAGGGGGCGTCTAGATGTTGTAGGCGCCGCGGGCCACGGCTGCGTCCCGGGCAGAGGGGGTCTCGCGCGTCAGCGCGATGAAGTTGCGCAGGATCCGGTCCATCTGGCGAGCCTCGACCAAGAACGCGTCGTGGCCGACGGGGGAGGAGAGCTTGGACATGGCCATCAGGTTGCCTAGGTTGCGGGACAGGTGCTCCTGTTGGTGGTAGGGGTACAGGATGTCTGTGTCCACGCCAACGATCATGGTCGGCACTGTCGAGGAGGCGAGCGCCTTGTTCAACCCGCCGCGGCCCCGCCCCACGTCGTGACGGTTGAGCGCCTCGGTGAGGGTGACGTAGCAGGCGGCGTCGAAGCGCTCGGTTAGCTTGCGGCCCTGGTGTTCCAGGTAGGACTGCACGGCGAAGCGCTGCCCGTCCTCGCGGAAGGCGCCGAGGGGGTTCTCGCCGGACTGGGCGGCGGTGCCGAAGCGCTCGTCGATCTCCAGCTCGCCGCGGTAGGTCAGGTGCGCCAGCCGGCGCGCGGCCGCCAGGCCGGCGTCGGGGCGCTCGCCGGTGGCGTGGTAGTTGCCGCCGCGCCACGCCGGGTCCTGGGTGATGGACGTGATCTGCGCGGTCTGGATGCCGATCTGCCAGGCGCTGGCGCGCGCGGAGACCGCCAGCACCAGCGCGTAATCCACCTGCTCCGGGTGCAGCAGGGTCCACTCCAGGGTGCGTGCGCCGCCCATGGAGCCGCCGATGATGGCGTGCACCCGCCCGATGCCCAGCGCGCCCAGCATCGCCCGCTCGGCTGCGACCATGTCGCGGATGGAGATGGCGGGGAAGCGCGATCCCCACGCCCCGCCGTCGGGGTGCTCCGAGGCGGGCCCGGTGGAGCCGTAGCAGGACCCGAGCACGTTGGTGCAGATCACGCACCACTCGTCGGTGTCGAGGGCCTTGCCCGGCCCGACCGCCTCGCACCACCACTCGGCGGCGTTGGAGTCGCCGGTCAGCGCGTGCTCCACGAGCAGGATGTTGTTCGTTCCGTCCGGGTCGCCCCGAAATTCGCCCCAGCGCTGCGCAGCGATTTCCACGCCGCCGATGGTGACGCCGGCCTCGGTGGTGATATCGCCGATAGGTATCGCAATCGGGCTTCCGCCGTCGGGGAGGGTCTGCAACGTGGGTGTAGACATGGGGTCAATGGTAGGCAACGGGCTCACCTCCGAACAAAGCTGTCTATATAAAATTCCTCCAATGATGAGAAGAAGACGGCCACCGTTAAGGTGGCCGTCTCTTTGCATTGATCTAGCGCGCTAAGCGCTGCCGTAACGCTCCTTCAGAATCAGTGGAGTGAGCTCGACTGGCTCAATACTCTCACCCCAAACAGGAACGTTCCCGCTTGGAGCCCAGGCAATGACCCAGGACGCTCGCTCCTCTGGGGAATCGCCCCCGTGTCCACCCTCGTCAACGTGCCCGTGATCGGTAGTGATGATGATGAGCCAATCTTCGTCAAAAGTTTCGTAGCGGAACTTCACGTCCTCGACAAGAGTGCTGACATGTCCGTCAACGCGGCGGATGGCGGCGCTGTACTCGTCCGAAAGGGCACCATAGATGTGACCCGCGTCGTCCACGTCGCAGCAATAAACAAACCCAGCGTCAAAACCGGGGCCGCGTAGAGCTGCGTGGGCGTAGTCCACGCACTCCGCATCTGCAGAGATATAGCCGTGTGTCTCGCCGTCGCGCGCCACCACCCGATGCAACCCGGCCTTAATCTGCTCCTCTCGGAAGTGGACGATTGGACCGAGGCCAGCCGGGTCCGCCAGCACCGGCCACCCAGCCGCCACGAAGGTTCTCGTTGTGGTGTCGCGGTAGAACGCCTGAGACAGGACATCCGGGTAGCGCCAGTGGTTGCTGCCCACCATGGAATTGTCCACGATGCCGTGCTCCGCGTGAGATGCGCCCGTCAGGATGGAAGCCCACCCAGGAGCGGAAATCGTGGGCACTTCCATTGTCATTAGGGAGAACGCGCCTTCCTCGGCCAGCCGAGGAAGTGTCTTGCCGACATCCTCGCGTGTGACACGGTCCCAACGAGTGCCATCAAGCCCGACAATCAGAATCGGACGCGGGCCCCCCCTTTCCGCAGGAGATTGGGTGGTCGGTTCGTTAGACGGGATCAGCATTCAGGCGTGTCCTTTCACTCAGGTTGTTCTATGGCTGTTCCGCTGCGCGAGTTTCACCTGCGCGAAGCGTCGGTGCGGTACCGAGCGGGCGGTCCGTATACAGCGTCTCTGCGACTCCGGCTTCATTCGGGGTCGGCGTATCGATGACCGTCTCGCGGTTGGTCAACTCAATGGCGGTGCGCTGACCTTGGCGGATGTTGTCAGCCAGCTGCGTGGGAACGTCAACGCGCAGCAGTTCTGGGTAGGCATCGTGTTGCAGCATGACTGCGGAGAAAATGCCGCGCAGCTGAACGTCCATCACCGTGAAGTTGCCCGGGATGTCGGTTCGAAGGTTGATTTCCTCCGGACGGAGCAGCGCCATGACAGTTTCGCCTTCGGCGACCGGCATGTCCTTGTTCGAGATCTCGATCTCGACATCCATCACATTCACTTTGCCGTTGTGAACGATGCCAGGGACGCGGTTGGTGATACCGACGAAAGAGGAGATGAACGGGGAGTTCGGGTGGCGGTAGATCTCAGTCGGAGTGCCAATCTGAGCAATTACGCCCTGATTCATAACACCGATTCGGTCGGCCATGACCAGTGCCTCTTCCTGATCGTGGGTAACCATCAACGTGGCAATGCCCTCCTGCAGCTGGATACGACGAATTTCGTCGCGGAGTTGGACACGCACCTTTGCATCGAGGGCTGATAGCGGCTCGTCGAGAAGCAGCACTTCCGGCTCGACCGCGAGCGCACGAGCCAACGCGACACGCTGCTGCTGGCCGCCCGACATCTGGCCCGGGTACTTCGCAGCGTGTTCGTGGAGGCCTACAAGCTCGATGAGCTCCTCCGCACGCTTACGACGAGCACCGGCATCCACACCGCGGATCTTCAGGCCATAGGCCACATTGTCCACGGCGTCCATGTGGGGGAAGAGCGAGTATGCCTGAAACACGATGCCCAAGTTGCGCTTGCGCGTCGGGAGGTCGGATACTTCGCGGCCGTTAATGATGACCTCGCCGCTGTCAGCCTGTTCTAGGCCAGCCAAAATTTTCAGAGACGTCGACTTACCGCAGCCAGAAGGGCCGAGCAGAGCAACCATTTCTCCCTGGCCGATGGACAAGTTGAAGTTACGCAGAACTGTTTTGTCACCGTACGACTTCACAAGATCCCGAAGGATCACAAAAGGCTCAGACATAATTAAACGGTCTTCCTATTCTTCTTCAGAGAGATGTTGGATGCCGCCGAAATCGCGCTGAGCAGCAGCCAGGTGACGATCATCACGAACATGGAGAGTGCAGCGATGCCACGCGGGTTCGTCCGCGAGATCTCCACCATGTACACGGGGAAGGTGTAGTGGAGGAGGAGGGATGCGATCGCGTACTCCGAAATAACCATCGCGATGCAGAGCAGCGAAGCGGAGAGCATTGCAACGCGAAGGTTCGGGAGTACCACGCCGGTTAGCGTCTGCCAAGTGGTTGCGCCGAGTGACGATGATGCGGAGAACATCGTGCGTAGATCAAGAGCCTTCACACCCGCATCAATTGCGCGGTAGCACAACGGCAGCGCGTTGATCACGTAAAGCGGAACCAGGATCCACATCGAGGTCAGTACGCCCGGAGCGAACGGTCGGAAGAACACAGAAACGCCGTTGACGAGCGCGACTGCAGGCACGACCAGCGGAAGAACTGAGAGGAATTCCGCCCACTTGGCCATCCTCGGAGCCTTGAGGTTCAGGAAGATGATTGTAGGAACAAGCAGAACCAGCATCAGCACGGTGGTAGCAACTGTCAGAAGAAGTGTGTTTGTGATTGCCCCGCCTGCGCGGGGGTGGGTGAGCGTCTCGGCGAGCGGGTCTGTGGTGAACCCGGTACCGGGGCGGGTGAAGCCGAAGATCGCTGCCGCCACCCAAGGGAGGGCAAAGTAGACGGCTGCGACGATGAGGATAGCCAGCGAGGCACCGGAGGTCTTGTTCGCGTTTTCCCGGCGCTTCGGCTTAGTTGCGGCCGGGTCCATAACCTCCTCGGCCGGCGCGACAGTTACTGGCTGAGCCACTGTTCACTCCTTCGGGTGAGAGCGACGCGGAGCAGCATGGCGGCGATGATGATGATCATCATCCACGTCACCAAAGCCGCGGCGAGTCCGGGGTTGAGTAGCACGTTGCCGCTGATGAAGAAGCCGATGAGGATCGGCACCAGGTTGAGGGAGCCGCCAGCCAAGGCGTACGCCGTGGCGTAGGCGGCAAACGCATTGGCGAAGAGGAGAAGCAGGGCACCGAGCATCGCCGGCCAAAGAACGGGAATGACAACGTCCTTGATGTACTGGCTGCGTGTCGCGCCTAGCGAAGAAGCTGCGTCGTACCACTCCTTGCGCACGCCCTGCATCGCGGGCAGCATCAACGTCGCCATCAGAGGGATCTGGAAATACAGGTACACCAAAGACACGCCCCAGAAGTTGGTGAGGGAGAAGCTATTCCGGAAGCCCGGCCAACCCTGGGAAATCGCAACGGTAAGCAAACCTTCGGTACCGAGCAACGCGATGAAGGCGTACGCCAGACCAACACCACCCGACTGGGCTGCAAGGGCGGAGAAGCTGTTGATGAGTCCGGCGAACTTCTTCGGGCGCTGTTGGTGGGTGAGAGCCCACGCGAGGATGACACCGAAGAACCCGCCAACCACAGCCGTGAACAACGACAAGTTGAACGTCAGGACGAACGCCCCGCGATAGTTCGGGCCGATGGCTTCGGCCATCGTTGAGAACGAGAAGTTCCCC
The DNA here is from genome assembly GCF_900078305.2 of Corynebacterium bouchesdurhonense. Lineage (GTDB taxonomy): Bacteria > Actinomycetota > Actinomycetes > Mycobacteriales > Mycobacteriaceae > Corynebacterium > Corynebacterium bouchesdurhonense. The sequence goes on from NZ_LT546028.1 coordinate 933,011, forward strand.
TGCGGGTCTTGGAACGAACGCAGCGTGTTTGCCAAAATCGGGAGGATGAGGAAGACGAACACGAAGAGGAAGTAGGGCAGCGCGCCGAGCGCGGCGAGGTTAAACCCGCGTCCTCCGCGCGACTTGCGTTCCTTTTCTTCCGTTTTGCCATCCACATCAACCCTGGGAGCAGACTGCGGCTCAACCGCGCGCTCAGTAGAGGGAATGGCGCTGGACATTAGTTGCGCACCCGCTGTGCCCACTGAGTTGCGATGACCTGGTTGGCCTTGTCACCCTGCTCCACGTTCGGAACCTGGACTTTCTCGAGGATGGACGGGTCCGGCAGCTTGTCCAGAGCTTCCTGGGACAGCTTGCCGTCCTTCGCCAGCTGAGTGAAGCGGGTCGGAATTGCGGCGCCGCGTGCGTACTGCTCGGCACCCTCATCGGAGTTGAGCCACTCGATCCACAGGCGGCCCGCGTTCGGGTGCTGCGGGTTGATGGTCAACGGCTGAGCGTAGAAGTTACCGAAAACGCCGTCGGCGGGAACGACGCGCTCCAGCTTCACGCCATCGCGCTCCAGCTGCTCCTCACGGCCGGCCCAGTTGTAGTTCCAGTCCAGAACGATTGCAGCCTCCCCGGTAGTCAGCGCGCCGGCCGGGTCGGAGATAGAGACGAGGTTTCCGGAGTTGGAAAGCTCCTCGAAGAAGGCAACGCCCGGCTCGATGTCGTCGAGGGAGCCGCCATTTGCGAGGGACGCAGCGAAGACACCTGCGATGGAAGAAGCGCCCTGACGCGGGTCGCCGGAGAGTGCGATCTGGCCCTTGTACTTCGGGTCTAGCAGGTCTTTGAAGGAGGTCGGAACGTCCTTCACCTTGTTGGTGTTAACACCGAACTCGATAACGCCGTAGTAGGCGGAAACCCACTTGCCCTCAGGATCCTTGAACTGGTCAGGAATCTCGTCCCAGTTGGACGGCTTGAAGGCCTCGACCAGACCCTGCTGCTCTGCCGGGGAGGTGAAAGAGTAACCGATATCTAGGACGTCCGGCTGGGTGCTTTGGCCCTTCAGGTTCTGTACGGCTTGGAGCTCCTCCGCGGAGGATGCATCCGGGGAGTCAACGGTAACCTTCACGTTGTACTTCTTGGAGAACTCCTCGAAGTGGCCCTTGTAGTTGGCCCAGGACTCCGGGTAGGCGATCAGACGCACCTCGCCCTCTTCAGCAGCCAGCTTCGCGATATCCTCGGTGGTGGTGCCGACGTTTGCAGAAGAAGCGGTGTTGGAGCTGTCGCCACAGGCTGCGAGGGAGAGCGAGGATGCGACTGCGACGCCGGCTGCAAAAATCTTGACAGACCGGGAATTCTTGTTGAACAGCATGGGGAACCTTTCCGGAAGGTGGGACACCTGGCAGGGGTTAGCCAGCTCGTTAAAAGTCGCACTTGATAGTTAAATTTCGGTGTCAAAGACGTGACACCGCGGGGAACAGTTCCTTTTCTTTAGGTGCCACGACCAAAACGCAGGTTAAATGGGCGGGTTGCTAAGGCTCACGTGAAGAAGGTGGGAAATGGATCTATTTATTCAGGAACTGCGTCGGGCGGAGGGGATACTTTTCGACTACAACGGCACGCTCAGCGACGACGAGCGGATTTTGGAGGAAGCCTACGGAACCGCGCTCGTCGACATGGGGCTTGAAGGACTCGCACCGGGTGAGTACGACAGTTTGGTGGGTCTTTCTGATCCGGACATTGCTGAGCGCATTCTTTTGGAGCGGGGTTCGAGAGACATCGATGAGATGATTCAACGTCTGAGCTCCGCATACGCGAGTGCTATCGAACAGCGCCCCACGATCTCATCCCTAACGGTGCAGTTTGTCCAACGTTTGCGTTTCGAGGGCAAAGAATTGGCGATAGTGACGGGGACGTTCCGCCAATTGATGCAGCGTGGTCTAGATGCTGCGGGGCTGTCCGAGCTCGGGAATCGAAGCGTCGCAATTGAAGACGTAAAGGCCGGAAAGCCGGACCCGGAGGGTTTTCTCCTTGGGGCACGCAAGATCGGAGTGGAGCTAGAAAAGATCGTCGGTTTCGAAGACTCTCGAGCGGGCGTCGAAGCGCTTCGCGCCGCCGGCATCCAAGCGGTGGGTATCGGGCCCCATCTGCGAAATGAGGACGGGTTGCTTGCGCATTTCGAGACCATGGATCACGCTGCCCAGGCATATACGCACTAGTACGGATTAGCCAAGGTTGCTCGCGAAACCGCGCGCGGCCGGCGGCGGGGCAATCCCCCGCAGCCGGCCGCCCAGTGCGTGCTCGACTAGTTCTTCATGCCGTCGATGATGGCGTTGAAGGTCTCGGACGGGCGCATGACCGCGGTGGTCTTCGCCTCGTCCGGCCAGTAGTAGCCGCCGAGGTCGGCGGGCTCACCCTGCGCGTCGAGTAGCTCGCGGTCGATCTGCTCGGCGTTCTCGCGAAGCTTCGCTGCAATCGGCTGGAACTCGGAAGCCAGCTCAGCGTCCTCGGTCTGGGCCGCCAGCGCCTCTGCCCAGAACAGGGAGAGCCAGAAGTGGGAACCGCGGTCGTCGATTCCGCCCACCTTGCGGGACGGGGACTTGCCTTCGTCGAGAAGCTTCTCGGTGGCCTTGTCCAGCGCAGCCGTGAGGGCGCCGACGTGCTCAGGTAGATGAAGGCTCGTCGAAGCGGTACAGATGCGTGAGCAGCCGTCGCTGCACCGTGTCTGGGACCTCAAACTTGGCAAGATGTAGAGATTGGGTAGTGTTGCAAATCACAAAGGTAGGTTTTCCTACTTGTATTACACAAATCCGAATTTGATAATTGGATCACGGCGGAAGCCCCTCCGCTTCTGAATACCTACCGAAGGGAGGAACCATGAAAATTCAAAATCGAAACCGCATCAGTGGTGCAGTTTTGGCGGGTGCGTTGACCCTTGCCGGCACGGGTGTTGCTGGGGCGACGATTGTCAGCATTGACGGTGGAACCTGGGATTACGGCAGTGATTCTTCCACAGTGTGGTCCCACTACTTTCACAACGGCGTCCGGCATGGCTCCACAGCTGTTGGGAAGTTTCGGTCAGATAGCGGCTGTGTGAACAAGAACGTGTGGTCACACGCCACTGCTCCGCGCAAGGGACTGGGCAACGAGTCCTTCTACCGCCATTGCTAGAGCATGTCTCTTCTGAAATCAGGCCTATTAGCCGTGGGGATATTCGCCACGGCTATTCTGGCCACTACCGTGGCTTTCCTCGGCGCGAGGCTCTACTCAACGATCGATGGTCACCTGGGTGAGTACGGGGTACAGGTGGAATCAGATCTGGAATCAGATCGCACCGCTTCGGAGCGCGCGAGTTTCTATTCCGAGCTGGCCGATTTTGCGCGAAGTAATGACTTCGATATCGCGATCAACTACTCGTCGCTCGCTGTCTCTGGTGGTGAGCAGCGAGTCTACTCATCCTCGCTTCCGCCTGACAGCGGTCGGATGGAACGGCCGCGCTTTGAACGCGGGGAAGTTGACATATTTTATCCGCTGGAAGACTTTCCATACTCTGATCCGAGGCAACCTCTCCATATCAAAGGGTCTGCGACGGACGAGCAGCACTTGCTGCGGTGGTTAGCCGAACAGGGGCTCGACGGGGTGCCTCTTACCAGTTACTTCTCCGAAATCTTTGCATCCTCGACAATTCCCATTCTGCTGATCTTATCTGTGCTCCTGTGTCTGGTACTAGGCGCGGGCCATGTCCTTGCCCGCTCGCGGGAGGTCGGTGTTCATCGACTGCTTGGGCTCAGCGTCGCAGAAACGACCTGTATTGAAATTCAGCGCCAAAGATTTGCGCTTACGATCGTCTACCTCGGAGTCCCACTGCTTGTTGCTGGCCTTCTTTATGCCTACAACGGGTGGGCGGAGAGCTGGGTGTTTTGGAGAATTTATTTCACGATCAGCGTGATTCTGTCTGTGTGTTTGCTCGTTGGTTACCTGAGTGGGCAGTTTCTGGTTCGCAGGACATCGATACCTCAATCCATCAAGGGCAAGATCCACGCGCAGCCAATTCTCTATTCCCTGACCGTCGTCCGCGGCGTGACCCTGGTTGCTGCGCTCAGCGTGGTTGCAACCTTGGTTGGGTTTTCTGCGGAACTTGAGGCGCGTCACCGCTTGCAGGGGGCGTGGGATGCGCACCGTGGGCCGCAAGAGTTGGCGTTGAATGTCAACACCGCCTTCGAAGATTGGTCAGATACAGAGACTGCAGTGCCGTTCCGGGTTGCTGACGAGGCGGGAGACGTGCTCCTCGCTGATCCTTATTGGATTACATGGCCCGTGGAATTAGAGGCACCAGTTCTATTGGTGAACCAGGAATTCGCGCTACAGGCGGGAGTGTCGATGTTGGAGGGTGCTGTTGTGACGGTCTGCTCACCGCAAGTGCTGTCTGAACACTCGAGAAACGTGATCGAGGATTCGCTCGAGTTTGAGGCTGGCTACACCAAAGAACCAGCACCCGAGATAGAGTGGCGCGAAAGCTGTAGCTTGGGCTCGGTATTCACTTACGATGTAAATTACCGCCCGCAAGTAGATAACCCGATTCTCGTCATCCTCCCGCGTGGCCTCGCTCCGTTGGGGGACCACAACTTGATGTCAAAGGTATCCCAGCAAGTCCTTCTCACTGCCTCCCCTGATGTGCCTTCGCAAATTTTGAAGGGTGCCACCGGGAACACACTTGCTTTTTCTAGGCCGCGTGAAGACTCATGGCAGGCGAGCATTCGCACCGCCGAGCAGAATGTGGCTCTGTGGGGGCTAAATGGTTTTGCATCAGTCCTGCTTGTGACGGTCCTGGTCGGAGCCACTATCCTGACTTTTCGTGTTACTTACCGGCGCAAAATTCACGTTGCCTATGTTTGTGGGCGAAGCCCTTGGTGGGTTGCAAAAGAAGCAGTAGGTTTCGAAGTTGCATTTTTCCTAGCCATGATTGGTTGGCTGCTCTATAAGGTTCGCGATCATTGGATTCAAGCCGAGAGCCGCGTACCGTCAACTTGGAGTATCGGGTTTGAAAATCAATGGACACCATCCACCATTTTCGCAGTAGTAGGTTTCGGCGCAGTATGGTTCGTGGTTTCTGTGGGGTTGATGCACAAAGCTGCGTCGCAGTGGGATGCTAGAGGGGATGCGGAACCGCAATGACAATTCAGGTGAGCGAAGTATCCTGCGCATTTGGCGAGCGGACGGTTTTGCAAACTTTTACGGCCACCTTTAAGGCTGGTCAAATCACGGCGCTTACGGGGCCCTCCGGCAGCGGCAAAACGACCTTGCTCAATATGTTAGGTGGGCTGACTACGCCGGATTCGGGGACGATCGAGTTTGAGGGGCTCGACATCGCATCCATGCGTTCGGGCGCGCGTCGCAAATTTCGGCGAGCTAACGTTGGGTACCTATTCCAAGACTGCGGCTTGGTACCCGATCTCTCTGTGATGGAGAATATCAAGATTGCGGTTCCTCGCGTCACCCGCGAGACGATGGCAGAGGCGCTGACTGAAGTCGGGCTTGGAGGGACTGAAAAGCGAACGGTGAGCGAGCTTTCTGGTGGTGAACAACAACGCATTGCTTTGGTAAGACTCATTCTTGCGCAGCCGAAGATTGTGTTAGCTGATGAACCAACCGGGGCCCTCGATGAAGTAAACGCGCAACTTGTTCTCAAGCATCTACGCCAATTTGCTCGGGGTGGTGCAGTGGTCGTCGTAGCCACACATTCTGCATATATTGCGAATAGTTCGGATGCGGTGGTTGAGCTCTAATGTGGCGGAAGAATATAGCTGGGAAGCCATGCCTTTTTATTGGGGCGGATTACAACATAACGGCAGCTTTGCGAGATTGCTTCGGATGGACCGAAACCGGCTGGCCCGGGGTGTGCACCCCGGGCCAGCCGGCTAAACAGTATCGACAGCCCGAACCAGTGGCCCGGATAATCAACCTAGTGGATTACTTCTCCAGTGCGTCGATGATCTTGTTGAAGGTCTCGGACGGGCGCATGACCGCGGTGGTCTTCTCCTCGTCCGGCCAGTAGTAGCCGCCGAGGTCGGCGGGCTGGCCCTGGGCGTCAAGTAGCTCGGCGTTGATCTGCTCGGCGTTCTCGCGAAGCTTCGCTGCGATCGGCTGGAACTCGGAAGCCAGCTCGGCGTCCTCGGTCTGGGCGGCCAGCGCCTCGGCCCAGAAGAGGGTGAGCCAGAAGTGCGAGCCGCGGTCGTCGATCTCGCCGACCTTGCGGGACGGGGACTTGCCCTCGTCGAGCAGCTTCTCGGTGGCCTTGTCCAGGGCGTCGGCAAGCACACCGGCGCGGGCGTTGCCGTTCGTGTTCTTCTCGTGGCGGAAGGACTCGGCCAGGGCGAGGTACTCGCCGAGGGAGTCCCAGCGCAGGTGGTTCTCCTCCTCAACCTGCTGGACGTGCTTCGGGGCGGAGCCGCCGGCACCGGTCTCGAACAGGCCACCGCCGGCCATGAGCGGGACCACGGAGAGCATCTTCGCAGAGGTGCCCAGCTCGAGGATCGGGAACAGGTCCGTGTTGTAGTCACGCAGGACGTTGCCGGTCACGGAGATGGTGTCCTCGCCGCGGCGGATGCGCTCCACGGAGGTCTTGGTGGCCTCGACGGGGGAGGCGATGGAGATGTCCAGGCCCTCGGTGTCGTGATCTGCCAGGTACTTCTCCACCAGCTGGATCAGGTTGCGGTCGTGCGCGCGCTCCTCATCCAGCCAGAAGATGGTCTTCATGCCGGAGAGGCGGGCGCGGTTGACGGCCAGCTTGACCCAGTCCTGGATCGGGGCGTCCTTGGTCTGGCAGGCGCGCCAAATGTCGCCGGCCTCCACCTGGTGCTCAAGCAGCACATCGCCGGCGGCGTTGACAACCTGCACGGTGCCGTCTGCCGGGATCTTGAAGGTCTTGTCGTGGGAGCCGTACTCCTCGGCCTTCTTGGCCATCAGGCCCACGTTCGGCACGGTGCCCATGGTGGTGGGGTCGAAGGCGCCGTGTTCGCGGCAGTCGTCGATCACGGCCTGGTACACGCCGGCGTAGGAGGAGTCCGGGATGACGGCCAGGGTGTCCTGCTCCTCGCCGGCCGCGTTCCACATGTGGCCGGAGGTGCGGATCATGGCCGGCATCGAGGCGTCGATGATCACGTCGGAGGGCACGTGCAGGTTGGTGATGCCCTTGTCCGAGTTGACCATGGCCAGCGAGGGGCCGTCGGCAAGCACCTGCTCAAACGCGGCCTTGATCTCGGCGCCGTCCTCTAGGGAGGACAGGCCGTCGTAGATCGCGCCGAGGCCGTTCTCGCCGTCGAGGCCGGCGGCGAGGAGCTCCTCGCCGTATTTGTCGTAGACGTCCTTGAAGTAGGCGCGCACCACGTGGCCGAAGATGATCGGGTCGGAAACCTTCATCATGGTGGCCTTCAGGTGCGCGGAGAAGAGCACGCCCTCTTCCTTGGCGCGCTCGACGGCGCCGGCCAGGAACGCATCCAGTGCCCTGGCGGACATGTAGGTTGCGTCGATGACCTCGCCGGCCTCCACCTTCAGGCCGTCCTTGAGCACCTGCTCGGAGCCGTCGGCGCCGACCAGCTTGATGGTCAGGGTGTCCGCGGCGGGCATGATCACGGACTTCTCGTTGTGGCGGAAGTCGCCGGCGTCCATGGTGGCTACGTTGGTCTTGGAATCGGCGGACCAAGCGCCCATGCGGTGCGGGTGCTTCTTGGTGTAGTTCTTCACGGCCTCCGGCGCGCGGCGGTCGGAGTTGCCCTCGCGCAGGACCGGGTTGACGGCGGAGCCCTTCACCGCGTCGTACTTCTCCTGCGCGTCCTCGTAATCCGGGATGTCGAAGCCGGCGGCCTGCAGCTCGGCGATCGCCTTCTTCAGCTGCACCAGGGAGGCGGAGATGTTGGGCAGCTTGATGATGTTCGCGTCCGGCGTCTTGGCCAGCTCGCCGAGCTGCGCCAGCGCGTCGTCCACCTGCTTGTCGCCGAGGCGGTCCGGGAACTGGGCCAGGATGCGGCCCGCCAGGGAGATGTCCGCGGTGTCCACGTCGATGCCGGCGCGGGAGGCGAACGCCTCCACGATCGGCTTGAGGGAGTACGTCGCCAGCAGCGGCGCCTCGTCGGTGCGGGTCCAAATGATCTTAGACATGGTGCTCCTCTATATACGGTCTGCGATTTCAACCCTCTAGCGTACCGGCATTACATACCGGGCGTTCGGTTTTAGGGCACCTGTAAGGTCGGGGCGCATGACACTCACCATCGCGTCGGTCAACGTCAACGGCATCCGCGCCGCCACCAAGGTGCGCAACGAGGACAACATGGGCATGCTTGCCTGGCTCGCGGAAACGCCCGCGGACGTGGTGCTGATGCAGGAGGTCCGGGCGAGCGAGCAGCAGGCGCGCGCGGCCCTGGCCCCGGCGCTGGAGCGCGGGTGGCAGCTCGCGGTCGCCCCCGCGGAGGCACCGGGCGCGAAGGGCCGGGCCGGGGTTGGCATCCTCTCGCGCACCCCGCTTCACGACGTCTCCATAGGCATCCCCTCCTTCGAAGACAGTGGACGCTTCATCGCCGCATCGCTTGTCGACGGCACCCGCGTCGCGTCCCTCTACCTGCCCTCCGGCTCGGCCGGCACACCGAAACAGGACGAGAAGTACCGCTTCCTGGACCAGTTCGAGCCCCTGATAGCGCAGTGGGCCGAGGAGTACCCGGACATGGTCATCGGCGGGGACTGGAACATTTGCCACCGCCGCGAGGACCTGAAGAACTGGCGGGGCAACCACAAGAAGGCCGGCTTCCTGCCGCAGGAGCGGGCGTTCATGGACGCCGTCTTCGGCTCCTTCCCGGATGCGCAGCCGCAGGATGCGGAGTTGAAGGGTGAGCCTGGCTGGGCTGGGGCGGTGGAGTACGCGGAAACGGGGCGTCGGCAAGCAACTGAAGCTCCGAAATGGTTCGACGTGCACCGGCGCCTCGAGCCGGAAACCGCGGGCTACACCTGGTGGACGTTCCGCGGGCAGGCGTTCAACAACGACGCCGGCTGGCGCATCGACCTGCAGGCGGCCACCGCGAACATGCTCGAGCGCGCCGAGCGGGTGTGGGTGGACCGGGCGCCGTCGGTGGAAACGCGCTGGTCGGATCACTCGCCGGTAGTGGTGGAGTACCGCTAGGGAAATCGTCAGCCGTTTTCCTGAACGCCGTTCAAGTTCCCCGCTACACTCTCTCGCATGACCGCGACTATTGACATCCTCGACATCGCCCGCGAGAAGTGCCTCGAGCGTGGCGAAGGCTTGAACCAGGACGAAATTCTGCAGGTCCTGCAGATCGAAGACGACCGCCTCCAGGAACTGCTCGACCTCGCGCACCAGGTGCGCATCAAGCACTGCGGCGTGGACGTCTCGCTGGAGGGCATTATCTCGCTGAAGACCGGCGGCTGCCCCGAGGACTGCAGCTTCTGCTCCCAGTCCGGCCTCTTCGAATCGCCGGTGCGCGCCGTGACGCTGGACATCAGCGAGCTGGTTGAGGCAGCCAAGCAATCCGAGAAGATGGGCGCGAGCGAGTTCTGCATCGTCGCCGCCGTGAAGGGTCCGACCGACGCGCTGCTCGACCAGGTTGCAGAGGCAGTCACCGCGATCCAGGACGAGGTGGACATCTCCATCTCCGCCTCCCTGGGCATCCTCACCCGCGAGCAGGCGCACCGCCTCGCCGAAATGGGCGTGACGCGCTACAACCACAACTTCGAGACGGCCAAGTCCTTCTTCCCCAACGTGGTGACCACCCACACCTGGCAGGAGCGCAAAGACACCCTGGAGAACGTGCTGGCGGAGGGTATGGAGACCTGCTGCGGCGGCATCATCGGCCTGGGCGAGACGCTCGAGCAGCGCGCGGAGTTTGCGGCCCAGCTCGCCGAGATCACCCCGCACGAGGTGCCGATGAACTTCCTTGACCCGCGCCCGGGCACCCCGTTCGCGGACCGACCGCTGGTGCCGCAGGGCGAGGCGCTGCGCGCAGTGGCGGCGTTCCGCTTGGCCATGCCGTCCACCCAGCTGCGGTTCGCCGGCGGCACCGAGCTCGCGCTTGGCGACGACGGCACGGAGCAGGGCCTGCTCGGCGGCGCCAACGCCATCATCGGCGGCAACTACCTGACCACCTTCGGCCGCCCGATGGAGAAGGACCGTGACGCGGTCGACCGCGTGATGGACGCCAACTTGAACCTCTCCATCACCCCGGTGGGCCAGAAGCAGAACTCCGGCCACGGCGCTCTCTACGACACGCTGAAGTCGCTGTAGTGAAGATCCCAGATTCTACGGAGTTGGCGGACGCGGTCCTCTCCGGGGAGATCAAGTGGCCGCTCAACCCCGAGCGGCCGTACGACGCGCCGCGTATCTGCCCGATCTGCCAGCGTCGCATGGTGGTGAAAATTAGCCCCATGGCGTGGGAAGCCGCGTGCTCGCGCCACGGAATCCTGCGCTCGGAGTGGCTGGAACGGTAGCTAGCGCACGAACTTTCGCGTGCGGGTGAAGACCACCGAGCATGCCGCGAGGGTGAAGATCGCGGCAACGGCAATCGCGACGACGTAAACGTTTGGGCGGAACGGATTGAGTGGATCCTCAGTAAGGGCGGCAGTAACGCCGCCGAGGAAACTGCCAGCGAACACAGCACCAACCATGAGCCAGATCATGCGGGTGCCCTGCGCGAGACCGATCGCCAGGCCGATGAACGCCATAGTGAAAAACACCGCGAAGTGCAGTAGAACGGTCAATGCCATTGAGGAAGCATCCTGCGCGGCGCCATCAATGAGGTAGGGATCGCCGTTGCCGTCGATCCAGGGCATCGGCTCGCCATTGGTGACCAGGAACGGGTCGTACCACCAGTAGTACGGACTGCGCGACTGGTGAAACACTGCCGACGCTGCGGTCAGCGGAGCCACCACTGTTGAGGAGACGAGTGCGGTGAGCGCGGCAGAATTCATCCACCGGTTGAAACTGGTGCCCAACTGGTTCATCGCCGCCCAGTTCTTGCCGCCAACTGCAAAGAAAATGGCGAGGACGGCGGCGCCCAGCATGGTCCACAGACCGCCGTCGCCGAATTCGAAACGGCCCAGGGGTATGGCGATGCACAGCAAGAGGAAGCCGCCCAGGTACACAGCGGGTTTGAAGGGGCTAAGGAAGAGTTTCATCGTGCGATCCTTTCGGTGGCGAGCAGGTCGATAAGTTCCGCGTCGGTGGGGTAGGAGACGGGCAGATGACACTCCCCATCGCTGATGGGTTCGGCGAACGTCGCACGGGTCGTCGGCCCGAGGCTCGCGGTTTCCGCGACGGGGAAGCGTGCGGCCAGTTCTGCGATCTCGGCGGCGGGGCCGGTGACCGTCGGAAAGCACAGGCGCGCGTCGTCGAGCGCGACGGGGCGGGATACTTCGCGGTCGAACACCTGGATGACGTGGGTGGCTAGGCCGGCGAAATCCTCGGGCCGGTGCGACGCCATCACCACGGTGCGCTCCGGATCCTCAGCGATGTAGTCGATGAGACGCTGGCGGGCCTGTTTGCGGGTGGCAACGTCGATGCCGTCAAGGGGTTCGTCGAGAAGCAGTAGCGGCGCTGCGGTGGCGAGCGCGACCTCGAGGGTCAGCAGTCTTCGCTGCCCGACGGAGAGGTTCTTCAGGCGGGCATCGGCGATATCCAGCTCCTGTAGCGGCCGTGCGGTGCGGACGGCGCGGAGGTGGTCGGCGACCGTGGTGCCCGCGAAGTTCGCGTCTGGGCCAGCGGGCACCAGGGCCGCGCCCGGGCCCATCATCGAGTGGAGGTAATGCGTCTTGCCCGCCGCGTTCGGCCCGACGAGGGCGTAGAAACCGGGTTCCAAATTCATCGGTTGCGCTCCTTGGTGATCATGTCAGTCAGTTCTGCGGTGGTGAAGCCGAGCTGGTCGGCTGCGTGGACGAAGGGCTCGACGAAGTCGCGGGCAAACGCTTCACGACGGGTGGAAAGCACCTGCTCGCGAGCCGTATCCAGCACAAACATGCCGAGGCCGCGCCGCTTTTCCAGAAGCCCTTCGTTGAAGAGTTCGGTGAGCGCCTTGGCTGAGGTGGTCGGGTTGACGGAGTGGTAGGCGGAGAGCTCATTGGTGGACGGCACCCGGTCGCCGGGGGCGAGAGCGCCGGAACCGATCATGTCGCGGAGCTCGTCCGCAATCGCCTGGTATATTGGTTTACCACTCATGTGGGTAACCATAGAACTAGAAAAGCGCTGCCGTCAAGGGCAGCGCTGAAAATGCCTCGCTAGTACGCGGCGAAGTTCTCCACCGCGTACTGGGTGCCGTTGGGCGCCACGGCGATGCCTACGCCGATGTGGGTGACGTTCGGGTCCAGCAGGTTCGCGTTGTGGCCCGGCGAGGCCGCCCACGTTGCCACCAGCTCGTCCGCGCTTTTGGCGGGGCTGGTGGCGATCACGTTCTCCTTGGCGGAGCGCCACCCCGCCGGGTACACCGCGGGGATGTCGGGGCGGTGGCGCGGCTGCCCCTCGCGCGCGAGGGTATCGGCCCAGCTCTGGGCGACGCTGTTGAGCTGGGGCATGGCCTGCACGGGACGCAGTCCGTGGGCGGCGCGGTAGCGGTTGGTTGCGTCGACAAGCGATTGCTGATCCACGGCCGGGGACGCCGCGGGCGCGATCCCCGGCAGCGCCACCTGGCTCGAAAGCTGCTGGGTGTAGCGCGCGTACTGGTCGATGAGGACCTGCGGGTTCGGCAGGGCCGGCATGGCCGGCAGGGCGATCTGGAGTGCCTCCGCGGGCGCGGGCACGGCGCAGGTCACGGCGGCGGCGAGGGCGGCGGGCAGCAAACGGTGCTTCATAGGCAGCAAGAATATCGCGTCGCCCCGCGGTCCCGCGCGGTGCGCACCCGATAAGCTAAGGCACATGTCTGCAACCACCCCCCAAACTCCCGCTGGTAAGCAGCGCGTGCTTTCCGGCATCCAGCCCACCGCCGATTCCTACCACCTGGGAAACTACCTCGGTGCGCTGAAGCAGTGGATTGACCTGCAGGACAGCTACGAGGCGTTCTACTTCATCCCGGACCTGCACGCCATCACCGTGGAGCAGAACCCGGAGGAACTGCGCGAGCGCACCGTTGCTGGCTGCGCGCAGCTGATCGCGCTGGGCATCGACCCGGACAAGTCCACGCTGTTTGTGCAGTCCCACCTGCCGGCACACGCGGAGCTGACCTGGATTCTGCAGTGCCTCACCGGCTTCGGCGAGGCCAGCCGCATGACCCAGTTCAAGGACAAAAGCGCGAAGCAGGGCCAGGACCGCACCTCCGTGGGCCTGTTCACCTACCCCATGCTTATGGCCGCGGACATCCTGCTCTACTCGCCGCAGCTCGTGCCGGTGGGCGAGGACCAACGCCAGCACCTGGAGCTCACCCGCAACTTGGCGGAGCGCTTCAACGCGAAGTACGGTGAGACCTTCGTGGTGCCGGAGGGCTTCATCCCGGAGGGCGCGGCCAAGATCTACGACCTGCAGGAGCCGACGTCGAAGATGAGCAAGTCGGGCGCGAACCCGAAGGGCATCATCAACCTGCTGGATGAGCCGAAGACCTCCGCCAAGCGCATCCGCTCTGCTGTCACCGACGCGGACGGGGTGATCGCGTACGACAAAGAGAACAAGCCGGGCGTGTCCAACCTGCTGGTGATCCAGTCGGCGCTCACCGGCCGCCCGGTTGAGGAGATCGTGGCCGGCTACGAGGGCCAGGGCTACGGCGCACTGAAAGTGGACACGGCCGACGCGCTCGAGGCGTTCACCACCCCGCTGCGCGCCCGCTACGACGAGCTGATGGCGGACCGCGGCGAGCTCGAGTCCATCCTCGCCCGCGGCGCCGAGCGCGCCCGCGAGGTGGCGGAGCCGTTACTCGCCGGCGTGTACGACAAGATCGGTTTTTTGGCCCCCAAGCGCTAACCCGCGGCGCTCCTCTACGATGTATTGCTGGCACGCCCCGCCCTGAACCCGGGGCGGGGTGCACACCACTTACGCAGAACAGCAGAGGGAACATCAGAGGGAAGGGACGCCGATGGCAACATCGACATCGCCGCGCAAGGCGTACACCGACGATCTAGGGATCGAGCGGGCCACCAAGCAGCAGAAGCAGGGCGCCGTCGACCAGATCGAGCAGAAGGTGCCCGAGGTGGGCCACCTGATGCGGATGCAGAACCGCTTCGGGGCCGAGGGCGGCAACCAGTCCGCCGCCGGCATCACCTACTTCTCGGTGCTGGCGCTGTTTCCCCTGCTGATGCTGCTGTTCGCAGGCGCCGGTTTCTTCCTCAACGCCCGCCCGGACCTGATGCACGAAATCCAGGACCAGATCACCCAGAACATGGACGGTGAGCTGGGGGATCTGGTGAACAGGGTGCTGGAGGCGGCAATCGCCCAGCGCGGCGCCGTTGCCGGCGTGGGCCTGTTGACCACCCTGTGGTCCGGCCTGAACTGGATGAACCAGCTGCGCACGGGCATCTCGCAAATGTGGGGCCTCGACGCGAACGAGGGCGGCAACTTCGTGGTGAAGAAGTTGCGCGACCTAGTCGGCCTGATCGTGTTGATCCTGCTGTTCATCGTGGCATTCGGCGTGACCGCGATCGGCTCCTCCGGCTACACGCGCGATGTGATGGAGTACTTCGGCGTGGGCGATTTCCCCGGCGCCAGCTTCTTGGTCTGGCTGGTGGGCATCACCGTGGGCATCCTGGCCAATTTCATTGTGATGGTGTGGATGGTCATGTACATGCCGCGCACGAAGGTGCCGGTGAAATCCGGCCTGAAGGGCGCGCTGCTGGGTGCCGTGGTGTTCGAGCTGCTCAAGCAGTTCGCCACGTTGATCATCAGCTCCGCCACCGGCAACCCGGCGGGCGCGATCTTCGGCCCGATCATCGCGCTGATGGTGGTGCTCTACCTGGTGTGGCGCGTGGTGCTCTACGTTTCGGCCTGGACGGCCACGACCGAGGAATCTCTGAAGCAGGCACCGGCCGAGGTGCCGCCGCCCGCCGTGATCAACGTGCGCGCGGGCGCGGCCGGCAAGCAGCACAACACCGGCGCGGCCGCGGGTGTCGGGGCCGCGCTCGGCGCTATCGGCGCCGGGATCGCCTCGTTGGTGACGCGAGACTGATCGCGGTGCCCGCGGCGGCCGCCACCGCCACCGCAGCCACCGCGCCGATGCCCACCCAGCGCGCCCGCCCACCCGCGGGCGCGCTGTCATTTTCAGGTACCGCGGTGGGGGTGGGGATCGGGGCCTCGCTTGTCGACGCCCCCTTTTCCCCATCCCCCAAGTTGCCCACGCCACCCCCGGGCGGGATGGGGTACGCCGCCTGCAGCAGCCGCTGCGCCTGCTCCCACGGGCGCAGGTCCCAGGCGGTGGTGTCCAGCACCACGGCGAGTAGGCGCCGCCCGCCGTGGTTGACGGCCCCGGCGAAGGTGTGGTTCGCGTCGTCGGTGTAGCCGGTTTTGCCCCCGATGCCCTCCGGGTCGTTGAGGTACAGCTTGTTGTCGTTCCACAGCTCGAAGCCGGGGAGGTCGTCGAAGCCGGGGAAGGGGTAGTGCTCCGTGTCCACGGCGTCCGCGAAGACGGGGTTTTGGAACGCCGCGCGGTACGCCAGCGCCATGTCCCACGCGGAGGTGGTCATGCCCGGCGAGTCGAGGCCGGAGTACGTGGTCACCCGCGTGTCATGCATGCCCAGGTTTTGCGCCAGCTGGTTGACCTTCAACAGCGCGATGTTGTCGCCGCCCAGGGCCTGGGCCAGCGCGTGGGCGCAGTCGTTTCCGGAGGCCAGCAGCAGCCCGTGCAGCAGGTCGCGCACGGTGTAGGCGCCGCCGGGGCCGATACCGGCGGCGGAGCCCTCCTGCCCGGCCGACTCCGCGGAGACTGGCACCGGCGCGTCCATGTCCAGCTCCTCGATGACCACCATGGCGAGCAGTACCTTGATCAGGGAGGCGGGCCGGTAGCGCCCGTGCGGGTCCTTCATGGCCACCACCTCGCCGGAGTCGATGTCCACCACGGCCCAGGCGGAAGCCACCACGCCCGGGTCCACGTGGAAGCCGGCCGGGGCGCTCACGCCGCACGGGCCGTCGTAGCGCTGCGGCAGGGGTGGGGGCGTGTCGCCGGGGGCGTCGCGCCCCGAGGTGGAGACGGGCTCCGGCGGCGTCAGCGAGCGGGGGCACGCGTCGGTGTCGGGGGCGCGGTCGCGGCTCGGCGGCACCCAGGCGCCGTTGTCGTCGGTGTAGCCGGTGGTTGGCGTGACGGGGGCGTCGGTAAGCAAAGGCCCCTGAGCAAGGGCTACTGCGAGCGCCGCGGCTGCTACCTTCACTGGCGATCCTCCTCTTTCTGCTCGTAGAGCCGGTCAATCAGCTCGTCGGCGAGCGTGTCATCGCGCAAAATCATATCGAGCATTTCGCTTGTCGACGCATCCTGCACACCAAGCTCCTCCCTGATCTCCTCCGCCTCGATCACGGCGGCCTGGCGGCGCTTGCCACGGCGCACCTCGGACGCGATCTTGCGCTCCAGCGCCTTCTCCATCTGGCGGTGCCGCCAGGAACGCAGCCGCTTCGGCTCGATGCCCCGCGCCACCGCCCGCGAGCGGCCCTCCGCCCTCTTGGCCAGGTGCCCGATGTGCGCCGCGGTGTGGTTCACCGGCGCGAAATCCTGGTTGGTGGAAATCCGCCACTCGCCGTAATAGCCCACCAGGAACAGCCCGAAACTGAGCAGCGGCCCGATGATCATCGCGGCTGGGAGGTGGCCGGTGGCATCCCCCACAAGCACCGCCGCCGCGCACGCCACCGCCGGGATCACCGTGGGGGTGTTGCCGCCGAACACCGTAGGCTCACGGCCCGTGACCACGTCCCGGATCATGCCCCCGCCGGTGGCGGTGAACACACCCATCATGATGCACGGAAGAAACGGCAGGTTGTAGGCGATGGCCTTCGTCGCGCCCGTGGCGGCCCACATGGCGGACACCACCGCGTCGCCGTGCGACTGCACGAACTCCCACGTCTTGCCCTTGAAGTAGGTGAAGCGGGCGATGATGGCACCCGTGAACGCCAGGATGAGGTACTCGGGCTCGTGCATCGCGGCGACGGTGCCCTGGTTGATCAGGACGTCACGCAACATGCCGCCGCCGAGCGCGGAGAGCATGGCGATGAAGAAGAAGCCGACGATATCGTAGCCCCGCTGCCTGGCAATGGTCCCGCCGATGATGCCCATCATCAACACGCCCGAGACGTCGAGCCAGCGGTAGATGCTGCCGATGAGGGGGTCGACCTGGTCCACGCTCATAGGTGGGCATTGTATGGCGTGGTGCGGAACGCCACCGCGCCGGGCCCGGGCGGGCCGAGTGGGCGCGCTAGAACTTGGAGAAGCGCTTGATCAGCTGCTCCTCCATCTCGGTCCACGCCTCGGCCTTGTCGGTGAACGGCGCGGTGGGCACGTAGCCGGCGGCCTCGGTGGAGCCGAGCATGTAGGCGAGGTAGTCCTGCATCCGCGGGTTGGCCAGGAGGAGGGAGTTCAGCGAGTCGTCGCCGGCCCAGTCGGCGGCGTCCGCCAGCAGCTCGTACGCCTTAGCCATCTGCTTCGCGTCCACCGCGTCCACGCCCTTGCGGATGTCCGCCGCGAGGCCGTTGAAAGAGTACGCGTTGTCCGGGTGCACCTCCACCTGCAGCTCGCCGGCGTTCGCGGCGTTCATCAGCTCGGGCCAGGTGGACACGCCAGCGAGATCGTGGTCGTCGTTCTCCAGGATCCAGCGGCTCAGGTGCTTGGCGGAGGGGAAGGTGAAGATCTCCCCGTACTTGCCCAGAAACACCGGCGAGGTACCCAGGTAGGTGCGCAGCGTGTAGACGCTTTTGCCCTGGATCGAGATCTTCACCGGGTCGATGCCCGCGCGGGCCCACGCGGACGCGTCGTACGGGTCCTGCGCCGCGGCGGCCGCGGCCGCCTGTTCGCGTTCGGCCTCAGCGGTGCGGGTACGCTCGTCCTCCGCCTCGGCGATGGCGGCCTCCGCATCCTGCACCGCGGCACCGTCCAGCTCGCCGCGCTCCACCACGCGCACGGCACCGTCGAGGGACTCCACCACAGACTTCCAGTTGGCCAGGACCACGCGGCCCACGCCGGACCACTCGTCCAGGCCGTTCTCGCCCGCGTAGTGGTCCGAGCCGCGCGAGACGTTGCCCAACACCGAGTGGGAGGCGAAGAAGATCTGCGCCGTCTCGGCGCTGCCCACCTCGGCCAGCGAGCGCGAGAGCTGGAACACGCGGGAGAGGTTCGCCACGTTCTCGTGGCTCGGGCGGCCGGCGAGGAACTCGGGCGCGCCGATGATGTCGTACTCCTGCTTCGCGCCCGGCACCACCCGCGCGGGACCCTGCGCCTGGAAGTCCGCCCACTTGGGGTGGGAGGCGAGGTCATGGCGCGGGGTGGTGCGCAGGAACGCCAGCATCTCCGCGGGGGAGTTAAACGCCAGCACCGATTCGTCGTCGCCCAAGAAGGCCTGCCACTCGGCGCCGTTCTCCTTCCAGGTCGGGGCCCAGAGGGTGTAGAAGTCGCCCTGCGTCAGCGACAGTTTGACGGGGAGGATCGCGCGCGTGCTCATGGGCGATGAGTGTACTCAACGCGCGCGCCGTGTCCGCCTACCCGGTGGGGCGCCAGAAGCCGAGGAAGGCCATGCCGAGGTTCGAGGTGCGCACCGGGTTGAGCTGGACCGGGTCCCCGGCCTCGATCATCATGCCGTCGCCCGCGTACATCGCCGCGTGGCCTTCCCACAGCACCAGGTCCCCCGGCTGCAGCTCCGCGTAGGAGACCTGCCGCCCCACCGCCTGGCTCGCCGCCGTGCGCGGCAGCTCCACGCCCGCCTGCCGGTACGCCCAGGACGTGAGCCCGGAGCAATCGAATCCGCCGGGTTGGCTGCCGCCCCACACGTACGGGGTGCCGAGCTGCGACTTGGCGGCCGCCACCGCCGCCGCCCCGGCGGACGAACCCGCGGCCGGCGCTGGTGCGACCTGAGGCGGCGGCGCAACCGGGGCCGCCGGGGCCCGGTGCACGGCGGCGGGCACCGTGGCCGGGACCGGCGCCGGCGGCAGCTGAATGCCGGCCGCCGCGGCGTAGGGCTGGGCGGTGCGCGCCAGCCCCGCGAGCGCCTCGGTGGCCAGCTGCCCGGAGGCGGACCCACCCGGCAACGGCACCGCCAGGGCCGCGGCGGTGGAGGCCGCAAGCCGCTGCGCCACCCGGTTCAACTCCTCCTCGAGGTTGTTCAGGGTGCCCGCGGCATCGGCCAGGGCCTTGCCGGTGAGCGCGGCGACCGCGGCGATCTGCGCCCCCGGACCGAGCGGTGCGGCCGCGGCGAACGCCCCGGGCACCGCGGCGATCAAGCTGCCCACGATGTTGGCGAGCTCCGCGGCCGCCGCCGCGGCGAAGATGCCGGCGGCCGCGAAGGCGTCGCTGATGTCCGCGCGGTGGGTAGCCAGCCCCTGCACGGCGGCGAGGTGCGCCTGCGGATCCGCACCCACGGCACGGGCCAGCGGCTCTAGGTCGGCGAACTCGGGGATGCGGAACGACGGCAGGGTAGGGATGGCCTCGGGCGTCTCGGCGAGGATGCGCGCCGCGGTGAGCGCTGGGTTGAGCAGAAGATCAGCGGTGGATGGCAGCGCCGCCCGTCCGGCCTCCCGCGCCAGGCCGGCCCACGCTGCCGTCACAGCATGCCCCCGAGGCAGTGGCAGGGGGCGCTGTCCACGGCCTCGGTGGCGTGGGCGGCTAAGTCCATGGCCTCGGCGAGCCTGAGGGCCTCCGCGCTCAGATCCGCCGCGCGCTGGTTAGCCGCATCCAGCGCGGCGCGGGCGGCGGCTCCAAAGCCGGCAGCGGGACCGGCATCCGGGACGCAGGGCGGGTGGAGCGGGCGGAGGGCTGCCGCGTCGCCGCGCAAGGAGGCGGTGTGCGCTGCCACGGCGGCCGGGTCAATCGCGTAAACGTTCATGGGTATTAGACGCGCGTTTCGGCGCAGCGGTTCCATTGCGGGCGCAAATTCCCCGCGCCCCTGCCCTACCATGGGGCGCATGGATATAACGGTTGTCAACCACCCGCTCGCCGCGTCGCGCCTGACCATCATGCGCGACGCCCGCAGCGACAACGCCACGTTCCGGGCCGCGCTGCGCGACCTCGGCGCGATGCTGATCTACGAGGCGTCGAGGGAGCTGCCGGTGGAGACCTTCGACACGCAGACCCCGGTCGGCACTGCGCAGGGCGTGCGGCTGCGCAAGCCCCCCATTATCGTGCCGATCATCCGCGCCGGGCTGGGCATGATCGACCCGTCGCTGTCCATGATCCCGGACGCCCAGGTCGGGTTCATCGGCCTGGCCAGGGACGAGGTGACGCATGAGCCGGTGCCGTACCTCGAAGCGCTGCCGTCAGATCTCGCCGGTCAGCCCGTCTTCTTGGTCGACCCGATGCTGGCCACGGGCGGGTCGCTCATCCACGCCATCGACCTTTTGGTGGAGCGCGGCGCGGACGACATCACGTGCGTGTGCATGGTGAGCGCGCAGCCGGGCGTCGAAAAGCTACAAGCCCACGGAGGGCCGATCCGGCTGGTAACCGCCACGATCGACCCCGATCTGAACGAGAACGCCTACATCGTGCCTGGCTTGGGCGACGCCGGCGACAGGCTCTACGGTCCGCGCAACATCGATCTGTAGCGGGCGCGGCGCGGCTGCGGTAACCTCCTCCTCGTTCACGTTGGGGACGTGCCGGGGGGAAGCAATGAAGGACGTACTGCCGCAATCGCACTGGGCCAGCTACGCGCTGGGGTTGGGGAACCGGGTGCGCATCACCAGGAACATGCGCGGCCTGACGCAGGCCAGGCTCGCAGAGCTTGCCGGAGTCTCGCGCAGCCTGGTGTCCAATTTGGAGCGCAACGACTACAACGGTTCGAGAGCGGCGGACCCGACCGTGTCCACCGTGTATCGCCTGGCCAGCGCGCTACAGGTGCCGCCGGCGACACTCCTGCCCGGGGTGGGGGAGCAGGTGGCGGGGCCGTACTCCGGCCCGGAACTTGGCCGCCTCGGCGGCGAGGTGGCGCCCGAGGCCGCCCTTGGGGTGGCGGTGGTGCAGTGGCCCCGCAGCCCGCGCGACACTGCCCCCTTCGATGCCGCCTACCTGCAGTGCGGCGCGCCCCCGCAGGTGCCAGCGTTCCAGCCCAGCCTCTTCGATCAGGCGGCTGTGGGCCAGTAGCGGGCGGAGCCGCCCGACGCCTGGAGTAAAGTTTCGGCGGAACCGGGCCTACATAGGCTTAGAAGGCCTAACAAAGGCCTACAAAAACGGGCAAAAAGTATAAGGAGGCGTTGTGGCAGGCGGCATTTCCGCGCACGTGGACGAATGGTTGGGGAATCACCTCGACACCGTCATCGGCTGGCGCCGCCACATCCACTCCCACCCGGAGCTGTCCAACGAGGAGCGCGACACCACCGATTTCATCTGCGGCGTGCTGGCCGAGCACGGGCTGGAGGCGGTGCGCTTCCCCGGCACCGGCGCGTACGTGGACATCGGCCCGGATACCGGCGAGCGCCTCGCCTTCCGCGCGGACATCGACGCGCTGAGGGTGCCGGAACAGACCGGGCTCGACTACGCCTCGGTGGTACCGGGCGTCTCCCACGCCTGCGGCCACGACGTGCACGCCGCAGTGGTGCTCGCGCTCGCGTGCGCTTTGTCCACGGCGCCGTTGCAGTACGGCGTCAGGTGCATCTTCCAGCCCGCGGAGGAGGTCATGGGCGGCGGCGCGCTCGACGTGATCGAGTGGGGCGGGCTCACCGGGGTCTCGGCCATCTACGCGCTGCACGTCGAGCCGAAGCTCCGCGTGGGCCAGGTCGGCGTGCGCGCCGGGGCGATCACCTCGGCCGCGGACGTGATCAAGCTGCGCGTCGAGGGCCCGGGCGGGCACACGTCGCGCCCGCAGCTCACCGCGGACGTGGTCTACGCGCTCGGCGCCCTTGCGACCCAGCTGCCGGCCCTGTTGTCGCGCCGGGTGGACCCGCGCACGGGCACGGTGCTGGTGTTCGGCCGCGTTGAGGCGGGGGACGCTGCAAACGCGATACCCAAGTCCGGCGTGCTCGACGGCACGGTGCGCACCGCGGACATCGCCACGTGGCGCGGGATCGAGGGCCTGCTGCGCGAGCTTATCGACGCAATCGTCGCACCCACCGGCTGCACCTACCAGCTGGACTACGTGCGGGGCGTGCCGCCGGTGCTCAACGACGACGCGGCGACGGCCCTAGCCATCGACGCCGGCCGCGCCATCGACCCGCACGCCGTGGTCACCGCCCCGCAGTCCTCCGGAGGCGAGGACTTCTCGTGGTACCTGGAGCGCGTGCCGGGCGCGATGGTCCGCCTCGGCGCGTGGGACGGCAAAGGGCCGAAACCCGACCTGCACCAGGGCAACCTGGTCATCGACGAGCGCGCCATCGCCGTGGGCGTGCGGCTGTTCGGCTCGATTGCGGAGCACTTCTACGCGGCGGCGGCCGGCGCGGACCTTCCTGCCTGAGCGGGACCTGGGTGAGCCTGTAAACTGGCCCGCGTATTTCCCGCACAATAAGCCCAACAAGACCGCGGCGGGCGCGTCCGCGGGCGAAGGAGTTGTCTCACGTGACCAAGAACATTGTCATCATGGGCGGCGGCCCCGGCGGCTACGAGGCCGCGCTGATGGCGTCGAAGTACGGCGCGGACATCACCCTGATCGAGGACCAGGGTGCGGGCGGGTCGGCGATTCGCAAGGACGTCGTGCCGTCGAAAAGCTTTATTGCGGGCGCGAACATCAAGACCGACCTGCGCCGCGCGGACGACATGGGCCTCAACCACAGCCTGGGCAACGCCACGCTGGCCCTGACCGCGCTGAACAACCGCGTGGTGGCGCTGGCCTCCGAGCAGTCCCGCGACATCCACTCGCAGCTCAAGCGCGCGGGCGTTCGGGTGATCAACGGCCGCGCCCGCTTCTCCAGCGACCAGAGCGGCCACACCACCCACCGCGTGGTGGCCACCACGCCGGACGGCCAAGAGGAGCGCATCGACTGCGACATGGTGCTGGTGTGCACCGGCGCGAGCCCGCGCGTGCTCAAGGGTGCGGAGCCGGATGGGCAGCGCATCCTGAACTGGCGCCAGATGTACGACCTGATCGAGATGCCCACGCACCTGATCGTGGTCGGCTCGGGCGTGACTGGTGCCGAGTTCGTCTCCGCCTACGCCGAGCTGGGCGTGGAGGTGACCATGGTGGCCTCGCGCAACCGCATTCTGCCGCACGACGACGCGGACGCGGCCGACGTGCTGGAGACGGTGCTCGGCGGCTTGGGTGTGCACCTGGAGAAGGACGCGCGCGTGGAGTCGGTGGAGAACACGGGCGACGGCGTGGTGGTGCGCACCACCGACGGCCGCGAGATCCGGGGTTCGCACGTGATGATGTCCATCGGCTCCGTCCCCAACACGGCGGACCTGAACCTTGAGGCGGCGGGTGTGGAGACCACGCCGTCGGGCCACATCCACGTGGACCGCGTCTCGCGCACCAACGTCGCGGGCATCTACGCGGCGGGCGACTGCACGGACCTCATGCCACTGGCGTCGGTTGCGGCGCAGCAGGGGCGCATCGCGGTGGACCACGCGCTCGGCGAGGGCGTGGCCCCGATCCGCCTGAAGACGGTGGGCAATGCCGTGTTCACCCGCCCGGAGATCGCGGCGGTGGGCGTGACGGAGCAGCAGATCCGCGACGGCGAGGTGGAGGCGGACATCTACAAGCTGCCCTTGGCCACCAACGCGCGCGCGAAGATGCGCTCGCTCAAGCACGGCTTTGTCAAGATTTTCGCGCGCAAGGGCTCGGGCCAGGTCATCGGCGGCGTGGTGGTCGCGCCGACCGCGTCCGAGCTGATCCACTCCATCACCATCGCGGTGACCAACAACCTCACGGTGCGCCAGCTGGCCGATTCCATGGCGGTGTACCCGTCCCTGTCCGGCTCTATCACCGAGGCGGCGCGCCGGTTGATCGCGCACTCCGACTTGGACTAGCGCACCTACCGGGTGTTACCCCGGGTGGGTCGGGCTCGCCGCGGGGAAGGCCCGCTGAGGGCACGCCGTGCGCGGGCAGGTCTCGCACCCCGGCCCGATGGGGGTGGCTGACTGCGGGGAGAGGTCGAGCCCGTCCGCGTAGATGAGCCTGTCCGCGTGGGCGATGTCGCACCCCAGCGCCACCGCGTGCTCTTGGCGTGGTGCGCCGAATCCCACCGCAGGCCCCTGTACCATGCGCGCGACCCACAGGTAGGCGCGCCCGTCCGGCATGACCGAGACCTGCCGGGTGACGCGGTTTGGGGTCTCAAACGCGCGGTGCACCACCCACAGCGGGCAGGTCCCGCCGCGCTGCGCGAAGTGAAAGCTAGTCGACGTCTGGCGTTTGGAAATGTTGCCGGCGCGGTCCGTGCGCACGAAGAAGAACGGCGCGGCGCGCTCGCCGGGGCGTTGCAGGGTGCCAAGACGCTGGCAGGTGGATTCGAAGCCGGTGCCGAAGCGCGCGGCGATGACGTCGATGTCGTAGCGGGTTTCCTCCGCGGCCGCGAGGATGTCGCGGTAGGGCATTGTCGCCGCTGCCGCGAAGTACTGGGCCAGCCCGTGCCGCCCGAGCTCCCGCGCACGCTGGTCGCCCCCGCTGCCCAGGCCCGCAAGGTGGCCGTCGATCTCCGCGCCGTGGGCGATCAATCCGTAGTGGTAAGACAGTTCGAAGCATTGCTGGGCCTCGGTGAGCCCGCTGCGCAACCGAATCTCGCGCGCCTTGAGGTCCACGGTAGAGCGCGGGCCTGTGTCGTACTGGTTGAAGCGGACGTGAAAACCGCGCTCGCGGTCAACCACCGCCGCCAGTTTGGTCAGCCGGAGCTGGCGCGAGGGGGCGTGCGACGCGAAGCGCTCGGCCGCAGTATCTAGGTCGTCGAAGTAGTTGCCGTGGGCTTGGAAGAGGTCGCGGATGGTGATGTGGGGGTTGGCAAAGGAGGCGTCTATAAGCGTGGGTATTTCGAGCACATGCTTGGCGACGTCCGGAAACCGCACCGCGAAGTCTGTCAGCTCAGCATCATCGATGCCGGGCAACAGATCGGCGAGCTCCCGCACCGTGCGGTGCTGGGCGTCGGGGGAAAAGAAGGACGCGTCCACGCCGAAGACGCGCGTGAGCTGGAGCAGCACCGTGACGGTCAGCGGGCGCTGGTCGTTCTCCAGCTGGTTGAGGTAGCTCGTCGAAATGCCGAGTTTGCGCGCCATCTCGCCCTGCGTGAGGCCCTGGCCGGTGCGAAGCGTGTGGATCTGTGCCCCCGCGTAGTGTCGTGTCATCGCTGTTCTCCTCCACCAACCAGCCGCTACCTGCTGGTTTACAACCTTTGCAAAGTGCACCTAAGCATGCCACAACCATTCGCAAACTTAGACATGACCTAGGACACAGTTACGGCTTTAGTATGAGCTGCAACATCCGGCAGATGAGGCCGGACGGCCCCGAGACGCGAGGAGAGTTCATGATCGAGCACGAGGTACGCACCAGAAAGTCTGCCGAGGAGTTCCCGATTGAGGAGCACTTGGCGTACAAGATCGCCCAGGTGGCTGCCGATCCGGTGGAGGTGCCGGAGGACACCAAGGAGATGATCATCAACCGCATCATCGACAACGCGTCGGTAGCAGTCGCGTCCTACGCGCGGCGCCCGGTGACCACCGCCCGCGTCATGGCGCAGGCCCACCCGGTGACGGACGGCGGGGCGCGGATCTTCGGCGTGGACGGCACCTACTCGGCGGAGTGGGTGGCGTTTGCCAATGGCACCGCCGTCCGCGAACTGGATTACCACGACACCTTCCTGGCCGCCGAGTACTCCCACCCGGGCGACAACATCCCCCCGATCTTGGCGGTAGCGCAGCACAAGGGCCTCGACGGCAAGGCGCTGATCCGCGGCATCGCCACCGGCTACGAGATTCAGGTGAACCTGGTCAAGGGCATCTCGCTGCACGAGTTCAAGATTGACCACGTCGCGCACCTCGGCCCGTCTGCGGCGGCCGGCATCGGCACCATGCTTGGCCTCGACGTGGACACGATTTACCAGGCGGTTGGCCAGGCGCTGCACACCACCACCGCCACGCGGCAGTCCCGCAAGGGCCTGATCTCATCCTGGAAGGCGTCGGCCCCGGCCTTCGCGGGCAAGATGGCCATCGAAGCGGTCGACCGCTGCATGCGCGGCGAGGGCGCGCCCGCCCCGATCTGGGAGGGCGAGGACGGCGTGATCGCCTGGATGCTGCACTCGCCGGAGCGCACCTACACCGTGCCCCTGCCGGCGCCGGGGGAGGCCAAGCGCGCCATTTTGGAGACGTACACGAAGGAGCACTCCGCCGAGTACCAGGCGCAGGCCCCGATCGACCTGGCGCGGCGCATGAAGCAGGCGATCGCGGACGCCGGCAAGACCACCGACGAGATCGCCTCGATCGTGTTGCACACCTCGCACCACACCCACTACGTCATCGGCACCGGCGCGAACGACCCGCAGAAGATGGACCCGACCGCGTCGCGCGAGACGCTCGACCACTCCATCATGTACATGTTCGCCGTCGCGCTGGAGGACGGCGCGTGGCACCACGTGGACTCCTACACGCCCGAGCGCGCCGGCCGCCCGGAGACGGTGGCGCTGTGGCACAAGATCTCCACGGTGGAGGACCCTGAGTGGACGCGCCGCTACCACTCCACGGACCCGAACGAGAAGGCGTTTGGCGCCCGCGCGGTGATCACGTTCACCGACGGCACGGTCATTGAGGACGAGATGGCCGTGGCGGACGCCCACCCGTTCGGTGCGCGCCCGTTCGGCCGTGAGAACTACATCGCCAAGTTCCGCACCCTGGCCGCCGGCGTGGTGGACGAGGCGGAGCAGGAGCGCTTCCTCGCCGCGGTGCAGGATTTGGACAACCTCGCGGACTTGGGCGAGCTCAACATCGTCGTCGGCGAGGCGGCACGTGCCGCCGCGCCCGAGATCCCGGGAGGTATCTTCTAATGTTTGCGCCGGAAAGGACGCCGCGCGAGCGTCGGCAAGCGTTGCGCGATTCGCTCGCGTCCGAGACCATCACCAAGCTGCCGGGCGCGTTCAACCCGCTCACCGCCCGGCTGATCGAGGACATCGGCGCCTTCGAGGGCGTCTACGTCTCCGGCGCGGTCGTGGCCAACGACCTGGGCCTGCCGGACATCGGCCTGACCACGCTCACCGAGGTGGCGCACCGGGGCCGCCAGATCGCGCGCGCCACCAACTTGCCGGTGCTTATCGACGCGGACACCGGGTTTGGCGAGCCCATGTCCGCCGCCCGCACCGTGGCCGAGTTCGAGGCCGCCGGGCTGGCGGCGCTGCACCTGGAGGACCAGGTCAACCCCAAGCGCTGCGGCCACCTGGACGGCAAGGAGGTAGTGCCGCGCGAGCTGATGCTGCGGCGCATCACCGCCGCCGTGCGCGAGCGCTCCGACGATGCCTTTGTCATCTGCGCCCGCACCGACGCCGCCGGCATCGAGGGCATCGACGAGGCCATCGAGCGAGCCAAAGCGTACGCGGACGCCGGCGCGGACCTCATCTTCACCGAGGCGCTGTACTCGGAATCCGACTTTGCCAAGTTCCGCGCCGCGGTGGACGTGCCGCTTCTGGCCAACATGACCGAGTTCGGCAAAACCGAGCTGCTGTCCGCCTCCACGCTGCAGGACCTCGGCTACAACGCGGTGATCTGGCCGGTGACCACCTTCCGCATCGCAATGGGGCAGACCGAGGCCATGCTTCGCGACATCGCGGCCACCGGCACCCAGGAGCCCTGGCTGGACAAGATGCAGCACCGCTCCCGCCTTTACGAGCTGGTGCGCTACGAGGACTACAACCAGTTCGACCAGTCCGTCTTCACCTACTCCAAGGACACCTACAGCACCACGTTTGAGGGCGGCGGCCGGTAGGCGTCGACAAGCAAAAGCCCCCACCAACCAGAGATAAGGAGCACACCATGACCGAGCAGGAAATCCGCAAGGGCCTCAACGGCGTCGTCGCCGACTACACCGCAGTGTCCAAGGTCAATCCCGAGACGAACTCGCTGCTCTACCGCGGCTACCCCGTCCAAGAGCTGGCCGAGCACTGCACGTTTGAGGAGGTGGCGTACCTGCTGTGGAACGGCGAGCTGCCCAACGAGGAGCAGATGGCCGAGTTCCGCGGCGGCTGCATGGCCAACCGAGACATCAGCGAGGAGCTGATCCAGGTGATCAACTTCATGCCCAAGGACTGCCACCCGATGGACGTCCTGCGCACCGCGGTGTCCTTCCTGGGCACGCAGGACGAGTACAAGTTCACCCCGGACGCTGACCACCTGCGCTCCATCGGCCGCCAGCTGCTGGCCAAGCTGCCCACCATCGTGGCCACCGACATCCGCCGCCGGAACGGGCAGGAGTACATCGCGCCGAGCAAGGAGAAGGGCTTCTCCGAGAACTTCCTCTGGATGGTCTTCGGCGACGGCGAGGGCTCGCCCGCCACGATCCCCAGCGACATCGAGGCGTTTGAGAAGACGATGATCCTCTACGCCGAGCACTCCTTCAACGCCTCCACGTTCACCGCCCGCACCATCACCTCCACGCAGGCGGACGCGTGGTCCGCCATCACCGGCGCGATCGGCGCGCTCAAGGGCCCGCTGCACGGCGGCGCCAACGAGTTTGTCATGCACCACATGGAAGAGATCGGCGACCCGGCAAAGGCCGAGGAGTGGTGCCTGAACAAGCTGAAGAACAAGGAGCTTGTGATGGGCTTCGGCCACCGCGTGTACAAGAAGGGCGACTCGCGCGTGCCCACCATGGAGGCGGCGTTTAAGAAGCTCGCCGCCGAGCACCCGGAGAGGGACGCCCAGAAGTGGGTGGAGATGTACGACATCATGGCCAAGACCATGTACGAGAACACATCCATCAACATCCGCCCCAACCTGGACTTCCCGTCCGGGCCGGCGTACTACATCCTCGGCTTCGATATCGAGTTCTTCACCCCGCTGTTCGTGATGAGCCGCATCACCGGCTGGACCGCGCACATCATCGAGCAGTACGAGAACAACTCGCTCATCCGCCCGCTGTCCGCCTACAACGGCCCCGCCGAGCGCCACGTGGAGCGGTAGTTCGGGGCCTATGCTTCTCGACGCCCCCTTACCCCCGGCGCCCCCCCGGGCGGCCCGGCGCCCGCCCCCCCGCGGAAGTGGTTGTGTGTCCCCCTCCGGCCCCCCCCGGGCCCCCCCCGGAGGGGGGGGGGGGGGGGGCGCCCCCCCCCCCCCCGGGGGGGGGGGGGGGGGGTTTGGCCTGCCCGCCACATTTTTTTGGGGGAGGGGCAAAAGAGCGCCGAAAGTGGTACTACCAAGTTTCGCCGGGGGTAGACTGGCTCGCGACAGCCGTGCAGCTAGCGCCCACACAGGCGCCTCGCGAAAGGACACCCGAGTGGAAACCCACGTGGAAAACCTCCCCCTGAACGACCTCCCCGCATTCAAGAAGATCCTCGTTGCCAACCGCGGCGAGATCGCCGTGCGCGCGTTCCGCGCCGCGTTCGAGACCGGCGCGAAGACCGTGGCCGTGTACCCGCGCGAGGACCGCAACTCCTTCCACCGCCCGTTCGCCGACGAGGCCGTGCAGATCGGCGTCGAGGGCCAGCCCGTCAAGGCGTACCTGGACATCGAGGAGATCATCCGCGCCGCCAAGCAGACGGGCGCGGACGCCGTGTACCCGGGCTACGGCTTCCTCTCCGAGCGCGCCGAGCTGGCCCGCCGCTGCAAGGAGGAGGGCATTAAGTTCATCGGCCCCTCCGCCGAAACCCTCGAGCTGACCGGCGACAAGGCCGCGGCAGTCCAGGCCGCCGAGCGCGCCGGGCTGCCCACCCTGAAGGACTCCGAGCCGTCCTCCGACCCGAAGCAGCTGGCGGAGTACGCCAAGGACTTCGAGTTCCCGGTGTTTGTCAAAGCCGTGGCCGGCGGCGGCGGGCGCGGCATGCGCTTCATTGAGAAGCTCGAGGACGTCGAGCGCCTGGCCACCGAGGCCTCCCGCGAGGCCGAAGCCGCGTTCGGCGACCCGTCCGTCTACATCGAGCGCGCCGTGATCAAGCCCCAGCACATCGAGGTGCAGATCATGGCGGACAGCTACGGCAACGTGGTCCACCTCTTCGAGCGCGACTGCTCGGTGCAGCGCCGCCACCAGAAGGTGGTGGAGATCGCCCCCGCGCAGCACATCACCGAGGAGCAGCGCCAACGCATCTGCCAGGACGCGGTGAACTTCTGCAAGGAGATCAACTACGAGGGCGCCGGCACCGTCGAGTTCCTCGTGGACGAAAACGGCAACCACGTCTTCATCGAGATGAACCCGCGCGTGCAGGTGGAGCACACGGTGACCGAGGAGGTCACCGGCGTGGACATTGTGAAGAACCAGATGTACATCGCCGCCGGCGCCAAGCTGGAGGACGTGCACCTGACCCAGGACCTCATCGAGATCACCGGCGCGGCCCTGCAGTGCCGCATCACCACCGAGGACCCGAACAACGGCTTCCGCCCCGACTCCGGCACCATCACCGGCTACCGCTCGCCGGGCGGCGCCGGCGTGCGCCTCGACGGCTCCGTGGCCGTGGGCACCACCATCACCCCGAACTTCGACTCGCTGCTGGTGAAGATGACCTGCCGCGGCCGCAACTTCCAGGTGGCCGTGGACCGCGCCCTGCGCGCCCTCAACGAGTTCACCGTGGACGGCGTGTCCACCAACATCGGCTTCCTGCGCGCTCTGCTCTCCGAGGACGACTTCCGCCACGAGCGCATCAACACCGGCTTCATTGCCGACCACCCCGCGCTGCTCGAGGCGCCGGCGGCCAAGGACGATGCGGGCAAGATCCTCAACTACCTGGCTGAAGTGACCGTCAACAAGCCAAATGGCCCCCGGCCGAGCACCATCCAGCCCTCGAAGAAGCTGCCGAAGGCCGAGTACGGCGAGCTGCCGCGCGGCTCCCGCGACGACCTCCTCGAACTGGGCCCGGTGAAGTGGGCGGAGAAGCTGCGCAACCAGACCGCGCTCGGCGTCACCGAGACCACATTCCGCGACGCGCACCAGTCCCTGCTGGCCACCCGCGTGCGCACCAACACCCTCGTGGCGGCGGCGAAGCACGTTGGCTACCTCACCCCGCAGCTGACCTCCGTGGAGGCGTGGGGCGGCGCCACCTTCGACGTTGGCATGCGCTTCCTCCACGAGTCCCCCTGGATGCGCCTGGACGAGCTGCGCGAGGCGATGCCGAACGTGAACATCCAGATGCTCCTGCGCGGCCGCAACACCGTGGGCTACACCCCGTACCCGGACTCCGTCACCCGCGCCTTCGTGCAGGAGGCGGCAACCTCCGGCATCGACATTTTCCGCATCTTCGACGCGCTGAACGACGTTTCCCAGATGCGCCCCGCCATCGACGCCGTGCTGGAGACAAACACCACCGTGGCCGAGGTGGCCATGGCGTACTCCGGTAACCTCCTCGACCCGGCCGAGGACCTCTACACGCTGGACTACTACCTGCACTTGGCGGAGGAGATCGTGGACGCCGGCGCGCACGTGCTGGCCATCAAGGACATGGCCGGCCTGCTGCGCCCCGCCGCGGCCGCCAAGCTGGTCACCGCGCTGCGCGAGCGCTTCGACCTGCCGGTGCACGTGCACACCCACGACACCGCAGGCGGCCAGCTAGCCACCTACCTGGCCGCCGCGAACGCCGGCGCCGACGTGGTGGACGTGGCCTCTGCGCCGCTGGCGGGCACCACCTCCCAGCCGTCCATGTCCGCGCTGGTGGCCGCCTTCGCCGACACCGAGCGCGACACGGGCCTGTCCCTCCAGGCCGTCTCCGACCTGGAGCCCTACTGGGAGGCCGTGCGCCAGGTGTACGCCCCGTTCGAGTCCGGCATCCCCGGCCCGACCGGCCGCGTGTACAAGCACGAAATCCCGGGCGGCCAGCTGTCCAACCTGCGCACCCAGGCCAAGGCGCTGGGCCTCGGCGACCGCTTCGAGCTCATCGAGGACTACTACGCCGCGGTGAACGACATCCTGGGCCGCCCGACCAAGGTCACCCCGTCCTCCAAGGTGGTGGGCGACCTCGCGCTGCACCTCGTGGGCGCCGGCGTGGACCCGTACGAGTTCGCCGAGAACCCGCGCAAGTACGACATCCCCGAGTCCGTCATCGGCTTCCTCCAGGGCGAGCTGGGCACCCCTCCGGGCGGCTGGCCGCTGCTGCGCGAGAAGGCGCTGGAGGACCGCGGCCCGGTCGACCACACCGTTGAGGTGCCCGCCGACCTCGCCCCCGACCTGGAGAGCGACGACCACGAGGTGCGCCGCGTGGCCCTGGATAAGCTCCTCTTCCCGAAGCAGTACAACGAGTTCCTGGAGCACCGCCGCAACTACGGCGTGACCGACCAGCTGGGCGACAAGACGTTCTTCTACGGCCTCGACGAGGGCCACGAGACGATGATCTACTACGGCGAGATTGGGGCGAACATCCCGCCGCTGGTGGTGCGCCTCGACGCGGTGGGCGAGCCGGACGAGAAGGGCATGCGCCAGGTGATCCTCACCGTCAACGGCCAGGTCCGCCCGATGACGGTGCGCGACCAGAACGCCGAGTCCACCGTGGCCGAGGTGGAGAAGGCCGACTCCTCTAACCCGGGCCACGTGGCGGCGCCGTTCGCGGGCGTGGTCACGGTGACGGTGAAGGCGGGCGACGAGGTCAAGGCCGGCGACCAGGTGGCCACCATTGAGGCGATGAAGATGGAGGCGTCCATCTCCGCCACCAAGGACGGCACCGTCGAGCGCGTCGCCCTGCCGCACGCCACCAAGGTTGAGGGCGGCGACCTGGTAGTGGTGATCAGCTAGCGCGCGTCAGCCCCGGAGCCCGTACACCATCACGTCGTCCTCGCCTTCCACGCTGGAGAAGCCGAAGGACTCGTACCGGTGGCGGGCTCTTTCGTTGTCCGGGTCCACCCACAGCGCCAGCTGCGGGGCGCCCTGCTCCCGGGCGAGCTCGGCCGCCTCGTGGAGGAGTTTGACGGCGAGCTGATTGCCGGCAAAGCGGTTCTCCACCGCGATGGCGATCTCGGGCACGTCCGGCCCGATGAAGGCGTGGCCGTCGCCCGCACTCTCCCAGTAGCGCAGCCACACGCCGCCGGCGGGGGTGCGGTGCTCGTCGAAGGCGATGACGCCGCCGTCGCGCTCGGGGGACCAGTCGTCGACGTAGGGGGCGACGCCCGCGCGCGCGTCCTCACCCAGCTCCGCGGACTCGTCGCCGAACACGTCCGCGAGGTAGTTCAGGCGCTGGAGGTAGGTTCGGTCGGATTCGGTGGCGCGTCGGAACGTAAATGCAGACATGCTTTTCAGGGTACCGGCGTTATAGGATCAGCCCATGCGCAAATTCGGGGTATCCGCGGCGCTCGCGGCGGCGGTGACGGCTGCGGCCATCCAAGTGCCGGCACCCGCCGCAGGCGCGGCGACGCTGAGCCAGGGCGACGTGATCAAGGTGGGCAGCAGCTCGCTGTGCACCCTAACGTTCGTGGACACCTCCCGCAGCCGCACCCCCGCCGGTTACACCTCCGCCCACTGCGGCAAGACGGGCGACACGGTATACACCCGCGCCAACGGCGCGACCATCCCGGTGGGCACGTTCTACCCCTCCGGCAAGTACAAAGACGGCGCCACCGCCAACGACTGGGGGCTGATCCGCTTCTACAGCGGCGTCGCTCTCGGCGGCAACCCCTACACCGGGGACACCGAGGTGGCCGCCTCCGAGCTGCGGGAGGGGGACCGGATCTGCCTCGCCGGCGCCGCTACGCAGGAGCGCCGCTGCGGGCGCTACATCGGCACCGTCGGCGGCAACGTGTACTGGGAGAACACCGGCGCCCAGCCGGGGGACTCCGGCGGCGTGGTGTGGATCGACGGGCGCCCCGGCCTGCTCGGCGTGTTCTCCGGCTACAGCACGGTGACCACGCGGACCTCCGAGTGGACCGTGATGCGCGCGGCGATGCCCGTCGACTCCGCACCGCTGACGGCGAACGATGAAATCCAGCTCATCACCCGCTACTACCAGGAGCACCACCCGACGGGCCACGTGGCCACGGTGCCGGTTGTGGTGCCGCGCGACGGCGGCGGGGACGCCCCGCAGGCGCGCGTGGTCACCGCCACACCCGCGGATGAAACCTCGCGCAAGCCGCTGGAGGGAACCACGCTCGGCGTCATCCTCGCCATCGTGCTCGGCGTGATCGTGGCGGCAGCCCCGGCGCTGGCCCAGATCGTCGAGACCGTGCGCGCCATAAACGGCTAGACGCTACTTCAGCTCCATCAGCACGGCGGCCTTGTTCACCTGGGCGCCGGCCTCGGCGGCGAGCCCGGTGACGGTGCCGGCCTTGTGCGCCTTGACCGGGTTTTCCATCTTCATGGCCTCCAGCACCAGCAGCACGTCGCCCTCGGCAACCTCGTCGCCCTCGGCCACGTTGACCTTTACCACGGTGCCTTGCATGGGGGAGGCCACCGCATCCCCGGACGCGGCCGCCTTCGACTGCGCCGCACGGCGCAGCTTCGCCTTCCTCCGCGGCAACCCGCCGAAGACGAGGGAAGCGGGCAGGGCGACCTCCACGCGGCGGCCGTTGACCTCCACGGCGTAGGTGCGTCGGTCCTCCGCCCCTTCGGTGCTGTCACCCGCAGTATCGGCGTCGTCAGTGCCGTCGGCTGCCGGCAGCCCCGCCCAATCCTCCTCGATCCAGCGGGTGTACACGCCGAAGCCGTCCGCGTCGCCGATAAAGGCTGGGTCATCCAACACCGCGCGGTGGAACGGGATCACGGTAGGCAGGCCGGCCACGGCGTACTCGTCCAGGGCGCGCCGCGCCCGCTCGATGGCCTCCTCGCGGGTCTCGCCCAAAACGATGAGCTTGGCCAGCATGGAGTCAAACTGGCCGCCCACCACGGTGCCGGCGCGCACACCGGAATCGACGCGCACCCCCGGGCCCGCGGGCTCGCTGTAGGCGGTGATGGTGCCGGGCGCGGGCATGAAGTTCGCGCGCGGATCCTCGCCGTTGATGCGGAACTCGATGGCGTGGCCGCGCGGCTGCGGATCCTCGGTGAAGCGCAGCGGCTCGCCCTGGGCGATGCGGAACTGCTCGCGCACCAGGTCGATGCCGGCGGTGACCTCGGTGACGGGGTGCTCCACCTGCAGGCGGGTGTTGACCTCCAGGAAGGAGATCAGGCCGTCCGCGCCAACGAGGTACTCTACGGTGCCCGCGCCCGAGTAGCCCGCCTCGCGGCAGATCGCCTTGGCGGAGGCGTGGATACGCTCGCGCTGCTCGTCGGTGAGGTAGGGCGCGGGCGCCTCCTCCACCAGCTTCTGAAAGCGGCGCTGCAGCGAGCAGTCGCGCGTGCCGGCGACAATCACGTTGCCGTGCTTGTCCGCCAGCACCTGCGCCTCCACGTGGCGGGCCTTGTCTAGGTAGCGCTCCACGAAGCACTCGCCGCGCCCGAAGGCCGCGGTGGCCTCGCGGGTGGCGGACTCGAACAGCTCCGGGATCTCCTCGCGAGTGTGGGCCACCTTCATGCCGCGGCCGCCGCCGCCGAACGCGGCCTTGATGGCCACGGGCAGGCCGTGCTCGTCGGCGAAGGCGAGCACCTCGCCGGCATCCGCCACCGGCTCCTTGGTGCCGGGCGCCATCGGGGCGTCGGCGCGCTCGGCGATGCGGCGGGCGGTGACCTTGTCGCCCAAGGCAGCGATGGCCTCGGGGGAGGGACCGATCCAGGTCAACCCGGCGTCGATCACCTTCTGGGCAAACTCCGCGTTCTCGGAAAGGAAGCCGTAGCCGGGGTGGATCGCGTCCGCCCCGGAGTCCGCCGCCGCCCGCAGGACCTTCTCCATGTCCAGGTAGGACTCGGCGGCGGTGGTTCCGCCGAGGGCGAATGCTTCGTCCGCCATGGACACAAACGGCGCGTCGGAGTCGGGCTCCGCGTACACCGCAACTGAGGACAGGCCGGCATCCTTCGCCGCGCGGATCACGCGCACGGCGATCTCGCCGCGGTTGGCAACGAGCACCTTCGACAGCGCCGAGGCGGCGCCCGGCTGTGCGGGTTGAGCTTGCGAAGTGGGCACGAAGAAACCCCGTCTTTCCGTTGGCATTAGGTCCACTGAAATATAGCGACTTCGTCGCACCATATTACAGCGCGGAAATGGGCGGCCCCGCCGGGCGGTTCCTACTCGCCGGAGCCGGTCTCGATGGGGGCCCGCACCAGGTTTCCCCATTCCACCCAGGAGCCGTCGTAAAGCGATGCGTTCTTGAAGCCCAGAATGTGGTTGAGCACGAACCACGTGTGCGCCGAGCTCTCGCCCATCTGGCAGTAGACCACCGTGCGCGCCTCGGGGTCGAACTGCTGGTAGATCTCGGCGATGTCCGCGACGCCTTTGAACAGGGCGTTCGGGAACACGGAGCGGCCCCACGGAACGTTCACGGCGCCCGGGATGTGGCCGGCGCGCAGGGTGGCCACCGGCGGCTTGCCCGTGGCCGGCTCGGTAGCCGGGGCGGGCTGCTCGCCAGCGTAAAGCTCCGGAGTGCGGGCGTCGATGAGCTGGATGCCATCCCGGTCCACCAGCTCCTTGGCAAAGGTGCGCAGCGGCGCATCCTGGCGCTCCACCACGGGGTACTCGGTGGCGGGGTAGTCCGGCACCGCGTAGGAGGTGTCGCGCTCCTCGCCCATCCACGCGTCCCGCCCGCCGTCGAGAAGCCGCACGTCCGGATGTCCGAAGAGTTCGAAGACCCAGGCGGTGTAGGCGGCCCACCAGTTGGCGTGGTCGCCGTAGACCACCACCGTGTCGTCGCGGGAGATACCCCGGTCCCGCATCAGCGCGGCGAACGCCTCGCCGTCGATCAGGTCGCGGATCACCGGGTCATTCAGGTCCCGCGTCCAGTCGATGCGCACCGCGCCGGGGATATGGCCGATGTCGTAGAGGTAGGCGTCCTCGTCGCTCTCGACCACCTTCAGGCCCGGGGTGCCGAGGCGGGCGGACAGCCACGCCGCGGAGACGAACTTCTCCGGGTGCGCGAACTGCGCGAATTGGGGGTTGTTCTCCTGCTCGATTCCCACTGCGTTGCTTCCTTCCGGCGTAGTCCATCATCACGATACGGGGCGGGGAGCGCAGGCGAGCTTCTTTCGTGAGAGCTTGCTCCTTTCCCGCCGGGCAATCCGCCCGGTACGCGCAGCTCGTCCGCCCCGTGTGAGCTTGCACACTAATATTCCCGCCAGCGGGTGAGCGCACAGGATCCGGCATACATTTGTATGCGTAAGGTCGCGTGTTTCGCGGCGACTTCGCACCCGATTTACACCGAAAGGGATTCCCGTGCACAAGGCAATTGTCGTCTTCGAGGTCGAGGGCGGTTCCGACAAGTCTTTCGACGGCCACCGCAAGGACACCATGCCCATCGTCAACGCCATCAAGGAGAAGGGCTGGCACTCCGAGGTTGTCTACTTCCGCCCCGAGTGGTCGGAGGACCTGTTCACCTACGTCTCCGAGAACTTTGACGCCTACATCTCGCGCGTGAACCCGGGCAACATCCCGGGCGGCGAGAAGGGCTACTTCGACCTGTTGACCCGCCTGTCCGAGGCCGGCCTGGTGGGCATGTCCACCCCGGAGGAGATGATCTCCTACGGCGCGAAGGACGCCCTGGTGAAGCTGAACAAGACGGACCTGGTGCCGGAGGACACCGCCGCGTACTACGACGTGGAGGACTTCCACAACACCTTCCCCACCTCCCTGTCCTACGGCGAGCGCGTGCTGAAGCAGAACCGCGGCTCCACCGGCTCCGGCATCTGGCGCGTGCGCCTCGCCGACGAGTCCCTGGCCGAGTCCGTCGAGCCGGGCACCGCCCTGCCGCTGGACACCAAGCTCAAGTGCACCGAGGCCGTGGACAACCACACCGAGGAGCGCGAGCTCGGCGAGTTCATGGACTTCTGCGACCAGTACATCGTGGGCGACAACGGCATGCTCGTTGACATGCGCTTCATGCCGCGCATCGTCGAGGGCGAGATCCGCATCCTCCTCGTCGGCCCGCACCCGGTGTTTGTGGTGCACAAGAAGCCGGCCGAGGGCGGCGACGCGTTCTCCGCGACCCTGTTCTCCGGCGCGAAGTACACCTACCAGAAGCCGGAGGAGTGGCAGGAGCTCGTCGACATGTTCGCCGAGGCCCGCCCGGTCATCGCCGAGAACCTCGGCGGCGACAACATTCCGCTGATCTGGACGGCCGACTTCATGCTCGCGGACGACGACGAGACCGGCGAGGACACCTACGTGCTCGGCGAGATCAACTGCTCCTGCGTGGGCTTCACCTCCGAGCTGGACATGGGCATCCAGGAGCTCGTGGCCCAGGAGGCCATCAAGCGCGTTGAGGAGAAGAACGCCTAAGCACTTCTTGCTTATCGACGTCTCAAGCCACCACCGCCCCGGTCCCTCCCACGTTGGACCGGGGCGGTGGTGCTTTGGCGGTGGGGCTTGTAAAAATCCACAACCCCACCGACAAAAGCCCAGGTCGGCACCCCGCGTGAAGGCGTCCCCGCTGTTGATTTTTACAAAACCCGGCCTCCACGCCGCGCCCCTGCCCGTAACAGTTGACAACACCCGCGTTCCCGTCGGTGCCGACCGGGTGTTTTGCGTACTCTTACTACCCGGCTTGCCCCAGCAGGCGCACCGTCGCCGGTCTATGGTTATTGTGTTCAACCCCAAAGACGCAAGGAGCTCCCATGTCCACGCCCTACAACCCGAACCACACTCCGGACCCGGACGACGACCAGACCGGCACCTCCAGCGACCTCACCGGCGATACCAGCGCCACCAGCGACAGCGAGACCAGCTCCACCGGCGATACCAGCGCCACCAGCTCCACCAACGAGACCGGCAGCTTCGGCGCCCACTCCGACCAAGCTGAGAGCCAGAGCAGCTACCCGAGCTATGGCCAGTACCCGTCGGTGCAGCCACAGCACGGCGAGAACCAGTACGGCGAGAACCAGTACGGGCAGCAGGGCCAGTACTCCCAGGCCCAGTACGGCCAGACCCAGTACAGCCAGCAGAGTTACACCCAGCCGCAGTACGGGCAGGGCCAGTACGGTCAGCAGGCCCAGTACGGGCAGTTCCCCCAGGCCGGCACCCAGCAGTACGACCAGTCGCAGTACGGCTACGGCAAGCCCGCGAAGTCGGGCAAGGGCAACGGCTTCTTCAACGCGCTGTTCGACCTGTCCTTCAGCCGCTACATCACCGTCGACTTCATGCGCGTGATCTACGCGATCTCGCTCGGCCTCATCGCCCTCGCATGGGTGGCTGGCCTGCTGTTCTCCTTCGCTGGCTTCGGCGACAGCTTCGGCGAGGGCATGCTGATGCTCGTGGGGTTCCTCATCTTCGGCACCCTCGCCGCGTTCATCGCGGTGGTGGTTACGCGCATCACGCTGGAGTTCTACGTCTCGCTGGTGAAGACGGCGCAGAACACCTCGAAGCTGGTTGAGCTTGAGGAGAGCGCACAGCGCAGCACAACGCAGCGCTAAAAGCGCAGCGCAGAACTATTAGCGCAGCGCAGCGCTACTCGTCCGCTGCCGCCAGGAGCGTTTCCACCGACTGCGGGTCGGCGTCGGAAAGCATCTGGCGGCAGCGGTCGTATTCCGCCTGGTCGCCGATCGCCTTCGAGGCGAGCGCCAGCATCGCGATGGCCTTGAGCACGCCCTGGTTCGGCTCGTGCGAGGCCGGCACCGGGCCCCAGCCCTTCCAGCCGTTGGCGCGCAGCCGGTCGAGGGAGCGGTGGTAGCCCGTGCGGGCGTAGGCGTAGGCGACGAGCTGGTCGCCGTCCGACAGCTCGCGTTCGGCGCGGGCGGCCCACACGGCGGGGGAGTCGGGGTGGGCGAGCGCGGTGGCGTCGGCAAGGAGGTCCTCGCCGGCGGCCGGGTCGGCGGGCAGCTCGGTGGGCTTGGGGGCGAGCATGTCGTTGATTTCCATGCGCGCCAGGCTACCCGCCGATTGCATCCGCCATACGCAGTCCGCTATGCCCAGAAGTCCGAGGCGTCGAGCCCGAAGCGGTACAGGCAGCGCCGCAGCAGCGGCATGGACAGACCGATGACGCTGGTGGGGTCGCCGTCGATGGCGTCGATGAACCAGCTGCCGAGCGCCTCCAGCGTGAACGCGCCGGCGCACTCGAGCGGCTGGCCGGAGCGGGCGTAGGCCTCGATGTCGGCGTCCGAGACATCGCCGAAGCGGATGCTGGTGGCGACGGTGTCTACCACCCACTCGCCGCCGAACCACACCGCGTGCCCGGTGAGCAGCTGCGCGACCTTGCCGCGCTGCGCTTTCCACCGGCGCACGGTCTCGTCCACGGTGTGCGGCTTGCCCAGCAGTTCGCCGTCGAGGAGCAGCATGGAGTCGCAGCCCACGACCACGTCATCGGGAAATTCAGCGATGGCCGTCTCCGTTTTTGCGCGGGCGAGGGTGGCGACGATGGTGGCCGGAGGTGCGTCGTGAAGCGAGGCGATGAGCGCGTCCTCGTCGAGGTCCGCGGGGCGGAGCACGGGCGCCACCCCGCCCTGCTGCAGGAGCATGCTTCTCGACGTCGACTGCGACGCCAGCACCAACCTGGCCATACGCTAGAAGTACACCGTTGACCCGAAGGCGTGCGGGTTGAACAGGGCGGCGGCCCGGTGGTGCGCCGGGCGGGCAAGGCCCCACCCGTTGCGGTCCGCGGGGCTCGCCTGCGCCTGCGCCTCCGCCTTGAGCTGGGCGAGGACCTGGGCGATCGCCGCGACCTCGTCCGCGGTGGGGTTGCCCTTCACCACGGTGAACTGCTGGGGGATCTGCTGGTTGTCTGCCACGTGTTCGGTCCTCCTTACAGCGGCTGGTTGCCGTGCTTCTTCTGCGGCGGGTAGACCACCTTGCGCTCGAGCAGGCGCAGGCCCTCGAGCACCTGCGCGCGGGTGTGCGCGGGCTCGATTACCGCGTCCACTAGGCCGCGTTCGGTGGCCACGTACGGGTTCAGGTTCTCGGCCTCGTACTCCGCGGCATCCACGCCAAGGGCGGTGGCTGCCGTCGGCGCGTCCGCGAGCGCGATCTGCGCCGTGGGCCACGCGAAGACCAAGTCCGCGCCCAAGCCCTTGGAGCCGAGCAGCGTGTAGGCGGTGCCCAGCGCCTTGCGGGTGATCACGGTGATGGTGCCCACCTGCGCCTCCGCGAAGGCGTAGGCGAGGGAGGCCGCGGCGGCCACGACGCCGCCGCGCTCCTCCTCCTCGGTGGGGTGGAAGCCGGGGCAGTCCACGAACTGCACCACGGGGAGGTTGAACGCGTCGCAGGTGCGGATGAAGCGGGCGGCCTTGCGGGCGCCGTCGCGGGTGAGCGCCCCCGCGAGCGAGGCCG
This sequence comes from Corynebacterium bouchesdurhonense, assembly GCF_900078305.2. GTDB lineage: Bacteria > Actinomycetota > Actinomycetes > Mycobacteriales > Mycobacteriaceae > Corynebacterium > Corynebacterium bouchesdurhonense. The sequence goes on from NZ_LT546028.1 coordinate 974,439, forward strand.
GCTGGTTGGCCACGATGCCCACCGCGCGCCCGCCGATGTGGGCGAAGCCGGTGACCACGTTGTCCGCGTAGGCGGCGGAGAGCTCGGTGAAGTCCCCGTCCGCCACGGCGGCGAGGATCTCGGTGACGTTGTAGGGCTGCGCGTCGTCGTCCGGCATGAAGGTATCCAGATCGGTGTCGCTGCCCTGCGCCTCGGTGCCAAGCGGGGGAGTGGCCTGGTTGTTCAGCGGTAAAAAGCCCAGCAGGGTGCGCACCTGTGCGAGCGCGTCAACGTCGGTGGCGGCGCGCAGCTGCGCCACGCCCGTGGAAGCGGTGTGCGCCTCGGCGCCGGTTGCGGCGCGAACGGCATCCGCGTCCGTCAGGCGCAGCGACGCGCCGTCCACTATCACGGTGACGTCGGCGAGCGGGACTGTGGTGGCCGCGAGCGAGGCGGTCTCGCCCGCCACCACGGCGATCTGCGGCACCAGCCCGGAGGCGCGGGTCGCCGCGTGCAGGATCTGCGCCTGCATGTGGGCGGTGACGATGCCCTCCTGCCAGCGCGGCCCGGCCGAGTCGTAGATGCCCACCACCGGCACGCCGGTCTTGGTGGCCAGGTCGTAGATCTTCAGCACCTTCTCGGCGTAGACCTCGCCCACGGCGCCGTCGAACAGCGAGCCGTCCTGGGAGAAAACGCAGACCCGGCGGCCGTCGACAAGCCCGTAGCCCGTTACCACGCCGTCGGTGGCCGGCTTGGTGCGGTACATCTTGTACGCCTCGACGCGGTGGCGGGCCAGCGCGTCCGTCTCCACGAACGTGCCCGCGTCCAGCAGTTGCTCGATGCGTTCGCGGGCGGTTGCCTCGCCCCGCGCGTGGACGGCGTCGATCTCGGCCTGACCGGCCGGCGCCTGCGCCTCCGCGAGGCGGCCGCGCAGGTCCTCGATGCGTCCGGCCGTGGTGGTCAAGTCGGGTTTGGAAGTCATAGCGCCCAAGTTTAACGCCCGGGCCAGATTAACCACGCAGGTGCGTGACCACCTGGGCGCCGTCGCCGTCGGAAAAGATGAGCTCCAGCCTGGCTACGGGGCCGCCCAGGGCGTCGCCGAGCAGGCGCGCGTAGAGCTCGAGCTGCGTGAAGTAGCTCTCCACGCGGCTGCGGTGCGCGTAGACGTCCGTCTTGTAGTCCGCGATGACCCAGTGCTCGCCCTCCTTGTACAACAGGTCGATGTAGCCGTTCACGGCGGTAGCGCCCACCTTGCCCGCCACCGGCAGCTCGCGGAAGTGCTGCTCCGCGGCGACCGCGTTGCGGTACGGCTCCGACGCGGCGAAGGCGGCGGCGACCTGCTCCACGTCGGCCACCCGGTCCTCGGGCACGTCGTTGACCGCGGCGGCGATGCGCGCCAGCTGGGCAATCGTGGCGTCGCCGGCATCCGGCAACCGCTCCATCACCTCGTGCACCGCGGAGCCGAAGCCCGTGCCCAGGGCCGCGCGCTCGGTGTTCGCGTCCACGTTGCCGAACTCGCCTTGGGGCACCCAGCCTGCCTCGGTGAGGTGGTCGCGCACGTTGGAGCCTGTGCTTATCGACGCATACTCCCCAGCGCCATCCCCGACCGCGCCGCGCTCGGACGCGTGGGCGATGGCGGTCACGCCGATGCGCGGCGCGACCGCCGCGGCTTTGGCGAGGGAGGAGCGCAGGCGGGAGCGTCGAGAAGCAATGGCCCCCAGATCGGGGACGGGCAGGCCCGAACCGAGCGGCGCGAGCGGCTCCTCGGGGGCGCCGAGGCTCTCGCGGGTGCGCAGGGCGAGGCCCGCGTCCTCGGGCACCCCGTCCAGGGCGTTGAGCAGCGGGGTGCCCGGCCGGGAGGAGTAGGTGCCCTGCTTGGTCAGCGGGATCTGCAGCGGCACGGCGAGCACCGACTCGGCGCGGGTGAGCGCCACGTAGAGGCGGCGCTTCAGCTCGTTCTTGTCCGCCTCGGCGTCGAAGGTGTTCAGGGCTGCGTAGCCGGGGCTCTGGGCGGCGCCGAGCTTGATGTGGGCCACCTTCGGCTCGGTGCGCGAGATCCCGCCGGAGAACCTGCGGTTGCCGCCCTTCGCGCTCAGGCCGGCGGCGATGACCATGGGAAACTCGAGGCCCTTGGATTTGTGGATGGTCATCACGCGCACCCCCTCCGCGCGGTTGTCCAGCACCGGGTCGGAGGCACCGTTGTTGTCCTCGCTCTGCTCATCGGCCCAGCGCACGAACTCGCGGATACCCAGGCCCGTGGCCTGGCCGAACTGCTCCGCCAGCGCCTCGAAGTGGTCCAAGCTGCCCACCGCGCCCGCGCGCGAGGCACTCATGAACGCCTGGCGTAGGTGCTTGTCCTGGACAATGCCGCGCACCACGGCACCCGCGTCCTCGCCGCGTGCTCGCTTCGCGGTGTCCCGCAGCCACTTGCGCGCCTTCTCCACGCGCGGCGCCGGCTGGCCCGCCCGCTCCGCCGCCAGTTCCGCGTCCGAGCAGCCCAGAAGGGCGGTGCGCAGCGCGGCGACCTGCGCGTACGGGTCCGCCGGGTCCCCCACCGCGCGCAGCACGGTGAGCAGGTCGCCCAGTTCCGGCACCCGGAACAGGCGGGTCGAGCCCTCGGAGACGTACGGGATCCCGGCCTTGGCCAGGGCGGCCAGGATGCGCCGCGAATCCCGGTTGGTGGGCACCAGCACGGCGATGTCCGAGTACGTCAGCGGGCGCGCCGTACCCGGGCCCTCGATCCGGTTGCCGTCCGCGTCCTTGCGCGCCTCGGTTTGGTGGTAGTAGAACGCCGGGTCGTCCCCGCGGGTGGCGGCGCGGATCAGGGCGACGATGTCCGCCTCCTCGGCTGCGTGCGGGTTCTCGGCCGCGCCCGCCTCGTCGCGCAGCAGGATCACCGTGCCGGGCAGCGGGGTGGCGGCGCCGTCCGGGCCGATGCCCTCCTGCACCGCCTGCGCCAGCATGTCGGTGTACGCCGCCTGGGCGGGCCCGGCGCCGGCGGGTGCCTCGTCCGAGAACACCTCGCCGAAGATCGCGTTCACCGCAGCGATGACGTTGCTGGAGGAGCGGAAATTCTGCGACAGGTTCAACAGCACACCCTCGCCCGCGCCGTCGAGGCTGTAGGACTGGCGCACCAGGTTGTAGTTGTCAATGTCCGCGTTGCGGAACCGGTAGATGGACTGCTTCGGGTCGCCCACCACAAACAGGCTGCCCGGGGTGGGCACCCCGGTGAGCGAGCCGGCCGCGATAGCGCGCACGATGGTGTACTGCGCCGGGTCGGTGTCCTGGAACTCGTCGACGACGATGACGCGGAACTGCTCGTGCAGGCGCGCCAGGATGCCGCCGTTCTCCGGATTCTCCACCAGCTCCTGGGCCAGGTAGACCATGTCGTGGTACTCCAGGGTGCCCCGGCGCACGCGGCGGTCCTTGTCCCGCACCACCAGCGCCGCGAGCACCGGCGTGACGGTGTCCACCGCCCGCGTGAGGTGGATTGTCTCGCGGCCTTCCATCTCCGCGATGCACAGCTTGCACAGCTCCGCAGCGGTCTTCTTGTTGTTCCACGCGCTGTGGTCCACACCCCGGCTTGTGAGCATCCGCTCGGCGGCGGAGACGTCGGCCATGGCCCAGTCCTTCGCGCCGCCCGAGTTACCGGGCTTCGTGTACGCCTTCGGCTCGCGCCCGGTGGTGGTCCGCGTGGGGTCGGTGTGCGCCTCGACGTCCGCCATGAGGACGTCGATCTTCGAGCGCAGGCCGTCGCTCGGCTTCGCCCCCGAGGCGTCATAGCCGGCCTTCAGCGCACCGAGGACGTCCAGCCACTCGCGCTTGAACTCGTCCTCCGTGGCGGGGCGCCAGCGCGGCCCGGTGAGGGTGGGGCCGAGCTCGCCCCAGTGGGCGTCCATCCAGCGCGCGCGCTCGCCGAAGTCGCGCATCGAGGCGCCGTTGGTGAGCAGGAAGCGCAGGTCATCCGCCGCCGCGGCCGGATCCACCTGGAGCCGGTACTTCTCCGCCAGCTCGGCGAGCTCGCGCAGGGCTCCCTCGTCCGCCGCCACGAGGCGGGTCAGGGTGTCCACCACGGAGTCCGCGCGCAGCTGCGCATCCATCTGCTGGCGCAGCTCGTCCACCTTGTCCACCTGCGGCGGCAGCCCCGCCTCTAGGGGGTAGAGCTTCAGCAGCCTCAGGCAGAACGAGTGCAGTGTGCCTATCGACGCCCCCGGCAGGCCCTCCAAAGCCCGCGCCGCGCGCCGCTTCGCCTCGTCCGCCGACACTTTGCGGAACACCGTCGTTTCCGCGTCCGGGAACGGGGTGTGGGTGCCGGCTACGGAGACGTCGGCAAGCGCACTGCGCAAATCGGCCACGAGCTTGGCGGCGGCCGCCTCCGTGAACGTGATGGCGGCGATCTGGTCGATGCGCAGGCCGTCGTCGATGATGAGGGTGAGCAGGCGCTGGATCAGAGTAGTGGTCTTGCCCGAGCCGGCGCCGGCCTGCACAAAGACGTTCGTGTCCGTGGTCCACTGGATGTAATTGCGGCCGTTCAGGTCGGTCTGCAGCGCGTCCCCGTCGGCGACGATGTCCGCGGCGGTGAGGTAGGGGGTGGTCTCGGTCATCGTGGCTCCTCGATGGAAAGCGGGATCAGGGAGCGCTCGGCGAGCGCGTCGGTGACGGCCTCGTACTGGGCCCGACCCACGCGCACCTCGCGCTGCTCAACCCAGCTGGCGTTCAGTGCGTGGGGCGGGAAGACGCCCGCGGTGATGTAGCCGTGGATGCGCTCAAGGTTGGTCTCCAGCGCGGCGAGGACGGCGTCGTCGATGGTGATGGACACCACGCCGGCGGGATCGGCGTCCTCCGGGCCCGCCTTTTCCTGCACGTACCAGTAGCGCGCCTCCACGGCACCCACCGGGGGCAGGCCCGCGAGGGCGTCGGCGATCTCCGGGAACCACGCCAGCACGTCCCCCGACGCGTCCTCGACGAACCGGCGGTGCACCAACCCGCCGTAGAGCGCGAGCTGGAAGCGGTAGTCGTTCTTCTCGGCCTCGCCGGTCGGTCCCGCGGCGAGCAGGGCCTTCACCGTGCTGTACTGCTTGCCGGTCTTGTAATCGGTGATCCGCAGCGTGGTGGGCTGGCCGGGGAGGCTCAGGTAGTCGACGCGGTCGATCTTGCCGTTAAAGGTGATGCGCTCCGTCGCGCCGCCGGCGCCCGGCACGTCGATGTAGGGGGACGGGAACTCGGTGCCGTCGAAGCGGTTGGTGCCGAACGCCAACTCGGCGGCGATCGGGCGCCAACCGAACTCGAGTTCTGCCTTCTCCACAGCGAACCAGCGCTCCACGTCGCGGCGCGTGGCGTCCTCGAAGCTGAACCACACGGCCTCGTTCACCCGGCCGCTGCCCGCCCGCTCGAGCTCGCGCGCCACAATCGCGTCCAGGCGCAGCTTCGCGCCGGCCCACCAGTCATCGCTGCCGTAGTTCGGCGGGCTCGCCGGGTCCAGCAGCACCTCGTTGGTCCAGGCCTCGATGATTGCGTGGAAGAGCGAGCCGCCCTCGCGCGGGTCCACGGCGAGCGTGTGCACGTCGTCCGGCAGCGCGTAGGACTTCAGGATGTGGTCGATGAAGAACAGCAGGGGCGAGGTGGTAAAGGACTCCAGCGCGGAATTGGAAATGTCGTTGCCAAAGAACGCCCGACCCACGTCGCCGCCGGCGGCGCCTGCGAAACCGTTGAATTCCGCGCCCTCCTCGCCGCCGCTAGCGCCCGCGTCGCGGTAGCGCATGATAGAGCGGTAGCGAAGCGCGTCCTCGCCGGGGTTGCCGGCCGCGGCGTCGACGATGAGCTGGTCTGCGTCGCTGAGCGCGGCGAGGGTGCCGTTGGCGAGCATGACCTCCGCCTGCGGGAAGTCCTGCACTCCGAGCTCCTCCACGTCCGCGCCGAGGGCGCGCAGCCCGCGCGCGGAGACCCACTGCGAGGGCTGGGTGGTGCCGGAGCCGTTCTGGTGGGAACGGGGATTGGTGATCACCACCCGCGGCGCCGAGCGCAGCGCCGCCTGCACGGCGCGCCGGCGGCGGCCGAGGAACTCCTCCGCGGAGGTGTGGGACTGGGCGGCGGTGATGGTCGGGCTCGGCGTGATGGAGCCCGGCAGCGTGTCATCCAGCGCGCCGACGATGAAGGCGGTGTGCAGGTTGCGGCCCGCCAGCGATTCGAGCGGGCCCACGGCCACCAGCCCGCCGGCAGCGGCCGGCTGCGGGTTGTCGTAGAGCGGCAGCAGCGCGTCCACGGCGCGGCCGCGCTCCACCGCGCCGTGGAGGCCGGCGAGCGCCTCGCACACCGCGTCCAGGTAAGCGGCCTCGATGCCCCAGGGCTCCCGCAGGCGGCCTGCCGCGAGCTGGCGCAGCTGAGCCGCGGCGGCCGGCCAGGACGGGCTGGACCACAGCTGGCGCAGCTCCGCGCGCAGCCCGCGCACCCAGGCGAGCACCTCCGCGGCCTGGGCCGCCCGGTCCGGGCTCAAGCCCTGCGGCTGACGGTCCCAGTCCGCGCCGGCGTACAACTGCAGGCGGTCGTCGCGCGTGATCTGGTCGAACGCGTTCAGCCACGGGGCGCCGTCGACCGCACCCGTGCCCAGCAATCCCGCGAGGTCGCGGCGGTTCATCTCCTCCGGGTCGAGCCTGACCAGGCCGGCCAGCGCCCGGAAGTAGGCGTTCTGCGCCCACGTGGCCGAGCTCGGCGCGCGGTGCGGGATGCCGGCCTCCTCGAGCGCCCGCGATACTGCGGCGATCTGCGTCTCGTCGCAGCACCCCACGGCCAGCTCCGCCAGCCGCGCGCCGGCGCCCACGGCGTCGGCGATGGCGGAGGCCACGTACTTCGCTTCGTCGCGCTCCGCCACGAACGTCGCGCGCTCGATCTCGGCCGTGAACTGCCCGCCGTCCACGCGCGCGATATCCCCCAGCTGCCCAATCGTCCACTCAGACAGGGCGTCCAGCGCGATGTCGCCCACCACAACCACCGCGCGCCGGGCCGCGGCCTGCACGGCGGCCTCCACCGCCTCGGGGTAGGTGTAGCAAGTTGCGGCCGTGCGCTCGAGCACGGTCCGCGCCAGCTTCTCGACGACCTCCGGCAGCTCCTCACCCCCATGAAGCCCGCGCCACTGCGGGGGCAGCGCGGAGAGGGCGAGGATCGCGTCGGTCAGGCCGCGGTGCGTCGCCGGCGAGGTGTTGAGGTGCTTGGTGTGGAAGACGGTTGGGGAGGCGGCGTCGGCAAGCAAAAGCCCCACCTCCCGGGACACGTCGGCGCGCTGCAGCGGCTTGCGCCCCAGCGTGCGCGCGGCGGTGGTGACGAACAGCGGCAGCGTGGCCACCTCGACGTTGAGCAGGGGCTCGCCCGGCTCCGTGAGCGCGACGAGCACGTCGTCCATCGCGCCGGTGCCGCACAGCACCGTCACCGGGGCCAGCGGGTTTCCTGCCTGCGCCTGGCGCACGGCCTCCCGGATCCGCTCGCCATAGCCGTCCTCGCCGCGCGATGTGCCTGCTGCAGTGGTCATGCTGACCAAAGGTACCTGGGTGGCGGGGCCGGCGCGGGGCGAAAACGGGGGAGTTAGGAGGTGAACCCCGGCCCGCGGCGGATGCGGACCGGGCCCCTCACCGTCTCGATGTCCACCTCGCTGTCGCCCTGCGTGATGCGCACCTCGCCCCGCCGGGCGAGCCCGGCGGCCGCCGCGCGCACGTCGTCCATGCGCTCGCGCCACTGCTCGCCGTCGGGCCACAGCGCGCGGGCGGCGTCGGACGGGCAGATGGAGGACTCGGGTTTGCGGGACGCGAGCAGCGCGATGATGCACCGCTCGATGCTGGCCGTGTCGCTCAAAGAGGTCACCGCGGGGAGCCTACCGCGCGGTAGCGGCGCGCCAGGCGGCCCGGATCATGGGCAGCTGCAGCGGCAGGCGCGCCACCGCCAACGCCCGCTTCGGCCAAGACTTTCCGCGCCACTGCCAGGCCATGTAGAAGTTGGCCGGCCACACCAGCGCCAGCAGGGCCGCGGAGAACGCCCCGCCGGCGCGCCGCAGCGACGCGGAACGGCGGCGGTGGCCCGCGTTGCTCCGGGGGCCGAGCGCCGGGGCGGCGAGGAGGAGGGCCGCGGCGAGCTCCGCCGCGCCGGAGACCAGGGTGTACGTGCGGGCGCGGCCCGGCAGCTGCGGCGGCACGATGGAGTCAAAAGGCTCGGGTTTTGTGAAGTGGAGGAGCCCCGCGCCGGCGAAGACGGGGATGAGGGCATTGGTGGGGATACGCATGAGTCCATTATAGGCGCGGGCAAGCGAAAGCGCGTTCGAAACGCGCGGGGCCGTGTGGGGTCGCGTTCCTATACTGATGGCCCATCTACCAAGGAGGCCGCCCATGACCCAGACCAAATCCCTTTCCTTCACCACCACCGTCCACGGCACGCAGCTGCGCGCGGACATCTCGGTGACGCCGCGCACCACCGCCGCCGTGACCGAGGAGCAGCTCGAGTTCGCCCGCGGGCTGACCACGCACCTCATGGACGTCACCGCCGAGTACCAGCCGGAAGAGGCCACGCGCAACGAGTCGCTCGACGCGTACGTGGTGCTCGCCGACGCGTTCCAGGTGCTCGACCTCGCCCGCGCGTCCGTGGACTCCCGCCCGCGCGACGTGCGCGAGTACTTCTGGCACCTCGCCTCGGACCTCGAGGTGCTGCAGGCGTGGGACTCGCGCTTCACCGCGGCGTACACGCTGGCCAGGCACGGCGAGGAGCGCGCGGGCGACTTCGACATCGACGGCATCGAGGAGCTGTGCGAGGCCATCGAGAGCTGGATGCCCCAGCGCTACGCGGGCAAAGGCTTCACGCCGCGCCGCGTCGTGGTGGACGACCGCCAGAGCGCGGGCGATTTCTTCCGCACCCGCACCACCGACCACACGGCGGTGAGCGTGAAGATGGTCGAGGACGCGGAGCTGCCGGAGGAGGACTACGCCGTCACCGGGCGCAGCGTCCTGCCCGTGCCAATGTTCCCGGAGGGCACGCTGGACACGCGCGCCGACGTGCGCTCGCTTTTCGACGACTTCTCGGTCCTGTGCACCTTCCGCACCGACCGCGAAGACTTCCCGCTCCTGCGCGCCCTGAGCAGCGCCGCCGAAGTGGCCACGACGGTGCGCCGCGGCCACACCCCGCTGGAGTTCTACACCGAGCTGGCGTACGCGAAGCAGCTGTGCTGGCTGGCGCGCCGGGAGCGCTTCGCCGAAGACGGCATCTACCGCCGCAAGCTGCTCGACGAGCTGTACCCCGCCCTCATCGTGGTCTCCCTCTTCGGCGAGGACCTGGCCATGCCGAAGTACCTGGCCAAGCTCGCGGGGGAGGTGAACGAGGACCTCGGCAGCGACGCGGTGCTGCGCGTGGCGGACGTCATCGACGCCTGGTTGCCGCGCGACGTGCGCGAGCTGGTGCCCTCCGGGTGGGACGACGAGCTTGACCAGCAGCTCCCCGAGAGCCTCGTGGCCGGCCTCAACGCGCTGCCGGGGCGCCGCTTCATCGCGGTGCTGGATGACCAGCCGGCGGAGGAGTTCGAGGCGACCGGGATGCCCGACAAGGAGCGCCTGAACCCCGTGGACCTCGGCCCGGAGGTTGACCCGGAGGTGCTCACGATGCGCGGCGTCCAGGTCTTCCGCTCCAGGTTCTAGGGCCTTAGCGGTCCCAGACGCGGTGGGAGGCCAGCAGCTCCTTGACCGGGGCCGCGGCGACCTCGGCGGTGTCCACGGCAACAATGCCGGGCTGGTCGGCGGGGACGCGCGCGGCCTCGAGGGCCTCGGCGCCTGCCTTGCCAACCACGGCGATCGCCTTCTTGTGGCGCTCGAGCTCGCCGAGCATGGTCGCCACCTCGGGCGTCGCCGGCGGGGTGACCACCACGGCGGCGTCGAACTCGATGGAGCGCGCGGGGAGGGAGGTGCGGGACACGGACACCTCGGCACCGCCGCCGAGGGCAACCTTGCCGCCCTTCTCGGACACCAGCAGCGGGGGGGTGCCGGCGGCGAACAGGTCGCTCACCAGCTTGCCCACCGACGCCGCGTCGTCGCCGCTCAGGTCGGAGGAGATGAGGACGGCCACCTGGCGGCCGTCGATAGGCCAGGTGCGGCCGATCTGGGACAGCGCCGGCGACGGTTCCACGTCCGCCACCTCCTGCTTTGCCGGGTGCGGCAGGCCGAGGTTGTCGGCCACCGTCTCCGCCAGGTCCTGGTCCACGTGGGCCAGCACGTCGAGGTAGCGCACCTTGATGGCCTCCTCGTAGCACTTGCCCAGCTCGAAGGACAGCGCCTGCGCGAGGTGCTGCTGCTCCACCTCGGTCAGCGAGATGTAGAAGAGGCGGGCCTGGGAGAAGTGGTCGTCGAAGGATGCCGGCTGCTCGCGGGTGATGGTGCCGGACACTGCCACGGGGACGTCGATAAGCGCGCCCTCGTCCACGGTCGCTTCGCGCGGGCTGCCGCCGTCGAGCGAGTTCGGCTTGTACGGCGCGACGCCAGTGTGGGCGCCCTGCTGGTACATGCCGTCGCGCAGGTTGTCGTTCACCGGCGCGTGCGGGCGGTTGATGGGCAGCTGCGAGAAGTTCGGGCCGCCCAGGCGGGAGATCTGGGTGTCCAGGTAGGAGAAGAGTCGGCCCTGCAGCAGCGGATCCGCGGTGACGTCGATGCCCGGCACGAGGTGGCCGGGGTGGAACGCCGCCTGCTCGGTCTCCTCGAAGTAGTTGCCCGGGTTCTTGTTCAGCGTCATCGTGCCGATGATCTCCACCGGCGCGAGCTCCTCCGGCACGATCTTGGTCGGGTCGAGCAGGTCGATGCCCTCGAACATCTGATCCTCGGTGTCCGGGAACACCTGCACGCCGAGGTCCCACTGCGGGAAGGCGCCGGCCTCAATCGCGTCGGCCAGGTCGCGGCGGTGGAAGTCCGGGTCCACGCCGCCGGTGATCTGGGCCTCCTCCCACACCTGGGAGTGCACGCCGAACTTCGGCTTCCAGTGGAACTTCACCAGCGAGGTCTCGCCGGCGTCGTTGATGAAGCGGAAGGTGTGGATGCCGAAGCCCTCCATCATGCGCAGGGAGCGCGGGATGCCGCGGTCGGACATGTTCCACAGGGTGTGGTGGGTGGCCTCAGTGTGCAGGCCCACGAAGTCCCAGAACGTGTCGTGCGCGGACTGCGCCTGCGGGATCTCGCGGTCCGGGTGGGGCTTGCCGGCGTGGATCACGTCGGGGAACTTGATGGCGTCCTGGATGAAGAAGACCGGGATGTTGTTGCCCACCAGGTCCCAGGTGCCCTCGTCGGTGTAGAACTTGGTGGCCCAGCCGCGGGTGTCGCGCACGGTGTCGGCGGAGCCGCGCGAGCCGAGCACGGTGGAGAAGCGCACGAACACCGGCGTCTCCTTGTCCTTGGCAAAGAGGCCGGCCTTGGTGATCTTCGAAGCCTTGCCGTTGCCCACAAACACGCCGTGGGCGCCGGTGCCGCGCGCGTGCACGGCGCGCTCGGGGATGCGCTCGTGGTCGAAGTGGGTGATCTTCTCGCGGAAGTGGTGGTCCTGCATCAGCAGCGGGCCGCGCTCGCCGGCGGTCAGGGACCGGGAGGTCTCGGCCACCCGCGCGCCCTGCGCGGTGGTCAGGTACTCGCCCTGCTGCGCGCGCGGGTCCGGATCGGACGCGCCGAGGTGGAAGGGGCAGCCGGTGGCGGAGTACGCGGCCGGGGGCTGCTGCGCCTCGGTCGGTGCCGGGGGAGCAGTGTGCTTGTCGACGCCCGGCGTCACACCGCCAGGCGTCCCCGGAGCCTGATCCCCCTGCGGCGACGCCTGCGTCACCGAGGGGGCGGCATCCTTTGCGTCCCGCTCCTGCTGGGTTGCCTCGCCGGGCCCGCGGCCCGTCTGGTTGTCCTTGCTCATGTGCATCTCCCTATGTCTTCCCTAGGTGTACCTATGTCGTCGGAGTTATGGGTCCACCGTCGAGCATAGGTCGATCCGGCGTGGGACGGCGTGGGAAGCGGGCGTCGGAAAGCAAAAGCCCCGATACACTGGCGCACCATGAGCGTGCGAGATATCAACCGGATCCAGGAAGCCGTGGCCGAGTACTGGCGCGACGTGCAGTGGGTCGAGTCGACGGGGTCCACCAACGCGGACATGCTGGCGCACGGCGAGCCGGGCATGGTGCTCATCGCCGACGAGCAAACCGACGGCAAGGGCCGCCTCGGCCGGCACTGGGTCTCGCCGAAGGGCTCGCAGCTGGCCATGAGCATGGTGCTCGACGCCTCGAAGCACCCGGGCGACTTCGGCCTGCTGTCCATCGCGCCGGGCGTGGCCGTCACCGACGTGGTGCCTGAGGCGCAGCTGAAGTGGCCCAACGACGTGCAGATCCGCGGCAAAAAGATCGCCGGCATCCTCTCGGGCCTGGACATGCCCAAGGTGGTGGTGGGCATCGGCATCAACGTGGCCATGCGGCCCGAGGATCTGCCGGTGGAGACCGCCACGGCGCTCAACCTCGAGGGCATCGAGGTGGATTTCGACGACTTCACCATCGACATCCTCACCGCCATGGGCCAGCGCCTGGGGCAGTGGCTCGACGGGGACCCGCGGCTGCTCGAGGACTACCGCCGTGTGTGCACCACCATCGGCCAGGAGGTGCGCATGGAGCTGCACAACGGCGTGGTGACGGGCACGGTGGACGGCGTGAACGACGCGGGGGAAGTGATCATCGACGGCACCGCCTACGCCGTGGGCGACGTCCACCACCTGCGGCCACGGGCGTAGGTGGCACATGGCGGATAAGGTGCGGTTTCAGGTTGAGGAGGGGGAGCTTGTGCTTGCCGACGTCGCCTCCCCCCTGTCCTCCCTCATCTTCCCGCTGCTAGAGCTGGTCCTGGTCACCGGCGTGGCGTGGATCGCCATCGGCTGGATGGATGTCACCCCGGCCGTGGGGGTGCCAGCGCGCAACGCGCTCGTGGGGGTGTGGGCGCTGGTGGTGCTGTGGCGCTTCGTCCTGCCCGTGGTGCGCGCCCGCCGCCGGCGGCTGGTGGTCACGGACCGGCGCGTGCTCGTGCGCGGCCCCCGCGGCGCGGTGGACTCGATCCCGCACCGCCAGATCCACTCCGCGCGCCGGGCCAAGGGCGGGCTGGACATCGCCGTGCACGGCTTCGGGCGCCCGCTGCACTACGAGTCGGTTGGCAAGGCGAAGCAGGTGGAGCGCTTGATCAACGGCCGTCGCTAGCCCTTCACTAGCCTTTGATCTCCGTGGTGTGCAGCTGCGCGTCCAGGTCCTCGGGGGAGAGGTCGCCGGCCTGGAAATCCGCAGTGACGGGCAGGTGCAGCTCCATGTCGGTGCCGGGGCACAGCTCGATCACGGCCTCGTCCACCGTGTAGTCCAGCACATGGCCGCCGGAGGAGCGCTCCTCGTCGATGAAGTGCACGTGGCAGCCGGGCACGCCGATACCCTTGGCGTAGGCCGGGGTGCGGAAGCCGCCGATCACGCCGCGCACGCCCTCGAAGTGGTGCTCCGCGTCGTCGCCCACCGCCTGCGACATCGGCGGGTACGGCTTTTCCTGCTTGCTCACGGTGCGGGTGACCACGTGGGAGAACGTGCCGGTGATCTTCACGGCGTAGAAGTAGTTGCCGCTCGGCTCGAGCTCGTCGATGAAGGTGGACAGCTCGCCGCGGCGCATCCCGCGCGGCGCGTCGACCCGGATTCGCGGCACGAAGTTGGTCACCACGGTGAAGGGGGTGCGCTGCTCCAGGTCGGCCACGCGGGCCTTGCCGTCGCTGGTGAGCTGGTGGCACACCCCGTCGAGGATGAGCATCTCCCCGTCCAGCGCGTCGAAGGTGCCGAGGCCGAAGTTGCCCTTGGACAGGATGTCGCTGATGGTGAGCTCGCCGTCGTAGATGCCGTCGAGGAGCGCCGTCATGAGCGAGTTCTGGAAAATCGTGTGGCGGGTGATCGCAGCAACCATGCCTGCAATGGTAACTGGGCCGGGGACTACAGTGGGGCGGGTGACTAACGCGTATGGGATGCCGGTGGTGGCCGTGATCGGCGACGGCCAGCTGGCACGGATGATGCAGACCGAAGCGATCGAGCTGGGCGTCGAGATCCGCCTGCTGGCGGGGGAAGAGGACGCCTCCGCGGCGCAGGTGGCCCACGACGTGCGCCTGGGCGATTACACCGACCTCGGGGACGTGCGCCGGGTGGCCGCCGGTGCGGATGCGGTGACCTTCGACCACGAGCACGTTCCCAACGAGCATGTGCAATTGCTTCTCGACGCACCCGTGGACCCAGTCCCCGTCGAACCGCGGCCCCAAGCCCTGATCTACGCCCAGGACAAGCTCGAGCAGCGCCGGCGGCTGCGCGAGCTTGGCGCGCCGGTGCCGGCCTTCGCCGCCATCGAATCGGCGGCCGACGCGGAAGCGTTCTGGGACAGCGTGGACGGCGCGGTGTGCCTGAAAGCCACCAGGGGCGGTTATGACGGGAAGGGCGTGTGGTTCCCTGCGTCGAAAAGCGAACTGCTCTCGCTGGTGGAGGAGCTCGACGCGCCGCTGATGGGCGAGCGCAAAATCCCCTTCGACCGCGAGCTGTCAGCGATGGTGGCGCGCAACCGCGCCGGCGAGATCCGCGCCTGGCCCGTGGTCGAGTCAATCCAGGACGGCGGGGTGTGCCGCGTGGCGATCAGCCCGGCCGGCATCCCCGACGAGCTGGCCCGCGAGTGCAGCCAGCTGGCCTGCCGCATCGCCGAGGAGCTGGACGTGACCGGCGTGCTTGCCGTGGAGCTGTTCGAGGCCGGAGGCGAAATCCAGGTCAACGAGCTGGCCATGCGGCCCCACAACACCGGGCACTGGACACAGGACGGGTGCGTGACCTCGCAGTTCGAGCAGCACCTGCGCGCCGTGCTGAACTGGCCGCTCGGCGCCGTGGACGCGACCGCGCCCGCCACCGTGATGGTCAACACCCTCGGCGGCGAGCGCGACCCGGAGATGCCGATGGGCGAGCGCGTGGCGGAGGTGATGCGCCGCTACCCGCAGGCCAAGGTGCACCTGTACGGCAAGGATTGGCGCCCGGGGCGCAAGATGGGCCACGTGAACGTCTCCGCCGACACCGTGGCCGAGGCGCGCGCGGTGGCGGAGGACGCCGCCCACTTCATCATCAACGCAGCGTGGAGGGACGCGTAAATGGAACCGCAAGTTGGACTGATCATGGGCTCGGACTCGGACTGGGACACCGTGGCCCCCGCGGCAGAGGTGCTCGCCGAGTTTGGCGTGCCGTTCGAGGTGGGCGTGGTCTCCGCGCACCGCACGCCCGAAAAGATGCTCGCGTACGCCAAACAGGCGCACACGCGCGGGCTGAAGGCCATCATCGCCTGCGCCGGGGGAGCGGCCCACCTGCCGGGCATGGTCGCGGCCGCCACGCCGCTGCCGGTGATCGGCATCCCGCGCGCGCTAGCGGACCTGGACGGGCTGGACTCGCTGCTGTCCATCGTGCAGATGCCGGGTGGCGTGCCGGTGGCCACCGTCTCCATCGGCGGCGCGAAGAACGCGGGGCTGCTGGCCGTGCGCATCCTCGGCGCCGGCGACGAGGCATTGGTGGCCAAGATGGCGGACTACCAGGCGCGCATGGCCGCCGAGGTGGAGCGCAAGGACGAGGCACTGCGCGCGCGCCTGCTCGGTGAGTAGCAGCCCGCTTGTCGTCCTCGGCGCGCGGGTGGTCGGCGGCCGGCCGTCCCGCATGCTCGAGTCGCGGCTGGCGGAGGCGCTGCGCCTCTACCGCGCCGACCCGCGGCCCGTGGTGGTGAGCGGGTTTGGCGAGGCGGAGGTGATGGCGGCGTGGCTCGCCGAGCGGGGCGTGGCGGCGGAGCACATCGTGGTGGAGCCGCTCGCGACCTCCACGAACGAGAACTTGGAGCGTTCTCGGGCATTGCTTCCCGACGCCCCCATGCTCACCGCCATCACCTCCACCTTTCATGTTCCCCGTACCCGCGTTTGGGCCCGGCACCTGGGAATCCCGGTGCACGTGGTGGGCGCCCCCCTGCCTCCTGGGCGGCCCCTGAGCCGCGCGAAGAACTACGCGCGCGAGTGCGTCGCGCTGCCGCATTCCCTGGCGCGCGTGGCGTGGCGGCGTTTGCGTAGCTGATCGGCGGGCCGCGGTCAAGGGGTTGGGTGGTGGTTGTGGATAACGGCGGGGGGGGGGGGGGGGGGGGGGGGGCGCCCCCCCCCCCCCCACGCGGCCCGCGGTCCTTTCGCTCGGGGTCGTTGCCGGTGCCCTGCGGTTCAGGTGAGATAAAACACATGACTGTGTAACGTATCTTCCGTCAGATAGTAAACACGTCGGGATAGTGTCATGGGCATCCGAGGTAGGGGTCCGTCTGGTGGGCTCGGGGATGTGTATAAGAGACGGGTCAAGGGGTTGGGTGGTGGTTGTGGATAACTGTGTTGGTTGCGGGGTGTGGGTGTGCGGGGTTGTCCACAGGTGGGTGGTGGGGGGTTTCGTTGTGTGGGCGGGCGGGTTAGCGTTTCGGTCATGACGTTTGCTGATCTTCTCGACGCGGTCCGCGCCCTGGGTGTTGATGCCCTGGCCGGTTTCGACCGTGACGCGTTGATCGCGGCCGGGGTGGATCCGGCTCGGGTGCGGGCGTTGGCCGGGGTGCACGAGGTGTACTTCGGGCCCACCCGGTTTCGTGCGCAGCAGCGCCTGGGGGTGGAGGCGGCGCGCGCCGGTGGGCACAGTTTGGACAAGCTGGTGCTCATCGAGCGCTACATGGCGAACATCGACGACGCCGCTGCGCGGTGGCGGGTGCGCCGCGAGTTGCTTTCGGTGCGCGGGTCTCACGCGGCGCTTCGCCGCGCGGCCCAGCAGGCCGCGCCCGCGCCTGAGCGGCCGGCGGGCCCGGACCGGGTGCGGGTTTCACGCACCCGGGGTGGTAAGCGTTCGCTGACGGTGGTCGGTTCGCAGCGTCGCATGGCGGATCTGGAGCACGCGTTGATGGGCCGCGCCCCAGGGGTGGGCCCGGCGGGTGAGGAGATGTACGACGCGCTGTGGGAACTGCTCGACCCCGCCGGTGATGCTGATGCTGGTGCTGGTGCTGGTGCGGGTGGGGTGGCGGCGGCGGTGCCGCGGCCGTTGCTGTTGATCCCGCTTGCCAGTTGGGTGCGCATCATGCGCGGCGAGGGCGACGACACGGTGCTGGGGCTTTCGGATGCCACCACCATGACCGGGGCGGAGTTTCTCAACCAGGTTGTGGCAACCGGTGCATTCGAGTTGGAGGCGGCGCTGTTTCACCCGCAGGAGGGGGCGGTGAACCTGTACCGCACGGCCCGGTTTGCTAACCAGAAGCAGCGCGACCTTGCGCGTGCGGTGACGCCGGTGTGCCCGGTGCCGGGGTGCAGGCACGGGGCCGAGGCGTGCGAGATCCACCACATCCAGACGTGGAAACACGGTGGGGAGACGAACCTTGCCAACCTGGTGCCGGTGTGTCGCTACCACAACCGCATCAACGACGACGACCAGCCGGTAACCGGCCGCAGCAACGGCCGCGGCCGCATCGACACCGCCCACGGGCGGCCCACCTGGGTCTCACCGCGCGGCTACCCCGCGAAAAACCCGCACCACGCCCACTTCGGCGCCATGGAACAACTGTTCGGCACAGACCCACCACCAGGCTAGGCCGCGGAGCCCGTCACCCCTTGACGCCGCCCGCGGTCAGGCCCGAGACGATGCGGCGCTGGAACACGAGCACCATGATGATCAGCGGGATGGTCACCAGCGACCCCGCGGCCATGATCGCCGCGTACGGGAACTCGAACGCGCTCGGGCCGCTGAAGCGCGCGATGGCCACGGTGACGGGCTCGGTGCTGTTGGTGGACAGCTGGCGCGCGAGCATGAACTCGTTCCACGTGGTGATGAACGCGATGATCGCCGTGGTGAAAATCGCCGGCGCCGCCAGCGGCAGGAGGATGAGGCGGAACGCTTGGCCGCGGGTCGCGCCGTCCACGCGCGCTGCCTCCTCCAGCTCCCACGGCAGCTGTTGGAAGAACGACACCAGCGTGTACACCGTCAACGGCAGCGCGAACGAGATGTTGGGGATGATCATCGCGCGGTAGGTGCCAATCCAGTTGAGGTCGCCGAACAGCTGGAACAGCGGCGTCACCAGTGCGATGCCCGGGAACATCGACGCGGCGAGGATGATGCCGGTGATGATGCCCTTGCCGGGGAAGTCGAGCCGCGCCAGCGCGTACGCGGTGAACACGCCCACGAGTACGGCGAGGGCGGTTGTGCTCAGCGAAATGATCAGCGAGTTGCCGATCGCCCCGAGGAAGTCGTTGCCCTTGTCGGTGGCCAGCGCGTCGCGGAAGTTGTCCAGCGTGACGTGCGTGGGCCAGGGCGTGGTGTCGAAGGTGTGGCGCTTGTCGCGAAGCGCCGTGATCAGCATCCAGTAGAACGGCGCGAGCCCCCAGAACATGATGAAGATGACGCCGAGTGCGTGTAAGGCCCGTTTCATCGCGCGGCCTCCTTCGGGGCTTTTGCTTGTCGACGCCCCCCAACGTCCGCGCCCAAAAATCGGATCATCACAAATGCCACGGCGAAGATCAGCAGGAAGATGAGCGTGGAAAGGGCGGATGCGGAGTTGAAGTTGCCTTGGCGCATGTCCTCGACCACGAGCTGGGAGATGGTGGCCGTGGGCGAGTTGGAGGAACCGGAGATCATGATCACGGGCAGGTCGTACATGCGCAGGGCATCGAGGGTGCGGAAGAGGACGGCCACCATGAGGGCGGGGCGGACCAGCGGCAGGGTGATGCGGGTGAAGGTCTGCCACGCGGAGGCGCCGTCGACGCGGGCGGCTTCGTAGATGTCCCGGTCGATCATTTGCAGGCCGGCGAGGATGAGCAGCGCCATGAACGGGGTGGTCTTCCACACGTCGGCGATGATGACGGCGAAGCGGGCGGCCCACGGGTCGGTGGTCCACGCGATGTCCTTGCCCAGCAGGGAGTTGACGATGCCGGCCGGGGCGAACATGAACTGCCACAGCTTCGCGGTCACCGCGGTGGGGATGGCCCACGGGATGAGCACGGCGGCGCGGATGAGGCCGCGGGCGGGGGAGGGGTGGTTCATGATCATCGCCATAGCGAGGCCGAGGACCGTCTCCAGCAGCACGGTGACCACGGCGAAGAAGAGGGTGATGCGGACCGCTGGCCAGAAGTCGGTGGCCAGGACGCCGGGCGGGCACGTGCCGACGGCGCCGGACGGGGTGACGCAGCGGTTGGTGATCCAGTACATGTAGTTCTCGAGGCCGCTGAAGCCGCCGTCGGTGAACACGCCCGTCTTCGGGTCGAGGCGGCGGTTGCCTTGGAAGGACAGCCAGATCGCGCGGATGATCGGGTAGCCGATGACGACGGCGAGGACAGCGAGGGCCGGCGCGACGAGCGCGTAGGCCTTGCGTGTGTCCGTGCGCGCGCCTAGGCGCGCGTCGGGGCGCGTGCCCTTACGCGCGCCGCCGCGGGCTCGTCCCGCACGCTGCGCCGGTGGCTGGGTGGTGGTGCTCATGTGGGCCTTTCGGGGTCTACAACGGGCGAACGCCCGCACCGGATTGTATCCGTGGCGGGCGTGTTTTTCGGGCGTGTTGAGCGCCGTTACTGGGCCTGCTTGATGGCGGCGGCCATGTCGCGGGTGGCGTCGTCGACGCTCTTGCCGGAGGTCAGCGCCGCGTAGGCGTTGTCCTGCACTGCCTTCGAGATGGCCGGGTAGAACGGCGAGACCGGGCGCGGCTTCGCGTTCTCCAGGGACTCCTTCAGCGCCGGGAGGTAGGGGTACTTGTCGATGAGCTCCTTGTCGTCGTAGATCTTCGACAGCACCGGCGGGAAGGACGCCTCGGCGAAGGACATTTGGTTGTCCTCGTTGATGACGAACTCGATGAAGTCGCGCGCCGTGGCCTTGTGCTCGGAGTTCACGTTGATGCCGTTGTTGTAGCCGCCCAGGGTGGACACGCCCACGCCCTTCTCGCCCACCAGCGGCTGGACCTCGAAGTTTAGGCCGGCCTCTTCGGCGTTGGTGTACATGTAGGGCCAGTTGATGGCGAAGGCGGTGTCGCCGCCGGTGAAGGCCAGGTTGGTCTCCTCCTCGGTGGCGGCGGTGGAGGCGGGGGAGATGGTTTTGTCCTTGTATGCGTCGACAAGCGCCTGAAGCCCGGCCTTCGCCTCCGGGGACTCGACGGCGGGCTCGCCGGATGCGTCCAGCACCTCGCCGCCCCAGCCGTTGATAAAGCCGAGGGTGTTCACGGTCAGGCCCTCGTACTGCTTGAGCTGGGTGGTCAGGCAGTCCTTCTCGATGGCCTTGCAGGCGGACTTGATGTCCTCGAAGGTGTCCGGCTTGTCCTTGGCCAGGTCGGTGTTGCGGAACAGGAGCTGGCCGTTGGTGTTCTGCGGCAGGGCGTAGAGGGTGCCGTTGTAGGTGGCGGAGTCCACGGTGGACTGCAGCAGGCCCGAGGTGTCCACGGCCAAGTCGCCCTCGAGCGGCTCGAGCCACTGGTTGGCGGCAAAGTCCGCGGTCCACACCACGTCGAGCGCCATCACGTCGTAGTCGGCGTTGCCGGCCTGGAGGGACTGCACGAGGGTGTCGCGCTGGTCATCCGCCTCGCCGGCGAGCTCCTTCAAGGTGACCTGCTCGTCCGCGTGCTCGGCGTTCCACTTGTCGATGATCGGGATGATCTTGTCCGTGTCGTTGCGGCCCATGGCGAAGGTGATGGGGCCGCGGTCCGCGCCCGAGGCGGTGCTGCCGCCGGCCGCGTCGCCGTTGCCGCCGTCGCTCTCGTTGGAGCAGGCGACCATGGTGGTGGACAGTGCGAGGGCGCACAGAACGGCGCCGGTGCGGCGGGTGGTGTGACGGTTCATACTCAGACCTTTCCGTATCGGGGTTGGTTACAACATATTGGGCAACCCCGAAAGAAAACCTGGAAACTGTCCGTTTGCCCGACAACGGGGGTAATTAACCTTCGGTTAAGAAGCCCGTTACCTTCTCGGCCGCCGCGATCTCCTCAAGGCGCTCGGCTGGGCACAGGCCGGTGATAAGGACCACCGAGCCACCCGCCGCCAGCGGCGCGAGCACACCGCGCTCGAACTCGGCGGCGCTGCCCCACGGCGGAACCAGGTAGCGCTCGGCGCCGATCTCCGGCAGGGCGAAGCGGGCCAGGTCGGTGCTCGGGCCGTAGTACTGGTCGCCGTAGAAGCGCACGGTGGGGCCGAAGTCGACGGTGCCCTCGGGAAGCTGCCCGCCTGCCTCGACCACGCCGCGGCCGAACGGGTCGTCCGAGACCACCACGCAATCCGGCACCGCGGAGAACCGGCCGGCGGCCTCCGGCGTGGTGAAGATGACGGTGGGGGTGGCGAAGGGAGCGTCGAAAAGCGGAGAAAGCCCCGCGTTGTACGCGCCCAGCGCAATCACCGCGGACTGCCACGACGCGCCGAGGTCGATGCCCACCCGCGTGTCCGCGTCCGCCTCGAACTCCTCCACGAGCATGTTGGCTACCTTGTTCGCCCAGTTGTCCAGCGTCTGGGCCGAGAACTCCATCCGGGTGCCGCGGGCCTCGTCGTAGACGGTCAGGCGCGGGCTGGCCGGGTCGGTTCGCAGGAGCGGGGCGAGCATGTTCATGCCCGCCCAGCGTAGACCACTTAATTCACGCAACGCGGGCCCGTGCCGCCCGCGGTTATCTCCGGCGGGGTCTCCGCCACGCCGAAGTCCTCGCCCGGGGTGCCCACCGGTGCCGCCGTGGTGGTCGCGGCGGCGCTGGTCACGGCGGCGGGGCCGCGGTAGTCATCCGCCACGACCACGATGATGCTGCCGGGCTCGAGGTTCTGGTTGGCCGTGACCGGCAGGCCGCCGAGGCGCCCCGCCAGCTCCACCGCGGCCGGGTCCGTGGCCGTGGGGGCAACGATCTGGGACTGGGAGTAGATGCCCTCCATAGCGTTGGACACCTCCGCCACCGTCACCCCCATGGCCTTGAGGTGGTCACCCACCGCGCCGGCCTGGCCGGGGCGCCCGCCCGCGTTGAGCACGTACGCCTCCGCCGGCGCCAGTTCCGGCGCGGCCTCGGCCGCAGTGGTGGTCTCCGGGGCCTCCTCCACGGGCGCGACCACGCTTTCCATGTACTGGTGCACCTGGCCGACGTCCACGGTGATGATGGACTCGCCGTAATCGCCGACGCCGTTGACGGAGGTCACCGGGATGGTGGAGAACGTCACGTTGCCGCCAGCGAGGCCCGACATCTGCTGTGCGAACGCCATGATGTCCCACCCCTGGTCGAGCGTGACGGAGCGCTCGGCGGCGCTGGCGAGGTCGCGCAGTCGCGCGGGGTTGGTCAGCGTGCCCGCGGAGAGCACCTTCTGCACCAGCGATGCCATGTACGCCTGCTGGCGCACGATGCGGTCTAGGTCGCCGCGGGGCAGGTCGTGGCGCTGGCGCACGAAGGACAGGGCCTGCGCGCCGTTGAGGGTCTGCTCGCCCGCGGGGAAGTTCGCGCCGGACAGCGGCTCGTTGACAGCCTCGTTCAGGCAGACGTCCACGCCGCCCACCGCGTCGGTCATCAGCACAAACCCGAGCAGGCCCACCTGGGCGTAGTGGTCCACCTCCACGCCGGTTAAGTCCGCCACCGCGTCGATGAGCCCCTCCTGCCCCGCGCGCGCGACCTGCTGCTCGAGCTGCTTGCCGGGGTTCATGCCGCCCTCGGTGAGCTCGGCGCGCTTCGCCTCGGCGTGGGCGGCGTAGACGCCGTTGATTTTCAGGTTGCCGTAGTCCTCGGTGTGCACGTAGGTGTCGCGGGGGATGGACACGGCGGTGGCTCGGGAGCCGTCCTCCGGCACGCGCAAAACCATGATCGTGTCCGTATTAATCTCGCCGTCGGAGACGCCGGCGTTCAACCGCGCGAGTTCGGCCTCGGACAGGGGGTTGCCCTGGGCGTCGGTGCGCGAGTCGGAGCCGACGAGGAGGATGTCCACGGCCCCGTCGAGGGTGTCCTCGCCGCCGGTGCCGGCACCCTTGCCGGACTTGCGGGGGGAGGTGATGTGCAGGTCCGAGGCGCTGAGCTGATTGCCTAGCCTGCCGACGGCCGCGTACCCAACGCCACTGACAATGAGAATCAGTGCCGAGGCGAACGCCAGGGCGGACTTGACCACAGGGTGCCCGGACTGGCTGATATCGCGAACCCGGGAGGGGGCCGGCTGGATGTCGCGGGCGCGCCTGTAGTTGTCGGTCACAGCGGGTGAGTATACGGCACAGGTCAGGCGGGTTGAGCTGTCGCGGCGCGTTCGCGCGCGCCTGCCGGGCCGGGCCGTTTGCGCTGGGTATGCTGTGGCGCATTGTGACGAACGCTCAACATGTACCCGCCCCGCTCGCCGTGGTGGCGGTGACCTATTCGCCGGGGCCCCACCTGGGCGCCCTGCTCGACTCGCTCGAGGCGGCCACGCGGCAGCCGACGCTTATGGTGTGCGCCGACAACGGCTCCACCGACGGCGTGCCGCAGCGCGCGGCCGCCGAGCGCGAGGGCGTGGAGTTCATGGCGACGGGCGGCAACATCGGCTACGGCGCGGCCATCAACGCCGCCGCGGCTCAGCTGCGCGCGCGGCGCGGGCGCGGGGAGATCGACCAGGAGTTCTTCCTCATCGTCAACCCGGACGTCACCTTCACCCCAGGCAGCCTGGACGAGCTGCTGCGGTGCGCCCGCAGCGCCCCGCGCGCCGGGGCGGCCGGCCCGCGCATCGAGGAGGCGGACGGGTCGGCTTACCCCAGCGCCCGCGAACTGCCCAGCCTCATCACCGGCACCGGCCACGCCCTGCTGAGCGGCGTGTGGCCGTCGAACCCGTTCACCGCCAAGTACAAGGCCGGCGCGGACATGGACACGCAGCGCACCGCCGGGTGGCTCTCCGGCGCGTGCCTGCTGGTGCGGTGGGAGGCGTTCGACGCCGTCGGCGGCTTCGACGAGCGCTACTTCATGTACCTGGAGGACGTGGATCTGGGCGACCGCCTCGGCCGCGCGGGGTGGGACAACCTGTACTGCCCCTCCTCCGTCATCCTGCACGACCAGGGCCACGCCGCGAACAAGGCCTCCCGCGTCACCGTGCCGGCGCACCACGATTCCGCGTACCGGTACCAGCGCGACCGCCACCCGCGGTGGTGGCAGGCACCCTTGCGGCTGGCGCTGTGGGGCGGTCTGAAGGTAAGGGGCGCGGTCTCATTGGGGCGTCGACAAGCACATGCCCGAGAAAGGTGAAACGAATGGTTGAACACAACGCGGCGCGGGCCGCGGAGACGGACGCGGTGATCCTGGTCGGCGGGCAGGGCACGCGCCTGCGCCCGCTGACCGTCTCCACCCCGAAGCCGATGCTGCCCACCGCCGGGCACCCGTTCCTGAGCCACCTCCTGGCGCGCATCGCGGCGGCCGGGATGAAGCATGTGGTGCTGGGCACGTCGTACAAGGCGGAGGTGTTCGAGGAGTACTTCGGCGACGGCTCGGAGCTCGGCCTTGAGATCGAGTACGTGGTGGAGGAGGAGGCGCTGGGCACGGGCGGCGCGATCCGCAACGTGTACGACAAGCTGCGCTTCGACACGGCGATGGTGTTCAACGGCGACGTCCTTTCCGGCGCTGACCTGGGCGCGATCCTGCGCACGCACGCCGAGGGCGACGCCGACGTGACGCTGCACCTGGTGCGGGTGCCGGACCCGCGCGCGTTCGGCTCTGTGCCCACGGACGCCGACGGGCGCGTGCTCGCGTTCCTGGAGAAGACGGAGGATCCGCCGACGGACCAGATCAACGCGGGCTGCTACGTGTTCAAGCGCTCGGTGATCGCGGACATCCCGGCCGGCCGGGTGGTGTCCGTGGAGCGCGAGGTGTTTCCGGGCCTGCTTTCCGACGGAGCCCGCGTGCTCGGCCACGTCGATTCCTCCTACTGGCGGGACATGGGCCGGCCGAGCGACTTCGTGCAGGGCTCCTCGGACCTGGTGCGCGGCATCGCGTACTCGCCGTTGCTGGAGGGCAAGACGGGCGAGTGCCTGGTGGACCCGTCGGCGGGCATCGCCGGCGGCGTGATCCTGGTGGGCGGCACGGTGGTGGGGCGCGGCTCCATCGTGGGCGCGGGTTCGCGCATCGACGACTCGGTGATCTTCGACGGCGTGACCATCGAGCCGGGTGCCGTGGTGCGCAACTCCATCATTGCGGCGGGCGCGACCATCGGCGCGAACGTGCGGATGCAGGACTGCGTGATCGGCGAGGGCGCCACCATCGGGGCGCGCTGCGAGCTGCAGGGCGGGATGCGCGTGTGGCCGGGCGTGGCCATCCCGGATTCGGGAGTGCGTTTTTCGCCGGATGCATAAGCGACACGCGAAAACGGGAAACTAGTTGCTCCGGCGGGTTGCGCCCACAACATGTAGTACCCCCGCTACCCACCCCCGAAACGGCGGGCCTGAAACTGGTGTGACGCATGTGACGGGCCGCCTGGGAATCCGTCCCAAATGTTGCGCGATGCGGCCGTCGAGGTTGCGGCTATTTAGGGGCCCAGTGTTGAATCGCAAGCGTGTAAGTCGCAGCGGTGAGTCGCCGCGGCATCAGGGAAATGACGGCAACGGAGCAAGGAAGGGTGCGGACAATGGGCGATGACGCAATCCTCCGCGGCGCGGCCGCGGGAGGTATGACCCTGGACGAACTGTTCGGCACCGTTGAGCAGGAGTGGCAGGATCAGGCGCTGTGCGCCCAGACTGACCCGGAGGCCTTCTTTCCGGAGAAGGGCGGCTCCACCCGCGAGGCGAAGCGCATCTGCAAGGCCTGCGCGGTGCGAGACGAGTGTCTGGAGTACGCGCTCGAGCACGACGAGCGCTTCGGCATCTGGGGTGGCCTCTCCGACCGTGAGCGCCGCCGCCTGAAAAAGCAGCTCGGCTAGGGCTGCCCCGCGCGCTCACCGGTCCGGTTTACCAGGGGAAATCGGGGTTGATGTCGCTGGGGTCCAGGTTCAGGTAGTTGGCCACCAAGCCCGTCAGGATCCACTCCACCAGCTCGGCGCGCTCCTCGGTTGTGCGCGCCCGCTGCTCCACCGGGCGGCGGAACACTACCAGCCTGGCACGCGTCGGGTTGCCGAGCCGGTCCACGCCCGCGGCGAGTACGCGCCCCAGGGGCACGGGGCCGTCGGCCACCACCTCGTCCGGCAGCACCGCGGCGTCGGCCCGCAGGCGCATGCGGGGGATGGTGTCCACCGCCAAGTCCACGCCGGAGAGCTGCTCGAAGTAGGCGTTGTGCAGCGGCGCGTACATCTCTAGCACCAGCTGGTCGAACGCCATGGAGCGCGTGCGGTAACGGGGCACACCCACGGGCATCAGCGGGCCCCGGGCGCCGCGGCCGTGGCGGTCGCGGGCGGGCCTGAGGTGCAGCGGCTCGCCGCCGGGGGAGGGGGTGCGCATGGCGGTTGATCATAGGTCTGCGTGGCCGGGCGGAGGGTGGGGCGCGCCGCGTCGCGTCGCCAAAAACTCAACCTCGGGTTTAGACTTGCGAGTCGTGAGTACGTTCCGTCGTTGTTGCCGCCCGGGCTGCGGCCGCCCAGCTGTGGCCACGCTCGTGTACGCCTACGCGGAATCCACCGCGGTGATCGGCCCGTTGGCCCCCGCGCCGGATCCGCACGCCTGGGATTTGTGCGAGCGCCACTCCGCCCACATCACCGCCCCCGTGGGCTGGGAACTCGTGCGCGTGGAGCAGGTGGACATCACCGACGACGAGCTCGAGGCGATGGACGAGGAAGACCTCACCGCCCTCGCCCAGGCCGTGCGCGAGGCGGGCCGCGTGACCACCGGCCTGGTGGACACCTCGAAGGACCCGATCGAGTACGGCGCGGCGCACGACTTCAACGACCCGGAGACCTCCAACCACCCCGTGCACCGCACCAAGCGGGTGGAGGAGCAGGCGGCGGCGCAGAAGGCGGCGCGCCGCTCCCACCTGCGCGTGGTGCCGGAGCCGGGCGCAGAGCCGGGCACGGACCCGGGCGCGAACTAAGCTAGCCGGCATGGCAGCAACAGAACCAGACGTGCTTGACAAGGTCATCAAGGCCTACGACATCCGCGGCGTGGTCGGCGAAACCATCGACGCGGACTTCACCCGCCGCGCCGGCGCCGCGTTCGCGCACATCCTGCGCCGCGAGGGCGAGACCGCCATCGCCGTCGGCCACGACATGCGCCCCTCCTCCCCGGAGCTCGCGGCCGCGTTCGCGGAGGGCGCCGCGTCCCAGGGCCTGGACGTGATCGAACTTGGCCTGACCTCCACCGACGAGCTGTACTTCGCCGCCGGCACGCTAGCTTGCGCGGGCGCTATGTTCACCGCCTCGCACAACCCGGCCCAGTACAACGGCATCAAGCTGTGCCGCGCAGGTGCCACGCCGGTCTCCACGGACACGGGCCTCGCGGAGATCAAGCAATTGCTTGTCGACGCCCCCTTGGAGCCCGCGGCCGAGCAAGGGAGCGTCGAGAAGCGAAATGTGCTCCCTGATTACGCGGCGTTCCTGCGCCAACTGGTGCCAGTGCCCGCGAACCGCGCGCTGACGGTGGCGGTGGACGCCGCGAACGGCATGGCCGGGCTGACTGTGCCGGCGGTGCTGGCGGACATGGACATCCGCCCGCTGTACTTCGAGCTCGACGGCACCTTCCCCAACCACGAGGCCAACCCGCTCGACCCGAAAAACCTCGAGGACCTGCGGCGCTTCACCGTGGAGCAGGGCGCGGACATCGGGCTCGCCTTCGACGGCGACGCGGACCGCTGCTTTGTGGTGGACGAGCGCGGCGAGCCGGTGTCCCCCTCCGCGATCACGGCGCTGATTGCCGCGCGCACGCTGGAGCGCGAGCCGGGCGCGACCATCATCCACAACCTGATCACCTCCCGCGCCGTGCCGGAGACGGTGGAGGAGCTCGGCGGCACTGCGGTGCGCACGCGCGTGGGGCACTCCTACATCAAGGCGGAGATGGCGTCGCGCGGCGCGCTGTTCGGCGGCGAGCACTCCGCCCACTACTACTTCGCCGACTTCTTCAACGCGGATTCCGGCCTGGTGGCGGCGTTGCACGTTCTTGCGGCGCTGGCTGAGCAGGACGCGCCGCTCTCCGAGCTGATGGCACAGTTTGAGCGCTACGAAGCGTCCGGCGAGATCAACTCCGAGGTCTCCGACCAGGCCGCCGCCACCCAGCGCGTGCTCGACGCGTTCGCCGACCGCACCGCGCAGGTGGACCGCCTGGACGGCGTGACCGTCACCCTGCGCGACTCCAAGGCCTGGTTCAACGTGCGCGCCTCCAACACCGAGCCGCTGCTGCGTCTGAACGTGGAGGCGCCGACGCGCGCCGAGGTGGACGAGCTGGTGCGCGAGATCCTGGGGCTCATCCGCGCGTAGGCTCGCCGGCATGGACAACGCCAGCGAGTACTACGGAGGCGCGGGCCACTATGACCGCGAGACCGTCCGCTTCTTCGACGTCGCCCACGAGGGCGCCCAGCTACGGGCCGTCGGGGGTGCCGCGCCGCGGCTGGCGCGCCTGCGGGGGATGCAGCCGCGCTCGCTGGTGGTGGTGGGCACCGACCAGACCGCGCTCGCTGCCGCCCGCGCGAGCGTGGCGCTACAGGGCCCGCTAGAGCTGCCCGTGGTGGTCGCCGGCGCGCTGCCGGCCTACGTCGGCCCGCTGGATGTGGTGCTGTTCGCCGGCGACGCCGGTTCGCGCGAGGAGGACCTGCGCGGCTTGCTCACGGCCGCGGCCCGCGGGGCGGAGACGGTGCTCGCGGGTCCCGCCAGGGGGCTTTTGCTTGACGACGCACCCGCAGCCGCAACCGTCATCCCCGCCCTGCCCACCGCCGCCGGGCCCTCCCCGGCGCGGACAATGGCCGCCGTGGGCGCGGTGCTGGCCGCCCTGACGCACGACGCGGCCGTGATCGCCGAGCAGTGCGATCTGCTCGCAGACGCCGTGGACGAGGAGCTCGCCTCCCTGTCGCCCGAGCGCGACGCTGGCGTGAACCCCGCCCGCCAGCTGCGCGAGTTCGCAGAGGGCGCGCGAGTGCTACACTCCGGCGCTGGGCCCACCGGGGCCGCGGTTGCCGAGCTTGCCGCGCACCTGTGGTCGGCGCGCGGCATCCCGTCTGGCTACGTGCACCCGGAGGAGCTGGCGCTGGCCCTCGAGGATGCCGGAGGGACCGCTCCGGCCGGGCAGGACCTCTTCCACGACCCGTTCCTGGACGGGCCGCTGCAGCTGGTACCGTTGAAGACCGTTCTTTGGGCGCAGCGGGACACGGCTGCGCCCAACACGCGCGCCGAGGCGGTCGACGCGGCAGCTTCCGCGGGCGAGGCGGTGGAGGCGCTGCGCCTGGTGACGCGCGCCTTCGCCGCGACCGCGTTCCACGGCGGGTTCGACGGCGGGTTCGACGGCGCCGCGGAGTAGGAGGAGTGGAGTCAATGGAACACCTCGAGGGAGCCCTGCGCGCATACCCGTGGGGGTCACGCACCCTGCTCGCGCAGCTGCGCGGCACCGAGTGCCCCTCGGCGGCCCCGGAGGCGGAGCTGTGGTTCGGCGCCCACCCGGCGGCGCCCTCTTTGGTGGGCGGCCGGCCGCTGGACCAGGTCATCGCGCAGGATCCGGTGGCGGCCCTCGGCGAGCGCGTGGTGGCCGAGCACGGCGAGCAGCTGCCGTTTTTGGTCAAGCTGCTGGCGGCGGACGAGCCCCTGTCCATCCAGGCGCACCCGTCGAAGGAGCAAGCGGCCGAGGGCTTCGCCCGCGAGAACGCGCTGGGCATCCCGTTGGATGACCCGCGGCGCAACTACAAGGACCCGAACCCAAAGCCTGAGCTGATCATCGCGCTCACCCCGTTCCGCGCCCTGGCCGGATTCCGGCCGCCGCAGCGCACCCGCCAGCTCTTCGAGTCCTTGCCCGGCATTGAGCGCTACGCCGCGATGTTCGACCCGCAGCAGCCGGGTGAGAGCCTGCGCGCGGTGTTCACCACGCTGATCTCCCTGCCAACCGGGCTGCGCCTGGAGCTCCTGGACGAGGTCGCGGCGTCGGCCGAGTCCCTGCGCGCGGGTGCCGCGGAGGCGTGGATGCGCGACGCCGCCGAGACCTTCCTACAGCTGGCGGAGCGCTACCCCGGCGACGTGGGCGCGCTCGCGGCGCTGATGCTCAACGTGGTGTCGCTGCAGCCGGGCGAGGCGCTGTTCCTGGCCGCCGGCCGCCCGCACGCCTACCTGTCGGGGCTCGGCGTGGAGGTCATGGCCAACTCCGACAACGTGCTGCGCGGGGGCCTAACTTCCAAGCACGTCGACGTGCCGGAGCTGGCCCGGGTGCTGCAGTTCGCCGCGCTGGAGGACCCGGAGGCGCCGCGCACCCAGTCGGGCTCCACCACGGATTTTGACGTGCCGGGCGAGTACTTCCGCGTCAGCAGGCACCACCTCGGCGCGGGGGAGGCGCTGCGCGCCGACTGGGACGGGCCCGCCGTGGTGCTGTGCACCGCCGGCGGCACCGCCGAGCTCTCCCCGGGCCAGGCCGTGTGGATCCCGGCCTCCGACACCGCCGCAAACCTCACCGCGGGCGAGGCCGGCGCAGACCTGTTCTACGTGCGCGTTTAGGGCGCCCCGGCGCCGGCTGCCTCGCGCTCCGGCTGCGGCACCGCCGTCTGCTCCGTTGCCGGAGTGGGCTCGGACGGCTCCGTCGGGGACTGCTCGGAGGTGGCCGGGGGCTCGGCGCCCGGCTTGGATGTCGGCTCGGATTCGCTGGTAGCCGGCGACGCGGTAGGCGCTGATGACGGCACAGTCGCGGAGCCGGTGGGGCGCGTGGTCCTCTCCGTGGCCGCGGGGTCGTCGGAGCCGGTAGCGGTGCCCGCGGCGGCGCCGGCGGCGGTGGCGGTTGCGGACGACGCGGTCGCGGGCAGCACGTTCGTCGGCCGGTACACGGTTCCCGGTGCCGGGTCCGCGGACGGCTTGGGCGCCGCCATCACGGCGTGCGGTGGGGCCAGCGGATCCGCCTCAACCCGGTAGCTCGGGTTGGCCGCGCCGGTGGCCTGGGCGAGGACGTCCTCGCCGCCGCGCTCCGGGGTGTCGGCGGCGCTCGCCGGTGCGGTGGCGCGCTTGGAGCTGGGTGGCGCCGTGGTGGTGGTGGTTCGCGCTGGCGCGGTGGTGGAAGATTCGGGGACGGTGTAGCCGGCCGTCGCGGCGTGCTCGGGGCTGGACGCATTCCACACGGCGATACCAACCATGAGGGCCACGGCGAGCCCGACCGCCATAAATAGGATCGCTCCCCGTTGGTTCTGCCGCACGCCGCTCACCTCCGCCCTTCTAGTAGCGCTGGGATAGTCACGTTTTGATAACAGCACGCGTACGCCCTGTTTATAACATGAATCGAGGCTCAAACAAAGGCCAGAACGGACAAAGTTTGCGCGGTTTGTACGCGTGTCGGCATCTTGCGGGCAGCCGTGTGCCAGCGCTGTGCCAGTGCGCGTCTCGCGCCGCTGTAAACAGGCGTATATAAAGCTCGTAAGAGAGTATGCACGCACAACCCATGAAAGGGGCACCCCGATGAGCACGTGGGACCGGGAGATCTTCTCCGCCGATGAGAACGCCGACTTCCTCGACGAGCTGGCGCAGCTCGAGCCGGAGGAGGTGCTGGAGGCGGTGAACGACGCGGTGCTGCTCGCCGCGGACGGCGCCAGCGCCAGCGAGGAGGAGACGCTCAACGGCCGGGCGGCTGCCACCATCGCCGCTATCTGGTCGGGCGCGCCGTTCTCCGCGGGCGAGATCGCCGACGCCTACCCCTTCATCCGCTCCAACCCGGGCGAGATCAGTGAGCAGCTCTCCGAGGCCGCGGCCGCAGTGCTCGAGGCCGCGCAGGCCGACGGCACGGACGCAGCCGAGGATATCGACCAGTTCCTCGAAGCCCTCGCCTAACCGGCCAGCTACGGCCAGCGACAGCCAGCTACAGTGGGTGCGGTCAAGGCCGCGCCCGCATTGGCGCGCCCGGAAAACGCATGAGCGAACCAGTAACCCCAGGAGGCGGTACCAATGGCGGACCAGCAGGCCGAGCAGGCCCAGTACAAGATCGCGGACATCTCACTGCACGAGTCCGGCCGCAAGCAGATCGAGCTCGCGGAGTACGAGATGCCCGGGCTGATGGCGTTGCGCGAGGAGTACGCCGCGGAGCAGCCGCTGCGGGGCGCGCGCATCGCCGGCTCGATCCACATGACCACCCAGACCGCGGTGCTGATTGAGACGCTCACCGCGCTCGGTGCGGAGGTGCGCTGGGCGTCGTGCAACATTTTCTCGACGGAGGATGCGGCGGCGGCTGCGGTGGTCGTCGGCAAGCAAGGCTCCGCCGAGCGCCCGCAGGGCGTGCCCGTCTTCGCCTGGAAGGGTGAAACCCTGGACGAGTACTGGTGGTGCCTGCGCCAGGTGTTCGACTGGGGCGACGGCGTGTACCCGAACATGATCCTGGACGACGGCGGCGACGCCACCATGGCCGTGATCAAGGGCACCGAGTTTGAGAAGGCCGGTGCCGTGCCGCAGCCGCAGGAGGGTGACTCGGACGAGCAGATCGCGTTCTTCAACATGCTGCGCGAGGTGCTGGCGGAGGACAACACCCGCTGGACCACCACCGCGCGCGAGGTCAAGGGCGTGACGGAGGAGACCACCACCGGCGTGCACCGCCTCTACCACTTTGCCAAGGAGGGCCTGCTGCCCTTCCCGGCCATGAACGTCAACGACGCGGTGACCAAGTCCAAGTTCGACAACCGCTACGGCACCCGCCACAGCGTCATCGACGGCATCAACCGCGCCACCGACGTGCTCATCGGCGGCAAGCGCGCGCTGGTGTGCGGCTACGGCGACGTGGGCAAGGGCGTCGCCGAGGCGCTGGACGGCCAGGGCGCGATCGTGTCCGTGACGGAGGCTGACCCGATCAACGCGCTGCAGGCGCTCATGGACGGCTACCAGGTGGTCACCGTGGACGACGCGATCGCAGACGCGGACATCGTGATCACCGCCACCGGCAACCTGGGCATCATCACCTTCGACCACATGCTGCAGATGAAGGACCACGCCATTTTGGGCAACATCGGTCACTTCGACAACGAGATCGACATGCACTCGCTGCTGCACCGCGACGACGTCACGCGCACCACCGTGAAGCCGCAGGTGGACCTGTTCGACCTGCCCAGCGGCAACTCGATCATCGTGCTGTCCGAGGGTCGCCTGCTCAACCTGGGCAACGCCACGGGCCACCCGTCCTTCGTCATGTCCAACTCGTTCGCGGACCAGACCATCGCACAGATTGAGCTGTTCACCAACGGCGCGGAGTACGACAACGAGGTCTACCGCCTGCCCAAGATCCTGGACGAGAAGGTCGCGCGCATCCACGTCGAGGCGCTCGGCGGCACGCTCACGGAGCTGACCAAGGAGCAGGCCGAGTACATCGGCGTTGACGTGGCCGGCCCGTTCAAGCCCGAGCACTACCGGTACTAGGCGCATGATCATCGCAGTTGAGGGGATCGACGGTGCCGGGAAGCACACGCTTGTCGACGCAACCTTGCAGCGCATTCCCGCAACCACCCTCGCCTTCCCGCGCTACGCGGACTCCGCCGCGGCCCAGCTCGCGCAGGCGGCCCTGCACGGCAAGATGGGGGACATGGCGGACTCGGCCTACGCCATGGCCGCCATGTTCGCGCTGGACCGCCACGGCGCCGCCGACGTGCTGCGCGGGTACGCGGGTGATCCGGAGCGCACCCTGATCCTGGACCGCTACTGCGCCTCGAACGCGGCCTACACCTGGGCGCGCACCGGCGACGAGGCGGCGCTTGCGTGGGTGGAGGACCTCGAGTTCGGCCGCCTCGGCCTGCCGCGTCCGGATCTGCAGGTGCTGCTGCCCACGCCGCCGGGGGTGGCGGGTGAGCGGGCGGAGCGTCGGGAAGCAACTGATGCGCAACGAACCCGCGACCGCTACGAGCGCGACGACGCGCTGCAGCGCGCCACCTCCGAGGCGTACGCCGAGCTCGCGCGGCGCGGCTGGGCGGGCCGCTGGGTGGTCACGAGCGATCCGGCGGTTATCATCGATACCATTCGTAGCCTTGCGTAGAGGAGGAGCGCCATGCCGCCGAGGATCCTGGTCGTCGACGATGACCCCGCCATCAACGAGATGCTCACGATCGTGCTCGAGGCGGAGGGCTTCGCCACCGAGTCGGTGACCGACGGCGCCGAGGCGGTCGGCGCCTTCCGCTCGTACAACCCGGATCTGATCCTGCTCGACCTCATGTTGCCGGGCATGAACGGCGTGGACATCTGCCGCGAGATCCGCAAGGAATCCGCCGTGCCGATTGTCATGCTCACCGCGAAAACCGACACGGTGGACGTAGTGCTGGGACTGGAGTCCGGGGCGGACGACTACATCACCAAACCCTTCAAGCCGAAGGAGCTCGTCGCCCGCATCCGCGCCCGCCTGCGCCGCACCGATGAGGACCCGGCCGAGGTGCTCACCATCGGGGACCTGAAGGTGGACGTGCCGCAGCACATGGTCACCCGCGACGGGGAGGAGATCGCGCTCACCCCGCTCGAGTTCGACCTGCTGTTGGAGATGGCGCGGCGCCCCAACCAGGTGCACACCCGCGAGGAGCTCTTGGAGAACGTGTGGGGCTACCGCAACGCATCCGACACGCGCCTCGTCAATGTGCACGTGCAGCGGCTGCGCTCAAAGATCGAGCGCGACCCGGAGAACCCGGAGATCGTCCTCACGGTGCGCGGCGTGGGGTACAAGACGGGTAAGTCGGGGGTGTAACTCCTGGGGTTCAACCGCGTCCGGCAGGCGGGCGAGCGCGCCGCCGAGTCTTGGCGCACCTCGCTGCAGGTGCGGTTCGTGGGCACCGTGCTGCTGGTGTCTGCGGTGGTGATGCTGGTGCTCGGCTTCACGCTGGCCACCGTGGTCTCGCAGCGCATCGCGCAAACGAAGATCGACGCCGCCAGCGCGGAGATCGACCGGGCCCGCATGGTGGTGCAGGAGGCGATCGACACCAGTAGCCCCAACTCCTCCCTGCAGGCCCGGCTGAACTCGGCGCGCGCGAGCCTGACCCAGCGCGCCCAGCAGGGCTCGGACGTGGCCAACGTGTACGAGCCGGTGCTGCTGGTACAGAGCTCGCTGGGCGTGACCACCTCTTCGCCGGAGTCCTACCGCGTGCCGGAGCAGCTGGTGGAGTACGTCACGCAGGGCAACGTGGCCTACCAGTTCGCGGTGGTGCAGCGCCCCGACGGCACCCCGTACAACGCGCTGATCATCGGCACGCCCACCGACTCGGACGTACCGAACCTGCAGCTCTACCTCGTGACCAACATGGACAACGAGGCCTCCACGCTGGCGCTGATGCGCGGCCTGTTGGCCTCGGCGGCGCTGATCGTGATCGTGCTGCTGGTGGGCATCGCGTGGCTGGCCTCGCAGCAAATCGTGGCGCCGGTGCGCTCCGCTTCACGCACAGCGGAGCGCTTCGCCGCCGGCCACCTCCGCGAGCGCATGCCCGTGGAAGGCGAGGACGAGATGGCGGTTTTGGCCATGTCCTTCAACAACATGGCCGACAAGCTTTCCCGCCAGATCAACCAGCTGGAGGAGTACGGCGACCTGCAGCGCCAGTTCACGTCCGACGTCTCCCACGAGCTGCGCACCCCGCTGACCACGGTGCGCATGGCCGCGGACATGATCGCCGCGGACCAGGAGTCCCTCGACCCGGCCGCGCGGCGCGCCTCGGAGCTGATGACGCGCGAGCTCGACCGCTTCGAGGCCCTGCTGACGGACCTGCTGGAAATCTCGCGCCACGACGCCGGCGTGGCGGACCTTGCCAGCACGGTCATGGACGTGCGCGCGCCGATCGAGTCGGCGTGGGCGCAAACCCGCCACCTCGCCGAGGAGCTCGACGTGGCCGTGGAGTTCGACATCCCCGCCGAGCCGGTCTCGATCGAGGGGGACCCGCGCCGCATCGAGCGCATCGTGCGCAACCTCATCGCCAACGCCATCGACCACTCCGAAGGCAACCCGGTTGCGGTCGGGCTCTACCAAAACGAGGAGGCGGTGGCCGTGACCGTGACGGATTGCGGCGTGGGGCTCAAGCCCGGCCAGGAGGAGCTGGTGTTCAACCGGTTCTGGCGCGCCGACAAATCCCGCAAGCGCCACTCCGGCGGCACCGGGCTGGGCCTGGCCATCGCCAGGGAGGACGCGCAGCTGCACCGCGGCACCCTGGACGCGGCGGGCGTGCCCGGCGTGGGCTCGCAGTTCCGCCTGGTGCTGCCGCGCCACCCCGGGGAGGGCTACGCGCACGCCCCGGTGGAGCTGGTGGCGCCGGGGGAGCCGGACGAGGTGGCCGAAGCACGCGCCCAGCTGGAGGGCGCGGACGAGGTGGTCGCGGATGTGGAGTGTGAGGGTGAGGCGGATGGCGTCGAAAAGCAATAAGCCCCTTGCGGCGGCGTGCGCGCTCGCGGTGAGCCTGGCCGCGGGATGCGCGAGCCTGCCGTCGAACTCGGACCCGCACGTGCTGCGGCAGTACAACCCGGAGGCGGCGTCCGCGCCGGTGATCACCCCGGAGGCGGGCCGCGAGCCGGACCTTCTGCTGCGCGACTTCTACTCCGCCACGGCGATCCCGTCCGCGGACTACGAGGCCGCGCGCGCGTTCCTCACCCAGCAGGCGGCCGCGGCCTGGGACCCCTCGGGGGACATGCTGGTGGTGGATCGCATAGGCGTGACCACCCTGCCGGGCGGCACCGCGGCGCGCCGAAAATTCTCCGTGCACGGCACCGTGGTGGGTGCGCTGGGCACCGGCGGCGCGTACCGCCCGGAGCGCGGCACGTACGAGGCCACCATCGAGCTGGAGCAGTCGGGCGGGGAGTGGCGCATCTCCTCGTTGCCCGCGGGTGTGGTGCTCGAGCGCACCGAGCTGCGCAACCAGTACCAGCCCTACAACCTCTACTTCTTCGACGCGCAGGGCCGGGAGCTGGTCACCGACCGCCGCTGGGTCTACTCGCGGCGCGAGACGCTGCCGAGCGCGCTGATCTCCCTGATCATGGAGGGCCCGGCGCAGCGCCTGCAGCCGGCCGTGTCCAGCATCCTGCCGGCGGGCGCGTCCTACACGGGCCTGCAGGACGGCGCGTACACGTTCTCCGGCTTCGGCGGGGTGAGCGAGCCGGACCGGCAGCGCTTCGCGGCGCAGGTGGTGTGGACCCTCGCGTCCGCCGGCATCACCGGACCGTTTACGCTCAAAGCCGACGGCGCGCCGCTGCTCGTGGACGCGCAGACGCTCGGCACCGACGACTTTGTCGAGCTCAGCCCGCTCGTGCAGGCCGCGGGCGAATCCACGCTTTTTTCGCTTGCCGACGGCCACGTCTCCCGCGTCGAATCCGCAAGCCCCACCGCGGTTGCCGGGGAGCTCGGCGCCTCCGGCGACGTGCAGTCCGCCGAGATCACCAACGAGGGCACCTGGGCCGCGGTGTTCAAGGAGGAGCAGGGCGCGTCGCTTCGCGCCGGGGAACTCGGCGGGGCCGCCCGGGAGCTGCAGCGCGCCGAGACGTTCACCCGCCCGTCCGTCGAGCCCGAGGCCAACGCGGTGTGGACGGTGGCGGACGGCACCCGCATCCTGCGCAGCGTGCAGTCCAGCGCCACCGGCGAGCTGACCACGGCCGAGATCGCCGCGGAGCTGCCGGAGGGCGTGCACGGGAACATCTCCGTGCTGCGTCTTTCGCGCTCCGGGGCGCGGGTGGTGATGGTCATCGACGGCCACCTCTACACCGGCATTGTGGAGCGCCGTACCCCCGGCGAGCGCGCCGTAGTTGGCGTGCAGGAGTACGCCCAGGAGCTCGGCGGCACGGTGGTGGCCGCGGACTGGCAGCCGGACGGCTCGCTGATCGTGGGCACCTCCAGCTCCGCCTCGCCAGTGCTGCGGGTGGAGCAGGACGGCTCCTCCACCACCGTGCTGTCCGTGGGCAACATCTCCGCGCCGGTGGTTGCGGTGGCCGCGTCGCCGACCATGCTCTACGTCACCGACGCCAACGCGGTGCTGCAGCTGCCTGCCGCCGGAGCGGACAACCCGCTGTGGCGCGAGGTGCCCGGGCTGGAGGGCGTGCGCTCGGTGCCCATCCTGTCCACTTAGGCGCGGGCATCTAGAATCGCCCGCGTGGGGGTGTTGGGGGATCTGGCCGAGCTGGTGCTGCCGCGGCGCTGCGCCGGCTGCGGCGCGCCGGGCGAGCTGTTGTGCCCGGCCTGCCGCGTCGCGCTGGCCGCCCCGCCCCAGCGCGTCTTCCCGCCCACCTCGCCCCACGTGCCCGTCTTCGCGCTCGGACCCTACGCCGGCGCGCACCGCTCGGTGGTGCTGGAGATGAAGGAGCGCGACAACTTGGCGGTGCGCCGCTACGTGGGTGCCGTGCTGGCGGGCGCGCTGGACTACCTGGAGGCGCGCGGCGATATCCCGCACGGCGCGACCTTGGTGCCCGCGCCCACCCGGCCGTCCTCGGCGCGCGCCCGCGGGGGCGACCCGGTTGCGCAGTGCTGCCGCGCCACCGGCCGGCACGTGGCGCCGGTGCTCTGGCTGGCGGAGCGTACGGCGGACCAGTCGCAGCTCACCGCGGCGCAGCGCCGGGCCAACATGGCGGGTGCCGTGCGCCTGCGCGCGGCACCTGAGCCCGCGGCCACGTGCATCGTGGTGGACGACGTGGTCACAACGGGGGCGACGTTGCAGGGGAGCGTCGAAAAGCTGCTCGCGCACGGTGCGGAAGTCCCGGCGTGCATCGCGCTGTGCGCGGCGTAACCATCTGGTTATGACCAGTTGTATACTCGGGGATGACCCCGTTCCTACTACCGAGAGGGATGACGCAGCAATGACTTCCGCAGAGCACGACCAGGCCGCCTTGAGCCCCGCCGCCCAGGTGACCATCACCGGCCGCAACGTCGACGTGCCGGAGCACTTCCAGGAACGCGTGAACGCCAAGCTGGCCAAGATTGAGAAGCTCGATCCGTCGCTGAACTCGTTCCACGTGGAGCTGCAGCACGAGCCGAACCCGCGCCGCGAGGCGCAGGCGCAGCGCGTGCAGATCACCGCCACCGGCAAGGGCCACCTCGCACGCGCCGAGGCGAAGGAGGACAGCTTCTACGCCGCGCTCGAGTCGGCCGTGGGCAAGCTGGAGCGTTCCCTGCGCAAGGTGAAGGTGCGACGCGAGATCTCCCGCTCCGGCCACCGCGCGCCGAAGGGTGCCGGCCAGGTTGCGGCCGAGTTGGCGCAGGAGGCGGAGCAGACCCGCCAGTCTGAGGGGAAGTACGACGTGGACCCGTACGCCGGCCAGTTCGAGGACTTCGAGCCGGGCCACATCGTGCGCAACAAGCTCCACCCCGCAACGCCCATGAGCGTGGATGACGCCCTGAGCGAGATGGAGCTGGTGGGCCACGATTTCTACCTCTTCATCGACGCCGAGACCCAGCGCCCGTCGGTGGTCTACCGCCGCCACGCCTTCGACTACGGCCTGATCGCCCTCGCCCCCGAAGCCGAGATTCCGGCAGTTCCCGCCGAGTAGCCCCGGCCCGCAACGAGTCCGCATCCTTACCGGGTGCGGGCTTTTGCTTCTCGACGCTCCCTTGCCGCCCGCGTACAATAGACGGCTGATACTGCCACGAACACTATCGAGGTGCTCGGGAGGTGCCCGGGTAGCTCGAGGTAAAGGATGCACATAACGTGTTTGGATTGTCGAAGTTGCTCCGCGCGGGTGAAGGGCGCACCGTCAAGCGCCTGGCCAAGATCGCCGATCAGGTCATGGCACTGGATGATGAGTACAGCGCGTTGACCGATGCGGAGCTGAAGGCGAAGACCGAGGAGTTCCGCGCCCAGCTCGCCGAGGGCGCGTCTCTGGACGACATCCTGATCGATGCGTTCGCCACCGCCCGCGAGGCGTCCTGGCGCGTGCTGGGGCAGAAGCACTACAAGGTGCAGATCATGGGCGGCGCGGCCCTGCACTTCGGCTCCGTGGCTGAGATGAAGACGGGTGAGGGCAAGACCCTGACCTCCGTCCTGCCGGCCTACCTCAACGGCCTCGAGGGCAAGGGCGTGCACATCGTTACGGTGAACGACTACCTGGCCAAGCGCGACGCGGAGATGATGGGGCGCGTGCACCACTTCCTCGGCCTTGAGGTGGGCGTGATCCTCTCCGAGCTGCGCCCGGCGGAGCGCAAGCTGGCCTACGCCGCGGACATCACGTACGGCACTAACAACGAGCTCGGCTTCGACTACCTGCGCGACAACATGACACGCTCGCCGGCGGACATGGTGCAGCGCGGCCACAACTACGCCATCGTGGACGAGGTGGACTCGATTCTCATTGACGAGGCCCGCACCCCGCTCATCATCTCCGGCCCGGCGGACGGCTCGAGCCAGTTCTACACCGTGTTTGCCCAGCTCGCGCCGCGCATGCGCGAGGGCATCCACTACGAGGTGGACCAGCGCAAGCGCACCGTCGGCGTGTCCGAGGAGGGCGTGGAGTTCGTCGAGGACCAGCTCGGCATCGACAACCTCTACGCGCCGGAGCACTCGCAGCTGGTCAGCTACCTCAACAACGCGCTGAAGGCCAAGGAGCTCTTCGAGCGCGACAAGGACTACATCATCCGCCAGGGCGAGGTCCTGATCGTGGACTCGTTCACCGGCCGCGTGCTGCCTGGCCGCCGCTACAACGAGGGCATGCACCAGGCGATCGAGGCGAAGGAAAACGTCGAGATCAAAAACGAGAACCAGACGCTGGCAACCGTCACCCTGCAGAACTACTTCCGCCTGTACACCAAGCTGGCGGGCATGACCGGTACCGCCGAGACCGAGGCGAGCGAGCTGCACCAGATTTACAAGCTCGACGTGGTGGCCATCCCGCCGAACAAGCCGAACCAGCGCCGCGACAGGGACGACCTGATCTACAAGACGCAGGAGGCGAAGTTCGCCGCCGTGGCGGACGACATCGCGGAGCACGTGGAAAAGGGCCAGCCGGTGCTGGTGGGCACCACCTCGGTGGAGCGCTCCGAGTACCTCTCCCAGCTGCTCACCCGCAAGGGCATCAAGCACAACGTGCTCAACGCCAAGCACCACGAGGAGGAGGGCCGCATCATCGCCGAGGCCGGCCTGCCCGGCAAGGTGACCGTGTCCACCAACATGGCCGGCCGCGGCACCGACATCGTGCTCGGCGGCAACCCGGAGATCCTCCTGGACGCGAAGCTGCAGGAGCAGGGCTTGGACCCGTTCGAGGACGAGGAGCGCTACCAGCAGGCGTGGGACGAGCAGCTCCCGGCCGCCAAGGAGCGCTCCCGCGAGCTGGGCGACCGCGTGCGCGAGGCGGGCGGCCTGTACGTCATCGGCACGGAGCGCCACGAGTCGCGCCGCATCGACAACCAGCTGCGCGGTCGCTCCGGCCGCCAGGGCGATCCGGGCGAAACCCGCTTCTACCTCTCCATGCGCGACGAGCTGATGGTGCGCTTCATGGGCACCTCCATGGAAAACATGATGAACCGCCTCAACGTGCCGGACGACGTCCCGATCGAGGCAAAGATGGTCTCCAACGCCATCAAGAGCGCGCAGTCGCGCGTGGAGAACCAGAACTTCGAGATGCGCAAGAACGTGCTGAAGTACGACGAGGTGCTCAACGAGCAGCGCAAGGTCGTCTACGCCGAGCGCCAGGAGATCCTGGATTCCAAGGACATCGCGGGCCAGGTGCGCCGCATGATCGAGGAGACCGTGGGCGCGTACGTGGACGGCGCGACGCACGACGGCTACGTGGAGGACTGGGACCTCGATGAGCTGTGGAAGGCGCTCGATTCCCTGTACGGTCCCTCGGTTTCGGCGCAATCGCTTATCGACGGCCCCGAGTACGGACGCCCCGGCGAGATCTCCGCCCCCCAGCTACGCCAAGCCGTGATCGACGACGCGCTGGCCCAGTACGACGCGCTGGAGGAGAACGTCGCGGCGATCGGCGGCGAGGACCAGATGCGCAACATCGAGCGCATGGTGATCCTCCCGGTCATCGACACGAAGTGGCGCGAGCACCTCTACGAGATGGACTACCTCAAGGAGGGCATCGGCCTGCGCGCCATGGCGCAGCGCGACCCGCTGGTGGAGTACCAGAAGGAGGGCGGCGAGATGTTCAACGCGATGAACGAGGCCGTCCAGGAGGAGACCGTGCGCCAGCTGTTCATGATGCGCAAGCAGTTCGAGGAGCAGGCACCCGCCGAGGGCGAAGCCGGCGGCTCGACCGTGGTGTAGCCCGCCGCGCTACAGCACCTTGAACGACACGAGGCGGCCCGCGTGCATGCGGGCCGCCCACGCGTATCTGCGCCCGCCCACCTCTACGGTGCCGAAGAATTCGCCGCCCTCGCGCGCGTGCGAGGTGACCTCGTGCACCTGCCCGGCCGGCAGGGGCAGTCTGCGCCGGTAGCGCACGTGGGAGCGCACGCCCATGTCGAACAGCGCGCCCGTGAGCGTCTCCGGGTCGCGTTGGCCAAAGGACGCCTCTAGGGCCTGGCGCACCAGCGGCGCCATGGGGTTCTCGGGTACCGTGCGGGCCGGTGGCATGCGGGTGACTTTGGGGAACGTGGCGCGCGGCACCAGCACTTTCACGTGCTGGTGGCCGGGGGCCGGGTAGTACATGGCGGGGTCTCCCTCGGTGGCGGTGCGGGCGGATTGGGGCGGGCGTGCAGGTAGGATTGTGCACGTTCGAGCGCTCGGGGCGCTAGGTTGCCCGTGCCCATCTCAATGCGCGCGCGGCGCGGAACCGCGCGAGCGACCAGAAAGGATGCATCGCATGCAGGGTTTGATTCTTGATTACTCAGGTGTCCTCGACATGGATCCGGAGGACGAGCGCCGGTGGCGGAGGCTCATCGGCGCGGTGCGGGGGAAAGATGTCTCCGCGGGCATCCTCTCCAACGAGCCGGCGGACGGCCCGGACGCGGACACCATCCGCGAGTGGGAGTTCCGCGGCGACGTTGACGCGGTGGTGCTGGCCGGCGCGATCGGCCACGAGAAGCCGGAGCGCGAGGCCTTCCAGGCCGCGGCGGACGCGATCGATGTGCCCCTGCACGAGTGCGTGCTTATCGACGACGACATTTTGAACGTCCGCGCCGCCGTCGAGTGCGGCATGATCGGCATCCTCCACACCGCCTTCGAGCGCACCGCCGTGGAGATTCAGTCCCTCTTCGACGTCGAGGGCGAGTTCTAGATGCGCGTCTACATCCCGGCGACGTTTTCCATGCTCAAGTCCCTCGACGAACACGGCGTGATCCACGCCCGCAACGGCTGGGGCTTCGCGGC
Organism: Corynebacterium bouchesdurhonense; assembly: GCF_900078305.2. Classification (GTDB taxonomy): domain Bacteria; phylum Actinomycetota; class Actinomycetes; order Mycobacteriales; family Mycobacteriaceae; genus Corynebacterium; species Corynebacterium bouchesdurhonense. The sequence continues at coordinate 1,017,722 of NZ_LT546028.1, forward strand.
CACCCCGGAGTTGACCGAGTTTTTCACCTCCGGCGACCAGGAGGAGATCGAGGCCGTCGCGTTCGACGACGCGGCGCTCGCCTCCATCCGCCTGCTGGCGATCGGCGGGGAGGAGCAGTTCCCGCACCGCCGCGTGGTGGTGTCCGTTGACGCGGAAGTCCAGCCGCAGCCGGAGATGGGAGAATCCGTAGTCAAGCTGGCCGGCCCAGTGGAGCTGAATGACGTCGCGGCGATTCACGTGGACGTGCAGGAGGCGGAGGAGGCCACCGCAAAGGCGATCGATGCCATCGACGCCGCCGACCTCGGCGACGAGGACGCGGAGCTGGCCGTGGGCGACGCCCAGGACAACTACATGGCGTTCTACGACCCGAGCGAGTTGCCGTTCTTGGTCGAGCTGCTGTAGCAGCGACGCGCCGTTCCCGCAACCACCGCCGCCGTTTCCTGAATGTAATGTGACGGATGTGACCAGTGTTGTGGAAAATAACGGCATGCCGTCTCCCGAAACGCTCACCAAGCTGAGCAGCCCCGCCCGCGCGAACGCGGAGCGCCGTAAAGTCGCCTCGGCCACCCTAGTGGGCACCACCATCGAGTGGTTCGACTTCTTCATCTACGCCCAGGCCGCCGGCCTGATCTTTGCCAAGGAGTTCTTCGCCGCGGCGAGCGAGTTCGCCCAAATCGTCTCCTGGGTCTCCCTCGGCATCTCCTTCCTGTTCCGCCCGGTGGGCGCGGCGCTCGCCGGCCACCTGGGGGACAAGTACGGCCGCAAGCCGGTGCTTACGCTCACGCTGATTGTCATGGGCGTTGCCACCGCACTGATCGGTGTCCTGCCCACCGCCGCCCAGATCGGCGTGGCCGCCCCGATCCTGCTGCTCCTTTTGCGCATCGTCCAGGGCCTCTCCGCCGGCGGGGAGTGGGGCGGCGCCGCGCTCATGGCGGTCGAGCACGCGCCGCGCGAGTCCCGCGGCAGGGCCGGCGCGTACCCGCAGCTGGGCGCGCCCTGCGGCCTCGCGCTGGCCACCATCGTCTCCCTGGTGCTCAACATGGCGCTCGGCCACGAGGCCTACGTGGCCTGGGGCTGGCGGATCCCGTTCCTGCTCTCCCTGCTGCTCGTCGGGGTCGGCCTGTGGATCCGTTCCCGGGTGGAGGAATCTCCGGTTTACCGCGAGATTGAGAAGGAGAGCAAGGCCGAGTCCGCGCCGGTGAAGACGGTGATGCGCCACAATGGCGGCACGGTGCTGCTCGCGGCCCTGATCTTCGCGGCCAACAACGCCGCGGGCTACATGCTCATCGCGTTCTTCGGCTCCTACGGCATCAAGACCCTCGGCCTCGACTCCACGCCCGTCCTCGCCTCCCTGGCGGCCGCGGCCATCCTCTGGGCGGTGCTGACCCTGTGGTCCGGTGGGCTGTCGGACAGGCTCGGGCGCATTGAGACCTTCCTGGTCGGCTACGGTCTGCTGTTCATCGCCGTCATCCCCACGTGGCGCCTGATCAACACGGCGGAGCTGCCGCTGTTCTTCCTGGGCGTGGTGCTGATGACCCCGGGCCTCGCCCTGTCCTACGGGCCGCAGAGCGCGCTGTACGCCGAGATGTTCCCGCGGCCCATCCGCTTCTCCGGGGTGAGCATCTCCTACGCGCTCGGCGCGATCCTCGGCGGCGCGTTCGCCCCTATGATCGCCGAGTTCACCCTGGGGGAGGGCAGCGCAATCACGCTGCCGGGATACCTCATGGGCATGACCGCCATCGCGGTGGCCGCGCTGCTTTGGGTGCGCAAGCGCGTGCCTCTGCAGGACGAGCTGTAAGCGCCTAGCGCTCCTCGTCCAGCTGCTTGAGCTCCCATTCGTTGTTGGAATGCAGGGCTTCTAGCAGGCGACGCACCGCCTGCACCCGGCGGCCCAGCGGGGAATCGGCCGGGATCTCGTCCCAGGCGCACTCGGGGTCCGCGGGCGGGCCGAGGTGGGTGCAGCCGCGCGGGCAGCGCTCGGCGGCCTCGGCGAGCTCCGGGAAGACATCGATGATCTGGTCGGGGGAGATGTGGGCGAGGCCGAAAGAGCGGATTCCGGGGGTATCGATGACCCACCCGCCGCGAGCAAGCGGCAGCGCCACCGACTGCGTGGAGGTGTGGCGGCCCTTGCCCACGCCGGAGACCTCGCCGGTGAGACGGTTAGCCTCGGGCACGATGCGGTTGACCAGGGTGGACTTACCCACGCCGGAGTGACCGATCAGGGCTGAGACGTGGCCCGAAATGGCCGACACCAGCTCGTCGATAGGCTCCTCGATGCCCACCTCGAACACGCGGACATCCAGGTCCTCGATCTCGCGCTGGAACTCGGCGGGGTCCGCGATGTCCGACTTGGTCATGCACACCACGGGGGTCACGCCGCCGTCGAACGCCGCGACCAGCGCGCGCTCCACAAAGCCGGTGCGCGGCGGCGGGTCGGCGGCCGCGACCACGATCAGCATGAGCTCGGCGTTGGCCACGATGATGCGCTCGTACGGATCCGTATCGTCGGCCGTGCGGCGCAGCACCGACGTGCGGTCCTCGCGCTTGACTATCCGGGCGAGCGTGTCCTTCTGGCCCGACGTGTCTCCCACCACGCCGACGCGGTCGCCCACCTCGACGGAGACGCGCTTGAGCTCGCGCGCCCGCATGCAGGTGACCTCGGTGCCGGAATCCAGCACCACGCCCCAGCGGCCCCGATCCTTGCTCACCACCATGCCGAACTCGGCGTCGGCGTGCGACGGGCGGTCTTTCGACCTGGGCCGCGACCCCTTGCCGGGGCGGACGCGGACATCGGATTCGTCGTAGTCGCGAAAGCCCCGGCCCATTACGCGCGCACCATCTCGGCCCACATCGCCTCGAAGTCCGGCAGTGTCTTGGCCGTGGTGCCGATGTTCTCCACCTCCACGCCCGGGGTGGTCAGCCCGATGATGGCGCCGGCGGTGGCCATGCGGTGGTCGTCGTACGAGCTCCACCTGCCACCGTGGAGCGGGGCCGGGTGGATGCGCAGCCCGTCCGCGAGCTCCTCGCAGCGGCCGCCGAGGTTGTTGATCTCCCGGGTCAGCGCGGCCAGGCGGTCCGTCTCGTGCCCGCGCAGGTGCGCGATGCCCGTCAGCTCCGTCGCCGTGGTGGCCTGGGTGGCCAGCGCCGCGACGGTGGGCGTGAGCTCGCCGATGTCCGACATGTCCAGACGGATGCCCCGCAGCGTGCCGGGTACCGGCCCCTCCACCTCGAGCGCGTAGCCGGCGCCGTCGGCGCACAGCTCCACCAGCGCGCCCATCCGCTCCAGGATGAGGCGGATGACGTCCCCGGGCTGGGTGGTGTCCACCGGCCAGTGCGGCACCCGCACCACGCCGCCGGTCACGGCCGCGGCCGCCAGGAACGGCGTCGCGTTGGACAGATCCGGCTCGATGGCGTAGCGCGCCGGCGCAATCCGCTGCGGCTCCACGCGCCAGCTCTGGCCCCCGGCCTCGGTGCGGGACTCAACGCGCACGCCGGCCTCCGCCAGCATCGCCACGGTCATCTCGATGTGCGGCATGGAGGGCAGGGTGCCCGCGGTGTTTCGCACCGTCACGCCCCGCTCGAAGCGGGCGGCGGAAAGCAGCAGGCCGGAGACGAACTGGGAGGAGCCGGAGGCGTCAATGGCCACCTCTCCGCCCTCGGCCGAGCCGCGGCCGTGGACCGTGAACGGAAGCGTGTCGCCCGCCACGGCCACCCCGAGTTGGCGCAGCGCGTCCAGGATGGTGGTGATGGGGCGTTTGCGCGCGTATTCGTCTCCGTCGAAAAGCACTGGCCCCTGTGCGAACGCCGCCACCGGCGGCAGGAAGCGCATCACGGTGCCCGCCAGCCCGCAGTCCACCTTCGCGCCGGTGAGTTCGCCGGGGGTGACTTCGATGACGCCATCGCGATGCTCGAACCCGACGCCCATCTCGGCGAGCGCGGCCTCCATCAGGTCCGTGTCGCGCGAGCGCAGCGCACCGGTGATGGTGGACTTCCCGTCCGCCAACGCCGCCAGGATGTACGCCCGGTTGGTCATCGACTTGGACCCCGGCACCGCCACGGTGTGGGTGATGGGGGAGGCGGGCGTCGGCGCGGACCACAGGTTTGTCATGCGCACCATCATAATGAAGGCATGTGTGGACGTTTCGTGCTTTTCACCTCCGGCCAGGACCTGCTCGACGAGGTCGCGGCCCTGCCCGGTGTCGCCGCCGTGGAGGCTCCAGACGGCACCCCGCCGCCGCGCTACAACATCGCCCCCACCCAGCAGGTGCCGCTGATCCGCATCGACGGCGCCACCGCCCGACTCGATGCCGCCCGCTGGGGGCTGTTGCCGCACTGGAAGAAGGACGAGACCGGCCCGCCGCTGTTCAACGCGCGCGGGGAGACGGTGGCGGAAAAGCCGTCCTTCCGCTCGGCGTTCAAGGCCCGCCGCGGCCTGATGGTGCTGGACGGCTACTACGAGTGGCGCCAGGACGAGGGCGGGAAGCAGCCCTTCTTCGTCCGCCCGGAGCGCGGGCTGCTCTACGCCGCCGCGCTGTGGGATACGGGGCTTGATCGCTTATCGACGACCATGGTCACCACAGATGCCACCGAGAACATGGCGTGGCTCCACCACCGCCTGCCCCTCTTCCTCGCGCCGGGCGAGGTGGAGCAGTGGGTTCACGGTAGCCCCGCCGAGGCGCTCGAGCTGGTGCACCCCTCCCGCGTCGCCGGGGACCTGGTGTGGAGGGAGGCGGATCGGGCGGTGGGCAACGTGCGCAACGACTACGCGGAGTTGATGGGGTTCGAGGGCTAAGCGGGCTACTGGGTGCCGATGGGGGCGAAGCGCCCGCCGCCGAGGCGCGCGAGGTCCGCCGGGGCGATCGCGATGGACAGGCCGCGCTGGCCGGCGGAGACGGTGATGGTGGGGAGTGGTTCGACGGATGCGTCGATAAGCAAAGGAAGCTCCTTAAGCGTGCCGAGCGGCGAGATGCCTCCGACGACGTAGCCCGTCGCGCGCTGCGCTTTCGCCGGGTCCGCCATCTCCGCGTGCTTCCAACCCAGCGCCTTCGCCGCGGCCTTCAGCGAGAGGTGGCCGGCGACGGGAACGCAGCACAGCGCCATCTCGCGCTCGTTGCCGGCGTGCGCGATCACCAGCGTCTTCAGCGTGGCGGCGGGGTCCGTGCCGAGCTCCTCGGCGGCGTGCTCGCCGAAGTGATCCTGGCTGGGGGAATACTCGAGCACCGTGTGCGGTGCGTCCTGCGCCGCGGCGAGGGCGCGGGTGCGTGCGGCCATGTCGGCTCCTTTCCTTACAATGACCACTATGCCCGAAACCGAGCCCGACACCGCAGCGCCCGACACCGCAGCCGGAGCGGTCGACCTGAAGGAGCGCTTCACGCAGGAGGCGATGCCGCTGCTCGACCAGCTCTACGGCGGCGCGCTGCGCATGACGCGCAACCCGCAGGACGCCGAGGACCTGGTGCAGGAAACGTACCTGAAGGCCTACAACGCCTTTGACAGCTTCAAGCCCGGGACCAACCTGAAGGCGTGGCTGTACCGGATTATGACCAACACGTACATCAACACCTACCGCAAGAAGCAGCGCCGCCCGCTGGTGACATCCGCGGAGGACGTGACCGACTCGCAGCTCTACACCTCCAGCTCGCACGACTCGACCGGGCTGGAATCCGCCGAGGTTGAGGCGCTGAAGAACATGCCCAACTCGCGGATCTCCGAGGCGCTGAACTCGATCAACGAGGACTACCGCATGGTGGTCTACTACGCCGACGTGGAGGGGCTGGCGTACAAGGAAATCGCGGAAGTGATGGATATCCCACTCGGAACCGTGATGAGCCGGCTGCACCGGGGAAGAAAACAGCTGCGGGAGCTGTTGAAAGACGTAGCCCACGAGCAAGGCATAGGACTCGACCGCGAACCGGAGGAGAAGTGATGGGTAGCGAGAACGCGAACTGCGGATGCGGATGCGGGGGTGCCGAGGCGCTCCTGCACGAGCTGTTCGACCCGGAAACTACCGCCCAGCGGGCTCGCGAGATCCGCGCCGAGATCGCCCGGTGCCCCGAGTGCTTCACCCAGCTCGAGTCCGAGCAGGCCGTGCGCGGTATCGTGCGGGACTGCTGCGGCAAAGCCAAAGCACCGGAGCCCTTGCGCGAGCGCATCATCACCTCGATCACGACCGTGACGTACACGCAGGTGCGTTACCGCTAGCCCGCCTGGCGCAACATGGGCGCCAAGAGTAGACAGCCAGTAGGCAGCGATGCGAAACGCCGCCCCTTTTCTCACCGTGCGGTGGAGAAGGGGCGGCGTTCGCGCTGCCGCGCGCGGTACGCGGGCCGCGGCGCGGTTTAAGAGTTGGGGCGCTTGCCGTGGTTCGCGCCCTTCTTGCGGCGGTCCTTGCGCTTACGTCCACGCTTGCTCATCGTGGCCTCCTTTATATATAGGTGCGGGGGTTACTCGGGCAATTACTCTATCGTCCGCACGCAGCGGGGCGGAAATCAGCCGGAGCCTAGACGGCGAGGCGGGCGCGGTTGCGGGCGCGCGCCTTGTTGCGGCGCTTGAGGGCGCGGCGCTCCTCCTCGGAGAGGCCGCCCCACACGCCCGCGTCCTGGCCGGTCTCGAGCGCCCACTTCAGGCACTGGGAGGTGACGGGGCAGCGGTTGCACACCAGCTTCGCCTGGGCGATCTGGGTGAGGGCCGGGCCGGAGTTACCAACGGGGAAGAACAGTTCCGGATCCTCGTCGCGGCAAACAGCTTCGTGGCGCCAATCCATTGTGACAAACTCCTTCAAATTCGATCCATCGATATATTTCACGCGCACCACTTCAGCCCCGGTTAAACGGGGTTGTTGCAAAGAATGTTTGATTCCAGGTCCCAGGCGGTGTGCCCCTGGCGAGGCCCCGTCTTCCGGTTTCCCTGGCGTTAACCCTGTGGTGACCGAGGGTTAAGGGCTGTGTAACCAGCCCGTTGTTTTTGCTACCCGTGAATAATGGCACGATACGCTGGAGCCCGCTAGGGGTGAACGCGGAAATGTGGCGTAAATCACCGACTAGGGGCCCGGCCGTACGCCCGAGTGGCGGGCTCGGGGGGGGGCTCTTTTTCACAACTCAAGCCGGCGGCGGGCTTGCCCGGGTGGGCGCACGGGGGCTCTTGCAGCTCTATACATCAAAGCATCATGTAATGTAACTCCTGATAGACACTCATCAACTGCGTATGATGAGATAGTTACTATTCCACGGTATTGGTGTCCCAGTTGATTACCGCCACTCCGCCCTCCGAGGCGTAAAGCAGGCGGTCCCCAGCCGCGAAGCCGGTGCCCAACGCGCCCTTGAACACGCCCGTAGCCGTGAGCTTGGCCGGTTCCATGAGCACGAGGTAATCGCCCTCGTGGTACGTCATGTGGTGGGGCAGGTCTGCGACCGGCAGCACGCGCACGCCGCTGTCCAGCGTAATCGGGCCGGGCAGCGCCGGAATGGACGAAGAGCTGACCTCGTTGCCGTCCTTGTTGTAGGTGGTGATGCGGGAGGCTGCGGGGTCAAACACCGCGGCGGAATCCTGCGAGATGGCAACGAGGTAGGCGCCCTCTGCGATCTCCACGCTCGCGGTGAGCTCCGGCTTGCGCGAGTCCTCCGGGGTAGTGTCTTGGAATCGCAGGTAGGAGCCGTCCGCGCATGTCTCGGTGACGGCGAACAGCTCGGTGCGCGTCAGGGCCGAGGTGATCTGGCACTGGTTCGGCTGCATGTCAGGCTCTTGCGGGGCCTCCACCTCGCCGTACTCCACGGTGCGGACCATGTCGGAGCGCCACAGCTCGGTGCGGTTGGCGCCCACGTACCCCACGCGGTCATTCGAGGAGATGCCCGCAACCTCCTCCGGGCCGATTGCGGAGCGGGTGCCGGCGTACGTGCCGCCCAGCGCGTCGAGTGCGACAACATCCCCGCAGCCCGCGTTGCCCCGGTAGTTTGCCACCACCTTGCCCCAAGCCTGGCTCAGGGAACAAAGCGGGAACTCGCGGTGGTAGGTCCACGCCGTATCGCCCTGCGGGGTGGTGGCGGTCAGCGTGCCCTCGTTGTAGGTGATGATCAGGCCGTTGGCCACCACCGGCTGTACGCCGGGGGAGTGATCCGGCAGGCGGAAGGCCTCCGTGAGGGAGCTCGGCGCGACGGCGAGTTTGCCGGCGTTGTCAAGCTCCTGCACCGCCGGCGCGAGGTGATCGGCGCGGATCGGGGCGGTGAAGTACGCGGTGCCCACCAACAGGGCCGATACGGCGGCGATGGCGGCGGTGGCGATGAGGTCGCCTCGTGTGCGGCGCAGCGGGGCACTCACCGGCGCCTCCTTCCTCTGCTGGGGTTGTCTCGCTTGTCGCGCGTGTCCCCGGCGGGACGCGCCCCGTGGACTTTACGCGCCGGGCCCACACGCTCGGCGGCGGACTCGGGGATAGTGAGCGATTGGTACAGCTCCGGGGAGGTGGAGAACCACTCCGGCGGGTTGGGCTGGCCCAGTTGTAGATCCGTGTCGATGAGCTGCCACTTGTGCAGCTCGTCGTATCCCACCAGCGTCACTGCGGTGCCGCTGTGGCCGGCGCGCCCGGTGCGGCCGATGCGGTGGACGTACGTCATCGGGTCATCCGGCGTTTGGTAGTTGACCACGTGAGTGACGTCCTCGACGTCGATGCCGCGTGCGGCAACATCCGTGGCCACGAGGATGTCCACGTCCCCGGCGCGGAACGCGTCCAGGGATTTCTCCCTCGCGCCCTGGCTCAGGTCCCCGTGCACCGCGCCGACTGCGAACCCGCGGCGGCCGAGGTCCTCGGCCACCTCCGCGGCGGTGCGCTTGGTGCGGGTGAAGATGATGGTGCGGCCGCGGCCCTCGGCCTGCAGGATGCGGGCGAGCACCTCCGGCTTGTCCATGCGGTGCGATTTGAATACCACCTGCCGGGTGGTGGTGTGCGTGGCGGGGGCGTCTGCGGACTCGGCGCGGATGTGCAGGGGCTGGCGCATCTTCGCGCGCGCGAGGGTGAGGATCTGCCCCGGCATCGTGGCGGAAAACAGCATGGTCTGCACGCTGCCCGGCACCGCAGCCCACAGCTTTTCCACGTCCGGCAGGAAGCCCATGTCCAACATCTCGTCCGCTTCGTCGAGCACCAAGATCGCGGACTTGTCCAGGCGGAGATCCCCGCGCTGGTGCAGGTCGATCAGCCGGCCCGGGGTGCCTACCACCACGTCGATGCCTCCGGAGAGCGCCTCGATCTGCTCCTCGTAGGGGCGGCCGCCGTAGATCGTTGCTAGGCGCAGCGGCGTGCGGGAGGCGGCGCGCGCGAGGTCCTCGCCCACCTGCACCGCCAGCTCGCGCGTGGGCACAACCACCAGCGCACGGGGGGTGCCGTCGAGCTCCTCCACGTCCGCCGAGTCGAAGACCCTATCTAGAAGCGGGATGCCAAAGGCGTATGTCTTGCCCATGCCGGTGCGGGCCTGGCCGATGATGTCCCGGCCATCGAGTGCGATGGGTACGGCCAGCTCCTGGATGGAGAAGGCTTCGCGGATCCCCAACTCGCCGAGCGCCTCGACTAACTCGGCGGCGACTCCCAGTTCGGCGAACGTCGGGCCGCGCTTGTCCGGGCGCTTGTCAGGCTTGCCAGGGCGCTTGTCCGGGCGGGCACGTGCGGCGGTGTCAGCGGGTGTGGGCACCTCCTCATCATAACTGCTGGCCGCGGGCTGACCGTGGCGTGTGGTGGGGTCACTACAATGGCCGGGGCAATCGATTCGAGAGAAGTTGTGAAGGAAGGTAGTACGGCTATGGACATCAAGATTGGCCTGGCAGACAGCCCGCGCGAGTTGGTTATCCGCGTCCCAGAGGACGGTGCGGCAGTGCTTTCCCAGCTCGCGCAGGCGATCGAGGCGGGCAACCCCGTGATGCAGCTCGCGGACGAGAAGGGCCGCCAGTTCCTCATCCGCACCGAGAAGATCCTCTACGTGGAGCAGGGGAGCGCCACGGCTCATTCCGTGGGCTTTATGCGCTAAATTAGCTGCTTATGAAACCCAGGGATCCGCAGCTGCACCGCCGCGCCGACCGTGCAGGCGGCGCGGCTTCGGATCATCAGGACGGGGAGGGGCGCCTAGTCCACTTCGCGCGCGAGTACGGGTGGCGCGCCTACGCCGTCCCGGTGCTCGCCGTGGTGACCGTGTTCGTGCTCATCAACATGGTGCAGAACCCGGGCGACACGGTGGTGGATACCGCGCAGTCCGCGGATGCGGGGACTACGGGCCGCACCCCGCGCTCCGCGGAGGGGGATGAGCCGACCGAGGAGATCGTGCCGGCGGACCTGCCGATCTGGGATCTGGACGAAAAGACCCTGCCCCCGGGCGGGCCATACGCGGAGGTGGGGGAGAAGACGTTTTATGAGGTCGGCACTCCGGGGGCGTCGGCAGGCAAAGGCGATGAGCTGGTGCAGCGCTACGTGGTCGAGGTCGAGCACGGGGTGGATACGACCGGCTACGGCGGGGACGACGCGTTCGCGCGCATGATCGACGCCACGCTGGCGGATCCCCGCGGGTGGATCAATGACCCGCGCTTCCGTTTCGAGCACGTGACCTCAGCGGACAACCCCACGCTGCGCATCCGCCTGACGTCGGTTGGCACCACCCGCGAGCTGTGCGGCGCGGACATCGGGCTGGAGACCAGCTGCCGCACCACGATTACGGGCGAGGATTCGGTGATTCTCAACGAGTCCCGCTGGGTCCGCGGCGCGGTGCCGTTCGAGGGTGACCTGGGTCGCTACCGCCAGTACGTGATTAACCACGAGGTGGGGCACGCTGTGGGCTTCGCGGAGCACGAGGGCTGCCACACGGACGGCGAGCTCGCGCCGATCATGATGCAACAGACCCTGAGCCTGAATAACGCGGAGCTCCGCGCGTTCGGAGCCACCGGGGTCTACCCGGACAACAACAACACGTGCCGCTCCAACCCGTGGCCGTACCCGCGCCCGGCAGTGCTGTAGATTTTGCAAGCTGTGAGCACCCCAGACGCGACGCACGAGATTCCGCAGCACGTCCTCGCGGCGTTCCAGCTGGAGGGCACCGGCGAGCCCACCTCCCCCGCGTGGGATAACGGCCGGCGGTTTGGCCGGGTGGTGGTCTCCCCAGCGGGGCCGGCGGCCGCGTGGTCCGGCAAGGTTCGCGAGCGCCTAGCCGGCACCCTCGACGGGCTGCGCATCAGCCGCCCGGTGCGTTCCACGGACGGCCGGCTGGTGGTGGGCGGTTTCGTAGCCAGTGAGTTTGCGGAGGGCGCGCCCGCCGCGCGCGTGGATGAGGCGGTTGCTGGGGCGTTGCTTTTCGACGCAGCCCTCGAGCCCACCGAACCCCCGGCAGCCCCCACTCGTCCGGACGCGTGGGCGGAGGCGGACCGTCACGTCTGGGCGTCCGAGCGCTGGAGCGGCGAGCACGTGGTGGCGCACTTGGACTTCTTGGCGAGCTGCCTGTTCGAGGGTTCGTTGCCGCCCACCCTGGCAGGCATCACGCCCTCCTTCGAGCCGCGCCCGCGCGGGTTTACCGCGGCGCTGGTGATTGTGGACGGGCTGCTGGCGGGGGCGGTGGACCCGGGGGTGATGCGGCGGTGGGCCCACATTCCGCACCTGGGCGAGCTGGCCGCGAAGGCGCTCGAGTTCCGGGACCTGACCTCAGCCGGCGCGGATTCGAACGTGCGTTCTAACTTTACGAGGGTGTCAAAGATCGTGTCGGGGATCGTGTCGGGCTAGCGTGCCACAATCGCGAGCCATGGACCCGATACGCCCTAACCTGCCGTCGCTGCCGCCCGCGGTCACCCCCCGCGCGCACTTGGTTGCGCGCACGCGGCGGGCCGAGCCAAGGCGGTGGCCGATGGAACTGCCCACTCGCGGGCGGTGGAAGGTCACCGGCGAGGCGGGTTCGGGCGTGTCCAGCTTCCTCGTGGACACGGCGGTGCAGGCCATCGCGGAAAACCCGGCCCGCGCGGCGGAGCGCGGCGTCCTGCTGCTCACGTCGTCGAAGGAATCCGGGGCGAGGCTGCGGGCCGAGCTCTCAGACCGCCTCGCGGCGAGCGGCTTCGTCGCCGACGAACCGGTGGTGCGCTCGGTGCACTCCCTAGCCTTCGCGGTGCTCAGGCAGCGCTCCGCGCCGGAGATCCGCCTGATCTCCGGCGCGGAGCAGGACGCCGTGATCCGCGAGCTACTGCTCGGCCACGCGGAGGACGGCGGCGGTACGTGGCCCGCGGAGCTGCGCCCCGCCCTGCCGCTGGTCGGCTTCGCACGCCAGCTGCGCGACTTCCTCCTGCGGGCCGTCGAGCGCGGGCTCGGCCCGGATAGCCTGCGCCGCCTCGGCCAGACCCACGGCATCGGTATCTGGTCCGCCGCGGGCGACTTTCTGGCCGAGTACCAGCAGGTCATGGCGCTCACGGGTACCTCGCGCTACTCGGCGTCCGAGCTCGTCTCGCGCGCGGCGGAGCTGGAGCTGGACGCGCCCTGGAGCATCGTGCTTGTTGACAACGCGGAGCAGCTCGCGCCCGCCTCCGCCGCCCTCGTTACCCGCCTGCTCGAACGGGCGGACCTGGGCGTGGTCGGCGGCGACGTGGACCAGGCCGTGTTCCGCTTCCGCGGGGCCACGCCGGAGTTCCTCCGCACCCTCGGGGGCCTCGAGCACACCGTGATCGACCTGGGGAAAACCAAGCGCGCGCCACTGCGCCGGGTGGTGCAGGCCCCGGACGCGCAGGCCCACGAGGCGTTCGTGGTGGACGAGATCCGCCGCGCCCACCTCGAGGCCGGGACCGCATACAGAGATATAGCGGTGATCGTGCGCTCGACACCGATGATCGAGCCGCTGCGCCGCTCCCTGCTACACGCCGGGGTGCCCGTGAGCCTGGATCCCACGGACGTTGTGCTTGCGGAGCAGCGCATTGTCAGGGCGCTCCTGCTGGGCCTGCGCTCGCTGTCAGAGGAGCTCACCGCCTCGGAATGGCGCGACCTGCTGCTCGGCCCCGTCGGGGGTGCGGACCCGGTCACGCTACGGCGCCTGCTGCGCGGCCTGCGCCGGTGGAAACCCGATCAGCGCGCCGAGGAGACGTTGCGCCAGCTGCTGGTGGCCAAGGGTGAGCTGCCCGATTTCGGTACTGTGCTCACCCAGCGCGAGCTGGACATCCTCGAGCGCGTCCGCGGCGTTTTGCGCCAGGGGAGCGGGGTACACGCCGCGGGCGGGAGCGTGGAGGAGGTACTCTGGGCGCTGTGGTCGGCCACGGGGTTGGCGGACAGGCTGCTCGCGGCGGCGCTGCGGGGTGGGGCAACGGGCTCCCAGGCGGACCGCGACCTGGACGCGGTGATGGCGCTCTTCGACGCCGCGGGCGACTTCACGGAGCGCCGGCCGTCGGCAGGCATCGAGCTCTTCATCTCGTCGATCACTGAACAGGAGCTGCCCACGGGCGTACGAGATCGGCGCACGGCGAAGCCCGATGCCGTCGCTCTGCTCACCGCCCACGGCGCGGCCGGGCGCGAGTTCCCCCACGTCATCGTGGCAGGGGTGCAGGAAATGAGCTGGCCGAGCCTGGGCGAGACGGGCACGATCTTCCGGCAGGAGGACCTGATAGACCTCATCGACGAGGGCATTGACCCGGCCGTGCCGGTCTCGCACACGGCGGAGCGCATGGTGGAGGAACGGCGCCTGTTCCACGTCGCCACCAGCCGCGCCACCGAGACGCTGATGGTCACTGCCGTGGACGACCAAGACGCGGACGAAGTGGTCCAGCCCTCCCGGTTCGTGGAGGAGTTTGCCAAGGCGCACGGGCTCGACACCGAGGTGGTGAGCCTGAGCGCACCCGCCACCGCGCCGCGGCACGGGGAGGCCGCGGTGGTGCGGGTCCTCTCGCGCGACCACGTGGTGGCGGAGCTGCGCCGCGCGGTGAGCAACCCGGCCTCCTCAGAGGTGGAGCGAGCACAGGCGGCGCGCCAGCTGGCGCGCCTCGCGTCGGCCGGGGTGGCGGGCGCGGACCCGGGGCAGTGGTGGGGGCTGCGGGGAGCGTCGACAAGCGAAAAGCTCCCTCTTCGCGGTGGGCTCTCCCCGTCGCGGATCGAGTCCCTGCTCCAGTGCCCGATGCGGGAGGTGCTCGAGCGGATGGTCGGCCTCGATGAGACCCGCGAGATGATCTACGGCTCGATGGCCCACGCCTACCTCGAGGCGGTGGGCGGAGGGGCGGACCCGGCAGCCGCGCGTGAACTGGTGATGGCCGCTCGTGCAGAGGCGCAGGAGGGGCCGGTGTGGAAGGCGGAGCGGGACCTAGCCGATTTCGCCGCGATGCTCGACCGCATCGATACGTGGCTGGCCACCTCGCGCGCGGCCTTCGAGCAGGTTGCCGTCGAGGCAGAGGTGGACGTGCGCGTGGACGAGGACGTGCGCATCCGCGGCCGCGTGGACCGCCTCGAGCGCGACCGCACGGGGGCGCTCCACGTGGTGGACCTGAAAACCGGGTCCCAGCCGCCCACCAAAGCGGAGACGCAGTCCAACGCGCAGTTGATGGCGTACCAACTCGCGCTGCGCGCCGGGGAGTTCGCGGGTGGGCGCGTGACCACGTCCTCCGGCGCAGGATCCGAGGTCGGCGGCGCGACCCTGGTCTACCCCAACGCGCAGAAGAAGACGCTGGCCACCCGCGAGCAGGCGGCGAAGGACGACGCGGAGCTCGCCGCCTTCGCCGAGGCGATCCGGCCGCTGCCGGGTGAAATGGAGGGGCCGCAGCTCACCGCCCGGACCGGGCCGCACTGCGACCGCTGCCGGGTGCGCCACCTGTGCCCCGTGCAGCCCGAGGGAAGGGAGCTGACCGATGTGTAGCGCAATGGGGCCCGTGGCACTCTCGCGGGCGCTCGGGCAGAAGCATGCGCCCACGCCCCAGCAAGCGGACGTGATCGGCGCCCAACCGGGCCCGCTACTCGTGGTGGCGGGCGCCGGCGCGGGCAAGACGGAGACGATGGCCGCGCGCGTGGTGTGGCTCGTGGCCAACGGCTACGCCCGCCCAGAAGAGATCCTCGGCCTCACCTTTACCCGGAAGGCTGCCCAGGAGTTGGGCAAGCGCATCCGCGACCGCCTGGGGGTGCTCGCGGGCGACGATGCCCTAGTGCGCCGCCTCGACCCGAGCGGCGAGCTGGCGGATGCCCTCACCGTCATCGCCCCGACCGTGTCCACGTATGACGCGTACGCGGGCGATCTGATCCGCGAGTACGGCCTGCTCGTGCCCGTGGAGGCTGACGCGCGCCTCATCACCGACGCGGAGCTGCACGCCATCGCCTTGGACGTGGTGACCAATTACCCGAGCGAGCTGATCGCGGAGGGCGGATCCAACCCCTCGCTCGGCACGGTGGTGGAAAACGTGCTCGGGCTCACCACCGCCATGGGCAACGAGCTCGCGCATCCGGAGGAAGTGGCAGAGCAGGCGCGGGTCTTCCTCGCCGAGACGGAAACGCTGCCCCGCAGCCCGCGCTCCAGAACGGAGTTCTCCCAGAAGCTCGCCGGTTGGCGCGCGAAGCAGCAGGAGCGGGCGGCGTACCTGCCGCTCGCCGCCGAGCTGAACGCGGAGCTGCGCCGCCGTGGCGTGGTCACCTTCAACGAGCAAATGTCTGTGGCCGCGGCACTGGCGCGCGACCACGCCGCGGTGGGCAGCGGTCAGCGCGCCCGCTACCGGGTGGTGATGCTGGACGAGTACCAGGACACCTCCCACGCCCAGCGCGTGCTTTTGCGCAGCCTGTTCGGCGGTGGGGCGGACTCCGAGCTGACCGTCACGGCGGTGGGCGACCCCATGCAGGCCATCTACGGGTGGCGCGGCGCCACCGCCGCGAACCTAGAGGCCTTCGTGGACGATTTCCCGCTCGCGGACGGCTCGCCGGCGCCCAAAAAACAGCTCACCACCTCGTGGCGCAACCCGCCCGAGGTGCTCGGGCTGGCCAACAACGTGTCCGCGGCAATCCTCGGCAACGGCCCGAACCGGGCAGTGGAACAGCTCGAGCCGCGGCCGGGGGCGGGCGAGGGCGACGTGGTGCTCGGCTTCTTCCCGGACGCCGAGGCGGAGGTGGACTACGTGGCCGACGAGCTCGCCGCGCAGTACGTGGCCGCGCAGCTAGGCGGGGCGGATTTCTCCGCCGCCGTGCTGGTGCGCAAGAACCGCCACAGCGCGGAGATGGCCGAGGCGCTCGAGCAGCGTGGGATTCCGTACGAAGTAGTCGGCGTGGCGGGCCTGCTGGACGTCCCGGAGGTGGCGGACACCGTGGCCATCGCCACCATGCTGGTGTGCCCTAGCGACTCGGAGGCGGCGCTGCGGGTCCTCGCCGGCCCGGCGGTTGGGCTGGGCCTTGCGGACCTGCAGGCGCTGGCGAACCGCGCCTCGAATCTCCGCGGACGCGAGCAGGGGGAGCGGGCCGGGAAGGATCTCCACGCAGCCGAGTCGGACCCGTCGAACCCGTCGGGCTCTTCGGCCCCGTCCGCACTGTCAGCGCTGCAGGCGCAACTCGGCCAGCTCGTCGAGCGGGCCGCGGCGATTGACGCGGCGTCCGAGCGCCCGGCGGGGCTGGCTGACGCGGTGGCGGACCTGGGGGAGCCCGAGCGCTACTCGGAGGAGGGACTTGCACGGCTGCGGGAGCTGTCGGCCAAGCTGCGGTGGTTGCGCACCCACAGCATGGGAAAAAGGCTCGTGGATTTGTTCGCGGACATCATCGCCGTCTTCGGCATCCGCACGGAAGTGCTCGCCCACCCCGGAGCGGCCGGCGCCACCCACCTCACCCGCCTCCTCGAGGAGGTTGCCGCGTACCCGGGCACCAGTCTGGAGGGGTTGCTCGATTTCTTCGACCTCGCACGCGCGCACGAGGGCGGGTTCGCGCCCGGGCCGGTCGCGGTGAAGACGGACCGCGTGCAGATCCTCACCGCGCACAAAGCCAAAGGCTTGGAGTGGGACACCGTCGCCGTTCTCCACGCGGACGACAGGACGTACGCGGCCAAGGCCGAGACGTTCCTCACCAACCTCAAGGTCCTGCAGGAGGACACCTTCGCCGACCCAGACGTCACCCCGGCCTTCGCCGAGGCGGAGACCCGCACCCAGTTCCAGGGCGCGGCGGAGGAGTGGATCGCCACCGTGCGCGAGAACCAGGCGGAGGAGGCGGCCCGGCTCTTCTACGTGGCGGTGACCAGGTCAGAGCGCAAACTCATGGTCACCGGTTCGCGCGCCGCCGCGGGGACAGCCCAGGGGGCTAAGCCCTACGCCCACTTCGACGCGCTGCGCGACCTCGTCCCGGAGGATCGCGTGGTGTGCTGGGCAGACGGCACCGATTCGGATGCCGGTGGCGACCCGGCCACGGAGAACGAGGCGGAGGCAGCCGCCGCGTCCGGCGTGCGCGAGGGGTCCTGGCCCGGTACGGGCCCCGACGAGTCGCAGCTCGCGGCCGCTACCGAGGTAGCACGGGCACTGGATAGCGTGCCCAACCTGAGCGAAGGTGAGCTCTTCGGCCTCTGGGAGCGCGATGTTACCGCGCTGATCGAGGAACACGAGGCGTCGCAGAGTGCCGAGGTTGCTGTGGAGGTGCCGGCGGAGTTGACGGCCTCCGATGTGGTGGCGATGCGCGCGGACCCGGCGCAGTTTGCCAGGCGCGCGAGGCGGCCGGTGCCGTTTAAACCGAACACCTACGCCAAGCGCGGCACCGCGTTCCACGAATGGCTCGAAGACTTCTACGGCGCCCGCCCCCTGCTGGATGAGGACGAGCTGCCGGGCAGTGGCGAGGCGGACGTCGACCCGGCCACGCTGGCCGAGCTTAAGCGCTCGTTCGAAGCGAGCCACTGGGCCAGCCGTACGCCGGCATTCGTGGAACGGCCGTTCGAGCTGGCGTTGGGGGAGTCCGTGGTCCGGGGGCGCATCGACGCCATCTTCGAGGACCCGGAGACGGGCGGGTGGACCGTGGTGGACTGGAAGACGGGCCTCAAACCCGGCAAGGCTGAGATGGAGGCGGCGAAGCTGCAGCTGGCGGTGTACCGGGAAGCGTGGCGCAGGATCGCTAACGACGGCCGGGATGTCCGCGCGGTGTTCTTCTACGTCCGCACCGGCGAGGATTTCGCGCCGGCGGATTTGCCCGGGGGTGACCAGCTCGCTGCGCTGCTGGACCCCACCCAGGCGCGCGGGTGGGGTAGTCTTTCCCCCGTCAAGCCCGTTGAGCCCTCCGCAGAGCGCGACGCGGGCGAGGGTGGCGCGGAAAGGAGCCGGAGGTGAAACTGCCCTATTCTTCGGCCTGGGGCAGCAAGTTCCGGGGTGACACCGACTTCGATGTCCCCGTCCACACGCTCACGGACGTCATCACCATTCCGTCGTCCGGCCGGGTGACACCGTGGGCGCTCATGGCCCGCCGGTTCGCGTACGCGCTCATCCTCATGGTGGTGGTCGCGGCCGTGGTCTACCTGGACCGGGAGGGGTACTCGGAGCCGCTGTCGTTCATCGACGCGCTGTACTACTCCGCGGTATCCCTCTCCACCACCGGCTACGGCGACATCACCCCGGTGAGCGAGCGGGCCAGGCTCGTGAACATCTTCTTCATCACCCCGTCGCGGGTGGCCTTCCTGATGCTCCTTGTCGGTACCACGCTGTCGGTGCTCACGGAGGACTCCCGCAAAACACTCCAGATCCAGCAATGGAGGCAAAACGTGCGCAATCACACCGTTGTCATCGGGTACGGAACCAAGGGCCGCTCGGCCGTGGACGCGCTGCTCGCGGGCGGTGCCGCGCCGTCGAGCGTGGTGGTCATCGACACGGACCCGGTCGCCCTGTCCCACGCGGAGAAGCGCGGCCTGGTCACGGTGCACGGCAACGCCACCAAGTCCGACGTGTTGCGCGTAGCCGGCGCGAATAAGGCGCGCTCCGTGGTGGTTGCCCCGTCCAGCGACGACACGGCGGTCCTGGTCACCCTCTCCGCCCGCGAGCTGGCGCCGAGCGCGATGATCGTGGCCAGCGCCCGCGAGAGCGAGAACCAGCACCTGTTGATGCAGTCCGGCGCGGACTCGGTGGTGGTGTCCGCGGAGACCACGGGCCGCCTGCTTGGCCTCGCCACCGTCACGCCGCCGGTGGTGGAGATGATGGAGGATCTGCTCAGCCCGGACGAGGGGTTCGCGGTGGCGGAGCGTCCGATCGCGGACGACGAGGTGGGCGCCAACCCCCGCCACCTGGCGGACATCGTCCTGGGTGTGGTCCGCTCCGGGGAGCTCTACCGCATTGATTCGCCCGAGGCCGAGACGGTCGAGCCGGGGGACCGCCTGCTGTACGTGCGCCTGACCAAGCCGACGGATTCCTCCGACTCGCAGCGCCTGCCGGAATAGCATGTACCTGCTTATTGACAGGGACAACGCCTTCCCACTCGGCGCCGATGGGGGGCTCTTGCTTGTCGACGCACCCCCAGCGCCAACCACCACCCAAGTCGCCCTCCCCGGCGGGATCACGGCGGCCCGCCTCGCCGGCACCCGCGCCGCGGACCTCGCCGACCGGGGGGGAGCCGCCCGCGCCGGGGCGGGCGCCCCGCTGGGGGCGCAGGCCGTGGGCCGGCTGCGGGCGGTGGAGCGCACCCGCTTCGACCCGGCGGACGGCTCCGAGCTGACCTGGGACCCGGCGGCCCGTTCGGCGCGGGGCGCGTCGGGGCGCGAGGTCTTCCCGCGGATCGACCCGTGCGTGATCGGGCTGGTGGAAAACCTCGCGGGCGACGCCATCCTTCTCGGCGAGAACGCCCGCCGCCCCGGCTACTTCACCTGCGTCGCAGGCTACATCGACGTCGGCGAGACGGCGGAGGACGCGTGGCGCCGCGAGGTGCTCGAGGAGACGGGCCGCCGCGTGGACATCGCCACCTACCTGGGGTCGCAGCCCTGGCCGCACACCGGCGCGCTCATGCTCGCCTTCACCTCGCGCACGGCCGACATCGACCCAGTCGCGGGCACCGACGGCGAGCTGCGCTCAATCCGCTGGGCCACCCGCGCCGACCTAGACAACCTCCCGCTCGCTGGGCCGGGGAGCATCGCGCGCAGGCTTATCGACGGCTGGCACAGGCGCACTTCCGAAGGGGAATAACCATGGCAATTGATCTCAGCCTCCTCGACGCGGACCAGCTGGTCGCGGCGACCGCGCCGCGCGGGCCCGTGTGCATTCTCGCCGGCGCGGGCACAGGCAAGACGCGCACGATCACCTACCGCATCGCCAACCTGGTCGACCAGGGCATGGTCGCGCCGACGAAGGTGCTGGCGGTGACCTTCACGCAGCGCGCCGCCGGGGAAATGCGCGACCGCCTCCGCTTGCTGGGCATCGGCGGGGTGCAGGCGCGCACCTTCCACTCGGCGGCGCTGCGACAGGTGCGCTACTTCTGGCCGCAGATCGCAGGCGACCTGCCGTGGCGGTTGCTGGACAACAAGTTCCCACTGGTCGCCCGCGCGGCCAACGCCAGCGGCGTGGATTCCGGTAAGGACATGGTGCGCGACCTGCTCGGGGAGATCGAGTGGGCGAAGTCCAACGTCATCGGGCACGCCGACTACGCGCAGCGCATCGCAGGTATCGGCCGCACCCCGCCGACGGACCCGGCCAAGGTGGCGCAGGTGTACCAGCGCTACGAGGAGCTCAAGACCAGCCCTGAGGGCATGCTGCTGGACTTCGATGACCTGCTGCTCCATGTCGCCGCCGCTCTCGAGAACGCCCCGGCGGTGGCGGAGGAGTTCCGGGAGCAGTACCAGTCATTCGTGGTGGACGAGTACCAGGACGTGACGCCGCTGCAGCAGCGGGTACTGGAGGGCTGGCTGGGCACGCGCGACGACCTCACTGTGGTGGGGGACGCCAACCAGACCATCTACTCGTTCACCGGCGCCACCCCGGACTACCTGCTCAACTTCTCCCGCACGTACGAGCACGCCACCGTGGTCAAGCTGCAGCGCGACTACCGCTCCACCCCAGAGATCACCAACCTGGCTAACACGGTGATCAGTAAGGCCACCGGCCGCGCGGCCGGCACCCGCCTGCAGCTGGAGGGCATGCGTGATCCCGGCCCGGAGCCCACCTACAACGCGTACGACGACGAGCCGACCGAGGCTCGCGAGGTCGCGGCCGCGATCCGCCGCCTGCTCGATAGCGGCGTGCCGGCCCGCGAGATCGCAATCTTGTACCGCATCAATTCCCAGTCCGCGGCGTTCGAGGCGGCGCTCGCGGATGCGGGGATCCTCTACCAGGTGCGCGGCGGCGAGGGCTTCTTCCAGCGCGGTGAGGTGAGAGAGGCCGTCCTCCAGCTGCGGCGGGCGGCGAGCCGGACCGACCTGCCGGATGACCCGGTGACCGTGGCCCGCGCGGCGTTCGCACCGCTGGGCCTGACCCCCACCGAGCCGGAGGGTGCGCAGGCGCGGGAGCGCTGGCAGTCCCTCAACGCACTGGTGGACCTGGTGGAGGAGATCGTGCGCACCCGCGAGGCGTCCAACCTGCAGGAAGTGCTTGTCTCGCTGAACCGCCGGGCCGAGGCAAAGCAGCCGCCCGCGGTTGACGGCGTCACGCTCGCCAGCCTCCACGCGGCGAAGGGCCTGGAGTGGGATGCGGTGTTTTTGGTCGGGCTGGTGGAGAACACCCTGCCCATCTCCCACGCCATCAAGGCGGGGGACGAGGAGGTCGAGGAGGAGCGCCGCCTCTTCTACGTGGGCATCACCCGCGCCCGTGAGCACCTGAAACTGTCCTGGTCCCTGGCGCGGCAGGAGGGCGGGAACAAGAACCGCTCGCGGTCGCGGTTCCTGGACGGCCTGGTGCCCGAGCTCGAGGTGGAGAAGTCCCCGCAGCGGCTCAAGCGCAGCCGCACTTGCCGGGTGTGCGGCAACCCGCTGGATACGCCCGCGGAGAAGTCGCTGGGCCGGCACACGGACTGCGAGCCGGACTACAACGAGGAGCTGTTCGCGGCGCTCAAGCGCTGGCGCCTCGACGTCTCGCGCGCCGCGGGGCAGCCCGCCTACCTGGTGTTCTCGGACGCGACGCTGCTTGCCATCACCGAGGCAGTGCCTACCGACGCCCCCTCGCTCCTCGCCATCCCGGGTGTCGGGCCCGTCAAGGTGGAGAATTACGGCGAGGACGTGCTCGCAGTGGTCGCGGATTTTCTCTAGCACCGCGCGCTAGTAGCACACGTTGCAGTCCGGGTGGCGTTCCAGCACCACGGTCTGGGTAGGTTGTGGGCCGAAAGGGTCCGCGATCACGCACCCGCCGGGTGCGGGCGGCGGGGCCGACACGCCCGGCGGGTCGGGCGCGCCGGCGAGGCGGCGCACCACCACCGCCGCCGCCGCCGCGCCGGCCGCGACCACCGCGGCATTCGGCGTACTCCGCTGCGCGTACTGGCCGTCCCGCACGCGCTCCCAGCCGGCGTCGCGTTCCCGCAGGTAGGCGTCCAGGCAGGCGGGGCACGGGTCGCCCGGGCCCAGGCGCACGGGCCCTACCACCACGCGAGAATCCAGCGAGGTCACCGGCACCACGGGTGTCGCGCCCGCGCGGGTGTATCGGGCGACGGCCTCGGCCAGGTGGGGCTGGTCAACCACAGCGAGCGGGCCCCAGGCGCTCAGCTGCTCGAGGAAGCCGGGCCCCACGTCCGCGGTCTCGGGCCGCCGCAGGAGGCAGTCGCTGCGCCCCAGGACGCCGGCGAGCTCCTCGGCCAGCGGCGTGGCACCGATCAGGGCGACGGCGGCCGGGTCGGTGGGCACCAGGATGCGGTAGGCCATGAGGTCCGCGACCAAGCTGCGGGCGGCGTCTCCCCCGATGATCGGGCGGAGCTGGTGGATCAGGTAGCGGACGGGGCGTGGTGTAAAGGGGGCGTCGAAAAGCGAGCTCAACCGGTCGGCCCGCGCGGTCTCCACCACCCCGGTGCGCGTGGCGTCCGCCCCGAACTGCAGCATGGCGGGCCCGCGCTGCGTGACAAAGACCCCGTCCGCGAGCCGTACCTGCGTGAATTCGTTGACGCGCTGCGGCATATCCACCACCCCCCAGTGTTGGCCACAGCATACAATCATCTGCCGTGCCGCACACAGACATGCCCTACCGGGTTATCCGCTCCGCCCGCCGGGCGAAGACGGTGCAGGCGCGGGTAGTGGACGGGGTGGCGGAGATCCGGATCCCGGCCGCGATGTCCGCGGCCGAGGAGCGTCGCGTAGTGGGGGAGATGCTGGCCAAGCTGCAGAAACGCACGAGCCGCGCCCAGCGCTCGGACGCGGACCTCGCGGCGCGCGCGGAGGCGCTGAACAAGCAGCTGCTGAAAGGCCGTGCCGCCGCCCGCTCCGTGAGGTGGGTGGGCAACATGCGCACCCGCTGGGGCTCGTGCTCCACCGACACCGGCGACATCCGCATCAGCGACCGGCTGCGGGAGGTGCCAGGCTACGTCCTCGACGCGGTGCTCGTGCACGAGCTGGTGCACACGTTCATCCCCTTGCATTCGCGCGAGTTCTGGGCGTGGGCGGATCGGGCGCCGCAGGCGGAGCGGGCGAAGGGGTACCTGGAGGCGTATCAGCGCTGGGGGTAGCCCCCAGATACAGCCCGGTGAAGCCCCTTATAACCCCTTACAACTCCGTGCCGTCCTCGCGGCCGTCGTCCTCCCCGTCGCCGTCCTCGCGCGTGAGATCCGGGTTGGCGCGCAGCTCCTCCTCCAGCTTGGCAAACTCGGCGTCGAGGTCCGCGTCCGTGGAATCATCCAGCAGGGTGTCAATGAACGCGGCCGGGTTCTCCAGGTGCTCGCCGGTGGGGAGGAAGTCTGGGTGGTTCCACACCTCGTCGCGGCGCTTTGTGCCCACGGCGTTGCCGACGCGGCGCCACAGCTCGGCGGCCTCGCGCACCCGCGGCGCGGCCAGCTCGATGCCCACCACGTTGGCAAAGGCCTGCTCCGCCGAACCGCCGGTGGCGCGGCGGCGCGCCCACGCCTCCGCCAGCTGGGGCGCGGAGGGGATGCGGTCGGCGAGCGCCTCCGCAAC
Source organism: Corynebacterium bouchesdurhonense (assembly GCF_900078305.2). Classification (GTDB taxonomy): domain Bacteria; phylum Actinomycetota; class Actinomycetes; order Mycobacteriales; family Mycobacteriaceae; genus Corynebacterium; species Corynebacterium bouchesdurhonense. The sequence continues at coordinate 1,041,698 of NZ_LT546028.1, forward strand.
CACCACGTCCACCCAGCCCTCCACGAGCGCCAGAAGCGTCTCGAGGCGCTCGGTGGCGGTGGCGTTGCGCGAGCCCACGCGCGGCGAGAGGTCCTCGCCCTGCAGGTTGGCAAGCTTCTCCTGGATCTCGCGCGGGTCGCCCGATTCAAGGTTGAGTCCGCGGGCGATCTCCTCGATGTGGGAGGTGTCGATCTCCAGGCCTGCCGCGTACTCCTCCACGGCGCTGACCAGCCGCTCCACCAGCCACGGCACGTGCTGGAACAAGCGCTGGCGGGCGGCCTCGCGGGCGGCCACATGCACGATCACTTCCTGGCCGGGCACCTCGAGGCCCCGGCCAATCTCGGCCACGTTGGCCGGCAGGATGGCGGTCACGCCGCGCGGGGCCACGGGCAGGCCGAAGTCGGTGCCGGTGAGCGCCTGTTGCGCCAAGTCCCCCAACGCGTGGCCGAGCTTCATGCCCATCTGCACCGAGTTCATCTGGCGCATCATCCCGGCCATCGGGCCCATCATCTCCCGGGCCTCCTCCGGCATGGTGTCCAGCTGGGCGCGGTTCATGTGCTCCGCCACGGGGTTGACCAGGCGCTTCCACATCGGCATGGTCTGCTCCAGCCACAGCTCCGCGTTCCACGCCTTCGGCGCGGCGTCGGCCGCCGGCAGGGTGGTGGCCTCGTCCAGCCACAGGTCCACCAGCTTCACCGATTCCTCCACGGCCTTGCTATCGCCCGCGGAAACGGACTTAGCTTGCCCGATGCGCTGGCGCGCCACGCGGGCGGCCATGTCGAAGTTCACAGCGTCACCGCCGGGCTGCGCGTTCATGGAGTTGCCCACGCCGGAGAGCATCTGCCCGAACTGGTTCAGGATGTCGCCGAGTCCGCCTTGGCCCCCGAACCCGAACGCGGCGAATGGGTTGTTCGGCCCGCCGCCCTCGCCGCCTTGGCCCCCCTGGTTGTCCCGGCTGTCACCGCCGCGGCCCTCGCGGTCGTCGTCGCGGCCGTCGTTGGGAAAGGAGAATCCAAATCCGTTGCTCATACCCGCCTAGCGTACAGAGGCCGGGGCCGCCGATGCCATGGTCTAAGCTACCAAGCCGTGACAAAACCAGGAGCCTCTCCGGGCAACCGTTGGTCCACCGTGATGTGGGGCGCCGTCCCCGTTGCGCTGCTGGCCGGCCTGCTCTCCGTCGACCACATTCCGGGCACGGGCATCTCGCTCGCCGTGCCGTACGCCGCCGAGGGGCCGGGGCCGATGTTCGACACGCTCGGGGAGGTGTCGGGGGAGCCTGTCGTGCTTATCGACGGCGCCGAGACCAGCCCAACCTCCGGCAGCCTGAACATGACCACCGTGTCGGTGCGCACCAACATGACGCTGGCGCAGGCCTTCGGCCGCTGGATCGCTACGAGCGACACGATCGTGCCGGTGGAACAGGTCCTCCCGCCCAACCTGAGCGAGGAGGAGTTGAAGGACTACAACACGCAGGCCTTCGTCAGCTCCGAGGCGTCGGCCACGGTGGCCGCAATGCGCTACCTCGGCCGGCCCACAGAAGTGGTGGTGCACGACGTGGTGGAGGACGGCCCCGCCGCGGGTCGCCTCGAGGCGGGCGACACCATCACGGCGATCGGCGCAAGCGCGGTGACCGAGCCGGGCCAAGTGCAAGAGCTCGTGCGCGGCATGCGCCCCGGTGACACCGCGGAGGTGAGCGTGCGCCGCGGGGAAGCGGAGCGCACCGAGTCCGTCGTCCTCGGCGAGAACCCGGAGCAGGAGGGGCAGGCCCTGCTGGGCATTTACATGTCCTCTGAGCCGGCGGACGGCACGCGCGTGGACTTCAACCTCAACGACATCGGCGGCCCGAGCGCGGGCATGATCTTCGCGCTGGCTGTGATAGACAAGCTCACTCCGGACGAGCTCACCGGCGGCCACAACGTTGCGGGCACGGGCACCATCGCCGAGGACGGCCACGTGGGTCCGATCGGCGGCATCCAGCACAAGATCGCCGGAGCGAGGGACGCGGGCGTGGAACTCTTCCTCGCCCCCGCGGACAACTGCGGCGAGGTGGCCAAGGTGAAGACAGGCTCCATGCAGGTGGCTAAGGTTGCCAGCCTGGACGACGCGGTGCGTGCGATGGAGGATTTCTCCGCCGGCCGCGATGTAGCCGGGTGCACCCCCGGCTAGGCGTTACCTAGGGGTTACCCCGTCGGCTCGCCGGCCGGGGCGGTGCGGGTGGTGCTCTGCTTCGAGCCGGCCCCGCCCGGGGTGGACACGGTGTCCACCTGCTCCGCCAGGCCGAGCTCGTAGATGCGCTCGCGCGGGTCGCCCTGGTCGGACGAGGTCAGCTGCTGCAGCACCTGCCCCTTGTCCACGTCCACCACCGTGATGATGGCGGAGGTGCCCAGCGTGGACCAGCCCACGATGCGCGCGCCCGAATCCTCCACCACGCGCGAGCTGCGCAGCTCGGTGAGCAGCTGCGCGGTGGACGCGGCCTTGGAGTCGGAGGCGAAGAACTGGAACTGCCCGATGCCCTCGCCCGAGCAGTCGTAGGACCCGGCGATGCCGGTGGAGGTGCAGGCATCGAGCTTGTCAAAGAACTCCGCCGGCGCGAGCGTGGAGAACTGCTCCGCCACCTCGCGCAGCGCCTGCTCCTCCTTGTTGGAGCTATTGCTTGTCGACGCCCCCGTCGCCGCCGCAGCCCCCGCAGCACTCGTGCTGGTGGCGCCGGTGGTTGTGGACGCCGTGGTTCGCGTGGTGGTTGATGTGGGAGACGACGAGGTGGTGGTCGTGCTCTCCTCCGCCGTCGATGTGGCTGTGGTGGTCTCGGCGCTGGTGGCCGGGGTCCCGTCCGGGTCGTTCTGGCCGCATGCGGCGAGCGGGAGGGTGAGGGCTACCGCCGCGGCCGCAGCGATGGTGCGGGGAGAGTGTGCCACCGGGGATGTCCTTTGCGTCTGGGTTCGTCTGGGTGCGTCTGGGGCTTGAACTGCGTTCAACTGCTTTGCAGCTAGCTTAGAGCAGTTCGCCCGGGTCTTGGGTCAGGCTGTAGCGCAGCGCCGCCACTACGGTGGGGGCCACGTCCGGGCCGCCGCGCAGCTGGATGTCGTCCTGGGCGAAGAGGCCGCCCGCTTCCAGCTCCTCGTCGGTGGGCCGCAGTTGGAGCAAGGTTTGCTCCACGTCGGCGTCGCGAAGCACGCCCGAAAACAACCGGGCTGGGCGGGGCTCGCTTGCGCCCTCGGCCGACGTGTCCCGGAAGCGGATCTCCTGAGCCAGGATCACCCCCTGGACTTCGGCGGGCCACGCCACGCGCGCGACGTAGTCTGCCAGCTCCTCGCTGCCAGGGCGGATCGACGCCGGCAGGTCCTGCACCACCAGGGTCAGCGGGGCGGGGGAGCCGTCGCGCTCGAGGCGGTCGAGCTCCTCCAGCTGGTCCACCAGAAGCTCCGTGGGCACCAGCGCGAAGAGCGTCGGCTGGGCGTCCCAACCCTCGGCGTGGACAAACTCGACGGCCTCCATCATCGCCTTGTTCAGAGCCTGTTGTTGCAGCACGGGAACCCTTCCGCTGGATTGGACGTTGGAGTATTTAAGCTAGAAGCCTAATACCCGTGTTCCGCGCGTCCAGCGCGCGGCCGCGCAATATGACGCATTAAAAAGGAGAAGGATTGGCTACCCGCCTGCAAGTGCCGAGGCCGAAACCGAGGAAGACGAACAACGGGCTGTGGACCACCATCGCCGTCATCGGGATCGTGCTGGTCCTGCTGCCCTTAGTGGTGGGTCTGTACACGGACTTCCTGTGGTTCGGGGAGCTCGATTACCGCTCCGTATTTAATAAGGTGCTGCTGAGCCGCATCGCGCTGTTCGCTCTCTTCGCGCTCCTCGGCGGCGGGGTGGCGTACCTCGCCGGCCGCCTGGCGTGGCAGGGCCGCCCGCGCGCCGCTGACCTGCCGGACCCGTTCGGCACCAACGCCAAGTACCGCGCCAACCTGGAGCAGGGCGTGCGCACCATCCTGGTGTGGATCCCCGTAGCCGTCGCCGTCTTCTCCGGCCTGGCCGGGCAGCGGCTGTGGCGCACCTTCCTGCTCTGGTTTGGCGGCGGGGACTTCGGGGTGAAGGACGCCCAGTTCAACCGTGACCTGGGCTTTTACGCGTTTAGCCTGCCCGCCATCTCGGCGCTGCTGGACATGGCCTCCATGCTGCTGGTGGTCGCCTTCCTGGTGGGCCTGGCCGGCCACTACCTGCTCGGCGGCATCCGCCTGGCCAGCCGCATGGGGGGCGTCAGCGGCCAGATCTCGTCGCCCGCCCGCATCCAGCTCGCCGTGACCGCCGGCCTGTGGCTGTTGGTCAAGGCCGGCAGCTACTGGCTCGAGCGCTACCAGCTGCTCTACAGCCAGAACGACATTTTCACCGGCGCGTCCTACAGCACCATCAACGCGATGCTGCCCGCCAAGCTCATCCTCACTATCATCGCTGTGCTGGTCGCCGCCGCATTCTTCGCCTCCGTGGTGTACAAGGACCTGCGCATCCCGGCGCTCGCAACGGTGCTGATGGTGGTGTCCTCCATTGTGGTGGGCAACGTGTGGCCAGCGCTGTTGGAGCAGTTCTCGGTTAAGCCGAACCGCCAGGCCAAGGAGTACGAGTACATCGGCCGCAACATCGACGCCACCCGCTACGCCTACGGGCTGACGGATGACACGGTCACCTACGAGGAGAACTGGGGCCAGTCCAACACCACCGCTTCGGATGTGGCGGCGGACGCGGCGACCATCTCCAACATCCGCCTGCTGGACCCGGACATCATCGCGCCGACCTTCACCCAGAACCAGCAGCTGCGCAACTTCTACGGGTTCCCGGACCAGCTGGCCATGGACCGATACGAGGTGGACGGGGAGATGCGGGACTTCGTGGTCGCGGCCCGCGAGCTGAACCCGAACTCGCTGTCTGAGAACCAGCGCGACTGGATCAACCGCCACACCGTGTACACCCACGGCAACGGTTTTATCGCGGCGCAGGCCAACACCGTGGACGAGGCGGCGCAGGACGCCGGCTCCACCCGCGGCGGCCTGCCCATCTTCACCGTCTCCGATCTGCAGACCAACGCGGTGGCACGCGACAAGGACGAGGCGGAGGAGCTGGGTATCCGCGTGGACGAGCCGCGCATTTACTACGGCCCGGTGATCGCCTCGGCGACGGACACCCTGGACTACGCCATCGTGGGCGACAACGGCCAGGGCCCGGTCGAGTACGACACGGATACGTCCACCTACACCTACACGGGTGCCGGCGGCGTGAACGTAGGCAACTGGGCCAACCGCATCGCGTACTCCATCAAGTACCAGGAGCTCAACCTCCTGCTGTCGGATCGCGTGGGCGGCGAGTCCAAGATCCTCTACGACCGTGATCCGCGCGAGCGTGTGGAGAAGGTTGCGCCGTGGCTCACCACGGATTCCAAGACCTACCCGGCGGTGGTGGACGGCCGCGTGAAGTGGATCGTGGACGGCTACACCACGCTGTCGCGCTTGCCGTACTCCACGCGCACCGCGCTTACCGACGCCACCCAGGACGCCCTCAACCCCGACGGCACTACCCAGCGCCTGGTGAACAACGACGTGGCCTACATCCGCAACTCCGTCAAGGCCACAGTGGACGCGTACGACGGCACGGTGGAGCTCTACGCCTTCGACGAAGAGGACCCGGTGCTCAAGGCCTGGATGAGCGTCTTCCCGGACACGGTGAAGCCGGCCGCGGACATCTCCGATGCCCTGAGGGACCACCTGCGCTACCCCGAGGACCTGTTCAAGGTGCAGCGCAAGTTGATCGCCCGCTACCACGTGGACGACCCGGGCGTGTTCTTCAACAACGACGCGTTCTGGTCCGTACCGAATGACCCGACCGCCCCTGAGGGTCGCCAGCAGCTCTACCAGCCGCCGTACTACGTGGTGGCGTCCGACCCGGAGACGCAGAAGCCGTCCTTCCAACTGATCACCCCGTACCGCGGCCTGAACCGCGAGTTCCTCTCCGCCCACATGGCGGTGTCCTCGGACCCGGAGAACTACGGCAAGATCACGGTCCGCGTCCTGCCCACCAACACGCAGACGCAGGGCCCGAAGCAGGCGCAGGACGCGCTGATGTCCTCGGACCAGGTGGCGCGCGACCGCACGCTGTGGGAGGGCACGAACAACCTGAAGAACGGCAACCTGCTCACCCTGCCGGTGGGCGGCGGCGAGATCCTCTACGTGGAGCCGATCTACTCGCAGCGCAAGGACCAGGAATCCGCCTTCCCGAAGCTGCTGCGCGTGCTGGTGTTCTACCGCGGCCAGGTGGGCTACGCGCCGACGATCTCGCAGGCACTGAGCCAGGTGGGCATCAACTCCGCCGCCGCGCAGGAGATCGACGTGGTGGACGAGGACGCCTCCGTGCGCGACGAGGCTGACATGGCGTCGCCGACCGCGCCGGGCCAGAACGAGGAGCGCTCCGGCGAGGCGAAGCCCGCCAACCAGGACGAGGCGCTCAAGGGCATCAACAACGCCCTCCGCAACCTGGAGAGCGCCCGCGACAAGTCCTTTGAGGAGTACGGCCGCGCCCTCGACGAGCTTGACCGCGCGGTGGCCGCGTACCAGGGTTCGCAGCAGTAGGGGGCACCCGCTTATCGACGTCATCCCCTGGGCCTCCACCCAGGGGATTTGGCCTTTGAGAGGGGCGTGCGTATAGTAGTCGACGTTGCCGATTACGGCAGCAGGTGAAGTACATATCTCACCCGTCGCGGGGTGGAGCAGCTCGGTAGCTCGCTGGGCTCATAACCCAGAGGTCGTAGGTTCGAATCCTGCCCCCGCTACTAATACCCGGCCAGAGGCGCATCAGCCTCTGGCCGGGTTTTCGTTTCCGCCGTTACCTGCCCTACCGCGAGGAGCCGGTGGGGTAGGACGAGGCGCGGGTTAAGGGTCAAAAAGTGTGTCTGGCGTCGGCGTGTCGCTGGGGTTAGATCTGGCCTTTTTGGATGCCTGTTGAGTGGTTGTAGTTGGTGTCGATAGCGTTGTCGTAGAGGGCTGGTCGTCCTGTTTCGTGGTCGGCGCGGTTCTCGTCGTGGGTCAGGATCTGGACTTTGGCGAGTTGATCCTTTCCCCAGTTGGACTGTCTGGCGATCTTGATGGGGTCGTCAGGCAGTTCTGTTTTCAGATACAGCCACCAGTCGTGTCAGCGCTCGTTGAAAAGTAGCCCAAAACGCTCCTCGAAATGTAGCCCATCCGAAAAAGATTGGATGGGTGATTTCTTTGGATCAATGGGCTCAAATTCGGTTCCTGCGTGGGCAGGGACTATCAATCAGGAAGATCGCTGAGGAAGTCGGCTGCGCGAAGAAAACCGTTGAACGCGCTCTGACGTCTGACTCTCCCCCGAAGTACTCTCCACGCCCGGCCAGGTCAACGAGTTTCGACGCTTATGAGCCGGCGGTGCGCGCCCTGTTGGCCGAGTCGCCCCGGTTGAACGCGAAAGTCATCGCTCAGCGCGTCGGTTGGGAAGGGTCAGAATCATGGTTCCGCAAAAACGTAGCCAAAATACGCCCGGAATACCTTCCACCAGATCCGGTCGACACGCTGGACCACCTGCCGGGACATGAGATCCAGTGCGACCTGACGTTCGCTCCGGGCGGGCTGCCCGATGACACCGGAGCGTTTCGCAAGCTGCCGGTGTTGGTGATGGTTGCTTCCCATTCCCGTTTCGCCGGGGCGCGGATCTTGCCGTCGCGCACCACCGACGACCTTCTGGCCGGGATGTGGGATCTCCTCGAGCACACCTTCACAGGGGTTCCCACCCGACTGGTGTGGGACCGCGAATCCGGCATCGGCAGAGCCAGACTGTGCGAACCGGTGATCGCGTTCGCCGGCGCGTTGGGCTGCAAGATCGTGCAAACCCCACCCAGGGACCCGGAATCCAAAGGCATCGTTGAGCGCACCAACGGGTACATGAAAACCTCGTTCTTCCCGGCACGGCGCTTCACCAGTCCGAAGGATGTGCAAGCCCAGCTCGACGACTGGTTCACCACCGTTGCCAACGTGAGAACACACGCGGTGTTGAAGACTTCACCAGCTGAAGCCTTCGCCACAGATCGGGCCGGGATGCGGCCGCTACCGCCATACACACCGACCTTCGGCACCCGCCCCGCAGTGCGGCTGCCGCGTAACTACTACGTCACCGTCGACACCAACCACTACAGCGTCGACCCCGCCTACGTCGACCGACTCGTCACGGTGCACACCACCTTGCACCAGGTCATCGTGACCGGCCCGGGCGGGGAAACAATCGCCTCCCACCAAAGAATCTGGGCGAAAGGCCGCACAATCACCGACCCCGCCCACCAGGCCGCGGCCAAAGCAATGCGCCAGCAGCGCGCAACCACGCCTGCACCGAAACCCAGCTTCGACATCGCCGCCGCCGACCTCACCGTCTATGACCGCATCACCTCAAGCCCTGCGAAAAGGACCACGGCATGACCCGCACCCCAGCACACGACACCACCGCAACAATTAACCGCTACGCCAGGCAGCTCAAAACACCCCGCATCGCCAGCATCCACGCAACCATCGCGGAACAAGCCCGCGCCGAATCCTGGACACACGAGGAATACCTCGCCGCAGTGCTGTCTGTCGAAGCCACCGCCAGAGCAGAATCCGGCGCCACCCAACGCGTCAAACGCGCCGGCTTCCCCTCGATAAAAACCATCGCCGACTTCGACTTCACCGCCCAACCCGCAATCGACCGGGCAGAGATCGCCCGTCTTGAAACGGGCGCGTGGGTCGCCACCGCCGAAAACGTCGTCCTCCTCGGCCCGCCCGGCACCGGTAAAACACACCTCGCCACAGCACTCGGCGTCACCGCAGCCCAGCAAGGCTACCGGGTCTTGTTCGACACCGCCGCCGGGTGGGTCAACACGCTGACCGAAGCACACGCGATGGGCAGGTTGGAACCAACCTTGAAACGCTTAAGCGGCTACCACCTGCTCATCATCGACGAACTCGGCTACATCCCAGTTGAGGCCGACGCCGCGAACCTGTTCTTCCAACTCGTGTCCCGCCGGTACGAACACGGCTCCATCATTGTCACGTCCAACCTGGCATTTTCCCAATGGGCGCAATGCTTCGGCGACGTCACTGTCGCCACCGCGATGGTTGACCGTATTGTCCACCACGCCAAAATCTTCCAACACCGCGGCACCAGCCACCGCATCAAAGGCAGGGAAATCCCCGCAACAACCCCCGCCCCGCAACCACATCAGGCACAATAACCCAAGACCACACTGGGCTACTTTTCAAAGAGCGCCAGTGGGCTACATTTCGAAGAGCGCTCACAAGTCGAGCATGCGGCGTTGGTGCTCGTTGGTGCGCCCGCGGTGGGCGTGGGCAAGTGCTTTGACTTGGGCGTTGATCCCGCCTTCAAGACTGTTGGTTGTGGCTTTGACTCGGGCGGGATCGAGTACGCCTTCGGGTGGGTCGAGGTAGACAAACAGCAGGTTGTTTCGCCACAGGTGATTGAGGCTGTTGTAGGCCTTGCGCACGTTTGCGTGGGTCCAGGTGGTGACCCACATTCCGGTTGCGGGGTCTTTGCTTCTGGTTTTCTCGTTCATCCATTTTTGGTAGATGGTGGAGAATTCATGCAGCTGCCCACCCCAGGTGGCGGCCTGGTCCAATGTGGTGATCTGGGTGAGGTTGAGCGCCAGCCGGTAGATCGTTTGTCCTGCGTCGGTGCGCGGGCGCGAGGTGGTGTGGCGGCGCACAACGCGTTGAGCGTGAACTAAGCAACGCTGCACTTTGGTAGTTGGCCAACACGTTTTGATCGCGCTTGCTGCGCCTTGCCCACCGTCGAGCACAACGATCAAGGGGGCGGGGATACGTGAGAGCAGGTGTTGGTAGTCGCGACTGGTTTCCCGGTAGCACCAGTGCCAGGCAATGACGTGGTCGATAGTTGCGGCGACGATAAGGCACCCGCCTGCGGTGTAGGTGCCGTCAATGAAGATCTGGTCGTAGACGCGCCCGGTGTGACTGATGGTGGGATCAGGCACGTCAACGAGCCAACACCAGGTGAAACGCCGTTTCAGTGTGGAGCGGCTCACGCCGAGTCGTTTCGCGGTGACCGAGAGGGTCTCCGTGGTGGTGCAGTGCGTGATGAATTGGGCGAACGTGGCGGCGTTGGTGACGTCGGGGCGCTTTTTGGAGGCGGAGAAGCCACAGGCTTTACACCGCCACCGGGTTGTGCCTTTAGATGTGGTGCCGTTGCGTTTCATTTCAGCGCCGCAGTGGCAGCGTGGTCGGTTCTTTGGCATTGGGCTACAACACCAAAAGCGCATACCACATCCCGGTTGCCACACCGAGGATTTCGCCGACCCCAGCTCGGTATACGCCCTGGAAGCGTATACTTTCGCTGAAGAACGAGGTCAGGTCCCGGAAATCACCGATTCCGGACACACATTCTGACCCTTAACCCCGAGCCGCGCAGCGGCGAGTCGAAGGCGAGGACGCGCCCGCCGTCGGCGTAGATGTCGTTGACCTCGCCCACGCGGATCACGCGCTTCAGCCCGCGGTCCGCAACGTAGAAGTTGCCGCGCGCGTCGCTGGCCACCACCGCGCTGCCGAAGGCGCGCACCTGCAGGTTGCCCATCTTCGGCGCGCCCGCGAACGCGTTTGTGTCGGCGCAGTCCCACGCGTCGCCCTTGCCCAAGTTCATGGCGTTGGCCTGCCCGTAGCGCTCCCGGCACTGGTGCCCAGGCATGGTGTCCACGAGGCTGAGGCAGTGCACGAAGTCCTTCCCGTCCACGTTGTACACCCCGCAGCGAACGGTGTCCTGCTGGTTGGCAATGGTGGCGTAGGGCGCCTGTGCGGGCAGCTGGCGGTAGCCGGCGGGCCACTCGGCGGCACCCGCGGCGGGAGCGAGCACGGACGTTGCGGCGAGTGCGGCCGCGGCGATGTGGGAGAAAGTTTTCATGCCCGAAGTATGTCAGGATTTCCCCAGCGCTGCACGCCGCCGGGCAGCGAGACCAGGGTCAGGCCCAGCTCGCCGGCCAGGGGCTGGTGCTTATCGACGAACCCTTGCGACCGCCTCCCCGACGCGCAGTACACCACCACCTCGGTCCCTGGCCGGAACCAAGCGAGCGCAATGCGTGCGGCCTCCGGGTCCGCCTCCACCACGCTCATCGGCAGGTTCGGCCCGGTCGACGCGATGTCCTCCAACACCTTCTCGTGCGGCTCGCGCACGTCCAGGCTTTGCGCATCCCCGCGGGCCAGGCGCTCGATCAGCTCGCGGCCCACCCGGTCCTCACGGGTCTCGCGGCGCTCCACGCCGGGCGCGGCGCACGCCGCGGTGTACGTGCCGAGGCTTGTCACCAGCGCCCGCGCCGGGTCGCGCCGCACCGTGAAGTGGCGCAGGGACGCGGTGAGCGCGTCGTACATGTGCAGGCGGCCCACCTCGGCCTTGCCCACGCCGGCGAGGAACTTCACCGCCTCGGTGGCCATCAGCGAGCCCACCACGGATGTGGTTACGCCGAGCACGCCGGCGGTGGCGCAGTCCGGCACCGAGTCCGGGTCCGGTTGGGCGGGGTAGAGGTCGCGCATCCCCGCGCCGTCCGCGGGCGCGCCGGGGCCGGACCACCACAGGGCCACGTCGCCGCGGTAGCGCAGCACGGACCCCCACACCAGGGGCGTGCCCGAGATTTCGGCGGCGTCGGCGGCGAGGAATTTAGTGGTGAAGGTGTCGGAGCCGTCGATAAGCACATCGATGCCCTCGAGCGAAGCGAGAATATTCCCCTCGTCCAGGCGCGCATCCACGGCGTGCACGGTGATGCCTGGCTGCAGCTCGCGCAGGCGCTCGGCGGCCACCTCCACCTTCTTGCGGCCCACGTCGGGCGCGCCGAAGAGGATCTGGCGGTGGATGTTGGACAGGTTCACCACGTCATCGTCAATCACCGTGATCTCACCGACGCCGGTGGCGGCCAGCGCCTGCATCACCGGGCAGCCGAGCCCGCCGGCGCCGATCACCAGGACGTGTGCGGCGTGGAGCCGCGCCTGCTGCTCGGGGCCGAAGCCGGGCAGGTTCATTTGGCGGGCGGTGCGGGCGAGTTCTTCCCGAGGCAGGGGCGGTAGGGGTTGCATACCCACAAATGTAGAAGCGTCGGTGGCCTATTGGGTGCCAAAGGTCACACTCGAAGGTACGAAGGCTTACGATCGTTGCCGTAAAAGGAGCGGAAATGAATCTGACACAGCGCGAACAGGAAAAGTTGCTCATCGTGGTGGCCGCGGACGTGGCGCGGCGCCGCAAAGAGCGGGGTTTAAAGCTCAACCACCCGGAGGCGGTGGCGCTGCTCACTGACTTCATTTTGGAGGGCGCGCGCGACGGCAAGACTGTGGCGCAGCTCATGAGCGAGGGCGTGGAGGTGCTCGGGCGCGACGACGTGATGGAGGGCGTGCCCGAAATGATCTCAGACGTGCAGGTCGAGGCGACGTTCCCCGACGGCACCAAGCTCGTCACCGTCCACAACCCGATCCGCTAGGAGGCAGCCGCCATGATTCCCGGTGAGTACTTCATCTCCGACGAGGGGCCGCTGACCATGAACGCGGGTCGCGAGTCGATCACCCTGGAGGTGACCAACCGTGGCGACCGCCCGGTGCAGGTTGGCTCCCACTTCCACTTCGCCGAGGCCAACTCCGCGCTGGAGTTCGACCGCGAAGCCGCCCGCGGCAAGCGCCTAGACATCCCATCCGGCACGGCGGTGCGCCTCGAGCCGGGGGACAGCCGCACCGTGGAGCTGATCGATTACGGCGGCACCCGCCAAGTGCACGGATTCAACAGCCAGATCAACGGGCCCCTGGACTAGCCGGGACTCACTCACCACAGAAAGGCCGCAAGCAATGTCATTTGAGATGCCGCGCCGCCAGCACGCCGAGCTGTACGGCCCGACCACGGGGGACGGTGTGCGCTTGGCAGACACGAACCTGATCGCCCGGGTGGAGAGGACGCTGACCCACTACGGCGAGGAGGTCACCTTCGGCGGCGGCAAGGTCATCCGCGACGGCATGGGCCAGAACTCCAGCTGGGCCGGCAACTCCGAGGTGCCCGACGTGGTGATCACGGGCCCGCTGATCATCGACCACACCGGCATTTACGTGGCGGACATCGCCATCAAGGACGGGCGCATTATCAAGATCGGCGCGGCCGGTAACCCGGACATCCAGGACGACGTGGACATTGTCATCGGCGTGAGCACCGAGGTGATCGCCGGCGAGGGCAAGATCGTCACCGCCGGCGCCGTGGACTCCCACATCCACTTCATCTCCCCGGAGCAGGTAGAGGCGGCGCTGGATAACGGCACCACCACCATGATCGGCGGCGGCATCGGCCCCGCTGAGTCCTCCAAGGCCACCACCGTGACCGCGGGCCCGGCCAACATCAAGATGATGATCCAGGCCAGCCGCGACTTCCCCGTCAACGTCGGCTTCCTGGGCAAGGGCCACTCCTGCGACCCAAACCAGCTGCGGGACCAGATCCGCGCGGGCGCGATCGGCCTGAAGATCCACGAGGACTGGGGCGCGACCGCCAACAGCATCGAGACGGCCCTGTTCGTGGCCGACGAGATGGACGTCCAAGTGGCCATCCACACCGACACCCTGAACGAGGGCGGGTTTGTGGACAACACCGTCAAGGCCATCGGGGACCGCGTCATCCACACCTTCCACACCGAGGGCGCGGGTGGCGGGCACGCGCCGGACATTATCAAGCTGGCCAGCCTGCCCAACGTCCTGCCGGCGTCCACCAACCCGACCCTGCCGTACACGGTCAATACCCTGGACGAGCACCTGGACATGATCATGGTGTGCCACCACCTCAACCCGGACCTGCCGGAGGACGTGGCCTTCGCCGATTCCCGTATCCGCCGCGAGACCATCGCCGCCGAGGACGTGCTGCACGACATGGGCGCGCTGTCCATCACCTCCTCCGACTCGCAGGCCATGGGCCGCGTGGGCGAGGTGGTGCTGCGCACCTGGCAGGTGGCGCACCGCATGAAGGAGCAGTTCGGCCCGCTCGAGGGCGACAGCGAGGGCAACGATAACAACCGCATCAAGCGCTACGTGTCCAAGTACACCATCAACCCGGCCATCGCCACCGGCGTCTCCCACGCCGTCGGCTCGGTGGAGGAGGGCAAGCTCGCCGACCTGGTGCTGTGGGACCCGGCGTTCTTCGGCGTGAAGCCGGCAATGGTGCTGAAAAGCGGCGTGATCGTGCGCTCCATGATGGGCGACGCCAACGCGTCGATCCCCACGCCGGAGCCGCGCACCACGCGCTACGCCTTCGGCGCCTACGGCCAGGCGGCGAGCCACACCTCGGTGACGTTCCTGCCCGCCGCCGCGTACCGGGCGGGTGTGCCGGAGGTGCTGAGCACCGGCCGTGTGTACATGAAGGCGAAGAACATGCGCAACGTGTCCAAGAAAGACATGAAGCACAACAGCGCCACGCCGGATATCCAGGTGGACCCGGAGACCTACCAGCTCACCGTGGACGGCACACTGATCACTTCCGAGCCCGCCACCGTCCTGCCGATGGCGCAGCGCTACTTCCTGTTCTAGGGGCGTGAGATAAGGAGACTGCATGATTGTCACTGCAATTCTGGGCAATATCCGTGACGAAGGAACCGAGGCCGCGGGCACAACTGTGGCGGACCGCGTGGTGTTCGACAACGAGCAGCGCGTCAAGCGCATCCAGCGCGTGACCACCGAGACCGGCACCGAGCTGGGTCTGCGCCTCGACGCCTCGGTTCGCGAGCTCGAGGACGGCGACATCCTCGCCCGCACCGCAGACGGCCTGATCGTCGCCGCGATGGCGCCGGTGGACGTTATCGTGATCACCCCGGCCACCGTGGAGGAGGCGCTTCGCGTGGCGCACGCGCTGGGCAACCGCCACCTGCAAGCCCAGTTCTTCGGGCCGGCAGATGACTTCCCGGGTGCGGAGGGCGGCGCGATGGTGGTGCGCTACGACCACACCGTGGAGCACCTGCTCGACCACCTCGGGGTGGCCTACAGCCGGGGCGAGCACGTGATGCCCAAGGCGTTCCGCCATGCTGAGCACACCCACTAGCGCCCGGGCGAACCTGGTGGTGTGGCACCTCACCGACTCGGCGCTGCCCACCGGCGCGTTCTCCCACTCGGCGGGGTTGGAGACATCCGTGCAGGCCGGCGACGTCACCGACGCCGGCAGCTTCCTCACCTGGCTGCGCGGTTACCTGCGCCAGGCCACGTACGGGGAGGCGCTGGCGGTGGTGCTGGGCTTGCGTATCGGGAGCGTCGACAAGCTTGCGTCCCTCGATGAGCTTTGCTTTTCGACGCAAACCGCAAGCGAACAACGCGCCGCGATGCGCGCCATGGGCAAGCGCATGGCCAAGGTGGCGCGCATCATCGAGCCGGACGACCCGCTGGTGGCCGAGTACGACGCGGGCCTGCGCGAGCGCCGCTACATGGGCAATCCCGGCATCGCCGCGGGCCTGGTGCTGCGGGCCGCGGGCGTGGACGAGCGCACCGCGGCGGCTGCGTACCTGATGCAGATGGCCAGCTCGATGACGCAGAACGCAATCCGGGCGATCCCGCTGGGCCAGGACGCGGGGCAGCGCATCATCGTTCAGATGTACAGTGACCTCCCGCAGCTGGCGGAGCTGACGTGCTCGCGCAGCGAGGAGGATCTCGGTGTGTCCTTCCCCCGCCTGGAGATCGCCCAGATGGAGCACGAGTACATCCGCTCCCGCATGTTTATGTCCTAAGAGTTGAGAGAGGAACGCACGAAATGAGCGACGCACCCAGCACAGTGAAGGTTGGCATCGGCGGCCCGGTCGGCTCCGGCAAAACGGCCCTGGTAGAGCGCATCACCCGCGCCCTCGACGGCGAGGTGTCCATGGCCGCGATCACCAACGACATCTACACCACCGAGGACGCGAAGATCCTGGCGCGCGAGGGCGTGCTACCGCCAGACCGCATCATCGGCGTGGAGACGGGCGGCTGCCCCCACACCGCGATCCGCGAGGACACCTCCATGAACGAGGAGGCCTACGAGGAGCTCCTGCACCGCCACCCGGACCTGGAGCTGGTGTTCATCGAGTCCGGCGGCGACAACCTCTCCGCCACCTTCTCGCCGGAGCTGGTGGACTTCTCCATCTACATCATCGACGTGGCCCAGGGCGAGAAGATCCCGCGCAAGGCCGGCCAGGGCATGATCAAGTCCGACCTCTTCATCATCAACAAGACCGACCTGGCGGAGCACGTCGGCGCGGACCTAAACGTGATGGCGGAGGATTCCAAACAGTTCCGCGGCGACAAGCCCTTCGTGCTGACCAACCTGAAGACGGACGAGGGCCTCGACGGCGTGCTGGACTGGATCCGCCACGACGTGCTCATGCAGGACCTGAAGGCCTAGCCGGCCGTGGTGGAAACAGCAGGCGCGGTGCCCGGCGCGACTACCGGCGAGCTGGAGCTGCGCATCGGCCTAAGCGGCGGCAAGTCCGTGGCCACGCGCCAGTTCCACGCCGGCGCGCTGAAGGTGGTGCGTCCGCACTACCTGGACGATTCTGGGCAGGTGTACTACATCACCGCCAACCCGGGCGGCGGTTACGTCGGCAGCGACACCTACCGCATCGCGGTGGACGTGGAGGAGGGCGCGTCGGTCCTGCTCACGGACCAGTCCGCCACCAAGGTCTACCGCACCCCAGACAGCTGCGTGACGCAGCGCATCGCCTTCCGCGTGGGCGCCGGCGCCGTGCTCGAGTACGTGCCCGACCAGCTGATCCTCTACCGCGACGCAGACTTCCGCCAGGAGATGCGTGTGGACCTAGACCCCGCCGCAAGCGCCTTCTTCACCGACGTGGTCACCCCCGGCTGGTCCCCGAACGGCGCGCAGTTCCGCTACCGCCAGGCCCGGCTGCGCACCGAGGTGCGCGTGGGCGGCAAGCTCGCCTTGGTGGACAACCTGCGGATCGCGCCGGGCGAGGACCTTGAGGCGATGCGTGCCCCCACGTATCTCGGCGGGCGTACCCACTTCGCCACCGCCATTTGCTTCGACCCGGCCGTGGACGACGCGCTGGTGCGCGAGGTTCGCGACGCCGTGCGCGCCGAGGGCGGCGTCGAGGCCTCCGTCTCCGCGTGCGACGCGCCCGGCTTTGTGGTGCGCGCGGTGGGGGACCGCACCGAGGAGCTGATGCGGGCCGTGCAGGCAGCCGGCAACGTGGTGCGCCGGCGCGTGCGGGGGCAGGGGCCTATAGGACTGCGCCAGTACTAGCGCGACTCTGCGCGGCATAACGACTATGTGCGGCATAGCGACTATGCGCGGCATAGCGACTATGCGCGGCATAGCGCGGCGTTACTGCTGGTCGGCGGCCCAGTGGAGGAGGCGGTGAATCCGCTCGTCGGCGATGCCGTAGTAGATGCCGCGGCCCTCCCGCACGGAGCGCACCGTGCCCATCTTCTCCATGGCGCGCAGGGCGGCGGAGGTGGTGGCCACGCGGGTACCCGTGCGGTGGGCCAGCTCGGTCACCCCGAGCTGGTTGTTGCCCGCGCCGTGGATGGCGTTGAGCAGGCTGAGCCGGGTCGGGTCGCCGAGGGTCTTGAACACGGCGGCCCACTCCTCGGGGTCGCGCACGTGGGCGTGGCTCGGCGTCTCCATGTGGTTCACCTTATCCACCCTGAACCACCGGCCCCTCGCCCCGGACACGCGGCAGCGGCCCGTGCACCACCAGCGTGGGAGCGCCGGCGACGTCCTCGAAGGCGCCGTCCACGCCGAACACGCCGCGAAGCAGATCCGGGGTGAGCACGTCGCGGGGCGGGCCGAACGCGGCTACGCGGCCGCCATCGAGCACCAGCAACAGATCGCAGTAGGCGGCCGCAAGCCCTAGGTCGTGCACCGCGGTGACCACGGTGCTGCCGCGCCGCCGCATGACCTCGCGCAACAGCAGCATGAGTTCGTGTTGGTGGCGGAGGTCGAGGTGGTTGGTGGGTTCGTCGAGAAGCACATGCTCCGAGTCCTGGGCGAGGGCGCGCGCGATCATCGCGCGCTGGAGCTGGCCGCCGGACAACGTGCGCAGCGAGCGGCCGCGCAAGCCCGTCAGGCCGGTGGCGGCGAGCGCCGCGTCCACCGCGGGCGCCCCTGCGGCAGTGCGCCAGAATGCGCCCTGCCCGGCGCTGGCACCCATGGCCGCCAACTGGCCCACGGTGATGTCGGGCGGGGCGCCGTGGTGTTGTTCCACGTACGCCACGGCGCGCACCCGCTCGCGGCGCGGCATCCGGCGCAGCTCGGCGCCGTTGTACGTCACGGAGCCCTCGGACTCCTGGACGCCAGCCATTCCGTGGAGCAGCGTCGACTTGCCGGCGCCGTTCGGCCCGGCGATGCCCACCACCGCGGGGCCGGGGATCTCAGCGCGCACGTCGAGGCTGAACCCGCCGCGGCGCACCCGCACGTCGACGCCGATCACGGGGTGATCCTCCGCAGGATGAGGAAGAAGACGGGCACGCCGAGCAGCGCCGTGACCACACCCACCGGCAGCTCCACCGGCGCGAACGCCACCCGCGCGATGGCGTCCGCGACCACCAGGAACACCGCGCCGACCAGCGCCGCGAGCGGGATGAGCCGGGCGTGCAGCGGGCCCACCAGCATGCGCACCGCGTGCGGGACGATAAGGCCCACAAACCCGATCGCACCCACCGAAGCCACCGTGGCGGCGGTGAGCAGGGAGACCGTGACCAGCACCGTGTAGCGCACGGCGGTGACGGGCACGCCCATGGTTTCCGCGGTGGCGCGGCCGAGTAGGAGCCCGTCCAGGCGCCCGGACATCGACCACAGCACTGCGCACCCCACCGCGCCCGCAGCCGCGACCACGGCGAGCGTGGTCCAGCGCGCGGCCGAGAGCATGCCCAGCAGCCAGAACATGATGCCGCGGGTGGATTCCGCATTTCCGGAGGCGGTGACGATGAGCGACGTGACTGCCTGGAAGAGGTAGCCCACCAGCACGCCGGTGAGCACGACGCGGGTGGTGTCCGCCTTGCTTCCCCGCAGTAGCGCCATGAGCAGGACAAACGACGCCACCGCCCCGATCGCCGCGCCCGCGATCACGCCCCACTGGAAGCTGGCGAAGACGATCGCGATGACCGCGCCTGTCGACGCCCCCGAGGAGATGCCCAACAGGTACGGGTCCGCCAAGTCGTTGCTCGTGATGGCCTGCATTGCCGCGCCGCACACGGCCAGGATCGCGCCCACGCACGCGGCCATGAGCACGCGGGGCAGGCGCAGTTCCCATATCACGGAGCGCTGCAGCTCGGACAGGCGCTCGGGGTGCGCTAGATCCGACAGCCCGATGTCGCTCGAGCCGAGCGGCAGGGAGCACACGATCGCCGCCGCGAGTGCGACCAAGGCGGCGAGGGCGGCGAGCCCGTACGCGGTGCGGGCGCGCGGGCGGCGCGGCGCGGCGGGCGCGGCGGGTGCAGCGGACGCAGCGGGTGCGGCGGGCGCGGCGGACACGGCTAGCCCGCGATCCCGGTGCCCACGGCATCCGACCACTGCTCAAGGCCCTGGTAGGAGCGGGCCGAAGCGGAGGTGGTCACGCCGTTGATGATGATGTAGCGGTGCTCTCTTACGGCCCGCAGGTTCCTCGTGCCCGGGTTGGCCTCCAGGTCCGCCACCTTCTCCTGCCACGTGTCGCCGGGTTTGCCGCGCACCGGCAGGTCCGCCAGCACGATCACGTCCGGATCCGCAGAGGCGAGCGCCTCCCAGGACACCTGCGGCCACTCCTCCTTCACGCCCGCGAAGACGTTGGTCATGTTCACGGCCTCGCCCATCTCGGTGGGGATGGAGGGGCCGCCGGCCACGTACGGGGCGCCGCCGAGGCTGGAGTAGAGCAGCAGGAAGGTGGTGCCGTCCGGCGCCTGGTTGGCGCCCGCGACCGCGCTGTCCAGCCGCTGCGCGAGCTCCGCCGCCGCGTCCTCGCGGCCAAAGAGCTCGCCGAGCTCGCTGATGTCCTTCTTGATCAGGGAGAACGCGGACTGGCCGGCATTGTCTCCGTAGTCCCGGCACTCGGTGTTGGACTGGTAGGTGCGCACGCCGAGGCGCTGCCACTCTTCGCGGGTGCCGGCGGCATCGGCCGTCCACACCTGCGCGAAGGGGGAGTATACAAAGTCAGCGTCCGCCGCGCGGATCTGCTCGGCGGTGGGGATGGCGGGGGAGAGAATCGGCGGTGTCTGCATGCCCTCGGGTGGGGTGTCCTTCTGGTGGCCCACGCCGGCGATCTGCCCGCCGGCGCCGAGCATGAGCAGCGTGTCGGAGGCGCCCTGCTCGAGCGCCACGGCGCGCTTCACGGGCTCGCCCACCGGCACGGGTACCCCGCAGTTGTCCAGGGTGCGCGCTTATACACACCCGACGCCGCCGCCGCACTCTCGCGCGGCGGCCTCTGCGGGGCGGCGGCGGCTTGCGACTAAAATAGAAGAGACGGCCCGCCAGCTCGGGGCCGAGCCGGGGGCGGGGACGCAGGTGGTGGCCACCCTCATCGTGGCGGCGCTGATCGTCGGCGCGTCCGTGCTGGGCTACCACACCATCATGCGCCTGCAGTCGGTGCTCACCTGGCTCACCGGCGCGATCACAGTGCTCTACGCCGCGCTAACCATCCCGCACATTGACCTCAGCGCGGTGCGCTCGATCCCCGCCGGCTCCGCGAGCGCGGTCATCGGCGCGCTGGTGATGGTGATGACGGGCTTCGGCCTGGGTTGGATCAACATCGCCGCGGACTGGTCGCGCTACCAGCGCCGGGACACGCCGGATGGCGCCATCATCTTCTGGAACACCTTCGGCGGCGCCATCGCCCCGGTGGTGCTGATCATCTTCGGCCTGCTGCTCGCCGGCTCGGACGCGGCGCTCGCGGACGCCATCGCCGCCGACCCCATCGGCGCACTCGCCACCATCCTGCCCACCTGGGTGCTCGTGCCCTTCCTTATCGCGGCCGTGCTGGCGCTGGTTTCCGGCGCGGTGCTGGGCATCTACTCCTCGGGCCTGACGCTGATCACCCTCGGCATCACCATCCCCCGCCCGGCCGCCGCGGCCATCGACGGCGTGATCCTCACCGCCGGCACGATCTGGGTGGTGTTCTTCGCCCAGGACTTCCTCGGACCCTTCCAGTCCTTCCTCATCACCCTCGGCGTGCCGCTGGCAAGCTGGGCCGGCATCCTCATTGCCGATATCTTCACGCGTACGCGGGACTACGACGAGGCCGCGCTCTACGCCCCGTCGGGCCGCTACGGCTCGGTGGACTGGGTCTCCATCGCCATCATGGCCATCGCCTCCGTGCTGGGCTGGGGCCTGGTGGCCAACGCGTTCGCCGAGGAGGCCGCCTGGAACAACTGGCAGGGCTACCTGCTGCCGCTGGTGGGCGAGCAGTGGGCGGATGCGAACCTGGGCGTGCTGGTCTCGCTCGTGTTCTCGTTCGCGGCCGCGTGGTTCGCGCGGCGCTCTACGGTGCGCCGCCAGGAGGGGCTCGTTGCTTAGCGACGCAACCCCAGCACCGCCTCCCCAACCCCAGCCGCGCTCATCGGGTTCTGCCCGGTGACCAGCGTGCCGTCCACCACCACGTGCTTGGTCATTGGGATCGTGGCGGTGGAGTAGTCGGCGGCCTCGTCGGCGAGCTTGTCCTCCAGGCTGAACGGCACGGCGTCGGCGCGGCGGGCCAGCTTCTCCTCGGCCCACGAGTAGCCGGTCACGCGCTTGCCCTGGATGAGGGTGCCGCCGCCGTCCACCTCCACACCGAGCAGGCCCGCCGGGCCGTGGCACACCGCGGAGACGATCTTGCCGGCGTTGGCGAAGTGCGCCACGGCGCGCGAGACCTCGTCGCGGCCGAAGTCAAAGAGGGTGCCGTGGCCGCCGACGAGGTAGATGCCGTCGTAGCCCGCTAGATCCACATCTGCGACGGCGGGCGTGTCATCGAGCTGGCTCATGAAGCCGGCGTCCGCGTAGCGCTTGTTGGTGCCGCCGAGCTGGATCACCGGCGGCTGCAGGCTCACCGGGTCAATCGGCACCACGCCGCCCTCCACGCTGGCCAGGTCCACCTCGTGGCCGGCCTCCGTGATCACGTCGTAGAAGTGCGTGTATTCGCCCAGCCACATGCCGGTGCGCATGCCGGTCTCGGTGTAGCGGTGGGCGCTGGTGGACAGTGCGAGGAATTTCATGATGGTCTCCTTATACAAAGTCGTTTACAAAACGGCGTCGGCCCAGCTGGCCAGGCCCTCGAAGGTGGAGGATGCGACGGCGTGCTCGCGTTTGGGGATGCGCCCCGCCGCCCGCGCCAGCCGCCCCGCTTCCACGGCCAGCTTCATCGACTCTGCCATCGCCACCGGGTCCTGGCAGCGGTTCACGGCCGAGGCGAGCAGCACGCCTGCGCACCCGAGCTCCATGGCCAGGGTTGCGTCGGAGGCGGTCCCTAGCCCTGCGTCGATAAGCACTGGCACCTCGGCCCTCGAGCAGATCAGCTCGATGTTGTGCGGGTTCAAGATGCCCAGCCCGGTGCCGATGGGCGAGCCCAGCGGCATGACCGCGGCGGCGCCGAGGTCCTCGAGCCGCTTCGCGGCCACCGGGTCGTCCGAGGTGTAGGCGAGTACGGTGAAGCCTTCCGCCACGAGCATCTCGCACGCGTCCACGGTCTCCACAACGTCCGGCAGCAGGGTGCGGTCGTCAGCGATGACCTCGAGCTTGACCCAATCGGTGCCCAGCGCCTCGCGGGCGAGCTTGGCGGTGATCACTGCGTCGCGCGCCGGGCGGCAGCCCGCCGTGTTGGGCAACGGCGCGATGGCGAGGCGGCGCAGCAGGTCGAACACGGACTCGCCCGAGCCCGAACCCGCCGCGTGGCGGCGCATGGCCACCGTGGTCAGCTCCGTGCCCGATGCCACCAGCGCCCGCTCCAGCATGTCGAAGGAGCTGGCGCCGCCCGTGCCCATGATCAGGTGGGAATCGAACTGCTTCCCGGCAATCTCAAGCAACGGCCCTAGCCCCCCTGCACCGCGGTGAGGATGTCCACGGCGGCGCCCTCGCTCAGGCTAGTGCTCGACCACTCGGAGCGCGGTACCACCTCGCCGCCGAGTGCTACGGCAGTGCCGGCGGCAGGCAGCTCGCCGAGCACCTCCTGCACCAGCTCTGCCACGGTGGCCGCTCCAGTGTCGCGGGCTTCATCGTTGACGGTGATTCGCATCTTCTCCTCCTAATTCATCGCGCGTGCCGCAATGGGTCACACGCTTCCAACGATATCGGCGGCAGGGTCTGTTCCACCAGGTCCGCCCCGCAGCGCGCCGCCATCGCGGCCAGCAGGATGCCGTGGCGGAAGTACCCGGTGGACACGGTCACCCGCTCGCCCACCCGGCCCAGGTAGGGCAGGTCATCGGGCGAGCCGGGGCGGGCACCGGCCGTGGCCTCCACCAGGTCGCACTCTTCGATGGCGGGGCAGATCTCGATTGCGTCGCGAAGCAGCTGGTGCACCCCCGCCACCTGCGGCTGGTCGCGCCCGTCCTCGCGAGTGGTGGCGCCGATGGTCAGCGTGCGGTCTTCGCGCGGAATGAGGTAGACGGGGCGGTCCTCCACAAAGCCACGCACTACGCGAGTGAGCAGGGGGTACTGGTGGCCCGGCACCCGCACGTGCAGGATGTCTCCGTACACGGGGCGCAGGTCGAGCGGGTTCGCGCCCTCGTACCAGCCGGTGATGCCCGCCGCGCCGAGGCCGGCCGCGATGAGCACCTGCTCCGCGTCCACGTCTTCCACGTCATGGACCGCGCGGGGCTCGAACTCCACACCCGCGGCCTCGCACGCCGCGATCAGCGCGCGGGTGAAGCGCCGCGGCTGCACCTGGTGGTCGCCCGCGATCTGCACCGCACCGGCCAGGGCGGGAGAGAGCGCCGGCTCCAGCTGCCGCGCCTGGCGGGTGGTGATGCGCTCCGCTTCCATGCCGTGCAGCTCCTGGTACGCGCGCAGCTCCTCCAGGTGGGTGCCGTCGGCTCGGTCGCGCGCAACCACCAGCGTGCCCTCGGTGCGGTACCCAGTCGGCTCACCGGTGTAGCGTGCCGTTAGGTCAATCAGCTCCGGGTACCACGCGGCCGCTGCCCGCATCAGCGGGAAGAGGGGGTCCTGCTTGTACACCACCTCGGCGGTGGGGGCGAGCATCCCGCCCGCGTGGTGGGAGGCGCCGGAGGCGGGCGCTGGGTCGTACACGGTGACGCGGTGGCCGCGGTCCGCAAGGGGGAGGGCGGTGGACAGGCCAACAATGCCGGCCCCGATGACTGCGATCTTCACCCCTTCAGGCTACCGCCGCCCGACTCGCGGGCCCCGCGGTCGAACTCCGCCACCACACGCCGCGCGTATGCCCGCGGGTCGTCGGCGTGCATGATCCCGCGCACGATGGCTACGCCGTCCACGCCGGCGCGGGCGAGGTCGCACGCGTCGTCGGCGGTCACGTCGCCGATGGCCACCAGCGGCAGCTCAGAGGCGGCCACTAGGGCGGGGTAGCCCTCCAGCCCGATCGGCGCGCGCCCCGAGTCCTTGGTGGGGGTGGCGCGGAACGGTCCACAGCCGATGTAGTCCAGCACGTCCGCGTCCCGGTTCGCGGCCTCCACCAGCTCGCGGGTGCCGGTGGTCAGGCCGATCACCACGTCGGGGCCCAGCAGGTGCCGCGCCGCGCGCACGTCAAGGTCGTCTTGGCCGAGGTGCACCCCGTGGATGCCGGCACCGGCGTCTCTGAGGGCGAGGGCGACGTCGAGGCGATCGTCGACAAGCACGCGCGCGGTGGGCGAGACCGAGCGCACCGCGGCGGCCACCGCGGCGGCGAGCGAATGGAGCTCGCGGGCGGAAATCGGCTTGGAGCGGACCTGGATTACGCCCGCGCCACCGGCCGCCGCCTCCCGCGCGCGCTCCACCACGTCCGGGCCGGTGCCGGTGACAAAGTAGCAGCGCAGGTCAATCACGTAAGGCCTCGATCAGCTCATCCTTGGTCATGGTGGAGCGGCCCTCGATGCCCAGCTCCTGGGCGCGTTGGTAAAGCTCGTCCTTGGTCCAATCCTCGTACGAGCCGGCTTTGCCGCCCTTCTCGCCCACGGCCGAGCGGCCCTCGTTGGCCGCGGCGTTGGCAATGGCGGCGGCCTTGGACTTGGAGTTGCCCTCCTCGCGCAGCTTCTCGTACAGCTCGCCGTCCTTCACGCTGGGGCCGCCGGGGGTCTTTTCGGGGTGTGCGTCACGTGCCATGGGCCCAGCGTACGGCTCCAGCCGCTTCGTTGGGCCGTACGCCAGGCGGCGGTGCATCTGTTCGAAGGGCCCCGCTATGCCCGCGTGCTCCATCAGCACCGCGAGCGCGAGGGTGATCACCCACACCATGAGCCCCACCAGGAGCTTTTCGCTAATCGACGCCCCCAGCCCCAACCCCAACCCCATCGGGGTGACCAGCACGATGAAGAGCAGGGTCTGGACGAGGTAGCCCGAGGCAACCCCAACCCCATCGGGGTGACCAGCACGATGAAGAGCAGGGTCTGGACGAGGTAGCCCGACATAGAGCGCTTGCCCAGCGCCACGAACGGGTAGGCCCACGCGGGCGCCTCGGCGCTCCCACCCACGGCCGCGCGCGCGTGCATGCCCCGCTGCACGCTGTTGGTGGCCAGCGCCAGGGCGGCGAGGATCCCAGGTCCCGTGAACAGGCCCCAGGCCAGGTTGGCCATGAACAGCGGCTGCTCGAAGACCGGGTCGATGACCCCGGTGCCGGCCAGGCCCCAGGGCACGCCGATGCCGACGCAGATCACCGCCCCCACCACAACCCAGGTCCACAGCTCGCGCCGGTGCGCGTCCACGTGCTGCAGGTAGCCCTCGCGCGCCCACACGTAGCCGAGGAGGACAAGGCCCCCGAGCTGTATCACGGCGTAGGGGGCGTTGAGGAACATGGTGAACGCGGAGGTGGCGTTGGCGGAGAAGTAGGAGGGGATGTCCACCAGCTCGGCGGTGGGGATGAGGTGGTCCAGCTTCTTCGGCGCCGCGTAGAAGTACATGCCCACCGCGCCGAGGGTGCTAATCAGCGCGTGGACCATCAGGGCGAGGTACGCCACGATGCGCAGCGTCTTCGTGCGCAGCGTGATCATCATCGCCACCACCACGCCGATCAGGCCGTAGTACAGCAAGATGTCGCCGTGGAAAAAGACGAACATGTGGATCAGGCCGAACAGGGCCAGCAGCGCGTAGCGGCGCACCAGCGTGATCTTCGCCTGTAGCGGCGGGTAGCCCTTGCGGTGAAGACTCGCGCCGATCAGCCCGATGCCGAAGCCGAGCAGCGTGGAGAACATGGGCAGGCCGCGCACGTGCACAAACATCGCGGACAGCACCGCGGCCACCTGGTCCACCGTGCTGCCCGGGCGCACCCCGCCCAAGGTCCAACCGGGCGCGCCGGGCGCGTTGGCGTCGTTGATCATCCACGCCTGGATGGCGTTGGCCATGGCAATGCCCGCGAGCGCGAGCCCGCGGGCGAGGTCAGGGACGATCATCCTGGGCTGCATCCTGGGCTGTGCTGGGGCAGTCGCGCCCTTGGCTGGGGTGTGGCTCACGCCCCGAAGGTATCACCGGGCGTCAAGCCGCGGGCCGCGGCGCGGTGGCCCAGCGGCTCGATGTGCACCGTGGTCTCCGCCCCGCCGAGGGCTTGGGCGAGGCCGGCCTCGGTTGCGTCGGCAAGCTCATGCGATTGCGACACGGTCCACGAGCCCGGCACCTGCATGATGAGGTTGAGCAGGCGGTCGCGGCCGAAGGCCGCCGTGCGCACCGAGGTGAACTCCACCCCGTGCTCCTCCTCGAAGCGCCGCAGGAAGGTGTCCACCACCTCGAGCTCTTCGGCCGGCAGCGCCTCGGAGAGCAGGCCCTGCATGGCGCCGCGCAGCAGGCGGTAGCCGGTGAAGAGGATGTTGGCGCCCACAATCAGCGCCACGATCGGGTCCAGCACCTCCCGGCCGGTCAGGGCCACCAGCGCCATGCCCACGATCACGCCCACCGTGGTCCACACGTCCGTGAGCAGGTGCTTGCCGTCCGCGGTCAGCGTGCTCGAGCGGTATTTCTGGCCAGAGCGCACGAGCACGAGTCCCACGGCGAGGTTGACCAGCGTGGAGATGACGGAGAACAGCAGGCCGATGCCCAGCTGATCCACCGGCTGTGGGTCGAGGATGCGGCCCACGGCGGTGACAATGATGATGATCGCCGCCACCAGGATCATCGCGCCCTCCACCTGCGCGGAGAAGTACTCGGCCTTGGCGTGGCCGAAGTTGTGGTTGGCGTCGGCCGGCTTGGCCGCCAGCTTCAGCGCCCACAGCCCCACCACGGCGGCGACGAGGTTGATCACGGACTCGATCGCGTCGGAGAAGAAACCGACGGAGCCGGTGACCCACGCGGCGGTGATTTTGAGTGCGATGGTGACGGCGGCGGCGGCGATAGACAGCCACATGAACCGCTCGAGCAGGCGCTGTTCTTCGGCGCGCATGGGAGCATCCTTTCGGCGAGGGCGGCGGGCCCCTTAACAGCGCAGGAGCTTAGCACGGCCGGCGCTGTTACCCTGAGGTCCATGGAACGCTGGATTGTGCCAATTGCAGGCGCCGTGGTGGGCGCGCTCTTCTTCGGCTGGGTGCTGCAGATGCTTGGCATCTCCGGGATCCTCTACACCGTGCTGGTGCTCGTTGGCTCCGCGGCCACCTCCTCGGCGGCGGGAGCGCTGTTCTCCCGCCGGTAGGGGCCCTTGCTTGTCGACGCACCCCGGGCAGCCCGCACCCAATCCTCGGGCGCCCGGGCTGTTGTGGCGTATGGTGGCGGTGTTACTCGTGTGAAAGGGGTTGCCGTGCCAAAAACCATCAACTCGCTCAAGCGCCGCGCGCGCCGCGGCGTGAGGGCCGCCGCTGCCGCCGCCCTCCTCCTCGCCGGCGCGGGGGCTGGGGCGCAAGTCGCGCCTGCGCAGGCCGCACCTGCCGGGGAGGACCCGAACTATGTGTGGCGCACCGACGCCGCGGCCAAGGTCCTGGCCGGCAAGCCCGGCGCCGACCGCGTCCTGCGCCGCGTGCCCGGCTCGCTGCACGACGCGCCGCGCACCCCCGACGAGGCGCGCCGGGCACAGTCCCGCGGCAACGCCCTCTACGGGCCCGGCACCCCGATCTACGTCGGTGCGGGGGAGAACCAGCTCTCCTGCACCGTGGCCGTTGCCGGCTACGACAACGCCGGGCGCAAGGTGGCGCTCACCGCCGGACACTGCGGCAACGTGGGCGACCCAGTGGTCGACGCGGACGCCTACGGCCTGGGCCGGACGGGCACCGTGACCGCCATCGACCGCAACCTGGACTACGCCCTGATCACCCTCAACCCGAATACGGAGGTGACCCGCTCCTACGACGGCGTGACCATCAACCACCTCGGCTCCGCGCCGCTCCCGCCGGGGCAGCGGGTGTGCAAGAAGGGCGTCGCCTCAGGCGTCACGTGCGGTTTGACCTGGTACGACTACAACTCCATGAACATCAACCAGGTCTGCGCAATGCAGGGCGATTCCGGCGGCCCGCTCTTCATCGGAGACCGCCTCGTGGGCATGGTCAACGGCGGCATGTTCCCGCAACCCCTGGCGCTGGCCTGCCACACGCCGCTGCAGGGCCCGCTGCACGCCCCCACGGGCTCCGCCCGCGCAGACGCCGTCCTGTCGAACCTGCCCGCGGGCTTCCGCCTGCCCTAGTCTCGGGCCCAGTCTCGGGCCCTAGCCCCTACCCGGCCCGCGCAGCTGGCGCAGCGCCGCGTCGTGCAGCAGGCCGTTGGTGGCCAGGGCGTCGCCGCCGTGCGGGCCGTCCTCGCCGGCCAGCGAGGTGAAGCGCCCGCCGGCCTCGGTAACCACCAGCGCCGGCGCGGCCAGGTCCCACAGGGACACCTCGGGCTCCGCGGCGATGTCCACCGCGCCCTCCGCCACCAGGCAGTAGTGCAGAAAGTCGCCGTAGCCGCGCAGGCGCCACGTCTTTTCGCTCAGCCCGATGAGGTTGTCCTGCAGCCCGCGCTCCTTCCACCCGGCGAGCGAGGAGATGGACAGGGAGGCGTCCTCCACCCCCACCACGGCGGAGACTCGCGGGCGCTTCGGCTCGCCGCCGGCGAAGCTGCGCCCCGCCCCCGCCCCGGCCGCGGCGTGCCAGCGGCGGGCCCGGGCGGGGGCGGAGATGACGGCGGCGGCTGGGGGGCCGGCGACAAGCAGCGCGATGAGCGTGGCCCACACGGGCACGCCGCGCACGAAGTTCTTGGTGCCGTCGATGGGGTCGATCACCCACTGGCGGCCTGTGAACGCCGCCTGGCCGCCGAACTCCTCACCCAACACGGCGTCTCCCGGCCGCGCCTCGGCCAAGCGTTCGCGCAGCGCGCGCTCCACGGCGAGATCCGCGTCGGAGACCGGCGTCATGTCCGGCTTGGATTCCACGCGCAGGTCCGCGGCCTCGAAGCGCTCGAGGGTGATGGCGTCGGCGGTATCCGCCAGCGCGAGGGCGAGGGCGAGGTCTGGGCCGGCAGTGTCGGTGAGCTCAGTCATGCGCAGCAAGTGTAGCTTCAAGCTCGCGCACGAGCTGCTCGTTTCCGGCGATGCACCACGTCACCCCGCCCGCGTCCACCTTCACAGCGCGCCCGCCCGCGGCCTCCACCAGCGCCTTGCCCGGTAGCCAGTCCCAGTCCGCCACGGTGTGCTGCAGCCAGCCGCCCATCTGCCCGGAGGCGATGTTGGCCAGGTCAACGGAGCCCGCGCCCATCATCCGGATCGTCGCCGCGCGCTGCGCCGCCCGCAGCCACACCTCGCGCAGCGCGTCGTCGCCCATGGACGCGGGGTGGAGGTACGTCACCAGAGCTTTTTCGCTTATCGACGCCCCCTCCAAACGCCCCAACTCCACCCCGTCGCGCGTCGCCCGGCCCTCCGCCGCGAGCCACGTGGTGTCCGTCGACGGACGGTGCACCGCCCCGATGCGCACGTCGCCGCCCGCGGGCTCGCCCTCGACCACGGCGATGGCGGAGCAGAAGTAGTCTGATCCCTGCGAGAAGTTGTACGTGCCGTCCACCGGGTCAATGACCCAGGTGCGGCCGGTGGCGGAGTCGCGCGCGGCGCCCTCCTCGCCCAGCAGGCCGTCGGCGGGGCGCAGCGCGGTCAGCGCCTCGGCGACGAACTCCTCCGCCGCGCGGTCCGCGTCGGTGACCACGTCGGAAATGGACGTCTTGTAGCCGGTGCCCAGGCTGCCCAGGCCGCGCTGACGCATCCGCAGCGCCAGCTGGCCGGCGTGGCGCACCAGGGCCGCCGCCAGCTCGGCGTCCGCGGCGCCTCGGTGCCGCGCGATGAAATCGGCCGTCGCGGCTTGCTGGTCTGGGGTGGGGGCGGGGTTCGCGGAGGTAGTCACCCGGCCATTATGGCGCAGCGGGAGCGTCCTGGCTGGGCGCCTCGTTGAGGTAGACGTTGGAGCCGAGCTCGCGGAACTCGCGCGCCATCTCGCGCTCGCCCTCGCGGGCGTCAGTGACCGCTTCGGCGGGGGCGTCGCCGCGTCGGAAGTCGTCCCCGCCCGCGAAGGTGGGGATGCCCAGCTCCGCGATCATCGTCTTGTTCTCGTCGTCCAGCGCCTCGTCAATCGCGTCGCCGAACTCGTCGCGGATGTCCTGGCTGATGCGCATCGAGCAGAACTTCGGGCCGCACATGGAGCAGAAGTGGGCCGTCTTGGCGGGCTCGGCCGGCAGTGTCTCGTCGTGGTACGCCTGCGCGGTCTCGGGGTCGAGGGAGAGCGCGAACTGGTCGTTCCAGCGGAACTCGAAGCGGGCCTTGCTCATCGCGTCGTCCCAGTCGCGCGCGCCCGGGTGCCCCTTGGCCACGTCCGCGGCGTGGGCCGCCACCTTGTAGGTGATCACGCCCGTCTTCACGTCGTCGCGGTTGGGCAGGCCGAGGTGCTCCTTCGGCGTGACGTAGCACAGCATCGCGGTGCCGCCCATGGCAATGTTTGCGGCGCCGATGGCGGAGGTGATGTGGTCGTACCCCGGCGCGATGTCCGTGACCAGGGGGCCGAGGGTGTAGAACGGCGCGCCGCCGCACCACTCCTCCTCCTTCTCGTTGTTGACCTGGATCATGTTCAGGGGCACATGACCCGGGCCCTCGATCATCACCTGGACGTCGTACTCCCAGGCGCGCTTGCATAGCTCGCCAATGGTCTTCAGCTCGGCGAACTGGGCCGCGTCGTTCGCGTCCGCCACGGAGCCGGGGCGCAGGCCGTCGCCGAGGGAGAAGGCCACGTCGTACTGCGCGAAGATCTCGCACAGCTCGTCGAAGTTCTCGTAGAGGAAGGACTCCTTGTGGTGGGCCAGGCACCAACCGGCCATGATCGAGCCGCCGCGGGAGACGATGCCGGTGACGCGCTTAGAGGTCAGCGGCACGTACGGCAGGCGCACGCCGGCGTGCACCGTCATGTAGTCCACGCCCTGCTCGCACTGCTCAATCACGGTGTCTCGGAAGATGTCCCAGGTCAGATCCTCCGCAATGCCGTTTACCTTCTCAAGCGCCTGGTAAATCGGCACGGTGCCGATCGGTACCGGCGAGTTGCGCAGGATCCACTCGCGGGTGGCGTGGATGTCGTCGCCCGTGGAGAGGTCCATCACGGTGTCCGCACCCCAGCGGGTCGCCCACCGCAGCTTGTCCACCTCCTCGCGGATGGAGGAGGTGACGGCGGAGTTGCCGATGTTGGCGTTGATCTTGGTCAGAAACGCGTTGCCGATGATCATCGGCTCGCTCTCGGGGTGGTTGACGTTGTTCGGGATGATGGCGCGACCGGCGGCCACCTCCGCGCGCACTTTCTCCGGGTCGCAGTGCTCGCGCAGCGCCACGAACTCCATCTCGCGTGTGATCTCGCCGCGGCGCGCGTAGTGCATCTGGGTCACCCGCTTGCCAGCGGCGGCCCGGCGCGGCGCGCGTTGGGCGCCGCGCCACTCCTCACTGGCGGCGCCGCGCTTGATGGCCGCGCGACCGTCGTCAAGCAAACTGCGCTCGCGGCCGGTGTACTCCTCGGTGTCGCCGCGCTCGGTGATCCACCCGCCGCGCAGGTCGGGCAGGCCCACCTCCGGCTCGGCGTGGGGGCCGCGGGTGCGGTAGATCTTGAACGGCGCGTTGGGGCCGGTGGGGGAGTCATCCAGCTCGATCGCGGTCTCCGGCACCTCGAGCCCGCCCTGGCGGATCGGGGCGTAAGCGTGCTTCGGGTGGATTTCGTGCGCGTAGATGTCAGGCATGGCCTGCTCCTTTACTTCCTTCGCTGGTGCTAACCAGACAGGTTCAGACGGTGTTCGCGCGGGCGTCAGCGCGATCTCAGCCCGATGCCTCGGGCACCCGTGTCGGGGCAACCAGCAGTGTATCCCGTCTGCCGGGGACACGGGGGTGATTGGCTAGACTTGGCCGCTATGCACCCGGAGACTCAAGCGCGAATCAAGGACCTCGGCTCCACCCTCACCACCATTGAGAAGGTGATGGACTTGGACGCGCTGGGCGAGCGCGCGCGGGAGCTTGAGAGCCAGGCGGGGGACCCGAGCCTGTGGGACGACCCCGCGCACGCGCAGCGGGTGACCACCGAACTGTCCAACGTGCAGGCCAAACTGCGCAAGGTCACCTCGCTGCGCTCGCGCATCGAGGACCTGCCGGTGATGTACGAGCTGGCCGAGGAGGAGGGCGACACCTCCGCGGCCGACGAAGAGCTGGCGGACGTAGCTGCGTTGGTGGATTCGCTGGAGGTGCAGACCATGCTCTCCGGGGAGTACGACGAGCGAGAAGCGGTGGTGAACATCCGCTCCGGCGCGGGCGGGGTGGACGCGGCCGACTGGGCCGAGATGCTCATGCGCATGTACGTGCGCTGGGCGGAGAAGGCCGGACACAAGGTGGACGTGTACGACATCTCCTACGCCGAGGAGGCCGGTATTAAGTCCGCCACCTTCGTGGTGCACGGCGAGTACATGTACGGCCAGCTTTCGGTGGAGCAGGGCGCGCACCGCCTGGTGCGCATCTCGCCCTTTGACAATCAGGCGCGCCGCCAGACCTCGTTCGCCGAGGTGGAGGTGCTGCCGGTGGTGGAGCAGACGGACCACATCGACATTCCGGACTCGGACATCCGCGTGGATGTCTACCGCTCCTCGGGGCCGGGCGGCCAGAGCGTGAACACCACGGACTCCGCCGTACGCATCACCCACCTGCCCACCGGCATCGTGGTGACGTGCCAGAACGAGAAGTCCCAGATCCAGAACAAGGCGTCGGCTCTCAACGTGCTGCAGTCCAAGCTCCTCGAGCGCAAGCGGCAGGAGGAGAAGGCCGAGATGGATGCGCTCGGCGCCGGCGGCAACGCCAGCTGGGGAAACCAGATGCGCTCCTACGTGCTGCACCCGTACCAGATGGTCAAGGACTTGCGTACCGAGTACGAGGTGGGGGACCCGCAGAAGGTGCTCGACGGTGATATCGACGGCTTCCTCGAGGCCGGCATCCGCTGGCGCATGGCGGAGCAAAACGGGGCCTAAACCGGGCCTCAACCCGGTCTAAAGCCCCGTTTACGCCCCGTTTACGCCTCGCGCAGGTCGATCCCCTTGGTCTCCGGGAGGATCTTCATGGACACGATCGTGAGCACGCACAGCACCATGACGTAGGTGCCGGACGCCCACGCGAGGTCGTGCGCGGTGAACCACTGGAAGATGTACGGCGCAGTGCCGCCGAACACAGCCACGGACAGCGAGTAGGCCAGGCCGATCGAGCGGGTGCGCTGCGCGGTGGGGAAGACCTCCGCCATAACCGGGGAGAGCAGCGCGCCGCCGGCAGCCACCGTGATGATGGCCAGCGTGGAGGCGACGAGCAGGGTCCACGGGCGGTCGTCGATGAGCCCCATGAGCGGGATCTGCAGCAGCGCCATCAGCACGGCGAAGGTGTACATGACCGGCTTGCGGCCGATGCGGTCGGAAAGCGCACCCCACAGCGGCAGGGCGATCAAGCCGGCGGTCTGGGCCACCACGGTCACCCAGTATGCGCCCTGCGTGGACATGCCCTGGTGCGAGATGGCGTACGTGGACACGTAGGAGGTCCAGGCGTAGTGCGCGGAGGTCACGCCGGAGACCATGCCGATGACCAGGAGGATGTTCACGGTCTGCGAGCGGGTGTTGGCGGGGCGGCCGGCCGGGATCGCGTCGGTGGCGGGGGCGTCGTCCTTGAGCTCCTCAAAGTGCTCGGACTCCTTCATGTGGCGGCGCAGGTACAGCGCAACCAGCGCGGCTGCGGCGCCGAGCCAGAACGGGATGCGCCAGCCCCAGGCTGCGATCTGCTCGTCCGTCAGCGCGAGCGAGATGATGCCGCCGAGGGTGTAGGCGATCACGGAACCGCCGAAAATGGCCATGTAGACCATCGAGCCCCACTTGCCGCGGTGCTCGCGCGGCGCGATCTCCGGGATATAGCTGTTGGCGGTGGCGGATTCGCCGCCGTGTGCGAAGCCCTGCAGCACGCGCACCACCAGCAGCAGCACGGACGCCCAGACGCCGATCTGTTCATAGGTGGGCATGACGCCGATTACCACGGAGGCGCCGGCCATGATGAGGATGGTGGTCATCAGCACGTTCTTGCGGCCGTGCCGGTCCGCGATGTGGCCAAACACGATGCCGCCGAGGGGGCGCACCAGAAAGCCGATGGCGAAGACACCGAACGTTGCCAGCAGCGCGGACGTGGGGTCCGTCTTGTTAAAGAACGCCGGCGCGATGAACGGTGCGAACACGGCGTAGGAGCTCCATTCGAACCATTCGAGCAGCTGGCCGATCACGCTGGCAAACAGCGATTTCTTGTCCGCCGGGCGGTCCGCCTCGATGTGAGTGCTGCCCATGGGGTGCGGTTGGGTCACGTTTCCTCCCTCAGTTCCGGTAGTGCTTGTGTCGGGAAACTATAACGTGCGTCACATTGACCACCCGCGAGTTAGTTGAAACATTTTCCACACCCTTACATCCCGCGGCACCGTGCCGGGTTTCCGCAGGTCGAATGGCTCCTGTGTTCGCTAGACGAACCTCTTGTCGCTCTACGCACCCCATTTCGGGGGCATGCTTGTCGACGCTCCCCAGTGCGAGAACGTGGGATTTCCCTGAATCCACTCCGTATATGTCACGCGACACATTTGAAGGCGGTTACAGTGTGCGCAACGGAGGCACCGCCACGAGGGCGCAGATCGCCCGAAGATGCCCCGGGTCCGGTGTTTTGAAGGAGGCAACTATGGCAGCTCTCAGTCCAGAAGAACTGAGCACGGAGAGCCTCGCTGAAATCTTCGCCGCGGGCGGACGCCCCGCGGACAGCGAGCGCGAAATCAAGATCATCGACACAACCCTGCGCGACGCCCACCAGTCCATTTGGGCGACTCGCATGCGCACCGAGCACATCCTTGACCTGCTCGATGACATCACCAACGCCGGCTTCGAGCACGTGGACTTGGTGGCCCCGATCCAGTTCGACGTCCCGGTGCGCTACCTCCGCGAGGACCCGTGGGAGCGCGTGCGCGCGGTGCACGAGGCCGCACCCGGCACCAAGTTCCGCGCCATGATCCGCTCCCGCAACCTCGCGTCCTTCGACTTCCTGCCGGACGACGTCATCCACACCTGGGTCGAGCGGCTCTACGCCAACGGCTTCCGCGTTATCGGCGCCTTTGATGGCCTGAACGACATCGACAACATCGCCGATACCCTGATCCTTGCCAAGGAGCTGGGCGCGGAGACCTACGGCTGCCTGTCCTACTGCCTGAGCCCGGTCCACACCGACCAGCTCTACATCGACAAGGCGCAGGAACTCGTCGAGCGCACGAACGTCGACCGCATCATGCTCAAGGACGCCGGCGGCCTGCTCACCCCGGACCGCATGAAGACGCTGATCCCCGCCATCCGCAGCGCTATCGGCGACGACCTGCCGCTCGAGGTTCACACCCACTCCCTGACCGGCCTGTCCCCGCTGACCTACATCTACGGCGCCGAGCTCGGCGTGGACTCCATTCACACCTCGATCGCGCCGCTGGCAAACGGCCAGGGCCAACCCGCAACCCAGGCGCTCGCCCGCGACCTGCGCGCCCTCGGCTACACCGTCAATATCGACGACGAGCGCGTCGACGCCGCCAGCAAGAAGATCCAGGAGATCGCCGACCGCGAGGACAAGCCGGTGGGCAAGCCCCGCGCTTACGACGGCGTGCACTACATGCACCAGCTGCCCGGCGGCATGCTGACCAACTTCGAGTCCCAACTGGCCACCGCCGGCCTGTCGGACCGCTTCGAGGATCTGCTCTACGAGACGGCCCGCGTGCGCGAGGAGCTGGCCTACCCGATCATGATCACCCCGTTCGCCCAGTTCGTGGGCACCCAGGCCGTGATGAACGTGATTTCCGGCGAGCGCTACTCGGTCGTTCCGAACGAGATCAAGAAGTACGCCCTTGGCTACTACGGCGAGCCGCTCGCCCCGATCGACCCGGACGCGCTGGAGAAGATTAAGGCCAACGGTTCCTCCGAGATCAAGGAGGAGCGCCCCGAGCTCACACCTGCGCTGCCGGCGCTCAAGGAGCAGTACCCGGACGACGACATCGACACCCTGCTGCTGCGCGCGAACATCCCGGGCAACCACGTGGACGAGATGAAGCGCTTCGTGGCCGAGGGCCGCTCCGGCCAGGGCGAAGGCGTGCCCGGCGGCGAGCTGACCTCCTTGGTCAAGAAGATCTACGACACCACCACCGCAGGCGAGTTCCACCTCAAGACCGACGACCTCGAAATCAACCTCACCAAAGGAGAGAAGTAACCATGTCTGACACCACCAACTTCACCGAGCTCAAGTCCCTCCTCGAGTGGGTCAACCAGTCCAAGGACATCGAGGAGCTCAGCATTCGCTACGGCGACATCGAGCTGGCCATGTCCAAGACCCCGGGCGGCCTGAGCCACCTCAAGGCCGCCCCGGCTCCGGCAGCCCCCGCTGCACCCGCCGCTCCGGCCCCGGAGGCTCCGAAGGCCGAAGCAACTCCGGCAGCCCCGGCAGCCCCGGCTGAGGCTCCGAATGCTGAGGCAGCCCCGGCAGCCCCGGCTGAGGCTCCCAAGGCCGAGGCGCCCGCGGCTCCCGCCGCCTCCTCCAACGGCGTCGAGGTCAAGTCCCCCATGGTGGGTACCTTCTACGCCTCTCCGAAGCCGGGCGCGGACCCGTTTGTCAAGGTCGGCGACACCGTCGAGGTCGGCCAGGTGCTCTGCATCGTCGAGGTGATGAAGCTGATGAACAACATCGAGGCGAAGACCGCCGGCACCATCACCGAGATTCTCGTGGACAACGAGGACGCGGTCGAGCACGGCCAGCCGCTGATGATCATCGAGCCGAAGTAGGCGTAAAGCGAAGTAGGTAAAGGACGTCCAACATGGCAGAGAACGAACAGCTGCTGGGCAGCGTGCTCATCGCCAACCGTGGCGAGATCGCACTCCGCATCATCCGCGCCTGCAAGGAGCTGGGCATCAAGTCCATCCTCGCGTATTCGGAGGGCGACAAGGATTCCCTCGGCGTGAAGGAGGCGGACCAGGCCGTGTGCATCGGCCCGGCCAACGCAGCGAAGAGCTATAACTCCCCGGAGCTCGTGGTCAGCGCCGCGATGGCGTTCAAGGCGGATGCGATCCACCCGGGCTACGGCTTCCTGTCCGAGAAGGCCAATTTTGTGAAGATGGTGGAGGACGAGGGCATCGGCTTCGTCGGTCCGTCCTCCGAGCACATCCGCCTTATGGGCGACAAGATCGAGGCCAAGAAGATTGCCAAGCGCGCCGGCGTCCCCACGGTTCCGGGCTCCGACGGCGTGGTCACCGAGTTCGAGGAAGCCCTGGCCGTGGCCAAGGAAACCGGCTTCCCGCTGCTGATCAAGGCCGCTGCCGGCGGCGGCGGCCGCGGTATGCGCGTGGTGGAGAAGGAGGAGACCCTCGAGCGCGACCTGAACGAGATCATGAACGAGGCGCAGTCCGCGTTCAACGACTCCTCGGTGTACATCGAGCGCTACCTCACCGACATCCGCCACATCGAGATCCAGGTGCTTGCGGACGGTGAGAACGCGATCGCCCTCGGCGAGCGCGACTGCACCTCCCAGCGCCGCAACCAGAAGCTCATCGAGGAGGGGCCTTCGCCGGCTATCGACGACGAACTGCGCGCCGGCCTCCAGCAGGCCGCGATCAACCTCTGCAAAGAGGTGGGTTACAAAAACGCCGGCACCATCGAGTTCGTCTTCGACAACGTGGAGCGCAAGTACTACTTCATCGAGATGAACACACGTATCCAGGTCGAGCACCCGGTGACCGAGATGATCACGGGCGTCGACCTGATCAAGGAGCAGCTACGCATTGCCTCCGGGCAGAAGCTGCGCCTGACCCAGGACGACATCCAGATCCGCGGCCACGCGATTGAGTGCCGCATCAACGCGGAGGACCCGAACGAGAACTTCGCTCCGCGCCCTGGCAAGATCGAGCACTACCGTGCTCCGGGCGGGTTCGGCGTGCGCATGGACACGCACATCGAGACCGGCTACACCATCCCGCCGTTCTACGACTCGATGGTGGGCAAGCTGATCTGCTGGGCCGAGGACCGCGACGAGTGCATCGAGCGAATGCTCCGCGCCCTCGACGAGCTCAAGGTCGACGGCGTAGTCACCACCGCGCCGTTCCAGGCCCACCTGCTCAACTCCGAGCAGTTCCGCTCCGGCGAGATCAACACGGGCTACGTGGCAAAGATGATGGAGTCGATGGGGGAGATCCCCACCGACGAGTAACTCCCAGAAGAGAAAGAAGGCGCCCGGGTGTTCCTGATCCTCGCGATGTTGGTGGGCGCGATCGTGCCCGTCCAAACGGTGGTGAACACCCGGTTGCGGCAAAGCGTCGGTTCCCCAATCGGCGCTTCTTTCGTTTCCTTCGTCGTTGCGGTGGCGGTGGCTTCCGCCCTCGCGTTCACCTCCACCGGCGCCCTTATCCCGGATCTCTCGGTCCCGGCGCGCGAGCCTTGGTGGATTTGGCTCGGCGGGTTCATGGGGGTCCTGTTCATCGCCGGGAACATCGTGCTGTTTCCCAAGCTCGGCGCCGTGCAGACAGTGATCCTGCCCATTCTCGGGCAGGCCATCATGGGGCTGGTCATCGACCGCTTCGGCCTTTTCCAGTCCCCGCGCGTGCCGGTTGGGGCCCTGCGCCTGACGGGCGCGGCCATTGTGGTGCTGGGTATCGCCATGGTGCTGGAAATCCCTCGCCGGCAGGCGGCGACGGGATCAGCCGCCGGCCCGGGCGTGTGGCTGCTGCGCGCCGCAGGCGTGCTGATGGGCATGGGTTCCGCCGTCCAGACGGCCGTGAACGGCCGGCTCGGCAGCGCTCTCGGAAGCCCCGTGCAGGCGAGTCAGATCTCGCTCGCCGTGGGCGTTCTCGTGCTTCTCGCGCTCGCGCTCTCGTTGCCCGGGCCGCGCCGGGCGCTGGCCAGCGGCATCGCGCCGGGTCCTTGGTGGATGTGGCTCGGCGGCGTGCTCGGGGCCTTCTTCGTCTTCGGGGGAGCGGCACTCGCCCCGATCCTGGGCACCGGTACCACGGTGATCGCAGCGCTCGTGGGCAACATCATCTGCGGGCAAGTGCTGGAATCCCTGGGCATCGGCACCGGCGGGCGACGCACGCTGCCCACCCCGTACCGCCTCGCCGGTCTCGCCACAGTGTTGATCGGCGTGGCGATGGTGCGCCTGCTCTAGGCGCCCAAACATCTCAACGCCTACGCCAGCGCGTTGCGCCAGCGCTCCAGCACCAGGGTGGGGCTCAGCGAGCGCGAGACGCATGTGGCGAAGGCGCCTTGTTCGTGCTGATCCTCGGTGAACACGCTGTCCCGGTGATCCGGGGTGCCCTCCACCACGCGCATCACGCAGGTTCCGCACGTGCCTTCGGCGCACTGGGACATGATCGGCAGGTCCTCTTCCTCGAGCACGTCGAGCACCGACTTGCCCTCCGGGACCTCCATCGACATGCCGCGGAACTCGATCTCGAACGCCCCATCTGCGCACTGGTTGCCCGCGAGCGCCACCTCAGTGGGCCGGAACGCCTCCCAGTGGATATTGCGCGCAGGGAGCGTCTCCCCGGCAACCTCAATCACGCCGTCCATGAAGCCCTGGGGGCCACACACGTAGAGGTGAGTGGTCTCTGGGTCTCCGCCGTGCTCGCGGATCGCGTCGCGCACGATGTCGGCCTGCTGCTCGCGGGCGCCCGAGGCGAAGACGTTGCGGGTGCGGTCGGCGCAATACTCCTCGATGAGGTGGGAGAGGACGGCCTTTTCGGCGCTGCTTGCGAAGTAGATGACGCGAAAGGTGGCGTCGGCAAGCGCAAGCCCCCGAGCGAGGGAAAAGATGGGGGCGATCCCCACACCCGCACCGACGAGGATGGAGCGGGACGCTCCCTTCGCAAGCGGGAAGTTGTTGCGAAGCGCGGAGATGCGCAGCGTGTCGCCCGGCTCGAGGCGGTACATTGCCGCGGCGCCGCCGTACGCGAAGTGCTCGCGGGTCACCTCGACGCCGTAAAGGCCCTGCTCATTG
Source organism: Corynebacterium bouchesdurhonense (assembly GCF_900078305.2). Lineage (GTDB taxonomy): Bacteria > Actinomycetota > Actinomycetes > Mycobacteriales > Mycobacteriaceae > Corynebacterium > Corynebacterium bouchesdurhonense. The sequence goes on from NZ_LT546028.1 coordinate 1,082,293, forward strand.
CCGGTGGGGGACATGGTGAACAGGGAATACTGGCGGGTGATCGGCTCGCCGGCCTCGGTGGTCAGGTGCGCGTCGATGTGACAGCCGGGCTCGTACCCGGGCAGGGCTTGGCCGTCCTGCGTGCGGAGCGTGATGAGCGCGATGGTGTCCGCGGTGCGCTGCACGTCGACCACGGTGAGCGGGACGGTGGCCTGGGTTTCGACGTTGCTTGTGGTGGCAGCGTTCATGGCGTTCATGGTGATCTCCTTCGTGCGGGTGTCCCGCTAGGTCGCGGTAGGCACCGGGTGGTGCTCCGAGAAAGTTCTGCGCGAAAACGGTTGTCCGCCGACGTTGTTATGTATACCATCGGGGAACGCGAAACGTGAGCCATTGCACATCCGTGCGCAGAACGTTATCCATAGAACACCAGGCTGCTGTCCGGATCGCGGAATCTACCCCTCTCCACTGGAAAGGACGACCATGACATCACGCATCGACGCAGATACTGAGCGCACAGCTCCATCTGAGCACGCTGCTGAGCACGCATCGGCCCCCCAGGTGCTGCCCATGTCCGACAACCCCTACGAGGACTTCCGGTACTTCTACCGCGAGGGCATGCCGCTGCGGCCCGCGCCGGAGCGCCGCACCAAGACGCCGGGCTGGTCCACGCTGCGCCACAACCTCTTCGACCGCTGGCACACCGTGGCTGACACTTGGGACGGCTACAACTCGCCGCAGACCAAGCTCTTGGACGACCACATGTGGCAGACCGACGAGAAGGGCGCCGCGCTGGCTGAGGCGTTTAAGCGCGAGGGTCCGAAAAAGGCGCGCGCCGACTTTGAGAAGGCCCTGGCCGAGGGCATCGACAAGGTCGAGGACCCCTCGCCGGAGCTCGTGGAGTTTTTCAAGGACGTCGATGAGATCCCGGAGTGGATCGATCTCGAGGCCGCGGAGCGCGGCCGCGTGGCCTACTACAACGTGACGCCGTCCGCCGAGCTGCTTTCCATCGCGTTCGCGTTCTGGGCCACGACGATGGAGGACCGCACCTCCGCCGCCACGGGCGAGACCGGCATGTTCGAGTTCAAGGCCATGCAGCGCACGGTGGAGACGGTGAAGTTCTTCGTCGACCTCGGGCGCAAGGGCGTCTTCGACCGTTACTCCGACGGGCTCAAGGCCGCCGTTCGCGTCCGCCTGCTGCACGCCCAGGCAAACCGCGGGCTGGAGAAGCTCTGGGGCCCGGAGCACTACAACCAGTTCGGCCGCCCCATCGGCTCGAGCTTCCTCGTTTCCGGCGAGGGCTGGTTCGCGCTCATGCCGATCGCCGTGGACGAGTTCTTCGGTCGCCCGCACTCCGGCCGCGACTGGGACGACGTGGCCATGTACTGGGCGTGGGTCCTCCACCTGATGGGCGCCGAGGAGCGCCTGATTCCCAAGACCGGCGACGAGATGCGCAAGATGACCGACTTCATCTACGCCAACGGCGGCTACTCCTCCAGCTACCACGTGCAGGTGGCCACCGCCCTGATGAGCGTGCTGGAGAAGCTGGACGAGAAGATGCCGGCCCAGGTGCTCGGCGGCCTGGCCACGGTGATCGGGGACGAGGACACCAAGTTCATGGTCAAGGGCTCCCGCTTCGAGGGCACGAACTACCTGGTGTGGAAGACGGGGTTCTTGGCCAAGGCCCGCGCTGAGGCCGCCGCCTACCGCGTGCGCGACCGCCTGCCGGGAGCCGAGGCCGCCAAGGTGCGTAAGGCCGCCGACGGCAAGCCGCCGTGGAGCGACGTGCTGAAGCAGATCGAGACCTACATCACCGAGCACGAGCCGGACACCAAGCGCGACTACTCGCTGCACGACACGTCCAAGGAAGCCCAGCGCTAACCGCGCCCACCCACTAGGCCCAAACAACTTGGCCCAACCCGATAGAAGGAGAGAACCATGACCGAGATCTTCACCGAGCAGCCGCTTGCCGACGACTTCTACGACCGCGACGAATGGCCCGCCAACCGCGGCTCCCGCGAGGAGTTCGTCGCCCGCTTCGGCGAGGACCGCGCCAGCCGCTTCCAGCGGGCCTACTGGGCGACGGACCCGGTGGCGGACGCGCTGTACACCGGCGGCCAGCCCGTGCGCGAGATCATGCCCGCGCTGCGCGACGCCCTGGCCAAGGGCGAAGCCGGCGAGGACACCATCCCAACAGTGGCCGCGCTGGTGGAGGACATGAACAAGGCGCTCGAGGGCGTGGACTGGGACCGCGTCGAGCGCGGCCAGAAGGCGGCGCTGTCCATTCCGGTGTTGGCCCACAACCTCTCGCTCGGCCCGGGCGCTCTGGTGCACACCTACGCCGCGCCGTCCATCGCAGACGTGCTGGTGAACACCGGCGAGCTGACCAAGGGCGCGGTGCACCGCCTCGCGTACACCACCAACTGGATCTACTCCGTGTACCTCAAGGACGGCCTGCGCCCGGGGAACCTGAGCTTCTTGCACACCGGCATGGTGCGCGCCATGCACGCGCACGTGCGCCGCGTGCAGAACAAGCTGGGGCTCGACTACAGCGAGTGGGGCGCGCCGATCAGCGAGTTCGACATGTTCCGCACCTGGTTCGACTTCACCTACATCGCGTTCACCTACCTGCGCAACCTCGGCTACACCCTGCCGCTGGAGCAGGAGCAGGACGTGTTCTACCTCTGGCGCGTGGTCGGCCGCATGCTGGGCATCCCGGAGGACATCCTCGAGCCCGAGACGGACATCGCGGCGTCCCAGGAGACCATCGACGCGATTCACTCCGTCGACGGCGAGCCGAACGATTCCTCCCGCGCCCTGGTGGATGCCCTGATGAGCGGCTTCCTCACCAACGCCAAGGGCCTGTTGCCGTTCCCGGACGAGTCCATCAATGACTGGATCTACGCCAACACCCGCATCATGCACGGCGATGAGATCGCGGATTTCTACAACGTCCCGCAGTCCGTCATGCGCCCGTTCCTCGAGCTCGACATGCCGCTCGTGCGCCAGCGCTTCGACCTCCTCTACGCCAACCCGGAGGCGCTGGCGGCCGAGCAGGAGCAGAACCACGGCATCATCCGCGATGCCCTGACCGAGGAAACCTCGTACATGGGCCAGGACGAGGGCATCAAGATGCGCGACGGGTCTTACAACCCGGGCGCATAGTGATAGAGTTCACACACGTACACCATTTCGCAAAACCCAACTGAGAGGACAACGAGGAAACCATGGCTGAGAACCGCTACCGCGTGCAGAACCCGGTGACCAACGAGATTGTGGAGACCTTCGACTTCGCAACCGACCAGGAGATCCAGGACATCCTGGACAAGTCCGCCGCGGCGTTCGATTCCTGGCGCCACACCACCTACGAGGAGCGCGCCGAGATCGTTTCCAAGGCTGCCCAGCTGCTGCGTGACCGCGCAAATGAGCTGGCCAAGATCGCCGCCGAAGAAATGGGCAAGCCCATTCCGGAAGGCGAGTGGGAGATGAACTTCTCCGGCGACATCATGCAGTTCTACGCGGACAACGCGCCGGAGCACTGCGCGCCGCAGAACGTGGACGTCCCGGGCGGCAAGGCGGTGGTTCGCCGCCTGCCGCTGGGCACCATCCTCGGCATCATGCCGTGGAACTACCCGATCTACCAGATCGCCCGCTTCGCCGGCCCGAACCTGATGAACGGCAACTGCATCATCCTCAAGCACGCCGAGATCACTCCGAAGTCCGCGGCCGCGTTCGAGCAGATCCTCAAGGACGCGGGCCTGCCGGACGGCGTGTACATCAACGTCTACGCCACACACGAGCAGATCGAGACCATCATCGCGGACCCGCGCGTCCAGGGCGTGTCGCTGACCGGCTCCGAGCGCGCCGGCGCCAAGGTGGCTGAGACCGCCGGCAAGAACCTGAAGAAGGTGGTGCTCGAGCTCGGCGGCACCGACCCGTACATCGTGCTGGACGCGGCGGACATCCGCGCCGCCGCCCAGGAGGCCTGGGACAAGCGCGTCCACAACGCCGGCCAGGCCTGCACCTCCAACAAGCGCATCATCGTCATGGAGGACATCTACGACCAGTTCGTGGACGAGATGGTCAACATCGCGGAGTCCTACTCCAAGGGCGACCCGTCCAACCCGGGCGAGAACGAGTACTTCCCCATGTCCTCGCGCCGCGCGGCCGAGATCCTCGACGATCAGGTCAAGCGCTCCGTGGCGGCCGGCGCGACGCTTCGCACCGGCGGCGAGATGGATGACACCTCGGCGTACTTCTCCCCGGCGGTCCTCACCGACCTCCCGGTCGGCTCCGAGCCGTACTACGAGGAGTTCTTCGGCCCGGTGGCGGAGATCTACAAGGTTTCCTCCGAGGAGGAGGCCGTGGAGCTGGCCAACAACTCCTACCAGGGCCTCGGCGGTGCCGTCTTCTCCGAGGACATCGAGAAGGCCACCAAGGTCGCGGATCAGATCGACACCGGCATGATCCACGTCAACCTCGGTCAGTACTTCTCCGCGATCCTGCCGTTCGGCGGCGTGAAGCGCTCCGGTTTCGGCCGCGAGCTCTCGGTTTTCGCGCTCGACGAGTTCGTCAACAAGCAGTACCGCTACATCAACGACTAAGGGATCGTCGATAAGCAAAACAAGCCCCTTCGGGGGCATTTTGCTTTTCGACGCCCCCTTCCTCCCATTTTCCCTTAGGCCTTCTTTTGTCCCAGCAGTAACAGGTAAGGTGTGGGCCGTGATTCGTTTCGACCACGTGACAAAGGTCTATCCCACGTCAACCCGGCCCGCCCTGGACGACGTGTCCTTCACCATCGATGACGGGGACTTCGTCTTCCTCATCGGACCGTCCGGCTCCGGCAAATCCACGTTCCTGCAGCTGATGATCCGCGAGGAGAACGTCACCTCCGGCGACATCTGGTTCAACGACTTCCATGTCAACGCCCTCGGCGGCAAGGACGTGAATAAGCTGCGCCAGTCCATCGGCTACGTCTTCCAGGACTTCCGGCTGCTGCCGCGGCTGAACGTGTACGAGAACGTGGCGTTCGCGCTCGAGGTGATCGGCAAGTCCAAGGCGCGCATCGACAAGCTGGTGCCGGACGCGCTGGAGCTGGTGGGGCTCGCGTCGAAGGCGAAGCGCATGCCGCACGAGCTCTCGGGCGGCGAGCAGCAGCGCGTGGCCATCGCGCGCGCGTTTGTGAACAAGCCGCCGCTGGTGCTGGCGGACGAGCCGACCGGCAACCTGGATCCGGCCACCGCCGACGAGATCATGGCGCTGCTGGGCCGCATCAACCGCCTCGGCGCCACCGTGGTTATGTCCACGCACAACGCGCGCGCCGTGAACGAGATGCGCCGGCGCGTGATGGAACTGGACCTGGGCAAACTGGTCCGCGACGACGCCAACGGCGTGTACGGGAGGGCGTAAATGAACTGGGGTTTTGTGTTCCGCGAGGGGTTCAAAGGCCTCGGCCGCAACATCACCATGACCATCGCGCTGGTGATCACCACGGCGCTGTCGCTCGCGCTGGTGGGCGCCGGCGTGCTGCTCTCGCGAGCTACAGCTGACACTAAGGCGCTCTACCTAGACCGCGTCGAGGTGATGGTGGAGCTGGACGAGGACATTTCGGCCAATGATCGGGACTGCTCCAGCCCGCAGTGCCAGGAGGTGCGCGACGCGCTGCAGAAGGACGACCGCGTGGAGCAGGTGACCTTTCGCAACCGCCAGCAGTCCTACGAGCGTTTCGTGGAGCTCTTCCAGGATTCCGAGCCTGACCTGGTGCGTGAGACCAGCCCGGACGCGCTGCCGGCGGCGCTGCACGTTCGCCTGAAGGACCCGTCCGACACCGCGCCCGTGGACGCGATCCGCGACATGCCGCAGGTGGCGGTGGTGACGGACCAGGCGGACACCGTGCGGGAGGCCGCGAACACCATGGACACGTTCCGCAACGTCACCTGGGCCGTCGCGGGCGCGCAGGGACTGGCCGCCATCTTCCTCATCGTGAACATGGTGCAGCTGGCTGCCTACAACCGCCGCGAGCAGATCGGCATCATGCGCATGGTGGGCGCGTCGCGCTGGTTCACGCAGGCCCCGTTCGTGCTCGAGGCGGTCATCTCCGTCGCCCTCGGCGCCGTGCTGGCCACCGTTTTAGTGTGGGCGGGGAAGCGCTCGGTGATCGACTCGATGCTGGGAGACCTTTATTCGTCGCAGCTCATCGCCGACGTCCCGGAGTCGGCGGTGTGGACGGTCATGCCGCTGGTTGGCCTCGCCGCGATTGTGGTCGGCGGTCTCGCCGCACAGATCGCGCTGCGCTCCTACGTGCGTAAATAGGTGCCACCCCGAGCCGGGGTAGTAGGATGAGACACCTTATGGCCAAGAAGAAGAAGCAGCAGCTGAGCAACTCCGGCGTTCTTGCGACCAACCGGAAAGCCCGGCATGACTACACCATCTTGGACAGCTGGGAAACGGGCATCGTGCTCCAGGGCACCGAGATCAAGGCGCTGCGCGAGGGCAAAGTATCTCTGGTCGAGGCGTTCGCCACCATCGACAACGGTGAGGTGTGGCTGCGCAACATGCACATCCCCGAGTACTCCCGCGGGCACTGGACCAACCACCCGCCGCGACGCACCCGCAAGCTTTTGATGCACCGCCGAGAGATCGATTCCCTCGACGGCAAGCTCAGGGACGGCAACCGCACGCTTGTGCCGCTGTCCATCTACCTCAAGGACGGCCGCGCCAAGGTCGAGCTGGGGCTCGCGCAGGGTAAGCAGGACTACGACAAGCGCCGCGACATCAAGCGCCGCACGGAGGACCGCGAGATCACCCGCGACCTCGGCCGCAAGCTGAAGGGGATCAAAGCCTAGCTTTCAGTACGGTGGGTGCGTATGAAGAAGGCACTTGTTACTGGAGCATCCCGCGGCATCGGCCGCGCCATCGCCGAGGAGCTCGGCAAAGACCACCACATTTACGCGGGCGCGTCGAAGGACGCTTCCGATATTGTGGGCGCGCTGCCGAGCGCCGAGCCATTCGAGGTCGACCTCACCGACACTGATGCCATCGTGCGCGCCGCCCGCGAGATCACGGAGCTCGACGTCCTCGTTCTCGCCGCCGGCGTGCTGCACAAGGCGCCGTTCACCGAGCTCACCGACGCCGAGTGGAGGGAGAGCTTCGACATCAACGTGCTCGCTCCCGTCACCCTCGTAAGGGAGCTTTTGCCTGCTTTGCGACGCTCCCGTGGTCTCATCATCACCATCAACTCCGGAGCCGGCTTCAACGGCTACCCGGGCAACTCCGCCTACTGCGCCTCTAAGTTTGCCCTGCGCGGCTTTACCGATTCCCTGCGCCTCGAAGAGGAGGGGCGCGTCCGCGTGACTTCGCTGCACCCTGGCCGCACCGACACCGACATGATCGCGGGCGCCCAGCACGGCGACCGCCCGAAGATGGACGCCACCCAGGTCGTCCGCGCCGCCCGCCTCGCCGTTGACGCCGGCCCCGAGGCCGTGGTCGAGTTCCTCCGCGTTCGTCCGGTGGAAGGCGAGCGCGCCTAAGCGCTCTCGGTGGTTCGTGCGCCCCCTTGCGCACGTGCGCGTCCCTGGGCTAAAGTTCACCTTCCTACGTTTCTTCGTAGTTGAAGGGGTCGATTTTGGTTTCGACTTCATCGACCAAGCCAGGGGAAGCGTGCCGGTGCAGGCAGGAGACCACCGTGAGCGTCGCTGCAACTAATAAACGCAGAGAAGAACTCTCAGCGTGACTACGCCCTCGCTGCCTAAGTATTAGAGCAAGCGACCTGCGTGTCCGTCAGGCCGGGGATGTCCCCGCTCCGGTCCCTGGCGTCGACTTAGGGGACTCGCCTTCCGGCCCTGTCAGTGGGGCCTTGGAAGGGACACTCTTCACTGACTGGGCCCACCATCCGGACATGTTCGCCTGATCCGGAGGGCCGATGAGAGGTCACGCGCGGACTGCGCACGGAGAAGCCCTGGCGCGGTGGTGAAGGACCCGGGTTCAATTCCCGGCGGCTCCACCTAGTGCGATTTCCCCCGGTCGGTATGACCGGGGGATTTCTTTTGCGTGGTTTCCTTAGTCGATGGCGTAGCCGGTTACCGGCCCCTCGGTGTTGGGTTGCCACCCCAGCTCGGGAGCCACGTACTTGGCAAAGTTCTCCAGGATTCTCACGTTCACGTCCACGCCCATGCCGGTGGGGATGGTGATCAACAGGGTGTCGGCGGCCATGACGGCCGGATCGGCCTTGAGCTGCTCGACGAGCTTGTCTGGCTCGGCGGCGTAGGTGCGGCCGAACGTGGAGGCACCGACGTCCGGCAACACGCCGACCTGGTCGGAGCCGGAGGCGTGCATCCCGAACCTCTGCATGTCCGCACCGTCCACGATGGGGAAGATGGAGCGGGAGACCGACACGCGCGGCGTCCAGCTGTGCCCCGCCTCCTTCCACGCGGCCCGGTACCGGTTGATCTGATCCACCTGGATCTCTCCAAGGGTCTGGGCGGTGGTTTCAGAGACCAGGGTGGAAGACATCAGGTTGAGGCCGTTCCGGGCGGTCTGCTCCGCCGAAGTGTGTGTGCCGGAGCCGTAGAAGATGTGTTTCCGCAGCTCCGGGGCGAGCGGGAAAACCGGCAAGGCAGAGCCGGGCCGGAACATGTTGGGGTACTGGCGCCCCAGCGGCGCGGCTGTGGCGAAGCCGTTGCCGTCAACGGCGGCCATGAACGTTTCGAGATGGTCGCGCGCCACGTCCGCGCCGTTCGGGGCCTTACCCGTGTAGCCGAAGGCTTCCCAGCCACGCTCGGCCACTTCCGGCGCACCGCGAGACACGCCCAGCGCCACCCGTCCGCCGGAAAGCTGGTACAACGAGGCGGCTTCCTCCGCGAGGTACAGCGGGTTCTCGTACCGCATATCGATCACGCCGGTGCCCACCTCGATGTGCTTGGTGGTGGCAGCCACAGCGCCGAGCAGTGGCATCGGAGCGGATGCCTGGGGCACAAAGTGGTGGACGCGAAACGATGCGTTGTTTACGCCGATCTCGTCCGCGGCTTGGGCCAGTTCTAGGTGGATGTTGGCTACCTTCTCCGCGGACGGGCCGCGCTGGCCGCCGAGGGCGTAGTGCCCGAAGCTCAGGAATCCGAACGCTTTCATGGTGGTGCTCCTCGAAGTTAGATGACGTATCAACATCTACGATACCCGCCGGGTTGCTCCATGTCACGGAATCCGTGAAGCGTGGCCAGATAAGCGGATTGACCTGGCGATTTGCAAGCGTTTCTGGCGCGTGGTTATATCTTCACCCGTTGCTTCCGAGCGGCCGGCCACAGGGCTAGACGAGCGGGAGGAACGAAAATAAACGCATAGAGGTTACGGGGATGTGAACTCCGGGAAGCCGGTACATAAACGCCGGGTTGACAGGAAAAAACTTTCCACGTAACGTAGTGCAAGCTAACGCAGCGGATGAGCGATAAGCTCTGAAGCGGGGTGTGCGTGTGTTGTTTGAGAACTCGATAGTGTGCCAATGCATTTTTTGTTTGTGGATTGGTTGTGTGCCTGTGTGGTGCATTGCTGGCTGGTGCCTGTTTTTGGGTGTTGGTTGGTGTGTGCTGGTGGTGGTGCTTGCGAACCTTTGATGGTGGGTGCTGCTTTGTGGGCATGTGATTGTTCACGGTGTTGGTCTTGTGTTTTGTCCCCGTCGGGATGTGGGCCAATGCTTTTGTAATTGAAGGATTTTTTGTTTTGCCAGCCTGGCATTTATGCGCTGCTGTTTTTGGTGGTGTGTGGGTGTTGGTTGGTTTGTTTTTGGTTGGGTTTGGGCTTTTCACGGCCTGTTTCTGCTGAAACGTTTTTGTGGAGAGTTTGATCCTGGCTCAGGATGAACGCTGGCGGCGTGCTTAACACATGCAAGTCGAACGGAAAGGCCTCAGCTTGCTGGGGTACTCGAGTGGCGAACGGGTGAGTAACACGTGGGTGATCTGCCCTGCACTTCGGGATAAGCTTGGGAAACTGGGTCTAATACCGGATAGGACCATCGTGTTGTGGCGGTGGTGGAAAGTTTTTTCGGTGTGGGATGAGCTCGCGGCCTATCAGCTTGTTGGTGGGGTAATGGCCTACCAAGGCGTCGACGGGTAGCCGGCCTGAGAGGGTGTACGGCCACATTGGGACTGAGATACGGCCCAGACTCCTACGGGAGGCAGCAGTGGGGAATATTGCACAATGGGCGCAAGCCTGATGCAGCGACGCCGCGTGGGGGATGACGGCCTTCGGGTTGTAAACTCCTTTCGCCAAAGACGAATTTTGACGGTATTTGGAGAAGAAGCCCCGGCTAAATACGTGCCAGCAGCCGCGGTAATACGTATGGGGCGAGCGTTATCCGGATTCATTGGGCGTAAAGAGCTCGTAGGTGGTTTGTCGCGTCGTTTGTGGAATACCGCAGCTTAACTGTGGGGTTGCAGGCGATACGGGCATAACTTGAGTGCTGTAGGGGAGACTGGAATTCCTGGTGTAGCGGTGAAATGCGCAGATATCAGGAGGAACACCGATGGCGAAGGCAGGTCTCTGGGCAGTAACTGACGCTGAGGAGCGAAAGCATGGGGAGCGAACAGGATTAGATACCCTGGTAGTCCATGCCGTAAACGGTGGGCGCTAGGTGTGAGTCCCTTCCACGGGGTTCGTGCCGTAGCTAACGCATTAAGCGCCCCGCCTGGGGAGTACGGCCGCAAGGCTAAAACTCAAAGGAATTGACGGGGGCCCGCACAAGCGGCGGAGCATGTGGATTAATTCGATGCAACGCGAAGAACCTTACCTGGGCTTGACATACACCGGATCGGGCTAGAGATAGTCTTTCCCTTGTGGCTGGTGTACAGGTGGTGCATGGTTGTCGTCAGCTCGTGTCGTGAGATGTTGGGTTAAGTCCCGCAACGAGCGCAACCCTTGTCTTATGTTGCCAGCATTTGGTTGGGGACTCATGAGAGACTGCCGGGGTTAACTCGGAGGAAGGTGGGGATGACGTCAAATCATCATGCCCCTTATGTCCAGGGCTTCACACATGCTACAATGGTCGGTACAACGCGCAGCGAGCCTGTGAGGGTGAGCGAATCGCTTAAAGCCGGTCGTAGTTCGGATTGGGGTCTGCAACTCGACCCCATGAAGTCGGAGTCGCTAGTAATCGCAGATCAGCAACGCTGCGGTGAATACGTTCCCGGGCCTTGTACACACCGCCCGTCACGTCATGAAAGTTGGTAACACCCGAAGCCAGTGGCCTGTCATGGGAGCTGTCGAAGGTGGGATCGGCGATTGGGACGAAGTCGTAACAAGGTAGCCGTACCGGAAGGTGCGGCTGGATCACCTCCTTTCTAAGGAGCTTATTTGTTTTTCTGCCTCACGGTTGTGGGGTGTGGTTGGTTGAGTCGCCGTGGGTGCGGCTGCCGACCGTGTTATTGAAAAATCCAGGTGGACATGCACCGGCGCCACTGGGTGTGGCGCTCATGTGGTGTGGCTGCGTGGGTTACGCAATCAAGTGTTTGCAAGCAGTGTTTTGTGTGTTGGCATGCTGTCGGGTGTCTGGGGCAACACGCTTTGTTGTGTGTGCCTGGATCTGCGCACTGTGCTTTAGCCTTGTTGTGGTTGGGGTGTGGTGTGTGGGTGTGGTGTGTGAGAACTGGAGAGTGGACGCGAGCATCAAGCTAGGCCTGCGCGCGCTGTTTGTGTGTGTGGGTTTGGTTTGTGTGTGATTTCTTCTTGTTTGTTGTGTTTTAGTATGTGTGTGTTTGTTTGTGTGTGTTGTTGATCAAGGGCGTACGGTGGATGCCTTGGCATGCTGGGCCGATGAAGGACGTGCGAGGCTGCGTTATGCCTCGGGGAGTTGCCAACGAAGCGTTGATCCGAGGATGTCCGAATGGGGAAACCCCGCACCAGTTGTGTGGTGTGACCTGCAGGTGAATGCATAGCCTGTGTGGGGGTGTACGCGGGGAAGTGAAACATCTCAGTACCCGCAGGAGAAGAAAACAATTGTGATTCCGTGTGTAGTGGCGAGCGATAGCGGATGAGGCTAAACCTGATGCGTGTGATACCTGGCAGGGGTTGCGTGTTGGGGGTTGTGGGATGTCACTGTGCATGCACTGCCATGTGTGCGAAGTGTTGATGCGTGTTAGCGGAAGGTGCTGGGATGTGCCGCCGGAGAGGGTGAGAGCCCCTGTACGTGAAGGCGTGTGTCGCATTTGTGTGATGTCCCGAGTAGCAGCGGGCTCGTGGAATCTGCTGTGAATCTGCCGGGACCACCCGGTAAGCCTAAATACTCAGTGTGACCGATAGTGAATTGAGTACCGTGAGGGAATGGTGAAAAGTACCCCGGGAGGGGAGTGAAAGAGTTCCTGAAACCGTGCGCTTACAATCCGTCAGAGCACCACTTTGGGTGTGATGGCGTGCCTTTTGAAGAATGAGCCTGCGAGTCAGCGGCATGTCGCGAGGTTAACCCGTTTGTGGGGTAGTCGTAGCGAAAGCGAATCCGAAATGGGTGTTTGTAGTGGCATGTCCTGGACCCGAAGCGGGGTGATCTACCCATGGCCAGTGTGAAGCAGCTGTAAGAGGTTGTGGAGGCGCGAACCCACTTAGGTTGAAAACTGAGGGGATGAGCTGTGGGTAGGGGTGAAAGGCCAATCAAACTCCGTGATAGCTGGTTCTCCCCGAAATGCATTTAGGTGCAGCGTTATGTGAGCTTGCCGGAGGTAGAGCTACTGGTTGGTTGAGCGGGACTATCATCTTAGCAATGTCAGCCAAACTCCGAATGCCGGTTGAAGTGTTGCATGGCAGTGAGACTGTGGGGGATAAGCTTCATAGTCGAGAGGGAAACAGCCCAGATCGCCGGTTAAGGCCCCTAAGGGTGTACTAAGTGGAAAAGGATGTGGGATCGCGAAGACAGCCAGGAGGTTGGCTTAGAAGCAGCCATCCTTGAAAGAGTGCGTAATAGCTCACTGGTCGAGTGGTTCCGCGCCGACAATATAGTGGGGCTCAAGTACACCGCCGAAACCGCGGCAACGTATTTTTGCGTTGGGTAGGGGAGCGTCGTGTGTGGGGTGAAGCCGTATCGTAAGGGGCGGTGGACTGCATGCGAGTGAGAATGCAGGCATGAGTAACGAATGATACGTGAGAATCGTATCCGCCGAATGATCAAGGGTTCCTGGGTCAAGTTCGTCTTCCCAGGGTGAGTCGGGTCCTAAGGCGAGGCCGACAGGCGTAGTCGATGGTCAACGGGTTGATATTCCCGTACCCGTATGTGCGCGACCTATACCAGAAGCGGTGATACTAACCACCCTGACGCTACCCACACGCATCTTTGATGTGTGTGGGTGGTTGATGCGTGGGGCCTGAGTCGTGGAGGTCAGTGATGGGGTGACGCAGAGTGGTAGCCAAGCCGCTTATTGGATTGCGGTGCAAGCGTGTAGCACTGGGGCATGTGAAATGCGGCCCCTATGGTGTGTGAGGCGTGATGCGTAGCCCATGAAAGGGTGATGTTGGTGATCCTGTGCTGCCGAGAAAAGCCTCTAGCGATGTGCATGTACGGCCCGTACCCCAAACCGACACAGGTGATCAGGTAGAGCATACTAAGGCGGTCGGGTGAACTGTGGTTAAGGAACTCGGCAAATTACCCCCGTAACTTCGGGAGAAGGGGGACCACACCCGGTGATGGCCACGTGCTGGTTTGAGCTGGGGGTGGGCGCAGCGAAGAGAGGGGAGCGACTGTTTATCAAAAACACAGGTCCGTGCGAAGACGTGAAGTTGATGTATACGGACTGACGCCTGCCCGGTGCTGGAAGGTTAAGAGGACCTGTTAGGTAGGAATACCGAAGCGGAGAATTTAAGCCCCAGTAAACGGCGGTGGTAACTATAACCATCCTAAGGTAGCGAAATTCCTTGTCGGGTAAGTTCCGACCTGCACGAATGGCGTAACGACTCCCCTGCTGTCTCAACCACAGGCCCGGTGAAATTGCACTACGAGTAAAGATGCTCGTTACGCGCGGCAGGACGAAAAGACCCCGGGACCTTCACTACAGCTTGGTATTGGTGTTCGGTGCGGTTTGTGTAGGATAGGTGGGAGACTGAGAAGCGGCCACGCCAGTGGTTGTGGAGTCGTTGTTGAAATACCACTCTGACCGTAGTGGATACCTGAACCTTGGCCCATGATCTGGGTTGGGGACAGTGCCTGGTGGGTAGTTTAACTGGGGCGGTTGCCTCCCAAAATGTAACGGAGGCGCCCAAAGGTTCCCTCAGCCTGGTTGGCAATCAGGTGTTTAGAGTGTAAGTGCACAAGGGAGCTTGACTGCGAGACTTACAAGTCGAGCAGGGACGAAAGTCGGGACTAGTGATCCGGCACCTACTTGTGGATGTGGTGTCGCTCAACGGATAAAAGGTACCCCGGGGATAACAGGCTGATCTTCCCCAAGAGTCCATATCGACGGGATGGTTTGGCACCTCGATGTCGGCTCGTCGCATCCTGGGGCTGGAGTAGGTCCCAAGGGTTGGGCTGTTCGCCCATTAAAGCGGCACGCGAGCTGGGTTCAGAACGTCGTGAGACAGTTCGGTCTCTATCCGCCGCGCGCGTTGAAACTTGCAGAAGGCTGTCCCTAGTACGAGAGGACCGGGACGGACGTACCTCTAGTGTGCCAGTTGTTCCGCCAGGAGCACCGCTGGTTAGCTACGTACGGAAGGGATAACCGCTGAAAGCATCTAAGCGGGAAGCCTGTTTTAAGATGAGGTTTCATTTGAGGTTCCCAGGAGACTACTGGGTTGATAGGCCAGAACTAGACAGTCAGTAATGACCACAAGGCGACTGGTACTAATACACCAACAATTAACCCGCACAACCACCTACGTGTACTCATACACACCGTGCAAACAACTACGAAACCACACACACGTGTGTGTGTTCGCGTCCACTCACCAGTATCTGACACACCACACCAACCCAGGTGTGGCCCCACATGTGTGTCGGTGGTTCATAGCGGCGGGGAAACGCCCGGTCCCATTCCGAACCCGGAAGCTAAGCCCGCCCGCGCCGATGGTACTGCACCCGGGAGGGTGTGGGAGAGTAGGTTACCGCCGACCCAACAACCCAAAACAACTCAATACCCACGGCCCCGCACACCACACGTGCGGGGCCGTTGCGCTTTCACCCCTCACCGGTGAAACAGGCATCACCCCTTTTGGTCGGGCCCACCATGCGTTAGAACTCGAACACTGCACCTCGTTACCACCATACGAACATGGTGGTAACGAGGTGCTGGTTTCGAGTTTCAGCACCCCCGGGACCAGACGGGGTCTGGTCCCCCGCCACAGGCCACCGAGCCCACCCGGCAACGCCGCGGCGGGCCGGTAAACAGGCATATTCCCCACCGGCCCCGCGCCCACAAACAGGCATAACCCCAGGTCGGTGATCCATGGTAGGAGAATATGCCTCTTTGCAATATGCCTATTTACGAAAACCAGGGCACCGCAGACCACCACAGACCGCCGAGCCCACACCACACGGCCGCGGGCCGGTATACAGGCATATTTCCCACCGGGCCCCGCGCCGCCCGTTACCAACAGCCGAATATCTAGGGAGCGGCATGGGATTTGGTCGTCGGTACTTTCGGCTGACCCGCAACGTCGTCGGGTGAGTGCCCTCTTGAGGAACCGTTTTCCTAGGATCGTGGCATGGCTAGGGCGATGGCGTGGGATAGACGGCCGCTGCAGACGCGGATGGTGTACCTCGGCGGGTTGATCGGCCCGTTCGCGTCGCAGTCGCTGGTAGCAGTGGTGCCGGAGTTCGCCGCCACGTTTGACAAGCCTGTCCAGCACGCGTCATTAGCGGTGACGGCGTACATGATCACGTTGGCGTCAACAATGTTGTTCTCCTCGGCCCTGGTGCGGAACGTGCCCCCGCACGTTGTGGTGCGCACCGCGTACGCCTTTACGGCGGCGGGTGCCGCGCTCTGCTGGGTTGCGCCGTCATGGAACGGGTTTATCGCAGGCATTGTGGTGATGGCGCTTTCTAACGCTTTTACACTGCCGATTCTGCAGCTGATGCTGCGCCAGCTTGTGTCCCCGGAGGAGCTCGGGCAGGCGTTGGGCCGGTACTTCGCCATGCAGTCCCTCGGCAATTGCGTGGGCCCGCTCGGGGCGGGGTTGGTGTCCATTGCAAACTGGCAGCTCATTCATCTGCTCGTCATTGCGTTGGCGGGGGCCATGGTGCTGGTGGGGGTTCCGCCAGTGGCGCCCATCCGCCGCGAGAGGGTCGACGAGCCGGTTGCCTGGTCGCCGATGATCGTGCACATCTTCACTATTCTCGCGCTGGGGGCGGGCATCATCGGAATGGGCACGGTGCTCATCATCCACCTTGATTCAGCCTTCGGCATGCCAGCATCGCAGCGCGGGTTGGTGATCATGGTGGGCGGGCTCGTGGCGTTCTTCGTGTCCCCGAGGATCGGGTCCTCAGTGGACAAATTTGGTGCGCTCACCATCATGACCGTCTGCGCGGTGGCGGGGGCAGGGACGATCGCCGCAATTCCGCACCTGCCGTGGCCGGTGGCCATCGCTGTCTTCTGGGCAGTGGCGGTTTCCTGCGCGCAGGGGATCCAAACCACGGTGACATACTCGGTGCTGCGCACGCCGGGCGGGGCGGCGCTGAACTCATCCATTCTGGCGTTCCGGTTCTTCGGGCTCGCGCTCACGCCCCTTGTGTTGTTGCCGGTGTACCTGCGCTCCGCGTGGGCCGGGTTCGCGCTCCCGGCCGTGCTGCTGATGGCAGCACTCGGGTTGCAGTGGGCGCAGCCGGGGATGCGCGCGACGCTGCGTCCTGCGCTTAAAGCTGAGTGAGCCCCTTCTTCGAGGCTTGCACTAGCTCCTCTCGCTTGCAGGCGCGCTCGAGTTTGCGCCACTGCTCCTGCGGCACCGCACCCCGCGCGGACGCGATCACCTGGGGGTCGGGGGTGCCCCACGCGATCGGCATCGGGGTGATTGTCTTCCAGCGTTTCTGCTCCTGGGCGGTGCGCTGAGCGCCAACGGCGGCGACGGGCACCTTTGTGCCCACTGTGTCGGCGGTGTTGGGCAGCGGCTTGGTCACCAGGGAGGTCAGCGCCCAGCGGGGCCGGTCCTCGGGGTCCACGTTGGTGTTCACGAGCGCGGTCAGGGTCACGGTGGTGCCCTGGTCCTCGGTGATGATAGCGGGGGCCAGCGGGTGGGCGCTGTAGAGGTCCTGTGCGGAGCCGAGGGCGCGCGGGATCGCGATGGTGACCAGCAGCATCATCACGCCGAAGAGCGCGAGGCCGGCGGAGCCGAGCACGTGCCAGTGGGAGGAAGGGTCCACGAAGAACCAGATCAGCGCGGCCGCCACCAGGCTGATCACAAAGAGTGCGACACCGGAGATCACCAGGCTGCGGGTATTGCGCTGCAGCTCGTTGTGCTGCTTGGCGTACGCCTCGTCGACGTCGAATGTGAACACCTTCATCTCGTTCATAAGGCGTAAGTGTAGAGGCAGGAGCGCAAAGGCAGGTTACAAGTCCGCGGCGTCCACTAGCCGGTAGGCGTACCCCTGCTCCGCCAGGAAGCGCTGGCGTCGCTGCGCGTACTCCGCGTCGAGGGTGTCGCGCGCCACGATGGTGTAGAACAGCGCCTCCGCGCCGTCCGCCTTCGGGCGCAGCAGCCGGCCGAGGCGCTGCGCCTCCTCCTGGCGTGAGCCGAAGGTGCCGGACACCTGGATCCCCACGGCGGCCTCTGGCAGGTCGATGGAGAAGTTGGCTACCTTCGATACGACGAGGGTGGAAATCTCGCCGCACCGGAAGGCGTCGAACGTGCGCTCGCGGTTGGCGGTTGTGGAGGAGCCGTCGATAAGCGGAGCCCCAATCCGCGCCGCGATGTCCTCGAGCTGCTCCACGTATGCGCCAATGACGAGCGTCTGTTTGCCGGCGTGGATCGCAAGCAGCCGCTCGAGGGCGGGGAGTTTGGACGCGCTGCACGCGGCGATGCGGTACCGCTCGCGGGTTTCGGCGGTGGCGTACGTCAGCCGTTCGCTTTCGCTTAGCGACGTTCGCACCTCAACGCATTCCGCAGTAGCAATGTAGCCGGCGAGTTCCAGCTCCTTCCAGGGGGCGTCGTAGCGCTTCGGCCCAATGAGCGAGAAGACGTCGTCTTCGCGCCCGTCCTCCCGCACGAGGGTGGCGGTCAGACCGAGGCGGCGGCGGGACTGGAGGTCCGCGGCCATGCGGAAGACGGGGGCGGGCAGGAGGTGCACTTCGTCGTAGATGATGAGGCCCCAATCGCGGGAGTCGAACAGCTCGAGGGCCTTGTACTCGCCCTTCGTCTTTCGTGTGACCACCTGGTAGGTGGCGATGGTGACCGGGCGGATCTCCTTGCGCTCGCCCGAGTATTCGCCGATCTCGTCCGGCGTGAGCGTGGTGCGGCGCAGCAGCTCGTCGCGCCATTGGCGCCCGGCGACGGTGTTGGTGACGAGGATGAGCGTGGTGGTCTTCGCGTGCGCCATGCTCGCCGCGCCGACGATGGTTTTGCCTGCGCCGCAGGGCAGCACGACCACGCCGGAGCCGCCCTCCCAGAAGGATTCGGTGGCCTGCGCCTGGTAGTCGCGCAGCTGCCAGCCGTCGTGGGTGAGCTCGATGGGGTGGGACTCGCCGTCCACGTAGCCGGCGAGGTCCTCCACCGGCCAGCCGAGCTTGGTCAGCTCCTGCTTGATACGGCCGCGCTCCGAGGGGTGCACGGGCACCGTGGTCTCGTCGATCGGCTGGCCGGTGAGCGGCTTGATCTTCTTGCTGCGGGTGACCTCGGTGAGGATGGCCGGGTCCTCGGCCTCCAGAATCAGCCCGTGCGCAGGGTGCTTGACCAGCTTGAGCCGGCCGTAGCGGGCCATCGTCTCGGCGACGTCGATAAGCAATGCCTGTGGCACGGGGAAGCGCGAGTAGCGCTCGAGCACGTCGACGGCCTGCTCGGCGTCGAACCCCGCGGCGCGCGCGTTCCACAGCGCGAGCGGGGTGATGCGGTAGGTGTGGATGTGCTCGGGAGCGCGCTCCAACTCGGCGAACGGGGCGAGCGCGGCACGCGCTTCATTAGCCTGCGGGTGCGCGACCTCTAAGAGGACGGTTTTGTCGGATTGGACGATGAGGGGTCCGCTGCCTAGCGTCATGCGGACAGTATGCCCCGCGGCGGTTACACCTCCGCAGGCGCGGTGGTGTTCTGCTTTGCCGAGCAGTTAGGCGGCGGCGTAAACCGTTCAAAGGGGAAAGTAAACCGTTCAAAGGGGAAAGATTTTGCTTATCGACGCCCACCGTCACACTGAATGATCAGCCACCCTGGGAAAATGCAACCAAAAGGGTTTAAACTTATAGCATACCCGGGAAACCCCTGGATCAGGACTGGATAGGAGAACAATGTTGATGTCCCGAGCATTTTCCAAGCGCACCCTGGCGATTGCAGTCGCCGCGGGCGTGGCCCTCGGCGGTGTACAGGCGGTGGCTCCGGCTGCGGTGAACCCGGTGGCCCTGCCGGCGGCGGTGGCTGCTGACGAAACGCACATCACGAATGCGGATGTGACACTGTCCCGTTTCTACGATGCTAATGGTGACATTACCGGTAATGTGCGTCGCGCTGGTGCAGTAACCGCTGAGTCGGGTTACCGCGAGCTTGCTGCCGATGCAAAGCTCGAGTTCAAGATCAACGTGGCTAACGCCAAAGCCGGCGACGTTGTGACCATCACCCCGCAGACGTCCTACACATTGCCCGATACAGGCGACAAGATCCACACGAGTACAGGAATCGGTATCTACCTGACCACGACACAAAATAACGTGCCGCTGGAGATCGGTGGTTCCCAGGTCGCGCAACTAAGCAGCCGCTCGTCGGGTTCGGCCACCATCAAGTTCGATGAAGCGGTCGAGGATCTGGTCAGTGGCGAATTGACTGTCACGCTCCCGGCAGGCATATTCGCCTACTACGCTGGAGACGCAGGCGTCGGTAACAGCGCGGACTACACCCGCTTCCCAGCTGAATGGGCTGCGGTTGTGAAGACGACAGGCTCGGGTGACAAGGTTGCTCGTCTGGGTGAGCGCAAGATCGAAACGATCCGCATTGTTGAGAGCCCGTACCTTCCTCGCTTGGACGTCTACAGCTCCCTGTCTGAATCACCCATCGAGGGTGATACCGTCCGCTTGCGCCGCTTAGACCAGCGGCTGCCGTTCTCGAAGGACGTCAAGGTGGTGCTTTCCCCGAAAACGGATGGGGATAAGGTCGACTGGGCCTTTAACGGTGCCGCAACTCCGCAAGTAATTCTCTGGGAATTCCCGGACGGCGATCAACAAGACAGCAAGATCTCCCGCACGATCGAGAAGCCAGAGGACGTCGAAGCTGCCGGCGTAACGTTCGACTATGACTACGACCAGAACGGCAATTTGGTCGTCACCATTCACGGCATCGCTGGGACGATTTACAAGCCAGTCGTGCGTCTTATCAACGAGGATTTTGGAACCGCGGATTACTCCAACGGCGGTGAGTTCTACGTCAACGCCAACATCACTGAGATTGACGCAAATGACAATCCGATTGTTCTGAGCTACGACAAAGAGAACCGATTCCTTACCTTGCCAACATTGGCTGATAAGGCGGGCGCTGGTGAAGCGAAGAACCCGGCTTTTGAAGCGACCCTGGGCACCATCAAGGACGAGGCAATTCAAGGCAAACCTGTCACTGCGGAGCCCGAGGGTGTGAGCGACCCTGCCCGGATTGCTGGGAAGACGAGGACCTTTGTGTTCGATGTGAAGAACACCGGGAACGTCACCATCAAGACGATCAACGTTGCTCTTCCCAACGGGGAGACTAAGGAAGTTCCCGTAGACAACTTCACCCCAGGCGCAGAGCAACAGATTGAAGTAGACCTCGAGGTGGACGCCAATGCAACTGAGCTCCCGTTCGCCTTGACACTCGGTTCGAAGGGCCAGCCCACCAAGTTCAACTTCAAGGTGGATCAGTCCACTAATGCGGTGAAGAATCCGGATGGCACGTTCACTATCACTGATCCGCTTGGCAATTCGATCATAGTGGTGTCGCAGGATGAGTTGGGCAGGGTGAGAGAAGGGCTCAGCAAGGTCGAGGACCGTGTGAAGACTCTGGAGGGCAGGAAAGACGTTTACCTGGTTAAGGGCGTGCGCAACGGCGACAACTCCATCACGCTGACGTTGAACAATGGAGATGTAATCACCATCCCCGCCGCCTCCAAGAAGGGCCTCGAGCGCTGCATGTCCGGCACCGGCGGTGTCATCCTCGCGCTGCTCCCCGTGCTGGGTCTGCTTGGCGCAGGTCTGTCCCAGGTGAAGCTGCCGGGCATCGGCGAGCAGATGGAGCAAATCCAGCGCCAGGCCGGCATCTACAACGAGGATCTCGCGCGCTTCGTGGCCGACAACGGTCCTGCGATCGGTACAACCATCGGCGCCCTGGCTGCCGCGCTGCTCCTCTTCGTCCCCGGCACCTGCGGCGACATGTCGCTGGCCGGCGCGATCGGAGAGGCGGGCAGCGGCTCGAGCGCAAAGCCGGCCACGGACGCCACCCCGGCGCAGTAGCCTGCCCAGTGCCGCGGCGCCCGGTGCCCGGGGAGATGAGGTGTCGCAGCGCCGTGTTCCGCGGCAGCCGCTACAGCCTCAGCGCCTCCTTGACAGTGGTCACACTTCCGTCTCCTTGCGGTTGAAGGTCATGGCGAAGCCGATCATGGGCAGCGGGTAGATGAGTAGGAAGGTAAAGGTCATGAAGTAGCCTGCGGCCATGAGTGCGGTGGAATCCGGCGCGTCCCGCAGCGCCCCGACCATGACAAATGCCATGCCGCCAACCCCGGTGGCAGCGGAATAGGCCTTTAGCGCGCGGCCCCTCCACACGTCTAGGACCCTGCGCTCGTACTCGTCCACCGCCGCATCAGGTGCGGTGTCCTTGGCGTGGTTTGCCGCGCGCAGCATCGTCCAGCAGTACATGCTGGGAATCAGGCCGGCGGCCATGACGGCGACGTTGGGCCAGCGCATGTCTGATGCGAGACCGACGGCCACAGCCGTGGCCGCCACTACGACGCCGGCGAAGAAGATGATGATCAGGGCGCGGGTGGCGCCGGGGCTGCGGAAGCGGGAAGCCTCGAGCGGGTATTTCTCGCGGAGAGCGTGCATGCGGTTCATCGGGTGTAGAGCTCCTTTGACATTGGCGCGAACTCCTCGCGGGAGAACACGGCCTCGACGGGCAGGCCGAAGACTTCGCAGATACGGAACGCGAGGTCGAGGCTGGGGGAGTGGTCGCCGCGCTCGAGCGCGCCGACGGTTTGCGGGTTCACGCCGATGAGCTCGGCGAGCTGGGCGCGCGACATGTCCCGTTCCGCGCGCAGGACGCGGATCCGGTTATATAACGGATCCTTCGGCTGTTTTCTCGGTGACACAGAACGAAGTGTTGTATAAACCCAACAATATGTCAATACTGTGAAGGAAATGTTGTGTTGTGAGTTCCTGTACCGCGGCCCCACCGCCAGATATAGGGTAGAGCCATGACAGCAACCGTCTCTTCCCCCGCAAAGCACCTGGCCCGCGAATTCGGCGCCGGCGGCCACGTATCCACCGAGCTCATCGACCGCATTAAGTACGCGGCCGACGCCTCCCACTTCCTCTACACCCCGCAGGTGGTGGCGGAGGCGCGCAACGCGAAGGACGTGGCGGCGGCGTTCCGGGCATCGAGCGCCTCGGGCACCCCGCTGGTGCTGCGCTCCGGAGGCACCTCCCTGTGCGGACAGGGCGGCGGTGACGGAATCATGCTGGACGTGCGTAAGCACTTCCGCGGGGTAGAGGTGCTCGACGGCGGCAAGCGCGTGCGTGTTCAGCCGGGCTCCACGGTGCGCCAGGTAAACGCCCACCTCGCGCCGTACGGCCGCAAACTCGGCCCCGACCCGGCCTCCGAGGGGGCCGCCACGATGGGCGGCGTGATTGCCAACAATTCCTCAGGCATGAGCTGCGGCACCGAGTTCAACACGTACAACACCATCGAGTCGATGACGTTCGTGCTGCCGTCGGGCACCGTGATCAACACCGCGGACGCGGACGCGGAGGCCCAGTTCGCTGGCGCCGAGCCCGAGCTCGTGGCCACCCTCGAGCGCCTAAAGCGCCGAGTGCGCGGCAACCGGGAATCGGTGGAGACCATCAAGCGGCACTTCGCGCTGAAGAACACGATGGGCTACAACGTCAATGCGTTCCTTGATTTCGAGGCGCCGCTTGAGATCTTCGAGCACCTGCTCGTGGCGTCGGAAGGCACGCTGGCTTTTATCGCCGAGGCGGTGCTGCGCACCGTGGAGGTACCCAAGCTCAAGACCACCGCCATTGCCGTCTACCCGTCCTTGGACGCTGCCACCCGGTCGCTTCCGGCTTTGTTCGACTCCCACGCCGCCACCCTCGAGCTGATGGACTCTCGCTCCATCAAGGTCGGCCGCACCTTTGATTCGGTGCCGGAGCAGATCAACGGCTTCGAGCTGGGTGGCCAGGCGGCACTGCTGATCGAGTACCACGCAAACGAGGAGGAGCAGCTGCGCGAGTACGAGGCCGCGGGCACCAAGCTGCTCACCGAATTCGACCTGGAGACCCAGGCGCGCTTCACCACCGACCCAAGCGAGGCCGCGAGGCGTGGGCGTTCCGCAAGGGGCTCTACGCGCAGGTGGCCGAGGCACGCCCCTCCGGCACCACCGCGCTGCTGGAGGACATCGCGGTGCCGGTGGAGGACCTCGCTGACACCTGCGGCGGCCTACAGGAGCTCTTTGACCGCTACTCCTACGACGAGGCGGTCATCTTCGGCCACGCCAAGGACGGCAACATCCACTTCCTCATCACCGACCGCTTCGAGGGCGACGACAACTTAAAGCGCTACGACGGCTTCAACGAGGACATGGTGGACCTGGTGCTCGGCGCGGGCGGGAACCTCAAAGCCGAACACGGCACCGGCCGCATCATGGCGCCGTACGTGCGCCGCCAGTACGGCGACGAGCTCTACAGCGTCATGGTGGAAATCAAGCGCGCCGCCGACCCGAACAACGTGATGAACCCGGGCGTGATCATCACCGACGACGAGCGCGAACACATGAAGAACTTCAAGGTGGAAGCCCAGGTAGAGGCCGAGATTGACTCGTGCGTGGAGTGTGGCTACTGCGAGCCGGTCTGCCCCTCCCGCGACCTGACCATGACTCCGCGTCAGCGCATCGTGGTGCGGCGTGCGAGGGCGCAGGCGCTTGCCGACGGAAACATGGAGACCGTCCGCGAAATCGACCGCGCGTACGAGTACCAGGGCATTGAAACGTGCGCGGTGGACTCGATGTGCGTGACCGCCTGTCCGGTGGGTATCGACACCGGCAAGTTCATCAAGAAACTGCGCGCGGAGGGTGCGGGCGCTGCCGAGTCCGCGGGCTGGACCGCCGCGGCCAAGATGTGGGGGCCGGCGAACATGGCCGCGTCCGCCGCCCTGACCGGCGCGTACTTCCTGCCCACCAAGCTGGTGCAGAAGGTCACCGACGTAGCGCGCGCCCTGGCGGGCACCGACACCGTCCCGCAGTACCAGCCCGAGCTGAGCAAGGGCGGGCGCACCCGCTCTAAACTTGGGCCGGTGATTGGCGACGCCTCCGCTGAGCCCACCGCGGTGTTCGTGCCGGCCTGCGTGAACTCCATGTTCGGCCCGCAGGGCGACGGCGTGGGGGCCACGGAGGCCTTCGTCCGGCTCGCGGAGCGCGCCGGGGTGGCGCTGATCGTCCCGGATGACGTGGACTCGCTTTGTTGCGGTACGCCGTGGACGTCGAAAGGCATGCGCTCCGGCCACGCGGTGCTGGAGGCGCGCGTGCAGCGCTCGTTGATGGAGGCCACCCGCGGCGGCGCGCTGCCGGTGGTGATGGACGCCGCGAGCTGCACCCACGGCATGATCGACATCGCAGAAAGCATCGGCATCGAGGTCATCGACGCCGTAACGTATGTGGCCGAGAACATGTTGGACCGCCTGCCGGAGGCGAACAAGGTCGGCTCGATCACCCTCCACCCGACCTGTTCCACCACCCACCTGGGCATCCAGGGCGACCTGGAGAAGGTGGCGGACGCAGCGGCCGAGCAGGTGCACGTGCCCGCGAACTGGGGCTGCTGCGGGTATGCGGGAGACCGCGGCATGCTGCACCCGGAGCTCACCGATTCCGCTACCACGCAGGAGGCAAAGGAGGTGCACCACCTCGGCGACGAGGTGCACGCTTCATGCAACCGCACCTGCGAGCTCGGGCTGACCCGCGCGACCGGCGAGGACTACCACCACGTGCTGGAGGTGCTGGAGGCGGCAACGCGGTAGTGCTTACGCCAGCACCACGCGGGTGATGCGTGGCAGCGCGATGCGCACCACGCGGTCGGTGGCCTCGTCCAGCACATCGACTTGGCCCGCGTTCACGGACAGCGGGAGCGCGGTCAGGGTGGCGCCGCGGCCGTTCTTGTCCACGTATCCCAGCCTCACGTGGCGGCGGCCGCGGGCGGCGGCGCGTAAGGTTTCCAGCGCGGATTCCCCCGGTGCGCTACCCGCGCTGCCCGCGCCCTCGGTGGCATCCCCGACACCGCGCTCAACGCCGGGTGCGGCGGCGCTGGTGCGCATCGCCTCGACGATGCGCTCGACTTGGGCTGGGGGCACCGTCTTCGGCTGCGGCAGCGTGGACGGGGTGGCCGGAACCAGGTCGGGTTCGGGCGCGACCGAGAGCTCCACGCCGCGCTCGTCTTCGGCGGTGGGCTGGAGGTGTGCGTCGCGAAGCAATGCAATAAGCCGCGTAAGCGGCAGATCCGATACCGCGACGGTGGGCGCAAGCACGCGGACGCCGGTGCGCTCGGCGGCGGCCGCGATGAGCGTCGGGTCCTCGCTGCGGATATAGCTCAGCGCGCTGCCGGCGCGGATGGAGCCGTGGGTTCTCGCGACGTCGTCAATAAGGAACGCCATGCCCTGCGGCACCTCCCCGATAGCGTGGGCGCGCAGCCATTCGTGGATCTCGGCGCTGGCTACGCCGCCGACAAGCGCGGAGCGCACCGAGGCATCAGTGACGCGCCATACGCTGGCCAGGCCGGGCGAGTCGAGCTCGGCGAAGCGCTCGAGGAAGCGGGCCGACTCCGGTACGAGCGGCCCGGGCGCGAGGATGGTCATGTCCGCCTGAGCGATCACCTGGTCCACCTCGGCCGGGACAAGACCCCGTGCCGCGGCCGCGACGTCGCCGCCGGCAAGCAGTGCGAGCAGGGGAGAAGACAGGCCTTGGGCGGATGCGCCCGGCGAGCCGCCGGCCAGGGCGCCGGTGGCGAGGGCTTCCGACACCACCGCGGCAATCAGGGCGTCGCGCATGCCGGAGGCCGCGATCGGGGCTTGGAAGAGCAGGCGCTGCGTGTCACCCTCGGCCTGAAGGATGGTGCGGCGGGCGTGGCGCACGTCGGGCGCGTGCATCTCCGCGGCCAGCAGCCGGTGCCCCGAGTCGGTGCGCCACGGCGACGCCACCCACCCCGTAAGTACCGCGGCCCACTGTTCGTGCAGGGGAGCGTCGAGCCAGCCCAGGCCGTCGCGGGTGGCGGCGAGCACGTCCGCGTCATCCACATTGCCGCGTCCCACCAACCCGGCTGACTCGCCGACCGTGATCGCCAGCGAAGGGTCGAAACCGAGCGTCTTCTCTAAGGCCGCAAGGGCGCGTACGCCCACTGAGCCGTCCTTGTTCAGCGGCACCGGGGATCGCAAGAGCTCGGTGACGAGCTGGCGGGTCTGGCGAACGAACTCCAGGCCTTGGCCCGCTGCTTCTTGGTCCACCGCGGCCTGGTCCACGTCGTGCGCGGGCGGCTCGTCCGCGGGGTACACGCGCGGCGCGTGCCCGGCGAGCGCCTCGCGAACCGGGCGCGGCAAGCGCACCGTGGCTGCGTCCACGCGCACCAGTAGCCCCGCGGCAATGAGCTTGGCCACGGGTGTTTCCGGGTCCGCGTCGGGGGCGGCGGCGCGGGTGGTGCCGGTGCCGCCGGCCGCGGCGAGTGTTTCCAGGACGCGGCGCTGCCGGGCGTCGATCTGCGCCATGCGCTCCGCGAGGTCTGCCGGCGACTGGTCCGAGATGCGCCATCCCGCGGGCAGGCCGGACAACGTGCCAGGGGCGATGCGCACCGCGGCGTTTGGCCCGTAGATGAAGGCGCGCTCGCGAAGCCGCGTCAGTGCCTCACCCGAACCGCGGCCCGCCGCGGCAATGGCGCCGGCGTCGACTGGACTTAGCTCGGCGCCGGCTGCGGCAAGCCGTTCCAAGGCGAGCAGATCTGCGGCGGTGAGCGTACGCAGGCCCAGCGCAACAGACCCAGGCAGCGCGAGGCGGGTGGCCAACGCGCCCGGGGAAGGCGGGGTGGGGAAGAAGGCGTCCGGCCGTGTCCGCACGAGCCCGCGGAGCTCGTCGGGGGTAAGCGCGGCGAGCGCGTCGGAGAACGTGGACATTTCCGCCTCATCCTACGTGCGTTTGGCGCGCGAACGTGAAACAATGGGCCCTATGGCTAAAGATGCAGCGAAGATCGGTCGCGCGAACCCGGCGTGGCCCACGAACGTGCCCGGCAACGGTCACCCGGTCACTGAAATCTCCAACAAGCTCGCCGGTGCGAACAGCCCGTTCGGCAACGAGCTGCTCCTCCCGCTCCCCCCGGAGCAGACCGGCTACGTGCACACCACCACGCGGGTGAACCACCAGTAGTTCTGGGCAACACAAAAGCGCCGGCCCCGTCGCGGGGTTCCGGCGCTTTGTGCTTGTTGACGCTCCCTGAGCGGCCTATAACCGGCCTCTTAGCGGCCCAGCGCAGCCAGCGCGGCGGGGACATCCCCGGCCAGCGCGGCGTCGATCAGCTGGCGGTTGGCCAGGTAGAAGCCGTTGTAGTCGTTGCGCTTCGCGGCGTAGGTGTCGTGCACGGCGGCCGGGACGGCGAAGCCGGCGGCGTTGATGCGGTTCACCAGCTCGTTGTAGAGGGCATCGACGGCCAGCTCGGAGCTGGTCTGGGCAACCTGGGCGGCAGGTGCGGCCGAGGCTGCGGGAGCCGGTGCCGGGGCAGGCACCGCCGCCGGCACGTCGCGGTTGGTCGGGGCGGAGTTCAGGCCGTAGCGGGCCGAGCAGGCCGGCCATGCGCCCCAGCCCTGGGAGGCGAGGGTGCGCTCCGCCACGGCGATCTGCTGCTCGCGGGTGGCCAGGTTGGCGGTGGGAGCGTACTGGCCGCCGCCGTAGGCCAGCCAGGTGCCGTGGGAGAACTGCAGGCCGCCGTAGTAGCCGTTGCCCGTGTTGATGGCCCAGTTGCCGCCGGACTCGCACTGGGCGAGCTTGTCCCAGTCGGAGTCGGGGGCGGCGGACGCCTGCGGGGCGGCCAGGGCGGTCAGTGCGGCGGCTGCGACGCCGGCGGCGAGCTTGGTGGTGGCGGTTGCGGTCTGCTTGGTGTGGCGTCCCATGAAAGTGTCCTCTCGTGTTCACCGCCTGCGAAGTGAGCTGTCGGGTTCGGGCTGAGGCGCCCGGCCGGTTGCTTCCGGCTTCACCCCAAGGGCGCGCTACGAGCGTGGCGCGCCCGGGAAGTGGTTCCTCCGCTTCTGTCCTCTGAAGTTGTGGTCGGGATGGAAGTTCTCGATGGTGGGCGGCGGCGGGGCTGGACAGAATTCGGCGTAACTCCGCGTCCGCAATGGGGGTCAGCGTATCGGTTTGTAACGATTTAGTCACGCAACGGGCACGAACGGGCATTCACATACGTCCCACCGGTGCGAAACGTGCAGGTGAGCTCGACCCCCAGCAGTAAAGTGATCTGCATCACAGCGGGATTACGCGCCTTGGCTTCGCGGAGGAATAGGACTTTCCTCCGAACCGTTCTTTAATAGAGGTTTAGCCGGACGCAAGAGTGCGCCGCGAGTGCGCAAGGAGGAGAGAGTCATGCCAGTGGGAAAGGTGAAGTGGTACGACGCGGAGAAGGGGTTTGGCTTCGCCTCAAACCCGGGGGAGGAGGACGTGTTCATTAGCAAGAACGTCCTGCCCGAGGGCGTCGAGGAGCTTGTGCCCGGCCAGCGCGTCGAGTTCGACTTCGCCGCCGGCCGCCGCGGCCCCCAGGCGCTGCGCCTGGCCGTGCTGGACACGCCCCGCCGCCGACCCGTTCACCGCCACAAGCCGGAGGAGCTAGGCAGCATGCTCGCGGACGTGATGACGCTCATTGAGACGCAGATCCAGCCCGCGCTGACCGCGGGCCACTACCCGGACCGCAAGGAGTCGCGCCAGGTGGCGGAGATCCTGCGGGCGGTGGCCAAGGAGCTCGACGCGTAAAAGCCGCGTCACTCGAAGCCGATAGACCAGGTGGCGATGACCGGTGTTTCCTCACCGGCGTCGTCCTTATCTATTTCTAGGGCGGACACTTCCCCCACCACCAGGCGCGCGCCTGACTCGGTCACCGCCTCCGCCTCCTGGGAGGAGGACTCGTTGGAGGTGAACACGCGCTCGCTGTTCGCTGCCGGGTCGTCGTAGATCAGCAGCAGACGCCAGCCCGCCGCAGTGACGTCCTCGGGCACCTCGAAGGTCACGGTGCGCTCGTCCAGAGCCATGCGCGGCGGTTCGCCGCCGGCGCACTCAGCGTCGAGCTCGCAGACAGTGTACGGCTCGATCTCCCGGGTCTGACCGGCCGAGGTCACGCCCACCTTCAACTCGCGCACCGGGGTGCCCGGCTGGTTTCGCTGCCACTCCATGAACGCGTAGATGCCCGCCACCAGCACGGCTACCGCCGCCGCGATCGCCGCAATCTGCTTCCAACCCTGCCCGGAGCCACTTCTCGCCATGGCGCGCAGCTTAGTCAGCGGGCTCGAAGCTCACGCGGTAGAGGTCGGGCCATCGCTTGCCGGTGAGGTAGAACTCGTCGCTGCCCGGGATGTGCGCGATGCCGTTGAGTACGTTGTCCGGGTCCGCGCCCGCACGGTTCGCCAGCCCGGAGGCGTCGATGCGCGCGGTGACCTTCCCGGTGTCCGCGTCGATGCGCACGATGTCGGTGGTGGTGAAGATGTTGGCGTAAACGTCCCCGCCCACGCACTCCAGCTCGTTGAGGCCAGCCACCGGCTCGCCGTCCTCCGTCACCTCCACGGCGCCGCGGTCATCGAGCTCCTCCAGCGTGTCCGGGTCCATGCGCCGCAGCCGGGAGGTGCCGTCGGAAAGCAGCACCTCGCCCGCGTCCTCGCGGTAGCAGATGCCCCAGCCCTCGCCTCGGTAGTGGGCCCGGCCGATCTCATCGAGGGTGCGCGGGTCGCGCTTGAAGGCGGTGCCGTCTTGCCAGGTCAGCTGCCACAAGTGATCGTCGACAAGCGTGATGCCCTCGCCAAACAGCTCGGGGCTGATGCTTGCCGACGCCCCCTCCGTCCCGTCCTCCCCCCTGACATAGACGCGGGACTCGCCCCACATGCCGGTGCCCACGTACAGGCCGCCGCCGGGGGCGACCTCGAGGCCCTGGGTGAAGCTCGACGGGTCGAAATCGAGGCGCTCGCGCACCACCGCGGTGAGCCGCTCCGGCTCGGCGGGGGACGCGCAGGACGCGAGGGCGAGGGGCGGGGAGAGGAGCAGCGCGGCGGCGAGGGCGCGCTCGAGGTGCTGGCGCATGCCACCATCTTGCACGAGGGCTTACACGAGGACTTTCACGAGGGCTTTGCTGCGGATTGCATAATGGGGGAGTGACGGACACCAAGAAACGATCCCGCAAGCGTGGCGCCACCCAGTCTCCGCTGCTGTCCCCCGCCGCGGTGGCAACCGCCCGGGAGGCGCTCGCCGAGGTGGCCGGAGACGGCGAGGTGGGCGAGCACGTCGGCGTCACCGGCTTAGGAGCCAACGTGGCCACCCACCGCTTCGCCGCTAACGTGCCGGGCTACTCCGGCTGGGAGTGGAACGTGGTGGCGGCCTGCGCCACGGGCTCGGACTGGGTGACCATCAACGAGGTCGCGCTCGTGCCCGCCGCGGGCGCGCTCGAGGCGCCGGACTGGGTGCCGTACGCGGAGCGCGTGCGCCCCGGCGACCTCGGCCCCGGCGACATCATCGAGCTCGCGCCGGGCGACGAGCGCGTGACCGAGGACTCCATGTCCCGCCACGCAATCACCTTCCCCGGCCGCGAGACCAAGCGCTACCTCACCGAGAAAGGCTTGAGCGACGCGGAGCGGCGCTGGCGCACCGGCGCCTTCGGGCCCAACAGCGAATTCGCGGAGAAGGCTGCCCTGCACTGCCGCAGCTGCGCCTTCTATGTGCCGCTGGGCGAGCCCATCGGGGACAACTTCGGCGTGTGCACCAACGAGTTCTCCGCCGACGGCCGGGTGGTGGCCGCCTCCTACGGGTGCGGCGCGCACTCGGACACCACCGTGGCCGACTAATTTTGGCGATTCGCCCCCGCAGTGACACTCTATGACAGTCATTTGCCAGCATTTGCCAGTGAAGCTTCACGCTTCCGTAACCCAAGGAACCCAAGGGGCACCATCGTGACCACCACACACGCGCCGGGCCGGGGCGAGCCCGAGACGCCGCAGACGCCCACCGGCGGCCTTGACCGCTTCTTCCACATCTCAGAGCGCGGCTCCACCGTAGGCCGCGAGGTGCGCGGCGGCGTTGTCACCTTCTTCGCCATGGCGTACATCGTCCTGCTCAACCCCCTCATCCTGGGCACCAGCCCGGACCGCGAGGGCACCGTGCTGGGCATCCCGCAGGTGGCGGCCGTCACCGCGCTCACCGCGGGCGTGATGTGCATCCTCTTCGGCGTGATCGCGCGCTACCCCTTCGGCATCGCCACCGGCCTGGGACTGAACACCCTGGTGGCCGTGACCCTGGTGGGGCAGCAGGGCCTGACCTGGCCGGAGGCGATGGGCCTAGTGGTCATCGACGGCCTGGTCATCGTCCTGCTCGCCGTCTCTGGCTTCCGCACCGCGGTGTTTAACGCCATCCCGGACTCGATGAAGACCGCCATGAGCGTGGGCATCGGCATGTTCATCGCCCTGATCGGCCTGGTGGATGCCGGCTTTGTCCGCCGCGTGCCGGACGCCGCCATGACCACGGTGCCGGTGCAGCTCGGCTTCGAAGGTTCGATCGCCTCCTGGCCCACCCTGGTGTTCGTGCTCGGCCTGCTCATCTGCGGCTTCATGGTGGCGCGCAGCGTGCCGGGCGGGCTGTTCATCGGCATCGTGGCCACCACCGTGATCTCGCTCATTGTGGAGCACTTCGCGGGCGCCGGGTCCTCGGCGGATAACCCGCACGGTTGGAGCCTGGCCGTGCCGGTCCTGCCGGAGTCCCTCGGCGGCGTGCCGGACCTCTCCCTGGTGGGCAACGTGGACCTGGTCGGCGCCTTTGCCAACGCGGGTGCCCTCGCCGCCTCGCTGATGGTGTTCACCCTGGTGCTGGCCAACTTCTTCGACGCGATGGGCACCATGACGGCCCTGGGCCGCCAGGGTGAGCTCACCGACGAGCACGGCAACCTGCCGGACCTCAAGCGGGCGCTGGTGGTCGAGGGCTTCGGTGCGGTGCTCGGCGGCGCCGCGTCCTCCTCCTCGAACACCGTGTACGTGGATTCTTCCGCCGGCATCGCCGACGGTGCCCGCACTGGACTCGCCAACGTTGTCACCGGCCTGCTGTTCCTGCTGGCCATGTTCTTCACGCCGCTGTACGAGATCGTGCCGATCGAGGCCGCCGCGCCCGTGCTGGTTGTGGTCGGCGCGCTCATGATGATGCAGGTCGGTGCCATCGACTGGACCCGCTTCGAGGTGGCGCTGCCGGCGTTCCTCACCATCGTGGTCATGCCGTTCACCTACTCCATCGCGAACGGCATCGGCGTCGGCTTCATCGCCTTCACCGTCATGGCCCTGTTCGCCGGCAAGGCCAAGGACATCCACTGGATCATGTGGCTGATCTCCGCGCTGTTCGTGGTGTACTTCGCGCAGGGGCCGCTGCTGGCGGCATTGAGCTAATGCTTATCGACGACCCCCTGGACCCACGCCTCGACGACATCCGGGATCTGAAGCACTCGGACGCCGTGAAGGGCCTCGTTTTCGCCGAAGGTCCCCTGGTGTGCGGGCGGATGCTCGCCTCGCGCTTCCCCGTGCGCGCCGTCTTCGGCTTCGGCGGGCGGCTGGCAACCTTCCTGGCGGAGCACGGTGCCGAGCTCGAGCGCCGCGGGATACCGGTCTACGAGATCACCCGCGAGATCATGGGCGAGGTGGTCGGCTACGACATGCACCGCGGCCTGCTCGCCTCCGCGGACAAACCTGCCCCGCTGAGCGTGGCCGAGATGATCGCCGGTGCCCGCACCCTGGTGGTGCTGGAGGGGGTGGGGGACCACGAGAATATCGGCGCCATCTTCCGCAACGCCGCCGGCATGGGCGTGGACGGCGTGCTCTTCGGCGCCTCCACCGCGGACCCGCTCTACCGGCGCAGCGTGCGCGTGTCCATGGGTCACGTGCTGCGCACCCCGTTCGCCCACCTCGAGGGCACGCCCACCACGTGGCAGCGCAGCCTGGGCGAGCTGCGCGACGCCGGCTTCCACGTGGTTGCGCTCACCCCGGCGCACGACGCCGTGGAGCTGAAAGACGCGGTGGCGGGCCACGACAAGGTGGCTTTCCTGGTTGGGGCGGAGGGGCCCGGCCTCACCAAGCACGCCATGCGCGCCGCCGACGTGCGCGCCCAGATCCCGATGGCCCCCGGCACCGATTCGCTCAACGTGGCCACCTCGGCGGCGATCGCCTTCTACGAGCGGATGCGCTAAGGGCGGCTGCTAGCGGCCCCGGCTAGCGGTCCGCGTGGCGGATGCGCTCGCGGATCGCGGCGCGGATCAGCGAGACCTTGCGGCGCAGGCTGCGGCGCACGCGGCGGGCGGCCGCCACGGAGGCGTCGGCCAGCTCGGCGAACTCGTCTCCGGCCTCGTCCGCCTCCGCAAGCTCGTAGTCGTCGTAGGCGGCGTCCTTCTCGGCGAACTTGGCCGCCACCTCGCCCACGCTCTTCGCCCGCGGTTTCTCGGGCGCGGCGATCTTGGGCTCCGGGCGGCCGTCGACGGCGTAGCCGACAACGTGGACATCGGGGCCGTCGGCAAGCTCGATGCCCAACCACTGGCGCTGCGCCTCGCGCACGAGCTCCTTCGGTTCAAAGGGGAGTGTGATGCCGCCCAGCTGCTCGGCGGTCTCGCCCGCCCAGAAGGGTGCCTCGAAGGGCTCCGGCAGGCCGGCGTCCTCGAGCACCTTTTCGCGGGTGGCGGTCAGGGAGCGGCGCAGCTCGTCGCCCACGAAGTGCGCCATCCCGGCGTAGCCGGAATCGGTGCCCTCGGCGAAAAGGTAGGTGTCCGCAGCAGCGAGCGCGCCGCGCAGGTACGAGGCGGTTTCGGAGAGCTTCGCGGCGTCCTCAACGAAGGTCTGCACCACCGCCACGCCGGGGTAGCCGGCGATGTAGAACTCGTCGCGGCCCGGCTTGGAGGAGCGGTTGAGGGGAAACTGGCCGATCGGGGTGATGGGCCACGCCGGGTTGAGCTGGCTCAGCAGCTTGCGGCCGAACCCGCGGTCCGCCTTCGGCTCCGCGCGCAGCACCTCAGCAGGGTCGGCGGCCGTGACAAACCAGAAGGTGACCACCGCCGGGTAGCTCGTCGTTTCCATCGCCCTGCCTCCCGTCAGTTCCGGGGCTTCTTCGGGTTGGTCCGCACGCCCAACAGCACGTCCTCCCAGTGCGGGGTGACCGCTTTGCGACGGCGCTTGGCCGGGGCGTCCTCCTCGTCCGGGTGGCGCAGGAAGTCGCCCTCGGTGACCTCGGCCGCCGCGGCGAGCCCGGCGATCTCAGCCGTGTCGCCCAGATCCGCAGCGTCACCGGCATCGCTGGTGCTGCTGGTGCCGCTGGTGCTGCTGGCGCCGCTGGTGCCGCTGCGCGGGTCCTCCACCGCGGTCAGCGAGCGAACCGGCTGCACAAAGTCCGGGTCGGTCAGGTCTGCGGCCACGGCGTTGCGCGCCTCAGTGGTGGGGGCGGAGCCCATCTGGCGCTTGAATGACCACAGCGCCTCGTTCTCGCTCAGGCCCGCGCTCCAGCGCAGGTGCACCACCCACGCATCCCCGGCTTCGCGGGTGGCGTCCCACGTGGCGTCGTGGAGCGAGTGGCCCCGGGCCGCGAAGGCGGACGCGAGGATTTCAAAAAGGGTGAGCTTCGCCGGCCCGTCCTCGCGCAGGGGGTGCGACATCTTGGCGGCCTCCGCCACCTGCGCGCGCTCGAGAAGCACGGGGTGCGCGTACGGCTCGACGCGGCTCTCCGCCACACCCATCTCCTCCGCCAGCTCCGCGGTGGAGGCGCCAGCGCGAATCCGGGACTGGATCTCGTTCGGGCGCATCGACAGCGGAGTGGCGTAGAGCGGATCCGGCGCCGGCAGTGGCTCGGGCTCGGGGGCGGGCACGGGTGTCGGCTCGGGCTCCGCCGCCGGGCCCGTTTCGGCCTCCGGCGTCTCTTCCGGTTCTGCCGCGGGTTCCGCCTGCGGCTCGAGCTTTTCGAACTGCTCGCGGGAGAGCTGGTAGCGGACTCCGTCACTGTCAACCAGGACGAAAAACTTTTCCGTCGATTCCTCTTCGCTGAGGTGCAGCTCGCGCATAGCTCTCCCTAGGATCTCCCCAGTACCTTGTACATGGACCGTACATGGATGCGGACATTGTGACGGCCAGCTTAACCGAGCCCCGCGCGTTTACTTCGCACCCACGCCCTGCTCGAGCAGGTAATCGATGGCGCCGGTGAGCGCTTCGATGTCCGCCTGGTCGATCGCCGGGAACATACCGATGCGCAGCTGGTTGCGGCCCAGCTTGCGGTACGGCTCGGTGTCCAGGACGCCGTTGGCGCGCAGCGCCTTGGCCAGCTCGGCGGCGTCAACCGACTCGTCGAAATCGATCGTGCCCACCACGAGCGATCGGGCCTCGTGCTTTTCGACGAACGGCCGCGCGACCTCGTGCCCCTCAGCCCAGCCGTACAGCGTGGCGGCGTTGGCGCTGGTGCGCTCCACCATGCCGTCCAGGCCGCCGTTGCTATTCATCCACTGCACCTGGTCCGCCAGCATCAGAAGCGGGGCCACGGCCGGGGTGTTGTACGTCTGGTTCTTCAGCGAGTTGTCCACGGCCGTCTGCAAGTCCAAGAACGCAGGGATGAAGCGGCCGGAATCCTTGATCTTGGCAATGCGCTCCAGCGCCGCCGGGCTCACCGCGGCGAGCCACAGGCCGCCGTCGGACGCGAAGCACTTCTGGGGGGAGAAGTAGTATGCGTCCGCCTGCGCCATGTCCACGGGCAGGCCGCCGGCGCCGGAGGTTGCGTCGATGACCACAAGCGCGTCGGTGTTCGGCCGCACCACCGGGACCATCGCGCCGGTGGACGTCTCGTTGTGGGCCCACGCCACCACATCCGCGTCCGCGCCGTCGAGCTCGGACGGGCTGGGCGCGGTGCCCGGCTCGGCCTCCACCACCTGCGGGGCGTCCAGCCACGGGGCCTTGGCGGAGGCCTTGGCAAACTTGCCTGAGAACTCGCCAAAGCTCAGGTGCGCGGAGCGGCGCTCGATGAGGCCGAAGGTGGCTGCGTCCCAGAACGCGGTGGCGCCGCCGAGGGAGAGGATGATCTCGTAGCCCTCGGGCAGCGAGAAGAGGTCTGCGAGCCCGGAGCGGACGTCGCCCACCAGGTTCTTCACGGCCGGCTGGCGGTGCGAGGGGCCGATGATCTCGGCGCCACGGGAGATCGCCTCGAGCTGGGCGGGGCGGGCCTTGGAGGGGCCGCAGCCGAACCGGCGGTCGGCGGGGAGGAGGGATTCGGGGAGAGTGGGGTAGGAGGTCATTGGCCTAATGTAACCGAATTCACTGGGGGCGTTTGCGGCTTTGGGGCGTCGAAAAGCAAAAGCTCAAGTGTGGTAGGTGACCATCTTCTCCAACCGTGTTGTTCGCGTCACAGGCTTTGCTAGTATGACGATGGAAAATTTCTCTGTGGAAAGGCACATTGTGGCTTCTGACAACGAAAACAAGGCAGTACTGCACTACCCCGGCGGCGAGTATGAGATGGACATCATGCGCGCCACCGAGGGCAACGACGGTGTTGTGCTGGGCAAGTTCCTCGGCGAGACCGGCCTGGTCACCTTCGACCCGGGCTACGTCTCCACCGGCTCGACCGAGTCCAAGATCACCTACATCGACGGCGACGAAGGCATTCTGCGCTACCGCGGATACGACATCGCTGACCTGGCCAACAACGCCACCTTCAACGAGGTGTCCTACCTCCTGATCAACGGCGAGCTGCCGACCGTGGAGGAGCTCGAGTCCTTCAACGACGAGATCCGCCACCACACC
The DNA here is from genome assembly GCF_900078305.2 of Corynebacterium bouchesdurhonense. Classification (GTDB taxonomy): domain Bacteria; phylum Actinomycetota; class Actinomycetes; order Mycobacteriales; family Mycobacteriaceae; genus Corynebacterium; species Corynebacterium bouchesdurhonense. The sequence continues at coordinate 1,119,607 of NZ_LT546028.1, forward strand.
CTCCTCGACGAGGACTTCAAGGCCGCGTTCAACGTCTTCCCGCGCAACGCGCACCCGATGGCGGTGCTCGCCTCCTCCGTGAACATCCTCTCCGCCTACTACCAGGACCAGCTCGACCCGCTGGACGAGGAGCAGCTGGACAAGGCAACCGTGCGCCTGATGGCCAAGGTGCCGATGCTGGCCGCGTACGCATACCGCGCCTCCCGCGGCAAGCCGTACATGTACCCGGACAACTCCCTGAACCCGCGCGAGAACTTCATGCGCATGATGTTCGGGTACCCCACCGAGCCGTACGAGATCGACCCGATCCTCACCGACGCGCTGGACAAGCTCCTCATCCTGCACGCGGACCACGAGCAGAACTGCTCCACCTCCACCGTGCGCATGATCGCCTCCGCGCAGGCCAACATGTTTGTGGCCATTGCAGGTGGCATCAACGCCCTGGCTGGCCCGCTGCACGGCGGTGCGAACCAGGCCGTGCTGGAGATGCTCGAGGACATCAAGAACAACCACGACGGCGACGCCACCGACTTCATGAACCGCGTGAAGAACAAGGAAAAGGGCGTCCGCCTGATGGGCTTCGGCCACCGCGTGTACAAGAACTACGACCCGCGCGCCGCCATTGTGAAGGACACCGCACACGAGGTGCTCAACCACCTCGGCGGCGACGAGCTGCTGGACCTCGCCATGAAGCTCGAGGAGATCGCGCTGAACGACGAGTACTTCATCCAGCGCAAGCTGTACCCGAACGTGGACTTCTACACCGGCCTGATCTACCGCGCGATGGGCTTCCCCACGGACTTCTTCACCGTGCTGTTCGCCATCGGCCGCCTCCCGGGCTGGATTGCCCAGTACCGCGAGCAGCTTGAGATGAACACCAAGATCAACCGCCCGCGCCAGATTTACACGGGCTACACCCAGCGCGACTTCGTGCCGAAGGATCAGCGCTAACAGCGAGCTGCCACCGCCGGAAATGGTCTTTCCCTTATAATTTTGGGAGTCCGTTCCGGCGGTTTTGCGCGTTTTTTGAAGCCCTGTTGAGGCTTTATCGGGGTTTGAGCCCGTATCTGGCGCGCAGGCGGCCAGACCAACGAACAAGGAGAATGTGACCATGGAGAAGCCCACCATCGAGGTTCCCCAGGAGCCGGCACCGACCGACCTGGTGATCGAGGACCTGGTTGTCGGCGACGGCGCCGAGGCTGTCGCGGGCGGTTACGTCAAGGTTCACTACCTGGGCGTGGCGTACGACACGGGGAACGAGTTCGACTCCTCGTGGGACCGCGGCGAGGCGGCGGAGTTCCCGCTCGACGGCCTGATCGCCGGCTGGCAGGAGGGTATCCCGGGCATGCGCGTCGGCGGTCGCCGCCAGCTGACCATACCGCCGGAGCAGGCCTACGGCCCGGCCGGCGGCGGTCACCCGCTGGCGGGGCGCACGCTGGTGTTCGTCATCGACCTGCTTGACGCCAGCTAGGGGTGGGTGCAGTGCGCGTTCCAGTCACCACACTGAATGATGGCTACGATTTCCCGCTGCTCGGCCTGGGCACCTACAAGCTGCAGGGCGAGGACGTGGAGAAGGTGGTCCGCACCGCTATCGAGCTGGGGTACCGCCACATCGACACCGCCTCGGTCTACGGCAACGAGGTGGAGGTGGGTAACGCCATTAACGCGGCCATCGCCGCCGGCGACGTGACCCGCGAGGAGCTCTTCGTCACCACCAAGCTGTGGAACGACGACCAGCAGCGCGCGGGCGAGGCCTACCAGGAATCCCTGAAGCGCCTGAACCTCGAGTTCATTGACCTCTACCTCGTGCACTGGCCGGTGCCGCAGCAGGGCACGTACGTGTCCGCCTTTGAGCAGATCACCCAGCTCCAAGGCCTTGGCCAGCTGCAGTCGGTTGGCGTGGCCAATTTTTACGAGGAAGTGCTGGACGAGATCATCGCCGCAACGGGCGTGACCCCGGTGCTGAACCAGGTTGAGCTGCACGCCGGCTTCACTCAGCCGGAGCTGCGCGCGTACCACGCGGAGAAGGGCATTGTCACCGAGGCGTGGGCTCCACTGGCGCGCGGCGAGAACCTTGGCGCGCCCGAGATCGTCGCCGTGGCGGACAAGCACGGCAAGACACCCGCGCAGGTGGCCTTGGCCTACCTGCTGCATATGGGTTGCTCAGTGGTGCCAAAGACCGCCAACCCGCAGCGTCTGGTGGAGAACCTGGGCGCGGTGGAGGTCGAGCTCGACGCCGAAGACATCGCCGCCCTCGACGCGGTCCAAGGCGAGCGCATGTCCGGGAACCCGCGGACGTTCCCCAACTAAGTCTGTTTGCACAAGCGCGCCGGTTGTCGCCGGCGCGCTTTTTGCTTTTCGACGCACCCTTCCCTCCGCGGGGGTAGTGGCGTATGTCACAAACTCGCTGGCTGGCGGTGCGGCGGGGGGAGACGAATCAAACTCTCGCGGGACAGGGGTGCTCTAGGTTACATTCGCTGTGTCGCGTAACCGGTTTATCACTGCGAGTGCTTGTCGGGTGCTTGCCGAGTGCTTGCAAGGACCGGGCGGCGCAAATCGCAATACTTGTAAGAAAGGATGGATGCCGTGGCCGGTTCTTCTGCCGTTTCGGCTCGCCACGAACCCACCCCGGAGGAGTTCGTGGCCATGCAGCAAAGCCCCGAGTTCCAGGAGCTGCGCAGCACCTTCCGCGGGTTCACGTTCCCCGTCATGATCGGCGCTTTTCTCTGGTACGTCTTCTACGTGGTCTTTGCCACGTTCGCACCGGGCGTGATGGGGAGGGACTTCCTCGGCCTCAACGTCGGGCTGTGGCTCGGCCTCGCCCAGTTCATCACCACCTTCGCCATTACCTACATCTACGTGAAGTGGGCGAACAAGAACATTGAGCCGCGCGCGGCTCACATCCGCCAGGAAATGGAGGGGTAAAGCATGCAGACTCACACCCTTGCAGCCGCGGCGGAGGGCGCCGCAGCCGGCAACCCGATTCTCAACATCGCGGTCTTCGGCGTCTTCATTGTTTTCACCCTCTACGTGGTCACCCGGGCGGGTAAGACCACCAAGGAATCCGCCGACTTCTACACCGGCGGCGCGTCCTTCAGCGGAACGCAAAACGGCCTCGCCATCGCCGGCGACTACCTCTCCGCGGCCTCGTTCTTGGGCATCGTCGGTTCGATCGCCCTCTTCGGCTACGACGGCTTCCTGTACTCCATCGGCTTCTTCGTGGCGTGGCTCGTCGCCCTGCTGCTGGTGGCCGAGCCGCTGCGCAACGTCGGCCGCTTCACCATGGCGGACGTGCTCTCCTTCCGCCTGAAGCAGAAGCCCGTGCGCGTCGCCGCGGCCTTCGGCACCCTGTTCGTGTCGCTGTTCTACCTCATCGCCCAGATGGCCGGCGCCGGTTCCCTGGTGTCCGTCCTGCTGAACTTGCACTCCTACTCCTCGCAGGCCATCTGTGTGGCTGTGGTGGGCGTCATCATGATCATCTACGTCCTCGTCGGCGGCATGAAGGGCACCACCTACGTACAGATGATCAAGGCCGTCCTGCTGATCGCCGGTGTGGCCATCATGGCAGTGCTGGTTTTTGTGAAGATCCGCGGCGGCATGGGCACGCTGTTCGACACCGCCATCGCCACTCACGGCGCCTCCGCCCACGTGGCAGAGAAGGGCTACGACCCGAACGCGATCATGCAGCCGGGCCTGAAGTACGGCGGCACCACCACCAAGAAGCTGGACTTCGTCTCTCTGGGCCTGTCGCTGGTGCTCGGCACCGCGGGCCTGCCGCACGTGCTGATGCGCTTCTACACCGTGCCCACGGCGAAGGAAGCTCGCAAGTCCGTAACCTGGGCCATCGTGCTCATCGGCTCGTTCTACCTGCTCACCCTGGTGCTCGGGTACGCGGCTGCCGCCTTGGTCGGCCCAGACCGCATCCTGGCCGCTCCGGGTGGGGCGAACTCCGCGGCGCCGCTGCTGGCGTTCGAGCTCGGCGGATCCCTCTTCATGGCCCTGATCTCGGCGGTTGCGTTCGCTACGGTGCTCGCGGTGGTCGCCGGCCTGGCCATCACCGCGTCCGCCTCCATCGCCCACGACGTCTACGACGCCGTGCTCCGCGACGGTAAGTCCACCCCCGAGGAGCAGGTGCGCGTCTCCCGCATTACCGTTGTCGTGCTCGGCATCGTGTCCATCATCCTGGGTATTCTGGCGATGAACCAGAACGTGGCGTTCCTGGTGTCCCTCGCGTTTGCCATCGCGGCGTCCGCCAACCTGCCCACCATCCTGTACTCCCTGTACTGGAAGCGCTTCAACACCACGGGCGCGGTGGCGTCGATCTACACCGGCCTGATCTCGGCCCTGCTGCTGATCATCTTCTCCCCGGCAGTCTCCGGCTCGCCGACAGCGATGTTCCCGGACGCGGACTGGGCGATCTTCCCGCTGACCAGCCCGGGCATTGTGTCCATCCCGCTCGGCTTCCTCGCCGGCATCATCGGCACCTACCTGGGTAAGCCGGACAACTTCGACGAGCTGCAGTCCGAGATGGAGGTCCGCTCCCTGACCGGCGTTGGCGTCGAGGCGCCGGTGGACCACTAGCTAACGCTTCAAAAGGCTCGACCAGTCCACCTTGGAAGACAGCTCGCTGCTTCCCTGGATCAGCTGGTTGAGCGCCTCGGCCCTGTCCTGGGCACCCGCGGTGGCGGCTCCGTTCGGAGTCGCCACCGCTTGCGTTCCTGTCCCGGTCAGCGGCGCGGCCGCCCGCCCCGGGGTCCACTGGCCCCAGTCGGCGGTGTACACGTTGTTGATGTCCACGGGAACGCCGTCGACGACGCCCGTGTACCCGGCCTTCTGGTGGATGTTCGCGCGCACGTGCAGCTTGCCGTTCGAGCCCCAATCGTGCTGCCAGAAGTAGGTGCCCAGGCCGTCCTCCAGGCACCACGCGATAGTCCAGTAGTTGCCGTAGATGCCCAGCTTGTACCCCGCGGCGCCGAGTGCCGCGCCGAAGGCGGTCAGGTACGGGTTGATCAGGGAATTGAACTGGCCAAGCGTGGGGTTGTCATCGATGGCCACGTAGATGGGCCTGCCGGCGGGGCCGCCCGCGGCCCTGTGCAGCGCGATGGCCTTCGGCGCGTGGATGGCGGCGGCGGGCGCCCCGCCGAGCCAGTCGGCCGTTGGCCCTTTGCCGAACTGGTAGACGGATGCCGTCGCCAAGCCTTGCCCCGCAAAATCGCGAGTCTCGGCGAGGGTGACCGGCTTGCCCTTCATCCATTCCGCGCCGGGGCGGCGCTCGGAGACGTAGCGGACGGCGCCGAGGTGGCCGGCGGCCTTGACCGCGCGGGCGCTGGGCACACCGGCGGAGTAGTCGATGACAGTGCCGAGGATTCGGCGCTGCTGCGCGTTGGCCGCGGCGGGGGAGATGGCTGCGGCTGCGGTGGCGGCGGTGGCGAGGCCGGCGGATTTGAGGAGGGCGCGGCGGGAGAAGGTAGTCACACGCGCAACATTAGTCACAGGCGTATCGGGTAGCTTGTTGCCGTGGCGGAGGGGGTTGGGCCGATGTAAGAAAGTTCACTGGCTGGGGTTGCTGCCGTGAAATTTCTTACGAAACCCGCTACCCGCCACGCTGTTTCCCCAGGTGGCGCCAAACCGCGCGTAAGAAAGTTCACTGCTCGGTACCCCGTCCGTGAACTTTCTTGCCTAGGCCGGTGCCGGCACCGTCCCGTCGATGAACGCAAACCGCGCGCCGCCGCCGAGCGACGCTACCGCCTGCGCAACTCCCGCCGCGGTGCCGGAGCCGGGGTGGTTCATGTGCGCGAGCACGATCGAGCCGTCCGGGGCGCCGAGGATCTGATGCGCCACCTCGGCGGCGCCCGCGGTTGCGCCGAAATCGCCGTTGACGTTAAAGCCGCCGATCTTCACGCCGCCGTCGTTGGCAATGCGCACCGCCACGTCGTCGTAGTGCGCCGTGCCCGCCCGGAACCACACAGGGTCCGCGCCCAACTCCCGCAGCAGGTGGTCGTTGCCCGCCACCTCTGCAATGGCCTCGGCGGGGCTGGCTGTCCCGTGAATCCCGTACGCAGCCTGGCCGCGCACCGCGAGCGGCAGGTGGCGGGTGCCGTGGTTGCCGATCATGAACAGCGGGTTCCCAATCAGCCGCCGCGCCACATCCGGATGCGCCTCCACCCACGGCTGTGCCAGGAAGAGCGTGGCGGGGATGTGGTGCTCCCGCAGGGTGTCCAGCAGCGCCTCGTCCACATCGCCGTTGCACGCGTCGAAGGTCAGCGCGATGGTCCGCGCGCCGGGCACGGTGGGCACCGTGTCCACGATCCCCGGCATGTGCAGCCCGAACTGGGTGGGTTCCTGCGTATAGGCACTCGGGTTGAGCATGCTTATCGCCGCCCCCTCCCCCCCACCCACCGCCGTAGCAGTACGGGTCTCCGTGGCCGTCACCGACACGGTCGTCGCGGTCGTGGCGGTCTCGCTCCGGCTAGTCCCGCACGCGGCGAGGGGAGCGAGGGGGGCCAAGGCGGCGAGTTTCAGGGCGTCGCGGCGTTTCACACCTGCATGCTATCCAGCCTGCACCACCACCATCCAGATCGCCACGAGGTGGCAGACGGCCGCGACGATGGTCGCGGTGTGGAAATGCTCGTGGTAGCCGTAGTAGCGGGCGTTGCGGCCCGGCCACTTAAATCCGTACACGAGCGCGCCCGCGGTGTAGGCGATGCCGCCCGCGAGCAGCAGCCACACCACGGCCGGCCCCGCGGAGCGCCACAGCGTGGGCAACAGCGGAACAATGATCCAGCCGAGGCCGATGTAGACCACCAAGTCCAGCCAGCGCGGGTGGTTGATCCACACCAGGTTCAGGATGGCCCCGCCGATCCCGCCCGCCCACGCGATAGCCAGCATGACCGCGGCGGTGCGCGGCTCGAACACCAGGAGGCAGAGCGGGGTGTACGTGGCGGCGATGAAGATGGAGATGGTGGCGTGGTCGGCCCGCCGCCACCACTGCACCGTGGACTGCGAGTGCCACGGCCAGCGGTGGTACATCGCCGACACGCCGAACAGGAGTAGGACGCCCACGCCGTAGATGGTCACCCCGAGCGCGGGGATCCAGGGCAGCGTCATCCACACGAACGTGATCAGTACCGCCGACGAGAGCGCCGACAGCACAGTGGCGCCGAGGTGGAACCAGCCTCGGATCACCGGGCGCTCGCCCCGGTCGGCGACGACGCGAGTGTGCTGGACCTGGCCCTGTGCGCGATTGCTCATAATTGCCCCGCTCGGAAGTTCGGCAGTAACTTACTCAAGCGTAGCTTGTGTGAGGGTGCCACCGCTGCCGGGCGGCGTGCCCGGCAGCCCGGCGGTCCAAAGATTTTTGAAAATCGGCGGACAGGGGCACCAAAACGCCTGGAGGGTGAAAAATCTTGAAAAATCACCGGAAATAGGTCGCGGAGCTGGCAGAGGGACATTCAGCAAACTCCCCAACCTTTAGCTCCGCCGCCGCTTACACGGCGGCTTACACGTTTTCCACTGTCTCCTTACATACCCCGCCTCTCTCACCGCCTCGCCACCCGCTTCTCCACCCGCCTCGCCCCTCGTAGCGGAAAACCGTTGCGGGGGCTTCGTCTTGACGTACGCCTCGCTTCTTCCGCTCGCCCCGGACACCGCCCCTCTCACCGCCCCGCCCCTCGTAGCGGAAAACCGTTGCGGGGGCTTCGTCTTGACGCACACCCCGCCTCACCTCGTCTAACACCGCATCGGTAATGGTGCTGATCGTATCCGGGCTCATATCCACCCCAAGGGTGGTCGCGAGGTGATGCTGGATATCGCGCACTGTCATCCCGCCGGCGTAGAGCGAGACGATCATGTCGTCGAGTTCTGTGAGCCGGCGTGCGCCCTTGGGCACCATCCGGGGAGTAAACGTGCCGGCACGATCCCTGGGCACGGTCACTTCCACCGCGCCGTAGCCAGAATTGACGGTCTTGGTGTACGACCCGTTGCGGTGATTGCTCTCCTGCGCGGTTTCCACCTGGGCTTTGGCCTTGCGGTCGGAATGGCTATAGCCCAAATGCGCATCCATCTCTGCCTTAAGACCAGCGTTGATCGATGCCTGCAACAAGCCTTTGACCAGCTCGCTGGCATCATCAGCAGTGGTCGACAGCTCGCTGATCAGGCTGGCGAGCTCAGGATTTTCCATCAACTTCTCGCTGATCTCGTTGACCCTCGCCGGGTCATGGTTTTTCTTCGGTGACACCGTAGTCATTATCGGTGAAACTCCTTCTAGATCAGAGCCTCACACACAAACTTCCTGACACCCTTCAGGAATGACAGGCGAGGAGCAATCCGCGGGGACGGATAAGGCCACAGCGCGTTCAAATGTCTCACATGAGTGCAACGGTGAGGGGTGTAGAGAACGCGCGGTGGGCGGTTGCGAATAAGTGACCACGCTGGCAGCCAAGAGGTACGAGCGATGAAAGATCAGCTCGAGCATTAGCGAACGTACTGACGTCGCTTTATTAGGTGTACTGACCGGGTACGTTGCGGGCACGCCGGTTCGGCGCACCGCCACAGCCGCTTGCGCCACACCAGCAGCACCGGCCGCCCCGCCGAGGGGATGTCACGCACCAGATGCTCACGCCGGCCGTGGGCCACCGCGACCACCCCGCACCGCGGGCACCCGGTCACCGACTCGGAGGTCTCCACCAACAGCTCCAGCTCACCGCCGTACTCACCGACGGCAAGCACCACCAACCCCGAGATGCCGAGCATCGCAGCGGGCAGGACGGTAGCCTCAACACTCACCTGGGACTCCTCCCGATCCGTTGCTTGGTCGCTACGAATCGTGGAGTCCCAGGCCCGTCTTCACCAGCCCAACCCGGTCAGCGCGTCGCAACCCGGCTACCACGCTTGGTGAGGAAGAGCTGCTAACGTGGTTCGGTGACGGCCCGGGCACGTCCTTGTTCCTAACCGTCGTGCGCTGGGGTCCGCGTGGACCGCTCGGCCAGCGTCCATCCAGTCAGGAGGCAGTCAGCAGATGTTCGACGACAACGGCTCATTCCTACTCGCCATGTTCGAGTTCTTCATCTTCTTCGCATGGTTCATGTCCCTGTGGTGGATCTTCGGAGATCTCTTCCGCAGCAAGGACCTCGGCGGCTTCGCGAAGGCGCTGTGGGTGGTGTTCATCGTCGCGCTGCCGTTCATCGGAATGCTCGCGTACCTGCTTGTTCGAGGTCGGGGGATGACCGACCGCGCGGTCGAGGCGCGCCAGGAGCTCCAGCAGCGGCAGGATGAGTACATCAAGTCCGTCGCCGGCGGCTCCGCCGGATCGAGCCCGACCGATGAGATCGCCTCGGCGAAGGCCCTTCTCGACTCGGGAGCGATTACCCAGCAGGAGTTCGACCAGATCAAGGCAAGGGCGCTCTCCTCGGTCTGACCCTGGTCCGCTCCCTCGCCACCCGCAGCGTCGCGGTCCGAGGGCGGCCATCCGGCGCGGCCTAGGTATTCGCCAAGTGTGCGGCTTGCGCGCGCGAGCAGGCGCATACCGGGCAGAGGGTGTCCGATTGTTTGTGTGCGGGGGGTGGTTTACAAGTAGTCCGCGAATCGGTCGGGGTAAGCCACGACTAGTTGGTTGATGGCTTGTTTCCACCCGGTGGCTTTCGCTCCTTCAATATAGCCGTTGCATTCAATGTCGCGCTTTGCTTTCTTCGCCCGCTGGGCGGCACGCTTGTTCGATGTTGCAGATCATCAGCCACAGCGTTTTCTGCGCCGCGGTATCGTTCGGGAATTGGCCCCTGTTGCGGGTAGCTTTACGCAGTTCAGCATTCAGCGACTCGATTGAATTGGTGGTGTAGAGCACCCGGCGTGCCGCCGGCGGAAACTGCAGAAACGGCACGAACCGCTCCCAAGCGTCGCGCCAGACTTTGACCGACTGCGGGTATTTCCGGCCCAGTTCACTGGCTTCGAACGCATCCAAGGCGGCACGGGCGGTGTCCTCGTTTGCGGCCGTGTAGACCTCACGCAGCGCCCGGGAGACACCTTTGCGGTCCTGATACGACACCCACCGGTTCGCAGCCCGAATCAGGTGCACAATGCAGGTCTGCACCATGGAATTCGGCCAGGTTGCCTCCACGGCTTCCGGCAAGCCTTTGAGCCCGTCGCAGCACACAATGAACACGTCCTGGACACCGCGGTTGGCCAGATCCGCGCACACCGATGCCCAGAATGCAGCGCCTTCATTGTCGGCGATCCACAATCCCAGGATGTGCTTGATGCCGTCCATGTCGACACCAACCGCCATATAGCAGGCTTTGTTGACCACGCGGTGGCCGTCACGGATTGAGGCGTCCTGGGTTTAGTTCCGATCGTTTCTAGAGGAGGATTGGATCATGCCTAGGAAGTTCAGTGACGAGTTCAAGGACAAGGCGGTGAGGTTAGCCGAGGAGCTCGTTGAGCTTGAGGGGTGTTCGAAGTGGGCGGCGGCGGAGGAGATCGGCGAGAAGCTCGGCGTCTCGGCGCACACGCTCAACAACTGGTTGAAACCTGTCAAAGCGTCCCCCGATGTTCAGCGGAGCACTGGCGAGTCGGTTGACGACGAACTGAAGCGTCTGCGGCAGGAGAACAAAGAGTTGCGCAGGGCGAACGAGATCTTAAAGACCGCGTCAGCTTTTTTCGCAGCGGAACTCGACCGTCCCACCAGAAGATGATCGAATACATCGACACGTATCGCGATCGCTTCGGGGTCGAGGCCATCTGTCGCACGTTAAGGCAGACAGAATGTGGGTTTATCACCTCTCGCGGCTACCGAGCAGCGAAAACACGATGTCAGCGCTCGTTGAAAAGTAGCCCAAAACGCTCCTCGAAATGTAGCCCATCCGAAAAAGATTGGATGGGTGATTTCTTTGGATCAATGGGCTCAAATTCGGTTCCTGCGTGGGCAGGGACTATCAATCAGGAAGATCGCTGAGGAAGTCGGCTGCGCGAAGAAAACCGTTGAACGCGCTCTGACGTCTGACTCTCCCCCGAAGTACTCTCCACGCCCGGCCAGGTCAACGAGTTTCGACGCTTATGAGCCGGCGGTGCGCGCCCTGTTGGCCGAGTCGCCCCGGTTGAACGCGAAAGTCATCGCTCAGCGCGTCGGTTGGGAAGGGTCAGAATCATGGTTCCGCAAAAACGTAGCCAAAATACGCCCGGAATACCTTCCACCAGATCCGGTCGACACGCTGGACCACCTGCCGGGACATGAGATCCAGTGCGACCTGACGTTCGCTCCGGGCGGGCTGCCCGATGACACCGGAGCGTTTCGCAAGCTGCCGGTGTTGGTGATGGTTGCTTCCCATTCCCGTTTCGCCGGGGCGCGGATCTTGCCGTCGCGCACCACCGACGACCTTCTGGCCGGGATGTGGGATCTCCTCGAGCACACCTTCACAGGGGTTCCCACCCGACTGGTGTGGGACCGCGAATCCGGCATCGGCAGAGCCAGACTGTGCGAACCGGTGATCGCGTTCGCCGGCGCGTTGGGCTGCAAGATCGTGCAAACCCCACCCAGGGACCCGGAATCCAAAGGCATCGTTGAGCGCACCAACGGGTACATGAAAACCTCGTTCTTCCCGGCACGGCGCTTCACCAGTCCGAAGGATGTGCAAGCCCAGCTCGACGACTGGTCCACCACCGTTGCCAACGTGAGAACACACGCGGTGTTGAAGACTTCACCAGCTGAAGCCTTCGCCACAGATCGGGCCGGGATGCGGCCGCTACCGCCATACACACCGACCTTCGGCACCCGCCCCGCAGTGCGGCTGCCGCGTAACTACTACGTCACCGTCGACACCAACCACTACAGCGTCGACCCCGCCTACGTCGACCGACTCGTCACGGTGCACACCACCTTGCACCAGGTCATCGTGACCGGCCCGGGCGGGGAAACAATCGCCTCCCACCAAAGAATCTGGGCGAAAGGCCGCACAATCACCGACCCCGCCCACCAGGCCGCGGCCAAAGCAATGCGCCAGCAGCGCGCAACCACGCCTGCACCGAAACCCAGCTTCGACATCGCCGCCGCCGACCTCACCGTCTATGACCGCATCACCTCAAGCCCTGCGAAAAGGACCACGGCATGACCCGCACCCCAGCACACGACACCACCGCAACAATTAACCGCTACGCCAGGCAGCTCAAAGCACCCCGCATCGCCAGCATCCACGCAACCATCGCGGAACAAGCCCGCGCCGAATCCTGGACACACGAGGAATACCTCGCCGCAGTGCTGTCTGTCGAAGCCACCGCCAGAGCAGAATCCGGCGCCACCCAACGCGTCAAACGCGCCGGCTTCCCCTCGATAAAAACCATCGCCGACTTCGACTTCACCGCCCAACCCGCAATCGACCGGGCAGAGATCGCCCGTCTTGAAACGGGCGCGTGGGTCGCCACCGCCGAAAACGTCGTCCTCCTCGGCCCGCCCGGCACCGGTAAAACACACCTCGCCACAGCACTCGGCGTCACCGCAGCCCAGCAAGGCTACCGGGTCTTGTTCGACACCGCCGCCGGGTGGGTCAACACGCTGACCGAAGCACACGCGATGGGCAGGTTGGAACCAACCTTGAAACGCTTAAGCGGCTACCACCTGCTCATCATCGACGAACTCGGCTACATCCCAGTTGAGGCCGACGCCGCGAACCTGTTCTTCCAACTCGTGTCCCGCCGGTACGAACACGGCTCCATCATTGTCACGTCCAACCTGGCATTTTCCCAATGGGCGCAATGCTTCGGCGACGTCACTGTCGCCACCGCGATGGTTGACCGTATTGTCCACCACGCCAAAATCTTCCAACACCGCGGCACCAGCCACCGCATCAAAGGCAGGGAAATCCCCGCAACAACCCCCGCCCCGCAACCACATCAGGCACAATAACCCAAGACCACACTGGGCTACTTTTCAAAGAGCGCCAGTGGGCTACATTTCGAAGAGCGCTCACACACGAGCCCCGTCGGCCAGGAGCTTGTCAGACGCGCTGCTTATCCCCGAATTGGTGAGAGTCTTCGAGGACAACTTCAGCGTGTACGGGGTACGCAAGATGTGGAAGGCCATGCAGCGCGCTGGCTGGGACATCGGTCGTGATCAGACGGCACAGTTGATGAAACTCGCCGGCATCCAAGGCCGCAGAAGGGGCCGCACTCCGATCACAACGCTTCGGGCTGATGTCCCGGATCGTCGTCCTGATCTGGTCAATCGTGACTTCACCGCGTCAGCGCCGTACCGGCTGTGGGTCGCTGACATCACCTACGTGCGTACCCTGTCGGGGTTTGCGTACACCGCGTTCATCACCGATGTGTACTCCCGCAAGATTGTCGGGGTTGCCACCAGGGCGAGCATGCGCACCGATGAGCTGCCTCTTGAGGCTTTTGAGCACGCTCTGTATCACGCAGGTGATCTTCGCGCTGAAGGACTAGTACACCACAGCGATCGCGGCTCGCAGTACGTGTCCATCCGCTACGGTGAGGCACTCGCTCAAGCTGGGATCGATCCGTCCGTTGGCACCGTCGGCGATTCCTACGACAACGCGTTGGCGGAAACGGTCAACGGTCTCTACAAGACCGAGCTGATCTATCCCCACCGGCCGTGGACGTCGGTTGGGGAAGTCGAAATCGCGACCCTTCGCTGGGTGTACTGGTGGAACAACCACCGCCTGCACGAGTCATTGGGATACATCACCCCACAAGAGATGGAAGACGCCTACTATCGACAATCACACGCCCAGCCGTTGGGCGTTCAATAAGCGGAACGAAAACCAGGACGCTTCACTCTCCAAAAGTTACCCAATTTTGAAAACCGGGTTTAACCTGGAAGGAGTTTCCTGAATTGAACGGAAAAGTTAACCGAAATTCCCGCAGACAATGGTGCCCCAGAGAGGAATCGAACCTCCGACACCGGCTTTAGGAGAGCCGTGCTCTATCCACTGAGCTACTAGGGCAATGGCGCTAGGGTACCGCAGGGCGATACGGGCGCCGAAATCCTACTCGCCCCCGGTGAGCTCGCGGAGCTTCGCGCGGACGGCGGAAGCTTCGGGGTTGGTCTCGTGGGTGCCGTCGGAGTAAAGCACGGTGGGCACGATGCGGTTGCCGCCGTTGACGGACTCGATCCAGGCGTTGACATCTTCCATGCCGTCGGCCTCAACGTCCACGAGGTCGTACGGGGTTTCGGTGCGGTCGAGGCGCTCGCGCAGCTTGCGGCAGAACGGGCACCAGTCGGCGGCGAAGATGGTCACGTGCGAGGAGGTCTCGGGGGTGGTCATGGCAGAGCCTTTCAAAGCCTTTCGAATCGTTGGAACTTGTAGCGCAGCCCGCTTGTCGACGCCAGCCAGTCACCGTCCGCGACCAGCTCGAAGTCCGCGCCGATGGCGGGGGCGGGCCCCTGTACCAATCTGACGATTCCGAAGATCTTACGAGGCCCAATCCTGGACCGTTTCGACACCCATAGGACAAAATAAAGTTTGTGACACTACCCGCGACGTAGCATCGTTCTACGTTCCCCTGCCTCTTTCGCTCTTTTTCTATCCCCCGCCCCCCCCCCCCCCCCCTCCCACCCGCGTAGATCGGTCGGCGGCGCCAGATGTGTAAAAGAGACACCCTCGTCGATGGTGGACTCGTAGAGCTGGCCACCGCCGATGATCCACGCGTCCGCCTCCAAGTCGGGCAGGTCGGGGGAGACGTACGCGCCGTCGGACCACTCGCCGGGCTCGCGGGAGGACAGGACGTGGTTGGCGCGGCCCGGCAGTGGGCGCTTGGGCAGGGACTGCCAGGTGTTGCGGCCCATGATGATGGGGTGGCCCATGGTGACTTCCTTGAAGTGGCGGAGGTCCTCCGGCAGGTGCCACGGCATGGACTCGCCGTCCCCGATCACGCCGTCGAGCGACTGCGCCCAGATGGCGCCGAGCCTCGCCATTACACCGACACCTGTGCCTTAATGGTGGGGTGCGGGTCATACCCCGTCACCGCGATGTCGTCGAAGGTGTAGCTGAAGATCGAGTCGGCCTTGCGCAGCTTAAGCTGCGGGTAGGGGCGAGGCGCACGGGAGAGCTGCTCGCGGACCTGGTCCACGTGGTTGTTGTAGATGTGGCAGTCACCGCCCGTCCAGATCAGCTCGCCCACCTCCAGGCCCGCCTGCTGGGCAAACATGTGCGTGAGCAGCGCGTAGGAGGCGATGTTGAACGGCACGCCGAGGAACATGTCCGCCGAGCGCTGGTATACCTGCATGGACAGCTTCCCGTCCGCCACGTAGAGCTGGAAGAGCAGGTGGCACGGCATGAGCGCCATCTTGTCCAGCTCCGCCACGTTCCACGCTGAGACGAGGTTGCGGCGCGAATCCGGGTTGGCCTGCAGCTCCTCCAGGGCTCGCGCGATCTGGTCAATGTGCTGCCCGTCCGGCGTGGGCCACGAGCGCCACTGCACGCCGTAGACCGGGCCGAGTTCGCCGTCGGCGTCCGCCCACTCGTTCCAGATACGGATGCCGTTCTCCTGCAGCCAGCGCACGTTGGACTTGCCGCGCAGGAACCAGAGCAGCTCTCCCACCACTGCCTTGAAGTACACGTTCTTGGTGGTGAGGAGGGGGAAGGAATCCGCCAGGTTGTAGCGTAGCTGGCGGCCGAACACGCTGCGCGTGCCGGTGCCGGTGCGGTCGCCTTTGTCGGCGCCGTGCTCGAGAACGTCCCTGAGCAGGTCCTCGTACGGGGTTGGTACTGCCACCGGTTGGGTCACTCGCTCGCCACTCCTTCAAAGCCGCCGTTTGCTTCCGCGAATTTCGCGCAGGCAGCAAGGATATCGTCAGCCAGCTCGGGGCGGCAGATCAGCAGGTCAGGGACATAGGTGTCCGGGTTGTTGTAGCGCAGCTGAGAGCCGTCCAGCCGCGAACAGTGCAGGCCCGCCGCCAGGGACACACCCACCGGTGCCGCCTGGTCCCACTCGTACTGGCCGCCGGCGTGGATGTACGCGTCATAATCCCCCAGCAGCACGTGCATCGCCTTGGCGCCAGCGGAGCCGACCTGGACCGTCTCGAGCCCGAGCTCACCGGCCACGTACCCGGCCACAACGGGCGGGCGGTTACGGCTCATGGCCACCTTGCCGGACATGGGGCCCGCCACGTGGCGCACGTCGGAAGACTTGAACACCACGCCCAAGTCCGGCAGCCCCACCGCGGCGTGGGTGGGCACCCCGTTCTCCACCAGCGCCACGTGCACCGCCCAGTCCTGGCGGCCGGTGGCGAACTCCTTGGTGCCGTCGAGCGGATCCACGATCCATACGCGGTCATTGTCCAACCGGGCCAGGTCGTCCGCCGCCTCCTCGGAAAGGAACCCGTCACCTGGGCGATGCTGCTCCAGCACGCGCGCGATCCAGTTCTGCGCCAGATCATCGCCCGCCTCGCCCAGCTCGCGCCCGCGCAGCAGGCCCACCCCGCGGATTCCCTTCAGAATTTCCCCTGTGCCCTGCGCGATGAGGTTGGTCAGCCTGGAGTCTGAATACTGAGCGCTCATAGGCTCCGAGTTTAGCCGGTATGCGGAACTTCGTGGCTGGGCTTTACGTTGGCGGGGTATGCCTGCCCGGAGCCACCCAAAACGGCAGCATGCCACTTAACTTCCCACATATGGCATGTTAAGTGGCATGTTGAGTGGCAAGCTTCCTCGAGGCTTCGACTCAACCCCGCCACGGTAGGATCTTCGCCATGTCTGACAACGTCCTCGACCGCTTCCACCCGCAGGTGGCGACGTGGTTCGAGGAAGTCTTTTCCGCCCCCACGGCGGTGCAGGACCAGGCGTGGCGCTCCATCTCCGCGGGCGAGAGCACGCTGGTGGTGGCGCCAACCGGCTCTGGCAAGACGCTCGCAGCTTTCCTCTGGTCGCTGAACTCCCTGGTTGAGCGCGCCGGCCAGCAGGCGCTGCCTATCGACGGTGCGAAGCGGTCCACGCACGGCGGTGTGCGCGTGCTCTACATATCCCCGCTGAAGGCCCTCGGCGTGGACGTGGAGAACAACCTCCGCGCGCCGCTCAACGGGATCGCCCGCGTAGCGCAGCGCATGGGCCGGGACATGCCGGACATCTCGGTCGGCGTGCGCTCCGGCGACACACCCCAGGCGGAGCGCAACCGACAGCTGCGCAAGCCCCCGGACATCCTGATCACCACGCCCGAGTCGCTCTACCTCATGCTCACGTCCAAGGCTGCGGCGGTGCTCAAGACAGTGGACACAGTGATTGTGGATGAGATCCACGCCCTCGCTGGCACCAAGCGCGGCGTTCACCTAGCGCTCTCGCTGGAGCGGCTGCAACGGTTTGCGGGCACCTTCCAACGTATCGGCCTTTCCGCCACGGTCCGCCCGCTCGAGACGGTGGCCAATTTCCTCGGGCCCCGCACCACCATCATCAACCCTCCCGCAGAGAAGCGCTGGGAGCTCACCGTCAGCGTGCCGGTGGATGACATGAGCGACCTCCCCGTGCCCGAGGACGCCTCCACCATCGGGGAGGCAGTGCTCGACGATGGGCTTTTGCTTGACGACGCCCGCCCCAACACCCCCGAAACCCCACTCCCACCAGGGGCCAAGAACTCCATCTGGCCCCACATTGAGCAGGCCGTCTACCGCGAGGTGATGCAGCACCGCTCCACCATCGTCTTTGTCAACTCCCGGCGCACCGCCGAGCGCTTGACCAGCCAGCTCAACGAGCTGTGGGCGGCCGAGCACGACCCGGAGGCGCTCAGCCCGCCCACCCGGCGCCCGCCCGCGCAGCTGATGAAGTCCGTGGACACCGCGGGCCACGCCGCGCCCGTGATCGCGCGCGCCCACCACGGCTCGGTGTCCAAGGAGGAGCGCCTCCAGACCGAGACGATGCTCAAAGAGGGATCGCTCCGCGCCGTGATCGCCACCAGCTCCCTCGAGCTGGGCATTGACATGGGCGCGGTGGACCTGGTGATTCAGGTGGAATCCCCGCCGTCCGTTGCTTCCGGCCTGCAGCGTGTGGGCCGCGCCGGGCACTCGGTGGGCGCGGTGTCCGAGGGCACCTTCTACCCCAAGCACCGCTCCGACTTGGTGCAGACGGCGGTGACTGTGCCGCGCATGCGCGAGGGATTGATCGAGGAGGTACACCCGCCGCGCAGCCCGCTCGACGTGCTGGCTCAACAGACGGTGGCGGCCATCGCCTTCGAGGACCTCGACGTGGACGAGTGGTACGACACGGTGCGGCGCGCCTGGCCCTACCGCGATCTGGCCCGGGAGGTCTTCGACTCGGTGATCGACCTGGTGGTGGGCGTGTACCCGTCCACTGACTTCGCCGAGCTGCGCCCCCGCGCGATCCTCGAGGGCACCACCTTGAAGGCTCGCCCCGGCGCCCAGCGCGTGGCGGTGACCAACGCCGGCACGATCCCGGACCGCGGCATGTTCGGTGTGTTCCTGGTGGGCTCCGACGCGGAGGGCGGCGTGCCCAGGCGCGTCGGTGAGCTGGACGAGGAGATGGTCTACGAGTCCCGCGTCGGCGACGTGTTCACGCTCGGCGCCTCGAGTTGGCGCATTGAGAACATCACGCGCGACCAGGTTCAAGTGTCTCCCGCGCCGGGGCACACCGGCAGGCTGCCATTCTGGACCGGCGACGCACTGGGGCGGCCGTATGAGTTGGGGAAGGCGTTGGGAAGGTTCCGTCGAGAAGCAAAAAGCTCCATCGACCCGAGCCTGGATGAGCGGGCGCGCAACAACCTACTGCGCTACCTCGAGGAGCAGGAGGAGGCGACCGGCATCCTGCCGGACGAGACGACGCTGGTGCTCGAGCGTTTCACCGACGAAATAGGGGATTGGCGGGTGGTGCTGCACACGCCGTTTGGCAAGGGTGTCAACGCCGCGTGGGCGTTGGCGACGGGCTGGCGCGTGGCGCAGGAGACCGGTATGGACGCGCAGGCGGTGGCGGGCGACGACGGCATCGTGCTGCGCCTGCCGCAGGGGGAGAAGGAGCCCGACGGCAGCCTGTTCCAGTTCGACGCGGACGAGATCGCGGACATTGTGACAGAGCAGGTGGGCAACTCGGCGCTGTTTGCCTCCCGCTTCCGCGAGTGCGCCGCCCGCGCGCTGCTGCTGCCGCGCCGTAACCCCGGCAAGCGCGCGCCGCTGTGGCAGCAGCGCCAACGCGCGGAGCAGCTGTTGGACGTCGCCCGGAACTACCCGTCATTCCCCATCATCTTGGAGACGGTCCGCGAGTGCCTCCAGGACGTCTACGACCTGCCCGCGCTGCAGGAGGTCATGCGCGATGTGAACACGCGCCGGGTGCGCATCGCCGAGGTGACCACGGAGCAGCCGAGCCCCTTCGCGTCCTCGCTGCTGTTCAACTACACCGGCGCGTTCATGTACGAAGGTGACACGCCGCTCGCGGAGAAGCGCGCCGCCGCGCTGTCTTTGGACCCGTCGCTGCTGGCCAAGCTGCTCGGCACCGTTGAGCTGCGCGAACTGCTGGACGCGGACATTATCGCGGAGGTCGACGCGTCGCTTCGCCGCGTCGGCCGTGCCGAGACTTCAGAGCAGTTCGCGGATACCTTGCGCATCGTGGGGCCAGTGCCTGTCGACGAGCTCGCGCTCTACACCACCGTCCCCCTGAACTCGCTCGAGCAGTCCCTGCATGGGCGCGTCATGCGGGTGCGCATCGGCGGGCGCGAGCACATCGCCCAGACCCTCGACGCGCCGTTGCTTCGCGACGGCCTCGGGGTCCCCGTCCCACCCGGAGTAGCTGCCCAGGTGGACACCATCCAAGACGCCCTGGCCCAGCTCGTGGGCAGGTGGGTGCGCACCCGCGGGCCGTTCACGTTGCGCGACTTGGCCGATGCGTTCGGGTTGGCGGTGGGCGCCGCGCATTCTGCGCTGCAGCCCTTAATAGATAAGGACAAAGTGATCCCCGGGCGCTACCGCCAGGGCGTGGAGGAGGAGGAGGAGTACGTCGCCGCCGAGGTGCTGCGCATCATCCGAACCCGCTCCCTGGCTGCGGCGCGGGCGCAGACCCGGCCGGTGTCGCAGTCGGCGTACGGGCGGTTCCTGCCGGCGTGGTCCAACGTCGCCCCGGTGGGTGTGGTGCCCGCGCTGCGCGGGGCCGACGGCGTGTACTCGGTGCTGGAGCAGCTGGCCGGGGTGCGGCTGCCTGCTTCTGCCTGGGAGTCCCACATCCTGCCCGCGAGGGTGGGGGACTACTCGCCGGCGATGCTGGACGAGCTCACGGCATCCGGCGAGATCGTCATCGTCGGCGCTGGCAAGGCGGGTGCGCGCGACCCGTGGATCATGCTGCTGCCCGCCGACTACGCCGCCCAGCTCATGCCGCAGGTGGACGAGCCGCTGCTTTCGCTGACGCAAGCGCAGGTGATGGAGAAAGTGCGCCGCGGCGGTGGATTCCTGTTCCAGGACCTGCTTGAACCCACGACAACTACCGACGAACTGCGCGAGGCGATGTGGGACCTGGTCGAGGCCGGGTTCCTCTCACCCGATTCTTTCGCCCCGATTCGAGCACGGTTGGCTGGCGGGAAGACGGCACATCGGGCGAAGCGGAGGCCGTCGAGAAGCAGAGTGCGCTCGGGCCGCACAAGCTTTGCCACGCTCACCCCACCCGACATGATCGGCCGCTGGTCGCTCACGCCGACCCCGGACAGCGATGCGACGCGGCGTTCGGTGGCGTTGGGGGAGTCGCTGCTCGACCGCTACGGTGTGGTCACCCGCGGCTCCGTGGTGGCGGAAGACATCCTGGGCGGGTTCGCGCTGGCGTATAAGACGCTGTCCGGGTTCGAGGAATCCGGCAAGGCAATGCGCGGATACCTGGTGGAGGGACTCGGTGCGTCGCAGTTTTCCACGCCCGCGACGATCGACCGCCTGCGCGGCCACCAGGATTCGGACGACCTGGTCGGCTGGCCCTCGGGCGCGAAGAACCCGAACGTATACGTGCTCGCCGCCACCGATCCCGCGAACCCATACGGCGCGGCGCTGCCATGGCCGGAGCAAGGCCCGACCCGCTCCGCGGGGGCAATGGTCGTGCTTATCGACGGCCTCCTTGCCGCCCACATCACCCGCGGAGGCAAGACCATGACCACGTTCTTCGACACCTTCCCCGAGGGGGTGGGCGACCCGATGCCGCTGGTCATTGATGCCCTGACGCAGGCGGTGAGGGAGGGGCGGATGCAACCCTTGGGCGTCGAGAAGCTCAATGGTGCTCCCGCGTTCGGGCTGAAGGAGTACGGCGCGACCGTGAGCCACAAGGGTGTGCGCATCGGCGGGAAGGCCTCGGCACCCCCGAAGCGGAGGGGCAGGAGCGTGGCCGAGGCGCTGGGGGAGCTGGAGCCGGAACCGGAGCCGCCCGAGGGCTTGAGCTTCGACGACTAAGGCTGGACTTCAAGCAACTCGCGCAATGCAGCAGCTGCCCTTTTACCGGCAGCACCAGCCCAACTCACGTTGCAAAGCCTGAGACATCTCATCGATGACCCCTGGACTCCAACGAACTTCAATTGCGGTTGTGTGATCTGCGTAAACGAAAAAATCCCGCAAAATGCGGGAAAAGAGGATGTTGGCATCGATAAACACGACCGCAGCCACTAGTTGTCTTGACCCATCTCGTCACACAGCGCAGACATCTCGCAAGCAATCTCCCACTTGCGCTGAGCGTCCGTCTGCAGTGAGTCGAGCAGCTCCAACACCGCCTGTGCATCCTCGCGATCGAGTGAAACCGCAGTCTCAGCAGCATCGGCGTTCGCGACTGCTCGCCGCAAAGCGCGTGAGCTCCGGGCAAGGAGCGACTGCGGGATATGAGCTGTGGTCATGACGGCAGTGTAACTGGCTTAGCAGTCTGTGGAAAGGCGTCGGCGCCGCCGAAGCGGAGGGGTTGCAGCGTGGCCGAGGCGTTGGGGGAATTAGAGCCGGAGTCGCCGGAGGGCCTGAGCTTCGACGACTGAACCTTTTTTACTGTATATCTCTCGGGATATATTCGAAACCACTCCGCACTAGCGGGCGTGTCAGCGAAGGAGGATTCGATGCCTAAGCGGTTGAAAACGACCATCTTCAAATCTGGGAACAGCCAGGCTGTTCGCATCCCCGTGTCGATGCGGCTGCAGGTAGACAATGTCACCATCGAGTCGGTTCCCGAAGGGTTGCTCCTGCGCCCTGTGGAGGAGACAATCGGCGACGCAGTGGAAAGGCTGCGCGCATTCCAGGCCTCTGAGGGGATCGAAGGGGGTCTCATCAGGGATGTTGAGGAGCTCGACCTTGACCCGATAGATGTAATCGCCAATAACAGCGAGTTACCGCAGTGAAGTACCTCTTCGACACCAATGTGTGGATCGACCTTGAGCGGGGCGCGAATGCGGATCTTCTCCAACGGGCGGCGGATTGCACTCGAAGCCAGGTCTGTGTTTCAGTGGTGGTTCTCGGCGAGTTGCTCACCGGTGCGAGATACTCATCGGATCCAGCGCGAGCGCTGAAGTCTGTGGAAACGCTGCTGTTGGGGTGGCCTAGGTTGGGAATGGACGAGGCCACGGTGGAGACGTACGCCACGATCCGTGATGATTTGCGACGTCGCGGTGAAATGATTGGACCAAACGATCTCTGGATTGCGGCGCAAGCTGTGCAACACGACCTGATTCTGGTCACGGCAAATGTGGATGAATTCTCCCAGATTCCGCAGCTGATAGTTGAAAACTGGCGGTGAAGGGGCCGGGGGTGTTGGTAAGGCTGGCACCGTGGCCAGTTGCCCTGCGCATGGCGAGGTGCATTCAGTTCCTAGGGCGTTGATTCTGGCGGCTGGCCGGGGTTCGCGCGGTTTGAAGTGGGAAACAGAAACTCTGCGAATGGTAAAGCACGATCCGCTACCGGGACCACCTTTCCCAGCTCTGGCTTTTCGAGTCGCTGGCCACGCTGGGGGTGCGAACCTTGGCTCAGGCATGCGAGGCCCGCGTGTTCCACCTCCGCACCCAGAACGGCGACCACGAGGTCGACCTGGTGGTAGAGGGCCAGCGCGGTGCACTCGTGGGTATCGAGGTCAAGCTTTCCGGCGCGATCGACGACCGCGATGTACGCCACCTCCACTGGTTTAAGGATCAGATGAAGGGAAAGGTGACAGACCTCGCGGTCCTCTCCTCAGGGCAGCATGCTTATCGACGCTCCGACGGCGTCGCCGTCATCCCCGTCGCCCTCCTCGGGCTGTGACGGCTAGGCAACCCACGGGTTCACAACGATTACGCCGGTGCCTTCGAAGTTCTTGACGTTTCGTGTGGCGAGAGTGCATCCCCTCGCCCGACAAATTGCAGCAATCATGGCGTCTTGCGCCGAAATTGGGTATCCCGCTGTCATGCGGGCGAAGATAACCTCGGCATAGTCAGTCGCTGCAAGCTGATCGAAGGCCAGAATAGAACCCGTTTGATCGAAAGACTCCAAATGACCGAAAATTAGGCGTTCGAGCTGCGCGCGTCGCCGTCCCATGGGCATGAGTCGTAGACCAGCACGCAATTCAGCTGCATTCACGGCGGTGGTACCCACCACTTCGTTCAAACTGCCCACCCATTTGACTACATCCTCGTTGGGCTGCGGTTTCACCAGCTCCGAGATGACGTTGGTGTCGAGGATGATCACGCGAGCTCCGCCACCCGGGCATGACCATCTCGAGCGGGAATTTCAAGGTCTGCTCCGCCAAATTCACGGGAACCCTCGTATAGGGCTAAGCCTAGGTTTGATGGCTTTGTCCCTTCGTCGATAAGGTGACGAGCCTCGGCCTCCATCGACCGGCCATTTCGTTTGGCCTGGGCAGCGAGTCTCTGTTTCACAGCTGCATCGAGTCCGCGGATAGTAATGGCAGTCACTAGGCACTCCCTACGTCTCACCGTTTGATAGCAGTGATGATATCACTAAACCGAGCGTAATGCGCCCGGCGCCCCGGTCTGTTCGTTCGACAGCGATTTCGCAATTACAACGGCTGTCTCACGGCTGGGTGGTTCAAGGGAGTCCGGGTGAGTACCCTCGAACACATGCCCGAAGGTGATTCCGTTTACCAGCTCTCCAAACGCCTGCAGTGGATGGCCGGCCGGGAAGTCCTTCGCACATCCATCCAGGTGCCGCGCTACGCCACAGTGGACTTCACCGGCATGACCTGCGAGCGCGTCTGGCCCTACGGCAAGCACCTTTTCATGGAGTTCGCCGCGCCCGGCCACGA
The DNA here is from genome assembly GCF_900078305.2 of Corynebacterium bouchesdurhonense. Lineage (GTDB taxonomy): Bacteria > Actinomycetota > Actinomycetes > Mycobacteriales > Mycobacteriaceae > Corynebacterium > Corynebacterium bouchesdurhonense. The sequence goes on from NZ_LT546028.1 coordinate 1,143,780, forward strand.
ACCGCAAATCCTGCACACCCACCTCAAAATGGAGGGCACGTGGTCCATGCACCGCGCGGGCACGAGGTGGAAGAAGCCCGGACATGCTGCACGTGTGGTGCTTTTGCTTGACGACGCACCGCGTGATCCCATCGAGCTCGTCGGCTTCTGGCTGGGCGTCGTCCGCGTTTTTCCGGCCAGGGAGTACGAGGTGGAAATGGGATACCTCGGCCCGGATCTCCTAGACCCGGATTTTGATGCGAACGAGGCGGTGCGGCGGATCAAGGCCCACCCCGATCTGGAGATCGGCCGCGCGCTGTTAGACCAGCGCAACCTGGCGGGCATCGGCAACGAGTACCGTGCGGAGATCAACTTTTTGGCCGGTACGCATCCGCGGGAGAGGGTGGGTGAGGTGGACGTCGATAAGCATGTGCTCCTTGCGCGCCGCCTGATGTGGGCCAACAAGGACGAGCCGGTGCGGGTGACCACCGGGGTGAAACGGGCGGGGGAGACGAGCTACGTGTTCGGCCGCAACAACAAACCGTGCCGGCGCTGCGGGACGCTGATCAAGAAGGGATTCCTGGGCGGGGAGGGGGACCTGGAGCGGGTGATCTGGTGGTGCCCGAAATGCCAGCCCGCGCCTTGATGGATTAGAGGTGAAGGGTGGGATCCATCTTTTCGTGGAGGATGCGAATGACTTCGATGCCATCGCGTTTTGGGCGGTAGAAGATGAGGTGGCTGCCTTGCCTCGACCGCCGGTAGTCAGGGCGGACCTCATCTATCGAGTGTCCCGCACCCGGCTGGGCGGCGAGAAGCGAAAATTGAGCTGCAAACGCTTCGACGTACACGTCAGCTTGTTGCTCGCTCCATTCCGCGGCCGTGTATTGCCAGATCTCGAGGAGGTCGCGCTCCGCGAGCTCACTGATCCAGACGGTCACGGTTGCCTTTCGCCCGGTTGAGGAACTCGTGGACGTCGAATTCCCTAAAGCCGCTTTCCTCTCCGGCCTTCAAGGCTGCGTTGAGCGCTGCCATTTTCTGGTCGCGTTCCTCGAGCAAGCGGAGACCTGCTCGCATGACTTCGCTGGCTGTTTCAAACCTGCCGCTTGCTATCTGATCGGAAACGAACTGGTGGTAGTGGTCGCCCAACGTCACTGAAGTGTTTCTGGCCATAAACCTGAATGTACCACTTTGTAATACACCCCGCGAGCTTCCGAACGCCAGCCCCCAGCCGATCTACTTCGCCTCGTTCCTCTCCCGCACCGCGCGGCGGATGAAGAACGCGAGGAACCCGAGGATGACTAGGAGCAGCACCACGTAAATCACCTTGGAGTAGGCATCCACGTAGCCTGTGGCCTTCTCCCAATTCGCGCCGAGCACGTAGCCCAGGTAGATCAGGATGGCGTTCCAGATGCCGGAGCCGAGGGTCGTCCACAAACCGAAGACCAGGAGGTTCATCCGGTCCAGGCCGGCGGGGATGGAGATCAGCGAGCGCACGCCGGGGATGAGGCGGCCGAAGAAGATGGAGGGGCGGCCGTACTTGTTGAAGAAGTTCATGGCGGCGTCCACATCCGAAGCCTTCACCAGCCACATCCAGTCCGCGATCCTGCGCAACCGCTCAAGCCCCAGCCACGCGCCGATGCCGTAGAGCACATACGCGCCCACCACGGAGCCGAGCACTGACCAGATGAACACCGAGACCATGTTCAGGCTGCCCTGCGCCACGGTGAACCCGGCCAGCGGGAGCACCACCTCGGAGGGGATCGGTGGGAACAAGTTCTCCAGCAGGATGGCGATGCCGACGCCGGGGGCGCCGAGCGTCTCCATCAGGTTGACGATCCAGTCGATGATGCCTTGCATTAGGCCAATATTGCCCTACTGGACCTCGAGCGGCCAAGCATGCACCGGCGTGCCGGTGGCCTGGTTTGCCAGGTACTGCCGGAGCACACGGGTGAGTGCCTCGGCCCGCTCGCTGGTTGCCGGCTTGGAGTTGGGCGCGACCTGGTCGAGCGCGGCGAGCTGCCACGTCGCGCCGTTCTGCTTCGCGCGCACGCGCCCTTCGATGATGCCGAGGTACTCGTCGGCGCAGGCCGGGTCCACCTCGAGCATGCGCAGACCGCTGTGCGCCAGGTCCAGCAGGTGGTTCTCCACCAGGTCCGTTGCCGCGATCGATCCGAGGGTCGGCCACTCCAGGCGCGCGGTGATGCCGTGCTTGGCTGCCGCGTGGAAGTTGTTCAGCGCGGTCTCAAACGGCATGCGCGACCACACAGGGCGGGTCTGCTCGCTGAGCGCCTTGACCAAGCCGTAGTAGAACGCCGCGTCGGCCACGATGTCTGCCACGGTCGGCCCGGCGGGCAGCAGCCGGTTCTCCACCCGGATGTGGCTCAGCTGCCCGTTCGGATCGTAGATCGGGCGGTTCCAGCGCCAGATCGTCCCGTTATGCAGGTTGAGGTAGTGCAGGCCCGGGTTCTCCCCGTTCATGAACGGCTGGCCCGCGGCGGCGCGGCCCTCCGGCAGGATGGGGGAGAAGTACCGCACGTTCTCCTCGAACAGGTCGAAGACATTGGTGATCCAGCGCTCGCCGAACCACACGCGGGGCCGCACGCCTTGGTGGATCAGCTCCTGGGTGCGGGTGTCGATTGACTGCTTGAACACCGGGATGCGCGATTCGTGCCACACCTTCGTGCCCATGAACAGCGGCGAGTTGGCGGAGAGCGCCACCTGCACGCCGGCGATGGCCTGCGAGGCGTTCCACGCGTCCGCGAACCGGTTGGGGGCCACCTGGAGGTGTAGCTGCATCGAGGTGCAGGTGGACTCTGGGGCGATCGTCTCAAAGTAGTGGACATACTTCTCCTCGCGCCGCAGGTCGATCTTGACCAGCTCGCCGCGCGATTCCAGGATGGAGTTGTTCAGGCCCGCGTAGCGGTTCTCCTGCGTCATCCAGTCCGGACCGTCGAGGAACGGGGAGTTCATGGTAGGCAGCGTCCCCACCATCGCCACCGTGGAACCGGCCGCCTCCGCCGCCTCTTGGACAGTACGCAGCCGTTCTTCCACGCCCTGGGCGAGCCGGTGCAGGCCGTCGCCCTCGATGCCGAGCGGTGGGTGGTTGAGCTCCACGTTGTACGAGCCGATCTCCGCCTGATACTCGTCCCCGAGTCGCTCCAGCACCGCCTGGTTGTTGGGGTGCGGCTGCATGTTGTCGTCCACCAGGTTCAGCTCGAGCTCGAGCCCGATCGTCCCGTGGTCGATGAACTCCGCTTCCTGCAGGTGGCGGTCGAAGCGCTCCAGCTCGTCCTCGAGGCGACGCCGATAGGTGGTGCGCTGGCGCGGGGTGTACGAATCGGCCGATACTGCGTCTCCCATTAGCGGTGCTCCCGGTACCAAGCAATCAGGGCGTCGGTGGATGCGTCGCCGGTGTCCGGCTCCTCCTCGCCCTGCACGGCGGCGGCGAGGTCGTTGGCTTGCTGCTTACCCAGCTCAACGCCCCACTGGTCGAAGGAGTTGATGTCCCAAATCGCCCCCTCGGTGAACACGATGTGCTCGTAGAGCGCGATCAGTGCGCCGAGCGTGCGCGGGTCGAGCCGCTCGGCCAGGATCGTGGTGGTGGGGCGGTTGCCCGGCATGACCTTGTGGGGGGCTAGCTCGTGCGAAACCCCCTCCGCCTCAATCTCCTGTTGGGTCTTGCCAAAGGCCAGCACCTTCGTCTGCGCGAAGAAGTTGCCCATGAGCAGGTCGTGCATAGAGCCCGTACCGTCGGCTCCCGGGAAATCCTCCGCCGGGGAGGCGAAGCCGATGAAGTCTGCTGGCACCAGGGTGGTGCCTTGGTGGATGAGCTGGAAGAAGGCGTGCTGGCCGTTGGTGCCCGGCTCGCCCCAGAAGACCTCGCCCGTGTCGTAGATCACCCGTTCGCCGCCACGGCGCACGGACTTGCCGTTGGATTCCATGGTCAGCTGCTGCAAGTACGCGGGGAACCGGGCGAGGTCCTGCGAGTACGGCAGCACCGCGTGCGTCTGCGCCCCGTGGAAGTTGCGGTACCAAACGTTGAGCAACCCCATGAGCACGGGCACGTTCTCCTCGAAGGGGGCTGTGCGGAAGTGCTCGTCCATCGCGTGGAACCCCTCGAGCAGGCGCATGAAGTCCTGCGGGCCGATCACGGCCATCAGGGACAACCCGATGGCGGAGTCCATGGAGTAGCGTCCGCCGACCCAGTCCCAGAACTCGAACATGTTCTTGGTGTCGATGCCGAACTCGGCCACCTTCTCCTCGTTGGTGGACACCGCCACGAAGTGCTTCGCCACCGCGGCCTCGTCACCGCCGAACTGCTCCAGCAGCCAGCGCTTCGCCGTGTGGGCGTTGGTCAGCGTCTCCTGCGTCGTAAAGGTCTTGGAGGCCACGATGAACAGCGTCTCCTCCGCGTTTGAGCGCTCGAGCACGGCCGCGATGTCGGCCGGGTCGATGTTGGAGACGAATTCGGCGCTGATACCTGCCGTCGCAAAGCTGCGAAGCGCGCGAGTGGCCATCGCTGGACCCAAATCCGAGCCGCCGATGCCGATGTTGACCACCTTCTTGATGGTGTGCCCGGTGTGGCCGAGCCACTCGCCGGATCGCAGCGCGGTGGCGAAGTCGCGCATGCGGCCGAGCACGTCGTGGACGTCCGCGGCCACATCCTGGCCGTCCGCTTCGAGGTCCTCCTCGGCGGGGATCCGCAGGGCGGTGTGCAGCACCGCCCGGTCCTCGGTGTTGTTGATGTGCTCGCCGTCGAACATCGCGTCGATGCGCTCGCGCAGCTGCGCGTCCCGCGCGAGGAGGAGCAATTGCTTGACGACGTCCCCGTCCACCAAATTCTTGGACAAGTCCACGTGCAACCCCGCGGCGTCGAAGGCGTAGCGCTGGGCGCGCTCCGGGTCCGCGTGGAACAGGTCGCGCAGCGTTGTGCGGGACTTCTCCGCGTGGAGTTTCTCGAGGTTGCCCCAGCTCTCCGTGGACGTGATGTCGGTCATATCTGCCTCCCGGGCGGCGTCAGTGTCATCTCAAACAACGGTAGCCAAATCGCGCCTGGCGCGTCGGCCACAGCGCGTGCTGGGGCTAGGCGGGGCTGGGTGGAGCAGGGCGGGGCTACCCCAGCTTGCCGCGGCCGAGGCGGAGCAGGATCTGCGCCAAGGCCGGGCCTTCCTCGCCCAGTTCGTCGCGGAACTGGTTGATAATGGCCACCTCGCGCGTGTGGACCAGCTTGGTGCCGCCGGAGCCCATGCGTGTCTTGCCGATAGCCCGGGAAATTTCGGTGCGCCGCTTCACCGCGTCCAAGATGGTGCGGTCGAGCCGGTCGATCTCCTTGCGGTAGGCCTGAATCTCCGCGTCGGAAAGCGGGTCGTCGGTGCCGGAGGGGATGCGGATTTCGAGCTCGCTCATGGCAGAAGATTATGCCAGTTCGAACACTCGCGCGGGAGCGTGTGGGAAGCGTTAGTACAGTTACGGCCATGACTGATCTGACCCTGGGTTTGAATCCGCAGCAGCAGGCGGCCGTGGTGCACGAGGGTAGCCCGCTGCTGATCGTGGCGGGCGCCGGCTCCGGCAAGACCGCGGTGCTCACCCGCCGCATCGCCCACCTGCTGCAGGACCGCGGGGTGGCGCCGTGGCAGATCCTCGCCATCACCTTCACCAACAAGGCCGCCGCAGAGATGCGAGAGCGCGTGGCGGCGCTGGTGGGGCCGCAGGCTGAGCGGATGTGGGTGGCCACGTTCCACTCCGTGTGCGTGCGCATCCTGCGCCAGCAGGCGCAGCTGGTGCCGGGGCTGAACACCAACTTCACCATCTATGACGCGGACGATTCCCGGCGTCTGCTCGGGATGATTGCCAAGGACCACAACCTGGACCTGAAGAAGTTCACCCCGCGTACCCTGGCCAACGCGATCTCCAACCTGAAGAACGAGCTGGTGGGCCCACAGGAGGCGCTGGCCCAGGCGGAGCGCACCCACAACCCGTTCGAGACCACCGTGGCAAAGGTGTACGCCGACTACCAGCGGCGCCTGCGGCAGGCCAACTCCCTCGATTTCGACGACCTGATCGGGGAAGTGGTGCGCATTTTCAAGGAGCATCCGGAGGTGACGGATTACTACCGTCGCCGCTTCCGCCACGTGCTGGTGGACGAGTACCAGGACACCAACCACGCCCAGTACGAGCTGATCCACACCCTGGTGGGGGACGGCCCGGACGCGCCGGAGCTCGCCGTGGTGGGTGACTCGGACCAGTCCATCTACGCGTTCCGCGGCGCCACGATCCGCAACATCGAGGAGTTCGAGCGCGACTACCCCACGGCCACCACCATCGTGCTGGAGCAGAACTACCGCTCCACGCAGAACATCCTGAGCGCCGCGAACGCCGTGATCGCCCAAAACGCGGACCGCCGGCCCAAGAAGCTGTGGACGGACCACGGCACAGGCGAGAAAATCGTGGGTTATGTGGCGGACAACGAGCACGACGAGGCCCGCTTCATCGCCTCCGAGATCGACGAGCTGGCGGACGCGGGCGTGCCCTACTCCGACATGGCCATCATGTACCGCACCAACAACGCGTCGCGCGCGATGGAGGACATCTTTATCCGCTCCGGTATCCCGTACAAGGTGGTGGGCGGCACCCGCTTCTACGAGCGTCGCGAGATCCGCGACATCGTGGCCTACCTGAAGGTGCTGGACAACCCAGATGACACGGTGAGCCTGCGCCGCATCGTCAACGTGCCGAAGCGCGCCATCGGGGACAAGGCGCAGGCGATGGTCGCCCTGCACGCGGACAACACGAACCAGAGTTTTGGGGCAGCGCTTGTCGACGCATCCTTGGGCAACGTCGACATGCTCGGCGCGCGCGCCCGTAACGCCATCGCCGGATTTGTGGAGATGATGGACGGCGTCCGCGCCGAGATGCCGCAGATGGTCAACGAGGCCACGGGCATGCCCGACCTGGGCCAGCTTGTGGCCCGCATCCTCGAGGTGATCGGCTACAAGGCGGAGCTGGAGGCCTCCAACGACCCGCAGGACGCGGCGCGCCTAGACAACCTGAACGAGCTGGTCTCCGTCGCCCGCGAGTTCTCCTCGGAGGCCGCCAACCAAGTGGCCTACATGTCCCAGGAGGAGTTGGACGCGGTGATGGAGGAGGGCGAGGCCGCGCCCGGCTCCCTGCAGGCGTTTTTGGAGAAGGTCTCCCTTGTCGCCGACGCGGACCAGCTGCCCGACAACGAGCAGGGTGTGGTCACGATGATGACGCTGCACACGGCGAAGGGGCTCGAGTTCCCCGTGGTCTTTGTCACTGGCTGGGAGGACGGGCAGTTTCCGCACCTGCGGTCGCTCGGGGACCCGGCCGAGCTGGCCGAGGAGCGCCGCCTCGCCTACGTGGGCATCACTCGCGCCCGCGAGCGCCTCTACCTCACCCGCGCGATCCTGCGCTCGTCCTGGGGTGCACCGGTGACCAACCCGGCCAGCCGCTTCCTCGCCGAGGTGCCGGGGGAGCTTGTGGACTGGCGCCGTCTCGCCCCCGAGCCGGCGAGCGACGCGTGGGGCTCACCGCGCCCCGTGCCGTCTCGCGCGAAGCGCCGGTTCGGCACCGGCGGCAGCGAGGTGAAGGTGAACAAGAACCTCAACCTCTCGGCGGGGGACCGCGTGAACCACGCCAAGTACGGGCTGGGCACGGTGCTCACCGTGGAGGGCTCCGGTGTGCGCGAAACGGCCACAGTGGACTTCGGGTCCTCGGGCACGGTGCGGCTGATGCTCATCGGCGGCGTGCCGATGGAGAAGCTGTAGCTGAGGCGCTACAGCGGAGACGCGGCCGCAGGGCTCGAGCGCGGCTAGATGGTGATGCCCTGCTGCTTGAACCAGGCCACCGGGTCGTTCGGGGTCACGCCGTCCGGCTTCACCTCGAAGTGGAGGTGGGGGCCGGTGGACTCGCCTTCGTTGCCGATGGCCGCAATCTGCTGGCCCGCCTTCACCCGCTGCCCGGCCGTCACGCTGTAGTCGCGCATGTGGCCGTAGACGGTCACCTCGCCGCCGTCGTGGCGGATCACCACCCAGTTTCCGAAGCCGGAGGCGGGACCCGCCTCAGCCACGGTGCCGTCCATCGCCGCGTAGATCGGCGTGCCGGAGATGTTGGCGATGTCGATGCCCTGGTGCATTCGGCCCCAGCGCGGGCCGAAACCGGACGTGAAGATGCCCACCGCAGGCGTGGCCACCGCGCGCCCGTCGGCGGGGCGGCCGCGCTGTGCGCGGACTCGGTGCTCCCCGGTGGCGGGGTCGAACGCGTCGCTGAGCTGCGTGCCCAGGGAGCGCGGGTCGAACACGACCTTGTAGCCGCCCACGTTCACCGTGGCCCCGTTGCGCAGGGAGGATCCGGCCGCCTGGCCGAGCGCGCGGGCGACGTCTTGCGCGTCCTGCACCTGCGAGCCGTTGACGTTGAGGGTGAGCGCGGAGGCCGATGGTGCGGCGACCGCGATCGCAGCGGCGGTAGCGGCGGATGCGAGCAGGCGGGGCTTCATAATCTCGGCTAGACCTTTTCGTCGAGGGGGCTTGTCGGCGGCGTTGCGCGCCGGAGTACAACGTAATGGCTCCGGCGGGTCCCGGCAATGCTGTGACGTGCGAATTTGCGCGCATCGACCTATTCCCGCAGGTGATACATGTGTTGCGCGAGTGAACAGTGTTACGAAAGGGGTGGGGTTCGGGGGGATACACTGGTGGCATGGGAGCAACCAAGTTGAAGTGGGAACACACCGCACGGCAGCCCGGCACCGTGGACCTCACGTGGCTAGGGGTTTCCGCCGCGATCTTCGCCGCGTTCTGGATGCTGGAACAGTCAGTCACCATGGGCATGACCATGGCCCTCCCGTTTTTCGTACTCGGGGTGACGGCCGGGACCACCTCATCCTTCGCTGCGATTAGACAAAGGCGCGGCGAGCCTGTGCTCACGCTCAGCGACGGCGCAGAGGTTGACGCCAAGCTGCCCTTGCACGAGGTGGAGGCGCATGCGTTGCTCAAGCGCGAAAGCGGGGCGCTGCCCGAGCAGCGCCCCGCGTAAACCCCGGATTCAGCCCAAGCGGGCCGGGACAGCTAGAGCGAGATACCGCGAGCGGCGAGCCAGGCCGCCGGATCTACCGGGGTGTTGCCGTCCGGGTGGATCTCAAAGTGCAGGTGCGTGCCGGTGGAGAACCCCATGTTGCCCATACCTGCGATCTTCTGGCCGGCACCGACGTGCTGCCCCACCGCCACGTCCACGGTCTCCATGTGGCCGTAGACGGATACAGCGCCGTCCTCGTGGCGGATGCGCACCCAGTTGCCGTAGCCCTGCGCCGGCCCAGCGTCGATCACGGTGCCGTCCTCGACGGCCAAGATCGGGGTGCCGTTGGCGTTGGCGATGTCGATGCCGTTGTGCATCGTGCCCCAGCGCATGCCGAAGCCGGAGGTGTACGCGCCCTCTGCCGGTTTGACCACCTGCGGCATGCGGGCGGCGAGGTCTGCCTTAGTCACCTCAACGGAGTGCTCCACAGCCTTGCTCAGCTGGTCTGCCAGGTTGTCCACCGGCTTGTACTCGGCAATAGCGAGGATCTGTGGGGCGGCCTCCTCGGCGGGCTGCTCCCCGTCGGCGGTGACGGTGGCCGGAGCCAGCTCGTCACTATCCGCGGCGAGCGTGAAGTCAACGTTCTCGGAGCCGGCCTTGGGGGCCGCGAGCTCGGCAGCGGCTACGCCGGAGAGCGCTGCGGTGGACACCGCGCCGGTGGTCACCGCGGCCAAGGCGACGCGGCCCTTATTGGGGGACTGCTTCCGGTGCTTGCCACCCTTTGCGGCCGAGTTGAACATGCGCCCTCTTCTACCAAGATCCAGCGGCCGCGATTCCGCCCCGTGGGCGGTTCCGTAACCTTCTCGTTATTAAGACGTGCTAACTGTAACGAATTGATCTCGGCGCGGCAAGCCAGATTTAGGAATTTTCTTATATCCGTCCCAGGTGTCACAAGTGTTACACCTGCCCGGGAACGACGCGCCCGTGTCTATCGTCGGTGCAGTGGGGGCGGGGTGGCAAAGTTGTCGTCGATGAGCACCAAATTTAGCCCCCGTTCCGCTCCCCAGCGACGTCCGGCCCAGCCGCAGCGCCGCCGCGCCATCCGGGGGCGTGCGCCGGGGGCGAAGCGGGAGAAACCCACCCCCGCCGCACCCACGACGTGGAGGCAGCGGCTGCGCACCTACGCGCCGCACGCGAGCGCGCCGCTGGTCGTGCTCGCCCTCACCATCGTCGCGGTCTGCCTCGCGGTGTTGCTCGCCGGCGGCTGGAGCATGACCTACCTGCCCGCGGCAATCGGGCAGACCTGGCTGTCGGTCCACGCCGCGCCCCTGGTCGTCGGCGGCGTGGAGCTCGCGGCCGCACCGCTCCTGCCCGCGGTCGGCGTCGTGGCCCTGGTGGCCGTGCGGGTGCGCGCCGCCACGCGCGACCGGGTGAGCGTGCTCGACCTGGCGGCGATCCTCGGGCTGCTCACCGCAACCTCGCTCGTACTCAGCGGCATCGCCCTGTTCATGGTCAGCGACGCCTCGAACGTCTACAACATCGCCGCCCCAAACCCCGCCGCAGCCCTGCTCCTGCCACTGGGCCTGCACCTCATCGGCTTCGTCTTCGGGGTGCGGCCCGTGATCTGGCGCGCGCTCGCCAGCCGCGCGGGCGTTCCGCAATTGGCGGTCGACGCCTGCGGCCACGCGGCGTCGTTCCTGCGCGGCCTGCTCATCGCCGCGGCGGCCGCGTACCTCGTCGCGCTCGCGGCCGGTTACCAGCGCGTGGGCGAGCTCATCGGCGCGTTCCCCAACCTCGGCTGGGGTGGCGGCATCGCCCTTGCGCTGCTGTGCGCGGCCTACCTGCCCAACGCCGTGGTGGCAACGCTCGCCGTGCTCCTCGGCGGCAGCTTCGAGTACGGGCCCGGCGCGCTGTCCCTCTTCAGCGCCACTGCAGCCCCGATGCCGCCGCTGCCGCTGTTCGCCGCCGTCCCACCGGCGATGCCGAGTTGGGCGCCCGTGCTCATGCTGGTCCCCGCCGCGATTGCGGTCCGCTTCGCGGCCACGAGGGGCTTTTCGCTTGTCGACGCCACCGCCACAGCCGCCTGGTCCGCCCTGCTTGGGGCCCTGGCCGCCGCCTACGCCTCCGGCCGGGCCGGCGCCTACGAGTTTGTCGGCACCCGCCCGGGGATCCTCGCCCTGGCGCTGTTCGCCTGGACTTTCGTCACCTGCCTATGCGCTTGGCTGGTCGCCCTTGTCCGCGGCCGCGCGGCCCGGGCCGGGGAAGACGCTAAGGAAGACGCCAGCCAGGACACTAACGATGACGCCGGCGAGGAGGCTGGCGAGGGCACTAGCGAGGACATAAGCGAGGACGGCGAGGGCATCAAGGGCGAGTAGGTTCCGCGGGCTAAACTCGTTGCCGTGAGCTGCCAACCAGTAGAACTCGTGGTCCTCGTCTCCGGGACGGGCACCTTGCTCCAGGCGATCCTCGACAACCAACCCACCTCAGGCGACGGCGGATACCGCGTGACGCTGGTGGTCGCGGACAAGGAGTGCCCGGCACTCGACCGGGCCCGCCGCGCAGGAGTGGAGGCGGCCGTGGTGGAGATGGAGGCGGACCGCGGCGCGTGGAACGCCCGGCTCGCGGAGACGGTTGCGGCCGCTCATCCGGACCTCGTGGTCTCGGCGGGGTTCATGCGGATCCTCGGCCCGGAATTCCTTGAACGGTTCCAGGGCCGCACCATCAATACGCACCCGTCGCTGCTGCCCGCCTTCCCGGGCGCGGACGCGGTGGGAGACGCGCTCGCGTACGGCGTGAAGGTGACGGGGTGCACGGTGCACTACGTCGACGCCGGGGTGGACACGGGCGAAATCATCGCGCAGCGCGCCATCGCCGTCGAGGACGGAGACACCAAGGAATCGCTGCACGAGCGGATCAAACAGGCCGAGCGAGAGCAGATCGTCGCCCTGCTCGGCCGGGCACAGCTGCACCAGGAAACAGGAAACGGAAAGGTCACCTTCTAATGGGAATCGAGATCAAGCGCGCGCTCATCAGCGTCTACGACAAGACTGGTCTGGAGGACCTCGCCCGGGCCCTGGGCGAGGCCGGGGTGGAGATCGTCTCCACCGGTTCGACCGCGAAGCGCATCGCCGAGGCGGGCGTGGCCGTCACCGAGGTGGCCGAGCTGACCGGCTTCCCGGAAGTGCTCGACGGCCGCGTGAAGACGCTGCATCCGCGCGTGCACTCCGGCATCCTCGCCGACCTACGCAAAGAGGACCACGCCAAGCAGCTCGCAGAGCTGGGCATCGAGCCCTTCCAGCTGGTGGTGGTCAACCTCTACCCGTTCGAGGAGACCGTGGCCTCCGGCGCGGATTACGACGAATGCGTGGAGCAGATCGACATCGGCGGGCCGTCCATGGTGCGCGCGGCCGCCAAGAACCACCCCTCCGTGGCCGTGGTGACCTCGCCCGCCCGCTACGGCGACGTGGCCGAGGCCGTGCGGTCCGGCGGCTTCAGCCTGGACCAGCGCAAGGCGCTCGCGCTCGAGGCCTTCACGCACACCGCGCAGTACGACTCGGCGGTGTCCACCTGGCTGGCCGGCCAGCTCGCGGCGGAGCTGGAGGAGACGGTGGGCGGGGTTGGCGCGGGCGTCAACAAGCATGAAAGCTCCGGCAACGCGCTGCGCTACGGCGAGAATCCCCACCAGGCCGCGCGCCTCGAGTCCGAGGGCTGGGGCATCGCCGCTGCGAAGCAGCACGGCGGCAAGGAGATGAGCTACAACAACTACCAGGACGCGGACGCTGCCTGGCGCGCGGCGTGGGACCACGAGCGCGCGTGCGTGGCCATTATCAAGCACGCCAACCCCTGCGGCGTGGCAGTCTCCGACGTCTCGATCGCGGACGCGCACACCAAGGCCCACGCGTGTGACCCCGTGTCCGCCTACGGCGGCGTGATCGCATGCAACCGCGAGGTCACCCTCGAGCTCGCCGAGCAGGTGGTGCCCATCTTCACCGAAGTAATCATCGCGCCGTCCTACACCGACGAGGCGCTGGAGAAGCTGCGCGAGAAGCAGAACCTGCGCATCCTCGAGGTGGAGCAAGCGGAGGTCCGCGAAGAGCGCAAGCAGATTGCCGGTGGCTGGCTGGTGCAGGAGCGAGACACGTACCAGGCCGAGGGCGACCAAGCGGAAAATTGGACGCTCGCCGCCGGCGACGCCGCGGACGCCGAGACGCTGGCAGACCTGGAGTTTGCGTGGCGCTCGGTGCGCTGCGTGAAGTCCAACGCCATCCTGATTGCAGCCGACGGCGCGTCCGTGGGCATTGGCATGGGCCAGGTCAACCGCGTGGACTCCGCCAAGCTGGCGGTGGACCGCGCCAACACCCTCGACGGCGGCAAGAACCGCACCAACGGCGCGGTGGCCGCCTCCGACGCCTTCTTCCCTTTCGCCGACGGCTTCCAGATCCTCGCCGACTCCGGCGTGAAGGCCGTGGTGCAGCCCGGCGGCTCCATCCGCGACGAGGAGGTTATCGCCGCGGCCGAGCAGGCCGGCGTGACCATGTACCTCACCGGCACCCGCCACTTCGCCCACTAGCCAGGAAGAGCACCGTTTTACCGTGTCATCCCGTCTTACCGCCGCGCTGCTCGCCGCCGGCGTTGTCATCCCCACCTTCCCGGCGCTCTACGAGATGCCGTTCATCGGCCCGGCCGTGACCCAGGCGTACAACCAGCTGCCTGAGCAGGCGAGGCGCCAGATCCCCGAAGCGATCCGCGCGCAGCTGGCGCCTCCTTCCCGGGCCGGTGCGGCCGCGCCTGGACCCGCCGCGCCGCTCAACACAGTGGCCGGCCAGGCCGCCCTGGATACGCTGGTGCGCGACGTGTCCGGCCGCCACGCGGGCTGGATCGCCGTCTCTGTCGCCGGCCGCGACGTGCAGCTCACCGCAGGCGACAACCGGCCGCTGCCGGCGTTTTCAACCTTCAAGGTGCCCACCTCGATCGCCGCGTTGCGCCAGAACCCCGGGTTCTACCGCGACGCCGAGCTTGCCATCACCCAGTCCGATAACGCCGCCCAGCACCGCATGCAGGCCCAGGTCCCAGCTCAGGCGGTGGGCGACGTGATCGCGCAGGCCGGCTCCCGCACCACCAACCACGCCGGCTGGTGGATGAGCACGATGTGGAACACCTCCGATCAGGCGCAGTTCGCTTCCGGGCTGCGCTGCGTGCCCGGCCACGAGCCCGTCTACGACATGATGGGCCGCATCGTGCCGTGGCAGCGCTGGGGCCTCGGGCGCATCCCGGGTGCGCACTTCAAGGGCGGCTGGAATTATGGCGATGGTGGGCACTATGCCCGCCAGTTCGGTCTCATCCCGGGCCCGAACGGTGACGTGGCCGTGGCCATCACGGCGTTCAGCCCGCATGGCTACCAGGAGAGCTACGCGATGCTCGATGAGCTCGCGGATGGCGTCGCCGCCGCCCGCGGCACCTTGCCCACGTCGCGCTGCTAAGACCCCGCCAGAAAGGAACCGTCCGTGACGCAACCGAACCCCAACCAGTGGTCAAACGGCTACTCCGGCTACCCGCCGCAGCAGTACCCGCCGCAGGAGGAGGAGGAGAGCAAGGGCAACGGTTGGCTCATCGCGCTGATCGTGCTGCTGCTCGCGGCGATTATCGGCGGGGTGGCATACGCGTTCGCCTCCGGCGTGTTTGAGAAAGACGAGGTGGCAGAACCCACGATCACCAGCGGGCCAAAAACTACGGGGCCCGCGGACGCCGGCGACACGGAGGACACAACCGCTGGCGGGGAGGGGAAGAAAGTAGGGAAGAACACTGAGCCGGCGAAGCCGTCCGGCGCGGATCGGAAAGCGACCACCACTGCGGAGGCCACGGGCGGCGAACTGAAGCGCACCTACGCCAACTACGCGCCCGACACGGATGTCACGTCTCCTGAGTTCGCCGCCAACGTGTACAGCGCCTTCACCCGCGTGTACAACGACACCGGCCGCACCGAGATCACCGTGAGCGCGGTCAGCCCGGTCACAGGCAAGACCTACAGCATGGCCTGCAGCGGCAGCACCACGGTTTACTGCACGGGCGGCAACAACGCCCGCGTAAAGATTTGGGAGTGACCGCGCGCCGCTGCCTCCTCGCCGCCTGCGCCGCGGCGGCCCTAGCGTCAGCGTGCTCGGCGCCAGCGCCGGAGCCCGCGCTGCCCGAGCCCACGCTGCAGGAGCCGTCCACGCCATCTGCGCCTGTGGATCCGGTGCGTACCGAAGCGGCTGGGGAGGGGGCGTCGGCAAGCAATGCTCCCTTAGAAGCGGAGCTGAAAGCCATCGCGGAGGAGGTTGCGGCGGAGTACGGCGGGCGGCTTGGCATCGCCGTGGCCGGCGAGGCGGGGGTGGTGAGCGCGGGGGACGCTGAGGCGACTCCGGCGTGGTCCACCATCAAGGTGCCGATCGCGGTCGCTGCCCTGCGGGCGGATGCGGGGCTGTACGCGTCGGCGGCGTCGGCGATCACGGTGTCGGACAACACCGCGGCGGAGAACCTCTACTTGGCGGCGGGGCCGGGGGCGGTCAACGCTGTGCTCGCCGAGGCAGGCCTCGCGGTGCCCCTGAACACCGAGGTGGTGCGCCCGGAGTTCTCCACCTTCGGGCAGACGCTACTCACGCCCGCGCACGAGGCGCAGCTCGCGGGGTCGCTCGCGTGCGTCGACGGCGCCGGCGATGTGCTCGAGCTGATGGGCGCGATCGACCCGGGCCAGGCCTGGGGCCTCGGGGTGCTGCCCGGGTCGATCGCGCCCATCAGCTCGAGCACATCGCCCGGGGCCAGGTTCAAGGGCGGCTGGGGGCCGGGGGTGGACGGCGCCTACCAGGTGCGCCAGCTGGGGCTATTTTCGCTTGCCGACGCAACCTTTGCCGCCGCCGCCCTCTCAGCCTTCCCGGCTGATGGCTCCTTCACCACGGGCCAGCAAATGCTCACCGCCGCGGCGGGGCGCCTCGCCCAGCTCGAAGGACTACCGCCGGCGCCCTGCCAGCCGTAGCCGGTGCGCGAGCCTGTTTAAAGGCCGGAGAATGAGAAAAGCGCCCGCTCTCGACCCCAGCTGCGGGGGAGTGCGGGCGCTCAACGAGTCGAGGTGACTCTACGCTGCTGTCAACCGATGCTTAGCGGCTGGTGAACGGCAGAAGAGCCATCTCGCGGGCGTTCTTCACTGCGGTGGCCACCTGGCGCTGCTGCTGCGGCGTCAGGCCGGTCACGCGGCGGGAACGGATCTTGTGGCGGTCGGAGATGAAGAGACGCAGGGTCTCCACGTCCTTGTAGTCCACCGACTCGATGCCCTTGGCCTTGAGCGGGTTCTTCTTCGGGCGGCGGGACTGCTCCATGCGCGCCTTGCGCTGGTTGTTATTGCGCTTCATGTTGTTGCTGCCTCCTTACCACGAAGACTTACGGACGCCAGGCAGCTCACCGCGGTGGGCCATCTCGCGCATGCGGACACGGGAAACACCGAACTTGCGGAGGTAGCCGCGGGGGCGGCCATCACGCGAGTCGCGGTTGCGCACGCGAACCGGGGAGGCGTCGCGCGGCTGACGGTTGAGCTCGAACTGAGCATCGAGACGGTCCTCATCGGACGTCTCCGGGTTACGGATGATCGCCTTCAGCTCGTTACGACGTTCTGCGTAGCGGGCGACGATCTCCTTGCGCTGTTCATTCTTCGCAATCTTGGACTTTTTAGCCATAGATTATCGCTCCTCGCGGAATTCGACGTGCTTGCGAACAACCGGGTCGTACTTCTTCAGCGTGATGCGGTCCGGGTTGTTGCGCTTGTTCTTGCGGGTCACGTAGGTGAAACCAGTGCCCGCGGTGGACTTGAGCTTGATGATCGGGCGGATATCGTTACGTGCCATTAGATCTTCTCACCCCGTGCGCGAATCTGGGCCACCACAGACTCGATGCCGTCGCGGTCGATGATCTTGAGACCCTTGGTGGAAACGTTCAGGGTAATGGTGCGGCCCTCGGAGGGCAGGTAGAACCGGCGCTTCTGCACGTTGGGGTTCCAACGGCGCGAGTGGCGGCGGTGCGAGTGCGAGACGGTCTTGCCGAACTGCGGCTTCCGTCCCGTGACCTGGCAATGTGCCGACATGGGTTGACTTCCTTTACTTCTGCCGCCCACGCGCTGATTACCTGTGAGGTGTGCACCGGCCTCGGCGGAGTGAGGGGCCGCCGGAATGGGAAAAACGGTGCATGAGCAATCGGTCGACGCAGGCGTAAACGTGTACTTCGACAACAGCGAGAGTCAACAATACAGGTTTGGCGTGCGATCTCCTAATCGCTTTGCACCGTTTGCCGGGCCATCCCGGCGGGCGTGCGGGCGCGGCTTTTACGCCAGCGGCTTGGTCTGGCCGTTCTGGTTTGCCAACAGGTCGCGGATGTCTGCCAGCAGCTCCTGCTCGGTGGGGGCCGGCGCTTCCGGGTCCACGTCCTTGCGGCGCTTCTGGGCCTCGTCGAGCTTGTTCATCGGCATCACGAGCGCGAAGTAGATCACGGCGGCGATGAGGAGGAAGTTGATGATGGCGGTGATCAGCACGCCGAAGTCTACGAAGGTGGCATCATTGCCCGGGAGGACGTGGAAGCCGAGGCCGGAGAAGTCCGCCCCGCCCACGGAGGCGATCATCGGGTTGATGATGTTGTCCGAGAACGCGGTAACGACGGCGGTGAAGGCGGCGCCGATCACAACACCGACCGCGAGGTCGATGACGTTGCCGCGCATGATGAAGTCTTTGAAGCCCTGCAGCATAGACACTCCTTTATTACGAAGATTGATGGGTCCGTATTACTCGATTACCTCGATTACTCGGGTGAGTATTTGGCAACAGAGATTTCTACCATTGCGTGTGCGTCAGCGCAGCACCGCGACCGCCGCCGCCACGCCGGCCGGCGCGAGCAGGAGACCGGAGAGGACGAATGCCCGCCACGGCACCCGGGCACCGGAGGCGCGCAGCTGCCCCGCCCACAACAGCGTGGCCAGTGAGCCCCACGGGGTCACCACCGGGCCGGCGTTCACGCCGATGAGCAGTGCCAGCGCCGTACGGGGGTCGGTCGCCGCCGGCTCGAGCGCCAGGTAGGCGGGGAGGTTGTTGGCCAGGTTCGCGGTCGCCGCGCCCGCGGCGGCGATAGTAATAGGCCCGGCGCCCGCGAGGTGCTCCGAGACGAGGCGGGTGCCGCCGAGCTCGAGGAAGATGCCCGCACCGGCGCACAGCAGCGCCGCAAGCAGTAGCGCGCGCCAGGGAACCTCCGCCAAGGCGGCGAGGCGCCGGCCGCGCGGGCGCACCGCAACCGCCATCGCGCACGCTGCGGCCGCGGCGGTGGCCCAGTACGGCACCGGGGAAAGCAGCGCCGCGAGGGTGGCTGCGAGCACGGCTAACGCGCCCGTGGGCCGCCGCGGCACCCCGGGCTTTGGTGCGGGCGGGGTCGCGGCGTTGCGCAGCGGCACCCGCACGGCGTAAGACGCCGCCAACGCAACCGCCAACGCGGCGGCCGCAGGGGCGAGCGCGCGGGCGGTGTATGCACCGCCCGAGCCGAAGGCCTCCACGGCCAAGAGGTTGGTCAGGTTGGACACGGGCAGGAAGAGCGAGCCGAGGTTGGCCACCCACACCACCTCGAGCGCCAGTACTACCGCCGGGATGCCGAGCTGCGGCGCCAGCGCCACGGCCAGCGGCGTGAGCATGATCGCCGTGGTGTCGAGGGAGAAGAAGGCGGTGCACACCGCGCACACCACGAAGAAGCCGAGCGCGGTGACCTCCCGGTGGACCGGCAGCGCCGCGAGCCTGCCCACCACCCAGCCGAAGAGGTTCGCCTCCGCGGCCAGGTTCACGGCCACCGTCATGCCGGCGGCGAAGCCGAGCACCGGGGCGAGGCGCGCCAAGGTGTCAAGGGCCGCGGCGGGGGAGAGCGCCGTCAGGGCTGTGAACGCGCCGGCGGCGGCGACGGGCAGGAGGAGGGGATGTGTGCGCATGGTGGGGATGGGGTGGGAAAGGTGGCGTCGACAAGCAAAAGCTCGAATTAGGAAACGGCGCGTATCACCGGTATGATACTGCGAGTTGTCCGGCAGTAATCGGGCGAAAAGACCACAGTCGCACCCAACTCAGGCACGATCCCGCGCGGGCGCGGGAACCGACCTGAAGTTCAATCCTGAGGGAGACGAAAACCGATGAGGAACGATATTCACCCGGATTACCACCCGGTGATTTTCCAGGACGCGAACACGGGCCACAAGTTCCTGACGCGCTCCACCCTGACCTCCGACCGCACTGAGCAGTGGGAGGACGGCAACGAGTACCCGCTCGTGGTCGTCGACGTCACCGCCGAGTCCCACCCGTTCTGGACCGGCGCCCAGCGTCTCATGGACACCGCCGGCCGCGTTGAGAAGTTCAACCAGCGCTTCGGTGGCATGGCACGCCGCAAGAAGAAGAACGCTCAGTAAGTCACTACAGCCAGTTAAGGAGGAGAAGGACTCATGGCAACCCCCAAATTCAGGAAGTCCCGCGCCAACACCCGCATGCGCCGTTCGCAGTGGAAGGCCAACAACCCTGACCTGCAGACCGTCAAGATCGACGGCCAGGAGGTGCGCATCCCGCGCCGCCTGGTCAAGGCTGCGCAGGCTGGCCTGATCGACGTCGAGCAGTTCTAACTGCGGCGCAGGCGCTGCAAGCGCTGAGACACCGAAACCGGATTCCCCCGTGGGGAGTCCGGTTTTTTGCTTTCGGGGCGCGATCCCAGGCGCGATCCCGAGCGCGATCCCGAGCGCGATCCCAGGCGCGATCAACTGAGAAAAGTTAAGATCGCCATCATGAAAATCTTGGTCGTTGATGATGAGCAGGCGGCGCGCGACGCGTTGCGGCGCGGGCTGCGCTTCAACGGCTACGAGGTAGCGGTGGCCCAGGACGGGGTGGAGGCACTGGACGCGATTGCGAACCAGCGCCCTGACCTGGTCATTTTGGACATCATGATGCCCAAGCTCGACGGCATCGGGGTGTGCCGCACGCTGCGCGAGGAGGGCGACCGCACCCCCGTGCTCATGCTCACCGCGCGCGATGCGGTCTCGGACCGCGTGGCCGGACTCGACGCCGGCGCGGACGATTACCTGCCCAAGCCCTTCGCGCTGGAGGAGCTGCTTGCGCGCGTGCGTTCGCTGCTCCGCCGCACGAGCGAGGTGGCGGCCGAGGACAGCGCGCTGGACCGCGCCACGCTCTCGTTTTCGGATCTGACGCTCAACTCCGATACCCGCGAGGTGCGCCGCGGGGAGCGCACTATCTCCCTCACCCGCACCGAGTACGAGCTGCTCCATCTGCTGTTGCGCAACGCCCGTCGCGTGCTCAGCCGCCAGCAGATTCTGGAGGACGTGTGGGGCTACGATTTCCCCACCTCGGGCAACGCGCTGGAGGTCTACATCGGCTACCTGCGCCGCAAGACGGAGGCCGACGGCGAGCCGCGCCTCATCCACACGGTGCGCGGCGTGGGCTACGTCCTGCGGGAGAGCGCGGAGTGAGCGCGCCGCCGTCGCGAGGGAGCTTTTGCTTGGCGACGGTCACGGGTGCCGCAGCCCTCGCCACCGCTTGCGCCGCAGCGGCGGGCGGTGTCTACGCATCCCACTCGGCCGCGCTGGCGGCCATGGACCGCGCGCTCGGCGCCCAAGCGTCGGCGCTGGCCGGTGAGATCGCCGGGGGCGGCGCGGCACCTCCCACGCTGCCGGCGCACTTTCTCGGCTGTCTCACTCCGCCGCCCCTGTACCCCTCGAACCGATCTCACCTTCGACCTTTATCGCCTCAGCTGCGCCCCCGCCACGCCGCGGCGCGCTGGCTGCGTGCCGTGCGGTGCACCCGGGCGTGCGCGCCGCGGCGTGGCGGGACGGCGCGGGCCTCGCGGGGGGGGACCCGGTGCCCACAGGCGGCGCGGCGGGTGGGGCGCGCACCGTCGCGGGCGAGCGGGGGGGGGTGCGCGGCGCCGGCGAGGGGGGGCGGGTGGCGCTCGCGGCCCCGCTCGACCCGGGGGGGGCGCGCGGCCGGGCGGTGGCGCGGTGGCTTCTGGGGCTCGCGGCGGCGGCCGCGCTCATCGGCTGGGCGGCGGGGTCGCTCGCCCGCGCGGCCGCGAGGCGGGCCGCGGACCGGGCCGTGGAGGACGCCCTTGCGCAGTCCAAGGTCAGGCAGGCGGAGCTGGTGACCAACGCCAGCCACGAGCTGAAGACGCCGCTGACCTCGATGCGCACCAATGTGGAGCTGGTGGTGCAGCTCTTCCGGCAGGACCGCCTGGACCAGGTCCCGGAGGACGAGCGCCTCGAGCTCGAGCGCGACGTGCTGGGCCAGATGGAGGAGCTCAGCGCCCTGATCTCGGACTTCGCCGACATGGGCCGCGAGGACGCGCCGGGGGACGTGTGGGAGGAGTTCCGCCTCGACGAGGTGCTGGCGGAGGCCCTGGAGCGTGCGCAGCGCCGTCGCAAGGACGTGTCCTTCATCTTCCGCGTCGATCCGTGGGTGATGCGCGGCGACCGCGACGCGATGGTGCGCGGGCCGCTCAACATCATCGACAACGCCGCGAAGTGGTCCCCGCGCGATGGCACGGTGGGCATCTCGCTGACCGCCACGCCCTCGGGGGCCGTGCTGCTTGTCGACGACTCCGGGCCCGGCATTCCCCCCGCCGAGCGCGAGCGCATCTTCGAGCGCTTTTACCGCTCCACCGAGGCGCGCTCCACCCCGGGTTCGGGCCTGGGCCTGGCCATTGCGAAGCAGGTGCTCGACCGCCACGGCTGCGAGGTGACGGTGGGGGAGTCGCCGGACGGGGGGACCCGGTTCCGCGTCGTGTTCCCGGGCCACCCGCCCGCGGAGGTGAAGCGGGCGGGGTCGCGCAGGGTGCGCCGTCGGGTGTCGGGCCACCGTCACGGTGCCGGAGGGTCATTCAGCTAACGCACAGCTAACATTGCGACATGTAGGCCGGGCCCCTAAGTCGCAGCACAGAGGTGCAGAGGACAATGACGCGAATGAGTAACGCGTATCCCCCGATGGGCTCCACATCTGAGATCCCCGCCCAGCCCTCCGGCGTCTACCCGGTGGCGTCGAGCCCGCAGCCGAAGCGCCGCTCCGGCGTGGCGCCGGCTGTGGCGGCCGCGGTAGTTACCTCTCTGCTGGGGGGCGGCGGCGCCGGCTTCCTGGCCGGGACGGCGGGCAGCCCCGGCGGCCCGGCCGACTCGGCTAACTCTGTGAGCGCCGTCGACGAGCCGAAGGGCGCCACGAAGCCGTCCAGCGGTGCGGCGACGCAGAACGCGCTCGACACCCCGGTGGACGAGCGGAAGCTGCCCGCCCCGCAGGGCTCGGTGGAGCAGGTGGCCGCGGCGGTGCTGCCGGCGGTTGTTTCCATCGAGGTGCAGGGCGCGCGCTCCGCCACTGAGGGGTCCGGCTCCATCATCTCCTCCGATGGCTACGTGCTGACCAACCACCACGTGGTGGAGGCGGGCGCCTCCGGTCAGTCCCGCATCACCGTCACCCTCAACGACGGCACGCGCCACCCCGCCACTTTCGTCGCCTCCGACGTGAACACGGACGTGGGCGTGATCAAGATCGACGGTGTGCGCGACCTGCCGGTGCTCGAGTTCGGCGATTCCAGCAAGCTCGCTGTGGGCCAGCAGGTGGTCGCCGTCGGTTCGCCGCTCGGCCTCTCTGCCACCGTGACCAGCGGTATCGTGTCCGCCCTGAACCGCCCGGTGCGCGCGGGGCAGGACGGGGGTCAGAGCTCGCTTATGGACGGCATCCAGACCGACGCCGCCATCAACCCCGGCAACTCCGGCGGCCCGCTGGTGGACATGGAGGGCCGCCTGGTCGGCATGAACTCCGTCATCGCCTCCCTGTCCGCCGGCGGGTTCGGCGAGGGCTCGGGCGGGTCGATCGGCCTCGGGTTCGCCATCCCGTCCAACTTCGCCCAGCGGGTGGCCCGCCAGCTCATCGAGACCGGCGAGGCCAAGCAGCCGATGTTGGGCGTGCAGGTGAGCGTGCTGGATAGCGGCACGGACGGCGCGATGATCGCGCAGGTTGAGCCCGGCAGCCCAGCGGAGGCGGCCGGATTGCAGGCCGGTGAGACCATTACCAAGGTGGGAGACCGCCTGGTGGACTCCGCCGACGCCCTCATCGCGGCGACCCGCTCCCACGACTTCGGAGAGACCGTCGCCCTAGAGGTGCGGGGCCGCGACGGCGCGATTCGAACGGTAGAAGTGACGCTGAGTTCAGAGTAATGTTCCATGCGAACCTCGCCCGTCCGACCGCCGAGAGTAGCCGAGAGTAGCCGAGAGTAAAGGTATAAAACGCATGGCCAGCACGCATGACGCCCTCGATTTCCTCGAGCCCGACGAGGCGTTCCTGCGCGCCGCGGAACTCGAGGGCGACAGCGCTCCGGGCGCCCCGTGCGCGCTGGTTGTGCTTGTGGGGGACCGCCGCTTCGAGGGCCCGGGCGACGATACGCACCGGATGGTTTCCGAGCTGCTCACCGAGATCGGTTTCCAGGTGGACGCGGTGGTGCGCGCCAAGTCGAAGAAGTCCGAGATCCGCAAGGCGATCGAGACCGGCGTTGTCGGCGGTGTCGACCTCGTGCTCACCATCGGCGGCACCGGTGTCGGCCCGCGGGACAAGACGCCGGAGGCGACCCGCGCCGTGATCGACAAGATGGTGCCGGGCGTGAGCCAGGCGCTGCGCTCCTCCGGCCAGGCCTGCGGCGCGGTGGACGCCTGTACCTCCCGCGGCATCTGCGGCGTCTCCGGATCCACCGTGGTGGTTAACCTCGCGCCCAGCCGTCAGGCGATCCGCGACGGCCTGGCCACCATGGGTCCGCTGGTCAACCACCTGATCGGCGAGCTCAACGAGCACAGCATCGACTAGGGGCGCAACAGGTATGGGCCGCAACCGACGCCGCGCCGCGCGCATCTCGCCGGTGGCGTACGACCGCACCGCGGACGCGCCCGTGCGCGGCGGGGAGGGTGCGCGCGGCGCCGACGGCGAGCGGGTGGTGGAGTACGACGACGAGGCGCCCGAGCAGCTCACGGGCCTGGACTACTACCTCGACGAGCGCCCGCCGCACCACGGTTAGCCTCCGGTGCCGGGAGGCGCGGGGCCGAAGCCGCCGCCGCTGAGCACCACGGTCAAGGGGTCAGTGAGCGAGGCGGCCGCCACCGCCGCGGCCTGTGAGCGGCGCAGCAGCACGAGCACCGCGCCCTCCTCGCCAACTGTGACGATGCGCCCGCCCTGCGCAATCACCGTTGGGCCCTGGCCCACCACGTCTACCCGGGCGCCGTGGTGCAGCATCGGCAAAATGTCCTTCTCCGCTAGGGCGAGTGGCACCATGGTGAACTCCTCGCCCGGCGGTTCCCCGCCCACTAGGCCGCTGACTAGGTCCGGGCCCACGAGGCGGGTGGCGGTGACCACCTCGCCGGCCGCGGCGCCGGCGGCGAGGATCTGCCCGGCTGCGAGCGACGGGTCGGCGACGACGTTCGCCGGCGTCACGGCCTCCGGCAGCCGGGTTTGCGCCAGGTCCTCCGCGGTCAACAGCGTTCCGGCGGGGAGGTCGTGGGCGAAGGTGGTGACGGCGGGGTCGCTCCGGGTTGCGTCGACAAGCAGGCTCCCAAAGGCGGCGAGCACGAGCGCCGCCGCGAGCGCGCGGCGGATGACGGTGGAGCGGCGGTGGCCGGGGTGGGCGAGGGCGCGCAGGCGATCAACATCCATGCGTATTAGACGCGCGCGGACCCGCCCCGGTTCCCTCAAACGGCGAAGAATCCGGACGGGGTAATCACGGCGTCCACCGGAACGTCGTGGGTGTCATGAGGCACGCGCTCGATGACGTCCTCGTCGTACACCACAGCGACAACCGGGGCTGCGGGCCGGGGCAGCGCTGTCAGTGCCCGATCGTAGTAGCCGGCACCCTTACCCAGCCGCATGCCGCCACGGTCCACAGCCAGGGCAGGCACGATGAGCAACGCACACGAGCGCAGCACGTTCGAGTTGAAGCGGGCCCCCTCGGGCTCGGTGATGCCGAGCGCGCCGGGTACCGTGCCCTTGCCGTGCAGCGCCCACGCGAGCTCGCCGCCGGGCATGGAGATGGGCAGCCACACCTTCGACGCGCGCCGCGCCAGCCGGGCCGGTAGGTCTTCGGGCCCCGGCTCCGAGGGAAGCGGACTGTAGGCGGCAACCGCGCGCCCGGCCGCGCCGAAGTGATCCACGCAGGCGATGGCGTGCTCTGCCAGCGCGGCGTCGAGCGCGGCCTTGCGCCGCGGGTTCTCCCGCAGCTGCCTGCGGAAACGCGTGCGCTCTTGGCGGGCCCCGTGCTTGTCTGCGCCAAGCTGCTCGCTCACGCCGATCAGCCCTTTCTGCTTAGGCAACTGTGCTCGGGTCGGAAACTGGGATGCGGTGGTGGGCAGGTAAACTTCCCGTTTATGCAGAAGTCTAGCGATCAAGCTTCCCCCTTCTCGAGCGTGCGCACGGTAGTGGTGCCAGCGGCGGGGATGGGGACGCGGTTCTTGCCCGCCACGAAGACGGTGCCGAAAGAACTGCTGCCCGTGGTGGACACGCCCGGCATTGAGCTGATCGCGCAGGAGGCGGCGGACCTGGGGGCCGAGCGCCTAGCCATCGTGGTGGCGCCGGAGAAGCAGGAGATCATGCGCCACTTCGGCGAGTTCTCCACCCTCCAGGAGCGCCTGCGGGCCCGCGGCAAGGATGAGCAGGCGGAGAAGGTGGCGCGCGCCCACGGCCTCATCGACGCGGTTGCTGTGACCCAGGACGCACCGCTCGGCCTCGGCCACGCGGTGGGCTGTGCGGAGGCGGCGCTCGACGCCGAGGAGGACGTGGTGGCGGTCATGCTGCCGGACGACCTCGTGCTGCCGTTCGGGGTGATGGCCAAGATGGTCGAGGTGCGCAACAAGTTCGGCGGGAGCGTTCTGTGCGCCTTCAACGTCACGGAGGACGAGGTGTTCAACTACGGCGTGTTCGACGTCGAGGAGGCCTCGGACACGGTCGACGGTGTAGACGTCATGCGCGTGCGCGGCATGGTGGAGAAGCCCGCCAAGGAGGAAGCCCCCTCGACGCTGGTGGCCACCGGCCGCTATTTGCTGGACCGGGCGGTGTTCGACGCGCTCGGCCGGATCGAGCCGGGGAAGGGGGGCGAGCTGCAGCTCACCGACGCCATCGAGCTCATGATCCAGGAGGGCCACCCGGTGCACGTTGTGGTGCACGACGGCAAGCGCCACGACCTGGGCAACCCAGGCGGCTATATCCCCGCGAACGTGGACTTCGGCCTGCGGGACAAGAAGTATGGCCCGGCGCTCTACACCGCGGTGAAGAAAATCATCGCGGACTACGAGGCAGAGCATCCCGAGCTCGGCTAACCAGGCGGCGGCAGGTAGGCGACAGGTAGGCGGCAGGGAAAAGGAGCGGGCCGATGCGCAGCGTTGAGGACCAGCTAGAGATGGTGGTCGATGCGGCGGTGACGCCGGAGCCGATCCGCGTCGGCCTCGGCGACGCCCTCGGCCTGATGTGTGCCGAGGAGGTCGCCGCCACCAAGCCGCTGCCTGGGTTCAACCAGGCGGCGGTGGACGGCTACGCGGTCCGCTCCGTGGACGTGGGGGGAACGGTCGGTCTGTCCCGCCCGGGTACTGGACCCGGCGCGCACCAGGACAGCGGCGAAGAGGACCAGGAGTCCGCCCCGGCCCCCGCCCGCGAGCGCGCACTGCCCGTGGTGGGCAGGGTGAACGCGGGGTCGCATAAACCGCTGCGCCTGCAGCCGAAGCAGGCGGGTCGCGTGGCCACGGGCGCGCCGCCGCCGACGCTCGCGGACGCCGTGCTGCCCCTGGCGTGGTCCGACCGCGGCACCAAGCGCGTCACCCCGGAGCGCCCCGTGCGCACCGGGGACTTTGTCCGCCGCGCGGGCGACGACATCCAGCCGGGAGACATCGCCGTGCGCCCGGGCACTATCCTCGGCCCGGCGCAGATCGGGCTGATCGCCGCCGCGGGGCGCGACAAGGTGCTGGCGTACCCGCGCCCGCGCGTGACCGTGATGAGCTACGGCCTCGAACTTGTGGACGTTGACCGGGACCCGGGCCTGGGCCAGGTCTTCGACGTGGCGTCCTACGTGGTCGCCGCGGCGGCCGAGGAGGCGGGCGCGGACGTGCACCGCATCGGCATCATCAACGCCGAGCCGCGCCAGCTGCGCGAGGCCATCGCCGGCAACGTGGCCCGCAGCGAGCTCGTGGTCATCACCGGTGCCGTCGGCGGCTCCGGGGCGGACGCGGTGCTGGAGGTGCTGCGCGAGCTGGGCGAGGTGGACACCACCCGCGTGGCGATGCACCCCGGCTCCGTGCAGGGCTTCGGCCTGCTGGGGCAGGAGCGCGTCCCCGCGTTCCTGTTGCCCTCGAACCCGGTGGCCGCCCTGGTGATTGCGGAGGTGATGGTGCGGCCGGCGATCCGGGCGTCGTTAGGCAAAGCTTCCACCTCGCGCCGCACCGTGCGGGCCCGCTCGCTGCGCGCGATCGAGTCCATCGGCGGGCGCCGCGGCTACATCCGGGCGCGCCTGATGCGCGACGCGGACACGGGTGATTACCTGGTGGAGAGCCTCGGCGGCGTCGCTGGGGCGCCGGCCCACCTGCTCGCGGGCTTCGCCGAGGCCAACGCCATGATCCGGCTGCCGGAAGGCATCACCTACGTGCGCCCGGGCGAGATCGTGGACGTCGAGTTCCTGCAGCAACGCTCGTAGCGCGCCCATGATCGACGCCCTGCTCAAGCCGTTTCGCGCACCCACGCCAGGTTGGCCGGAATCCACCCGTGAGGTGCAGCTTGTCAGCGGCACCCGGCTGCACCTGCGACCCCTGCGCGCCGCCGACGGCGACGCCTGGATCTCCACGCGCCTCGCCGACGAGGCGTGGCTGAAACCCGTGGAACCCACCGCCCCGTCCACCTGGGAGGCCGCCCACACGCACGCCGCGTGGCGCAACACGTGGCTCAACCTCAAGCGCCTCGCGGCCGACGGGGTGGTGGTGCCCCTGGTCATCGAGGCGGACGGGCAGTTCGCCGGCCAGGTCACACTGGGCAACATCCAGCACGGTGCGGTGGGGGAGTGCTGGATCGGCTACTGGGTGCACTCCCCGTTCATGGGCCGCGGCATCGCCACCGCTGCGTGCGCGCTGGGCGTTGACCACGCCTTCCACCGCGTGGGCATGCACCGCGTCACGGCTACCTTTCTGCCGTCCAACCCGGCGTCGGGAAGCGTGCTCAAAGCGTGCGGCTTCCGCGAGGAGGGCTTCATGCGCCGCAACCTGCACATCGACGGCGAGTGGCGCGACCACTACTTCGTGGCCCTAAACTGCGACGATTTCCCCTCCGACGCGGTGGATCGCCTCGCGACCGCCGGGCGCCTGCGGTAGCCGCGCGAATTCGCCCGCCCGGCACCGGCGCGCCGGGGCCGGAGGCGCACCGCCCGCCGATACCGTTGTTGTAACTAACTGCGAACCCTCCAACGCTTGCGACGAAAGGTGGCCGCCGCTATGGGCCCGAGCCTGATCATCCTGCTCATCATTGTGGTGTGGGTGATTGTCCTTGCCCCGCTGGTGCTGGGCGACAACAAGCCGATCCGCCGCTCCGGCGAGGGCTATGAGGAAACGCGCGTGCTCCACGAGGGCGGCTCGACCCCGGTTGCCGCCCGCCGCCGCCCCAAGCTCACCGCCGCGGACGTGCACCGCTACGGCCCCGAAGAGGGGGAGTACGAGGTGGTCGAGGCGGTCTCCGACGAGGAGCGGGTGCTTATCGACGACACCAAGAGCGGCCTCAAGCCCCTCTTTGCCAAGCGCACCGCCTCCGCAGAGGTGGTGGCCGCGGAGCCCGCGGTCATCGACGCCGAGGCGGAGCCCGCGGACGCGGCGGCCCAGGATGATGCCCCGGCAGAGGGCGAAACCCCGGCGAGTGGCGGCTCCACCGCGGTCTCCGTGTTGCAGGCTCGGGCGGCGGCCGAGGACATGGAGGATACCGACGACGCTGGGGCAACCGAGGACACCGAGGACGCTGGGGATACTGCGGACACCGAGGACACTGCGGGCACCGAGGACACCGAGGCCTACCTCGATCCGTCCGACTTCGGCTACGCGGAGGCGGAACTCGCCGACTCGGTCGACGTTGATGAGGATGCCGAGGTCGACGCGGACGACGCGGATGACGCGGCCAACTCGGCCGACGAGGAAGAGACGCTCGAGGCAGGGGACGCAGACACCGAGCCGACCGACGAGGACATCGCCTTCGCCCAGACCCGCCGCGGGCGCGGCGGCTGGGACCCGCAGCAGGACGAGCGCAACCGCGCTAGCCGCTACCAGCGCCGCCAGCGCACCTTCGCCGGGCTGTTGATCGCCTGCGTGATCACCCTGGTAGCCGCGGCGATGTTCGGCGGGTGGGTGTGGGTGCTGCCGGCGATTTCGATCGGGCTAACCGCGTGGTTCCTCGTCGCCTTGCGCCAGCTGGTGAAGAAGGAGCGCGCCCTGCGTCAGCGCCGCATGCGTCAGTTGCGCCGCGCCCGCCTCGGCGTGGACACAGGCCACACGGAGCACGCCGCGTCTGCCACAGGGCGCCGCCGGGCCGGCGCGATTGTGGTGGACATGGACGACGAGAGCCCGGACTTCGACCACCTGCCGCGCTACCGCCAGCCGGAGCCGGAGTACAGCTCGCGCCGCCCCGAGCGTATCCCGGAGTTTGACCGCGCAAGCTAAGCGTTCCGGCAGCTCAGGCCGGCGATTTCAGATCACCGGGCGCCAGGAGTAACCTCGTAACAGCTGCGGGGCTATAGCTCAGTTGGTAGAGCGTCGCGTTCGCAATGCGAAGGTCAGGGGTTCGATTCCCCTTAGCTCCACAAAACCCCACCGGCCCCCGCCACACGGCGGGGGCCGGTGCTGCATGTCAGGAGTAGTAGGTACCATCTCCCAGCATGTCCACAGAACGCATCCGGCGCGCCGTACTGATCGTGGCGCTGCTTAACCTGGCCTACTTCTTCGTCGAGTTCAGCGTGGCGGTGGCCATCGGCTCGGCCTCCTTGTTCGCGGATTCGGCGGACTTCCTCGAGGATACGGCTATCAACCTCCTCATCTTCTTCGCCGTTGCTTGGCCGGCGCACCGCCGCCGCCAGGTGGGCGGCGCGCTGGCCGCGCTCATCCTCATCCCGGCAATCGCGGCAATCGGCACGGTGATCCACAAGCTGCTCAACCCGGCCGCGCCCTCGCCAGAGGGGCTCACGGCCACGGCGGCCGGCGCGCTGGTGGTCAACGTGATCTGCGCGCTCATCTTGGTTCGGCTGCGCAACGAGGGCTCAAGCTTAACTACGGGCGCGTGGCTCGCCGCCCGCAACGATGCCCTGGCGAACGTCCTCATCATCGTCGCTGGCTTGCTCACCTTCGTCTGGCCAACGGCCTGGTTCGACATCATCGTCGGCGCGATCATCGCCATCGTGAACCTCGATGCCGCGAAGGAGGTGTGGGAGGCTTCCCGCGAGGAGCACGACTCGGTGGAGGAGGCGTTCGCGGAGCTGGAGGAGGACTAGCCCCACACTCCCGAGGCGCCGCGGCGCCACGTGCCCACCAGGTTGGTGTCCACGATGCCCACGGACTCCATCAGCGCGTACATGGTCACCGGCCCCACGAGCGTGAAGCCGCGGCGCTTGAGCTCCTTGGCCAGCGCCTCGGACTCGGGGGAGCGGGTGGGCACTTCGTCCGCGGTGCGGGGCACCGGCGTGGCCTCGGGCTTGAACGACCAGATCAGCTCGGCCAGGTCTGTTCCCTCCTCGCGCAGGCGCAGCGCCGCCTCCGCGTTTGTCAGGGGGGGGCGGTGAGTTTGCGGCGGTTGCGGGTCAAAGTTGCGTCACCAAGCAAGTGCTCAATGCCCTCCATCCGCGCGACCTCCTCGGGCACGAACCCGCAGAACGCCTCGCGCAGCCGCTCGCGCTTCTGCAAGATGAGGCGCCAGGACAGGCCAACCTGGAACCCTTCGAGGCAAAGCCGTTCGAACATGCCGGCTTCATCGCGCACGGGCATGCCCCACTCCGTGTCGTAGTACTCCCGCAGCAGCGGGTCGCTCGCGGCCCACGGCGGGCGCGCCAGCCCGTCTTCGCCGATGACGGGGTGGGTGGGTTTTTCTGCATTACTCATACGTATTGGACTCCGTTCGTGGCCCGTCGGTTCCATGAGTACTCTTATTCGCATGAACCGGCCCGCTGTGCGCGATTTCGCCCTGCTGCTCCTGCGCGCCGTGCTCGGGGTGGTGTTCGTGGCGCGAGGCTACCAGCGCTGGTTCGGCGCGGGCATGCGCCAGACCGCGGAGGACCTCGCAGCCGCGGGCGTGCCGCAGCCGACGCTGAGCGCCTACCTCGCGGGCACCGCCGAGCTGCTGGCTGGCACGTTCCTCATCATCGGGCTGCTTACCACCATAGCCGCCTCCCTGCTGGTGCTAGTGGTGCTGGCCGGCGGGTACTTCGTGCACCTGGAGCACGGCTTCTTCGTGGAGGACGGCGGCGTGGAGTACCCGCTCGTGCTCGCGGTGGCGCTGTTCGTGATTGTTGTGTTCGGCTCCGGCCGCGCCAGCCTGGACGGGGTGCTCACGCGCGATGGTTAGCCACGACGAGATTCAGGCGGCACTGTCCGCGCGCCTCGATGGGGAGCCATTGCTTGTCGACGCATCCGTGGTCGACGCCCACCTCGCCCAGTGCGAGGAATGCCAGCGGTTCTGGGAACGCTCGCTCGCCCTCGGACGCAGCCTCGGCCTCGCCGACGTGGACGCCGCGGTAGCCCCGCCCGACCTTTCCGAGGTGATCCTGGCGGGGGTGAGCGACCCGTGGCGCAAGCTGGCGCAGCGGCGGATGGTCACGCTGGCGATCGGGCGGGTGGCGCTGATGGCGATGGCCCTGGTGTGGGCCGCCTGGGCGGTGCTGCCCGTGGCCGCCGCCGGGGCGCCCGACCCGGTGAGCACCTCCTTCGCCTCCGTGCGCTTCGGCGTAGCGCTCGCACTGGGCTTGAGCGCGTGGCGCCCGTCCCAAGTGCCCGGCGTGCTTTTGGTGGTGGGCACCATGTTCACCTTCACCGCCGGGTTTGCGGTGCGCGACGCGATCCTGCACATCGGCGAATTCAGCGCCGGGCTGGTGGTGGTGCCGCTGCTCACGTCACTCGCGCTGGTGTGGACATGGGCCGCGGACCGCGGGATTGAGGTACGCCGCGCTTGGGCGCTGCTCAACGCGAACCCACAGTAGCCGCTGCCTCCAGCCGCTACTTCCAGCTCGGCAGCCACATGATGGACTGGTAGAAGCCTTCCGGCACACGGAACCCGTAGAGGATGGCGGACCAGTAGAGGAAGGCGGCCGCGACAACCGCCAGGTAGGCAACCACCACCACCTGTCCGGTGCGCGGGGTGGTGCCCGCCAGCTTGCGGATCACCCCGGAGCGAACCGGCTCGCCGCGCTGGGCGATGTTGCCCAGCGCGAGTGCGATGAGCACTGCGGTGAACGGAGCGAGCGCGGTGGCATAGAAGAAGTACATCTGGCGGTCGAAGGCGGCCAGCCACGGCAGGAAGCCGGCGGCGAAACCGATGAGGGGGACGATCACCCGGAAGTCCCGGCGGGTCAGCCACACCCATCCTGCCCAGAGCAGGACCGGCACGGTCAGCCACCAGATAGGCGGGGTGCCGAAGAGGAAGATCATCTCCCGGCAGGTGCCCAGGCGCCCGCAGTCCAGGTCGGTGGCGGAGTAGTAGAGGATGGGGCGCGCGCCCACCAACCACGCCCAGGGCTTGGAGTCCCAGGGGTGGGAGTGGCCGGACGAAGAGGTTAACGAGGCGTGGAACTCGGCCACGGAGAGGTGGTAGTAGATCCAGCCGGCGATCGGCTCGGGCAGGTGGGACAGCCACGGCCAGTCGGAGGCGGCAATCGAGCCGTCCGCGAGCGAGTGCCGGTACACCGAGGTCTCGGAGGCGAACCAGGCGCGCCAGGACCACGCGTAGAGCAGAAGCGGCACGAGGACGATGGAGGCGAGGGCTGAGGGGACGTCGCGAAGCAATGCCCCCGCAAGGGGCTTCTCCACCCCGTAGCGCTTGCGCAGCCACAGGTCCCAGAACGAGCCGAGCAGGCCGAAGAACGCCATGTAGTACAGGCCCGACCACTTCACCGACAGGGCGAGGCCGAGCAGCACGCCGGTAGCGAAGCGCCACCAACGGAAGCCCACGCGGGGCCCGAGCGGGCCGGCCGCTGCCACCTCGCCGGCTAGCCAGGCGCCGTGCCAGCGCTGGTGCACCTGGCGCATGTCTCCTGCCAGCGTCCAGGCGGCGGCGATGATGAAGAGCACCTCAAACATGTCCAGCATGCCGAACTTGGCGGAGACCAACAGGACGCCGTCAAACAGCGCGATCGCGCCGGCGAAGATGCCGACGGTGGTGGACTGGCTCACGCGCCGGCCGAGCAGGAAGGTGAAGACGATTACGGCGGCGCCGAACAGGGCTGTCATCACTCGCCAGCCCAGCGGGGTGTAGCCGAAGAACGTCTCACCGAACGCCAGCAGCTGCTTGCCCAGCGGCGGGTGGACCACCAGGCCGTACGCCGGGTTGGACTCGATGCCGCCGAGGACCGGGTTGATGGAGCTGCGCACCATGTCCCAGCCCTGGGGCACGTAGTGCTTCTCGTCGAACACCGGGGTGCCGGAGCTGGTGGGCTGCAGCAGGCCGAGGAACCGCGTGAACAGGGCCAGTGCGCCCAGGACTAGCGCGGCGGTGGTGTCGCGCTTGGACCACGGGACGCTCACGGGCGCGCCCGGTGCGGGGCGCTTCGGCCGGTGGGGGCGGGGCGCGGCGCCGCCCGCGCTGTCTTGCTGGGTGGGCGCGGGCGGCGCGGGAGGCGTGGGTGGCGTATCGAGCGTGCTCACGAACAAGGATAGTAGCTGCCGCAGGCTACGCTTGAGCCCTATGGTTGCCACCGGAGACCCCGATCTGCTCCCCGCCCGCGGCGTGGTGCTCGCCGCGACCCCGCTGGGAAACGCCGCCGACGCGTCCCCGCGCCTGCGCGCCGCCCTCGAGGCCGCTGACGTGATCGCCGCGGAGGACACCCGCCGCGCGCGGGCGCTCGCCGCGGCGCTTGGTGTTGAGCCGCGCGGGCGGGTGGTCTCCAACTTCGACCACAACGAGGCGCAGCGCGCCGACGAGCTTATCGAGGCGGCGCGCGCGGGCGTGGTGCTTGTGGTCACGGACGCGGGCATGCCGCTGGTGTCCGACCCTGGCCACTCCCTGGTGGCGTCGGCGCACGACGCCGGCGTGCCAGTCACCTGCATCCCGGGGCCGTCGGCGGTGACCACGGCGCTGGCGCTGTCCGGGCTCAACGTCGGCCACTTCATCTTCGACGGGTTCGCCCCCCGCAAGCCAGGCGCGCGCGAGGCGTGGCTCGAATCGCTGAAAGGGGAGCGGCGCGCGGTGTGCTTCTTCGAGTCCCCCCACCGCATCGGGGCAACGCTTGCCGACGCCACCCGGGTTCTCGGCCCCACCCGCCGCGCAGCGGTGTGCCGCGAGCTGACCAAGACCTACGAGGAGGTGCGCCGCGGCGGCCTTGGCGAGCTCGCCGAGTGGGCGGCGGACGGGCTGCGCGGCGAGATCACCGTGGTCATCGAGGGCGGGGAGGTCGCTGCCGCGGAGCCGGAGGACCTCGTGGACGAGGTGCTCGCCCGCGTGGACGCGGGCGAGCGGATGAAGGACGCGGTGAAGGAGGTCGCGCGCGAACACGGTGTGAAAAACGGCGAGCTCTACGACGCGGCGCTTAGCGCCCGCGACAGCGCCAGGTGAAGGGCATGTTCAAGGGAGCGTCGAAAAGCAATAAGCCCCGATAATTTACACTGAACCCCATGACTGATTCTCAGAACGTTCTTGTGTGCGTGGCGTGGCCGTACGCGAACGGCCCGCGCCACATCGGGCACGTGGCCGGCTTCGGTGTGCCCTCCGACGTCTTCGCCCGCTACCAGCGAATGTCCGGCAAGAACGTCCTGATGGTCTCCGGCACCGACGAGCACGGCACGCCGCTTCTGGTGCAGGCGGACAAGGAGGGCGTAACCGTCAAGGAGCTGGCGGACCGCTACAACGCGCAGATCGTGCAGGACCTCGCCGGCCTGGGCTTGAGCTACGACCTGTTCACCCGCACCACCACCCGCAACCACTACGCGGTGGTGCAGGAGCTGTTCAAGGGCCTCTATGCCAACGGGTACATGGTCAAGGAGACCACCCAGGGCGCGATTTCCCCGTCCACCGGCCGTACGCTGCCGGACCGCTACATCGAGGGCACCTGCCCCATCTGCGGCGCCACCGACGCGCGCGGCGACCAGTGCGACACCTGCGGCAACCAGCTTGACCCGGCGGACCTGATTAACCCGGTGAGCAAGATTAACGGCGAGACGCCCAAGTTCATCGAGACCGAGCACTTCCTGCTCGACCTGCCTGCCCTGCACGACGCGCTTGAGGCGTGGTTGTCCACCCGCGAGGACTGGCGCCCCAACGTGCTGAAGTTCTCCCTCAACCTTTTGGAGGACATGCGCCCGCGCGCCATGACCCGCGACATCGACTGGGGCATCCCGGTGCCGGTGGAGGGATGGGAGGACAACCCGTCGAAGAAGCTCTACGTCTGGTTCGACGCCGTGATTGGCTACCTGTCCGCCTCAATCGAGTGGGCGCAGCGCTCCGGCAACCCGGAGGCGTGGAAGGAGTTCTGGCAGAACCCCGACACCGAGGCCTACTACTTCATGGGCAAGGACAACATCACCTTCCACTCCCAGATCTGGCCGGCGGAGCTGCTCGGCTACGCGGGCAAGGGCTCGAAGGGCGGGCAGCTGCACGAGTACGGTGAGCTGAACCTGCCCACCGAGGTCGTCTCCTCGGAGTTCCTCACCATGTCCGGCTCCAAGTTCTCCTCCTCCAAGGGCGTGGTGATCTACGTCAAGGACTTCCTGGCGGAGTTCGGGCCGGACCCGCTGCGCTACTTCATCGCCGTGGCGGGGCCCGAGAACAACGACACGGACTTCACCTGGGACGAGTTTGTCCGCCGCGTAAACAACGAGCTGGCCAACGGCTGGGGCAACCTGGTGAACCGCACCGTGTCCATGGCCCACAAGAACTTCGGACAGGTGCCGGTGCCGGGGCCGCTCGAGGACGCGGACAAGCGCATCCTGGACCTGGCGGAGCGCACCTTCGCCGCCGCCGGGGAGGACCTGAGCAAGGCCCGCTTCAAGTCCGCCATCACCCAGATCATGCACGTGGTAGGCGAGGCGAACGCCTACATCGCGGAGATGGAGCCGTGGAAGCTGGCCAAGGACGAGGCCCAGCGCGAGCGCCTGGCCACCGTCCTGTGGACCGCGCTGCAGGTGGTCTCGGACTGCAACACCATGCTCACCCCGTTCTTGCCGCACACTGCCCAGCGCGTGCACGAGACCCTCGGCCGCACCGGCGTGTGGGCCGCGGCGCCGCGCGTGGAGGAGGTTGTGGACGACGCTGAGTACGCGCTCGTGGGCGCCGGCCTGCCTGTAAAGGGCCAGACCTACCTGACCATCACCGGCGACTACACCCAGGAGCAGGCGCAGTGGGGTCGCGTGGAGGTCGCCCCCGGCACGGAGCTTTCCAAGCCGGAGCCGCTGATTGCCAAGCTGGACCCGGAGCTCGGGGAGACCGGCCCCGAGTGGGCGCCGGTGCAGTAGCCGCGCAGGTCGCGTAGAACGCGCAGGCCGCGCAGGCCCCGGGGTTACAGGAACTGGCCTAAGAAGGCGGTGAGCTTGCCCGGTTCCTCGTCTTCGAAGCGCTGGTCCACCACCACCAGGGGCGCGAGGTACTTCTCGTCTGGGCCTTCTGGGTCGCGGGCGACGACGAGGTCGGCCCCGAAGTCGTCGACAAGCAAGCGCCAGGCGAAGCCTTCTCGCACCAGCGACTCGCCGAGCGCGGTGCCGTAGATGCGGGCGGTCTCGCCGCGCGGGTACGCCCTGCGCACGTCGAGCGGCAGCGCGAGGTAGTCCCTCAACTCGGCCTCGAAGCTGCCGACGATGTCCGCCGGCGAGCCGTTGATGCCCCGCCCGGCCGCCTCCGCAAGATCCGCCTCGATCGTGGCACGGGTCTGGTCGTCGATGTCGTTGAATGCCATACAGTGCATCGTATGAGTAAGAAGAAGCCGCGTCCCACACCCGTACCCGCCGGGAGCATTCCTGGGCTTGTCGACGCTCACACCCACCTCGCTTCCGCCGGCGCGAAGACGAAACCCGACGTGGACGCCATGGTGGACCGCGCGCTCGCCGCCGGGGTGGAGCGCATCTGCACGGTGGGCGACGGCTTGGAGGAGGCCGAGTCGGCCCTGAAGGCCGCGCATGACAACGATCGCGTGGTGGCCGCGTGCGCTATCCACCCAACCCGCGCCGCAGAGCTCGACCAGGCGGCGCGCACTAGGCTGACGGAGATGGTCGCGGACCCGCGCTGCGTGGCGGTGGGGGAGACCGGCATCGACACCTACTGGCTCGCGCACGACGCAGACGGCACCGCCAGTCTCCAAGTGCAGGAGGAGGCGTTCCGGTGGCACATCGAGCTCGCCGCGGCGAGCGGCAAAGCGCTGATGATCCACAACCGGGAGGGCGACGCGGAGGTGCTGCGGATCCTGGCCGACTCGCCGCGGCCGCCGCACGTGATCCTGCACTGCTTCTCCTCGCCGCTGGAGGTGGCGCGCGAGGCCCTCGAGCGCGGCTACGTGCTCAGCTTCGCGGGCAACGTGACCTTTAAGCGCAACGAGTACCTGCGCGAGGCGGCGGCGCTGGCGCCCGCGGGGCAGTACCTGATCGAGACGGACGCGCCGTACATGACACCCGAGCCGTTTCGCGGTGCGCGCAACGAGCCGGCGCTGATCGGGCACACAGCGAAGGTGGTGGCCGACGCGCGCGGGGTGGATGTGACCGTTGTGGCTAGCGAGGTGCGTGAGACATTTTCGCAGGTCTACGGCGTGTAAGGCCCCAAAAAATATCCCGCCGGAGCTTGAAAGAGGCCCGGCCGTTATCGTATTGTTACCGGCATGTCTGCCGCCGCAAAGCGATCACACACCCGCCTCAACCCCAAACACTCAGCCGGTAAGCGCGCCGCTACCCGCGTGGCCACCGGCGCCCTCGCCGGCGCCGTGATTGCCGGCGGCGCGGGCACGGCGATGGCGGCGCAGAAGGACGTCACCATCGACGTCAACGGCCAGGCCACCGAGCTGAAGACCTTCTCCGGCAACGTGGAGGGCGCGCTCGCCGCGGCCGGCGTGCAGGTCGGTGACCAAGACTTGGTCTACCCGGCCCCGAGCGAGAAGCTGGTCAGCGGCGCTGTTGTGACGGTACGCACCGCTAAGCCGGTTGCCGTGGTGATCGACGGCGTGGCGCAGCAGCTCACCTCCACCGCCGCCACGGTGGGCGACCTGATGCGCGAGGCGGGTGTGGACGCTTCCGCAGCCACGGACATCAAACGCGACGCGCCCGTGACCGAGGGCCTGAGCGTGGACGTGACCACCCCGAAGGTGGTGGCCATCACCGACGCCGGCAACACCGTCTTCACCACTGAGGCGGCCAAGACCGTGGGCGAGCTGCTCAAGGCGCGCGGCGTGACCCTGAGCTCGAACGACCGGGTGAACCACTCCCTGCAGGACCCGGTTGCGGCGAACATGAGCATTGTGATCGACCGCGTCGAGGTGCGCCGCACCGTGGAAACGGTTGCGGTGGAGGCGCCCGCCGAGTACGTGGACGACCCGAACTTGGCGGAGGGCACCGAGGAGGTGCGCGAGCCGGGGGCGGCCGGCGAGACGGTGGTCTACCACCGCACCACCCTGGTCAACGGCCAAGTGGAGAAGGAGGAGAAGACCGGCGAGCGCGAGGTGCGCAAGGCGAAGCCTGCAACCGTCGCGCGCGGCACCAAGCCGGCGGCCGCTCCGCGCAGTGAGTCCGCACCCGCGGTGGCGGGCGGCTCCGTGTGGGACGCCATCGCCGCGTGCGAGTCCGGTGGCAACTGGTCCATCAACACCGGCAACGGCTACCAAGGCGGCCTGCAGTTCAACCAGGGCACCTGGGCGGCCTACGGCGGCACCGCGTACGCCCCCACCGCGGACCAGGCCACCCGCGAGCAGCAGATCGCCATCGCCGAGCGCACCCAGGCGGCCCAGGGCTGGGGTGCCTGGCCGGCCTGCACCGCGAAGCTTGGCCTACGCTAAGCCTGCATGAGCGATTCCCACCTGCTTGGCCCGGTAGAGATCCGGGAGCTGGCCGACGATCTGGGCGTGGTGCCCACCAAAAAGCTCGGCCAGAACTTCGTGCACGACCCGAACACGGTGCGCCGCATCGTCGCCGCCGCGGACCTCTCGCCCGAGGACGTGGTGGTGGAGGTAGGCCCCGGCCTCGGCTCGCTCACCCTCGGGTTGGTGGACACCGTGCGCCGCGTGGTCGCGCTGGAGATCGACCCGCGGTTGGCTGGGCGGTTGGAGGAGACTGCCCGCACACGCGCCCCCGAATACGCCGGGCGGCTCACGGTTATTAACAAGGACGCGCTGAAGGTGACGCGCGCCGACGTCGACGCAGAGCCGACGGCGCTGGTGGCCAACCTGCCCTACAACGTCTCCGTGCCGGTATTGCTGCACCTGCTCGCGGAGTTCCCCTCCATCCGGCGGGTGTTGGTGATGGTGCAAAAGGAGGTGGCGGACCGCCTGGCCGCGGCCCCCGGCTCCAAAATCTACGGCGTGCCCAGCGTCAAAGCCTCGTTCTACGGGGACGTCTCACGCGCCGGGACCATTGGCAAGAACGTGTTCTGGCCGGCACCGAACATCGAGTCGGGGCTTGTGCGTATCGATGTGGACGCGCGCCGGGACCGCTCGCTGAAGGGGCAGGTTTTTCCGCTTGTCGACGCAGCCTTTGCACAGCGCCGCAAGACCCTGCGCTCCACCCTGGCCGCCGTCTACGGGTCCCCGCAGGCCGCCGAGGACGCCCTGCGCGCCGCCGGCATCGACCCGGGGCTGCGGGGCGAGGCGCTCTCGGTGGAGGACTTTGTCAGGCTGGGTGAGCAGCGTGGCTGAGCAGATGGCCCAGCGAACTGTGTTCACCGCTTCCGCGCCCGCCAAGGTCAACCTGCACCTGGGCGTGGGGGAGCGGATGTGGGACGGCTACCACGAGTTGACCACCGTCTTCCAGGCTGTGGACCGCCGCGAGGTGGTGCGCCTGGTTGTCGAACCCGGCGCCGAGCGCACGCGGTTGGGATCCGTGGTCGAGGGCATCAGCACCCGGTGGCTGTTCGACGACACCCTGCCGGAGAACATCGACACACCCAAAAACCTGGCGTGGAGGGCGGTGGACGTGGCCGTGTCCGCCTGGCGCATGAACTGCGACGCAACGGCCGGGATCATCCACCCCGCGCTGCCCAAGTTGCGAATTGAGGTTGACAAATCTGTATTCATCGCGGGCGGGATGGCCGGCGGTTCCGCCGACGCCGCGGCCGCGCTGCTCGCCGCACACCACTACATCGAGCACTTCTGGGGCGAGCCCGTGGGGGCCTGGCACAACACCGAGGGGCTCGCGCGGGGGCTGGGGGCCGACGTGCCGTTTGCGGTGCACGGCGGCAACGCCGTGGGGCGCGGGCGCGGCGATCATTTGCGCGCGCTGCCCTCGGAGCTCCCGTTTTGGTGGGTGTTTGTGAACCCGGCGACCACGCTGAGCACCGCCGAGTGCTTTGCCAAGCTCGACCAGCTGCGCGAAGGAAACCCGGAGCTTGCGCCCCAGCTCGACCCGTCGCGGGTGACGGACGCGCTCATCACGGGTAACCCGCACGAGCTGGCCGCGGGCCTGCACAACGACCTGGAGATGCCGGCGCGCCTGCTGCGGCCGGCAATTGGCGAGGTGCTCGACTTCGGCAACGCGTACGCGCTGCGCGCCATCGTCTCCGGCTCGGGCCCCACCGTGGCCATGCTGTGCGAGGGTGAGGAGCACGCGCTCGCCGTGCGCTCGCGCGTGCGAGAGGTGTTCCCCGGCTACCAGGCCTTCGCCTGCGGCGGGCCCGCCCACGGGGTGCGGATGGCCTAGCGCACTCGAACCCGTTGCCGAACGCGTGTACGATTTTTGCGCATGGCACTGCTCGACGCCCTCCGCTACCACCTCGACGGCAACACCAGCGCCGTGGAGACGCGCCTTTGCGACCTCGCGGCCGAACCCGCGCCCGCCCAGCCGGGTGCGGCAGGCAGGCGGGGGAGGGCGGCGAAATATATACCGTCGAGAAGCAAGCTCCTCCAAGACAGCTTTGTGGCGGTTGACTTCGAAACGGCGAACCGCGTCGGCGGCGCCAGCGCGTGCCAGGTGGGGATGGTGCGCGTGGAGGACGGCGACGTGGCGGAGAGTTTCTGCACCTACCTGCGCCCGCCGGAGGAACACATCGCGTTCGAATTCAGCCACATCCACGGGATCTACCGCGGCGACGTGGAGGACGCCCCGAGCTGGTTCGACATCGCAGACCGCGTGGTGGAGTTCGTCGCTGGCGCGCCGGTGTACGCGCACAACGCCACCTTCGACGCCTCGGTGTGGCGGGGGTTGGACCGCTACTACTTCACCGGCACGTTCCCGACGGAGTTCTACTGCACGGCGCGTATGAGCCGGCGCCTGCTGCCGCAATTGCCGGACCACACGCTGCCCACTGTGGCCGCCTACTGCGCGCCGGGCTTTCGCCTTGACCACCACCGCGCCGACTCCGACGCGCTGGCTTGCGCGCACATCGTGGCGCAGTTCCAGCGGGACCGAGCGCTGCACCCGCTGCTTGCACCGTAGAATCACACGCGATGGCTAACCTGATCAACCTCGAAAACGTGTCCAAGTCCTGGGGCCTGAAGACGCTTCTGGACGCCGTCTCGCTGGGCATCCAGTCGGGCGACCGCATCGGCATCGTCGGCGTCAACGGCGGCGGCAAGACCACGCTGCTGGAGGTGCTCACCGGCATCGAGCCGCCGGATGCCGGGCGCGTGTCCCACAACTCCTCGCTGCGCATGGCGGTGGTCACGCAGCGCTTCGAGCTGGACAGCGCCGTGACGGTGGGCCAGGCAGTAGTGGAGCCGCTGGGGCTGCAGACTTACGAGTGGGCCTCCAACGCCAAGGTGCGCGAGGTGCTGCAGGGCACCGGAGTGGCGGCGCTGGGACTGGACACGCCCGTGGGCGAGCTCTCCGGCGGCGAGCGCCGCCGCGTCAACCTCGCCGCCGCGCTGGTGCAGGACTTGGACCTGGTGGTCCTTGACGAGCCCACCAACCACCTGGACGTGGAGGGGGTGCAGTGGTTGGCGGACCACCTGCTCGCGCGCAAGCTCGCCGTGGTGGTGGTCACGCACGACCGCTGGTTCCTCGACGCCGTGGCCACGCTGACGTGGGAGGTGCACGACGGCACCGTGGACGTCTACGAGGGCGGCTACAACGACTGGACCTTCGCCCGCGCCGAGCGCGCCCGCCAGGCCGACGCCATTGAGCAGCGCCGCCGCAACCTGGCGCGCAAGGAGCTGGCGTGGCTGCGCCGCGGCGCTCCGGCGCGCACCTCCAAGCCCCGATATCGCATCGAGGCGGCCGAGGCGCTCATCGCCGACGTGCCCGCACCGCGCGACAAGGTCGAGCTCATGGCGTTTTCCAAGCAGCGCCAGGGCCGGGTGGTAATTGAGCTGGAGGACGCCCGCATCGGCGCGCTCGACGGGCGCACCCTGGTGGACCACCTCACCTGGCGGCTCGCGCCGGGCGAGCGCATCGGCCTCGTCGGCGTCAACGGCTCCGGCAAGACCACGCTGCTGCGCACCCTGGCGGGGGAATACCCGCTGGCAGCCGGCAAGCGGGTGGAGGGGCAAACCACCCGCATCGGCTGGCTGCGCCAGGAGCTGGATGATCTGGATCCCGGGCGACGGGTGATCGACGCGGTGGAGGACGTGGCCACCTACATCGAGCTGGGCAAGGGGCAGATCTCCGCGTCCCAGCTGGCGGAGCGCCTCGGGTTCTCGCCCAAGCGCCAACGCACCCCGGTCGGCGACCTCTCCGGCGGCGAGCGCCGCCGCCTCCAGCTCACGCGCGTGCTGATGAGCGAGCCGAACGTGCTGCTGCTTGACGAGCCCACGAACGACCTGGACATCGACACTCTGCAGGAGCTGGAGGACCTGCTGGACAACTGGCCCGGCACCCTGGTGGTCATCTCCCACGACCGATACCTCATCGAGCGCATCGCCGACAACACCTACGCGCTGTTCGGGGACGGGCGGCTGACTAACCTGCCGGGCGGCATCCAGCAGTACCTCGACCGCCGCGCCGCCGAGCAGTCGCAGGCGGGGGTGCTGGACCTGGGTGGGGCTGCGGGCGGCGCTGCGGGGAGCGGTGCGGGTGGCGGCGCGCAGGGGGGCGTCGACAAGCACAAGGCCCTCTCCTCGCAGGAGGAGCGCGAGCTGCGCAAGAAGATGAACGCCCTGGAGCGCAAGCTCGAGCGCGCCGACCGGGACGCGGAGGGGCTGGAGGCGCAGATCGCGGCGATGTCCGCGGCGGACGCGCCGGACTTCGAGGCGATCGGCGCGAAGACACGCGAGCTTCAGGCGGCGCGCCAGGTGCGCGAGGAGCTCGAGCTGGAGTGGCTCGAGCTTGGGGAGCGGCTGGAGGGCTAGCTCCGCG
The DNA here is from genome assembly GCF_900078305.2 of Corynebacterium bouchesdurhonense. Classification (GTDB taxonomy): domain Bacteria; phylum Actinomycetota; class Actinomycetes; order Mycobacteriales; family Mycobacteriaceae; genus Corynebacterium; species Corynebacterium bouchesdurhonense. Next base: position 1,187,476 of record NZ_LT546028.1, read on the forward strand.
CTGCGCCTGCCCGCGAGCTGCGGAACAATGGGGCGCATGGCAGATGTCGTCGCCCTCGTCCTCGCCGGCGGCCGCGGGAGCCGCCTCGCGCCGCTCACCGATCACCGTTCGAAGCCCGCCGTGCCGCTCGCGGGGAGCTTTTCGCTTATCGACGCAACCTTGAGCAACCTCGCCAACTCCGGCCTGCGCACCGTGTGGATCGCGGAGCAGTACCGCCCCGGCGAGCTCAACCGCCACCTCGCCGGCGGCCGCCCGTGGGACCTCGACGGCACCCGCGAGGGCCTGCGCGTACTGCCCCCGCGCCAGGGCGGGGAGGGCGACGGCTTCACCGCCGGCAACGGACACGCCATCTACCAAAATCTGCAGGACCTGGAGGCGGTGGGCGCGCGAGACGTAGTGGTGGTAAGCGCCGACCACCTCTACCAGCTCGACTTCGGCCCCGTGCTTCAGCAGCACGCCGAGCTAGGCAGTGATGTCACCGTGGTGACCACCGAGGTTCAGGAGGACCCGTCGCGCCACGGCGTGGTGCAACTCGAGGGCGACCGGGTGGCCGAGTATGCCTACAAGCCCTCGGACCCGGCGGGTTCGCGGGTGGCTACCGAGGTGTTCGTGTTCTCGGTGGCGGCGCTGCGCGAGGCGTGCGACACGCTGGTTGGGCCCGGCTCGGACGGCGAGGAGCTGGCCGATTACGGCGACACGATCCTGCCTCACATGGTGGCCCACGGTCGGGTGCACTCGTTCGACCTGCGTGGCTACTGGCGCGACTTGGGCACCATCGACGCCTACTTCCAGGCGCATATGGAGCTCATCGAAGGCCGCGGCATCGACCTGTTCGACCCCGCCTGGCCCCTCATGACCAACCTGGCGGGGGCGCCGCCCGCGCGGGTGCGGCCGGGTGCGCGTGTGGACGGCTCGCTGCTGTGCCCCGGCGCGGACGTGGCGGGCGAGGTGTCGCACTCGCTGATCGGCCCGGGCGTGCGGGTGGAGCGCGGGGCCGTGGTCAATCGCAGCGTGCTCAGCGGCGACGCGGTGGTGCCGGCCGGTGCGCACCTGGAATCGGTGATCGCCGACCGCGGCGCCCGGATTCCCGCCGGGCGCACCGGCGCGACGAAGCCCGGGCCGGGCAACATCACCGTGCTGGTGCCGTAGCGGCTTGAGTCCGGAGAGGTGGCTAGGGTGGGGCGCATGATTTTGATCAACGTGCGATTCAAGCCCCTGCCCGAGAACGTGGAGAACTTCCGCGAGCTGGTGAAGGACTTCACCGATGCCTCCCGCGCCGAGGAGGGCAACATCTTCTTCGACTGGTACCGCAACGAGGACAACCCGGACGAGTACCTGCTCATCGAGGCCTTCCAGGACGACGCGGCCGAGGCCCACGTGAAATCCGACCACTTCAAGGCGGCGCAGGAGTTCTTCCCCACGATCCTGGCGGAGACCCCCACCATCATCAACACCCTCATCGAGGGCAAGACGGAGTGGGACGAGATGGCGGAGTTCCAAGTCTCTTAGCCCCCTAGGTTACGGTTGTAACCATGAGCGACCTGAAAAATCCGCCGAAGCTGTCCAAGAAAGCGTACGAGAAGGAGCTCCTGCGCCTCCAGGCTGAGCTGGTGGCCATGCAGCAGTGGGTCGTGGAGACCGGCTCGCGCCTGGTCATCATCATGGAGGGCCGCGATGCCGCGGGGAAGGGTTCCGCCATCAAGCGCATCACCCAGTACATGAACCCGCGCACCTGCCGCGTGGAGGCGCTGCCGAAGCCCACCGAGCGCGAGCAGGGCCAGTGGTACTTCCAGCGCTACGTGGAGAAGCTGCCGGCGGCCGGCGAGATCGTCATCTTCGACCGCTCCTGGTACAACCGCGCTGGCGTTGAGCGCGTCATGGGCTTCTGCACCTCGCAGGAGTACCGTCGCTTCCTGCACCAGGCACCGATCTTCGAACGCCTGCTGGTGGAGGACGGCATCATGCTGCGCAAGTACTGGTTCTCCGTCTCCGACGAGGAGCAGTACAAGCGCTTCGTGTCCCGCCGCGAGGATCCGCTGCGCCAGTGGAAGCTCTCGCCGATGGACCTCGAGTCCATTACCAAGTGGGAGGAGTACTCCCGCGCCAAGGACGAGATGTTCATCCACACCGACATCCCCTCCGCGCCGTGGTACACGGTGGAGAGCGAGGACAAGAAGCGCTCGCGCATCAACGTCATCTCGCACCTGCTGTCCACCATCCCCTACGAGCACATCGCCCCGGACCTGCCGGAGATCCCGCCGCGGCCCGAGACCACGGACTACGTGCGCCCGCCGCGAGACGAGTTCCGCTACGTGCCGGACGTCGCCGCCAAGCTGGAGGAGGCGAAGGTGGAGGGCAAGAAAAAGAAGAAGGGCAAGAAGCACTAGCTGCTTATCGACGCCCCGTTGTCCTCGGATACCCCCTCGGTGTCGACACCGTCTTGTTCTTCGGGATCCAGAACCGCAGGGGCGCGTCGGCGTTCTTGGAGATGCCGATGCGCGGACCCGCCACCCACTCCGGCTCCTCTTCGCGCGCGGTGAGCTGCACCGGTGTGCCGTTGTCGGGCAGGCTGAGGCCGAGCGCTTGGCCGAGGTTGCCGGGCCCGCGCGCCAGGTTCTCGTACGGGATCCGGGCGCGCTCGGGGCGCTGGCGCCGCTCGCGCGCGAGCTCCTCACCCGCCACCACCTCGCCGCCGCGCATGAGGCAGCCCTGGCCTTCGCCCTCCGGCGCGCACACGATATTGCCGTTGTGGTGGATGCCGTAGGAGAAGTAGACGTATAGCCGCCCCGGCGGGCCGAACATGGCGGCGTTGCGCGCCGTCTTGCCGTTGAAGGTGTGCGCCGCCGGGTCCGCCGTGCCCGTGTAGGCCTCCACCTCGGTCAACCTGATGCTCACCCCGTTGTGCGTGATCACGCACCCGAGCAGCTGGGGTGCCACAATGTCGGCGGTTTGGGTGAAGTCGATCGGGTTGGCCATGCGGCCGAGCTTATCCGCGCCGGGCCCCCTCACCGCGGGAGGGGCAGCGCGGGCAACCGTAGGATGGTGGCGGTGCCCTGCGCCAGAGCGGCGAGGGTGAATACCAGGCCGGCCGCACCAATTGCGAGAGCAGTCCCCGTGGCGATGCGCTCCGCAACCGAGCCCTCACTGGTTGAAGAGGGGCCCAGTTGTGCGTCTCGCGTGTCGGCGGCGGGTGCAGAATCCGCTGCGGCCGCGGCCGGGGCGGACGTTATCGCAAGCGCCGCGGCTCCTGCGGCGCCGATGCCCTTTGCAAATGCGTTCACTGCCGTGCCTCCGTTTCCCGAACCGCTATCCGCCTAGAGCGGCAGCTTGAAGCCGGGGATGAGGCCGGAAATCAGGGCTCCGCCGATGCCCAGTGCAGCGAGGACGGCCACGACGGCAGCCACCACCGCGCCGGTGGACGAGCCGGAGCCGGTCTGCGGCGCCGGGGTTTTAGCACCGCCCGGGGTCTGCGTGCCACTGGGAGCGTCATCCTTCTTTTCGCTGTACTTCAGCGTGAGACCCACGGTGCCGTCATCGAGAACGTCGCCCTTCTTGTAGCTCTCAAAGATGATCTCCCCGTCCTCGGTCACCGTCGTCGGGGTGAAGGTGAAACTCTGCTCGCCTGCCTTGTCCGTGGCAACGGAATTGGGGACGGTGAACGTCATGATCGGCTTGTCGTCGCCGGTGGAAGTGGTGGTCTCGTTGCCCGGCATGGCGCCGGTGCGCACGTAGTCGGCTTGGAGGATGCCCTCGGTGCCGTTGATCAGCAGCTTCAGGTCGGAGAGCTGGATGTCCATGGCGCCGTGGTGGCCCTCGACGCGCACTGCGCCGTCGAGGTCGATGGTGCCATTGCCGTTGTTGTCGAGTTTGGTGCCGGCGGTGTTCACGGGGAAGGAGAAGTTGGTGACCTTGCCGCCTTCCACGACCTTCTCCGCGCCCTCGCTCGCGGTGATGGTGCCGGCGACGAAAGGTGCCTGGATGTACTTGAGGAAGGAGGCCTTCATGTTCCAGGTGGCGGCTCCGGATTCGAGCTGCACCGTGTCTGCGTGGGCGATGGGGGCGAGCAGGGACGCGGCGGTGGCGGCTGCGGTGGCGATGGCCAGGGACGAGGTGCGTGACATGTGTGGGTTCCTTTCGAACGGTACGGACCTAGAAGTTAGGTTCGCTTAACCTTAAAAAGGTTAGGCTTACCTTGTCTACGGCTGGGGGTATGCGGGGGTAGGGTGCCGCGTTGCTGGTGCGAGAACCTCAATGGCCGGCGCGTTACCGGAGGATTCCCCGGGCAACACAAACAGCGCCCCGCCGGCGCGCTCGACACGGATCGGCCAGCCGTACACGTCGCTGAGGATTTCGTCGCGGTACACCTCGCCCACGTCGCCCGCCGCCGCCACCCGGCCGCCCTTGAGGCACACCACGCGGTCGCAGTATCGTGCCGCAAGCTGGAGGTCGTGCAGCACCACCACCACGGCGGCGCCAGCTTGCGCCAGAGCTCTGGCGGTGCCCATCGTCAGCTCCTGGTAGCGCACGTCCATGGCCGCGGTCGGTTCGTCGAGGAGCACGACGGGCGTTTGCTGAGCCAAAACACGGGCAAACGCGGCTCGCGCTCGCTCCCCGCCGGATAGGGTGGACACTTCGCGGTCTTGTAGTGCGAAGAGACCGGTTGCTTCAAGGGATGCGTCGATAAGCAACGCGTCCCTCGAGCTGCGTCCCCACGGGTGCCTTCCCATCGCAACCACATCGCGAACGAGGAACGTAAACGCCACATCGACGTTCTGCCGCATCACGGACCGTAGCCGGGCTAGATCTCGGGCACTGCTTGTCGACGCATCCCTGCCACAGATGTCGACCCTGCCCCCTGCACAGGCGAGATCTCCCGACAGGGCGGCGAGAAGGGTTGATTTGCCCGCGCCGTTGGGGCCGATCAGGCCGGTGACTAGTCCGGCGGGTGCGTCGACGCTGACGTTGTCGAGGATGGTCCGGCCGTGCTTGACCACGGTGACGTTCTGGGCGGAGAGGCTCACAGTTGGTGGTTCTTTCTCAGCATCTGGCGGAGGAGGATGAAGAAGGTCGGGCCGCCGATGAAGGCGGTGAAAATGCCGACGGGAAGGTCGGCGAAGTCAATCGCGGTCCGGGCGAACACGTCACCGGCCGCAACGAGCAATGCTCCGCCCAGCGCAGACGCCGGGATGAGCGTGGTGTTGGCCGGTCCGGCCACGGTGCGGACGATGTGCGGTATAACCAACCCCACAAACCCGATCAATCCGGCGAACGAGACGGCGGCTGCCGTGAGCAAGGTCGATACGGCAATCGCGGCGAGCCGGAGACGATGGACGTTAATGCCGACGTGGAACGCCGCCTGATCACCCAGCGCGAGGATGTCCAGCTTCCTAGCTAGCGGCATCGCGAGTGCGATGGCGGCGGCCACAACCGCCGCCACAGCGCCGGTGTGCGCCCAGCTCGCCCCAGCGAGGGAGCCCATTTGCCAGAAAGTTATCTGTTCGCGCGCCGAGGTCGGGGCCAGGAACGTCAGCGTGGAGATGCATGCGCCGGCAATAGCGTTGGCCGCGATGCCCACGAGAATGAGGTTGAGCACCCGGGCCTGGCCGTCCACACGCGAGAGCCGGTACACCACTGCGGTGGTGAATATGCCTGCCGCGAATGCGAATACCGGCACCGTCATTGTGCCGAACGCGGTGATGTCGAACACGAGTGCCGCCGCAGCTCCCACTCCCGCGCCGCTGCTGACCCCAATCACGGAAGGTTCCGCCAGCGGGTTAGCGAAGACCGCCTGCATCAGCGCGCCCCCGACACCAAGGGCGGCACCGACGAGCAGGCCCAGCACTAGGCGGGGGAGGCGGATCTGCCAGACCACCGAGGCGTCCAAGTCCGCTGCGGCCAGCGGGCCCGCGGTGAGGATTGGCCACAGCTCGCTGGGAGACAGCTGGTATTGGCCCACGGTCACGGAGAGCAGCGCTGTAGCCGCGAGTAGGGCCCCTGTGGCGGAAAACAGTGCGATGCACCGCCCGCGGCGGGCAGCGAAGGTGGATGCAGGCGAGCTCATTGTGCTTCCCCGTACAGGGCGTGCGCGGCGCGGAGCAGCAGCTCGCCGGTCTGCGGGCCGAATGCGAGGCTGTCGCCGTCGGGTAGCGCCAGTACGCGCCGGTGCTGCCCAGCAGTGGTCTGGGCGACTCCGGGGCGCTGCAGCAGGCCGTCGATGTCGCCTGTCGACGTGAGGCCACCCTTCATCATGACGAAGAGCTCTGGGTTGACCTCGGCAAGCGCTTCCGGGCTGGCCGGAGAGGCCGCGCCAATTCCGTGCTCCGAATTCACGTCGGTGCCGCCGAGGGCTGTGATCAGGTCGCGCGTGCCGTCCTCTTCACCGAGAAGGTAGAACACGCCGCCGGTTCCACGGGCGTAGAGGAAGGACATGCGCAGCGGCACCTCGGGCGCGGCCTCCCGGATGGCCGACAAGGCCTCGTCGAGTTCACGCTGGCTGCGCTCCGCCAACGCCTTGCCCGCGTCCGGCTCTCCAACCACTGCGGCTAGGTTTTCAATGTCCTCGGCCATCGATGCCATCGAGCGCTGAGGTTCCATCACCACCGTGGTCACACCGGCTGCCCGGATCTGGTCGATCGCCTCGGCGGGGCCGACAGAATGGTCCACAATCACCAAACTCGGCCGCAGGTTGAGCACGGCCTCGACGTTGATGGAATGGCCGTTCTCCGTCACCACGGGGAGGTCCGCGAGCGACGGTTCGGCAGAGCTCACCGTGCGGCCCACCAGATTCTCGGCGAGACCGATGCCGCGCAGCGTTTTGGTGTAAGTGCCGTACAGATCCAGCGCGAGGATCCGCGATGTGTCAGTCACGGTGACGTCGTATCCGTCTGCATCCGTTAGCTCGACCGGGAGCAAGCGCTGCGCAGTGGTTCCCACGGGCTCGACTTCGGAGACATTCTCAACCAGCGACACCCCACGGGCTTCGTGCGGATCCCCGGTGGAGGCAAGCGTGTCGGCGAGCTGTTGGGTTTGTTCCTGCACTGGTGCATCCCAAGAAGCGCAGCCAGCAAGTGCGAGACAGGTGCAGACTCCGGTCGCCGCAGCAGCTAGGCGGGAGCGTCGTGCGCTAAGGCCGGCGGGGGAGAGGAACATGAAGATCGGCATGCGTGTGCTTTCCTTATCGTTGCAGTGCGAAACGGACACCGGCGGCGCCGGCACCCGTCAGTGACGTCAGGAGGACCAGCAACTGCGCGATATCACCGTCGCTCCAGCCCCCGTCTTCCCTGGTGGCAGCGTTTTTGATTTGGAATTTCCCTCCCTCCGGTTGCGCGGCCGAGGTTGATAGCTGGCCGCCTACCGGCTCGTCAAGAACGTTGCCTGCCCCGGTGGTGCCCCCGGTGAGCTTGGACTGGGCAATTGCGCTGGCCCCGGCACCCCCGGCGCGTAGCTTCGAGGCGTCGGACGCTGAACCTCCTTTGCCGGTAGCCCTTCCGCTGGTGGAGGCGCCTTGCCCCTCGGCGCAATTCGCGATGCCGCTAAGTTGGGCGGTGAAGCTGATCGGGTCGAGAGCGTCGCCCGCGGGGTAGAACTGGCCGAAGGCTTCCGCACCGGCTTCGGTCAGCGAGGAGGTGGCGGTGCCGGATGCGGAGGTGTCACTTACCTCGAGGGTGCTGAAATTGAGGTCGGCGAGCGTGATCCTGCCGTACTCGTTCGGTGTGCCGTCCGGACTGTTGGAGGACGCGTTCAAAATGAGCTTGCCCGAGGTGCCGTTGAATTGGATCTCGAGGTTGGAGAACTTCGTGTCTAGTACACCGTCGTGCCCCATGAACCGGATGGCCCCCGGGAAAAGGATGGAGCCGGAACGCGACGAGGGATCTACGGCTCCGGATGCGCCGGTAAAGACGAAAGCTTTCCCGTTGTCCTCCACACCCCGCAGCTCCCATCCGCCGCGCGCGATACTGCCCCTGATGTATGTGCGGAACGACTGCCGCACTCCCCACTCCGCTGATGCGGCGGCGATGCCCCTGCCGTCTGAAGCGGTACATGCACCAGAGGTGTCCTCGGCGGCCCCGCTCGCTCCGCCAGCGCCCGCAGTCGAGGGCTGGGTTCCCCCTGCCGCGGTTCCCCCGGCCGCGGTTCCCCCTGCCGCGGTTCCCCCGGCGGCCCCGTCGCCTGCTTTTCCAGCGGAGGGAGACGCACCTGTTGCGCTCCCGTTGGAGGTGCCGGTGGCGCCAGCTGCCGCCGTTCCCCCCGAGGTGCGCGCCGCCGTCGCAGTGCGGCTAGTTCCGCTCGTGCCGCTTGTGCCGTTAGCGCCGCCGGCCGTGGCCGCCTGGTTCTGGGTGGGGTAAACCTTGGAATAAAGCGACTGCCCGCTCGTGAGCACGTTGCTCGTGTTGGTCAGTAGACCGTTCACTTCCACGAGGGTGTCGTTGACCGTGCCGAGCAAGGCTGCGGGGCCGGACGTTGCCTTTGATCGCGTCGCCGCGGCGGCGCCGCCGGAGCCGCCGACGCTGAAGCTGGGGGAGGGGGCTGGCCCGGCGGCGTCGACAAGCGTGAGCTCCAGTTCGATGGGGTCGAGGGACTCGCCGGCCTCGTAGAAACCGCCGAAAATTTCCGCACCGGTGGCCGAGAGCCGCACCGGCCCGGAGAGCGATACGGTGGACGAGCTGAAATTGGCCGGGGCACTGAGGCTGATGGTGGCGAGGAGCTCTTGGCGGCCCTGGCGCAGCTCGCCCACCGCGTTGGCACCCTCGTATTTGCGGGAAGCATAGTCCACCCGCAACTCGGCGGAGGAGCCGTTGACCACGAAGATCGGGTTGCTCAGGGTCATATCGAGGGCACCGTGGTGGCCGACGAAATGTACCTCGCCCTCGAAATCGATCTGGCCACTGGACGCGGACGTGAGAGCCGAGGAACGCAACGGGAACGTGAAGCCGCTACTGGTGCGCGATGCCCCGCCGCCCGTGGTGATTGAGCCGGCAGCAACGCCCTGTTCCACGTACCGACGGAACGATTCGCGCACGCCCCACTGGAGCGAGCCGGAAGAGACGGTTCGGTGCGATCCAGATGCCTCCTCAGCTGAAGCGTGGGGGACGAGCGGGGCAAGTGCTGCGATGCCCCATGCGCCGGGCAGCGAGAGGAGGGCTGCGGCGCTGGCGGCACTGGCGAGAGCGAGGGGTGTTCGAGATTTCACGGCATCTTCCAAATGTGGTGGGGCGGACGGGAGGACTAAGGATGGTCTTTAGTTTAGGGTACCCTTAGCTAAATTAGGAACGGCTTACTTTAGAATGGGAGAAAATATGGGCAACGACGCGGATGCAGTGACGCAATACTTCCCGCCGGTCTCGCGTGCCGAAATTGGGGGCGAGCCTGATGCTGGGGCCGTGGCTGAGGCTGGGTCGGCTCCGGGTAGCGGCGCGGGGCGCAAGAGGCGGTTCGCGCCGTGGGAGCAAGCTCTCGTTGCGTTGTTGGCGGCGGTGGTCGCGTTCGGCGGGGCAACCGGGAACGTGGCTGTCGCTGGCGCGGGGGCGCTAGCGACAATGGTCGCGGCCTTCGCCCTTCCTGGCCGGGCACCGGGCGAAGTGGGGGCCACCGTGGTGGCGGGGCGGGCGCCTGGCGGGCTGAAGCCGCGTAGCGTAGCGCTTGTGGTGGGGGCGAGCTGGGCGGTGGCTGCGCTCGCCTCTCTGCTGGCGCTCTTTTTTGTCCCAGCCGGCTTCACCCTCACCGCCGGCGTACTGGTGGCGCTGTTCAGCGCCGCTGTGGTGTGGGGGGCGATGGAGGCGATGTCACGCCGCTAACGCAGTGTGGCCAGCGCAAGTGACTCGAACACATTCTGGTTGAGCTGGAAGGCGTGCTGCGCGGCGGCGATCAACCGTTCGCGCTGCCCCCCGCCGGTAGGCAACGCGTCCAGCTTGGCCCGGTATGCGTTCCTGTACGGGGGGATCTTGCCAATGGCGGAGAAGTCGTAGAAATGCAACTCCTCCGGCGTCATTCCGTAGTGGCTGGGAAATGCCCGGGCCAAGACTTGGCCGCCCGAAATGTCGCCGAGGTAGCGAACGTAGTGGTGGGCGATGATTTCGGGCCAGTCTGCCGGGGTGAGTGCGTCGAGCCGGCGCGCATACTCGTATGTGGCGGGGGTGGGCAGCAGGAAGTCCTGCCAATCCGCTCCGGCCATCGCCCGAAGGTCCTGCTCAAGGGCGGGAAGCCGAACTAGGCGGGGATCTGCGATCGCGGCAACGCCGGGGTTGTCTGCCGTGCGCATCACAGCCGCTTCCAGCGCGCGGTAGATATGCCAGTACTGGACGGTCAAATTCACTACTGCTGCCCGGTTGAGTGCTCCCGATGCGAGTTGGGCCATGAACCGTGAGGTTTCCGCTTCGGTGTGCGCGGCGGCGGTTTCCCGCTTCAGGGTGGCGGACAAGGGTTCGAGGCTGGGGGCGGTGAGCGCGGTCACGGGGATCTCCATTCATTAAGGGTTGCCTAACCTATGTAGGAGAATAAAGGTTAGGCTAGCCTATGGTCAATCAAACTTAGGGTTGATCCATCCCATGGCGGATCGTCGCGCCGGGCTCTGTGATGTGGAACACTATCCCTATGACCGCTCATAGCACCGACACGATTCTCACCGAAGTCCGCGACGGCACCGGCACCATCACCCTGAACCGCCCGAAGGCCCTGAACTCGCTGGATTACACCATGATCCGCGCCATCGACACCGCGGTCCGGCAGTGGGCGGAGGACGACGCCGTCGAGCGCGTCCTTGTGCGCTCGAGCTCCAAGCACTTCTGTTCCGGCGGCGACGTGAAGATGGCCCGGGCGGAGATCCTGGCCGGCAACTCAGAGCTGGTGGACGAGTTCTTCGCCCACGAATACGCGATGAACCTGTTCATCGCCGAGTACCCCAAGCCGTTCACTGCGCTGGCCGGCGGCGTCATCATGGGCGGCGGCATGGGCATCTCCGCGATCGGCGGCCCGCTGGTGATGGCGGACAACGCGTTCGCCTCGATGCCCGAGATGAACATCGGCTACATCACGGACGTGGGCATGAGCTGGAAGCTGCAGCACCTTCCCGGCCGCGAATCCCTCAACCTCGGCAAGTTCCTCGGCTTGACCGGCTACCGCATGACGCCGGACGACATGCTCGCGCTAGGTCTCGCGTCCACAAAGATCGCCGCGGGGGAGGAGCTTTCGCTTGCCGACGCCCCCTTAGAACCACAACCCAGCCCCCTCGCGCGCTGGTTCGACGACATCGAGGCCACCTTCGGCGGGTCCTGGGCGGACATCGATGGGCGCCTCGAGGCTCAGCCCGGCGAGTTCGCCGAGCTGGTCAGGGGCTTGACCAGCAAGGCCTCCCCGTCCTCCCTCGTGGCCACCGCGGAGCTGTTCGAGGCGAACGCGAACCAGGACCTGGCCGGCGCGCTGGACAACGAGCGCAACCTGGGCGAGTTGATGCGCCGCGAGCCCGACTTCGCCGAGGGCGTGCGTGCGGTGCTGGTGGATAAGGACCAGGCACCCGAGTTCGCCGCGCAGCCCGACCCGGACAAGTACCGGGCCGCACTAAACTTCTAGACGGGTTTAGAGCGGGAGGGGCGGCAGCGCGGGCAAAGCCGGCAGCTGGATGAGGCCGGCATGCACCGCGCCCAGGCCGAGCACGGCGCTGAGCGCGGCCAGAACCGCGAGTACCAGTGCGGCAGTGCCGCCGGTGGAGGACCCGGCCGAGCTCAGCGAACTTCCGCGGTCGCCAGTCACGGCGGCTGGGGCAATGTTCGGGCGGGCCTTGGAGTGGTCGGAGGTGGACCCGAGCGGCAGGCAGTCGGCCAGCTCCTCGATGGTGTAGAACTGCGAGTTGTCCGCCACCGGCATGCAGCCGTCGTGGAACGGAATCTCGGCCTCGTTGTACAGCATGCGTACCAGGGTCACGCCCTCGTCGTTCTGGTACGCGTCCCACTGGATGTTGGAGCCCATCGGGGCGACCTTGTCGCCGCGCCAGGTGGAGTTGCTGTAGTCCATGATCTGGTCCGCCGGCACGCCCTTCTCGGAGCCAGGCAGCTTGAGCAGCGCGGCGAGCGGCATGATGGTCTCGGCGTGGCCGAAGCGGTACTCCGCGGCGGTGGTGCCGCCGGCAGCACGGTCCTTCACCCCCTGGATCATCTCCTCGAGGAGCGGCTCGTAGATGTCGTACGAGGTGGTCTGGCCCTCGATGCCGGGGCCGTTTTCGTAGAAGCTCTCCACGTCGAGCAGGTACGCCAGCTGCTTGCCGTCCTCGTCGTCCATGTACTGGTCGAAGATCCACCCCTCGGCGGGCTTCGCCGGTTCGTCCTCCATTGCGGGGGAGATGATGTAAAGGTTGTAGAACTGCAGGGCCGCGTCGGCGACGCCCTTCAGCTTCTTGCCGCTTTGGCCGGTGATCTTCAGCGTCCCGTTGTCAATATCGGCGATGAACTTTTGGTCGAAGATCTTTGAGAGCAGGCCGAGTGAGGCCTTGCGGGAGGCATCGGAGTTCTGGGCCGCCTCGATCTTCTTGGTCACCTGGTCGCTCTTCAGGTACTCGGAGTAGCCCTCGTAGCGGGGCGAATTCTTATCCGAGTGGGCGTGCAGCAGGTCGAAGCGTTCTTCGAGGTTGACGGTACCCTCAGTCGTGCCATCGACGAGGTTGTCGGACAGGCCCGGCACCACCGACAGCACCCCGCGGCCGAACAGCTGGCCGGATTCCACCGCGCGGTCCGCGCCGGAGGACATGAACTTCACCTTGTCGGTGCCGCTTGCGGCAACGCTGCCCAGGAAGTCCAGGTTGCGCGCGGCGTTGCGGGTGCCGATGCCGCGCAGCTCCTCGCGGCCGTAGGTGGTCAGGTTGCCGTAGCCGCCACGGCCGGGGCCGGTGAGCTCGCGGTTGGCCTTCGACATGGCCTCCACCTGAGGGATCAGGCGCTCTCCCAGTTCCGTGAGCTGGCCCTGGTCCTTCGCAGCCGCCAGCATCTGGGCAGCCAGGTCGTCGTACTTGAAGCCGGAGAGGCCGCGAGAGCCGTGGCGGTCCACGGAGGTGGTGTAGATCTGGTGGAACCCCGCGGGCGCCTGGCTGTAGGAGGAGATTGGAGCGGCGGGGGAGTAGGGCTGCTTGGTGGAGTAGTAGGTTTGCGCCTCGGCAGCGGTCGCAGGTGCGAGCGAAATGGCGGTGGCCGCGGGGGCGGCGATGGCAATTGCGCGGCCGCGGGAAGTGAGCGTTAGTGGCACGGGGAGCTCCTTAGCGTGGGGGGGGAAACAATAGCTGCGTCAACGGTAAAACTCCTGGGTGACGGGCCGGTTACGCTGGCGTGAACATCTAGGGTTGTATGCTCCTCGGGTGTCGGTGCCTGGCGGTAGGATAGGGGTAGTTTGGCCCGGTGCTTGCCCCCGGAGCCAACATATTTCCCGCCAGACATTTCCGCCTTGAAGGAGCGACGTGACCGAGACCACCACCCCCCGCGACGATTGGAACCACAAGCTGGCGCTCGCGCAGGAGATGCTGCCGCTGATCAGCCGCCTGCACCGCGAGCACAACGCGGTCACCTCGATCTACGGCCGCCTGCTCATTGGCGTGACCGACATCGACATTATTAAGGCGCACCGCTACGCCCGCCGCATCGAGGAGAAGGAGCTGCCGCTGGATGAGACGCTGCCGATCCTCCGCGAGCTGGTGGAGATGGATCTGGGCACCGCCTCGCTCGACCTGGGCCGCCTGGCCAGCCTCTACCGCGAGTCGGAGGGCCAGGACCTGCGCGCGTTCCTGGAGTCCGAGCTGGCGGACGTGGTCGGCACGTCTTCCGAGCTCGAGGCGCGCGACGTTGTCTTGTACGGCTTCGGCCGCATCGGCCGCCTGCTCGCCCGCATCCTCATCGCCCGCGAGGCAACCTACGGCGGCGTGCGCCTGCGCGCGGTGGTGGTGCGCAAGAAGGGTGCGGAGGACATTGTGAAGCGCGCTTCCCTTCTGCGCCGCGACTCGGTGCACGGCGCCTTCAACGGCACGATCACCGTGGACCGCGAGAACGAGATCATCTGGGCCAACGGCACCCCCATCCAGATGATCTACGCGGACAACCCGGCCGAGATCGACTACACCGCGTACGGCATCGACAACGCCATCGTGGTGGACAACACCGGCGCGTGGCGCGACCGCGAGGGGCTGTCGCGCCACCTCGAGTCCAAGGGCGTGGACCGCGTGCTGCTCACCGCGCCGGGCAAGGGCGACATCCCCAACATCGTCTACGGCATCAACCAGGACATGATCGGCGAGGACAAGGTGCTCTCCGCCGCGTCCTGCACCACCAACGGCATCACCCCGGTGCTGAAGGTGATCAATGACCGCTACGGCGTGGTCCACGGCCACGTGGAGACGGTGCACTCCTACACCAACGACCAGAACCTGGCCGACAACTTCCACAAGGGGCCGCGCCGCGGCCGCGCTGCAGGCCTGAACATGGTGCTCACGGAGACGGGCGCGGCGAAGGCCGTGTCCAAGGCGCTGCCGGAGTTCGCCGGCAAGCTCACCGGCAACGCCATCCGCGTGCCCACGCCGGATGTCTCCATGGCGGTGATCAACCTCGAGCTGGAGCGCGAGGTGGACAAGGATGAGGTGAACAACTTCCTGCGCCGCGTCTCCACCGACTCGGACCTGCGTCAGCAGATCGACTACATCGAGTCCCCGGAGGTTGTTTCCACCGACCTGTTGGGCACCACCCACGCCGGCGTGGTGGACGGCCTGGCCACCATCGCCTCCGGTAAGCACCTCGTGCTCTACGTCTGGTACGACAACGAGTACGGCTACTCCCACCAGGTGGTGCGCGTGGTGGAGGACATCGCGGGCGTGCGCCCGAAGATCTACCCGACGCGCAAGGAGCCGTCGGAGATCTAGGAGCTCTGGTAGCTATGGTCATGCGCCGTAAGCTCGCCGCCGCAGTCGGCGTGTTCGCGCTGGCCGGCTGCGGCGCGCACGGAACCGAAATGGGGCTGCAGGACGCCGCGCTGGCCGGAGACTTCACCGTCGCGGACGTGGCGGGGCCGGGGGTGACAGCCGCGTACGTGTTCTGTCCGTACACAGACAAAGCCGAAGCGCAGCGCCTCGGCTTCGACCCGGGCGACGTGCCCGGCATTGACGATGACGTCCATTTCTGGGAGACGGCCTCCGGCATCGGGGTGATAGCAGGCGGCCGTGCGGAGATCGAGTGGTTCGACCCGCGCATAGTCGACGCCTGCGGGCCGGGGGTGGAGCCGTACCAGGAGATCGACCCGGCGGCGACGGTGCGCGGAACCGCCGAGACCCGCGAGTACGCGGGCGGGGAGACCGCCGAGGTTACCGTTTTGCGCTTCTAATGACCTCCTCGTAGTAGCCCAGCACCGTCTCGCTGGAGGCGCGCCACGTCCAGCGCTCCGCCTCGGCGCGCGCGGCTTGGGAAGTGGCGTGGCGCAAGGCGTCGTCGATAAGCAATTGCTCGATCGGCGCCGCCCACGCCGAATCCGCCAACTCCGGATCCACCAGGAAACCGGTTGCCCCATGGTCCACGACAAACGGCAGGCCGCCCGCGTTCGCCGCGACAACAGGCACACCGGATGCGAACGCCTCGAGCGCCGCGAACCCGAGCGTCTCCGTGGTGGAGGGGAACAGCAGCACGTCGCCGGACGCGTAGGCCGCATGCAGGTCCGCGCCGGAGAGGTAGCCGGTGAAGGTGACCCAGTCCTGCGTCATCTCGCGGCGCAGCGCCTCGTACTGCGGGCCCTCGCCGATCAGCGCAAGCCGTGCGTTCGGGATGCGGCGGCGCACTTCCTCCATGACGGGGAAGCAGCGCTCGACCGACTTCTCGGCGGAGATGCGCCCCACGAACAGCACAAGCGGGTCCTCCGGGTGGCCACCGGTGAGCCGCGCACGGGCTTCCTGCGTGCGCGCCTCCGGGGTGAACGATTCCGTGTCCACCGCCTTCGGCCACAGCCGCACGTTGGGGATGCCGTACTCCTCAGCCTTGTCCATCATCGGGCCGGATGTCACCAGGTTCACCTGCGCCTTGCCGTGGAAGGTGCGAAGGCCCCACTCGGAGATCGGCTTCACCCACGGGATGCCCAGCTTCAGGCAGTACTCCGGCACGTCGGTGTGGAACGAGGCGAGCATGGGCAGGCCCTGGCGCTTCACGATGTAGGTGGACCACCCGGCCGTCCAGATCGGATTCACCGCATGCACCACATCCGGCTCAAACTGGGCCAGGCGCCGCGCGATCTTCGGCCCCACCAGCCCGAACTTGATCTCGGGGTACACCGGCAGGCTCAGCGAAGGGATGCGCACCACCTCGAAGCCCGCGTAGCTTGCGGGCGCGTCGCCTGTGGCGAAGATGAGCACCTCGTGGCCCATCGCGGCGAGCTCGTCCAGCGTGCGGGTGACGCGGGTGACCACGCCGTCGATCTTGGGCAGGAAAACCTCGGTGATCAGCGCGATGCGCATGCGCGGTTACCGCTCGGCGCCGGCGGCGGTGCCGGTGGCGCCGCGGTCGCCGGTGGCGGGCACGCCCTCGGCCTGCTCGCTCGTCCACAGGGAGCGCGCCGGGATCTTCGTCTCGTCCACGCGGTCCGCGTAACGGCGGGCCACGTCCTCGACCTCCTGCAGCAGGCCCTCGGCGAGGAAGGTCGGCTCCAGGCCGAGGCCGATGAAGGTGTCGTTGGCCACGTGCAGTTCGTTCTCCGCGGACTCCTTGCGCGGGTTGGGCACCATCTGCACCTCGGCGCCGGAGATGCGCGCGATGAGCTCGGCCAGGTCGCGCACGCGGTGCGTCTCGGTCATCTGGTTGAAAATCTTCACCCGCTCGCCGCGTGCGGGCGGGTTCTCCACCGCCAGCTGGATGCACTTGACCATGTCGCGGATGTGGATGAAGGCGCGGGTCTGGCCGCCGGTGCCGTGCACCGTGAGCGGGTAGCCCACCGCGGCCTGCATGAGGAAGCGGTTGAGCACGGTGCCGTAGTCGCCGTCGTAGTCGAAGCGGTTAATCAGGCGCTCGTCGCGCTCCGTCTGCGGGGTGTGGGTGCCCCAGATGATGCCCTGGTGCAGGTCGGTGATGCGCAGCTCGTCGTTCTTGGCGTAGTACGCAAACAGGTTCTGGTCCAGCACCTTCGTCATGTGGTAGACCGAGCCCGGGTTGGTGGGGTAGAGGATCTGCTGCTCCACCACGCCGTTCTCGCCCGCGTCCACCTTCACGTCCAGGTAGCCCTCGGGAATTTTCATGCCGGCGGTGCCGTAGCCGTACACGCCCATGGTGCCCAGGTGCACCACGTGCACGTCGAGGCCGGATTCCACGATGGCCACCAGCAGGTTGTGGGTGGCGTTGACGTTGTTGTCCACCGTGTAGCGCTTCGTCCGCGGGGTCTTCATGGAGTACGGCGCGGCGCGCTGCTCCGCGAAGTGGATCACGGCGTCCGGCTCGAACTCCCGGATGAACTCGAGCAGCGCGTCATAATCCTGGGCCACGTCGATGTTGCGGAAGCCGATCTCGCGGCCGGAAACTTCCTTCCACACCGCAAGCCGCTCCTCGATGGTGGCGATGGGGGTGAGGGACTGCGCCCCCAGCTCCTCGTCGATGCGGCGCCTGGAGAGGTTGTCCACGATCACCACGTCGTGACCGATCTCCGAAAGGTGGAGCGACGCGGGCCAGCCGCAAAATCCGTCTCCTCCAAGTACCGCGATCTTCACGTGCGTCCTCCCAGTTTTGCTCAGGAAATTACTGCCTCCGGCTCACGTTACCTTCGCTCGGGAGGTTGCGCTGGGCGAGTGGGCGGCGTGCTAGAGCACGAGCATGACGGCGCGGTACACCGAGTCCCACAGCCCAGTCACGGAGTGGGAGAGTTGGGTGATGGATTCCTGCCAGGAGGTGGGCAGCCAGTCGCTGGCCAGGTTCGTCCAGGTGAGCGTGCGCACGTCCTGGGCGCCGAGGTGGAAGTTGGTGTTGAGCTGCGAGCTGAGTGGGGTAGGTCCTGCGTAAGGGGTCATGCCGGCCATCGTAGGGCTTTTGCTTTACGACGCCTCCTTTGCGCCCCATTCCTCCACCATTGCAACCGCCCTCTCCAGCGCGTCCCCGATGTCGCGCCCCTCAACGGTGGGAAGCGCCTCGGAGCGGAACTGCGGCCCCATATTCTTGAACGGGCTCACGGGCGCGTCCGGGCTGCCGCCGCGCGCCACCGTCTCAAGCAACTCGTGTAAGCGCCGCGCGATGATCCGGTGCTGCTGGCGCGTGGTGCCCACGGGGGCGAAAGGGTTGTGCTCGCCGTAGATGTGCCCGCGGATGCGGCCCTCGCGCGGGTCCGCCACGAACACGGCCACGGGGAAGGTGCCCGGGCGCTTGACGTTCGGGCGGAACTCCACCGTGAACGCCTGGTATAGGTTGGTCAGCTCCGGCCCGAAGTCGAAGCACATGTGGCGCGCGGTGGTGAGGCTCTCCGCCTGGAACACGGGGCCGTGGACCAGGTGGAACTCCGGCCCGTCCGGCTCGAGCACCTCCACCGCGCCGTCCGGCGTGGGCTGCAGCATCTCGCGGATCTGGTCCACCACCAGCTCCAGGTCGTGCTCGTCGAACCAGTCCGGCGCCTGCTTGCCTCCCGGCTCGAGGAACATCACGTCCATTTCAAAGGTGCGGGTGTCCAGGATCAGCGTGGCCACCTTCAGCCCGCCCTCGTCCGCGTAGATGCTGTCGTAGTAGAGCTCGTAGCTCGCAAAAGTGCCGTACGGCATGATCATTCCCCCCTGGAATGTGAGTGCGTTGTGCGGGAGTTCTTACCCCCGGTGCACAACGTATGCCCGCGCGGGCCCCCGCGCGGGGCCCGAGTGCCCACCACAGTGGACGCGCCGGGGCTAGCGCCGCGGGGCGTCCTCGAGTACCAGGGCGAGGTGCAGCGTTTCCAGCTCGTGCTCGCCGGGGCCGGCGGGCAGCCCCGCGAGTTCGCGCGCCGTTGCCGGGGTGACGGGGATGAGCCAGCCCGCGTCCGGGTCCAGCACCGGCGTCGCCGCCGTGGATACCGGCACGAAGGTGACGGGCCGGTGGGAGGGGTTGGTGAGCGTAAGGGGGCGTCGACAAGCATGAAGCGCGACAAGCGCCGCGGGGGAGGTGGTGATGATGAGCAGCTTCTCGTCCGTGTCGGGGGAGAGGTTGGCGGTGCGCACCTCGAGGCGATCCACGGCCAGGCGGTCGGCCTGCCCGGGCACCTCCACCAGGTGCTCGCCGCCGCCGAACGCGGCCCGGATCTTGTCCAGAAAACCCATGGGTGGAAGCGTAGCCGCGTGGTGAGGCCGGCCGGCGGGGCGGCGCGCCTTAGAGTTGGTGGCATGGACAACGCCGCGGACATTGCCGCACCCCAGCCGGACGGCACCGCGTACCGCGCGGAGATGGTCGTGCCGTACGGCGCCGGCGACTTGATCACCGTGCCCCCGCGCGACGTGGCGCCGGACCCTTGGGTCCGCGGCAACCGCCTGAGTTGGCCCGGCTTGAAGCTGGTGTGCAAGCGCGTGCTGCTGGACTTCTCATTCGACGCGGTGACGGACCGCGCCGCCACCCTGACGTACTACACCGTGCTGTCCATGGCGCCGATGCTGCTGGCGGTGTACTCGATTGTGAGCTTGCTGGTGCCCCGCGAGGAGCTGGCGGCGGACTCTCTGATCACCGATCTGATCGAGCAGTACGTGCCGGAGGATTTGCGCGGGCAGGCGCTGGACGTGGTGATGAGCATCATCGGCACGCCGGGGAAATCCACCGTGGCCCTGGTCGTGTCGGTGTTGATCTCGCTGCTCTCCGCGTCGGCGTACGTGCGCTCCTTTTCCCGCAACGCGAACCTGATCTACGGGCGCACCGAGGGGCGGCCAATTCTTGTCACCTGGTTCACCATGTGGGCGGTCACGCTGGTGATGGTGGCCGGCGCGATCGTGATCGCGCTGGGCGCGCTGCTGACCGAATCCATTGTCACCGCCGTGCTCGGGCCCATCGCCAGGCCCCTGCAGCTGGAGGGGGCGCTGGAGTACCTCACCGGCATCTTCCTGCCGGTGTGGGCGTACGTGCGCTGGCCCGTGATCGGCCTGACGTCCATCGCGCTGATCTCGGTGCTGTACTACTTCGCGCCCAACGTTCGCCCGGGCCGCTTCCGCGTGCTCACCGTCGGCTCCTCGCTGGCGTTGGTGGTGGTCATGGCGCTGTGGACCGGCTTCGGCTGGTACCTCACCACCTTCGGCATCCGCAGCACCTACGGCGCGTTCGGGACGGTGCTGGCCGTGCTCGGCCTGCTGTGGGCGATGAACATCGTGCTGATCGAGGGCGTGAAAATAGACGCGGAAATCCTGCGCGCGAAGGAGCTGCAGGTGGGCCACGATTCCGCGCACACCATCCAGGCGCCCCCGCGCTCCAACGCCGGCGCGCGCTGGCGGGCGCAGATGCACCGGTGGACGGACCGCACGGTGGCAGAAATCCGCGGCGCGCGCAAGTAGCGTGGGGTGGCATGGCACTGATTGACCCCCGCACCAAGTACCCGTCCGAGTTCGACAAAGAGCCCCGCCAGGACAACCCCGGCCTTGAGGTGGCGATGACCACCGAGCCGGACCTCGGCGCCGCCACCTACGCCGGCTCCGGCAAGCTCGCCGGCCGCCGCGCGCTGATCACGGGCGGCGACTCCGGCATCGGCGCCGCCACCGCCATCGCGTTCGCGCGCGAGGGCGCGGACGTGGCCATTGCCTACCTCCCCGAGGAGCAGGAGGACGCGGAGCGCATCCTCGCTTTTATCGAGGACGCCGGACAGCAGGCCCTGGGCATCCCGGGCGACCTAACGGAGCTTGCCAACTGCGTCGCCGCGGTGGAGAAAACCGTGGAGGCCTTCGGCGGCATCGACATTCTGGTGAACAACGCCTCGCGCCAGGTGTGGAACGACGGGATCCTCAACGTCTCCGACGAGGACTTCGACGCCACCATGAAAACCAACATCTACTCCGCCTTCCGCGTGACCAAGGAGGCGGTCAAGCACATGGAGGCGGGCTCCTCCATCATCTTCACCACCTCCATCCAGGCCTATGACCCGTCGAAGGAGCTGTTGGACTACGCCGTGACCAAGGCCGCCTTTAACAACCTGGCCAAGGGTCTGTCCGGGGAGCTGCTGCCGTCTAAAGGCATCCGGGTCAACGCAGTCGCGCCGGGCCCCATCTGGACCGTGATCCAGCCCGCCGAAGGCCAGCCGGAGGAAGTGGTGGACAACTTCGGCCAGGGCTCCGACATGGGCCGCCCGGGACAGCCGGCCGAGCTGGCTGGGGCGTACGTCTTCCTCGCCTCCGAGGACGCCTCCTACATCTCGGGCGAGACGCTGGCCGTGACCGGCGGCGCGCTGACGCCGTAGGGCTCTACTTTTGCACGCCCCCGGCGCCGCGCCAGCACCGCCACCGCCGCGCCGATGGCCACCGGCACCGCGCCCACCACAACCAGGTAGGCGCGCTCCGCGGCGGGGTTCGCCGGGTCATAGAGCGCGGATGCCGCGCCCGCCAGCGAGGTGCCGATGGCCATGGTGAGGAAGTAAAGGGCGGAGAAGCGGGTGCGAAACGCCGCCGGGGCGTAGGCGCCGGTGGAGGACATGCCGGTCGGCCCGATCAGCAGCTCGCCCAGCGACATGCACAACACGCATCCCGCCAGGGCAACAAAAGGCGTGCTGTTCGCGCCGCCGCCGACCCACGGCAGCAGGATGAACATGCCCGCGCCGGCGAGCGCCAGGCCCGCGCCCATCACCGCGTGCTTGCGGTACGCGCGGCGCGACACCGCGGCCGCCACGGGCAGCGAGAGCAACAGGATGTAGAAGGGGTTGAGGGACTGCGTCCACGACGCCGGCACGGTGAAGCCCGCGATCTCGCGGTCCAGGCGCTGGTCCGAATACACGGCGAAGACGCCGGCGGTCTGGGCGAACAGGCCCCAGTACGCCGTGGAGCAGATGAATAGGGGGAGGTACTCGCGCACGCGCTGCCGCTCCTCGGCCGTGGTGCGCGTGGAGGTCAGCGCCTGGATGAACAGGACCGCGGCGGCCGCGACCGTGAGCACGAGCAGGATGGTCACCAGGCGCGCCGGGGTGAGCGCGCCGGTTGCGAGCCCGGCCAGCACGGCGGCCGCGGCGAGGGCGGCCGCGCCGGCAACGGCGGCGGCGTGGCGGGGGCCGCCCCCTATTCACCTTCGCCCCTCCCGCCGGGCTCCAGCCCGCGGGTCTCCCCTCGGACCGGCCCCTCACACTCCACCCTATCTACGCGTGATGAATCAGGAGATCGTCGGCAGCGTCAGATGTGGGTAGGGGCGTCGGATAGCATCTGCCCCGAGGGCGGCAACCACCCGCGGCCGCAAGGCGGCGTAGAAGAGCGCGCCGGCGACCATGAGCGCGGCGGCGGCGCCGAACCCGGCGCGGTACCCGTGGCGCTGCGCCAGCCAGCCGGTGAGCAGCGGGCCGAACAGCGCACCGACGTTGATGCCCAGGTAGAAGATCTGGAAGGCGGCGTCGCGGCGGCCGGACTCGGCGGGGTACGCCATGCCCAGCAACGTAATCGCCGCGGTTTTCAGGAAGCCCGAGCCGAGCGCGATGGCGAGCAGGCCGCAGGCGAGCCCGCCGTAGCCGCCGAGCAGCGAGAGCGCCAGGTGCCCGGCCACCAGCAGGCCGCAGCCGGTAAGTAGCGTGCGCTCGGGGCCCAGGACGCGGTCGCCCACCCAGCCGCCGGCGAAGGTGCACAGGTACAGGCTCGCGCCGTACGCGCCGACGAGCGCGGGGGCATCGGCTTCCGACATCCCCAGGTCCCGGTAGAGGTAGTAGACCAAAATCGCCTGCATGCCGTAGAAGCTGAAGCGCTCCCAGGCCTCGACCCCGGCGAGCGCCGCGACCACGCTTGAACGGTGTTCAATTCTTTTCATAGAAAGGCAGTATGCAGGATCCGGGCGGGTGCTAGGGTCGGTTTCCGCAACGAAGTTGAACGGTGTTCAAGAAGGTTCAAGGAGGCCCCGTGGATCCAAGCGAGATCGCCGCCATCGACGCGGCGCACATCTGGCACCCCTACGCCGAACCCGGCCAGTTTACGTACCCGGTCGCCTCCGCGAGCGGCGTGCGCTTGACGCTCTCTGACGGCACCGAGCTCATCGACGCCATGAGCTCCTGGTGGTCCGCCGTGCACGGGCACTCCAACCCGCGGCTGGTAGCGGCGGCGAAGGAGCAGATCGACCGCATGAGCCACGTCATGTTCGGCGGGCTCACCCACGAGCCCGCGGCGCTGCTCACCCGCCGCCTGCTCGAGCTGACCGGTGACGCGTTCAGCCAGGTCTTCTACTCGGATTCCGGCTCCGTGGCCGTGGAGGTGGCTATGAAGATGGCGCTGCAGTACGCGCGCGGCTGCGGCCACCCGGAGCGCACCCGCTTCCTCACGTGGCGCTCCGGCTACCACGGCGACACGTTCGCCACCATGAGTGTGTGCGACCCCGTCGGCGGCATGCACGCCATGTGGGGGCCGGCGCTTGCGCAGCAAATCTTCGCGCCCGCACCGCCGGTCATGGGGGCGCGGCCGAGCGAGCGCGAGGCGTACCTCGAGCAGTTCGCATTGCTTATCGACGCCTCCGTCGCCGCCGTCATCATCGAGCCCGTAGTGCAAGGGGCCGGCGGCATGCGCTTCCACGACCCGCAGCTCGTCGCCGGGGTGCGCGACCTGTGCGCCGCGGCGGGGATCCCCCTGATCGCCGACGAGATCGCCACCGGCTTCGGGCGCTCCGGGCGGCTGTTCACCACCCTGGGCAACGGGGTAGTGCCGGACATCCTGTGCGTGGGCAAGGCGCTCACCGGCGGCTTCATGAGTCTCGCCGCAACCCTGGCCACCGAGGAGATCGCGCGCGGCATGCAGCCGGCGGCGCTGATGCACGGGCCCACGTTCATGGCCAACCCGCTCGCGTGCGCGGTGGCGGCGGAATCCCTGGCCATCATCGCCGAGGGTGGCTGGGAGCGCCAGGTCAAGGGCGTCGAGGCGGAGCTCGTCCGGGGCCTCGAGCCGTTGCGCGGCGCGCCGGGGGTTGCTGACGTGCGGGTGCTCGGCGCCATCGGCGTGGTGGAGATGGCGCGCGACGTGCCCATGCGCGCCGCCACCGAGGCGGCCATGGCCGAGGGCGTGTGGATCCGGCCCTTCGGCAGGCTGATCTACACCATGCCGCCGTACATCTGCACCGCAGACGAGGTGGCGCAGATTTGCCGCGGCATCGCCGCCGCGGTGCGGGTGAGCGGGGAGGAGATCTCATGATTATCGCAGTGACCGGCACAAACACGGACGTGGGCAAGACCGTCGCCACGGCCGCCATCGCCAGCGTGCTCGCGCGCCTCGGCGTGGACGTGGTGGCGGCGAAGCCCATTCAGACCGGCGAAGCGCCGGGCCAGGGCGATGCCTCCGCCGTGGCCAAACTGGCCGGCGTGCGCACGTTCGAGCGGTGGCGTTACCCAGAGCCGCTCGCGCCGAACCTGGCGGCGCGGCGGGCGGGGATAGAGACACCGCCGTTGGCTGAGGTCGTTGCGTGGGCCCGCGGGCTCGACGCACCGGGGCGGGTGGTGCTGCTCGAGGGCGCCGGCGGGCTGCTAGTCCGGCTGGCGGATGATTACACGCTCGTCGATATCGCACAGGCCGTCGACGCCCCGCTGGTAGTTGTCACCTCGCTGGGGCTCGGAAGCCTGAACCTAGCGGAGCTGACGTGCGTGCAGGCGCGCGCGGCGGGGTTAGAGGTGCTGGGGCTGATCGGTGGCAGCATGCCGGACGATCCGGATCTGCCCACGCGCCTGAACGTAGCGGAACTGCCCGCAGTCACCGGTGCGGAATACTTTGGCCACTTGCCCGCTGGGTGCGGGCGTCTCGATCCGGAGCGGTTCGCCGAGGTCGCCTGGGACGCGATCGGGGAAGCCGTGTCCGCGCGCGTAGGCTCGCGGGCATGATTGACGCCAGCGACACCGCCCTCATTTTCGAGGGCGGAGGCACCCGTAATTCCTACACCGCCCCCGTGGTGGAAAAGCTCATCACGGAGCACGTGCAATTCGGCTGGGTCGGCGGCATTTCTGCCGGTTCAGTGCACGCGCTCAACTTCGCCTCGCGCGACACGTGGCGCTCTGAAAACGCGTTCACCGAATTCGTGGGCAACCCCAAATTCGGCGGCTGGCGCTCCGTTGTGCGGGGCAAAGGCCTGATCAACGGCGAGTGGGCATACGAGCAATCCGAGGAGGTCTTGCCGTTTGACTTCGACGCGTTCGCCCGGACCACCGAGGAGGTCCACGTCGAGGCGGTGCGCGCCGACACGGGGGAGACGGTGGCGTTTAACCGCCACAACCTGCGCACCTTGGACGATGTGGCGCTTGCCGCCCGAACATCGTCGACGCTGCCGATTCTGATGAAAATGCGCGAGATCGACGGCGTGCCCTACGTCGACGGCGCTCTGGGCACGTCGGGCGGTTTGCTTATCGACGCCGCCCGCTCCGCTGGCTACACCCGTTTCGTTGCGGTGCTCACCCGCCCGCGCGATTACGTCAAGGGCCCGCAGAAGCGCGAGCGCGCCGTTCGCCGCATCCTGCGCAGCACCCCAAAAGTCGCCGACGCCATGGTGGCCCGGCCGGGTATTTATAACGCTGCCAAGCAGTCGCTTATCCAGGAAGCAGACGCCGGCAACGCGTACCTCTTCTTCCCCGATGCGATGGGGGTCGAATCCACCGAGCTCGACGCGGAGAAGCTGCGGGCCAATTACGCGGCCGGGCAGGCGCAGGTTGAGCGCGACTGGCCCGCCATGCGCGAGTTCCTCACCCGCGACAGGCAGCGCTAATCCGCGATGAGCGGCTCGATGGTCAACTCCGGGTGCTCCTTCTCCACGAAGGCGAGCTTCCACTTATCGCCGAACAGGGCGATGAGCTCGCCGTCGGTGCGGGTGAAGATCTCCACGCCGCGCTGGCGGCCCAGCTCTGGCGCGGATTCCGCGTCGGTGCGCCGGGCCACGGTGTAGGGGATCGCCTCGGTGACGGTCTCCACGTTGTACTCCACGTCCAGGCGGGCCTGCATGACTTCGAACTGCATCGGGCCCACGGCCGCCATCACCGGGGCGGCGTCGCCGCGGGCGTCGTTGCGCAGGATCTGCACCACGCCCTCGGCGTCCAGCTGCTCTAGCCCCTTGCGGAACTGCTTGTACTTGCCCAGCGATTTCGCCCGCAGCGTGCGAAAGTGCTCGGGCGCGAACTGCGGCATGGGCGGGTACTGCACCTTGCGGCCGGCGTAGATCGTGTCGCCCGGCGCGAGCGCGCCGGCGTTGACGAGGCCGATGATGTCGCCCGGGAACGCCGTCTCCACCGTGTCGCGCGAGCGGCCGAACACCGTGAGCGCATACTTGGTGGAGAAGGTGCGGCCGGACTGGGCGTGAGTGACTTGCATGCCGCGGTCGAACTCGCCGGAGACCACGCGCATGAACGCCAGCGTGTCGCGGTGGTTGCGGTCCATGCCGGCCTGGACCTTGAACACGATGCCGGAGAACTCGTCGTCCACGCCGCGGGACGTGTCCATCGCCGTGGCGGAGACCTGAACCGCCTTCTCGTCCGCGTCGCGCCCCTCCGGCGCCGGCGCAATCGCGCACAGGGTGTCCAGGATCTGGTGCACACCGAAGTTCAGCATCGCCGAGGCGAAGATGATGGGGGAGGTGATGCACTGCTCGAAGAGTTGTTGGTCGTGCAGGGCTCCGTCTTCAAGCAACAGCTCCGCCTCTTCTACGGCGGTGTCCCACACCTCCCCCTCGCGCTCCGCGGCGGCGGCAGGGGAGAAGTGCTCCTCCGGCGCGATGGTGGAGCCACCGGCGGTGCGGGTGAAGTGGATGTACTCGTCGATCTCCCCGCCGGCGCCCACGTGTGCGAGGCCGCGGAAATCGCCCGCTTCACCCACAGGCCAGTACAGCGGGGTGGGCTGCAGGTCGATCTCGGTGACGATCTCGTCCACCAGCTCCAGCGGCTCGCGGCCCACGCGGTCCCACTTGTTAATCACGGTGACAATCGGCAGCCCGCGCGCCTTGCACACGCGGAACAACTTCAGCGTCTGCGGCTCGAGGCCCTTCGCGGCGTCAATGAGCATCACGGCCGCGTCCACGGCGGAGAGCACGCGGTAGGTGTCCTCGGAGAAGTCCGCGTGGCCCGGGGTGTCCACCAGGTTGATCACGTAGGGCTCGCCCTCGTGGCCCTCGGGAGCGTACTCGAACTGCAGGGCGGAGGAGGCGATGGAGATGCCGCGGTCCTTCTCCATATCCATCCAGTCCGACACCGTGGACTTGCGGCTGCCCTTGCCGTGCACCGCGCCGGCCTCCGAGATCACGTGCGCGTGCAGCGCCAACGCCTCGGTGAGCGTGGACTTACCGGCGTCCGGGTGGGCGATGACGGCGAAGGTGCGGCGGCGGGCGGCCTCGGCGGTGGTGCTCATGGCGGTTTAGCGTAGTTGTTACAGGTGGAGGTGGGAAAATGCGCCGAGTTCGGAGCCACCGGCTCGGGCGATTGCGTGTGACCGGGCGGGCTTAGTCGGGCCTAGGTTGGTGGGGCCAATTCGAAGTCCGGTCCCTTTCACCGCGCCGGTTGCGGGGACCACAGCCCCCGGGACGGTGGCGTGCAGTTCGACGAGCGCGGCTTGGACGAGTGCCACAGCTTTCGCCGCGTCTTCATCGGATTTGGTGGTGAACGCCTGAAGCACAACCTCGTGGGGGAGGAGCGCGTCGTGCTCGCTGACGATTCCTTCGGGCATGCGCACCCACGCGAATCCTCCGCATTGCACGGGGAAGCGCTGAGGCGGCGGTACCAAGCGCCCGGTCGGCTCGGTGTCGAGCGGGGCCTGCCGACCGAAGCCCAGCACTACATCGTCCACGTACTCGATGACCTCCGCCGGAATCTCAGCTACCCGGAAGAAGAGGTAATGCCCGTGGAGCGGATTAATGACGCCGAGCTCGGCGAACTGCTCGAAGCGCTGCCTGGGCACTGTTCCCTCGGAATTGCTGGAGTGCAAACCCATCCTCCAGTACATGAGCAGCTGCAGTTGCCACCGTGCTTCAAACCCGGGTTGTAGCGAGCACTTCAGATCGATCAGGTGTTTGGCGGTAGCGAAATCAAATTCGCCCATCGCAATGCTTCGTGGTGTGTGTGCCACGAGCTCGGTATGCGCATCCGTGACCGGAAGGCCGCGCGCCCGAAGGAGCCGGAGTGTAACCCAGGTGGTGGCGTTGATGAAGCTTGCGTGGTACTCGCCGAGAGACCTCGCCCATTCCACCTGCTCGTGATCAACGCCGCCTCGGCGGTGTTGCTCCAGCGCGGCGACCTCGGCGATGAGACGGACCGACTCCTCTGTGAGGAAGAAGTCTTTGCGCTCGAAATAGACTCACTTCTTTGCGATGGCCGGCGCCCGCGTGCTCATCGCGGATTCAAGTTCCCGGCGGTCACGGCTGGGAATTGCCAGTTCCGCAGGAAGGTCGTCGAGGAACGACAGGTACGGGGCTATGCCAAGCGGTGCGCCGCCGTTGGCCCCGGGACGGCACAGCTCCAGCCGGGTGGCAAGCTCGATTGTCTGCCCCGCCCACCGCAACGGCCACCCGCGAAACTCGTTGACCTGATCCTTGGAAAGCAACGGGGCCGGCAGCTCGGAGCAATGAAACGGGATAGTGCGGAGGAGCCGGTTGCACTCCTCGTTCTCCTCCAATTGTCGAATCCGGTTGCTCACCGAAACGCGGGGTTTCGCCATCATGCAGTACCAATCCTTCGGACGTGCGATGTTCGCCGCAGGGGCGATGCACCAATGTAGAACAGTTTCACGGCCTCTGCGCCGCGTGCGGGTTTCCGGGCTGGGGGAGCGCGAGTTGCCCGCATCGCTACGCTTGGGTGGCATGGCAACAAATCCCAAGAAAATCGGCATCATCCTCGGATCCGTCCGCGAGGGCCGCGCAGGCGAGCAGATCGCTAGCTGGGTGCTCCAGCGCGCGGAGGCCCGTGGCACCCACGACTACCAGCTGCTGGACCTCGCGGAGTTCGACGTCCCCCACCTCGTCGCCGTCACCCCGCCCGGCGCGGCCCAGAAGCAGTACGCGGACGAGGCCGTGACCCGCTGGTCGCAGGCGGTGGACGCGTGCGACGGCTTCATCTTTGTCACGCCCGAGTACAACCACTCGGTACCCGGCACCATGAAGAACGCCTTCGACTCGCTCGGCCCGGAGTGGATGCGCAAGCCCGTCGCGTTCGTCGGCTACGGCTTCGATTCCGCGATCCGCGCCGTGGAGCACTGGCGCGTGATCGTGGCCAACTTCTCCATGTTCGATGTGCGCAATCAGGTCGCGCTTTCGCTTGTCGACGACTTGGAGGACAACGCCTTCAACCCCCGCGAGCAGAAGTCGAAGGACCTCGACCGCGTGCTGGGTGACTTGGAGGGCGAACTGGCGTAGGCGCCCACGCGGTGCCTACTCGGCTCCTACTTGGCGTGGACCACATTCTGCGCCCGCGCCACCCCGCCCGCAACAATGAGGCGCACGGCCTCGGCAGCCAGCTCGATCTGGCCGTCGAGGTCCGGGTTCTCCCCGGAAACGTCGGCAAGCACCCAGTCCGGCACGGCCGTGCCCTTCGGCGGGCGCCCGATGCCGACGCGCACCCGTGGGTAGTCCCTAGTGCCCAGGTGCTGGGTGACCGACTTCAGCCCGTTGTGCCCGTTCTCGTTCCCGCCCAGCTTTACGCGCACCGTGCCGGCGGGTAAGTCCAGCTCGTCGTGGACGACAATGACCCGCTCCGGTGCAAGCCCCAACGAGCGCGCAGCAGGCGCGACCGCCTCGCCCGAGGTATTCATGAACGTGCCCGGCTTCAAAAGGCGCGCCCCGTCGACACCGCCCGTGCGCTCCAGCTCGTCGAGCACCAGGTATCCCACGTTGTGGCGATTGCCCGCGTACTTCGCGCCCGGGTTGCCCAGGCCGACCACGAGCCACTGCGCGGGCTCGGCGGGCCCGGCGGGTTCGGCGCGGCGAAAGAGACCATTGAGGAGAGCAAACACGCCCATAATGTACCCGTGAATATTGCAGATCTGCCCCGCGTTGTCGCCGCGCCGATGGCCGGCGGCCCGTCTACCCCCGCCCTGGTCAACGCAGTCGGCTTCGGCTTCCTCGCGCTCGGCACGTGCACACCCGCGCAGGCGCGGGAGTGGCTGGCCCAATGCGAGGCCCCGTTCGGCGCCAACCTGTTCATGCCGCAGGCCGAGCAGCTTCGCGAGGAGGCGTCGGCGGTGGCGGCGCGGCTCGGCGCGGACGTCCCCCAGGTTGACCTGAGCTGGGGCTTCGGCGAGAAGTTCGCCGCCGTTATCGAGGCGGCGCCCGCGATCGTGTCGTCCACGTTCGGATGCTTCACCGCCGAGCAGATCGGCCTGCTCCACGCCGCGGGCTCGCAGGCCTGGTGCACCGTGGCCGGTGAGCGCGATGCCCGGGAGGCCGCGCGCCGGGGCGTCGACGGCCTGGTGGTGCAGGGCCCGCTCGCGGGCGGGCACCGCGGCACGTGGACGGTGGCGGAGGAGCCGGGCGCGGAAGCCCTCGACGAGCTCCTGGAGCGGGTGGTCCCGCTCGGGCTGCCGATCATCGCCGCCGGCGGGGCGCGCAGCGCCGGCGACGTGGCGCGGCTGCTCGGCCGCGGCGCGCAAAGCGTGGCGTGCGGCACCGCCTTCCTGCTTGCGGAGGAGGCCGGGACGTCCGAAGCCAACCGTGAGCTGCTTCGCTCGGGCCGCGCATCGGTTCTCAGCCGCGCCTTCTCCGGGCGCTGGGCGCGCGGGCTGGAGACGGAGTTCACCCGCGCGCACCCGGACCTGCCGCCGGTATACCCGTACCTGCGGCCGCTCACGCAGGAAAACGAGTACTGCCTAGTAGGTGCGGAACGCGGCGACTTGGCGGCGGCGCCGGCTGCGGCTATCGAGGCGTCGCTAACGCCGGCGCCAACACCGGAGATACAACAAGTATGAAGACGCGCAAAACTATCCTCGCAGCAGCTCGCGCTCTCCGGCCGCGGTCCGGCCGGGTTCGCGGCCCGACACGCCTGACGTGCCTCACGCGCGCGCTACCCAGCGACAGCCGCGATGATGGCGTCGGCGGCGTCCGCGGCGGCGATGGAGAGGTCCACCTGCTCCCTGGAGGAAAAGGGCTTGAGCACGTAGTCAGCGGGCGCCATGCGCCCGGGCGGGCGGCCGATGCCCACGGCAACCTTGTTGTACGCGGCCCCGCCGAGGGACTTCGTCACCGACTTCAGCCCGTTGTGCCCGTGGTCTCCGCCTCCCGCGCGCAGCTTCACCTCGCCCGGTTGCAGGTCCAGCTCGTCGTGCACCACGTACAGGTCCGCTGGTGACACCCCGAAGTAGTCCGCTAGCGCCTTGACCGGCCCTCCAGAGAGGTTCATAAACGCGCGGGTGCGCGCCAGCACCACCTGGCGCCCGGGGACGAGGCGGCCCGCCGCCAACTCCGCCACCTCGGTGTTCGTGCGCTTGTGGTGGCTCAGCTGCGCCGGGACGGGCGTGGCGCGGCCGAGCAGCTCCCCCACCACGGCCACGCCCGCGTTGTGGCGGGTGGCCTCGTACTGGGGGCCGGGGTTGCCCAGGCCGACAACCAGGACGGGGGATGCTGAATTCACGGTGTTCACGGAGTTCACGGGATCTGGACGCTACCAGATACCGGGCGCGGAAAACGGCCGGGGGAGCGCCTCCCACCGGCCGTCGACAAGCGAAATGCTCTTACTCGCTTGCGCCCTCGTCGCCCTCGCCACCGTCGGCGATCTCGACGGTCTCGTTGGCGTCTGCGCCAGCGTCGGCGCCACCCTCCTCGGCCTCAGCTGCGGCGGCCTCGAGCTCCTCGTCAACCTGCTCGAAGGTGACGTTGACAACCAGCAGCTCCGGATCGGAGACGAGCTCCGCACCGGCCGGCAGCTGCAGGTCGGACGCGTAGATCACGTCGCCGATCTCCTTGCCCTCGATGGACACGGCGATCTCGTCCGGGATGTTCAGGGCGTCGATCTCGATCTCCACCACGTCGGCCTCCTGCAGCACCACGGCGTCGTCCGCGGCCTCGCCCTCGGTGACAACCGGGACCTCGACGGTGACCTTCTCGCCGCGCTTCACGCCGAGCAGGTCGATGTGGTCGATCTCGAGGGTGAGCACGTTCTGGTCCACGTGCTTGACCATGCTGAGCAGCTTCTCGCCGTCAACCTCGAGCTCCAGGATGGCGTTGGTGCCGTTGTTGCGCACCAGCGCGGTCATCTCGATGCGGTCCACGGCGAAGTGGACGTTGTCCACGCCGGCCTCGTACAGCACGCCGGGGATCTTGCCATCGCGGCGCAGGCGGCGGGCGGAACCCTTGCCAAACTCTTCGCGCTTCTCAGCCTGCACAACGGGCGGGGTAATAGCCATAGCTAGCTCCTTCTGGGTTGAAGGGCCGCGGGGCGATAGGAAACGCCCGCGACCACTGAACGGGTGTGCTCGTCGAGTGATCGCGGGCTTGGCGCGCGCGTGCGCGCAAAGTCGCTGTATCGAATCGCGCCGATAACGGCCCATGCGCGGGCCCTCGCCGAGACCGCTCAAGGGTAGCAAGTGGCCCACCCACAGGCCAAACCCGGGGCGGGCGGGCTGTCCACTCAAGTGCTCGCCGGGCCCTAGCCGGGCCCGCGGACGCGCCTTTAACGTGTGGGGCGAACCTGTCAAACTTCATACCAAGTGGGGGAAAGTTGCAAAACGTGCGAATCGATGTCGATGCGGTGCAGCGCGCCGTGGACCAGCTCAAGGCCATCCACGGCGGGCTCGGCGCCGGGTTCGGGCCCGCGGGTGGGCTCGCGGCGTTCACCGCGGCGTCCGGCTACCGCGATGCGGGGCGCGGGATGGGGCGCGTGTCCGGACACTACGCGCCGGAGGCGGTGCGTGTGTTCGCGAGCCACGTGATGGACACCGCGGTGACCGCCGAGGTCAATCTCAAGAATGCATTGCTTGCCGACGGCACCTGGGCCCGCGCCCTGACCAGCATCCAGCGCCCAGCCGCTGGCGGTGTGCGCGGCGGGCTGGGGAACTACGTGCCGAACACGCGCGCCGTGAACGCGCGGGCGACGGACTTCGCGCCCCACAGCCCGGTCGTGGGCTACGACCCGGCGCTGCTGCCGCTGAACAACAAGCTGGCTGCCTCCAACTTCGCCGCGCCCGCCGTGGAAGCCGCGTACTGGGAGGGTGTGGCCGCGCAGATCACGGCCGCGGTGCACGAGCTCTTCGGTCCGCGTCAGGCGCTGGCCACCTCCGCCGAGACCGACTGGGTGCGCCGGGGCGACCAGCGGATCAGCCGGGTGCAGCGCGCGGGCGCAGTCTTCGCGGCGAACGCCCACCGCATGGCGGCGCACTCGGGCGCGCTCGGCAGCGCGATCGGCAGCGAGGCGGTGATGGCGGCCGCGGCATCGGCCACGTACCTGGCCATCGTGCACCCGGTGGCGCGCAAAACCTTCGAGCAGGCGTACCTGGCGGCCTACCCGCCGCGCGCGGCCGCGGGGCTGTCGGCCACCGTCCCGGCCTTTACCAAGCTCCTGCCGGACCTGGACCGCATCTCCGGCGACCCGTTCTCCATCGACGAGCTGTCCGCGCCGACGTCCCCGTCCTTCGAGGCCTCGCCGCTGCCCACCGTGGTGCGCGAGGCGCTCGAGGCGCACGGGCACAAGGACCTAGCGCACGCGTCGACGCCGGCGGACGTGATTGGCCAGTACGGCCAGCCCAACCCTGACGTGCTGCAGGCGATCGCGGCGGGCGCCACCCCCACGCAGGCGGCCGCCGTGGCCGCGCCGCACATGCCGCCGACGCTTCACCCGGGCACCACGCCGGCAGGTGGGGCCTTGCCACTGCAGAGCGCGGCGGCGCGCCTCGCGCCGGCGCTAGGCAACGTGGGCGCGACGACGCTGCTCGGGGTCCCGGCTGGGCGGACGGCGCCCGCGGGTTCGAAGTTGGCGGCACTACCCGCCGCGCCAGCCGGCCAGGGTGCCGGCGCCGCTCCCGCGGCGGCCGGGGCGCCGACCGGGGCCGGCCGCCATAGGGCCGCGAACCAGGGGGGGCAGTCCGCGCGCGGCGCGGGCGCCGGGACCGGCGCTGGCTTCGGCGCAGACCACGCGGGGGCGCGGGCGGGGGTGCCCGCTGGAAGTGCCGGGAGCGGGGCCGGCGCCGGGAGCGGGGCCGACGCCACCGGCGGCCGGCACGCGGCCGCCCCTGGTGCCGCCGTGCGCGCGGCGGGGTTGGACGCCACCCGTCCGGTGCAGGCGGCCTCTCTGGCACCCGGCGGGTTCGGCGGCATGGGCATCCCGGCGGCGAAGGGTCGCCAGGGTGGTGCCGCGCCGGTCCCGGCGGGCGGCCTCGGCGGCGGGGCAGTGGCTGGGCTTCCCGCCGGGTTCGGCGGGCTTGGGGGAGTAAGTAGCGCGGGTGGGCCGGGCGGCGCGGCCGGTGCCGGCGGGTTGGCGGGCGCGGCCGGTGCCGGCGGGTTGGCGGGCGCGGCCGGGTTCGCCGGGTCTGCGGGGACTGTGGGCACGGGTTCGGTTGCGTCGCCCCACGCCGCGCCCGGCGGCGCCGGGCAGTCGCGTGCCATGGCCATGGGCGGTGCGCCTATGGCCGGGGGCGGTGCCGGCCGCGGGGGCGAGCGCAAGGGCGGCCGCAAGGTGAAGGCGGTGACCAGCGCGGTCGAGCGGGAGGGCAACCTCCAGGCGCTACTCGGAGACGCCCCGCTCGTGCTCCCGCCTGTGATCGGCGACGAGGTGCGCAGCCGCGGCTAGCGGGCGCCGGCGGAGACGGCTTCCCAGGCAGCCAGGAACGCGGCAGACTCCGCTTCGTTGGTGACGGTGACGCGGATGCCCTCGGGGAACGCGCGAACCAGCACACCCTCGGCGGCGATCCGCTCGGCCAGCGCGGCGGGCGCCTCGTCCACCCGTTCGGCGGGGATCCAGATGAAGTTTGCTTGCGAGGCCGGCACGCCGTACGCGGCCAGCCGCTCGGCGACCAACTCGCGCTGCGCAACGGTCCCGTCGACGCGGCGGCGCAGCTCTTCGCCCGCCGCCAACGAGGCCGTGGCCGCGACCTGCGCGATCGAGCTCACGGAAAACGGCACCGCCACCTTGTTCAGCGCTTCGATGATCGGTTCGGGGCCGAAGGCGTAGCCGATGCGCGCGCCCGCCAGCCCGTACGCCTTGGAGAACGTGCGCAGGCCCACCACGTTCGGGTACTTCAGTATCTCCTCCGTTGCCACCGGGGTGTCGGCGGCGCGGTTGTACTCGAAGTAAGCCTCGTCCAGGGCAACCAGCACGCCGGGCGGTACCTCGTGCATGAACTCGGCGAACTCGCCGGTGGTGATCGTAGTGCCCGTTGGGTTGTTCGGGTTGCAGACGAAGATGAGCTTCGTGCGCTCGGTGACGGCCGCGGCCATCGCCGGCAGGTCGAGGCCGTGCTCGCTTGTCAACGCAACCGGCACGGGCGTCGCCCCAGCCACCCGCGTGAAGATCGGGTAGGCCTCGA
Organism: Corynebacterium bouchesdurhonense; assembly: GCF_900078305.2. Lineage (GTDB taxonomy): Bacteria > Actinomycetota > Actinomycetes > Mycobacteriales > Mycobacteriaceae > Corynebacterium > Corynebacterium bouchesdurhonense. The sequence continues at coordinate 1,223,024 of NZ_LT546028.1, forward strand.
AGCTGCGCCACGGGAACACCACCTCGTCGCGAGGCTGGGTAGCGAGCACCACCAGCTGCTGGCACAGGGCGGACGAGCCCGTGCCCACGGCGACCTGCTCCACCGCCACGCCGAGGTGGGTGGCGAGCGCCCGGCGAATGCCTAAGGCGCCCATGTCGGGGTAGCGGTTGATGCCCGCCACCGCGCGCACCATCGCCTCCTCGACCGCGGGCAGCGGCCCCTCGGCGAGCTCGTTGGACGACAGCTTCACCGCCAGCTCGTTGCGCGCACCCGGCACGTACGCCGGCAGGTCCGCCAAATCAGGTCGAATCATGCGGGTTCTGCGCCGCGGCCTAGGCCTGGCCCTCGAAGAGGGTGGTCACCGAGCCGTTCTCGAAGATCTCGCGAATGGTCTTTGCCAGCAGCGGGGCGATCGAGAGCACGGTGAGGTTGTTCCAGCCCTCGGTGTCCTGCGGCAGGGTGTCGGTGGTGATGACCTCCTCGGCGCCGCACTCGTTGAGGCGTTCGCGGGCGGGGTCGGAGAACACGCCGTGGGTGCACGCGATGACCACCGAGTTCGCGCCGGCCTCCTTCAGCACGCCGACCGCGCCCGAGATGGTGCCGCCGGTGTCGATCATATCGTCGAGCAGGATGCAGTCCTTGCCCTCGACCTCGCCGACCACGCGGTTGGACACGACCTTGTTCGCCGCGTCAATGTCGCGGGTCTTGTGCACGAAGGCCATCGGGGCATCCCCCAGCATGTTGGCCCACTTCTCGGCCGTCTTCACGCGGCCGGCGTCGGGGGACACCACGCAGAGGTTGTCCAGCGGGTACTTGGACTTGATGTAATCCACCAGGATCGGCATGGCGTGCATGTGGTCGACCGGGCCGTCGAAGAAGCCCTGGATCTGGTCGGTGTGCAGGTCCACGGACACAATGCGGTCCGCGCCGGCGGCGGTGAGCAAGTCCGCGATCAGGCGGGCGGAAATCGGCTCGCGCCCGCGGTGCTTCTTGTCCTGGCGCGCGTACGGGTAGAAGGGAAGGATCGCGGTGATGCGCTTGGCGGAGCCGCGCTTGAGCGCGTCGATCATGATGAGCTGCTCCACCAGCCACTTGTTCAGCGGCTGGGTGTGGGACTGCATGACAAAGCAGTCCGCGCCGCGCACCGATTCCTCGAAGCGGATGAAGATCTCGCCGTTCGCAAAATCGCGCGCGGTGGTGGGAACCAGCTCGATGCCCAGTTCCTTGGCCACCGCCTCAGCCAGTTCGGGGTGTGCGCGGCCCGAAAATACCTTCAGGTCCTTGTGGCTTTCCGTGGAGTAACCAGTCATGTTGTTCCCTTAACCCTGTTCGCGTGCTTTGCGTGCGGCTTCCGCCGCCTCGGTGCCCGGGCGGTGTTCTTCCACCCAGCCTTCGATGTTTCGCTGGCGACCTTCCTTCACGGCAAGCGCGCCGGGCGGCACATCCTTGGTCAACACTGTACCCGCGCCCGTGTAGGCCCCGTCGCCGACAGTCACCGGAGCCACGAACATCGTGTCGGAGCCGGTGCGGCAGTAGTTGCCGATGGTGGTGTGGTGTTTGTTCACGCCGTCGTAGTTCGCAAACACCGAGGAGGCGCCGATGTTGGACTCGACGCCCACCGTTGCGTCGCCGATGTAGGTCAGGTGCGGCACCTTAGAGCCCTCGCCGATCTTGGCGTTCTTTGACTCCACGAAGCCGCCGAGCTTGCCGCGCGCGCCGAGCTCGGTGCCCGGGCGGATGTAGGTGAAGGGGCCGACGCTGGCGTCCTCGCCGATCACGCCGAGCTCGCCCTGGGTGCGGACCACCTTCGCGCGGGCGCCGATCTCCATGTCGTTCAGCGTGGTGTCGGGGCCGATCTCCGCGCCGTCGCCGATCACGGTGGAGCCCCACAGCTGGGTGTTGGGGTGGATGACCACGTCGCGGCCGATCTCCACCTCCACGCCGATCCAGGTGGTGGCCGGGTCGATCACGGTCGCGCCGGCGCGCATGGCCTGCTCCACCAGGCGGCGGTTGAGCTCTTTGCCGGCCGCGGCGAGCTGCACCCGATCGTTCACGCCGGCCAGCTCGCGCGGGTCGGGGGCGGTGAACGCGGCCACCTTCTTGCCGTCGCCGCGAGCGATGCCCAGCACGTCGGTGATGTAGAGCTCGCCCTGGGCGTTGTCGGTGTTGATGCGGGTCAGCGCGTCGCGCAGCACCGCGCCGTCGAAAGCGAAGACCCCGGAGTTGACCTCGCGCACGCGGCGCTGCTCGTCGGAGGCGTCCTTCTCCTCCACGATCTCGGTCACGGCTCCGTCTGCGTCGCGGATGATGCGCCCGTAGCCGGTGGGGTTATCAAACTCGAGGCTGAGCACGGTCACCGCCGCCCCCTGCGACTCGTGCGCGTCAACCAGCGCGCCGATGGTCTCGGAGCGCAGAAGCGGCACGTCGCCGTTGGTCACCACCACGGTGCCGTTGAAATCCGGGATGGCGGACAGCGCCACCTGTACCGCATGGCCGGTGCCGTTCTGCTCCTCCTGCACCGCCTGACGGATCTCCACGCCGAGCTGCGCCGCGATGGTGTCCACCGCCGGCGCGACCTGCTCGCGCTGGTGGCCAACCACGGCCACAAGGTAGTTCGGGTGGACCCCGGCCGCCGCGTGCAGCGAGTGGGAGAGCATGCTGCGCCCGCCGATTTCGTGCAGCGTTTTCTGGCGGTCGGATTTCATGCGGGTGCCGGCGCCGGCCGCGAGCACGACTACGGCGCGTTCAAGGTGGTTGGCCACGCGAATTCTCCTTGTGGGTTGAGTTTTCCGCCGACCAGCATAACGCCTAGCCGCGCGCCGCCGAGACGTCTTTCAGCCGCGCCGCGCCCGCAACGCCGGCGTAGCCGATCGCAGCGAGGAAGATCAGCGCCGCCCGCGGCCCGAGCAGGGACACGGCGGAGGAGACGGCGCCGACGACGAGCAGCACCACGCCCATCACGGTGTTGGACGCGCCGGTGATCAGGGTGCGGCGGTCGCCCTCCGCCATGTCCACCAGGTACGTCTTGCGCGATACGCGCACCGCGGTGTGCGCGAGATTCACCAGGAAGAAGCCGAGGGGCATGACCCAGGCGTTGACGGGAGCGTCGAAAAGCGATGCGCTCACCACCAGCAGGACGAGCACGGTCGAGGCGAAGCCGGCCGCCCACGCCATCGTGCTTTTCGACGACCGGTCCGAGAGCGCGCCCGACACCCGCCCGCCGAGCAGGCTGGCCCCGCCGGAGGCGATGACAAAGGCGCCGAGCCCGGTCAGGTCCGCCCCCTGCTGGCTGGCCAGCACCACGATGAACGGCGTGGATAGCGCCGTGACCAAAAGCAGCGAGCGCACGATGAGGAAGCGCTGCAGATCCCGGTCGCCCTTGACCAGCTCCCAGGTGCGGCGCAGGCTGCTGCCGCCCGCGCGCTCGGTGACCTCCGCCTCCGGCTCCTCGATGCGCGAAAACACCACCGAGGCCAGCGCCCACGTCGAGGCGCCGAGGCCGAGGAGGGCGGCGAGCGCCCACCGCGGCAGGTCGTTGGGGATGAAGGCGAGGATCAGGCCGATGGCCAGGGTGAACGCGCCCGCGAGCTCCGTGGCGCGGCCGGTGATGTCGCCGCGGTGGCCCTTCGAGATGGTGCGGCCCTGCACGTCCTTGCCCGCGATCGAGCAGATGGCGCGAAATACCGCCTGCACCGCCAACAGCGTCACCACCAGCCCGCCGAGCGCGTGCCCGGAGAACAGGAGCGCGCTCACCGCGATCAGGCCCGCGGCCGCCGCCTGGCCCCAGGAGCCGATCAGCCACGCGCGCTTGCGCGAGGGCTGCGACGTCAGCCACGGCGTGAGCGCGGCCTGCGGCAGCATCGAGCCGGACTCGCGCACCGGCACCAGCATGGAGGTGTAGACGGACGGCACCCCCGCGGCGGTGAACAGCCAGGGCAGCACCGTTTTCGGCGCGACGATCTGGTCGCCGATGTTTTGCAGCCCGTTGGACCAGATGAAGCGGCGGGCGTTGCGCTCCTCGTTTGGCAGCGATTCGGTCATAGCGCGGATAGTAGGATCATTGGAGGAAATCGGCGAACTTGGAGGAGCAATGACCATGAGTAGAAGGACGTTTTTCAAAGGCGCGGTGGTGACGGCGGTCGCCGCCGCCACCGCTTCGGCTGCCGCGGCGTGCTCCGACCAGCCAACCCCGCTCGGCTCGGACGCCGACGCGCGCCCGCTGCGCATCCCGCCGCTGGAGGAGGGCACCCTCGAGGGCAACGTGCGCCGCTTCGAGCTCACCGCGCAGGAGGGCGAGTTCGAGATGATCCCCGGCACCATGACCAAGACGTGGGGGTTCAACGGCCCGTACCAGGGCCCGACGCTCTACATGCGCCGCGGCGAGCACATCGAGATGACGGTGCGCAACGAGCTGCCGGAGCCCACGGTGGTGCACTGGCACGGCATGCACCTGCCGGCCGCCGCGGACGGAGGCCCGGCGCTGATGTTCCCGCCGGGCGAGAGTTGGTCCCCGTCCTGGACCGTGGATCAGCCCGCGGCCACCTGCTGGTACCACCCCCACCCGCACCAGGCCTCGGCGGTGCACGCCTACCGCGGCCTTGCCGGGGGCATTGTGCTTGACGACGACACCTCCTACACCGGCCTCCCCACCGAGTACGGCGTCGACGACATCCCCGTGATCATCACCGACGCCAACTTCACCGAGGACGGGCAGCTGGACGAGGAAAACGGCTGGGTCGGCTCGACCGTCCTGGTCAACGGGATGACCAAGCCGCGTTTCGAGGCGAGCACCCGTCGCCTGCGCCTGCGCGTGCTCAACGGCGCGACCATGCGTTTCCACCACCTGTCTTTGGGCGTGCCGTTTATGGTGGTGGCCACCGACCAGGGCTATCTCGAGGCACCGGTTGAGGTTGACGGCATCCTGCTCAGCGCGGGCGAGCGCGTGGAGATCGTGGTGGACCTGAAACCGGGCAAGGACCTGGTGCTGCGCAGCAACGGGGTGCCGGACCTCGGCGGTCTGCCGGACCGCGACACGGCGAAGACGTTCGGCCTGACCGACAAGTTCGACCTCCTCCACATCGCGGCGCCGCCCGAGACCGCCCCCGAGCCGGAGGCGCTCGCGGAGGGGGTTGTGGCGTTTGATGTGCCTGCGTCGGCAAGCAAAGAGCGCGAATTCCGCATGAAGGACATGGAAATCAACGGCAAGACGATGGACATGGCCCGCGTGGACGAGGTGGTGGACCACAAGGGACCCGAGATCTGGCACGTGACCAACGACAACGACGACATGATGCACAACTTCCACGTGCACAACGCGCGCTTCGCCGTGATCGGCGTGGATAACGGGGACCTGGAGTTCACCACCGGGTGGCACGACACCATCACGGTGCCGCCCCTGGCCACCGTGCACCTCATGGTGGAAATCGGCTACTACCCGGACCCGACGCTGGCGTACATGTACCACTGCCACATGCTCAACCACGAGGACAAGGGCATGATGGGGCAATTCGTGGTGGTCGAGCCCGGCCAGGAGCCGGACCTTTTCGTGCCCGGCTGGCACGAGTAGGCGGCGCGGGCGCTGCGCCGGTACTGCGCCGGCGCTGCGCGGGCCCAATTTGGGTAGGCCCGCGCATGGGTTACAATTCCCTACTGTCTTTCCCCATGGTGTAATTGGCAACACTACGGTTTTTGGTACCGTCATTCTAGGTTCGAGTCCTGGTGGGGAAGCCACGTGCGCGGGGGCCGTAAGGTGTGGGGCATGGCTCGTCAGCGAATGACCGGACCGCAGCGCCGGGACCAACTCATGAACGTCGGGCGCGCAGCCTTCGCGGAACGCGGTTTCGAGGGGACCACCGTCGAGGAAATCGCGAGCCGCGCCGGCGTGTCCAAGCCGGTGATCTACGAGCACTTCGGGGGCAAGGAGGGGCTCTACCGGGCGGTGGTGGAGCGGGAGATGGAGCGGCTCCAGGCCGCGATCGTGGGCGTGATTCAGGAGGGACGCTGGCACGAGCGCATCCAGAACGGCGTGCTGGCGCTGCTCACGTACGTGGAGGAGGAGACGGACGGCTTCCTCATCGTGGTTCACGGGCAGCTACCCGGCCAGGAGCGCACCTACTCCACGGTGCTCAACCGCGTCACCGCCCAGGTGTCCTACCTGCTCGCGCAAGCGTTCGAGCACCGGGGGTTGGATACCCAAGCCGCGACGCTGTACGGTCAGGCCCTCGTTGGCACCGTGTCCAACACCGCCCTGTGGTGGTTGGACGAGCGCACGCCGGACAAGCAGTCGGCGGCGCTGCACATTACTAATCTGTGCTGGAACGGGCTGCGCGGCCTCGAGGCGCTCCCGCACACGCAGCCGGACACTACCGGGAAGGACGCATGACTTTGACCCCGCCGCCGCTCGCCGGTCTGCTCACCCAGGCGCTCACGGACCCGAAGCTCAAGGGCCTCGTCTCCCACGTGGGAGATCAGACGCTGCACGTCACCGCCATCGACCAGGTTCGGCCGTGGGCCGCCGGCGCCCTGTCGCGTGAGGTGCCGGTGCTGGTGGTCACCGCCACCGGCCACGAGGCCGAGGACCTCGCCGCGGAGCTGAAGGCGATTGTGGGGGAGGAAAACGTCGCCCACTTCCCGTCGTTTGAGACCCTGCCGCACGAGCGTCTCTCTCCCGGCGCGGACGTGGTGGGCCGCCGCGCGAAGGTGCTGCACGAGATGCCGCGCGTGATCGTCGCCGCCGCCCGCGCGGTGTGCCAGCCGTGCCTGCCAGCGTCAGCCCCGATCGAGGTTGCGGTGGATGCGGAGCGCGACTTCACCGATCTGGTGCGCGAGATCGAGCACTACGCCTACGAGCACGTGGACATGGTGGCCAAGCGCGGCGAGTTTGCCACCCGCGGCGGCATCATCGACGTTTTCCCCACCACCGCGGACAACCCGGTGCGCATCGAGTTCTGGGGCGACGAGGTGACGGACATCCGCACCTTTGCGGTGGCGGATCAGCGCACGATCGACGAGGTCGCCTCGGTGTCGCTGTTCCCCGCGCGCCAGTTGCTTATCGACGCACCCGTGCAACAACGCGCCGACGACCTTGCGCGGCGCTACCCCTCGAACCCGACCCTGGTGAGCTTGCTCACCCGCATCTCCGAAGGCACGCACGCGGACGGGGAGGAGGCGCTCCTGCCAGCGTTGACGGACGCTCCGTGGTCCGTGCTGCCAGAGCTCGTGGGCGACGGCATCGTCTTGGTGACCAACCCGGAGAAGGTCCGCGCCCGCATCGAGGACCTGGAGGCCACGGACCGCGAGTTCCTGGAAGCGGGCTGGGAGGCCGCGGCCATGGGTGCCGAGGGACCCGTGGCGGTGGAGGGGCTCGACGTCTCCGCGTCGTCCTACCGCTCGTATGAATCGCTCGCGGTCTCGGCTCAGAGGGCCGGCAACGCGTGGTGGACGTTCGCCCCGCCCGGCATGTTCGCGGCGGACGACGCCGAGACCCTGCCGCTGGAGTTCGAGGCCGCGCCGGCGCCGAAGGGCGACCCGAAGGCGATCGAGCAGCTCTACGCCACGCTGAAGCTGCACGTGCAAGACAACCACGGCCGCGCGGCGTTCATCGCGCCCGCGAAGGGCACCGTCGAACGCACCGCCGAGCGCCTGCGCGAGCACGGCATTTCCGCCCGCATCGCCTCCGACGGGCTCGAGCCCGTGGATGGCGCGGTGACCCTTTACCGGGCGCTGTCCCACGGCGGCCTGGTGTTCGGCGGCACGAGCACCGCCGCGGGACTGGTGGTGGTCACCGAGACGGACGTGACCGGCAACCGCGTCGGCGACATCGCGGGCGCCAAGCGTCGCGCCCCGCGCCGCCGCAACCGCGTCGACCCGCTCGCGCTGCAGCCCGGTGACTTTGTGGTGCACGAGACGCACGGCATCGGGCGCTTCGTCAAGATGGCGGAGCGCACCATCAAGGCCGGCGACGAGGATTCGCGCCGCGAATACATCGTGCTGGAGTACCAGGCGGCCAAGCGCGGCCAGCCCGCGGACCAGCTGTGGGTGCCCATGGAGTCGCTCGACCTGCTGTCCAAGTACACAGGCGGCGAGAAGCCCAGCCTGAGCAAGATGGGCGGCAGCGATTGGAAGGCCACCAAGCGTAAGGCCCGCGCCGCGGTGCGCGAAATCGCGGGCGAGCTCGTCGAGCTGTACGCGAAGCGCCAGGCCGCGCCGGGCCACGCGTTCGCGCCGGACACCCCGTGGCAGCACGAGATGGAGGACGCGTTCCCCTTCGTGGAGACGGAGGATCAGCTGGCCGCCATCGAGGCCGTGAAGGATGACATGGAAAAGCCGGTGCCGATGGACCGCGTGATTGTGGGTGATGTCGGCTTCGGTAAGACCGAGGTGGCCGTGCGCGCCGCGTTCAAGGCGGTGCAGGACGGCAAGCAGGTCGCGGTGCTGGTGCCCACCACGCTGCTGGCGCAGCAGCACTTCTCCACCTTCTCCGGCCGCATGGACGGCTTCGGCGTGACGGTGCGGGAGCTGTCCCGCTTCACCTCGGCGAAGGAGGCGAAGGAGATCATCGCCGGCCTTGCCGACGGCTCCGTGGACGTGGTCATCGGCACCCACCGCCTGCTGGCCACCGGCGTGCAGTGGAAGAACCTCGGCCTGATCATTGTGGACGAGGAGCAGCGCTTCGGCGTGGAGCACAAGGAGCACATCAAGGCGCTGAAGTCCCACGTGGACGTTTTGACCATGACGGCGACGCCGATCCCGCGCACCCTCGAGATGAGCCTCACCGGCATCCGCGAGATGACCTCCATCACCACCCCTCCGGAGGACCGCCACCCGGTGCTCACGTACGTTGGGCCGCAGGAGGACAAGCAGGTGGCCGCGGCGATCCGCCGCGAGCTGCTGCGCGACGGCCAGGTGTTCTACATCCACAACAAGGTCGCGGACATTGAGAAGACCGCGCGCGCACTGCGCGAGCTGGTGCCGGAGGCGCGCGTGGTGGTCGCGCACGGGCAGATGGGGGAGCAGCTGTTGGAGCAGACGGTGCAGGGCTTCTGGAACCGCGAGTACGACGTCTTGGTGTGCACCACCATCGTGGAGACGGGCCTGGATATCGCCAACGCCAACACGCTGATTGTGGAGAATGCCCAGAACATGGGCCTCAGCCAGCTGCACCAGCTGCGCGGCCGCGTCGGCCGCTCCCGCGAGCGCGCCTACGCCTACTTCCTGTACCCCAAGGACAAGACGCTCACGGAGACCTCCTACGACCGCCTGGCCACCATCGCCCAGAACAACGACCTGGGCGCCGGCATCGCCGTCGCGCAGAAGGACCTGGAGATGCGCGGCGCCGGCAACGTGCTGGGCGCAGAGCAGTCGGGCCACATCGCGGGCGTGGGCTTTGACATGTACGTCCGCCTCGTGGGGGAAGCGGTGGAGACCTACAAGGCGCTCATGCAGGGCGAGCTTGTCGACGCAACCGATCAAGGGCCCAAAGAAATCCGCATCGACCTCCCCGTCGACGCGCACATCCCGGAGGGCTACATCAAGGCGGAACGGCTGCGCCTGGAGGTCTACCGCAAGCTCGCCGAGGCCCGCGGCGAGGACGAACTGCGCGCGGTTGCCGACGAGATGGTGGACCGCTTCGGCCCGCTGCCCAAGGAGGTGGAGTACCTCATGGCCGTGGCGAGGCTGCGCCACCAGGCGCGCGCCGCCGGCATCTCCGAGATCCTCACCCAGGGCACCCGCATCAAGCTCCACCCGGTGGAGCTGCCGGACTCGAAGCAGGTGCGGTTGAAGCGCCTCTACCCGGGTGCGAATTACCGGGCGGCGGCGAAGGCGCTGCAGCTTCCGATGCCGCGCGAGTCCAGGGCCATCAACAGCCCGAACCTGCGCGACACCGAGTTGCTGCAGTGGGTGGCGGATGTCCTCACCGACATGTTCGACGCGCCAAAGGTGTCCGTTGCCGGCTCCACCGCCGTGGGCGGCGAGGCCAACAAGAAGGTCTTCTCCTTCGGCGGATAGCGGCGGGGTACAGTTGCTAACCGCGCCCCCATAGCCCAATTGGCAGAGGCAGCGGACTTAAAATCCGCGCAGTGTCGGTTCGAGCCCGACTGGGGGCACTCCGCGTCACAGGGCCACGAACAGCACGCTGATGGTCACCACCGCGCCCGTGAGGTAGTTCAGCCAGAGGAACACCCGCCAGGCGCGGTTCACGCCGGCGCTGGTGGCGTCGGTGACGTTCCAGTAACGGGCCGTGTTGGCCACGTACCCGAGCCCCAGCAGGCCGATCACCCAGCCAGTGGCGGGTAGGGCGAAGCACGCAAGCGCCGCGACCAGGTACAGCGCGGCGGCGAGGCGGGTGGTGGTGCGCGCGCCGAGCTCGGTGGCCACGGAGCGCAGGCCCCCGGCCCGGTCCGCCTCCACGTCCTGCACCGCGCCGAGGGCGTGGCTGGCCATGCCCCAGCAGAAGAACGCGGCGGCGGCGAGGGGGAAGGGCGGTTCTAAGGTGGCGTCGGCAAGCGATGCCCCAACAAGGGCGGGCGCGGTGAAATGCGTGGACGAGGTCGCTGAATCCACCAGTGGCACCTCTTTGAGACGCAGTGGCGGCGCGGAGTAGGCCACCACTGCCGCGAGCGCGACCGTGAGCCAGGCGGCAGAGGCCCCCGTGCCGGCGGCGTAGAGCACGGCGGCGAACGGCGCGACCGTGACGGCGGAGGCGACGAGCAGCGGGCGGTGCATGCCCCGCGGTAACACCGCGCCCTCGATCCCGCCTTTGCGCGGGTTGCGGATGTCGGATTCGTAGTCGAAGACGTCGTTGATGCCGTACATCGCGATGTTGTACGGCACGAGGAAGAACACGAAGCCGACGCACAGCCGCCAATCCACCCGCCCCGTGTCCAGCAGGTACGCGAGCGCGAACGGCACGGCGGTGTTGACCCAGCTGATGGGGCGCGAGGCGGCGAGGATGGCGCGGATCATGCGTCACCTTCGGGCCAGAACGCGGTTGCCACCAGCGCGGCGAACACGGGGTAGAAGAGGTCCTCGGCCGGGATGCGCCCGAGGAAGATGCCGGCGGTGTTGCCCGCACGGTAGTCGTACAGCCCGGCCGCGACCATCAGGTTGTCAAAGAGCACGGTCAGCCCGCACAGCACCGCCAGCACGAGAGCGAGAGCTTGTGCTTGCCGACGCCCCCCTCGCCGCCGCCACCCCCACAACCCCGCCGCCGCGGCGATGAACGGCGCGCTGATGAACAGGTAGGTCATCGGCTGGCCACCTCCCGCGCCTCGGCAGCCAGGTTCATGGCCAGGTAGGTGAGGAAGAACAGGAACACCGGCTCCTCCACCGGCAGCTCCGGGGCGAGCTCGACACCCAGCATGTAGGGCGAGTCGCCCCGGTAGAACGTGCCGGTAGCGATTCCGAGGGCGTCCCAGGCCAAAAACGCGGCGACGCAGCCCACTGCCACGGGCCAGGCGCGGCGCGCGTCCCGGAAGAAGACGAGCCGGCGGCGGTGGTCCCACACCGCCATGCCCGCCAGGGAAAACAGCAGGCAGCCCAGGTACGCGGCGCGCATCTAGCGCTCCTCGAGCGGGCCGGGGGAACGGTCGCCGCGCAGCCGCTTGACCACGTTCTCCGCGGAGATCAGGCACATGGGCACGCCCACGCCCGGCAGCGTGGTCGCGCCGGCGTAGAGCAGGTTGTCCAGCTTTTTCGACCGGTTGCGCCCGCGGAAGAAGGCGGACTGTCGCAGCGTGTGGGCGGGGCCGATGGAGCCGCCGGACCAGGCGTTGTAGCGCTCGGCGAAGTCGGCGGGTCCCAGGGTCCTGCGCACCACCACGTGCTCGGCGAGGTCTGCGATGCCGCACCACTCGGCGATCTGGGCGACGGCCGCGTCCGCGATGCGCTCCACCGCCGGCGAGGCCTGCGCGCGGTACATGTCGCCGTGGCCCAGCGACTCCGCGGGCGGCACCGGCACGAGCACGAACAGGTTCTCGCAACCCTCCGGCGCGGTGGACGGGTCGGTGGCGGACGGCTTAGACACGTAGATCGACCTCGAGGCACCCAGCGGCCGGGCCGGCTCGGGCGCGTTGAAGACGGCCTCGAAGTCTGGGCCCCACTCGCTGCTGAAGAGGAGGTTGTGGTGGGCGAGCTGCGGCAGCGCGCCCTCGACGCCGAGCATGACCAGCACGGTTCCCAGGCCCGGGTCACGCGGGGCGAAGTAGCGCTCCGGGTAGGTGCGCTTCGCCTTCGGCAGCAGCCGGGTCTCGGTGTGGTGCAGGTCGGCGCAGGACACCACCACGTCGGCCCGGATTTCCTCCCCGCCGACGAGGCGGACGCCGGTGGCGCGGCGGCCCTGAAAGGTGATGGCGGCCACGTCGGCACCGAGCCGGATCTCGGCGCCCTGTTCGACAGCGAGCCCGTGCAGCGCCTCCATCACCGCAGTGAATCCGCCTTGGGGGTACTGCACGCCCTGGACCAGGTCCGTGTGGCTCATCAGGTGATACATGGACGGCGTGCGCGAGGGGTGCGAGGACAGGAACACCGCCGGGTAGGTGAGCATCTGCCGCAGGCGTGTGTCGCGGCAGCGGCGGGCCACGAAGCTGTCCAGCGGCACCGTGAGCAGCTTGGCCAGCTCGCCGTAGCGGGGCAGCAGCTCGGCGTCCGCCACGGCACCCACGCCGGAGAACGTGGTGTACAGAAACCGCTCGACGGCCATGTCGTAGGTCTCGGCCGCCGAATCGAGGTAGCTTCCAAGCGCCCGGCCCGCGCCGGGCTCGATGGACTCGAAGAGCGCCTCGGCCTCGGCGCGGCCCGAGGTGACGTCGAGAGGCGGGTGCCCCTCGGCGAACAGGCGGTAGGCGGGGGTGAGGTCCACCAGGTCGAGTACGTCCGCGGTGCGCTTGCCAAAGAGCGCAAAGAAGTGGTCGAACGCGTCGGGCATCAGGTACCAGGACGGGCCGGTGTCGAAGCGGAAGCCGTCTACCGTCTCCTCGCCGGAGCGCCCACCGATGGCGGCCAGGCGATCCAGCACGGTAACCCGGTAGCCCTCGCGCCCGAGCAGCGCGGCGGTGGCCAGGCCGGCGGCGCCGGCGCCGATGACGATTGCGGTCTCGCGGTCATTGGCGGCGGGGGTCATGGGCGGGGTCCTTTCCCTGAGGTAGGGCGGCGCAGCTGCCGGGCTGCGGCGCGGGCGGTGATCGCTGCCTTGCGGTGCGCGGGCACGCTGATGCGGGCGGCGGCCAGGTCGGCGGCCGCGGTGGCGTCCACCATATCCGTCAGCTCGTGAAACAGCGCTTCGGCGGCGGCGACGCCCGCACGCGCCGAGCGGGGCAGCAGGGGGAACGCGGCGCGGGCGTGGTCGAGTTCGGCGCGGATGGTGGCAACGAGGTCGTCTTTGGTTGCGTCGTCAAGCATGCGCTCCGAAACCTCGGGGAAGTAGCTGCGGCCGAGCTCGTCGCGGTCCTGGCCGAAGTCCCGCAGGAAGTTGATCTTCTGGAAGGCGGAGCCCAGCGAGCGCGCGCCGGCCTCCATCCGTGCGCGCTCGGCGGCACCCACTTCGCGGCCGGCGAGGAATACCGACAAGCACATCAGGCCGATCACCTCAGCGGAGCCGTAGACGTACTCGGTGAACTCGCTGTCGGTGTAGCGCGTCTGCGTCACGTCGCGGCGCATGGAGGCGAAGAACGCGCGCACGTGATCCGGGTCGAAGCCGCAGCGCCGCGCCGTGGCGGCGTAGGCGTGGAGGACCGGGTCTGTGTGGAAACGGGTGCGCGGGGCGCCCAGGACGGAACGCTCGTAGGCGTCGAGCAGGGGCGCCGGGTCCGCCCCGGCCGCGGCGGCGGTGCCGTCCACGATCTCGTCCGCCACCCGAACCATCGCGTACAGGTTGCGGATGTCGCGGCGCTCGGCAGGGGCCAAGAGGCGCGCGGCCAGTGAAAAGCTGGTGGAATACGCGGCGATGACCTGGGCTGAGGCGGCATCGCACATCCGGTCGTAGCGCGCCAGATAGTCGGGGGAAGCACTCACCCGATCAAGCTTCCCGCGGCCCCGCCCACCGCGCAAGTAGGCGGCGCGGGGGTGGCGAGGTCTGAAACCCCCGCAGCATCGAGTACCAGCCGCGGCGGAAGCGCGTGCGCAGCTGGGCCGCTCCGCGCAACGCCCGGGCGTCCATGCACACGCTGAGCTGAGGCGCGTAGAGCACCGTCTCGTGCGGGCGCACGGCGAAGGAGAGCTGGATGTCGTCGTGGACGAACGTGTCGGCGGAATCCACCGCGTCGCGCACCTCGCCCCACCAGCGGGCGAAGAAGGCGCAATTGGTTCCGAAGAACGGCGGGTGCCCCAGGGCGGATCCCACGCTCGCGCGGTACGCGCCGAGATAGAGGCGGGCCAGCAGGGCGCCTCCTACGGGCAGGTCGAAGGTCGCGGCGCCGGTGAGGCCCACTGGGGATGTGGAGGTGCGCTGAGCGGAGGCGTCGATAAGCAATGCAAACTGGCGCACGAGCTCCTCGACGAAGGTGGGGCTGGCCCAGGCATCGGCGTCGGTGCGCACGATGAGGTCGGCGCCGCCTGCGAGCGCGGCGTCGTAGCCCGCCCGCGCCGCCCACGTGATGCCGCGGCGCGGCTCGCCGACCACGACCGCTCCGAAGGACGCGGCCACGGCGGCGCTTGCGTCAGTTGAGCCGTTGTCCACCACGATGATCTGGTCCAGCGGACGCGTCTGGGCGCGGAAGCTGGCCAGGCAGCGGGCGAGGAGGTCCGCGTCGTTGAGGCAGGGCACCACCAGCGCGATGTTGAGCACGGGGCTACAGGGCTAGAGGGCTACAGGGCGCGGGCGACCTCGCCGGCCACGAACGCGGACCCGGCGCGCGAGGGGTGCAGGGACATGGTGTAGTTCGCGGTGGTGGTGTCGATGTATCCGGAGACCCAGCGGTCCGCGTCCTTCACGCAGGTGTTGTGGTAGCGCGAGGCCTGGCGGATGTCGATGAACTGCGCGCCGATCTCGCGCGCCGCGCGCCGCTGGTTGTCGGCCGTGTACGTTTCCACCTGCTGCAGCAGGGGGAACGGGACGCCGGCGGGCAGGTTGGGCACGACGTTAACAAAGCAGAGCATGTTCGCGCCGTACGGCTCCGCGATGGTGAGCATGCCGGGCATGATGATCTTCGCGTTCGGCGCCACCGAGCGGATCCGGGCGGCGGCCTCGCGCACCTTGGCCACGTACGTGTCTTGGATGACCCGCTGGTTGTAGGTGGTGTTGAGCTCGAGGACGGCGCCCGGCCAGTAGTCGTTGAAACCGATGGAGATGACCACGGCGCGGGTGCCCGGGTGGAGGTCGCCGCTGGCGATTGCCCCGTTGATGCGCCCGGCGAGGTGGCCGGAGTTGTTGCCGGAGCAGGACCAGTCCGCGACCGGGATGCCGGTGCGGGCCTGGAGCTGGCGCGGCCAGTTGTCCGGGCCCTGGAGGCAGCCACCGGTGGAGGGGTAGGTGGCGATCGCCGGGTTGGTGGAGGAGCCCGGGACGCGGTTGAGGTAGTTCTTCCACTTGTCCGGGTTGGCGGCGTAGGAGTCGCCGAAGACGACCACGTTGCCGGCGGGGGCGGCGTGGGCCGGCGCGACCGCCCCGAGGCCGAGCGCGACGGACGCGGCGGTGAGCACAGCGGTGATGCCGCTGGTGATGGTGTTACGCAAACGCATGTGTGTGACCTTACTTGAAGCTGCGCATTTCCTCGTACGCGTCGAGGGCGCGCCTGCGCGATTCCTTCACGTCCACCATCGGCTCGCGGTACAGCGGGGTCAGCGCCTCGGGCACCCACCGCGCCACGTAGCGGGCGCGGGGGTCGAATTTCTCCTGCTGCAACAGGGGGTTGAACACTCTGAAGTACGGCGCGGCGTCATCGCCCGAACCCGCCACCCACTGCCAGTTGAAGGGGTTCGAGGCCTCGTCGGCGTCCACCAGTGTGTCCCAGAACCACTCCTCGCCGTGGCGCCAGTGAATGCCCAGGTTCTTGGTCAGCCAGGACCCGGCCACCATGCGCGCGCGGTTGTGCATGGTGCCGGTCGCCCACAGCTCGCGCATGCCCGCGTCCACCAGTGGCACGCCGGTCTCGCCGCGCTGCCACGCCGCCAGGTCCTCCAGGTGCTCCGCCGCCGGGTCCATGCCGGTGTGCGCGAAGGCGCGCTCGTCCGAACCCGGCACCGCGTGCGGCGTCCACGCCCAATCGAAGTGGTCGAACTGCCCGCGGACGTTGCGTGTGGCCATATCCGGCAGGTGGTAGAGGCGGTGCCAGGCGAAGTCGCGCCACACCAGCTGCCGGAGGAAGGCCCATGCGTGGGCGGCGGTTTCCGGGTGGCGCTCCGCCAGCGCTGCGGTCTCCGCCCACACGTAGCCGGGCGAGAGCTCGCCGAACCGCAGGTGGGGGCTCAGCCCGGAGGTCGCGGGCGCGCCGAGGTCGTTGTTGTTGTACTCGGCGCCGTCCTCGAGCCGGCCCAGGAACTCGTTGAAACGCTCGAGCGCTGCGTCCTCACCGGGGTGGCAGTGCGCGGCCAGCGTCGCGGCCGCCCAGAACGGCTCGCTGTCCGCGACCGGGTCTGACAAGGCCGCGGCGTCCACGCTCGCCGGCTGCAGCTCCGGCACCGGCTCCGGCCGGGGCGGCGCGGACTCGAGCGCGGCGAACACCGCCTTTGAAAAGGGGGTGAACACCTGAAAGGGCGAGCCCGAGCCGGTGGCGATGGCCCACGGCTCCGCGAGCAGGAACCCCGGGTGCGAGGTGGCGCCGGTTGCGTCCTTGACAGCCGCGTCCACGTCGGTGAGGTGGTATCGGCGGTTCCAGTGCACCTCCGCGTCCAGCTCGCGCGCGATGCGCGGCACCACCTCGCGCGGGTCACCCGCCGCGCGGATCAGGGGGAGCTTGTTGCTTATCGACGCCACACTGCGACCGCGCCACCACCGCGCCGCCGCGCCGATGGGCCGGCCGACCGTCTCGTCGACGTGCAGGCCCACCACCGGGCCGCGCGCCGCCGCAGCGGTCAGCGCCGCGTTGTCCCGCAGCCGCAGGTCGTCGCGGAACCAGACGAGCTGGGTTCTGCCCATGGGCTACTTGCGGCCCGCGACGTAGTCCTTGGCAATCTGCGCCGGCTCGGCGCGCTCGGCACCCACGTTGCGCAGGTTCATCGCCACCAGGTCGTCGGTGGTGAGCGCGGCGTCGATCTTGTTGATGGCGTCGAGGGCGCCGTCCGGCAGCTGGCCCGCCTTGTAGAGCGGCACCACGTTCTGGGCGGGGATGAGGTGCTTCGGGTCGTCGAGGATGACTAGGTCGGCCTCGGTGCCGTCGTGAAGCAGCGCGGGCGAGGTGGTGTAGATGTTGGCGGCGTCGGCCTTGCCCTCCACCAGCGCGGCGACGGTGAGCGGGCCGCCGCCGTCCGAGATCGGGGTGACCGTGATCCTGGACGCGTCCACGCCGTACACGTCCGCGAGCCCCTTCGGGCCGTAGGGGCGCTCCGCGAACTCCGGGGGCGCGGCGACGGTCACGCGGTCCAGCTTGCCCAGGTCGCCGATCGTCTTCAGGCCGTGCGCATCCGCGGCGGCGCGGGTGACTCGGTAGGCGTCCTTGGACTCGCCCGGCGCGAACTCGCCCACGGCCAGGTCCTCCGGCAGCACCGAAGCGAGGGTGTCGCGCACCGCGGCCTCGTCCGCGCCCTCGGGCAGGTCGCCGAAGAACTGGGTGAGGTTGCCCGCGTACTCCGGCACCAGGGTCACCGAGCCCTCCTGCAGCGCGGAGATGTACACCTCCCGCGAGCCGATGCCGGAGGTGACCTCCACCTCGTAGCCCTCCTCTCGCAGCGCCTCCGCCCAGATCTGGCCGATGATCTCGGATTCCGGGAAGTTGGCGGTGCCGATCTTCACGGTCTCGCCGGACCCACCGGACTCGCCGGACCCGCCGGGCCCGCTAGCGGCGGTGGGGTCGCTGTCCGCACAGGCGGCGAGCGCGAGCACGCCGAGGGCGGCCAGGGGCGCGGCGATCACGGCGCGCAGGCGGACGGGGGAAGCTGCAAACGTCATACGGCCGACTGTAGACCACCTCAGCCGCGCGCGACGGTGAGGCCGGGCGGGCGCACCGCGCGCTGCAGCCCCGCCAACGCCAAGTCCACCACCAGCGCCAACGCGGTCACGGCGATGGCGCCGGCCACCATGCGCGGATAATCCTGCACCGCCAGCCCGTCAATGAGGTAGCGGCCCAGTCCCCCGAGCCCGATGTAGGCAACCACCGTCGCGGTGGCCAGCACCTGCACCACGCAGGAGCGCAAGCCCCCAACGATCGCCGGGGCCGCCAGCGGCAGCTCGACACGGCGCAGGATCTGCCACTCGCTGTAGCCGGCGGCGCGCGCGGAGTGCACCACGTCGCCCCACCGCGTCGAAGCCCGCGACGATACCAGCTATAAGCGGCGCCGCCGCGAGCAGGACGAGCGTAAGCGTGGCGGGGATCAACGGCACCGTCACCCCGCGCGGCAGGGTGATGGCGAAGAACGTGAGCATGCCCAACGCCGGCAGCGCGCGCATCGCCCCCGCCGCCGACAGCACCGCGGAGGCGCCGCGCCGGGTGTGGCCGACCGCCGCGCCCAAGGGCACGGCAATCATTGCGGCGAGCGCCACCGCCAGCGCGGTGTAGCCCAGGTGCTGCCCCGTTCGGGCGCCCAGCCCCGCCGGGCCGGACCAGTGCTCCGGGGCGAGCAGGAACGCGAAGGCTTCCGCGAGAAACTGCACCTACCTCGCCCCCCGCGTCCACGGCATGGCGGCTTTGCCGGCGAGAACTAGGGTTGCGTCGATAAGCAATGCGAGGGCGAGGGTGCCCACGATCCCGGCCGCGATCTGGGTGGGGAAGCTGCGCTGGAACCCCTCGGTGAAGAGCGTGCCTAGCGACGGTACCCCGATCAGCGCCCCCACCGACACCAAACTGACCGTCGACGCCGCCACCACCCGTAAGCCGGCAAGCAAGCCCGGCCCGGCCAGCGGCAGCTCCACCGCCAGCACGCGCCGGGTGGGCGGGTAGCCGGCGGCAGTGGCGGACTGGCGCACCGCCGCCGGCACCGCATCGAAGGCGTCCGCCGCCGCGCGCACCATCAGCGCGACACCGTAGAGCGTCATCGCTGCGACCACGTTCAGCGGGGAGAGGATCGACGTGCCCAACACCAGCGGCATGAGGATGAACATGGCCAAAGACGGCACCACGAAAATCAGCCCGGTGAGCACGACCACCACCTCGCGCGTGCGCGGGAAGCGGTGCGCCGCCCAGCCCAGCGGCACCGCCACCGCGAACGCGAGCGCGATGGCCGGCAGCGCAATGGCCAGGTGCGTGCCAGCCAGCGACAGGATGCGCCCGGCGTTGGCGGCGAGCCAGGACCAGTTCACGGCCGAGCTCATCGCAGCACACCCTTGATGTTGCCCGCGGCGTCCACCACGAGCCGGTCGCCGCCGCGCTCCTGCACGTGCAGGACGCGCCCGCCCGCGCCGGTGAACTCGCGCACCGCGTCGTTGGCGGGGTGCGCGATGATGGTCGCCGGCGTGTCCGCCTGCTGCACCGCGGCGCGCTCGCCGAGGATCACCACCTCGTGGCCCAGCAGGAACGCCTCGTCGATGTCGTGGGTGACCAGCAGGATGGTCGTGTTCAGGCGGTCGCGCAGCGAGAGCACCTCCTGCTGCAGGTTGCGGCGCACCACTGGGTCCACCGCGCCGAACGGCTCATCCATGATGAGGATGTCCGGGTTGTTCACCAGCCCCCTCGCCACACCCACGCGCTGCGCCTGGCCGCCGGAGAGCTCGGCCGGGTAGCGCCGGCCCAGCGACGGGTCCAGGTTCACCAGCTCCATAAGCTCCGCGGCTCGCCCGCGGGCCTCGCTTTTCGACGCACCCGCCAGCCGCGCAATGTCCGCAATGTTGTCCGCCACCGTGCGGTGCGGCATGAGGCCGGAGTGCTGCATGACGTAGCCGATGCTGCGACGAAGCGCCACCGGGTCCGTGTCCCTAACATCCCGCCCGCGCACCACGACGCTGCCGCTGGTCGGCTCCACCATGCGGTTGACCATTCTCAGCAGCGTGGTCTTGCCGCACCCGGACGGGCCCACGAACACGGTGGTGCGCCCCTCGCCGACGGTGTGGCTGAACTCCTCCACCGCCGGGGCCGCGGATCCCGGGTAGGTCTTCGAGACCCGCTCAAATTCGATCACGCTGACCCAACCTAGCCGAACGCGCTACCGCGACATGTCCACCACGTGGATAACCACGGGCGCGCTGCGCAGCCGGTAGGTGCCGGGGGCGTCGTCGAAGGTGGCCAGCAGCTCGTTGACCAGCTCGGGGGTGGCGGGCAGTTGCACGTGCGCGTCGTCGGCCTCGAACGGGGCGCCGGGGGCGAGCCGCAGCCAGGTCTCACCGCGCACCAGGGCGAAGGGTTTGCCGAAGCAGGCGCGGTAGCGCGCCGCGCGCAGCAGGGCCCGGGCGGCGCGGGGGTCGATGTCGATGCGCCCGCTCGGGGACGTCGACAAGCAATGCGCGAGCTCTGCGCTTATCGACGACCCCTCCCTCCCCGCAGACCCCTCCACCCGCGCCCGCACCCGCGGGTCGGCCATGATGTCCCCGCGCTCCGGGCCGGTAAGGCCCAGCGCCACGGCGTCGCCCAACACGCCGGTGAACTTCAGCGGGTCCCACGCCAGGGCCGCCTCGAGCTCGGCGGTCGTCACGCCGACGGCGTACGTGAAGCGCACGACCCCGGTGGGCGGATCGATGATGCCCAGCACCGGGTCCGTGACGAACGTGAACCCGCAGATGCCGGCCGCGCCGGCGAGCGGGGCGCCGAGGCGCAGGTAGTGCCCCGGCGCGATCTCGTTGCCGGAGGCGCGCACCTGCCTCGCCATCGCCGCGAGCTGTTCCGCGGGCCAGGCGTAGGGGACGGGCGTGAGCGCCGGCACGCGCATCGTGAGCTCCGTCTGCGTGCCCGCGACAGGGACCGCCGAGCGGGCGCGCGACAGGCCCAGCGTGACGTAGAGGACGTGGGGGAGCGGGTCGTCCACCCGGTACGCGAGAACCTCCACGTCGCCGAACCCGAAGGTGAACGGCTCACCCGCCCCGGTGGCGGCGGTGATGTGGGCGACGATCGCGTCGCCGCCCGTCTGCGGTCCCTTGCGCGCCCGTGAAGCCATCTGCCGTAGCCACCCCATGGCGCCCAATCTACTCCCGCGCCGGGTGTGGGAACTAAAACGCGCGCGCTACCGTTGATATGGGTGACACTCTTCTACCGATGAGGGAAAGGATTTGGGGGACGTGAGAAGTAGCAACCCCGTAATGAAAAACTTGCCGGGCGCTGAAAGCCAGGCCGGCTACGGCTACGAGCAGCCGTACGCCGCGCCCGTGGCTCAGCAGGCCCCGGCGCAGTCGCAGCGGCCCATCACCATCGATGACGTGGTGACCAAGACGGGCATCACGCTCGGCGTTATCGTGCTCTCGGCGATCGTGTCCTACTGGATGTCCGCGAGCGCCATGCAGCCCACCGCAGCCCTGCTCACCTGGGGCGGCGCGATCGGCGCGTTCATCGTGGTGCTGATCCACTCGTTCAGCTCCAGCTTCGGCTCGAAGACCCTGACGCTGCTGTACGCGGTGTTTGAGGGCCTCTTCCTCGGCGGGTTCTCCTCCGCCGTGGCCGGCGCATTCACCGTCGGCGGCGCGGACGCCGGCTCGCTGATCGGCCAGGCGGTCATCGGCACCGTGGGCGTGTTCGTGGGCATGCTGGTGGTGTACCGCACCGGCGCCATCCGCGTGACCTCCCGCTTCAACCGCATCCTCACCGGCTGCATCTTCGGCGTGGCCATCATGGCGCTGGGCAACCTGCTGCTGTTCGCCTTCACCGGTGATTCCCCGCTGCGCGGCGGCAGCACCCTGTCCATCGTGTTCGGCCTCTTCTGCGTGGTTCTGGCGGCCCTGTCCTTCCTCCAGGACTTTGACCTGGCGGACAAGATGGTGCGCATCGGCGCTCCGGAGCAGGCCGCGTGGGGGGTGGCCCTCGGCCTCGCCGTGACGCTGGTGTGGCTCTACACGGAGATCCTGCGCCTGCTGTCCTACTTCAGCGAGCGCTAGCCGTTGGGGCAGCAAAAAGTCCCCGCACCTGCCGAGGTGCGGGGACTTTTCGCGTGCCGGCTTAGTAGGCGGATTCCGGGTTAATGGATTCGCCGTCGACGGAGATGACGGTGAACACGAGGCGGCCGTCGACCTCCTTCGGGGAGCCGAGCAGCACCTGCGCGCCCTCGACGACGCGGTCCGGGCTCACGGTGACGCGGGTTGCGGTGCCCTTCGCGCCGTCCGCGTTCCACTCGTCCCACACGATGTCCTCGAGGTGCTCGCGGTTGTCCTTGCAATCCAGGTTCAGGCTGGTCGGGCGCTCGAGGCCGGTCTGGCCGCAGTTGTCCACCAGCGGCGTGTTGTCGCCGGCGGCGCGGGCCGTCGCGGTGGCGGACGCGGTGGAGGAGGCACGCACGGAGGAGGCCTCGGCGACGTTGGTGGCGGTAGCGGCGGCGGTGGCGGCGTTGCCGGTCTCACCGGTGGAAGCCAGGGAGTCCGGGTCCTGGCTCGTCGCGGTGTCCACCTTCAGGTCCGACGGGTTCTCGTGCGGCGGGGTGCAGGCTGCGAGGCCGAGCGCGGCGACGGCGGCGAGGGCAGCAGCGGCGGTGCGAGAGTGGGAGGAGGTCACGGGTCTGGTCCTTTGCGTGTGTTCGGTACGGGAGATGACTTCAGTGCGGGCGCTGCTTCGAGCGCGGCGTGGAGGCCTTATCCGAATCATAGGGCTCGGCGGAGATGATCGTCACCGAAATCTCGCGGCCGTTCGGAGCGGTGTAGGAGCGGGTCTCGCCCTCGGCCGCGCCGACCACGGCGGCGCCCAGCGGGGAGTTCTCCGAGTAGGTCTCAAGGTCCTTGTTGCCGGTGGACGCGGCGCGGGTGCCGATGAGGAAGGTTTCCTTGTCGTTCTTGTCGCCGTCGTAGTACACGTGCACCACGGAGCCGACGTGAGCGACACCCTCCACGACACCGGTGCGCTCGGTGGTGGAGTTGGCCAGCAGCTCGGAGATCTGCTTGATGCGGGCTTCTTCCTGGTCCTGCTGCTCGCGGGCCGCGTCGTAGCCGGCGTTCTCTTTCAGATCGCCCTCTTCGCGGCGCTCGTTGATCTCGGCCGCGATGACCGGACGGTTATCAATCAGCTGCTGGAGCTCGGACTCCAGCTTCGCCTTCATCTCGGGAGTGATGTACTGCTGCTGGGTCTCAGCCATGGGGTGAATTACCTTCCCTCATACGTCCAAAAACGGCCCGCCCGCTTCAGGCGGACTGGGCCAGGTACCTAACTGCGTCGGATTTTATCACACGGGCCGGCGCCCTCAGCGGGCCCCGAGGTAGGTGGAGGAGGTGTCCATGTAGCTCGGGATGTCCTGGGAGCAGCCGTAGACGCGCCCCGACGCAACCGGCTCCCGGGTGGGCAGGTCCACCTGGAAGCGCTGGTTGCCCTCACCGCCCGCGGGGATCACTAGGGCGCGCCGGCCGATTTCGGAGTGGTCGTAGCTCACGGCGAACACCAGGCAGTAGGCGTCGCGCGTGGTGTCGGCGCGCTTCACGTCGACCCAGAGGCGGGCCGTGGAGTCGTCGACACGCTCCTGCGAGATAAACTCCGCCTTCACCGGCTGGGACCTGTCGTTGATGAACGCCCGCCCACCCATAAACACCACGAGCGCGAGCAGCGCGGCCACGAATACCGCGATCACTTTCCCGCTGATGCCCTGGCGGCTTGCGCCGCCGTAGCGGGAGCGGCCCGCGGTCTGCGCCGGGGCGGGTGTGCGATTCGGGGTGGGCACGGTGTTCGACCTCGCTTCGGGGAAAGAAGGGATTCGGCGTCGATGGTACTAAGATGGCCCTTTGTTTCAGCAATGCCCCCGTAGCAACGTTTAGGAAAGTTGGTGCTCGAGTGAGCGGCTTGCGCCTCATGGCAATCCACGCGCACCCCGACGATGAATCCTCCAAGGGCGCGGCCACCATGGCCAAGTACGCCGCCGAGGGCAACCGGGTGAAGGTGGTGACCTGCACTGACGGGCGCCGCGGCGACATCCTCAACCCGGCCATGGACCGCCCGGGTGTGCTGGAGAACATTATTAAGGTGCGCGAGGAGGAGATGGCGGCCGCCGCAGACGCCCTCGGCATCGAGCACGAGTGGCTGGGCTACGAGGATTCGGGCCTGCCCGAGGGTGACCCGCTGCCGCCACTGCCCGAGGGTTGCTTCGCGCTCCAGCCGTCGGAGGAGGTGGCGAAGCGCCTGGTCGCGTCGGTGCGCGACTTCCGCCCGCACGTAATCATCACGTACGACGAGAACGGCGGGTACCCGCACCCGGACCATCTGAAGGTGCACGAGGTCTCCATGATCGCGTGGGAGAAGGCGGGCGACCCGTCCTTCGCCCCCGAGGTCGGCGAGCCGTGGACTCCGCTGAAGCTCTACTACAGCCACGGTTTCATCCTGCAGCGTATGGAGCTACTCCACGCGCTGATGCTGGAGCGCGGCCAGCAGAGCCCGTACGAGCTGATGATCAAGCGCTGGAAGGAAAACGAGGCGGACATCATGGCCCGGGTGACCACGCAGGTGGATTGCGCGGGCTACTTCGGGCAGCGCGCGCGGGCGCTCGCTGCGCACGCTACGCAGATTGATCCGGCGGGAGCGTTTTTGGCCAGCCCCGTCGAGGACCAGCAGCGCGTGTGGCCCACTGAGGAGTTCGAGCTCGCGGCGTCGCGCGTCGAGTCGCCGCTGCCGGAGGACGATTTGTTCGCGGGCATCGAGGGGGAGCAGTTGCTTGTCGACGATACGGAGGACAACGCCTAAATGACCACCACCGTCCACGCAGCAGCCGTCAACGCCGCGGCGTATCTCCTCGCCCAGCAGCCGGCCGAGACCCCGGTGGGGCCCGACTTCGGCAAGGCCTCGCCGATCGGCTTGCTCATCATCGTCGGGCTCCTCGCCGTGGTGCTGTTCATCGGCTTCGCCTTCCACCGACGCTACTCGCGGTTTCGCCGCCGCCAAGCGTTCGCGGAGATGCACGGCATCGACCCCTTCGACGAGCAGGCGATCGACGCCGCCATGGCCGAGGCCGGGATCCTGGACCGCGGCAAGCGCCGGTTCATCTAACCGCGGCGCCACCTGCCGGGAGTAGGATGGCGCTCGTGTCTGTGCTGCCCACCCTGCTGTACCCCCTGTACGAGGCCCGCCTGAAGCGCGAGCTGCGCGGCAAGAAGAAGCCGAAGCACATCGCCGTGATGGCGGACGGCAACCGCAGGTGGGCGCGCGAGGAGGGCTACGACGACGTCTCTCACGGCCACCGCGCCGGCGGCGCCAAGATCGGCGAGCTGGTGCGCTGGTCCGCCGAGATGGGGGTGGACGTGGTGACCATCTACCTTCTGTCCACCGAGAACCTGCAGCGCACCTCGGAGGAGGTGGAGCTGCTCTTCGGCATCATCTCGCAGGTGATTGAGGAGCTGGCCACCGAGGACTACACGTGCCGGGTGCGCCTCGTCGGGCACCTGGACCTCCTGCCGGCGGAGGTGGCGGAGCGGATGCGGCGCTCCGCGGACGCCACCACAGAGAAGGCCGGGCTGACGGTCAACATCGCGGTGGGCTACGGGGGCCGCCAAGAGATCGTGGACGCCGTGCGGTCGCTGCTGCGGGAGGAGGCGGCGAAGGGGGCGTCGGCAAGCGATATGCCCCAAAAGGTGAGTGTGGAATCTATCGGCGAGCACCTGTACACCTCGGGGCAGCCCGACCCCGACCTAGTGATCCGTACCTCCGGTGAGCAGCGGCTTTCCGGATTTTTGCTGTGGCAGGCGGCGTACTCGGAAATCTGGTTCACCGACACGTACTGGCCGGCGTTTCGAAAGGTGGATTTCCTGCGCGCGCTGCGCGACTATTCGCAGCGCTCCAGGCGCTTCGGTAAATAGCTAGATCTTGCGCATGCGCACGCGCTGCACCGCGTGGTCGTGCCCCTTGCGCAACACCAGCGAGGCGCGGACCCGGGTGGGCAGGATATTCTCCACCAGGTTGGGCAGGTTGATTGTCTGCCACAGCTCGCGGGCCTTGTGCGCGGCCTGGGCCTCGTCCAGCTGCGCGTACTCGGCGAAGTGGGCGCCCGGCTCCAGGAAGGCCGTCTCGCGCAGCTTGAGGAAGCGCTCGATGTACCACCGCTCGATGTCCTCGGTGTGGGCGTCGACGTAGACGGAGAAGTCGAAGAGGTCCGAGACCATCAGCGTCGGCCCCGTCTGCAGCACGTTGAGCCCCTCCAGGATGAGGATGTCGGGTTTGCGTACCTCGATGACCTCGCCCGGCACGATGTCGTACGCATTGTGCGAGTAGACGGGCGCAGTGACCAGCGGCTGGCCCGACTTCACCTCGGTGACGAAGCGCATCAGGTTGCGCCTGTCGTAGGACTCGGGGAAGCCCTTGCGGGTGAGCAGGTTGCGCTCGCGCAGCACCTCGGTGGGGTAGAGGAAGCCGTCGGTGGTGATGAGGTCCACCCGCGGGTGGCTGTCCCACCGCTGCAGCAGCACCTGGAGCACGCGCGCCGTGGTTGACTTGCCCACGGCGACGGAGCCCGCGATACCGATGACAAACGGCACGTGGCCGGGGTCGCCGCCGATAAAGGTTTCCGTGGACTTGATCAGCTTCTGCCGCGCCCGGATCTGCAGGTGGATGAGGCGGGAGATGGGCAGGTAGATCTCCTCCACCTCCGCCAGATCCAGGTTCTCGCCGATGCCGCTCAGCTTCTCCACCTCTTCCTCGGTGAGCACCTGCGGCAGGCCGGCGCGCCGCTGCTTCCAATCGTTGCGGTGGAAATCCAGGTAGGGGCTCGACTCCCCGCCGCGCGCTGCACGAGACATGGGAACCATTGTGTCACTGTTGCCGGCGGAGGTTTTCTTACGGGGCGGTGCGCCGCCCGGCTTATACTGCTCGGGTACGCCTACTGCCTAACGCGAAAGGACCCGGTGGAAGTGTCTGCAACCGACGACCTCCGATACCAGGATCTGGAAACCTTTGACCCTGAAGTGCACGCCGCAATCGTCGGTGAGCTCGACCGCCAGCGCAACACGCTGGAGATGATCGCATCCGAGAACTTTGTGCCGCGCTCCGTGCTGCAGGCGCAGGGTTCCGTGTTCACCAACAAATACGCCGAGGGCTACCCGGGCAAGCGCTACTACGGCGGCTGCGAGCACGCCGACGTGGTGGAAGACCTCGCCCGCGACCGCGCTAAGGAGGTCTTCGGCGCGGAGTTTGCCAACGTGCAGCCCCACTCCGGCGCGCAGGCCAACGCCGCGGTGCTCATGGCGCTGGCCGAGCCCGGCGACACTATCCTGGGCCTTTCCCTGGCCCACGGCGGCCACCTCACGCACGGCATGAAGATCAACTTCTCCGGCCGCCTCTACAACGTGGCGGCGTACGGCGTGGAGGAGGACACCCACCTCATTGACATGGCCAAGCTGCGCGAGCAGGCGCGCGAGGTGAAGCCGAAGGTGATCATCGCCGGCTGGTCCGCCTACCCGCGCCATGAAGACTTTGCTGAGTTCCGCTCCATCGCCGACGAGGTCGGCGCCTACCTGTGGGTGGACATGGCGCACTTCGCTGGCCTGGTTGCTGCAGGCCTGCACCCGTCGCCGGTGCCGCACGCGCACGTAGTGTCCTCAACGGTGCACAAGACGCTGGGCGGCCCGCGCTCCGGCTTCATCCTCACCAACGACGAGGCGCTGTACAAGAAGATCAACTCCGCCGTGTTCCCGGGCCAGCAGGGCGGGCCGCTGATGCACGTGGTGGCGGCGAAGGCCACCGCCTTCAAGATCGCGGCCACCGAGGAATTCAAGGACCGCCAGCAGCGCACCGTCAACGGCGCGCGCATCCTGGCCGAGCGCCTCACCCAGCCGGACGCGCAGGAGGCCGGAGTCGGCGTCGTTTCCGGCGGCACCGACGTGCACCTGGTGCTGGTGGACCTGCGCAACTCCGAGATGGACGGCCAGCAGGCGGAGGATCTGCTGCACGGTGCCGGTATCACCGTCAACCGCAACGCGGTGCCGTTCGACCCGCGCCCGCCGGCCGTCACCTCCGGCCTGCGCATCGGCACCTCGGCGCTGGCCACCCGCGGCTTCGGCGACGAGGACTTCCGCGAGGTTGCGGATATCATTGCCGAGGCGCTGATCAAGGGCGAGGCGGCCGACCTCGAGGCGCTGCAGGCCCGCTCCGCGGCGCTGGGCGAGAAGTACCCGCTCTACCCGGGCCTGGAAGACTGGAAGATGCTCTAGTTTTCCAAGCGCTTTTTAAGCGCCCGGCTCTGCAGGCCCGCGTTCTTCCGCGAGTAAGGCGCGGGCCTTTCGCAGCCAATCGGGCTGGTTTTCCAGCAGCTCCTTGATCTCGGCGGTGGTCAGCGGCCGGTCCATCCCGTTATTCTTCAGCGCGGTGATGCTGATGCCGAGCTTGCGCGCGACCTCGGGCCGCGGGTGGGGGCCCTCGCGGCGCAGCGCGGTCAGCCACTCGGGCGGGTTGTCCTGCAGCTCCCGCAGCTCGGCGTGTGTGACGGCGCCGCTTTGGAACGTCTCGGGGGTGGCGGGCAGGTACACGCCGAGCTTCTTCGCGGCGGTCGCCGGCTTCATCGCGGTGCCGGAGGGGTGCTGGTCAGTCATGGTTGAGACGGTAGCATTCGGGCATGCTCACCATCGCGTTCGTCACGGGCACCGAGCCGGGGAAGTGGTTTCGCCGCTACGAGGAATTTTCGGGGGCTCGCTTGTCGACGCTCCCTGCAAGCGACCCATTCCCCCTCCTGACAGCCCCCGGCGGCGCCGACCTTGCGCTGGCGCGCCTCCCCGATGCGCGGGTCGGCGAGGAGTACCACGTGGTGCGGCTCTACGAGGAGGCGGCCGGCGTCGCGGTGCCGAAGGATTCCGTCTACGCCGAGGTGGGGGAGGAGGTGCGTTGGTCCGACGTGTCCGGGGAACACCTCAACTACGCCTTTTCTGCTGCGGGGCCGACTGCGGAGGCGGAGGCTGAGCTGCGGTCGGCGCTGCAGGTGGTGGCGGCGAACGTGGGCATCGCGGTGGGGCCCCTGCCCCTGCTTCGCGCGCTGAGTAAGAAGCAGGTCGCGGCGCTGCCGCTGGCGGCTCCGACCGGGGTCGCCGCGGCAACCGAGGTGGCGCTGGTCTGGCTGAAGGAGCGCGACGCCGATGACATCCAAGACTTCGTGGGCGTGGCGAAAGGGCGGGACGAAAGGCAGGGTGAACAGCAATGGGCATAAGCGGCAGGGTGAACAGCAATGGGCATAAGCAACGATCCCGCAACCGGAAGCGCGGTGCTGGCCCCCGATAGGGGGTGAGGGGGGAGCGTCGAAAAGCGTGCGAATGCATAATGGCCGAAGTCCCAAAATATCGATGAAAGGTGATATTTAAGACATGAACCGCAAGATTTTCGCGTCCGCAGCAGCGCTCTCCCTGGCAACCGGCCTCGTGGCCTGCTCCAACGAGGAGACCGGCGCCGACGCCACCTCAGTGGTCTCGGAGACCGCCACTGCGACCGCCTCGGAAACGGTGACCACTCCGGCCACGACCGAAACCGAGGCCAGCACCGCAACCGCGACGGTGACCTCCTCTGCGGCGTCCGCCTCCAGCTCCGCCGCAACCCCGGCTGCGACCGAGGAGCTCGCGCTTGCCGACGGCGCCACCGCACTCGTGCCCCAGGGGGTCATCGAGACCATCGACAAGTACGCCGATGCCTCTTGGGGCCAGCCCACCGCCGCCGAGGAGATTGACGGCGGCTGGGTCGTGTCGTTCGACGGCGAGCACTACATCACCTGGAAGGAGAGCACCGGCGGCGCGCCGATCTGGGGCGAGATTGCCAACTCTTGGCTGAACGACGTTCGCGGCGCCCGTGTCGTGGGCTTCCCGAAGATGCCCGAAACTCCGAACACCGACCAGTCTGGCTGGAACCAGGAGTTCGAGAATGGCACCATCGAGTGGACCCGCGATGGCGGCGCAGACGCTGCCTTCCGCGCGTTTGTAGAGGAAAAGGGCAACAAGTAAGCATTTTGGCCCCCGCGCCCTGTGGATAACCCGAGTTATCCACAGGGCGTTTTGCGTTCCCTTTACGTTTCGTCTGTTGTGTTCTAGTGTGCCGGGCATGACACCGTTCCAAGCAATGCTCAACGCCCACACCATCGACACCCTGGCCGATTTCAGCCGCAATGACGCGCTCGCCGCAGGGTTCTCCACCGCCAAAGTCAACCAGTGGCAACACCTCCACGATGTCTACTACGGGCCCGCCAAAGCTAACAAACAACGTGCAAAGGCTCTGCGCCGCGCCTCCGAGGGGCGATTCAGCCTCGACCAGCTCACCCTGATCGAAAACGCGCTGAAACCCGTTGCCAACCCCGCCGCCCGCATGCGGCTGCGGTTGCGCCTGCTCGCGACCGCGATGAACTACAAAGCCCTGCGCGCGCTGATCAAGCAGCTGGTACCGAAAACCACCACCGCGCCGAAGAAGGGCGTGCGTTTCACCGCGTCGAGGAACCGCACCCGCACCATGACAGTCACCGCGGATGAGCGCGACATCGCCGACATCGAACACCTCATCAGCCGGGATATTGACCCCGACCGTCCCGCCTCGGGGCAATTCTTGGACAATTTCCTCACCACGCTGCGCGACGGGGTAGGGGTGCCCCGTGCCGTGCCGAGGCCGCTGTTGCTCATCCCGCTGCCCGACTACACCCGCATTGTGGCCGGCGACGGGGACGACATCACCCTAGGGCTCACCGACGGCACCACCATGACCGGCGCCGAATACCTCACTAAGCATCACGCGGACACCATCGAAGTCGCCGCCTTCCACCCCCAGCACGGCCCCGTGAACCTCTACCGCACCGAGCGCTTCGCCAACAAGAAGCAACGCGACCTCGCCCGCGCCGCCATGCCGATCTGCCCCGTCCCCGGTTGCCGCCACGGTGCCGACTCCTGCGAAATCCACCACATCACCGCATGGAAGTTCGGCGGAGAAACCAACCTCGATAACCTTGCGCCCCTGTGCCGCTACCACAACGGAACCAACGACGACGATCCCACCAACCCCCGCCGCGGCCGCGTAGAGAACATAAGTGGCACCCCCACCTGGGTCTCTCCGCGCGGCTACCCCGCCGAAAACACCACCCACCCCTACGCCCCCAAACGCACCCTCTTCGCCCGGAGCGCCCCGGCGCCGGCGGCCACCGTTGAGCCGGGCCACGGGGCGGCTTCGCTCTAGCTCAAATCCTCCTTCAGAGGCTCTTCTTCCACCGGGAGCAGGAGGATGAAGGCGAGGATCGCCAGCGGCACCATCAGAAGGAACACGGGGGTGAGGCCGTCGTTGTAGCTGCTCAGCACCGCCTCCTTCAATTCCGGCGGGAGCTGGGTCACGAGCTCCGGCGTCAGGTTGTTCGCGGCGCCCTCGCCGAACTTTTCGGCCCACGCCGCGGCGTCCGGGCCCATTTTTTGCAGAGCCTCAGGCAGCCGCTCCTCCAGGTGCTCGCGCATGTTGTGGATGAACAGCGAGCCGGACAGGGAAGCGCCGACGGCGGAACCGATCTGGCGGAAGAAGTTGTTGGTGGCCGTAGCCGTGCCGACCTCCGACATGGGGAAGGAGTTCTGGACGATGAGCACCAGCACCTGCATCACCAGGCCTAGGCCGAAGCCGAAGATGAACATGTAGACGCCCAGCGTGGTCAGCGACGTGCCCGGGGTGAGGCGGGAAAACAGGAAAAGCCCCGCGGTGGTGATCGCCATGCCGACAAGCGGGTACATCTTATACCGACCGGTCTTCGAGATGATGAAGCCCACCGCCATGCCGGTTGCAAGCATGCCGACCACCATCGGCAGCATCATCAGGCCCGCCTCGGTCGGTGTCAGCTCGTGCACCATTTGGAGGTAGGTGGGCAGGTAGGCCAGGGAGGACGTCATGGCCAGGCCCAGCACCGTGCCGGCCGCGGTGGTGAGCACCATGTTGCGGTTGGCAAACAGGCGCATCGGGATCAGCGGGTTGCCGCTGCGCAGCTCGACTAGCACGAAAAGCACGGCGGAGACGGCCGACGCGGTTGCGGTGCCGATGATGATCGGCGAGCTCCACTCGTACTGGGTGCCGCCCCAGGTGGTGGTGAGGATCAGGCATGCGGTGGCGATAGCCATCAGCATGGTGCCCAGCCAGTCAACCTCGACGCCCTTCAGCGATCCGGTCCGCAGTTTTAGCACCGCGCTGGACACACCCATGGCAAGCAGGCCGAGGGGGATGTTCATCCACAGGGCCCAGCGCCAGCCGGGGCCGTCGGTGAACCAGCCGCCGAGCACTGGGCCGAGCACGGAGGCGACGCCGAAGACCGCGCCCATCACGCCCATGTACTTGCCGCGCTCGCGGGCCGGGACCACCTCAGCGATGATGGACTGCGAGTTCACCATCATGCCGCCGGCACCAAGGCCCTGGACGGCGCGTCCGATGATCAGCAAGGTCATCGAATTGGCGAAGCCGCCGATCGTCGAGCCGATGACAAAGAACGCGATGCCCGTGATGTAGAGCCACTTGCGTCCCAGGATGTCGCCGAGCTTGCCGTTGATGGGCATCGCGATCGTCATCGTGACAAGGAACGAAGAGATGACCCAGCTCATGTGGTCGACGCCGCCGAGCTCGCCCACGATGGTGGGAAGCGCGGTGGAGAAGATCATCTGACCCAGTGAGCTCATCAGCATGGTGAGCAGCAGTGCGGCGAAGATCAGGCCGACGTTCGGCTTGCGACCTTCACCGGATCCGGCGGGCGCGTCCGGGCGCGCGCCTCGGGTTTCTACCATTTCAGGTCCTTTGCGTAGTTCGATAGGTGGGTAGCGTGGTTGCGGAGGTGCTCGGTTGGGTCCGCGCCGTCCGGCGGGTGCCAGAGGTAGAGGCTGACCACCACCTGCAGCAGCCCGACGATCGAGTGGGCCTCCACTTCGGGCGGGCCGTCGAAACGCCGATCCTCGGGGAAGCGCTCGAGGTGGTCGTGCACCGCCTGGGCGATCCCGGTGAGGAAACCCCGCCTCCGAGTGGCCTCCGCGTGCAGGAGCCCGGGGTTCGACTCGATGAGCTCCCGGCGGCAGGCTTGGTTGGGGGAAATTCCGCCTTCGGCGCCGGGAACGACCTCGATCGAACGCAACACCAGGTCGAGGACGTTGTCCGCCCGCGTTTCGCGGATAGCGGCGAGGCCCTCCTCCGAGCAGGTGAAGGGGAAGACCCCGAGGACCGCCTCATCCTTGGAGTCCATGTAATTGAAGAAGGTGCGGCGCGAGATCCCCGACGCCCGGCAGATGTCATCGACGGTCACGTTGTCGTAACCGCGGGCATCCACGAGCGCGGCGGCTTCGTCGCAAATGCGGCGCTTGGTGGCGAGCCGCTTCCGCTCCCGAATCCCGATATCCTCGTTTTGCACGGGGTGCAATATTACACCCGGTGCAACAAGGGGCAAGTCCGCGCTATCGACGCAGGCCGGGGGTCAATTCGCCCTCCGCCACCACAAGCCCGTCCTCCACGTACGACGCCACCACCCTGCCGCGCTCCGGCACCTCCACGCGCCACGAACCGTCGCCGATCGCGCCGGCGCACGCACCCGTGAGCGGGACTGACCGCAGCGAAGTATCGAAGTAGGCCGTGCAGCCGGTCTCGGTGAGCGTCACCGTGGCGGTGCCGCCACCGAACACCGCCGTCACGGGCCACGGCTGCGGTTCGGCGGCCCCGCCGGTTGGGGTCAGGGAGCCGGAGTACGGTCCGGTGGGGGAGGCGTCGCCAAGCAAAAGCTCCTGGCGGGGGTGCGCATACCGATACCCGGCCGCGGCCGCGACGCCGATGAGCGCGATCGCGAGCGCAATCACCCCGGCAATCACCCACGGCCGGTTGGAGCCGCCGGCGGCGCGCAGCTCAGAAAAGGAATCGGGCATAGCTAAACCCCCAGCTCGACGACGTTGCTGGGGGTAGAGCTTAGCGGGGCACTACGCGCGGTCGGTGTTCGCCATCGACAGTACGTCGAGGCGCTTGTCCAGCTCCTCCTCGGTGAGCTTCTCGCCGTCCACGAAACCGAGGTCGATCGTGGCCTGGCGGATGGTGATGCCCTCCTTCACGGCGTGCTTGGCAATCTTTGCCGCGTTCTCGTAGCCGATCGCCGAGTTCAGCGGGGTCACGATCGACGGGGAGGACTCGGCCAAGGTGCGCATGCGCTCAACGTTCGGCTCGATGCCGTCCACCAAACGGGTAGCGAACTGGCGGGCGGTGTTGGCCAAAAGCCGCGCCGACTCGAGCACGTTGCGGGCCATGACCGGGATGAACACGTTCAGCTCAAACTGGCCCTGGGTGCCCGCGAACGCCACCGCAGCGTCGTTGCCGATCACCTGCGCGGAGACCTGGGTGGCGGTCTCGCACAGCACCGGGTTGACCTTGCCCGGCATGATCGAGGAGCCCGGCTGAAGGTCCGGCAGGTGGATCTCGCCGATACCAGCGAGCGGGCCGGAGCCCATCAGGCGGATGTCATTCGCGATCTTGTACAGGGAAACCGCCACGGAGCGCATCGCGCCGGAGAACTCGACCAAGCCGTCGCGGTTTGCCTGCGCCTCGAAGTGGTTCTTCGCCTCGGACAGCTGCTCGACGCCCGTGAGCTTACGCAGCTCCTCGGTCACCTTGCCGCCGAACTCTGCCGGGGTGTTGATGCCGGTTCCCACGGCGGTGCCGCCGATGGCCAGCTCACCCAGGTGGGTCAGGGTGTTCTCCACGCGCTCGATGCCCAGCTCGATCTGGCGGGCGTAGCCGGAGAACTCCTGGCCGAGGGTGACCGGGGTGGCGTCCATGAGGTGGGTGCGGCCGGACTTGACCACGTCGTGCCACTCGGCAGCCTTGTTGGAGAGGGACTGGTGCAGCACCTTCAGCGCCGGGATGAGGTCCTCAACGGCGGCCTCGGTGGCGGCGACGTGCGTGGCAGTGGGGAAGGTGTCGTTGGAGGACTGGCCCATGTTCACGTCGTCGTTCGGGTGCACCTCAACGCCGTTGGCCTTTGCGATCGACGCGATGACCTCATTGGTGTTCATGTTGGAAGAGGTGCCGGAACCAGTTTGGAACACGTCGATGGGGAACTGGTCGTTGTGCTTGCCGTCAGCGATCTCCTTCGCCGCGGAGATGATGGCGTCGGCCTTGGCGGCATCGAGGTTGCCCAGGTCCTTGTTCACCTGCGCGCAGGCTGCCTTGAGCAGACCGAGCGCGCGGATCTGCTGCGCTTCCAGCCCGCGACCGGAGATGGGGAAGTTCTCCACGGCGCGCTGGGTCTGCGCGCGCCACAGGGCGTCGACGGGCACCTTGACCTCGCCCATGGTGTCGTGCTCGATGCGGTATTCCTGATCAGCCATTACGATCCTTTGCCGTTGCAGTTAACGCTTACACCTTGGGATTATGCCCGATGGGTCACGTTCGAGGAGCAGATATGCCGGAACTCACCCCGCCGCGTGGGAGGGACGCGCTGGTGGCGGTGGGGGCCATGGCGGCGACCTACCTTCTCCTGATCGGGCAGGGGCTGATCTTGATCCGGTTGCGTCCTCCGCGGGAGGCGGCCGTGGTTGCCCTGCCCGCGGCGATCGCGCTGTCACTTGCCGCACCCGCGTGGTTCCTGGTCCGCCACATGCGGCGCCGCGGGCTCGAGCTCGGCTTCACGCCGCTGGGCAAGGGAGGCTGGCACCTGCTGTGGCGCATCCCCGCGCTCATCATCGCCGCCGGGTTGGCCACCGCCACCGTCGCGCCGCTGTTCGGCCTCGAGCCGTCGCCGGACACCGCGGCGGAATCTATTGCGGGCGAGGCGACGAGCTCCTTGCCGATCCTGCTGACACTCGCGGGGTATTTGCTGCTCGGCCCGTTCATCGAGGAGCTCGTCTTCCGCCGGGTGCTGCTCGGCTACTTCGACACCCGCATGCCGGGGTGGACGAGCGTCCTGCTTACCTCGCTCCTCTTCGGGGCCGTGCACGTGGTGCCGCAGGCCGTCATCTACACCTTCTTCCTAGGCATCGGCCTAGCGTGGCTCGCCCGCCTGCACCGCGGCATCACGGGCAGCTTCATCGCCCACCTGGTGAACAATGTGGTGGCGAGCCTCGGCGTGTTCGCGGCCCTGTTCGCGCTCTAGTTGGTCGGGTCGGTGTAGTCGATCACCGAGTACTCCTGCAGCTTGGCCAGTTTGTGCATGGATTCCACGTAACGCACCGTGCCGGACTTCGAGCGCATGACCAGGGAGCGGGTGGTGGCGCCGGCCTTGCGGTACGACACGCCGCGCAGTAGATCCCCGTTGGTCACGCCGGTGGCGGCGAAGTAACAGTTGTCGGAGGAGACCAGGTCATTGATACCCAGCACGCGGTCCAGGTCGTGGCCCGCGGCGAGCACGGCCTCGCGCTCCGCGTCGCTCTGCGGAGCGAGCATGCCCTGGATCTCGCCGCCGAGGCACTTCAGCGCGCACGCGGTCACCACGCCTTCCGGGGTGCCGCCGATGCCCATCGCCAAGTCGATGGAACTGGTGTCCTGTGCGGCGGCGATGGCGCCAGCCACATCGCCGTCCATGATGAACCGGACTTTGGCGCCGGCTTTCCGGATATCGTCGACAAGCTGCTCGTGCCGCGGACGGTCGAGCACCACCACGGTCACCTCGGACGGCAGGATGCCCTTGGCCCTCGCCACCGCGTCGATGTTGGCCGCGACGGGCGCGGTGATGTCGATGACGCCCGCGGCTTCCGGGCCGACCGCGATCTTGTTCATGTAGAAGGCGTCGCGCGGGTTGAACATGGAGCCGCGGTCCGCCGCCGCGATGACGGAGATCGCGTTCGGGCGTCCCTCGGCCATGAGGCGGGTGCCGTCCACCGGATCGACCGCGAGGTCGACGGCGGCACCGTTGCCGTTGCCCACCTGCTCGCCGTTGTAGAGCATCGGGGCCTCGTCCTTCTCACCCTCGCCGATGACAATCACGCCGTCCATGTCGACGGAGTTGATCATCTTGCGCATCGCATCCACCGCGGCGCCGTCACCCTCGTTCTTCTTGCCACGGCCCACCCAGCGACCGGACGCGAGCGCCGCCGCCTCCGTCACGCGGACCAGTTCCATCGCGAGGTTGCGGTCGGGGAAGTATTCGTTGGTCGATTCAGTCATCGAGCGGGGCCTCCTCAAGGCGAGTAGCGGGCGTAGCGGGCACCGGCAGGCACCACACCACTATT
The DNA here is from genome assembly GCF_900078305.2 of Corynebacterium bouchesdurhonense. GTDB lineage: Bacteria > Actinomycetota > Actinomycetes > Mycobacteriales > Mycobacteriaceae > Corynebacterium > Corynebacterium bouchesdurhonense. Next base: position 1,260,315 of record NZ_LT546028.1, read on the forward strand.
CTGGCACCTCCGCCGTGGGCGGATGCCTGTTTCTACACCTGAAAAGGGGAGCGGCCGCGCGGCGGGCACGCCTGTGTTGATTCGGGGGCCGGTCGAGGGCATGCCATACTGTTGCCCGTGGCTAAAGACAAACCCCGCGTATTCCAAGACGGTCGCGACATGTTCCTCAACGTCCTGATCGTGGTGGTGCTCATGCTCGTGGGCGTGGGCGCGACGGGGCTGTGCTCCTACAACCCCGGCGGGCCGGAGGCGGGGCCCGTGCACGAGGTGGACGCCGAGACGTTCCTCAACATGGAGGCGCGCGCCGTGGATTTCCCCGTGCGCTTCCCGCAGATGCCGGAGGGCTGGGTGACAAACTCGGCGCGTCGAACCATGATCGACGGCCAGCCCGCGCCGGTGGTTGGCTGGGTCACGCCCGACCGGGGCTACCTCCAACTCACCCAAACCGGCGCCGCCTTTGATGCCGCCGTAGCCGGCCACGACGATAAGCTGCGCCCAGAGGAGCGCACCGAGACCATCGAGGGCACCGAAGCGCGCGTGCTGCTTTCCGACGACAACGACGTGCGCGACCTCTGGGTGGTGGACGCCGGCGATGCCCGCCTGCTAGTTACCGGCGCCGGCACCGATGACGAGTTCCGCCAGCTCATCTCCACCGCGCTACACACCGCGCCGATCGCGGCGAGCGCAGCAAGCGCGGCCTAGCCGGGCGAGACTCCCGCGCCGCGGCCTCCCGCGCCGAGACTCCCGCGCTGCGGCCTACTGCGCCTCGCCCGCGTTCGTGCCCCCGGCCTGGCCGTCGGCCTGCGCGCGCTCCTGAATCACCGCCTCGACGCGCTGCGCCGCGCCGTGGAGCAGCACCTCGCAGCGCTTCGCCAGCGCCTCGCCGCGCTCCCAGTACTTCAGCGACTCGTCCAGGCTCATCTGACCCAGCTCGAGGATCCGCACTGTTTCCGCCAGCTCGTCGCGGGCTCGCTCGTAGCTCAGGGTGTCCGGGTCCGGGAAGGCGTTATCGCCGGGCTGTCCCGCGCCGAAAGTGTTGTCAGCCATCGTGTTCTCCTCGCTTCGAAAATCTGTCACTACAAAAACTACAAAGGTTCCGCAGGGTGGTCTGGCCGCCGGTTAGTCGGCCGGGGTGGTGCCCATCGCCGCGGCGGTGATGGAGCCGTCGCCGACGCGGATCCGCAGCTGCGAGCCGGGCGGTGATTGCTCGATGCTGGTCACCACTTCCGGCCCCGAGCCGTCCCGCGGTACAACCTGCACCACGGCGTAGCCGCGCGCCAGCGTCGCGGAGGGGCCGAGCGCGGCCACCTGCGCGCGAAGGGACGCCACCCGGGCCGTCTCCTGCTGCACGCCATGCGTCATCTCGCGCCGCATCCGCTGCACCTCGCGCTGCACCTCGTCCAGGCGCTGGGTGATCCCGGCGGTTGGGTTAGCCAGGGCGGGGCGGGAGCGGATAGCTCGCAGCCCCTGCACCTCGCGCCGCACCCATCCGCGCAGTGCGGAGGCGGTGCGGGCGCGTGCCTCGGACACGAACGCGAACTCCTGCGCCACGTCGGGCACCACCCGCTTCGCCGCGTCGGTGGGCGTGGCCGCGCGCAGGTCCGCCACGTTGTCCAGCACGGGGTTGTCCGGCTCGTGGCCGATGGCGGACACGACGGGAGTCCCGGCGGCCGCCACGGCCCGCTGCAGCGCCTCTTCCGAAAAGGGCAGCAAGTCCTCCACCGAGCCGCCGCCGCGGGCGATGATGATCACGTCCACCTCAGGGTTGCGGTCTAGGCGCTCCAGCGCCTCGATGACGGCGGGCACCGTCTGCGCGCCCTGCACGGGGGTGTTGATCACCTCGAACTGCACGCCCGGCCACCGCGCTTGCGCAACGCTGAGCACATCGCGCTCGGCGGCAGATCCCCGCCCGGTAATGAGGCCCACCTTGTTGGGCAGGTAGGGCAGCCGGCGTTTGCGCGCCGGGTCGGTCAGGCCCTCGGCGGCCAGCCGGCGCCGCAGCTCCTCGATGCGCGCCAAAAGCTCGCCCTCGCCAACGTGCTGGATCTCGGTGACCTCCAGCGAGAAGGATCCGCGGCCGGTGTAGTACCGCGGCTTGCCGTGCACGAGCACGCGGTCACCGTCTTTCGGCGGGCGGGCCATGGCGCGCAGCATGCTTGTGTTGGCGGTGAGCGGCACGCTGACCTCCGCCTGGGTGTCGCGCAGCGTCAGGTAGGAGATACGCCAGGTCGGTTTCGAGTTCACCTGCGTGAGTTGGCCCTCGACCCAGATCCAGCCGAGGCGGTCGATCCAGCCCTTGACGCTGTTGTTGAGCCGCGAGACGCTCCACGGGTTCTCCGGGCTACTCTTTTCCGCCACGCGTATCCTCCTCACTTCCGGGGCTTCCGCCCACAGTTTGCTCCTCAGACGGCTTCTTTCCGGCGCCGTCCCCACAGGGTAGGTGAGGCCGGCGGCTTCTACTGTTTTAGACGTGCGTTGGGTAGGGTCGGTTCCATGAATGCTCCGGGTAAAAAACTTCTACTCGCCGCGCCCCGCGGTTACTGCGCCGGGGTGGACCGCGCGGTGGAGACGGTTGAGAAGGCACTGGCCAAGTACGGTGCACCCGTGTACGTGCGCAAGGAGATCGTGCACAACAAGTACGTGGTGAAGACGCTCGAGGAGCGAGGCGCGGTTTTCGTGGACGGCACGGAGCAGGTCCCCGAGGGCGCCCACGTGGTGTTCTCCGCCCACGGCGTCTCTCCCGCGGTGCGCGAGTCCGCGGTGCGCCGCAACCTGCTCACCCTCGACGCGTCGTGCCCGCTGGTGACTAAGGTGCACAACGAGGCGAAGCGCTTCGCTCGCGACGGGTACCAGATCCTGCTCGTGGGCCATGAGGGCCACGAGGAGGTCGAGGGCACGTCCGGCGAGGCCCCCGAGGTCACCCACCTCGTGGACGGCGTCGAGGGTGTGGCCAGCCTCCCCGAGTTTGGCCCGGAGCAGAAGCTGGTGTGGCTGTCGCAGACCACCCTTTCGGTGGACGAGACGATGGAGATCGTGGCCAAGCTCAAGGAGCGTTTCCCGCACCTGCAGGACCCGCCGAGCGACGACATCTGCTACGCCACCCAGAACCGCCAGGCCGCGGTGAAGAACATCGCGCCGCAGTGCGACTTGGTTATCGTGGTCGGCTCGCAGAATTCGTCGAACTCGAAGCGCCTCGTCGAGGTCGCGCTCGAGGCGGGCGCGAAGGCCTCTTACCTGGTCGATTACGCCCACCAGATCGACGAGTCCTGGCTGGACGGCGCACAAACCATCGGCCTGACTTCGGGCGCGTCGGTGCCCGAGATCCTCGTGCAGGAGGTGGTCGCGCACCTAGCGGAGCGCGGCTACACGGACGTCGAGGAGGTCACCAACACCGTGGAAACCATCACCTTCGCTCTGCCGCGCGATCTGCGCGAGGCGCGGGGGTAGCTAGCGGCCGTAGAGATCGTCGCCAAGCCGGCTCGAGATCCGGGTCGAGCCGCCTTGCGGGGGCTTGTTGCTTGTCGACGCCCCCGTACGCTCGCGCGAAACCAACTCCTGCACCGACACCGACCGGCTGCGCTCCCGCGCGCGCACGCCCTGCGAACTGGTGCGCCGGTTGCTGGCGGCCTGACGCGAGCGCTGCGAGCTCTCCGCGCGCTCGAGCGCCTTGTTCTGGCGCTTCAGTAGCAGGATTCGCGCCCAGCCGATTGCGACGGACGCGAGCGTGACGGTCAGCAGCACGGGGAAGAGCTGCAGCAGTGGGTAGACCAGCATAAGCTGCGCGGTCTTCGAGGATGTCCCGCCTGCGGAGATCTGCCCGCGGTTGGTGGCGTAGCCGGCGGCAACTACCGCGACCACGAACAGGACGGGCGCGGAGGCGGCGGTGAGGAAGATGCCGCGTGGGTTCACGGCAGTGGTGCACAGGACCACGGCCGCGGCGAAGAGGGCGGGCAGCGGCCAGCCGATCGTTCCGGTGGACACCGAGATTAGGGCGCCGGTGAAGAGGGCGGCGAAGATGATGCCGATCGCGGAGCCCGTCGGCAGGCCCGTGAAGGTGGCCGCGGGCGCTTGCCGGTTCCGGTTCGACGTATGAGACACGCCTTAAAAGCCTAGTCGCTCGCCGGATCGCTCCGGCGGGGACTCGCGGAGACGGGCCGCAGCCCCGCCGAGCCGCTCCGGCGCAGGGGCACGTCGAGCTCCTCCAGCTTCCTGGCCGTGACCATCACGCGCGAATCCATCGACGCCAGCGTGGCGTTGAAGGCCTCGACCGCCTTCTCCAGCGAGGAGCCGACCCGGTTGTAGTGCTCGGCCATGGTGCCCAGCCGCTGGTGCAGCTCCGCGCCGAGGCGCTGGACCTCCTTGGCCCTCTCGTTCAGGGATTCCTGGCGCCACCCCAGCGCCACGGTGCGCAGGAGGGCGAACAGGGTGGTGGGGGTGGCGATGACCACGTCGCGGGCGAACGCGTAGTCCAACAGCTCCGGGTCGATCTGCAGCCCGGCGTCCAAAAACGGGTCGGCGGGTACGAACATGACCACAAATTCGGGCGTGGGCTGGAACGCCTCAATGTAGGACTTGGCGGAAAGCGTGTCCACGTGGGAGCGCAACAGGTGGGCGTGGCGGCGCATGAAGGCCTGCTGCTCCTCCGGGTCCTCGGTATTCATGGCGTCCAGGTAGGACGAGAACGGCACCTTCGCGTCCACCACAATCGTCCGCCCGTGTGCGAGGTGGATGATCATGTCGGGGCGGACCAAGGTGCCGTCGACAAGCAGGTGCTCCTGCGTGTCGAAGTCGACGTGCTCGAGCATGCCGCCCAGCTCAACCACGCGCTGGAGCTGCATCTCGCCCCACCGCCCGCGGGTTTGGGGCGAGCGCAGCGCGTTGACCAGCTGCTCCGTGCGCGTGCCCAATCGCGCCGAGGTGCGGCCGATGGCCTGCACCTGGCCGGCGAGGGCGTTGCTGGCCAGCGCTTGCTCCCGCTCTAGGGCGCCAAGCTGGGCGTGAAGCTGGTCGAGCGAGTGCGCGATGGGCCGCAGGTCCGGCGGCGCCGGGGCCGGCTCCCGCCTGCGGCCCCACACCAACGCCGCGAGCGCGCCCGCGATCACGCCCAGGAGTAGGCCGGTGAGGAAAACGAGCGATCCGGTGGCGGTAGACATGCCGCCGAGTTAAGCAGATGCGACCTACTCGGCCTCAGCGCGCCCCACCGTTTTCTCGAACGAATCTTCGATATTGTCGCCGCTGGCCCGGCGGATCTTGCGGCTGCGCTCGCGGAGCTTCTTCCAGCTCGTGGTCCCGGGACCCGGCGGGGCGGGCTCGACCACCTCGTCTACAACCGGGGCCGTGGACCAGTCGCGCTCCTTGCGCAGCTGCCGGCGCTCGTGGACGGATTCCTCCTCCTCGATCTGGGCGATGGCGAGGCCCTCGGGGGTGAGGAACTCGAGCTCGTCCGCGGCCACCTCGCCCGCGTGTAGGCGCAGCATGTCCAGCACGTAGCGGTAGGCCACCGCGATCATGGCCGCCACCGGCACCGCCAGAAACGCCCCGACCAGGCCGAACATGCCGCCACCCACGGTGACGGAGATAAGCACGATCACGGGGTGCAGGTCCATCGCGCGCGACTGCAGCATGGGGGAGAGGACGTTGCCCTCGAGCTGCTGCACCACGATCACGATCGCCAGCACGATCAGCGCCTCGGTGAAGCCGAGCGACACCAGCGCCACCAGCACGGCGAGCGCGCCCGCGACCACCGCGCCGACGATGGGGATGAAGCCGCAGATAAACGTGATCACGGACAGGGTGAACGCCATCGGCACGCCCACCAGCCAGATGCCCACGCCGATGAAGGTGGCGTCCACCATGGAGACGATGGCCTGCGCCCGGATGAAGCCGCTGAGCGTGTTCCAGGCGCGCGTGAGCAGCTCGGTCGCGTGCAGGCCGCTGCGGCCGCCGGTGGCCGAGCGCAGCCACGGCAGGAAGCGGTGGCCGTCTTTGAGGAAGAAGAACGTCAGCACGGTGATCACCATCGCCGTCACGGACAGGCCGGCCGCCGTGCCGATGCCGGAGAACACGCTGCCCGCGATCGCGCCCGCCTGGTTCTGCGCCCACTGGGCGATCTCGTTGATCGCCTCGCTGAGGTCCTCCGGGTTCATGTTCAGCGGCGGGTTCTGCAGCCACAGCTGCAGCCGTTGGATGCCCTCGAGCGCCTGCAGGTAGAGGATGCGCGAATGCGACACCATGTCCGGCGCGATCAGCATCAGCACCGCCGCCAGCAGCGCGACGAACCCCAGCAGCGTGATGATGGCGGCCAGCCCCGACGGCACCTTGTGGCGGCGCATCCACGTCGCGATCGGCGCGAGCACCGTGCAGATGATCAGCGCAAGAATCGCGGGGAGGATGCCGGCCCACAGCGCGCCGATCAACTTCGCCACGGCGAACACAAACACTGCGATGACCAGCATCCGCAGCGCGAACTTGGCGGCGGATTTGGCCCACTCGTTCAGGACGACGCCGCGGTCTACGCGGTCGTCGTTGGGCCTTGGCACTTGGGTCCCCGTGTTGTTGTCGCTCACCCGTACCATTGTGCACGATGGGCAGTTGCTTTTCGACGCCCCTTTGTACCTCCGCAGCCCCGTGTCGCGGGCGTCTACTAGGATGTCGCCACGTGAGCCTTACCCTTGGAATCGTCGGACTGCCCAACGTGGGAAAGTCAACCCTGTTCAACGCGCTGACCCGCAACGATGTGCTGGCCGCCAACTACCCGTTCGCCACTATCGAGCCGAACGTGGGCCTGGTCGAGCTGCCGGACCCCCGGCTGGACCGGCTGTCCGAGATCTTCTCCTCGGAGCGGGTGCTGCCCGCCACGGTGTCCTTCGTGGACATCGCCGGCATTGTCAAGGGCGCATCCGAGGGCGAGGGCATGGGCAACGCGTTCTTGGCCAACATCCGCGAGGCCGACGCGATCTGCCAGGTGGTGCGCGCGTTCGCCGACGACAACGTGATCCACGTCGACGGCAAGGTGGACCCTGCCTCCGACATCTCCGTGATCAACACCGAGCTGATCCTGGCGGACCTGCAGACCATTGAGAAGGCCCTGCCGCGCCTGGAGAAGGACGGGCGCAAGGACAAGGACATCGCCGCCCAAGCGGAGGAGGCCAAGAAGGCACAGGCGGTGCTCGAGGATGACCGCACGCTATTCGCCGCGTCCAAGGCCGGCGAGATCGACCTGGCGCTCCTGCACCACCTGCACCTGATGACGGCCAAGCCGTTCCTCTACGTCTTCAACTCCGACGAGTCCGTCCTCACCGACGAAGCCCGCAAGCAGGAGCTGCACGACTTGGTGGCCCCGGCCGAGGCAGTGTTCCTCGACGCCCAGACCGAAACCGAGCTGCTCGAGCTGGACGCCGAGGACGCCGCGGAGCTGCTCGCCGCCGTGGGCCAGGACGAGCCCGGCTTGCAGACGCTGGCCAAGGCCGGCTTTGACACCCTCGGCCTGCAGACCTACCTCACCGCGGGTCCGAAGGAGGCCCGCGCCTGGACGATCCGCAAGGGCGACACCGCCCCGAAGGCCGCCGGCGTGATCCACTCCGACTTCGAGAAGGGCTTTATCAAGGCGGAGATCGTCGCCTTCGAGGACCTCGACGAGTTCGGCTCCATGGCCGAGGCCCGCTCCCACGGCAAGGTGCGCCAGGAGGGCAAGGACTACGTGATGGTCGACGGCGACGTTGTCGAGTTCAAGTTCAACGTGTAGTGCTTAACCTCTGCGATGAACTCTTTGATCCCGGGACGTGATGAGGACTGGGGCTATTGTGCTCCCCCGAACGCTACGGCCCGGGGACACGAGGCTGTGTCGCAGGTGCAAGCGAGAGGACCAGGAGCGAAACACAGACCGCTGAGTCGACGCAGTCACGGTAAAGACGGAGCCGTCTAGGCGGTGCTCGAGGTTGCGCGAGATACGGTGACGCTGGGCGTCGGTAAGCGATGCGCATTCGGCGACATCGATGGAAAGCTGGACTTTGCCGTCCGTCGTGTTGACGCCCTGGCCGCCCGGAGTCGACGATTTCGCGAAACGCTCCGCGAGATCGGCGGCGATGACCGCACCGTCGGGGATCCCCGGGCCGGGCGCTATGGTCATGTCGTTCATGCCGCCCAGCCTAGGTGCCCACAACCCTTTCTCGTCTCGGCGGAAGCGGAGACCGCGTCGCGACGGCCGGGATCCAGCCTCAGTATTATCCTCGTCACCGGTTGATTCGAACGCTTTTTGCTCCTCCTTCTCCCGTCGGGCTTCGATTTTAGCGGCCTCCGCAGGTGGCAGTGATCGCTGGATCCGCTCGAACTACCGGTTCCGATCAGCGGTCGAAGGATTTTCGCAGCAGCCGGGCCTGCGGCGCGGGTGCCGCCGCCGTAGCCTGACGAGCACCCCCGCCATGACGGCCATCACGACGGCGGTCCCGGCACCGATGATCCAGGGATTACCGAGGAGCCCACCGACGCCTGCGAGTGCTCCGCCCGCCGCGATGAACGGCAGGCCGCAGCAGAGCAGCGACGGAAGCGCGCAGCATGCCAGCAAGAGCAGCCCGGTCACTGCAGCGACGACGGGACCGGCGCGCCATTCGTCGCGGTCCTGATCGGCGCTCATCGTCTGCTTCAGGATGAGATCTCCCCGATTGCCTGCGTTGCCGTTCATGCGCAGCACGACAGCAGCGACGGGTCGGTGGTGAAGGCCTTCGCGGCGATCCGGATGCCCTCGGCCATGGTCAGGTAGGGGGCCCAGGCGTTGGCGACCTCGGCGACGGTCCTGCCGAGCACGTGGACGCCTGCGGCGGCGAGCTCCCCGGCGTCCTTGGCGACGGCGGTCAGGCCGAGGATCTCTTTCGTCTCGGCGTTCACGACGATCTTGATGAACCCGCGGGTGTCGCGGTTCACCAAGGCGCGGGGCACGTGGTGCAGGGGCAGGACGCGGCAGTCGCAGCGGATCCCCGCGGCGAGGACGTCCTTCTCGGTCATCCCGACCGCGCCGATCGCGGGCCCGGTGAACGTCACCCGCGGCAGGCGGGCGTAGTCGACGGACCGGTCGGCGTCGGCGAACGCGTTCTCGGCGACGAGGGTGCCGTGGTGGGCGGCGACGTAGACGAACTCGGGGTGCCCGGTCACGTCGCCCGCGGCCCAGACCCGCGGGTTCGAGGACTGCAGCCGGTCGGAGACGACCACCTCGCCGGAGTCTCCGGTATTCACCCCGACCGCATCGAGGTTCAGGCCATCGGTGACGGGACGGCGTCCGAGGGCGACCAGGACCTGGTCGGCGCGGAACTCCTGCGAGCCGCCGGACAAGGCGGCGGTCACGACGGCCTCGCCTCCCGTGCCGCGGGAGACCCGGGTGGGCACTGCGCGGCTGACGACGCGGATGCCCTCGTCGGCGAACACCTCCTGGAGCGCCTTCGACACCTCCAGCTCCTCCTTCGAGGCGAGCCGGGACCGCACGAGCAGCGTGACCTGCGAGCCGAGGCGGGCGAACAGCTGCGCCTGCTCCAGGGCGACGTAGCCGCCGCCGAGCACCAGCAGCGACTCGGGGACCTCCGTCAGCTCCATCGCCGTGGTCGAGGTCAGGTATCCGGTCTCCTCCAGGCCGTCGATCGGCGGTGCCCACGGGCGAGAACCAGTCGCGACCAGGTAGTGGTGGGCCTCGATGGTCTCGACGCTTCCGTCGGATCCGGCAACATCGAGAACCGGCGCATCAGGGGTGCCCACGAACGAGGCGTCGCCGCGGAGGACCTGCCAGCCGTAGGAGTCGGCGACGTCGGCGTACTTCTCGCCGCGCAGCGACTCCACCAACGCTTGCTTCCCAGCGATCAGCGCGGGCATGTCGACGGGATCCGCCGTCGTCGCGATCCCGGGGAACCGGGTTGCGGCGTCGACCGCGACGTGCCGCGCGCCGGCCGCGGCAATGAGCGCCTTCGACGGGACGCAGCCCGTGTTCACGCAGGTGCCGCCGAGCGTCCCGCGCTCGATCATCACCACCGACTTCCCGAGCGTGCTGGCGCGGATCGCAGCGGCGAACGCGCCGCCTCCCGATCCGATGATGGCGAGATCGTATTTCGTAGGCATCGCTACTCCTGTCAACTCTTGGCTTTCTGCTCTGTCTCAGCCATACTGGACCTTCCAGTGCAGGGGAAGGTCAAGCGCGGCCACGGAGGGAGACAGCAATGTGGATCGGAGAACTCGCCGAGAGGGCGGGCACTACCGCGAAGACCCTTCGCTTCTACGAGGAACAGGGCCTTCTGCCCCCGACCGAGCGCACGCCGTCCGGATACCGCGACTACGCGCCCGAGACGGTCGCTCGGATCGACTTCATCCACCGCGGCCAGGCCGCGGGCCTCACCCTCGCCCAGATCCGCCAGATCCTCGACATCCGCGACGGCGGCCATGCGCCCTGCGAGCACGTGCGCGACCTGCTTGACGTGCGCCTCGCTGAGATCGAGCAGCAGATCGCGCAGCTCTCCGTGCTGCGCGACACTATCGCGGACCTTAGCCAGGACGCCGCGCACCCGGATCCTGAAACGTGCAGCACCGATCAAGTGTGTAGGTACTTGTAGACGGCGGGAGTCAATGACTCAAACGCTACAACCCCGATATGCGCTAGCGCATGTCGATGCCGCCGGTGCCCACCTCGATGATTTTGGTGGTGGCCGCGATAGCACATAGCAGCGGCATCGGGGCGGAGGCCTGCAGCGCGAAGTGGTGGACTCGGAAGGACGCGTTGTTCACGCCGATTTCGTCCGCAGCCTGGGTGATCTCCAGACGAGTCTTGGCGATCTTTTCCGCAGATGGCCCGCACTAGCTGCCGAAGGCGTAATGCCCGAAGCTTAAGAAGCCGAACGCTTTCATTGGATAACACTTCTTTTGATGGTGTTAACGAGAGGGAGTAACTTTGCAACGACATACCTCGCAGGCGCCATCTTGTCCGAAGTCGTCGCGACCATGTCGCTACGAGCCTCCGACGGTGGCCGGGTGAAGAAATGGTTCATCGGCGTCATCGCGGGGTATCTCGTGGCGTTCGTCGCCTTAAGTCTCGCCTTGGCCGACGGCATGGCCCTTGGCGTCGCCTACGGCATCTGGGCAGCATCCGGCGTAGCTCTCACCGCGATCCTCGCCCGGGTCATCTTCCACGAACCCCTCACCCGAACCATGGCCCTCGGCATCCTCCTCATCGCCGTCGGAGTTCTCACCGTTGAACTCGGCGCCAACTTGGCGAACTGACGCATTTTCGCAGGTAAACCAGGCAGATTGGTGTGCCCCAGGTGCACCACGAGGCGCACAGACAAAGGCTCCCCAATGAGCGCCTGTGGGCCTAGCGTTGTGGATGTGATCACCTGTGTCGTCCACTACACCATCGACCCCGACCAGATCGCGGCCTTTGAACAGTTCGCCCGCGCTTGGATGCGGCATGTCGACGAACACGGCGGCACCCACCACGGGTACTACCTACCCGCGGAAGGTGTGAGTGACCGTGCGGAATCCCTGTTCAGCTTCCCCAGCCTGGCTGCCTACGAGCAGTACCGCACCTTGTTCGGCACCCACCCGGACTTCATCGCCGCTGACCGGATTCGAGACGAGTCCGGGTGCGTCCTGCGGTACGAGCGCACCTTCATGCGGCCGCTCCTACCCCAGGGACACTGAAAGGGACTCCGGCAGCACGCTCGGCACAACCCACAACGCCGCAGGTCAGCGCGTACAGATGGGTGTACCCCAAAAGCCTCATGTCTCGATTATGCCTCACAAACCCCTACCGAGCACCACCCTGCGACAACTTAGGGCGAGACGCTTTAGTGAGACGGGGAGGAGGCCAATTGCCCCTTGAAACGGTCTCACATTCCAGTTCCTGCCGGGTGTCTCATAAAACTTTAGGTTTTCAGGACGCTCCGCGACCGCTAGTGGGCCATATAAGTGAGTCGGGTGTGGTCATCGACAGCGGCATGGACGTGGTCGAACCCGATCGGGTCTTCCGGTCGCGGATCGGTCGTGGACTCGCCAACCGCCGCTGTCGGGGATGCGGCTGAGTTTCTTCACATCGATATGGATGAGCTTGCCTGGCCACCAGCAACGCTCTCGCATGCGTGGTCAAGCGGGCGTTACCGTTGGGCATAGAGGCCTCCTGGCAGTGAAGAACTAGACAGCTCCACTAAGCCAGGAGGCCTAGCTATTTCACAAGACCGAAAGTGCCACCAACGTCACGGTCGAGTACAACTAGTGGGTGTCACTGTGGCTTTCCGAAGTCCACCACACTGACGTTCCCGTCATTGCGGGGGGCGGTACAGAGGGCTCCTGACGGATTGCCCGAAGTCCTCTGCACGAATTGACTTCCGGCCTGATGCCGCTGTACCAACCTGTCCTGATAGGCGGGCGCCTCGTTTGCCAGAAGATGGGCAAGGTTCCCTCTCCCCCTTGCTTTTTGGGAGTCCTCGGCCAGCTACGGGATCGTGCCTGGCCGGTCCTCGGTCGAGTTGTTGTCCGGAGTTGGTGTGCAGCAGTCGGGTTCCCCGCTTTGCCCGGGGCCCTCGCCTGTGGGCGGCGTTCCCTGTCTGATGCGCAGTCTCCTGCGCCGGTTGAGGGCGGCCAATGCCGATGCGAGCACCACGGCTGCGGCGAGGGCTGCGATCAGGGCGCTGTTGTCGCTGATCCAGGCGCTGGCGGCGGCTGACCATACGGCGAGGCTGTTGGCCTGTGCGGTTCCGCCGGTGGCGGCGGGATACCAATACCAGCTGAGGTAGGCGCCGGTTATGGTGAGGATGAAGGCGGCGATGCGGTTGCTGTGCTTGGCCAGGCCGGTGATTCTTCGCCCGAGGGCGGCCCCGGCGATGGACGTGCCTGCCGAAACGAGCATCAGGACAGTGGCCGAGCCTGCGGCGTAGGCGGCGAAGACCGCGAGCAGCCCGGCGTAGCTGGCGACGGCCTGGGCTTGGGCGATCACGGCCAGGAACACCCCGAGGGTGCAGCCGAGGGATGCTGCGGCGTATCCGACCCCGAAGGCCACCATGCGCCCGGTTTTGTGCCCTGCCCCTGCGGCTTCTTGTGTGCGGGGTTTCGTGGCCCAGGCCGGCAGACGGAGCCGTGGTGTGAGTCCGGTGAGCATGGCCAGGCCCAGCAGGAGAAGGATCACCCCGGTGGCCATTCCCAGCCAGGGCGCTGCGCTGATCAGGGTCCTGGCGCCCGCGCTGACGATCAGCCCGAAGGCTGCGAGGGTCCCGGCGAAGCCGAGGCTGAGCGCGAGCCCGGCCCGGAGCCCGTGGGCCAGACGCAGCGCGAGCGGGCGCGTCCGGGCGTCCCCGATGGTCTGGGCTATCCAGGCGGGCAGGAGGGCGAAACCGCAGGGATTGACCGGGGCAATCATTCCAGCGGCGAAGGCCAGGGCAAGCAGGGCTGTCATTGGGCACCGGCCTTGGTGAGTTCTTCTTGGATCTTTTCCGCAGACGGGTCGGTGGCCCGGAAGGTAACGTCACCCTTCGCGTCGACCACCACCAGGGTGCTTATGGAGGTGACCTTGTACCGGGTGGTCAGTGTGGCCCCGGTGTCGATGACGGCAGGGAGCTCAGGGGCCTTGATGTAATCGCGGAATCCGTTGATGGTCTCCTTCGGTTCTCGGGGGTCCACGTCCACCAGGAGGTAGTCGGCCGAGCTTCCCAGGGCCGTGGAGGCCTTGTTCAGGGAATCGGCCCCTTCCACACACTCACCGCATCCGACAGAGAAGAAGAACAGTGCTGCGGGCTTACCGTCCGGGATGGTCCGGGTAGTGCCGTCAATGTCGGAGACCGTAACAGCAACGGCACCGGCCGCGTCGGGCGACGAACCGCCTGGCGCGGCCGACGGGCCGCTCGGTGAGCTGGCGCAGGCGGTTGTCAGTGCCATGACCGCTGCCAGAAACAGGGCGGAGGCGAGGTGCCTGGGCCGGGGAACGGACAGAGAACGGCGGGATCTCGGGTATGTCATGGTGTCTGGTGGTTCCTTCCAGGAATGGGGACTCAGGCGGTGCGGTGGTGCTCGGGGGATGCGGGAGGGCAGCAGTCGTCGGTCCTGCGGCGTTTTCGCTGCCTGGTGACGGCGATGATCCCGGCCAGGAGCACCGTGGCGGCCGCGAGTAACACGAGGGGATTTGAGAAGAATCCGGCGATCGCGCCGAGGGCTCCGGCGGCGATGAGGATGGGTCCTGCGCAGCACAGGATCATGGCCGCTGCTATGCCGATTCCTGCGGCCAGTGTGTGGTATCGCCCGGGGCGACCGGTCTGCCGGACGGGTTGATGGCCGGTGTCTGGCTGTTCTGGGTGCTGGGTCATGTCATGTCTAAAGCTCAGCAGCAGGAGTCCTGCGCCGCGGGGGCCCGCGTGGCGGCCGCGGCGAGGAAGGCGGCGGCCATGGCGGCACCGGCCCGGTGTGCCGCCTCGATGTCCAGGACTTCGCCGTCGGGATGGGAATCCAACCACGGCTGGGCGTCCTCGCGGGAGGCGAAGTAGTGGACCTGGTTGCAGAACGATGACCGCACCGGCCCCGTGCCCGGGTGGCTGATGATGGACACGACGGCGGTGGCCGGCTGCACGGAGGTCACCGTGCCGTCCGCGCCCGTCATCACCCGGATGAGGGTCCCGCTACCCGGGGAGGTCGACTCAATGGTTGCGGCCTTCCCGATCAGGGCCGGGAAGAAGAGGGTGTCCAGGGCGCACCAGGTGTAGAGCTGTTCCCCGGCCAGGGTGAAGCGATGCGGGGTGGGCCGCATCGTCAGGGCCAGGCCGATGATGCGGCCCTCGTCGTCGTACTCGGTGTCCGGGACGGCGGCCAGTCCCTGCCGGACCGTGTCTTCGCTCCGGCCACTGGCGGTGGCCAGTTCGGCGACCGTGACGGGCTCGCCCTCGGCCAGGAGCCGCAGCAGCGGCATGAACAATTCCGGGTCTATTCCGGAGCGCGCGGGGGACAACAGATAGGTGAGGGCCTGGTCGGTGGCGGTCATGGCATTCCTTTGCTTCGGTAGTGGGGGCTGCAGCTCAGGCGCAGCAGGAGAGCTTGGAGACGTCGGTGGTGAAGGCCTTGGCGGCGATCCTGATGCCCTCGGCCATCGTCAGGTAGGGGCACCAGGCGGCGGCGACCTGCGCGGTGGTCATGCCCGCTTCGAGGATGTAGACGCCGGCGGCGGCGATTTCCCCGGCGTCCTTGGCCACCGCGGAGAGGCCCAGGATCCGTCCGGTGTCGCGGTCCGCGACAACCTTGATGAAGCCGCGGGTGTCGCGGTTGACCACGGCTCGCGGCACGTACTCCAGGGGGAGGACCCGGCACTCGCAGCTGATCCCGGCGGCGACAGCTTCCTTTTCCGTCATCCCGACCGCCCCGATGGCGGGACTGGTGAAGGTGACCCGGGGCAGGTGCCGGTAGTCGACCTCGGCCAGGGCATCGGTGAACGCATTGTCCACGGCCAGGGCGCCGTGGGCCGCTGCGACGTAAACGAACTCCCGATGGCCGGTCGCGTCCCCGGCGGCCCAAACCCGCGGGTTGGACGTGGCCAGGCGGGAATCGACCACGATCTCGCCGGATGCGCCGGTCTTCACCCCGACGGCGTCAAGGTCCAGTCCCTCGGTCACCGGGCGGCGGCCCAGTGCCACGAGGATGTGGGAAGCGCGGAACACCTCCTCGTCCCCGGCCACGTTTGCCGTCACCGAGACCCCGTCCGGGCCGGAGGCCACGGAGTCGGCCATGGCCCGCCGGACCACCCGGATCCCCTCGTCGGCGAACACCCCCGCCAACGCCTTGGATGCCTCCGGTTCCTCCTGCGAGGCCAA
Source organism: Corynebacterium bouchesdurhonense (assembly GCF_900078305.2). Taxonomy (GTDB): domain Bacteria; phylum Actinomycetota; class Actinomycetes; order Mycobacteriales; family Mycobacteriaceae; genus Corynebacterium; species Corynebacterium bouchesdurhonense. The sequence continues at coordinate 1,276,127 of NZ_LT546028.1, forward strand.
CCGGGAACGGACCAGCATGGTCACCCGGGAGCCCAGCCGGGAGAAAAGCTGTGCCATCTCCAGGGCAACATAGCCTCCGCCCAGGATCAGCATTGATTCGGGCACCTCGTCCAGTTCCATCGCCGTCGTCGAGGTCAGGTACCCGGCCTCGGCCAGTCCGGGAACGGGGGGCACGTAGGGTGCGGAGCCAGTGGCCACGAGGTAGTGCCCGGCCTCGATCGTTCTCACTGCACCATCCGGGGAGATCACCCGGAGCAGCGGTGCGTCCTGGGTTCCGGTGAACGACGCGTCCCCCGAGATCATCGTCCACCCGTAGTCCGCGGCCAGATCGACGTACTTCTCCGTGCGCATGCTTTCAACCAGCGCGGCCTTGCCCTGAATCAGGGCCGGCATGTCCACCGGGCCCGCCGAGGCCGCCACCCCAGGGAAGCGGGCCGAATCCAACGCCACGTGGCGGGCCTCCGCGGCAGCCAGGAGCGCCTTCGACGGGACGCAGCCCGTGTTCACGCATGTCCCGCCCACGGTGCCGCGCTCCACCATCACGACGCGCTTGCCCAGCCCGGTGGCCCGGATCGCGGCCGCAAACGCTCCGCCGCCGGAACCAATAATCGCCAGATCGAACTTTTCGTTTGTCATTCCAGATGTCTCTTCCCTGTGGTTCAAAAGTTCCTATGGAACCATTGTGAACCTTCCAGTACAATGGAAAGTCAAGTGTGGTGGCCATTGGAAGGGGAATCGGCGAACATGAGGATCGGACAGCTTGCGGAAGCAACCGGAACCACGACCAAGACCCTGCGGTTCTACGAGGAGTCGGGGCTGCTCCCTCCGGCCGAGCGATTGGCCTCCGGCTATCGGGACTACGCCGAGGATGCCGTGGGTCGGGTCGGGTTCATCCACCGGGGCCAGGCCGCCGGGCTGACCCTCGCCCAGATCCGCCAGATCCTCGACATCCGCGACGGCGGCCATGCGCCCTGCGAGCACGTGCGCGACCTGCTTGACGTGCGCCTCGCTGAGATCGAGCAGCAGATCGCGCAGCTCTCCGTGCTGCGCGACACTATCGCGGACCTTAGCCAGGACGCCGCGCACCCGGATCCTGAAACGTGCAGCACCGATCAAGTGTGTAGGTACTTGTAGACGGCGGGAGTCAATGACTCAAACGCTACAACCCCGATATGCGCTAGCGCATGTCGATGCCGCCGGTGCCCACCTCGATGATTTTGGTGGTGGCCGCGATAGCACACAGCAGCGGCATCGGGGCGGAGGCCTGCAGCGCGAAGTGGTGGACTCGGAAGGACGCGTTGCTCACGCCGATTTCGTCCGCAGCCTGGGTGATCTCCAGACGAGTCTTGGCGATCTTTTCCGCAGATGGCCCGCACTGGCTGCCGAAGGCGTAATGCCCGAAGCTTAAGAAGCCGAACGCTTTCATTGGATAACACTCCTTTTGATGGTGTTAACGAGAGGGAGTAACTTTGCAACGACATACCGTCGAGTTCAAGTTCAACGTAACCTAAGGCGAGCAAGCGCTAGTCGTGTGACAACACGTGCTGCCATTTACCTTCGCATCTCGCTCGATGCTGCCATGGACGGTCTTGCCATCGAGCGTCAGCGAGAAGACTGTAAAGCCATTGCAAAGCAGCGTGGCTGGACGGTCGTACACACCTATGTGGATCAGTCGATATCGGCTTCTAAGAAAGACGTGGAACGTCCCGACTACGACGCGATGGTCGCTAGTTTTAAGCGAGGCGAGCTAGACACGATTGTTTGCTAGGACTTGGATCGTCTAACACGACAGCCGGCGCAGATCGAGTGGACCGACAGAGCGGAAGAGCACGGGTTGAAGCTTGTTACCGCGAATGGTGATGGGGACCTCCGTACTGACGGAGGCCGGATGTTCGCGCGCATCGAGGCGGCCGTAGCACGCAGTGAAGTCGAGTGTAAAGGGGCTAGGTTGATCGGTGTGCATCATCCACCCAGGTTCAGGCGCACACGTTTTAATCGCCTGAGCTAAGGATTCGGCGGTCAACGCTGTCGTCGGCGAGGTAGCCACGGTGTGGGCAACGATTGAACGGTCGAACAGGTCCATCACAGGTGACAGGTAGACTCTCCTCCATCAGCGACGGGCCGGAGAAGTCCGGCAGCGGGGCACGTTCCTCCTCTGCGTAGATAATCTCGGTTTGGCCTCCTGGTGAGTGGAACTGGAAGGTGCCCCCGACGGCGACGGCGTTTCGCCGTCGCCTGAGGAACAGGCCACCAGGGTCACGGCGGTGAGCACCGTGGCAACCGCGATGGGCGGCTCTGCGGGGGGGTGCTCGGCATGGATTAGATCTCCATATTCCGGGGCGGTGGGGAAGAAGGCGGTGTTCTGGTTGTCTCGGAAGACCACAACACCGAGGGAGGTCATCGTGCTGCGCGGTGGGTGGTCTGCAGCGACTCTGCCCACCTCGGCACTTAACCCTGCTGTGGGGGTTACTCGTAGCGAAGCGAGCTGAGCATCCCAGTTTCCATGTGATAGGCGTTATGGCAGTGAAATGCCCACTCACCGGGGTTGTCAGCGATCAGGTCGGCGATCATGGTTTCACCGTGGCGGAGAAGGACGGTGTCCTTGCGTAGCCCGCCGCTGCCGGGCAGCGCCCATGTGTGACCGTGGATGTGCATGGGATGGGGCATCATGGTCCTGTTGCGCATGACCATTCGCAGGCGCTGGCTCTCCTGCACGGTCGCGGAGGAGGATTGGCCGTCGGTGAGAATGCTCCATTCATACGGCATCATCTGCCCGCCCAGGTCGATGCTGACTTCTCGGTCTGGTGTGCCCTCGGGCAGGAGTGCACGGTCTGCGGGCTTCAGGGAGGACAGAAGCAGTCCGGTGGACGACAACTCGGGGAAGTCGACATCGGGGCGGGGGGCCTGGCCGCCGGCGGTGCGGATGACGGCGAAGGCGCGGTCGTCCTTACCCACCGCCAAAGCCGTGAGCGGGAAGATGCCGTCGCCGAGGATGACCTCGACGTCGACACGCTCGCCCATCGACAGGTAGATCGATTCGGTCTCCCAGGGCTGGACGGGGAAGCCGTCGGTGTGGGTGACGGTCATGCGGTGACCACCGAGGGCCACCTTGAAGATGGTGTCACCGCCGGAGTTGATAAACCGCAGGCGGGCCTTGTCGCCCGGGCGAGCCTCGAAGGTCCGGTGAGCACGGGGGATACGTCCGTTGATGAGGTAGTGCGGATACATCACATCGCCGGCATCCCCGCCCAGTACCCGGTCCGGGGTGCCGTGCATCATCTGGCCGTGACCTCCCATTCCCATCCTCCCGTTATGGTCGCCCGAACCCATTCCGGTGAGCTTGTTGAGCTCATCGTCAGGAGTGCCCTGAATGCCATCGACCCAGTCGTCGAGCACGATGGTCCACTCGACGTCCTGGTCCTCAGCGTCTTGCGGGTCACGGACGATCAGTGGGGCGTGGAGGCCGCGATCAAGCTGCAGGCCGGTGTGGGAATGGTAGAAGTGGGTGCCACCGTGGGGGACTTCAAAAACATAGGAGAAAGACTCGCCAGGTTCAATGGGGTCCTGGGTCATGCCGGGCACACCGTCGGCTGCGTTGTGGAGTGCGATGCCATGCCAGTGGATGGAGGTGCTCTCAGGCAGTTCATTGGTGATATCGACCTGGAGGACGTCGCCGGCGGTGGCCTCAATGGCCGCATCCCCGGTGTCAGAGACGTATCCCCACGTCTTGGCTTCGATGCCGCCGATATCCAGGGAGAGGGGCCGGGCGGTCAGTGTCCGGCGCACCGTCGGTTCACCGAGCGCAGTGGGGGTGGGAGTGGGGCGAAGGGAGGGACCTGGTGCCGGGGCAGCGGGTCCAGGGTCGCTGGTGCAGGCGGCCACGGCCCCGGTGCCGGCGAGGATGAGCCCGCCGAGCAGAAACTGTCGTCGGGAAAAAGCGTTCGTCATGATTTAACCGTCCTTGGTGCAAGATTTCAGTGACACGGGAGACAGGCGCAGGTGAGAACCCTGCTGAGCCATCACGTCAGGCGCAGGTCTGTGACACAGGTGGCACCGTCGTCGGTGGTGGAAAACTCCGTGGTGCCGGTACGCCCCTGGTAGCTGACCTCAATCAGGCCGGTGACATCATCGGGAAGCCAGAAGCCAATAAACCCGTTGTCGTAGGTGGTTGTCGCCTCGTCCACCAGCACCTCACCGGTCGCCTCATCGGTGATCGTGACCTGGATATCCTCATTGTCGAGTTCCCCCTGGCAGGTCGTGAGGCTGTGGTAGAAGCAGTCGTGGGTGGAGGTGAGATAGGGTGCGATCGAGACATACGTCTGATTGTCGGGAAGATCGACCACGACTTCCTGGTCATCGCTCGAGAGCAGCAGTTCATCGGCACGCACTGAGGCGATCAGATCCGTGGGACGCTCAGTGACCTTCTGCCGGTCGAGGTGATCAACGATCTCCACCGCGTCCATGGCGGCCAGGCCATGGGTAGTCAGGAATGTATCCTGGGACACCGTCCCATCGGCGGCGGGTTCCGGGTCGGCGGCCGAACACCCCGTGAGGGCGAGGGCAAGGGCGGTGGCTGCGATCGCTGCTCGTTTCACGTCAATCTCCTTGGATCGTAGTGGGGCCATGAGAAGACACCGCCTCAAGGTCGATGCCATACCTTTATGTAGCACGGGTGCCTGACGGGCTAGAAGTCAAAAACCCTGTCAGCGCTCGTTGAAAAGTAGCCCAAAACGCTCCTCGAAATGTAGCCCATCCGAAAAAGATTGGATGGGTGATTTCTTTGGATCAATGGGCTCAAATTCGGTTCCTGCGTGGGCAGGGACTATCAATCAGGAAGATC